>JBEBPB010000003.1:0-347377 GCA_040396195.1 Paenibacillus nanensis
CTTTGGGCTGTCGATTAACTGTGAACAACTTGGAGCAAAACAAAATGCTAGCTCATGGAAAGCGAAAATGGAACTGTAGAAGCGATAGCGCCCGCCTTTATATACAATTTTTCACCTTTAAAGGTCAGTTCAGTAAAAATTTAAATATAACAGTGGTCGGAAGTCCATTTTTGTTTGCAGTAACGAATAAATTTTAGGCTCAAGTTGTTTATTAACAGTTAATCAACAGCCTCGCGGCGGCGGCTAAAGGGTGTATTTCGATGAAAATCTGCTGATTTTTGAATAGCCACTGTGACAACCGTAAGCTCCGCAAAGCCTCTATCTCGCAAAAAAGCACATTAAATTAAAAATCCCGAAGCTCATCGGTTATTTCCCATATCCTATTTTCATTAATATAGATTCCGTTGTTCTTCAGTTCAGTGGCATATCGCGAGACAAGTGGTGATACGGCAGTTATAATATCCTCACGTTCCTCTGTGTAAATAAAGACTTTGCGCTTGTCCAGTTTGTTGAAGCCTTCGATATACGTACACAGCATATCTATCAGCTGTTGCTCGACAGACTCGCCAGTTTGTTCATTTTGTGTGCTGACAGTCACGTCGGTTCGAGCTTGCAGAGCGCGCAGCTTGGAAGCGAAATTTTTGTAAAGAGCAGCGGCTTTTTGTGCTTGAGCAGCAGTTATGCCGGTTCGTCCATCCCAAGTTCGGAATGGATTATCGACGTTATCAGCGATCCATTCCGGTTTGCGTGGCTGCCTAACATCCAGGTCAAAGCCTTTCTTTTTTTCATGTTTATAGGCTTGCTTAATAGAAACTGCTGCTTCAGCCGGCACGCTTGTGAGCCACAATGTATCGAGCTTAGGCAGCTTTGCCGGAGGAGGAAATTCGCTGCCCAGAAAACCGAACATTTCGGTAATGGTCAGCATTGTTAGTTCATCCAGTTTTTCAATTTGGTCTGTATGGTAAAGCATCCCCATATTGCCCCAAATGCGCAGTGTATCCAGCTTCGGAAAAGCGGTAACGACGAAGGAGAGATCAAGTTCAGTAATATTGTTGAGATACAGCTCGCTCATATGGTCTAGCCCTTGTATAGCATCTAGCCGGATTGATTCTTTCCCGCTTAGCATAAGTGTGCAGTCTTTCCCCTCATAAGGATGAACAAAGAAAGCACGAGGGGTGGCTTCTGACATATTGAAAACGGACAACTGTCTCAAATTAAGAGGTAAAATAACCTTATGTATTACCGAAAAGAGAGCCGAGTCTATCGCAAGATTGGTTATCCTTGAGCTGCTGAGATCAATTATCCCGTTCGTAATGTCATAGGCTTGAGCAATTTGCTCGTTGGGATGAGCGGATTGAAGATTATTTTCTTGGCAGTGCAGTTCTAAATCATATATAAAATAATGATTGTTAATGTACTGCTCCAGGTTTTTGTTCCAGCGATCTGCGCGCAGATTCGTCAAGCAAGGCAGCAGATCCAGCTCATTATAATCTGTTAAGTCAGGCAGCGACTCCAAAAAAAGACGATTATTTCTTATGCGGAAGGTTTGATCGCAAATTACTACTTCCTGATTATTATGATGATAAACGGCAGCGTAGAAGGCGGCTCTCTTCTCAGCAGGTATTAGATCCCAGTCGCGCTGGCGTTCCAGTCTATCATTCGGCGTCCAAGAACCATAGCTTCTCGGGATTTCAGTTTCCAGTAAAGGAAGCTGCCCGATATATGTATAGCTTTTTGGGATAGGGGCTGGGCAGATAACATGCTCATATTGCTTGTCCCAGAAGTAAAAGTCGAAAACAAATGGCTCGGCATTTGCAAGCTCATCAATAGGAGGCAGGGTGGGGCCACTCCAGTTTAATTGTAAAATCGCATAGCTGTCCTGGCTTTTACTATCTTTGGCAGGGATGAGATGAGTAAATTGATAGGCTGTATACGCATTTATTTTTGGATTCCATGTGCTGTATATTGCACCCGGTTGAAACGTCATATTTGCAGACATCCTCTCAAAACAGTTTTGGCTAGATCCTATAACAAACGATGTTTGTAGTGATAGCAAACTTATAAAAATATTGTACGAGAACGGGACGGGGGTGACAATCCGGCTAAAGTGTGAAAAAAGAGAAAATATCGAACAGTAAAAAAGACACCAGTTTACGACTGTAAAAGCATAATGCAATGCTTCAAGTCAGCAAATGGTGTCCGGTATGCCGAAAAATAAAATTTAAACTAAAAATTATAGCATGATGGCTTAGATATGCAGTCGATCGTAAGCCACTGTAATACTGCACGGAAAGTCTTGCTTGGCAAACCACTCGATCAAGTCGGCGTGTGTCGAGGTAAAGTGATTAATATGCGTAACAAAAATTTTTGTGCCCGCATGAATGGTTCCTTGCTCCAGCAGCTTATGGAAAAGTGCCATGCAGCTATAGGCGTCCAAATGACCTCCCGGATGCAAACCGCGACCAGGCGTCAGTCCAAAGGTGCACTCGCTGATCAGCACATCAAGCGCGGCATATTCCAGTTGCTCAAAGGTTTCCGGCAAGTACCAGCCGGTGTCTACACCGCAGTACAGTTTTTTGCCGTCTTCGAAGCGCATCAGGTAATTGGCGCAATCCTCCCCCATATTGCCGCGATGATTGCCCCGCAGCGGGGTAACCTCCATGCCAGCTAGTTTAATTTGCTGATTGAACTCAAGCTTGTGAAAGGCTACAATTCCTTTTTCTTCTAGCTGCAAAGTCAGTCCCTTCATAATCGGGCGGCTTTGACGATAAAAATCAACAATGTCGAATGCTTTATCAGTTAAATAATAGTGAAGCGGTTCTTGCTGGCGTTCAATTGCCATATTGCGAACATTCATCATCATATAGTTGAAATGATCTTCGTGAGTATGCGTGACAAGTACATGCTCCAGTTTGGTGAAATCGCCGTAATCAACGTGCTTACATATTGATCCCATTCAGCCAGTGATCTGGCGCCGGTAACAAACTTTACAATTTGTTCTTCTGTAAAAGCTTCAATATCAGTAGCAAGTGCGCTTAATTGAATATTTTCCTCTTCGGAGAAGGTAGGGATCATCAGCTTTTCATCCGGTACAAGAAAAGGTCGAATAACATCCTTGTTAGCGATCATCTCTGGCAGAACAGCTGCGCTTTGATTAACCTTTTGGGTGACATGCTGTGGTATACCTCCACCCTGGAAAATAGGATATTCTGATAATGCTTCGTCAACAGTCAGATCTTGTGGATTATTGGGAAATTCATCCTTTAGCTTATAAAAGCCATCAGCGTCAATGGTATAGGTAACATCCTTGATGCCCAGGCGTGCCAGTACTGTGCCTTCCTCGCTCAGGAAGTGATCAGCCCAACGCAATGTTGCCGCCGGATCAGGGTTTTTGTACATAATTATTGCGATTGTACAGCCTTACTGTAAAAGAAATTGTGGAACTGGTTGGCTTTGTAGATGAGAACAACTTTTCTCGAGCTTTTCGCAAACGAGAAGGCATTTCGCCAACGAAATACCGCTTGATGCGTCAGCAGGAGCAAGCTTGAAATGAAGAGGCAGCCTTGCTGGAGCAAGTAATTTTACTTGCAGCATAGTAGCTTTTGCCCCACAATAGAACATGAATGATCTATTGCCCATTATCTGTTATTCACTATCTATTAAAAGTGAGGCTTATTATGAAAAATATTAACCTATCCCCACTGGAAGGCATTGAAGTTGAAGGATTCGGAACGATAGCATTTGGTAATATGAAAGCGGAGGTTATAAAGCTGCTGGGTGAACCTTCAAGCATATATGGCGAGCAGTTGTTTTATGATGAGCTGGAGCTGCGGATTGATTTGAATGCAGCAGGGAAAGTTGAATTTATCGAGTGTACCTATGGTCCATTTTGTGAACGAACGGTACCGTATATTTATGGGCAGCGGGCTTTTGAATTGCCTGGCGAACAGCTGTTTGCTTTGCTGCTGGAAAAAAATAATGGTCGAATAGACGATTCTGAGCGTGAATACGGCACGAGCTTTTTAGAAATTAGCACAGGCATTTATCGGTCGTTTGCACCAGCAGACGTGCTTGAGTCGATAGAGGAATCGAAGGCGGAAGGCTGCTATGAGGAAGATAAGGAGTGGCTGGAGGAAGATATGGCGAAGGCGCGTCATTATTGGACAATTGGAATTGGCGTGGAAAATTACTACAGCTCGTAAAGAGGCTGCCGGTTTTTTGTAGGCAGCTTGGAGCAAAACAAGATGAAGGATCACAAAAAAATGGAAGATACTGGATAAATCCCTGACATATACCCTCAAGATGGAGTGTATAGGACAGGGTTCTTTGTGTTTGCGAACAAATTTTCACAACATGCGGTTGCAAAAAATGTTTGATATCTCTCATAATGGTAAGAAAACAGAGTATTGCTGTTGTTGTCGGCTTGATCGGAAAAGAGGGAATGTTTTGAGAATAGTTTGGATTGAAGATGAGGAAAAGCTACTTCAGGAATGCTCCTCTTATTTGAAGAAAGAGGGGATTGAGGTGTTCGGTACTGCCTCCTTTCAAGAAGCGGAAAAGCGAATAGCTGAAGTGCGGCCCGATCTTTTGTTAGTGGATTGGATGTTGCCGGACGGGATGAACGGGCTGGACATATGCAAGCGCAATGAAGCAAGCTGGCAGCTGCCGTTTATTATGGTTACCGCAAAGGAGGACGAGTTGGATAAAGTGCTTGCTCTGGAAATTGGAGCAGATGATTACTTGACCAAGCCGTTCAGCTTGCGAGAGCTTAGCGCAAGAATAAAGGCGGTTATGCGCCGAGTGGCGAAGCAATCGGTTCTTTCTTATTCCGGGCAGAGTGAGGAAGAGGAGCAAACTATCCGAAGAGGGAAACTACTGATTGACCCGATAAAGTTTCATGCTGAAATCGCAGGGAAAAAGCTTGACTTGACGCGGACGGAGTTTTTACTGCTGCAAAAACTTGCCGCTTCTCCAGGAAGAGTATTTACACGGACGCATTTGATGGATGAGGCTTTAGGAGAAAGCTACTTGGGGTACGAGCGTACTCTTGATTCGCATATTCGTAATTTGCGGCGGAAGCTCTCTGAGCATGAGCAATCACAGAAATTTGCCTATATAGAGACTGTATATGGGGTAGGGTATCGCTTCACCGAAAAATACCATGCATGATTGAACGGCAGAGGAGGGGAAAGTGATGTATGACCGGTCCATTCAAAAATGGGTGAAACCTATTTTAATTGGATTGTTAGCTGCAGGGATATTATGGATCGGTGTTACTGCTGTTTTCTCCCAGCTTTATAAATCAGAATCCGAACGAACGGGGCTTTATTGGAACGGATATGCCAAATTATTTGTGGAGCAAACAGGTGGCTTTGCAGGCCTCCAGGAAAAAATGCAACGGAATCGTTATATGATGAGCGGAGATCGATTCTTAATTGTGTTTATATATGATACAGCAAACAGCAAGGCGGCTGCGATAGCTTACAACAATTTTCAATCGGATATACACGTTTATACTATTCACAAACAGCAGGATAAGCTAAGAAAAATGCCGATATTGGTGAATGGCGAAGTGATCGGATATTCGGCTATACATATGGGAAAATCGGTAAGTTATCAGCTTGCTGAAAGATGGCTTCCAATTGTTGGAGGACTGTTCATGATGTGGGGGAGCATGCTTGTTCGCCGTCGGCGCTTGAAGCTTATACAGCAAGAACGGCTATATACGGCAAGTTTATTGTATCAGCAAATAATGGAGCAACCAGTAGAAAAGCAACTTGGAGCAGAGGAAGCGGTACATGCGACAATCGAAGTTATTCGTTTGCAAAAAGAACGGCTCAATAAATTAGAAACGGTGCGGCGAACGATGGTGGCAGATATTGCCCATGAGTTAAAAACACCAATTGCTGTTATGCGCACACAGTTGGAACATGCTATATTAGACAATCAGTCGTTGTCATTGGATCAAGCTGCCGCTTTGCATGATGAGACAATACGCTTGACGAAGCTGGTTCGTGATCTGCAACAGCTGTCACTGGCGGAATCCGGCAATTTGTCGCTTGCAAAAAGCTGGTTTTCCCTAGCAGAGCTTGCCAGACAAGTAGTAGAAACGTTAGCTATTGAAGCGGAGGAACAACAAATTCATACAACGCTGCATGCACCGCATGAACTACTGATCTATGCAGATGAAAGCAGATTAAGACAAGTGATTATTAATTTGTTGGGGAATGCACTGGAACATGCAAAGACTGATGTACAACTGACACTTGGCATGAATGAAAGTAAAACAATGATCCGATTAGAGGTTCGTGATGATGGCAACGGTATGGAAGAAGAGGATTTGACCAAGGTGTTTGACCGATTTTTTCGTGGCGCCAAAAGAGGAGGTGCAGTTCAGGGTAAGAGCGGGCTAGGTCTTGGTCTTGCCATCGTAAAAGAATTTGTTCATGCTCATCAGGGGAATGTGGAAGCATGGAGCAAATTTGGGAAGGGTACCTGCTTTTCTGTTGAAATACCTGTCATGCAGGAATAAGTCTGTCCATTTTTGCACAAGTTTTGCACAATTACTTCATTAAAAATGCAAAGCGTTTTGCTAGATTAATAGTACTAAGCGAAACAAGAGGTGAAGGAGCTATGTTGATACGTGTAAAGAACTTGTCCAAAACGTTTGGAGAAGGAGAAGCGGCAGCCAAAGCACTGCGTGAGGTTCAGTTGACAATAGACAGTGGAGAAATGGTAGCGATAACTGGTCCGTCTGGTTGCGGCAAAACAACACTGCTTCATATATTGGCAGGAATAGAAGCAGTGAGCAGCGGAGAGGTATGGATTGGCGATGCACCGCTGCATAGCTGGAGCGATAAGCAAATAACTAGACTTAGACTGGAGCAAATGGGTTTTATTTTTCAAGCCTACCATTTAGTTCCCGTCCTGTCTGCATGGGAGAATGTGGCGTTGCCACTTATATCAGCCGGATATTCGACAAGCAGTGCCAAAAAACGTGCGATTGAAGCATTATCAGAAACAGGACTTGGAGATAAGGTGAACCGATATCCTCATGAACTGTCCGGCGGGCAAAATCAAAGGGTTGCCATTGCCCGGGCAATAGCCGGAAAACCAAAAATTATTTGGGCGGATGAGCCAACAGGAGCACTTGATACTGACACTGCTAGACAAATTATTGGCTTATTGGAAATGTTGAATCGACATCATGGAACGACAGTCGTTATTGTTACTCATGATCCGCAAATTGCAGCTCGGGCGCATCGCATTATCCGAATGGAAAACGGAAGAATGCTGCATGACAGGAGCGGATTAGTATGATGGGCTCGGTTGTTGTATGGAAAATGGCGCTGGCTAATTTGCGCAAGCATTGGAAGCAAACCTTGCTTACAGCAGCAGCGGGAGCGATAGGGGCGATGCTGATTGCAATCAGCATCGTGAACTATGATTCTATTGAGCACAGCAGTAAAACATGGATAGAAAATCGGCTTGGACCAATTAATTGGAAATTAACTCCTGCCGATAGTGATCGTCATTTATTTACGTCTGAACAAGTAAAAGTTATTAGAGGGCATACAGATATAGCAGGGGAACAATATTATATATTGCCTTATATTAGTACGGAAGCAAGTGTTATGTCTGCTAAAACCCCAAATAATTATGAACAGGCTGTTACGTCATTGCTATTGATGGGATTTTCTATGGAGGAGGCTGCAAGCTTTGATGGAGATAGGGCAGCCTTGTGGAACAATGGACTTGAGGATGACGAGCTTATATTGGATATTGAAACTGCAAAGTTGCTCGAGGTTAAGCAAGGTGATGTTGTAAAGCTGTTAACGAAAAATGGAGACAACTTGCTTCGAGTACGGGAGATTACTGAAACTACAGGATTGACAGGGTATCAGGAAGGAGGAAATTATAAGGGCTCCGTAATTGTTACTGAGCAAACGGCAAGAATCATGGCAGATATAAAAGATGATGGATATCCGCATATATTAGTGACTTCCTTTGATCCGGACATATCGCTCAACGCTATGTTTTTGCTGCCAGAAATAGACTATACAGTTACCTATATAAAAAATGACTTTATTAACAAGGCAAATAAAATGAAGTTCACAATGCTAATAGGTCTGATTAGTTCAATAGCCGTTATTTCCAGTCTACTATTTATGCGCCAGGTTCTTATTATGATTGGGGAATCTCGAAAAGGGATATATGGTTTGCTGCGGGCAATCGGATTGACGCGAGGACAAATTACGAGCATGTTTATGGTGGAAGCGGTATTGCTGTCATTGTTAAGCAGTATTGTTGGAACAATTGCTGGATTGGGCGGCGGCATGGCATTAGTAGACTGGGTATACGGCGCATATGCAGAACAACTGGCAAGAATGACCGGAGAAAGCATGAAGATTTCCGCCTATATTACTATGCGCAGCGCAGTAGTATTATTTGTTGCGATAGTGGCGTTTATGTTAGCTGTTTCATTGTTTGCTGCCCGTAAAGCAGCCCAAATAAATATTGTTGAAGCGTTAAAAGGCAAAATATCCAATACCCGTCCTAGGAAAATCATAAACAAGTTTATGATTTGGCTTTTTTTCGCTGCAGGTGCCTATTTAACGGGAATGCATATCTATGATTCTTTAATCGATACAAAAGAAATAACTAGTGATAATATGCTCTTTCTTTTTATTAGCTGGATAATTAGCTGTATATTTATGTTATATTTATCGTATATCCTGGTTGGAAAAGCAGCTAAACCGCTTAGTTCACTTCTTGCACTGCTGCGAGTCCCTGCATTATCGATTCTGCTCGCTGTTAAATATCCACGCCAATATAGCGGAAGAGCCTTTACGATTTCACTTCTATTTGCACTTGTTATGATGACAATTACCTTCACCTTGACATTGACGGCGGTGAATGTCTCATTCACCAGTGTGGATCGAACCAATCAAACCGTGTTTGGCTATGGAAGTTATGCCTCTTATCGCAGCGATGATGAGCGGGAAAAAATTAAAGCGGCTGCGATCAATGATCCCACAATTTCCATGTATGTTGAAAAAACATTAGTCGTTGAACCTTTTATGATTAATTTTTTGGAAAACAGAGGTGCTCAGGCAGTTATTCCGGTTACGGATGGTTTGGCAGGCAAGAATGGTTTTAAACTGATCGATCGTGCTAAGCAGTTCAGCAGTGATGAGGAGGCATGGAATGCGGTTAGGTCCAATCCTGAATATATAATTTTACCTCTCTATTACATGAGCAGAGGCGGTGCTTATGATGCCGAATTTATGCCAGTGCATGTGGGACAAAAGCTGAAGCTTCCTGTGTATGAGGGGAAGATGCGAATGATGGAGGAAAAGTGGCAAGCAGTTGATGAAATAGAATTTATTGTAGCGGGATTTACAGATGATGAGAGCAAAATGAATTTGAATGATGTATATGCCGCAACTTTCGTTCACGAAACGATTGCAGAGCGATTGCAGCCGTACGGCAACAAATGGCCTAATCAGCATGAACAGGGATTTGTATTATTTGATTTTAACTACTCTGATGTTAAGTTGAGTCAGTTGCTGGAACAACAATTTGTGATTAATGATATTTCGACATTTAAAGTTCCGTATTTGATTCATTTATCTGATGAGCTGGTAACGAAGCAATTCGGGACAGGTTTTGTCGGGTTTACTATTTTTTCAGCATTGATTGGCTTAATGGGACTTGCCGTTATTCAATATAGAGCTGTACAGGAGAGAATAAAGCATATTGCGATGATGCGCTGTATAGGCGTGCCTGACAAACAAATCTATTGGATATTTGTTGCAGAAGGATTTACAGTCAGTTTAATAGGATTGTTGATCGGGACGGCTGTTGGTTTTAGCGGTTCGCATCTCGTTATTCAAGCAGTTACAGGAACATTGCAAAGCCACGAAGCTCCACTTGGTGTTTATTACGCCTATCCTATTATTATTCCTGTACTTGTGGTGCTTGCTTTGTTATCGTTAATATTAAATGCAGCTCCCGCTCGGGCTGCTGTCCAAATTAAAGCAGCAGAGGCGCTGCGAATCAACGAGGATTAATTAGTGCGCTTATAACTGGCAGAGACAATATTTTGAGGATCATGTGATTGATATAGAATGGCAAGGCGAAGAGGTTGTGTCAATCAGATAGGTCGGGTAAGAGCAGCGAGAGCAGGATACCAATCCTGCTCTTTTTTGCGTTCAATTATTATATACTATGACAAAAACGCCATGTTGAGGCATGGATAGAGCATTATAAACATAAAGTTTGCTAAGGGAAATAATTTTGTATATGTACAAAATTGTTTCTGTTGTGTAAACTGAAAATGGATTTATCTTTTCGCAACAAATCAATTTCGGATAATCAAGGAGATGAACAATATGGAGAAGTTTACTTTGCCAAAGTTAAATTATGCCTACGACGAGTTGGAGCCGTATTTGGACGCAAGAACGATGGAAATCCATCACGGCAAGCATCATGCTGCCTATATTGCTAACTTGAATAAGGCGCTTGAAGGACAAGCACAGTTTGAGCATGCAACAGTAGAGGAGCTGATTAGCCACTTAAATGATGTGCCGCAAGAAATACGCGAGGCAGTCCGCAATCATGGAGGCGGACATTATGGACATAGTCTTTATTGGTCAATTATGAGTCCAACGGGTGGAGGCAAGCCCAATGGAGACGTTGCCAAAGCCATTGATAAACATTTTGGCAGTTTTGAACAAATGCAGGATGAATTGTCTAAGGCGGCAATTAGCAGATTCGGTTCAGGCTGGGGATGGCTTGTTGTAAATGGCGATAAGCTTGAAGTAATGAGCACGCCGAATCAGGATACGCCATTTATGGAGGATAAGAAACCCATTCTTGTAGTTGATGTTTGGGAGCATGCCTATTATTTGCAATATCAGAATAAGCGGCCGGATTTTGTTTCCTCTTGGTGGAATGTAGTGGATTGGGAGGAAGTGAATAGACTGTACGACGGTGCACATCGTATATAATGCAAGCTGATTATTAAAGAAGAGGCAGCCGGAAAACCTGCTGATGTTATGCTTGAAGAGCTAAGCTGAGAGACAGCGGCAGGTTCTTCCAGCTTCACTCCTCTATAATGTAAAAGGAGGGATTACAATGTATGCTTATGCAGGCGCAAGCAATGATTCATTTACACGCAGAGAAATAATTGTATTGTTGAAAAAGCAAGGACGGTTAACCGTGCAGGAATTAGCTGACAGGGTGGGAATTACTGGAATGGCGGTGCGGCGCCACTTATCTGCCTTGCAGAAGGATCGTTATATTCAGTCAGCCTTTGAGAGAAGGGATGCTCGCAAGCCATCAGCAGTTTACAGCTTATCAGAGGCCGCAGCACAGTTATTTCCCCATCAATACGATGAGTTGGCGGAGGAATTGCTTGAAGGAATTGAAAGAATGATAGGTCAGACCGGTTTGGAAAAGCTGCTTGTCAGCAGAAGAGACAGATTGCAAGCAAAGTATGAATCCGTCTCCAGAAGCAGTCAATTTGCCGGACGAGTCAAGCGATTGGCGCAAATTCAAGATGAAGAGGGCTATATGGTGCGTTTGAGCGAAAGTGCAAACGGATCATATTATTTGGAGCAGGCAAATTGTCCGGTTGCCAAAGCGGCAAGCCGAGCGCCTGGGCTTTGCGCCTGTGAACTGGATCTGTTTCGCAATGTATTGCATGCTGATGTAAGACGATCGCATTGTATGGCTTCAGGTGATAGCAAGTGTATTTATCAAATAAGCGAAAAAATAGACGGGAAGGTTGTCGACTATAATGAAACCTTCCAAGTATAGTGCACATACAGAGGCTGAAGAGAAAAAACGCCAGGTTTATATTGCGAGTATTGCAGAAGCATTGAATCATCTATCTGATCAGTGGATTGTTGCGGTTCAGCGAGGGCAGATCGATATTCAGCTAGCAGTTCAAATTGGACAAAAGCTTGCGCCAGATCAACAAGAACGGTTTTATTGCTATATCCATGAGCGGCATGTAGAGAAAAAGCATATGCGAAAATTGTTGCATGCTTATTCACTGCATTGGGAAGACTGGGCAGTTGAGCAAGTCCATCTTATTTTTAAACTGGCTAGTCGAATACAGCTTTCTGTTATTATGTTTAACGATTTGATGGATAGGTTTGAAAGATTACAACAGCAGTTCGAGTTTGAATTTTGGGATGGAGAATTGCCCACAGACGAACAAATGCTAGGGGAACAGCTGCATGATATGGAACACGAGCTAAATCAGCTATTAGGAAAAATTCCGGCAGATCGCAGTCAGGCCTACAACAGCATGTATGGAGACAGCTCTGGACATAGTATGGATTACGCAAGGAATGAGCAAGAGCGGAAGAAGGTTGCATTTGCAGTTCTCGTAGGTGCAGCAGAGGGAAAAAGCAGGGCAGAAGTACGTAAGCAGGCAAGAGAACTATTGAAAAAGCTGCATCCGGATAAAGGTGGCAGTGCCTATTTGTTCGACTGGGTAAAAAAAGCCTATGACCAACAAACATATTAAAGTAAATCTTTTAAAAATAAAATGTTTGGTATAGCATTTTTTGCAACAAGGAGAAAAGAACTATTCTGCACAGAGTCTATTGATGATATTCTTAAAGTGTTGCCGATTTGCTGGCAAGTTGCTGTAAGAAGCTTAATAATAGTATAGAGGGTGCGGAGGTTTTTTTATGAAGAAAATTGAGTATTTGAAGGATATGTATAGAGATGGGTATTTCCCCAATTTTTTGGTTGATAAAATAAAAGTGTTAATAGAAGGGCTTGTCAGTTATTTGGAAGAAGGCAAGCATGATTTGGCTGATGTACAAACTAAGCTGGATGAAATGATTATCGCAATTAATGATCTGCAAGATGAGTTTGAAGAGCATGATAGTGAACTCGAAACCGTTGCAAGAGAGTCGATAGCTGAGACAGTTGAAGATGTGCTGCTTGCTTACCATATAGATATTGATACGGAGACAGCCATTCGAGAACGCGATTGGTAGAAGTGATAGACTAAAGCAAAGATGAAACGGCTGGAAATAAGAAATTGATAAGAAATAAGCCTGCGCTATGTGCGCAGGCTTATTTTTTGACTGAAATTATGGAGTTTCTCCGCATAAACTTCCAATTTATCCTCCATACGCAGTGAAGGACCTGAGATACTCATTGCTCCCAGTAGCGAGCCATCACGTTTGAAAACAGGAACGCCAACACATTTTATACCAAATTCATGTTCCATATTGTCAATGCTGTAGCCTCTTTTTCTAGTTAGCTCCAATTCGTCGAGCAGTGCTGAACGATCCGTTATTGTTGTTGGAGTATGGCGCTGCATGCTTTGCTCGCTAATTGCTCGAATAGCCAAATCAGGCTGTAAAAAAGCAAGAATCGCTTTGCCCAGCGAGGTGCAGTACATTTCGGCGGTTTCGCCGACCATTGAACGTGCGCTGAATGAATTGACCGGATAGACTCCCTCCAAATACATAATCCGGGAACCCTTTGGCACGGCAAAGTAGACAACTTCATTGATCTCACCAGACAAAGTGCTCATTGGGGGGTGAATCGCATTATGCAGCCCGAGATTAGTATTAATAATATAGGACATCTCTAATATTTTCGTTCCAAGTCTGTACTTTCCTGTTTCATTGTTCTTTTCTATATATCCGCATTGTTCAAAGGTAGAGATAATGTTGTGCACATTGCTTTTGTACAATCCTAACCGTTCACTTATGTCAGAAATGCCTAGCTCAGGTGTTGTTACAGAAAAACACTCCAAAATATCAAGTGCCTTTTTCAGTGATTTTACTTTTACTTCTTCACTCATTACCAACATCCTCCTCACGTTCTTTATTATAGAACAAAGTTGTCGATATAATCAATTCTTTTATACTGAAAATTAGGAAATAGGTATAAAATGACCGTTTTATTATTGTTTTTAGAAAAAAACTGATTTACAGTTGCAAAAAGCTGTGCTAAAATGAGCTTGCGATCGCAAAATATAGAAAGTTGTTCTGTATTATAGAACGAACAGGGGATGGGTGACATGCAGAGTATTCGCAGCGGCATTTGGCCGACTATGGTAACTCCTTTTACCGCAAACAACGAGATTGACTATGCTGCTGTAGAAAGATTGATTCGTTTTTATGAAGAACGTGGAGCGGCTGGCATATTTGCAATATGTCAATCAAGTGAGATGTTTCAACTTTCGCTGAAGGAAAAGAAAAGTTTGGCTCATTTCATAAAACAGACCGTCAAAAGTGGGATGCAGGTCATCGTATCCGGTCATACTGCGGATGATTTGGAGGAGCAATTGCATGAAGCACAGGAATTAATGAGTGTGCAACCTGATGCTTATGTATTGCTGCCAAACAGATTTGCGACTCAAGAGGAAAGCGATGATTTGTTAATCGAAAGAATGGAAGCGTTTTTACGAGAGTTTCCTGATGTACCATTAGGTATTTATGAATGCCCTTATCCGTACAAAAGATTGCTAACACCAAAAGTACTTCGAGCCTGTATTGCGTCAGGAAGATTTCTATTTATAAAAGATACCTGCTGCAATTTGGAGCAAATAAAAGAGAAGCTGAACTTAATCAAAGGCAGCGGAATTAAATTGTTTAATGCAAATAGTGCAACTTTACTTGAAAGTTTGCGACTTGGTGCAGATGGTTACAGCGGTGTTATGGCTAATTTTCATCCAGAATTATATTACTGGTTATTTGAGAATTATGCCAAAGATCCAGAACAAGCTGAGAAGCTGCAACAACTGCTTGGCAGCAGTTCAATGGCAGAGTATCAGTTCTATCCGGTAAATGCAAAATATAGTTTGTCACTGCAAGGGGTTTCAATGGAAATATCGAGTCGGGTTTTGCCAAAGCATCAATTTACTGTTTCTAAACAAATGGAAATTGAACAGTTGAATGAGGTGGCTGCGATGACGAGGGAAGCATTGGTTACACGGGTTACACGATAAGCAATCCCAATAAGCAGTATGGAGATTAGCTTGTCAATGGGCTTGTAAGCAATATGCATATATAAGAGGAGGTCAATTGTAAAATGAAAAGAAAAAATCTTCGTTTTTTCACAATGATCAGCTTATCTGTTATTTTTGCTCTTAGTTTGCTTGCAGGATGTGGAAAATCAAGCGAACAGATAAATAATAATCCGGTCGATCCGCTTGAGGAGACTGATGGGCTGGCGGATGGCGGGATGACTTATTTGGAAGGCTACCCGATTACAAAAGAACCGATTACGATTACGGCAGCCATCGGATACAGTACGTTAAGACCAAATATGGATACGACAGAAGTGTGGAAAAAAGTAGCAGAGAAGACAAACATTCATCTGAAGATAGAAACGATCAAAGATGAGGAAAAAAAGGATTTAATGTTTGCGGGCAATGATTTTCCGGAATTGCTCATGGGCGGGATTGTGAATGACAACCGCTTGGCTAATGCAGCAGAGGGTGGACAATTGTTTGAGATGAAGCCACTGATCGAGAAGTATGCTCCAACATGGAACCGTTTTATGGAGGAACAAAAACTTGTCTATAACGGATCACTTGCTGCTGATGGCAAGTTGTACGGCTTGCCTTATATCGACTTTGCACCGTATGACCGCAATTTGCGTGATCAGTGGATTATTATGGACAGTTGGCTGGAAGAACTCCAACTGCCAGTTCCTAAAACAACAGAGGAATTCAAAAACACATTGAAAGCATTTAAGGATAATGCAGGAAAAGGTTCTATTCCTTCTGATGTGATTCCTTATTATTTCGCTTTTGACAGCTATGTAGGCGGTCAGTTTGATATCTATGGAAGCTTTGGAGTTTATATTACGAATGCAGACTATTTGATGATAGATAATGGAACGGTAAAGGAGCAGTCAACCAACCCGGCTATTAAAGAACCGCTTAAATATTTGCGTGAATTGTATGAGGAAGGGCTAATCCCGCCGGAGGTATTTACTGACGATTTCAATACGTATGCATCCAAGATCAGCTCCAGTCCGCCAATTGTCGGCTCCTATCATTCTTATGCCAATCGTCAGCCTGATTTGTCTACAGCAATGGGGCCGATTGACAGCGGCAATGGAACTAAGGGATTGATTAGAAGTCAGGCTTATGTAGCTGGTCCAGCGAACGTTGCTGTCGTTACGAAGAATAATAAATACCCTGCTGCGACAGTTCGTTTGATGGAAGCAATTGCTACTGATCCTGAATTGCTGCTGCTTGTAACAAGAGGACTAAAAGGTATTGCTTGGGATACAGACAGTAATGGCAAAGCCTATCAATTGTTCTGGGAAGAGTCCCCGGATAAGATGGCTGAGCACGCCAAAGAAATAGGGATGAACAATTCTTTTGTCGGCTTAAAAGATCAGAAGTTTTATGAAGAGGTTTGGAATGAGATTACTTATGAAGAGAAGAATTCCAGAGCATGGGCTTTTGAGAACGTTTACAAAGATGTGGTAATGCCAAGTGAGTGGGTATTTGTCGAAGGAGCTCTTGGCGAAGATGATGCCAACATGATGAAGCAATATCGCGCTGACTTGACTAATTACCGAAAAGCAGTGTTCGCTGACTTTATTACTGGCAAGAAAGATATTGATAACGAGTGGGATGCTTATGTGGAACAAATGAAAAAACTGGGGCTGGATCAGTTCATTGAACTGAAGCAAAAAGGCTATGATTTGATGGTGAAGTAATAGGAAGGGGCTGTGATCAAGTGAAGGCAGCAGCATTAAAAAAAGACAGAGCTACTGAAAAACCTCTTGGCTTTAGAATTTGGCAAAATAAACAGCTTTATCTTTTTCTACTGCCAGCTATTGTCATGGTCATTATATTCAATTATTTGCCAATGTACGGTGTAACAATCGCCTTTAAGGATTTCAAACCGCATTTGGGCATTATGGACAGCCCTTGGGCAGGACTGAAATATTTTGACCGGTTTTTCTCAATGCCAATGTTTACGGTCTTGTTAAAAAACACATTAATCATTAGCTTTTATATGTTGATTGCAGGTTTTCCGTTGCCTATATTATTGGCACTGGCACTAAATAGTACATCCAATCAAAGGCTGAAAAAAATAGTACAGACCGTGACCTATGCACCTCATTTTATCTCTATTGTCGTTATTGTTGGTATGATCAATATTTTTTTCTCTCCTTCAATGGGGATTATAAAAAACCTGTTAAGCTCTGCCGGACTATTAAGCGGTAATCTTGATGTGCTGATGAATGCCGCCAGCTTTCCTCATTTATATGTATGGAGCGGTGTTTGGCAAGGGATAGGCTGGAGCAGCATTATTTATTTGGGCGCCTTGTCCAGTGTTGATCAGTCCATGCATGAAGCAGCAATTATTGATGGAGCAAGCAAGCTGCAACGGGTATTCAAAATTGATTTGCCATCAATATTGCCTACAATCGTTATTTTACTTATTTTGGAATCGGGCAGCATTATGAATGTTGGCTTTGAGAAAGCATTTTTGATGCAAAATTCTTTTAACTTAAGCACTAGTGAAATTATTAATACGTATGTTTACAAGATCGGGATCAAAGAAGGACAGTACAGCTTATCTGCTGCGATTGGCTTATTCAACTCCGGCATTAATTTTATATTGATTCTTGTAGTTAATCAGCTGAGCAGAAGATTGGGACAGGAATCATTATGGTAGAGGGGGATGGTCATGCAAGCAATTAAACCGTCGAGACAGGACAGACTGTACGATATTTTTAATTATACGGTGCTGCTGCTGTTGCTCCTGGTTGTCGCTTATCCGTTATATTTTGTAGTTATTGCTTCATTTAGTGATCCAAAGCTGGTTGCAACCGGAAGAGTATTGTTTTGGCCGCAAAATTTGAGCTTCAAGGGTTACTTGGAGGTGCTCAATTATTCGCCAATCTGGACTGGTTACCGCAACACATTAATTTATACAGCTTCATTTACAATTGTATCCGTAATGGTAAGTCTGTTTGCGGGATATGCGCTATCCCGCAAGCCATTCCCCGGCAAAGTGCTGGTAACGGCATTTTTACTGTTTACGATGTTCTTTAATGGAGGGCTTATCCCTACCTACTTGCTGATGAAGGAGATCGGCTTGTATGGCAATCCGCTTATTATAGTTTTACTTGGGGCGGTCAATATAACCAATATAATTATTAGTCGAACTTTTATTCGTTCAACCATACCGGATGAATTATTCGAGGCAGCGAGTATTGATGGATGCAACCATCTTTCGTTTTTTTTCCGAATTGTACTTCCGGTATCGAAGGCATTAATTGCTGTACTTGTATTGTTTGCTGCTGTCAGCCAGTGGAACTCTTGGTTTAATGCGATGATTTATTTGCGGGATCAATCTCTTATGCCGCTGCAAATTGTACTGCGCGATTTAATTGTAAATCAATCCGCGATGAGCATGGCGACGGACAGCGGCAATATGGGCGGCGATGCGGCAGCGCAAATCTATTTGGTAGAATCGATGCGCTATGCGGTGATTATCGTATCGACCTTGCCCATAATGTGCGCCTATCCGTTTGTGCAAAAGTATTTTGTAAAAGGCGTTATGATTGGCTCGGTTAAAGGTTGAATCTCACAATAATAGAAGGAGTGGGGAAGATGAGAGGATATGAAGGATGGAGCTATCGTCCGTATAGCCCTTACGATCAAATGGAGCTGCGCAATTTGCCGTATATAGGCAGAGTTGCTCCAGGCGCGGACTATATAGAACTGGAATGGCTGGATAACGGTGCAAGCGCAGAAGAAAAGTATGAAATTTATTGGCGCAAATATAAATCTGATGATTCCTATAACAGCATGTCTGCCGCTGCCCATACAGTTCAAATTACTGAGCTTGAGACAGAGTGCGACTATGAGTTCTATGTAAGTCGGTTTGGTAGTAAAGAAGCAGGGAAAAGTTTTGTCCGGATTGCACGTACAGGAGAAGCACCGGGGACTGTAGTGAACTATTTGCATCCAGATGATGAGTGCTATGCTTATTCGGGTAGAAGCTTATGCAGTCCATCAATTGTGAAGCTGCCTTCGGGTGCATTGCTCGCTTCGATGGATGTGTTTGCACTAAAAGCGCCACAAAACTTAACTCTTATCTATCGTTCTGATGATCGCGGTAAAAGCTGGAGCTTTGTAACAGAGTTGATGCCGTGCTTTTGGGGCAAGCTGTTTTATCACCAGAATGCTTTATATATGCTTGCTACATCAACAGAATATGGTGATTTGCTAATCGGCAAATCGATAGATGAGGGGAGAACCTGGTCCAGGCCAGTCACGATTATGACGGGAGGAGGCAACTGGATAGGCAAAGGCATGCATAAAGCGCCAATGCCGGTTACATTGCATGAGGGCAGGCTGTACTCTGCTATAGATTATGGTTCCTGGTCAAGCGGAGGTCACAGTAATGCATTATTGTCGATTGATGCAGATGAAGATTTATTGCAAGCAGATAATTGGGTTTGCACAGACTTTTTGGCTTATGATCAATCATGGCCCGGCGGCACCACAGCAGGCAGAAGCGGGGGCGGTCTGGAAGGCAATGCTGTAGTTGGACCGGATGGCGAAATTTATAATATGCTGCGTTATCAGATGCCTGATTTCGGAAAGGCATTAATATTGAAGGGCGATAAGAGAAATCCTGAAGCCCCGCTTGTCTTTCACGGTTTTGCTGACTTTAATGGCGGCAGCAACTGCAAGTTTGATCTTTTGTATGATGAAAAGAGCAGCGCATACTGGGCGATTGTAAGCGAGATAGTGGATGAAAGCACGCCAGCTCAGCGCAATGTGTTGTCATTATCCGTATCAGAAGACATGCAGCATTTTAAAATTGTAAAAAGGCTGCTTGATTATCGCCACGAAAATCCGGCAGATGTCGGTTTTCAGTATATTAGCTTTTTAATTGATGGAGACGATATTGTTTATTTGAGCCGAACCGGATTCAATCAAGCAAAAAATATGCATGATGCCAACTATGCGACTTTTCACCGAATTGAAAATTTCAGACAGTATAAAGAAGCAGTTATTCCACATCTATAAGAAAAGAGGACAGAAGGTCAGGGCAAGCTGACTTCTGTCCTCTTTTTCTACGAGTCGCTGTCAAGTTTTCCTAATATGGTGCTCTGTTTCTCCTCATAGAAAGTTTCTACAATTTGATTGGAATCACCAAGTACAACAACACGCGGTGTATACGTACTAGCTTCCTCAGCATCCATCAGATTAAATGCAATAATAATTATTGTGTCACCGGGCTGAACCAGACGTGCGGCAGCACCATTAAGACATACGATACCTGATCCCCGCTGTCCTTTTATTGTATATGTTTCCAAACGGGCACCGTTATTGTTATTCACAATCAGAACTTTTTCGTTGGGCAGTATGCCAGCGGCATCCAGCAGATCCTCATCAATGGTCACGCTGCCTACATAGTTTAAGTTAGCTTCTGTTACGGTTGCTCTATGCAGTTTGCCAGTCATCATCTGTTTATACAATTTTGTTCACCTCTGTCTTTTTTTTATTCTAGCCTGCTTTATTCTTTTTTTAGTCTGCCTTATGCGTGCGTAGGTAGTGGATAAGGCAGGTCTACGTCTTTTTTTGTTAACAGCGCCTTTGGGGTATTTTTTAATATGCTTTTTTGCTGGGATTGGTCGTTTAAAGGAGCGTTTAATTAAATTAAAATTACGTAGTTGCATAATTCTTTGAAACATAGATTTATCTGCAATCTGATTAAACATGAGGTGATCGGGGACATGATTAACTTCTAGAATCCAAGGTGTGAAATGTTTATCGAGCGCAATATCGACACCTACAGCATGCACAAAAGAATTGGATCTTTTCACAATTTCCCCGGCAATGACTCCAATCCGTTTGAATAAAGCCTCCAATTCTACTAATTTTTCTGGAGGGGTATAAGGAGACATTAATTCGCGGAAAGGCATTGGTTTGCCTCCTTGCCACAAGTTGGAGACAATTTTGTTTTTAGGGGCAACCCTTCCCATTATTCCTGTACATTCCCAAACGCTATTTTCATTGAGTTGTACCATAACCCTAAAATCCATAGCACTCCCATTATAGGTCAGAGACTCGATACCTTGCTGTATAACGAAGGGGATTTGTAAAATAAAGCTATGTAGAAGAGTAGAGAGTTCACTCTGGTTTAGGTTATCCCATATCGAAGTATCTTTTCTCAGTGTAAATAACCCAGTACTATGTTTTTCAACGCGCATTACACCCCGCCCGAGACTTCCAGCATTCGGTTTTACAAAAACAGTCGGATATTTATTCAACAAAGCAAGAAGTTCTGCAAAACTATAGTTTCTTGTTTCTGGAATCCATTGCCCTAGTAAATAATGCTTTTTAAGCTCAAATGATTTATTCAGTTTCCCCATTAGCTGCAGCAAACTAGTTTTTTTCTTTCTTTGCATAGTAACACCTCCGATGAAATAAGTTAAAGCTGTTCAATCTATTTAAAATCGATAATGATAGATCATTATGTGTCCTCCTTAAACGTTGAATAATACAATGTATGCAAAAGTTGAAGGGGGGTATGGATTAATATAATGTATTAAGGAAAAAATGGAAGCTATATCGAGTGGAAGCTTAAAACAGAAGGACGGAGCAGGTTTTGAGAGAAAAAGAGAGTCGTTTATACAATGATTGTATACCGACTCTCTTTTTTAAAGTTGATCTATCATAGGGAGGTTACATAGTTTTGGGATAATAGAGAACCATATTCAGCCGTGTTAATTTAGTACCAGTGTTCTTGTAGCTATGTGGAATATCAGCAATAAAACGCATAGAATCGCCCTCTTGCAGTACATACTGCTGCCCGGCAAAGGAAATCGTCAGTTCTCCTTCAAAGACCGTAATAAACTCCTCCGTACCTTCTTTGTGAGGATCAGAAACCAGTTCTCCATCAGGATCAGCCTCTACACTATAAATTTCAAAGTTTCTATTTTCATTGAATGGAAAATAAGGGAATACACGATAGCTTCCGCTATCCTCGCGAAATACTTGAATCTCCGACTTGGAGATGACCTTTGTATTCGGTTCTGTAAATTTCACTAACTCGGTAAAAGAAATTTTCAATCCATTTGCAATCTTCCATATTGTTGTAATGGTTGGACTGGAATCACCGCGTTCGATTTGACTAATCATTGTTTTGCTGACTCCGCTTAGTTGTGCAAGCTTGTCCAAACTTAATTTTTCTCGTTCTCTAATTATTTTTAAATTTCTAGCTAAAATCAAGTGGATTTCTTCCATTCTTCACACTCCAATATTTGTTGTTTACAATATAACAACCATTTTGTACAATATAGCGTATAAGTTCTTTAAAACGTCTAAAAAGTTCGTTTTAGCGAACGGAATTGTTGTTTTATTTACATCTGTACAGTGAAATGTCTTTTCTTGGTCAGTATATCATACATAACAGTTGAACACTTGGGAGGATTAGGAATGCCTGTAACAACATTTTTAATATTTTTATTTGTGAGCAGCTTTACACCTGGACCAAACAATTTTTTAGCTTTATCTCATGCTAATCAATATGGCTTTAAGGCAACACGTCCGTTTTGCTACGGGGTGGGTGCAGGCTTCTTTACGCTTGTTATGATTTGCAGCATATTTAACGATGTATTGGCAAAGATACTGCCTTTTATTAAGCTGCCACTTGCGATATTGGGAGCAGGTTATATGCTTTATCTGGCTTATAAAGTTGTGATGAGCATACGTCGTTCGTCTGTCACCAACAGCTCACAGCGAAAAGGGCTTAACAATATGTTTGCAAACGGCTTTGTATTACAGTTTATTAATCCAAAAGGAGTTCTTTTTGGCATTACAGCAGCGGCTGTTTTTATTATTCCATATTTTGATTCTTTGCATGCCTATTTTTGGATTGCTCTGTTAATGGGGGCAACAGGGATGGTCAGCACTTTAAGCTGGGGATTAGGCGGTGCATTATTCCAAAACTTTATTCGCAAATATAATAAGTCCTTTAATATTGTTATGGCGCTTTTGCTCGTATATACAGCAATTACGATACTGGTCAATTAACAATTGGTAAATTAACAAAGTTGAACAATATTTTAATATAAGCATGGCATTAATTCCGTACTCCTTATTATTTCAGTTCGGAATACTATGATATAATAGTATAAGGCAAGACGAAATGATATTTGGACGGCTGGAGGTATGAAAAATGTCAGCTCTATTTAATTTTGATGAAGTGATCCTGCGTACGGGTACAAGCAGTATGAAATGGGATCTAACAGAGGCGCTATTCGGTGAGAAAGATATGATACCGATGTGGGTCGCTGATATGGATTTCAAGGCGCCGCCTGCTGCGATCGAAGCTATGCAGAAGCGTGCTATGCATGGGGTATTTGGCTACACGTTCCGCAGCTCCTCTTATTTGGAAGCAGCTGTGAATTGGCAGGAAAAGCGCCATCAGTGGAAAATCAAGCCGGAGTGGATTGTAGGCAGCCCCGGAGTTGTTACTGCTCTGAGTGTTTTAATAGAGTTATTATCGGATCCAGGCGATCATGTGATGATCCAGGCTCCGGTTTACCATCCCTTCTATCGCATTATTACTTCACATAGACGCAGAGTTACAGACAATCAGCTTTTGCTGACAGATAGCGGACGGTATGAACTGGATTTGGAAGAAATGGAGCGTCAAATTATAGCTGACAAGGTTAAGCTGTTGGTGCTTTGCCATCCGCATAATCCGGTAGGCAGAGTGTGGAATGAGAATGAACTGCGTGCAATCGGTCAGTTATGTGTGAAGCATGGTGTCTTCGTACTTTCAGATGAAATTCATGGTGACATTATTTTTAAAGGGCACAGGCATATTCCATTCGCCTCCTTGTCAGAGGAAATTGCCAAACTGACAGTAACCTGTACTGCGCCAAGCAAAACCTTCAATATTGCCGGGCTTCATTCTTCCAGTACGATTATTGAGGATGAAAAGCTGCGTGAGCGTTATATGACAAGTTTGCAAACCTATTCCATTTCAATGGAAAACTGTTTTGCGCAGGTAGCGGTAGAAGCTTGCTATCGTCATGGTGAGCCATGGCTGGAAGAACTGCTCATTTATTTGGAACAGAATGCAGATGCCTTGATGGAGTTTGTTGCACAACGTTTGCCGCAAATTAAAATGTACAAGCCAGAAGGAACATATTTGGCATGGTTGGATTGTCGTGCTTTTAGTGAGAATCCGGAGCAGTTGAAGGAATTGATGTTCCGCAAGGCGAAAGTAGCGTTCAATGAGGGTTCGATGTTCGGCAAAGAAGGAGCAGGCTTTTTACGTGTTAATTTTGGCACCCCGCGCTCTCTTCTGATGGAAGGCATGGAACGTTTTGCACGCGCATTGGAGCAATAATTTTATACGAAATGCAGCTAAGCATCGGAACGAGTGTTCCGGTGCTTTTTTTCTGTTATTCTGCTGAAATAGCCATAAAGAGGGATAGAAAGTAAAGCCGTTTCGGGCAAAAGCTGTCGTATCGCAAGGATATGGCTGTATCCAGGAGGATATAGCTGCAATCCATATACTGGGACAATGACAGCTCTGTATCTCCTTTAATACACATGTTTACGCGGTTGTAACATCTTTGCAGCAATTTTTTTTAATCGGTATAGTTTTAAGAGTGACATCAAAAAGGAGGTTGCTATGCTTAAGTTTGAGAACGTAAGCAAGGTTTACAACAATGGATTTCAAGCTGTCAAATCTGTCAGTTTTAAAATCAGGCAAGGAGAATTCGCCGTTTTGATCGGACCAAGCGGATCAGGTAAAACGACAACGATGAAGATGATTAATCGGCTGTCTCCACATACGAGTGGCAGTATCGCAATTGATGGGCAGGATATTAGCAGTTTGAATCTTGCTGAGCTTCGCAGAAATATTGGTTATGTCATTCAGCATGCCGGATTGTTTCCCCATTACACGATTGAAAAAAATATCGCGTCCGTGCCTCGTTTGAAGGGCTGGGATAACGAAAAAATTAAAAACAGAGTACATGAGTTGTTGCATATGGTTGGGCTTGATCCACAAGAATATGCGTCTCGTTATCCGAAACAGCTCTCAGGTGGCCAGCAGCAAAGGGTAGGCGTTGCAAGAGCATTGGCGGCTGATCCGGATATTATATTGATGGATGAGCCATTTGGAGCATTAGACCCGATTACAAGAGAGCAGTTACAGAATGAACTGATAAGACTGCAGCGAAAATTGAAAAAAACAATTGTTTTTGTCACACATGATATGGAAGAGGCACTGAAGCTTGGAGACAGAATTGCTGTCATGAAAGATGGGGAACTGCTTCAGTTTGATACACCAGAGAAGTTGCTTAATGAACCGGCAGATGAATTTGTAGAAGCGTTTATAGGCAAGCACCGCATTACTCAAAACCCCGAATTAATGCCAATATCAGAAGTTATGGCTGAAAAAACGTACACGATACTTCCTGAACGTTCACCCGAAAGAGCCCTCTCTTTTATGCGCAAAAATAAAATTAATACACTGGTTATCGCAGATGACAACGACAGTTATATGGGGATCGTCTCTGCCTATGATTTGATCGCAAAGCATAATGAAATTAAAAGAATTGATGAAATAGCTGTGCATAATCAACCTTATTTGCTCACAAATGCTACAGCAAAAGATGCTATTAATGCAATGGCGGACGCGCCGCTTGGCATTATTCCTATCCTCGACAATCACCATAAAATTGCAGGTTTAGTGACGAGAGGAACGTTGCTTGCCGCATTATCAAGTCAATGGTTGGAGACGGAGGGAATACTGTGAAAAATTTACCACTATGGAAGCAGTTTATTCAGCAATTGGAAATGCGCTATGAGGATTTGCTTTATTCAATATGGACTCACATCGAGCTAGTGCTGCTGTCTATGTTGCTGGCAATATGCATTGCGGTACCGCTTGGCATATTGATTACGCGAGTTCGCTCGCTTGCTACACCAGTAATAAGCGGAGCTGGTATTTTGCAAACGATACCGAGTTTGGCTATGTTAGGATTTATGATACCGATATTCGGCATTGGGATAAAAACCGCCATCGCTGCTTTGTTTTTATATTCATTGCTGCCGATTATTCGCAATACGTATACCGGCATTCGTGATGTGGACAAATCTGTCACAGAAGCGGCGCGCGGTCTTGGTATGACAAATTGGCAAATTCTATTTAAAGTAGAGCTGCCGCTTGCTGCACCAGTAATAATGGCGGGTATACGAACAGCGGCGGTTATCAATGTAGGTACAGCTACGCTGGCTGCTTTTATTGGCGGTGGCGGACTGGGCGAATATATTTTCCTAGGCATTACTCGTAATATTGATGCTTTGATCTTATTGGGCGCTATACCAGCTGCCATACTAGCGATCATACTTGAATTTGCACTTGCAAGATTGGAACGAGTCGTAACTCCAAACGGAATAAAATAAAAGGGAAGGAGCGCAATGATGAGACAATATCGTTATTTTTGGGGCAGCATTTTACTAGTATTGTTAGTTGCTCTTACTGCTTGTTCATCCTCAAACACAGATAAAATTACAGTAGGCTCACGCAATAATACCGAAAGTATCATTTTGTCCCACATCATGGGGCAGCTTATTGAGAATAAAACTGATTTGAAGGTTGTTATGAAAGAGAATCTTGGAGGCTCAAATGTGCTTTGGACAGGATTGTTAAAGGGAGAAATTCAGTTGATTCCTGATTACACTGGCACGATCGTTGCGAATTACTACCAAGAGGAGCCGGGCAATGCCGAAGAAACGCTTGCCAAAACAAAGGAATTGATTGCTGAAGACGGACTAATCGCCTTCAATGCATTTGGCTTCAACAACACGTATACTTTATCTATTGATGAAGCGTTTGCAGAGGAGCATAATATAAAAACATTTAGTGATTTCGCCAAAATATCTGATCAGTTTACATTGGGCTGTGTCTTTGAATTTATGGATCGTCCTGATGGTTTGCCAGGTTTTCAAAAGGAATACAATATTGACTTTAAGAGTGTCAAAGGAATGGATCACGGCATGATGTACCGCTCCTATGGCGAGAAGGAAGTAGACGTAATTAACTCGTACACCACTGATGGGCAATTGCAAATATACGATGTAAGAGTGCTTGAGGATGACAAGTCCTTCTTCCCGCCGTATCATGCACTTCCTGTATTGCGTCAGGAAACACTGGATAAGTACCCGGAGTTGGCAGATGTGCTCGCATTGCTGGAAGGGAAAATCGACGAAGAAACGATGCAAGTATTAAACGGAAAAGTGGACAATGACGGCTTCCGGGCCAAAACAGTAGCTAAACAGTTTTTAAAAGAATCCGGGCTCACTGATTAAACATTCATTAAATTGTAGCGTCGATTGAATTTTGCAGCTAAGCTGTTTATTCTCAGTTAATCGACAGCCTCTAGGCGATCATAAAACGAGACTGTTCAAAGGTCAGTATAACTGACTGCTGGGCAGTCTCGTTTTTAATAACTAGATATGGAGCATTTCAATTACAACTGCAGGGAGCGGCAGGAAGTAAAAAGTTGGAAGCGTAGGGTCAGAGAAAGGAAACCACAGCAATCCCATCCATAGCAATCCAATGACAATCGTTGCGCATCTAAGAAATGCTTTCTGCCCCCTTATTTATTATTGGTGGAGGAGCCCCAGTTCAGTAACTGGAGCAGTTCGTTCGAATTTAACGTGAGGTCAGCTAATGTGTAACTGTCCAATACATGCAAATAGGCTGCCAGTGCCTCGCCAAGCACAGATTTTAGTCGGCAAACGGGGCTTAATATGCATCCGTTTTTGGTACGGTCGAAGCATTCGACAAGCACAAACCCCTCTTCGGTTAGTCTGACGACTTGCCCGATATTAATTTGCTCAGGCGGCTTAGCTAAGCGAATCCCGCCGCCTCTTCCGCGAATCGTTTCTACTAGTCCCAGTTTCCCCAACTCATGAATGACCTTCATCAGATGGTTTTTGGAGATTTGATAGGAATCGGCTATTTCTTTTATATTGGAAAGCACATCCTTCGGTCTAACTGCCAAATAGATAAGGACACGCAGGGAGTAGTCTGTATAGTTTGTCAAATGCATACGGGAATACACTCGCTTTCGGTCCGGATTTGGTCTTTCAATTGTATCAGTATATTTGTATATTAGCATATTTGTACAATATTTATCGGCGCAATACTGACAATGGTGTTAATCCACACTAGTATACAGAGCTATCGATATAGAAGGAGAGAGTAATGTTGCAAAGATAAATCGCACAATTTTGTGTAGCTTTTACGCGTTAAATGTGTCTAACTTTCAAAAGATGTATTTTAAATATTGCTTTAAAAGCTATGCAATGATAAAAGATGTATATAGAATACTTCTTTTATGAAGGGAAGAGATAAATATGCTAAAACAAGAGACGATTTCTATTATTAAAGCGACTGTTCCAGTACTGGAGGTTCATGGCAAGGCAATTACTTCGAGATTTTATGAAATGATGTTTGGCAATCATCCTGAGCTGCTTAATATTTTTAATCACGTCAACCAAAAACAAGGCAGGCAACAAGAAGCGCTTGCTAATGCGGTTTATGCCGCTGCAGTGCATATCGATCAATTGGAAAATATAGTTCCGGTTGTCAAACAAATCGGGCACAAGCATCGCAGTCTGGGCGTGCTGCCAGAGCATTATCCAATTGTTGGAAAGCATCTATTGATGGCGATTAAGGATGTGCTGGGTGAAGCAGCTACAGATGAAATTATTGATGCATGGGCTGAAGCCTATGGCGTTATTGCGGATGCATTTATATCCGTGGAGCAAGAAATGTATGTAGAGGCAGAACAACAGGTTGGCGGCTGGAAAGACTTCCGCAATTTTGTTGTCGATAAAAAAGTTAAGGAAAGCTCCTTAATTACTTCCTTTTACTTAAAGCCAAAGGATGGAAAGGCACTGTCCTTGTACAAACCAGGACAATACATTAGTGTTAAAGTGAAAATTTCTGGCGAGGAATTTACTCATATTCGTCAATACAGCTTGTCTGATGCGCCGGGCAAAGATTACTACCGAATTAGCGTCAAGCGTGAGGATGGGCAAGGGTGTCCGGCTGGGAAAGTCTCCACATATTTGCATGCCTCAATAAATGAAGGGGATACGCTTGAGATTAGTGCACCAGCAGGTGATTTTATATTGGAGAAATCAGAGCGTCCGTTAGTATTGCTTAGCGGCGGAGTTGGTCAAACGCCATTAATGAGTATGTTGAATACAGCTGTATCGGAACAGCCGGAGCGTGATATAGTGTTTGCGCATGCTGCTATTAACGGAGATTATCATGCTTTCAAAGAATATGTAGAGCAGCTGCCAGAGCGCTATTCACAAGTGAAAGCTTATGTTTGCTATGAAAAGCCGAATGCAAATGATCAACAGCTGGCAAAGTTCAATAAGGAAGGCTTTATTGATTTGCCGTGGTTGCAATCGATCGCATCCAAACAATCAGAGTTTTATGTATGTGGACCGCTGCCGTTTATTAAAGCAGTTTATCAGGCGTTGAAAGAGTGGGGAGTGCCGCAGCCGCAAATCCATTATGAGTTTTTTGGACCGGCAGTTGCTATTGAAAATTAATCTGAATTAACAGAATAAAAACAAGATAAAAATAGAACAAATAATAAAACAGCTATCTGACTAAATAGATGGCTGTTTATTATTTGTTATAGCAATAGTATCGGTTGACACTATTTATAACTGATGTTATTATTCAACCATTCAATAAATTAATTGAATACTTTGCGGGGTGGTTTGTTTGATGGATGAACGTAATTTAAAAGATTTACTCTATCATGAATTTTCAAGAATAGGCAAAGGCTTATCCAGTCCTAAACGGTTGGAGATTCTAGATATATTAACGCAAGGACCGAAGTCTGTAGAAGCTTTAGCCAAAATTACAAGCATGTCGATCGCCAATGTATCGCAACATTTGAAGACGCTTTTTAATTCCAGGCTTGTCAAATACAAAAAAGAAGGAAATTATGTGATCTATGAGCTATCAGATGAAGCAGTAGCTGATTTTTTGTCGGCACTACACATTTTATCAGAGAGACAGTTGTACGAGGTTCAGCAATTGAAGGAAGAATTTTTGAATGAACAGCCTTATTTGGAAGGCATATCATTATCTGAGCTTTCAACTCGCATGGAAAAAGGTGAAGTATTGCTGCTGGATGTTCGCCCAAAAGAGGAGTATGAGAAAGCTCATATTGATGGCGCAATTTCAATTCCGTTGGAGGAGTTGGAGGAAAAGCTTTCTTTATTGCCTGTGGATTGTAATATCGTAGCGTACTGCAGAGGTCCTTACTGCTTGATGGGGATAGAGGCAGTAGAAATTCTGGAGGCTAACGGATTTCAGGCTTTTCGCTTGAGAGAAGGAGTAAGAGAGTGGAAGCAAGCTGTTCATATATGAGCAAGCCTGATAGAAATAAACTGAATGAGATAGAGCAGATAAAGCTGGTTAAAAAGAATGAAGCGAGGATCAAACAGAAGAATAGATAGAGGAATGCACTTATGATTGAACATACTATAGAATGAAGGTGTTGACAAGTGAGCAGTAAGACGAGAGATTCTGTGGCGGATTATATTCAATCTGAAGAGAAGCAACGTCAACTATATAAAAGAACGATCATTGTTATTATAATATCGCAAATATTTGGCGGTGCAGGTTTGGCGGCTGGTGTGTCTGTCGGGGCACTTTTGGCTCAAGATATGATTGGGACGGACAGTTTTGCCGGAATACCTGCCGCATTAATTACGTTAGGCTCAGCAGTTGCCGCCTATACGGTGGGCAGACTATCACAGCGCTTTGGCAGAAGAAATGGACTTGCAACTGGCTTTGCTACAGGCGGCATCGGGTCTGCTGGAATTGTGCTGGCAGCAGTTATGAATAGTTTGCCGCTATTGTTTATCTCTTTATTTATTTACGGGGCAGGCACGGCTTCCAATTTGCAAGCGAGATATGCAGGCACAGATCTGGCAAAGCCGCATCAACGCGCCAAAGCAGTCAGCATGGCGATGGTCTTTACGACGATTGGGGCCGTTGCTGGTCCTAATCTTGTTGAGCCTATGAGTAACTTTGCAGAGGGGCTTGGCTTGCCGCCATTGACCGGTCCTTTTCTGCTGTCAGGCGCGGCATTTTTGACTGCAGGGGCAGCGTTATTTATTATGCTCCGTCCCGATCCTTTGCTGGTGGCAGATGCTATCGCAGCAGCCAAACAAAAAAAATCCGCTTCTGGACAACAAAGCAAAGCTCTGCAGAGTAAAACAAATGCTAAGCTCGGGATATCAGGCAACAATCAGCAAGGGGTTATTATTGGTGCAACAGTTATGATTTTAACTCAAATTGTAATGGTCGCAGTTATGACTATGACACCAGTGCATATGATTCATCATGGACATGAATTAAGCGATGTCGGTATTGTAATCGGCATTCATGTCGCGGCAATGTATTTGCCATCCCTTATTACGGGGGTGCTGGTCGATAAGCTTGGGCGCACCACCATGTCTATTACAGCAGGAATAACCTTGCTGGCATCCGGGCTTTTAGCTGCCTATGCTCCTGGTGATTCGATGCTGTGGCTTACAGTAGCTTTGGCTCTGCTTGGCTTAGGCTGGAACTTTGGACTGATAAGCGGCACAGCGCAAGTTGTCGATTCAACCGAGCCTGGCAGCCGTGCCAAAACACAAGGGAAGATTGATGTATTAGTAGCTATAGCGGGAGCCTCAGGCGGTGCATTGTCAGGTACTATTGTGGCAAGCACCAGCTTTACGGTACTGTCACTGCTTGGCGGAGCGCTTTCGTTATTGCTGGTTCCCGTAATTTTATGGACACGTAAAAAGCCGGCAATGGCTAGTTCATCATCAGTGAATAGCGAGTTGTAATTATAACTATATAAGACGTTTCTTTCTTGTTTTGAAACAAGAAGAAGCGTCTTTTTTTTGCTTGCATGCGATAGCCAATAAAATTATAAACTATTGTTTAATCCCGAATTGTTATAAAAGGTTATTTATTAAAATAAGATAACTTATAGCGGGAGCATAAAAAGTGCTTGATACGTACGGATATAAGATACAAATTGGTTTGGCAGGAGGGTAACAGGAAATGATTGATCATACCATTAAAGTTTCGCTTTGCATGATTGTTTATAATGAGCGGGAAGTGCTGAATCGTTGTCTATCAAGCGTTCGTGCTGTTGTGGATGAGATCGTTGTAGTAGATACGGGCTCTGATGATGGAACGATTGAGCTTGCCAAAAGCCTGGGAGCAACAGTGCATTCCTTTACTTGGACTGATGATTTTGCGGCTGCGCGCAATTATGGATTGAATCAGTGCAAGGGAGAATGGATTCTGATATTGGATGCGGATGAGGAATTGTTGGAGCAAGATGCAGTATTACTCCGCAAATCTATTGAGACATTAACAGTAGATGTTATACTTTGCAGCCTGAGAGTAATCAACTTTTATGGAACCATGCCTCCTCAAACGAGTAAGTCGCATATGATGACGCAGTATCGTCTGTTTCGCAATGACGAGAAACTGCGGTTTATAAATACGATTCACGAGCAGCTAGATATTACGGTATTGAATCCAACAGCGCAAGCGATTCGAGACTTGCCAATTGATTTGCTCCATTACGGTTATCTGGATGAGTATGTTGAGAAAAAGAATAAGGGAGCGCGAAATTTGAAACTGCTCGAGAAAGAGGCTGAGCAAGAAAATTATAATCCTTGGATCGACTATCATATTGCAAGCGAAAAATATCGAGTAAAGGATTATGAAGGAACACTGGCCTCCATTAATATAGCAATTCGGCGTTTTGTAGAGTCTGGTAAAAAACCTCCATCCCTTATTTATAAATTAAAATATGCGATGCTTATGGAGGCCGGCAGCTATGAGACAGCAAACAAGGGCATAGATTTGGCTATACAGCTTTATCCTGATTATGTTGATCTTCATTATTATAAAGGATTGCTGCAGTTAAATACACGCAACTTTACAGAAGCAATAGCAACATTCCAGCATTGCTTGCAATTGAACGACACAGCAGTGCCCTATCTAGTGACTGCTGGTACCGGCAGCTTTCTAGCCAATTATTATTTGTCGCATTGTTATAAAGAACTAGGACAGGTAGAGTTAGCCGAGGAAGCTGAAAGAAAAGCGCAAGAGGGCATCCGGAACAATGTAGAGAACTGACACAAGCAACATAACTTTCATTGGCGATAAAATAGGCATCGTAAAGGAGAAGGACGATGTATAAAAATGGTCGGAAATTAACACTTTCCATGATTGTCAAAAACGAGGCGGATCGTTATTTGCGTCGTGCGCTTGAACATCATCGCGAATATATCGATGAAGCCGTTATTATCGATAACGGCAGCAAGGATCATACAATAAATATTTGTAAGGAAGTTTTGGCAGGAATACCAACCGTCATCATTAGCAATACATGGGCATCATTTAGCAATGAATTTGCTCTTCGGGCACATCAATGGAACGAAACACTTGCTAGTGAACCAGAGTGGGTTTTAAATATGGATGCGGATGAATGGTTTGAAGAAGGAGCCGCTGAACGGATTCGTCATTTAATTAATCAGGATAAATTCGATACGATCTATTTGCGACTTTATGATATGTGGAATGAAACACATTATCGAGATGATCAATATTGGCGTGCTCATTCTGTTTATAGACCCTTCTTTGTAAGAGCTAGCAGCGGGACGCAGCTTTTATGGAAAAAAGCAGCATTGCATGTAAGCCGTTTTCCAACATCAATTCAACATATGACTTATTTGACTGATGAACTACGCGTTTGTCATTATGGCTGGGCTAGAGAACAGGATCGCATAACAAAGTATAATCGTTATTTAACACTCGATCCACAAGGGGAGTATGGTTGGAAGGAGCAATATGACTCGATATTGGATCAAAACCCTAACCTTGTGAAGTGGGAGGAGTGAGCGGGGCTATGCTGAAGTATGATATTGAGGAAGTATTCAAAAAGACAGAAAGTGCCGGTGTTTGCTGGAATAAAAAAATGATTAGCCGTGCAGCAATCACTGCTTTATTGGAAAATATACCGATCCCCAATCAACAACAATTAATCGTTGTAGAGTTGGGGGGGGAAGAAACTACACTTTTTTGGAATGCCTTAAACAAGCAGCAAATTCTTTCACTGGATATTTATCGATTTGAGCATGACTATACATTGTTCAATCATCTGCATTTGCGTATTGAGGATGAGCAAGCCAAGATAATTAAACAAACGCTCAGACAAATTTCGAATGAGCAGTGGGAGGAGTTGTTTGCCGATCCTTTGTCGGCTGCTGATCTTTGGGGTGATATCGGAACGATTGTTTCCAACAAAAGATCAAGTGACTACACGATTCAAAATGCATTTTACGCAGAAGCGCATATGTTGGAGTTTCCGGAGAACTCCATAGATATACTCATCATAGACGGTCCCCATGGCAATGGACGTTCATTGTGCTTTCCGATATTTTATCGTTCGATCAAGGAAGATTGTCTTGTATTAATGGATGATTTTGATCACTACCCCTTCCTTCATGATTTAAATAGATTATTTGAATTTGAAATATTGCGACAAAGCAAAGATGAGGTTACCAATTGGATACTGTTGCGCATTAAAGCACGAAGAGAAGTTTTATCGGATTAACTGCAATAGCGAAAAGAGAAATTTTTAAGTAGCCTCAAACACCCAAATGCCCTGAAAAACACCTGATATCTGTTCAAAACAGATATCGGGTGTTTTTTTATAGATCGACACAAGGTTGGTGAAAGGAAGGGGATTGTCTAACAGTTGTCACCAGGCTGTCGGTTAACTGTGAACAACTTGGAGCAAAACAAAATACTAGCTCACGGAAACGAGAATGGAACTGTAGAAGCGATAGCGTCCGCCTTTATATACAAATAGTCACCTTTAATAGATCAGTTCAACAAAAAATTTGAATATAACAGCGGTCGGATGTCTATTTTTGTTTGCAGTGACGAATAAATTTTATGCTTAAGTTGTTTATTAACAGTTAATCGACAGTCTCATGGCAGCGGCTATTCGTCTAAAAATTGCTGAAATCGGTTTAATATACAGAAACAGGCGTCATGGCAACCGTTACGCTATATATCTCTTTTACTCAACCTTTCTTCAATTTAATGTCATTCACTTACAAATACTAGTTGGCAACTTTTATCAGGTAAACAAATGTATACAAAAGTAATAACTTATCTCTTTGAAGTAGTGTCTTTTTTTTTTATTGTAACAGTATGGACAAATTTCTCATATCAGCTTCGTGTTGCAGAGAATAGACAGGAGGCAAAAAGAAAGCGTTTTACAAGAAAGTTTACTATGACTTTATTTTAAGTGAAGGAGAGAGTGTGTAATGAAAACAAAGAAGCGCTGGCTTTCACTGCTGCTTGTTGCGGCGATGCTTATGTCCTTTGTTCCGTCTGTTTATGCAGCGGAAGAGGATGAGGGAACAGGTGAATTGAAAAATCTGGCAACCGACAGCATATATGAATGGTCGAGAGATCCGCTTGAAAGCTATCCAGATCATGATAACAAAGCGTTGATTGATGGCGAGTCAGGAAGCGAAGTATTGTCTCAAGGAAATTGGGTAGGTCATCAATATAAGGATTACCGGGAAGTTATTTTTGATTTGGGCAGTGAAAAAACAGTTGAAAAAGTAACCGCTAACTTTTTACAGGATTGGCCAGAAGAAAGTCGCGGCGGCAGCAATGTGCTCATACCGCTAACCGTGTCATTTATGGCTTCTAATGATAAAGAAAATTGGCAGGTGCTGTCACATAATGCGCTCAACACATTGTGGAGAGACGGAAAGTTTATTGAAAAATTCCAATGGGACGGCTCTCCAGAGCCCGCACTTTCGAATGATGAGAGCGATGATAATAAAGATTTCTTAAATGTGCCGCGCCTAACTTATACGGAGGGAAAGGTAAAGACACGCTATGTAAAGGTCATTTTTTCTTTGCATTCCAGAGCTATGAGTATGATCGATGAGGTTCAAATTTTTGGTTATGACGAGTCTCAGACTGACGCAAAGGAATTAGATAAGTTTGTTGCGAATGAGTTTATTGCACCAGGTGAAGCAACAAATGGTCTTAATCATATGGGGCTGCTGTATAACGGATACTATGGAGATAAGGATTGGACACTATCCAAAAATAAGGGAGATTGGAATAAACAACGTATCCTTCCTAATATCGCTTATGTGGACAAGCAGGGCGAGCCGCAAGACTGGCTGTTCGACAGCGTACTTATTCTAGGAACATATGCTGATGGCGGGCAGCGAGGCTTTGGTGCCGTTGATGCTTCAGAAAAAGCGAATAAAGCGGATTGGCAATGGTATTTGGATAAAACGATTAAACAAAATGGCGAGCAAAACAGTGATCTGTTTGAATTAAATGCAGCTACCGCTGAAGTTGCTCAAAAACTGGGCGATCCAAATCATAAAACGAAAGTTGTACTTATGATTCCAGATCCAGGTGCTTATCAAGTAGGTTTTGGAGAAGTAAACGGAGAAAATCTTAATTTTCATGTTGGCCAAGTGGGGAATAATAAATCGGTTGTCAATCGTGTGAAAGCAATCGAGTGGTATATCGATGAAGCTCTAAAAATGTTTGAAGAAGCTGAATTCAGTCATTTGGAGTTTTCTGGATTTTATTGGCTGGAAGAGCAAATTGATACACATATTACTGGACCAAAAGTTGTAAGCATGGTCAGTGATTATATTCATAAGCAAGAAAATGATTTGAAATTTTTCTGGATACCGCATACTTTGGCGTATAAAAAGTTTATGTGGAATGATGTAGGGATGGATGTCGTTAATTTGCAGCCAAACTACTTTTTCGAAGAGCTTGATCCTTACCGTCTGCAAGCAGCAGCCGATATGGCGAAGCGTTACGGGATGTCGTTGGAGCTGGAGTTTGATGATCGTATGATCAACGATGCCGTTTTCCGCAAGCGGTTTATAGAATATTTGAATATGGGCGCGTCTACAGGATTGATGACCGATGGGTTCAACGCCTACTATCAAGGAAATAATGCTGTTTATGATGCGGCTGTAAGCAAAGAGCCGACTACTCGTATTTTGTATGACTGGCTGTATCAGTATACAAAAGGTACTTATAAAATTCAGAATGCTGCACCGCCAGATGTAGAAGTGAAGTTGAATGGCGAGCCGTTTCAAAACGGTATGAAGGTCTCTGATCAAACAAAGCTTCACTTTACATGGAAATTGAAGGAAGAGGTTGAAGAGGGTGCTGTAAAAGTAACTGCCAAGTTCAATGACAAGCCATATACGGAGGGAGCAGAAATTGACTTGACAGACAAGCCAGGCAAGCATGCGCTTGAAATAACAGCAGCAGGCACACAGGCTAAAATCACTTATTTTGTTGTAGAAGTAGAGTATGGTGCACAGCGGCTAATGGATAAGCTGGAGCAATATCTAACAGAGCATAAGATGCAAGATGTTAAATCGGGCAATATTATGCGTAATACGCTTGAAATGATGAAGCGCAATGAAGAAAATGATGCTGCAGCAGCGCTAAATTATTTGAAGCAATTCAATAATCAGCTTGACAAGGTTTATGCCAATGAAAAGATAGCTAAGTCTGAGTATCACTTTTTGAAAACAGCTATTTTGGCACAATTGGACAATATAGCAGAGGGCAAGCCGGCAAAAGCTTCAACTGTTGAAGCGGCACATCTTGGTGCTGAAAAAGCATTTGATGGTGTATCTGCTACCAGATGGGCAAGTGAAGTAGCTGAAAAGCAATGGCTGCAGGTTGATTTTGAAGAAATAAAAACCTTTGACACGATTATTGCTAATTGGGAATTTGCCAGAGCAAGCAATTATCAATTGCTTATTTCGGACGATGGACAAAATTGGGAACCAATTGAGGTTGATGGGAAAACGAATTTTAGTGCAGAACAATATGTTAATGTGTATACATTTGAGCCTGTTCAAGCTCGTTATTTGAAAATGAACGGAATTGAACGAGCTACAGGCTATGGTTTCTCTCTATACGAACTAGCAGCTTACAACACTTCCTTTACGCCAAATGATAAGCCATTAGAAGGCGTTAAGGCTGAGATTGATGCTAAAACGAAAAAAGTAACGATTTCCGGTTTGGTGATGAGCGACCAAGTTGAAAATATTGATATTCATGTTGCTGATCCGAATGGTGATGCTCAATATTCGGGTACTGCAACAGTGAATAATGATGGACGATTTGAGCTGGAGTTTACACTGAACGGTAATGTGGAGGGGGTATACACTGTCTTCGTTGAAACAGAAGGAATGACAGAAGCAGAACAAGCAGCCTTCGAATACAAGAAGTATGTAGGACCTCCAACAGGCGGAGGCGGAGGCACTGTTATTCCGTCACCAGATAAATTCAAGGAGCAGCCGGATGGATCGATGTTGGCAGAGCTGGATACAACTGCGGGTGCAAACAGCAATGAGGCGGCAGCTGTTATTGCAACAGCAGATTTGAATAATGCTCTAGCTAAAGCCAAAGCAGATGCTAATGGTAAAAAGCATATTTCTATCATACTGAAGAAAAGAGAAGGCGCTGCTTCTTATGCGCTTACGCTACCGGCAACAAGCGCTCAAGATGAGCCAAATGCCATCTATCATGTACAAACTCCAGCAGGCACGGTTGATGTGCCGGGCAATGCCATTGCAGGTGCTGCAGGACAGCAGCTAACCATTGTATTGGCTGATCAAAAAGGAAAACTGGATGCAGAGAAAGCGGATCAGCTTGTTGGCAACAGACCTGCAGTAACAGTAGAGCTGCTTGTCAATGGCAAGCCTGCTGAGCGAAATGTTGCTGCAAAGCCAGTTATGGTTACATTGCCATATACTCTTGGCAACAATGAAAAAGCAGAGAATGTGCGCATTTACGAAGTAACGGCGGATGGAAAGCTTAAACTTGTTGCAGGTATAAGCTATGATGCAGTTAACAAAACAGTCAGCTTCCCAAGCTCTCATAATGGCACGTATGCGGTTGGCTTTGCTGTCGCCACATTTACAGATTTGGGCACGCATGAGTGGGCACGCCAAGCGATTGAGGAGCTGGCAGAGCGCGGAATTGTAAAAGGCACAAATGCTGCTCTGGGCACATTTGCTCCAGAAAAAGAAGTAACGCGCGCTGATTTCTTGCTCATGCTAGTCAAAGCATTCGGCTTGCAGGCAGAATTTACTTCTTCCTTTGCCGATGTATCTGAGGGAGACTACTATTACGAAGCGGTATCGATCGCTCGTGAGCTAGGCATTGTAGCTGGCATGGATGGCAATCGCTTTGCTCCAAAAGCAAAAATCAGCCGTCAGGATATGATGGTTATGATGGACAGAGCTTTGCAAAAGCTGGGCTATATTGAAGCAAATGCAGGGGCTGCAGAGCATGGAGCATTCAAGGATGCGAAGCAGGTTTCTGGCTATGCGGCAAACAGTGTAGCTTCTATGATTGAGCATGGCTTTATTAAAGGCTCTAATGGTTATTTGAAGCCGCAAAGTGAAACGAATCGAGCAGAAGCAGCTGCTATTTTGTATCGTGTGTTGCAATTCGTAGAAATGTAAGTGAAAACTAATCGATAACTATAAGCTGGAAACAATCCCGAAAGTGAGCTTGCTCGCGTTCGGGATTGTTTTTATCTATTTTAAATTATAGTTTAATTATAAGTTAGAGATTAATCCGTTATGAAATTTATTTATTCCAGCAAATTTTTTGCATACTGCCCCGGCGATATGCCTTCGTATTTGCGGAACATGCGAATAAAAGTATTTGTATTGTTACAGCCAACCATAAGAGCAAGATCACCGATTTTCACTTTTTCCCGCTTCATAATTTCTTTAGCCTGCTGTACCCGGTAAATGTTCAAATAGTCTTTGAAGTTTTCTCCGGCATACTTCTTGAAAGCAACACTGACATATCCCGATGAGAAGTTGAAATGCTCAGCAATCATAGTCAAGGACAAGTCGATATGATAGTTTTCGTGAATATATTCGATCATTTGCTTGACCGTGCTTTGATCCATCATCTCACTCTGTTGACCAAGCATATCGATCATCGTATCAAACAAGCGGATAATCGCCTTTATCGCTTCCACGCCGGAATCGCTGTTGCGCAGTGTTTCCAAAGGATTTGGATGCTGCTCCCAAAATTCACTCGGCGACTTGTTCAACTGCTGCATAATCCGGTTTATCGTCGCCTGCAGAAGCATGGCGAATTGTTCCAACTGCTCGGGAATTAATGCTCGCTTCTGCAAGTTTTCCTGCAAAATCCGGTTAAGAATCGCATTAGCCTGCTCACGTTCGCCGCGTATAACGACACTGATCAAATCCCGTTCAGCATCGATCGGATAGTAGTAATTGTCTAGCTGCATATTGCTAAGCTGCTCATAGGTCATAATGGTAGTACGATCTACAGCGCTGCGCCAATCCAGCACTTGCATCGCTTCGCTGAACGATTGCTCCAATTCGGATATAGATTGCACGGGCTGACCAATGGCAGCAATCATTCCAAAGGTGTAGCCCTCTGTTATATGCGACATCGTTTGTGTGAGCTTTTTTTGGATTTCCTCGGTATTTGTATGCTGTACAATAATGACATATTTGCTGAAATCAAGGTCAAGTATTTCACAAGTAAAGCTCTCTTGCAGCTCTTCCTGCATAATTTGAGAAGTCTTGGTTTTAATGACTAGAATCGCTTCCTTGGAATATTGCTCCATTAGCTCTTTTAATTTTGAGAAGGTGATAACACAAACGGTAATATGTTGCTCCAAATGGTTGAGCTGATGCGTTTCCAACTGCTCTGCTACTTGCTCCTGCGGTATAAGTCCGTGCAGCAAATCGCGTAAAAACTTTTCTCTAAGCGACAGGCGATGCTCGTTCATAGCCGAGCGCAGCTGTTCATTAGATTCATTGATTTGAATAGCCGTTTCTTGTATAAACGAGAATTCATCCTTATGAGCAGCTTGTCCATAATCTTTGAATAGATCGACCAAATGATTGACTGGTCTGTACATACGACGAGAAATAATATAGGAAATAATTAATCCCGCAATGGACAAAATGCCGAAGAGCAGCAAAGGTCCAGTCATATTTAAAGTTTCCTCATAGGACTGGATAGGAGTCATGTACAAATAAGTCCAATTGGGCATACTCATAGACCGAATCATATGAATCTCGTAATCGTTGTATTTCTCCTTCTTGTAATCAGTAGACTCAGGAAGTCCAAGCTCCTTCATAGGAAGGGCGAGTAAATTACTGGTTTCCTCCTCATGAAAAGCAGATTTGAAGGCTGCCATTTGATTGTTTTCTACTATAGCAAATGCCTCCTGCCCATCAGGCGAGAGGGGAGGCAGGAGCTGCTGCTCATCCAAAGAAACGATAAAGAACAAAAGGTTTCCTTTGCGCATTTTTTCAGGGCTTACTGTTCGAATAACACGATTGTTTTCAAATAGGCTGTAATCGTCAGTAGAATCGGAGGAGTTGCGATTGCCGGGTAAAGTGACAAAAGTATTCATTTTTACTTGAGCGATCGAATTCGTTTTCTCCTCGAATTGTTCCTTTCTAATGCCCAGCTCTTCAAAATACCGTTCTTTATTTAAAGAATATTGCGGTGTAATAACAAGCTCGTCGTCATTTTTCATCAGGTCTATTTTGTAACCGGATTCAGAAAAAGCGTCCAAATGGTTGCGCAGCTCATAATAAGTACGGGTGACTGAATAATAGTCCGTGTCGCCAGAAGCATAATTCACAATATGCTCGTTATGCTTTAGCTGATTGATCAGTTTAAAGGCGGTAGCATACTTGGCATCAATTTTTTCGCGCGCTTGTTCAAGAAATAATTGTTTTTTTTGATTCAGCTCTTGACGCACGTTTTGGTTGTCCTTATAAAGCACTAAGCAAACCGCTACAGCTGTGTAAGCGATAACAATTGTGAAGCAAGCGATAAGCAATTTGGTGAAAAAGGACTTTCTGTACAAAGCAATCTCTCCTCGAATATGATCAAATAGTACGCTACTTGTTGGATTAGGCTTCTAATTATAACATAATGTGCGAGCTGACCTGCCTTATATGCAAATTTGGTGATGCATTAAAAAATGCACATCTGTAAAAGCGCTTAACTACGCATAAATAAATGGTGGTAATCGAAAAAATGACGATAGACAGCGCTTTCAATCCGCCTTATAGTTTGGGGTGTGAGAACCGGCAAAGCGATCTAGAGCGCTCCGCTGATCCGGTCGTATACAGCTTAGACAAATGAGAAAGGAGCTGGAGAGAGCTGCTGTCCTTCAAACAAATTAAAGCCAATCTAATTAAAGATCGTTATTTATATTTACTACTGCTTCCGTTTCTTGCCTGGTATATTATATTTGCGTACAAGCCGCTATACGGATTGCAAATTGCGTTTAAAGATTTTAGCGTCTATAAAGGAATTGGAGAAAGTGCCTGGGTGGGATTCAAGCATTTTGAAACCTTTTTTAACAGTCCCTACTTCTTTCGATTAATTAAAAATACGTTGCTGTTAAGTTTATTTCAGTTATTGTTTGCTTTTCCGGCACCAATTATATTGGCGCTGCTGATTAACGAAGTGAAAAACACATTTTTCAAAAAAACAGTACAAACCTTTACGTATTTGCCTCACTTTATTTCGGTCGTCGTTGTTGCCGGGATTGTCACTAACTTTTTAGCACCAAGCAACGGCATTATTAATATTTTGATCGAGATGATGGGGGGAGAAAAGCAATACTTTTTGACCAATCCGGATTATTTTAGACCCATCTATATCCTATCTATGGATATTTGGAAGGAAGCCGGATTTGGAACAATTATTTATATTGCTGCATTGGCAGGGGTAAATCCAGCCATGTATGAAGCAGCCATTCTGGACGGTGCGAGCCGCTGGAAGCAAATTTGGCATATTACTCTTCCCTCTATTATTCCTACAATCGTCATTATGCTGATTATGAAAATCGGCACGTTAATGGAAGTTGGCTACGAGGCGATCATTTTGCTTTATCAGCCCGCTACCTATGAGACAGCGGATGTTATCAATACTTATGTGTACCGTGCCGGCTTGCAGGAGGGGCGGTATGATCTGGCTACAGCAGTAGGCTTATTCAATGCTATTATCGGCTTTATACTGGTCGTTGCCGCAAACAAAATTAGCAAAAAACTGACCGATACAGGGTTATGGTAGGTGAGAGGAACTGAGACAGTCAACTGGTGAAAAGGTATTTTCGATATTCAACTATATTTTGCTGGCAGTTATTGCATTAGCTACACTTTATCCGTTTGTTTATGTTTTCTCTGCATCGATCAGTTCTGCTGATGCGGTAATTCGCGGAAAGGTGCTTCTTTTTCCAAAGGATATTACTTTCGAATCTTACACCAAAGTGCTATCCGAAAAAGGCATTTGGATTGCTTATGCCAACACGATCTTTTATACTGTGGCAGGTGTAGCTGCCAATCTATTCTTCACAATATGCGGAGCTTACGCATTATCCAAGAAACGCTTAATGGGCAGGACGACGATCAGTTTTTTTATCGCATTGACGATGTGGTTTCAAGCAGGTATGATTCCAACCTATCTCAACTTGCGAGATATGGGTATGCTGGATAATCGATTTACGATTATTATCGCTTTTGCAGTTACAACTTTTTATGTATTTTTGATGCGTACCTTTTTCCAAAGCATTCCAGAGGAACTAGAGGAGGCATCGAAGGTTGACGGTGCCAGCGATTTGCAAGTGCTGCGCCTTGTATACTTGCCTTTGTCCAAGGCGGCATTGGCAACGATCGGCTTGTTCTATGCGGTGCTTAGATGGAATGGTTACTTCTGGGCAATGATTATTTTGAAAGACGAAAATAAAGTGCCCTTGCAAGTATTGCTCAAAAAGCTGATTGTCGAGATGAACATAATGGATGAGATGGGCGATATGTCGGTCTTTTCTAAGGAAACAATTATTTATGCCACGATTGTTGTTTCGATCATACCAATTATTGCGATATATCCATTTATTCAAAAGTATTTCGTCAAAGGCGTTATGGTTGGCTCGATTAAAGGCTGATCAGAGAAAAGTTGCAGGGACATCTGCAGCAACACTGCATAAAGCAGGAACTACTCTTATTTTAAGAGCTTCTATATAAAAGAAATAGCAACAAGAAACTATCTATCGGGAGGTCTATCTATTTATGAAAAAGAAGTGGTTGTTATCAACGGTTGCCACAACGGCATTAGTGACATCTCTATTAGCAGGCTGCTCAGGCGGCAATAAGCCGGAGACAAACGAGCCCAGCAATAAACCACAGGACAGCAATCCTCCAGTGGAGGAGCAGCTGGCAGGGCATTTGATTACAAAAGATCCGTTGGAGCTGAACATTCATTTGCACTATGCAGATAAGTTTATTTTTGATAATGAATGGCCGGTATTTAAAAAAGCTGCCGAGCTGACCAATATTAAGCTTAAGGGCACGGCATCCAAAGCTTCGACGAACAGTAAGGAAATGTTCAATGTAATGATGGTGTCGGGAAAATTGCCGGATATTATTTATCATCAAACGAAGGAGCAATATGACAGCTACGGGATGGAGGGCGCATTTTTAGCATTGGATGATTTAATTGAGGCGCATGCGCCAAATATTAAAAAGCATTTCGAGGAAAATCCGGAAGCGGCGAAGTTTGCCAAGGCGCCAGATGGTAAAACCTATTTTATTAACTTTACACCGGACGGTCCTGCAGCTAAAGGCTGGTTTATTCGTCAAGACTGGCTCGATAAACTGGAAATGAAGGCTCCGACAACTATAGATGAATTATATGAGGTACTGAAAGCTTTCAAGGAAAAGGATCCGAACGGCAATCAAAAGGCGGATGAGGTGCCTTTCCTGAGCCGCGCTAATATGGACGGTATTTATGATCTAATTGTTCTGTGGGGCGTGAACGGCGGCAGTGACGGATTGAAGCGCGGCTTTTTTGCTGACAACGGTGTGGTAAAGTATGGCATGTATGAGCCGGAGTACAAAATTGCGGTAGATAATATAGCGAAGTGGTATGCTGAAGGACTTATTGATAAAGAAATCTTTACCCGCGGTGCCAAAGCTCGCGATATATTGTTCGGCGATAATGTAGGTGGTGTTGTGCATGACTGGTTTACTAGTACAGCAGTATACAATGACAAGCTGAAGGATCAGGTTGAAGGCTTCAATCTTGTTCCGATTGCTCCGCCAGCTAACAGTAAAGGCGAAATTGTGGAAGCCTCATCCCGCAAGCTGACTCATCCGGGCGGTTGGGGAATTGCTTCAAGCAGCAAAAACGCTGTAGAAGCGATCAAATATCTGGACTTTTGGTTTACAGAAGACGGTAGACGCTTAATGAACTACGGTATTGAAGGAAAGCATTATGAAATGGTTGATGGCAAGCCAACGTTCAAGGAAGAAGTTTTAAATAATGAAAAATCTGTGATCCAGCAGTTGCAGGAAGATGGCGCGCAAATGGAAATTGGCTTCCATCAGGATTATGATTACGAAAAGCAGTGGACGAATGAAATTGCGCTGAAAGGCATCGAGGAATATGTAGACAAAGGTTATATTCAAGAAGCGTATCCGTCCGTGACTTACACAGAAGAGGAAAGAACGAAATTCCAGGAGCTTAATGTGGCAGTAACAACTTATGCGGATGAAATGCTGCAAAAATGGGTACTTGGTGCTGAGAAAATGACGGATGAAAATTTCGAGAAATATTTGAAGCGTTTGGAAGCACTTGGCATTAAGGAATTGCTGGAGCTTGAGCAAAATGCTTACGATCGTTATATGAGTAACTAGTAAAAGAGTATAGGAATGTAAGGGTCTAAGAGTGGTACTAGTCGATAGAAATTTGCATACAACTGCGGTCGAAAAGTCCATATAGCACTATACTTCCTGCTAGGAGCAGCTAGGCTCAAAGCAGGAAGTATATTTTCGCCTATTTGTAAGCGTTTACCCAAAATGTGAATGGAGGGAATTTGATAATGGTACGAAAATTTAAAGCACCTGTTGCAATGCTGCTTGTTCTATCTTTATTGCTGACAGATTTGTTGTTTACTACTAATGCTGGATATAAGAATTATGTTCAAGCGGGGAGCGCGGAACTAAATGATAGTAATATTGAGAGTATTGTAAAGAACGGAGGATTTGAGCAAGCAGGAACAGGGACTGGAGCCGGATTTGCAAAGGATTGGCGAGGAGTAAGCTATCAAGGAGCGGGATACGAGGGTGCTGTCCAGTTTTCATTAGACTCCTTGGTGCGGCATGGCGGGAATCAGTCTGCAAAAATGGCAGCAGAAGGACCGCAGAGCAGAGGGGTTATTGATCAATCTATTCCTGTAACAACGGAAATGAAAGGAAAAACATATACACTCATTTATTATATGAAAACAGAAAATGCGACAAAGGCAACAGCGCGGATTCAATTTTATAATGGCAACACAGGCATGTCTAGTGTACAAGGCGGCATGATTCAAGCGGGAGCGATGACGAGCACTCAGGACTGGACGGCATTTAAAACAGATTTTACAATGTTGGATCATCCCGACGTAACCTCATTCCGAACAGAATTCTTTTTGGAAAAAGGTGTAGGCACAGTGTGGCTGGATGATGTATCGGTCACTTTGAAACAATTACTTGGGTCTATTGAATTTGAAGAGCCGCAATATACAATACCTGCCATCGGCAACACTATTCAATTGGGAATAAGACTAGTGCCTGATGATGCCGAGAATTCGGAAATTGTATGGTCATCTTCTGATCCAGATACCATTGCTGTTACTCAGAATGGAGGAGCAACAGCACTTCGTCAAGGTGCAGCAATTATAACGGCAGCCGCAAAAGATGGCTCGGTGCAAGCATCCGTGACAGTATACGCAGGAGAGAATGGAGAGAATATAGTGGCAAGTGATGATGTAAAAAGCATACTTCAGGGGGAAATCGCAACTGGTCAAATGAATGCAACGCATCACAACAATGCGGTAATGAGCTATAGTGTGCTCGCGCGGCCTGACAACGGAGTGGCAGCTATTAATGAACAAGGTCAGTGGAGCTATGAGCCGACGCATAAATTCCATGGAACGGATAACTTTTCTATTATTGCAGCAGATGGAGCTGGCAGTTATGCCGTTTCGCATATTACCATTACTGTAACTAAAAAAAATGAGCCGCCGGCTGTAGAAGATAGTTTGCACTCTGTCAACAAAGGAACAGTTGTAAATGGAAAAATCAGCGCAAGTGATCCGGATAAGGACGCGTTGGTTTATACGATGGATGCTGGGCCGGAGCATGGCACAGCATCGCTGCAAAGCAACGGCAATTATACGTATACGCCAGATGCAGGTTATACAGGCTTAGATTTTTTTGCTGTACATGTATCGGATGGCAAAGGCGGGCAAGCGAAAGCGACGGTCTACATCTATATGACTCCGGCAGCTAATGATATTATCCAACTGCTTAGTGATGAAAATGCCCCTGAAGGAAGGGCGCATTTGCTTGCGAAAGCAGAGGATTTCGTACGGATTCAAAATCTTTTAAATCAATCAGATGAAAATATGGAGAACTGGCTGGCGAATGTTATTCGCACTGCTGATAATTTACTCACTCAGCCTGTTGTTGTTTATGCCAAGCCGGATGGCCTGCGTCTGGATACGTCAGCATCCAGTCATATTGTCACTTTATCGTTTGCATATCGACTTACTGGCGAGGGCAAGTATTTGAACCGGGCATGGGCGGAACTGAATAATGTCAGCTCGAGCGCCTATCCGGATTGGAGCCCGGAGCATTTTCTCGATACAGCTATGACAACATATGGTGTGGCTGTTGGCTATGACTTGCTTTATGAGCAATTGACGGAAGCTCAAAGGGAGCAAATCCGAACAGCGATTGTCAACAAGGGTCTAATGAAGGCAAAGCCGATTTATAGCAACGCACAAGGTCAATTAAATGGCTGGGCGCTGGACAAAAACAATTGGAATTTTGTATGCAATGCGGGGATGATTGCCGGAGCGGTAGCTGTGGCACATAGGCCGGAACGACAAGCTATTTCTGGAGAAATTTTACATGGAGCATTCAAATCGCTGCAGTATGGTCTTCGTCAATATGCACCGGATGGAGCATCCTTGGAAGGGCCGGCCTATTGGGAATATGGCACATCATATTTAGTATATTTGCTTGCTATTTTACAAAATGCATTTGGTCAGGATTTTGGATTTTCTGAATATGAGGGCATTAAAGAAACACCAGATTACCCGCTTTATATTACCGGGACAGAAGGCGCCTTCAATTATGCGGATAATGATCAAATTTTTATTCCAGGCAGATTGCTTTTATGGTTTGCCAAGCGCTTCAATGAACCCGGATATGCATGGTATCACCAGTTCAGCAATGCGAAGGCAGACAAAGCGGGACTGTATGATATGCTATGGTATGATCCAAGCCTGTACAATGGCAGTGAGCCGAACAATATAGATTATTATTTCAGCCGCCAGCAAGCGATGACAATGCGCAGCTCCTGGAATGATCCTAATGCACTGTTCGCCGGCTTCAAAGGCGGCATCAACGGCACGCCGCATGGCGATCTTGATATTGGCACCTTTGTACTTGATGCGCTTGGTGTGCGCTGGGCAATCGATCTGGGCAAAGAGGATTACAATCTGCCAGGTTATTGGGACAGAGCTGCCGGATCAGCTCGCTGGACATATTACCGTAAAAAACCGGAGGGGCAAAATACGATTGTCATTAATCCCTCACACAAGCTGCAACAAGCAACTCCAGCGCTGTCGCCAATTATCGCTCGAGAAGAAAACGGGATTGCCGGGGCGTATGCCATTGCTGATATGACAGAGGCTTATGAGAGTGAGGTGCTGCTGGCCAGGCGTGGTCTTTCATTGCAAAATTACCGCAGAGAGTTTATAGTGCAGGACGAAATAACGGCTCGAAGCGCTTCGGAATTATATTGGTTTATGCATACCGATTCAGAAATCGAAGTACAGTCTGATGGACGAACAGCCATTTTGCATAAGGATGGAAAACGGCTATGGGTGCAGTTATTAACGCCTCAAGGAGAGTTTTCAGTGATGAACGCAGCTCCGCTGCCAGCATCACCGAATCCAAATGGGCAGAATGGTAACGCAGGTATAAAAAAACTGACGGTGCATTTGCAGAATACAGTGGATGCCACGATTGCAATCCGCATGGTTCCGCTTCTGCCAGGGCAAAGCTTGCCGCAAGATACACCTGCTGTTGTTCCGCTAGGACAGTGGTCTGTCCAGGAGCATGCTCTGGCAACACTGCAATCCATTGAGGTGGACGGACAGCCGCTGGGTTCATTTGATGAGCGGCGCTTTGTTTACCATTATGAAATGGAATATGGTGAACCAATACCACAAATAACAGCTGTACCAGCAAACTCTGATCATATGGCAAGCGTGAATCAGATCGCAGATGGGGTATATCGCATCGAGGTGACAGATCCGTCTGGCTCTGTTCAAAGCAATGAATATTTTATTCAATTTACAATAAAAGAAACGATCAACGGTGCACCATCGACGCTGCTCCCACTGGAAGAACTTCCGAATGCAGAAAACCGTCTTGCAATCCAGAGCGTTAAAGCAAGCGGGCATGATGGGAACTTGCCGGAAAATGTGCTTGACGACAGCTTCGCTACCCGATGGTCTGACGAGGGAACCAGTTGGCTGCTGCTTGATCTTGGCGAGGATATGTTGTTGCAGCAGGCAGCAATCGCCTGGTTTAACGGCAATAAACGGAGTACGTTTTTTGATATAGAGGTGTCAAGGGACGGCTACAATTGGGAATGGGTCTACAATGGAAAGAGCAGCGGTATTACAACCGAGTTGGAGACTTATCCGCTTCGTGAATCCGAGGGGCGTTATGTTCGCATCAAAGCATACGGCAATACTGCAAATGCCTGGAACAGTATAACGAAACTGCAGCTTTATGGCGAAAGCACAAATAACTGATTTTGGGACAACACTAAAAGAGTTGCAAAACAACAGTTGGAATAGGAGCGGCAACGCTCTTATTCCGCTTTGTGCATTTACGGACAGAAATGATCTTGGATTGCAAAGTAAGGCTAACGTCTATTACAATATATTTTATATTGTAAAGTTACAAACAGGAGTTGATCCGAATGAAGGGCAGGCTCTCCTTTCAAGCTCTGAATAAGCAGAAGCTTGTTGAAGATGTGGTCAATCAGTTACAAACGCAAATATCGAGCGGAAATTTGCAAATTGGCGAGAAAATTCCAACAGAGCCGGAATTGATGAAGCTGTTAGGAGTTGGACGCTCAACGATTCGTGAAGCGGTTAATGTGCTTGTACACGCCGGATTGTTGGAGAAAAAACAAGGCTATGGTACGTTTTTGACGAGTAAGACTACAATACAGGAGCCATTAACGAGTCGTTTGCATCGAGCAGAGCTTATGGAGATTTATGAGGTGCGGCGCATGCTTGAAGTAGAAACAGCACGTCTTGCCTGCAGTCGTCGGGATGAAGACGATTTGATTCGTATGCGTCAATGCCTGAATGAATCACAGGCAGCTTTAAGACGCGGTGATCGTCAACATTACATCAAATCAGATGTTGAATTTCATTTGGCTATTGCGCTTGCAAGTAAGAATAGCGTGATGATCGATTTATATCGCACATTTTCTGAAGTGCTGCAAGATATGCTGCTTAAGCTTGAACGAGAATTTAGTCCGGATGATCCGTATTTGTACTATCATGAGCAAATATATATGGCGGTCAAAGATCGGGATGAAGAGGCTGCTGTCAAGTGGACATTAAGTGCGATAGAAGCTGCTTTGCAATAATGCCTTGCAGTTTGTCAAAATACATCAGATGATATGATGTTGAGAAAAGAGAGGATGAGTGCAAATGAAACATCTTAAGGAAAGCGCACAGCGAGTCCAGCAGGAAATTTATAATAAAGGCTTCAAAAATACAATCATTGAGCTTCCTGGCAGCACGCGCAGCGCACAGGAAGCAGCAGATGAAATCGGCTGCAGTGTATCACAAATTGCCAAGTCGATTATTTTTCGCATAAAGGATTTGGACGAACCATTGCTTGTGGTAGCGAGCGGTACGAATCGCGTTAACGAGAAAAAAATTGCCGCCAAGCTGCAAGTTAAATTAGGTAAAGCAGATGCAGATTTTATTAGAGAGAAAATTGGTTATGCAATTGGCGGTGTGCCTCCGCTTGGTCATCTGACTAAAGTGTTGACAATTGTAGATCAGGACTTGCAGCAGTATGAAACTTTATGGGCGGCTGGCGGTCATCCTTTTGCTGTATTTGAGCTGACATTCGAGGAATTGCTTGCGATGACTGGGGGAACGGTCGACGAAATTGTGTAGGTGATTCAGCTGAAAAAATTTGTCTATTTGGCTAACAAGTTCATGGAAACAATAGCCTCTTATACTTGCAGTGAAACATTTTCTCCTTAAATGAAGTTTAATAGTTAGAGAGAAAAATGTTGATTAGTTGAGTATGTCTATTTTGGTTGTAACGGGATAGCCTATACGTATAAGTAATCGACGGTCTCAGGGAGACTTGTTACTGTGAGGATTGGAGTGAACAAAAATTAGATGTGGAAGAGAACGTTAGCTGGAGTTGTTGCTGGTCTTTTGTTTTTTGCGGGCGTCTATGTTTTTTATAGTGTAAGCTTGGTGAAGGAAAAGCCGGTTCATATCAATATTGCCTATACAGTTGACTATGAGCAAATGGCGCAATTCGCTGATCTTATTGTGCTTGGCTCAGCACAAGAGCCAGTAGAGCGCAGAGATGCTGTTATTCAATATTTTCCAAGCACGAAAGCCAGTAATCTAAACGGCGCCAAGCAGGTAGAGAGCATGATCACCTACACAAAATTAAAAATAGATGAGATTTACAAGGATAAGAACGGTGCATTCGAGCAAAAGAATGCTAAGATCACGGTTATTGAGCCTTTTGTGCTGCTTCATGAGTGGAATGGGAAATCAAAATATATTCAAGAGGGCTATACAGAAATGAAGATGGCTGGCAGTTATCTTTTATTTTTAAAACAGTCCCCCAAAAATGATCATTATTATATTATAAGAGATAATGATGGAAAAGAAGAGATATTAGCAAAAGATGAACAAGAGCGGCAAGCGGAGATTAAGTCAGTGTTGCTGAAGCATAATGTAAAGTCAGCTGCCGCTCAATCTGAACAATAGCGAGACAAGCTGAATATGGCAGATAGTTTTTTTCATGCGTTGCATAATACTTGGCAGCAGGAGTTGGAAAGGCAACTTTCCAACCTCCTGCTTTTTGTGTTGTTTGCTTATAAAAACAATAGCTTATATGAAGAGAATTATTGGTGGGTGAAGAAATAGCTGGATAAGATGTGTCAGTCATGTGAATCGCTTTAAAAAACAGCAATAATGATAATCATTATCATTGATAATTGTTATCAGTAATGATATGATCATTCACAGACAAATATTTGATAGTGGAGGGTTTCTATGTCTGTTATAAAAATAATGGATCGCAATGAAGAGCTGGCACTGCACTTTAAGGAATTGCGCAATTACCATGGGAATTTGGCATTGATGGCGATTGGCGCGGGATTCCGAGTGCTTCAGGCCGGCTTGCAGGCCTTGTATAAAGAGCAGATGCCTGATCGAAGCAAAATAAGTATAGTGTCAGGACATGCGGGACCAGGCTTCCGGGATGCTTTTGAATATATTACAAGAGCAGTAACAAGGGGGGCTTATACCGTAAACACTAGTTATCCGGCAGCCCAATACGATCCGCATCGCGAGCAATCATATGCATTTCTTATTTCGGATGAAGCTGGAGGCGCGGTGGAGGTTATTTTAAAGCCCGATTTTTTGCCGGCGGTTTTTTATGATTATTTAAAAAAAGGGCGGGAAGGCACAATGACCAAGCAAGATACAGAGCGCTTTGAGTTGTTGAAGGCAGAGCTTTGTGAACTTGCGTTGTCCTTGCCGGAAGAAGAATTACTTGAAGTGCGAGCAGTCTCATGATTAGGGCAGAACAGGAAACCGATTTTTTATTACTAGACTCAGGTGCGAGATTCAGCAGCTTGACAGTGAAAAACGGACAAGATGATTCGGATACTACGGTGATTGATCAATATGATTGGCCAACCTATGACGCGCTGTCAAAAGGGCATAAATTTCTAATTGTGGATGAGTATGTTGATCAAGAGCTGATGCTGAAGCATAAAGAAAAATTGCAGCAGTTTTTGGATGCCGGCAATATATTGTTTTTCGCAGGTCATTTGTTCCGTCTCTGGATTCCTGGAGCGGGCTGTTTTATTCCCAAGCCGATCTCTTCTTATAAGGACTATAAGGTTGAAATGATTGGGCACCCGGTTTTTGACGGTGTTCGTTCTGAGGATATAACGTATAACAAAGGTGTGGCAGGTTTTTTCTGTCGTGGACATCATCCTCTGCCGGAGGGAGCCGAGGTAATGCTTGAGCTAGCGGGCGGCATACCGATTACTTATACAGATAGAAACAGCAGCAAGGGAGTAATTGTTTTGCATGCAGGGCGCAATTTGCTCTCCAAAGGAAAACCAGACAACACATCTGCCCGAATTAGACCACAATTGCTGGCGTGGCTGTACAAGGAGTATAAAGCTTTACAGGACAGAAAGGCGGTTGAAATCATATGAGTAGAAGCAACAGGACTGCAGCAAGGAAAATAGCTGTGCTTTATTCTGGCAATGCTCATCAGTATCGCACTTTTACTGAACCTAAATATAAAAAGCATATAGCAGAGCTTGTTTATTTGCCTGAATTAAAGCAAGATCAAATGCTGCAATACGATGTTTTAATTGTGCCATCGCAATTGCATCAAGGGCTGGTTACTGCCCAAAAAGCAGCTATTGATCAGTTTTTGGATGCTGGGAAGATTGTAGTTTCATTAGGAGCAGAAGTGAATAATTGGTTTCCGGCTCATCATTGGGAGAATCGTCCGGTTAATTTCTGGTGGTGGATGGAAAAGGACGGAGAAAGCGGGCTTGAGCTGACGCAACCGGAGCATCCATTATTTGAATTTATTTCGCTTCATGATGCTACCTGGCACTATCATGGCGTATTCTTTCCGAGTTCGGAGGTTGAAACGCTTATTCAAGTAAAGGGCGATGGTGCTGTTTTCTATATTGATAAAGCTAGTACAAAAGGAACGCTAATTATGACTACACTTGATCCCGAGTATCATTTTGGCTCTTATTTTATGCCTGCAACAGAAAGATTTTTGGACGGCTTCTTGCCGTGGCTGGCAACAGGGGAAATTTAAACACATTGTTAACCAAACAAATAATTATTCATCAGGAGAGTGCACCATGTCTAAAAAACCAACTATATTGATGTTTTTAATAAGTATTATGCTGCTTGTATCAGCTTGCTCAGGAGGAAGCGGGAATGCACCGCAGACGAGTCAGCCTAATAAAGAAACAGCGACAGAATCGACACAGCCTGCAGAGCAAAAAACGGAGCAGCAGGACACGGCACAGCAAAGTGTTGATCGATTAACCATTTCAGGAGGCAACAATGGTTTTCCTTCACCGTTTACCTTCAGCTCCTCTGGCCCATTTGGCTATTTGAGAAACTCGATGATTTTCGATACATTAACCTGGAAAGATGACACGGGTATTATTCCCTGGCTTGCCAAGAGCTGGGAAGTATCTGAGGACGGAAAAACCTATACCTTTAAATTGGAAGAAGGCGTGAAATGGCATGATGGAGAACCGCTGTCTGCGGATGATGTCGTTTTTAGCTTTGAATATTACAAAAAGCATCCATTCAATTGGAATGGTGATATCGCTCAAATCAAATCCGTCGATAAAACAGACGAAACAACGGTTGTTTTCCAATTGAACAGTAGCTATGCTCCAATGCTGTCTGACTTGGTTGGGATTGTACCGATTATTCCAAAGCATATATGGGAGCAGGTTGCTGACCCGCAAACTTTTAAGGAGGATCAGGCGCTGGTTGGTACCGGACCGTTCAAGTTGGATGAATATGATGCTGCTTCCGGACAATATTTGTACAAGGCGAATGAACAGTTTTTCAAGGGTGATGTATTAGTGAAGGAGCTTGCTTTTACAGCGGCCTCTGACAAGCTGCTTGCCCTGCAAAACGGTGAAATTGATGCTACCTATACAACCAGTTACTCTGATGTGCAAACGATGGAAGCAGCCGGCTTCAAATCTATTAAAAGTGAGCCGACAGGCAGTGTGGTCAGAATTTCCTTTAATATGGATCACATGCAACTGGGAGATAAAAAATTGCGCCAGGCAATAGCCTATGCGCTGGATCGTGTTGATATCTCTGCCAAAATAACTGGTGGAGAACCGATGGCGGGCAGTGCAGGAGTCGTTCCTCCAGATTCACCGTGGTACAACAAGGAGGTTAAACAATATCCATACAATGTTGCCGAAAGTGAAAGATTGCTGGATGAGCTTGGTTATGTCAAAAATGACAAAGGAATTCGCGAGGGATTGAAGCTTAGTTTGATGACCTCGTCCTCTATGCAGGACTCAGTTATGATGCAGGAGATGCTGAAGAAGGTGGGCATTGAATTGCAATTGGTACAGCTGGATTCGGCTGCCTTTGCTGTTGCGCTTGGGGAAAATAATTACGATATGGCGATTACAGGACATATTGGCGCCAGCGGCGACCCTGACTTCCTGCGCTTGTGGTTCTCTGGCAAGGCAAGCAATATGTGGTCATCGCGCGGTAAAAATTTGGAATTGGGACAATTCCATGAACTTGCAGAGCAACAAATGCAAGAAACAAATGAATCGAAACGTAAAGAAATTATTAATAGTATGCAAAATATATTAGCAGATGAATTGCCGACACTCGTTCTTTACCATCGCCCATTCTATCATATTCACAATCCGAAAAAGTTTGATAACTGGAAAAACACTTACGGTGGCATTGCCGATGGTATGCCTCTATGGGAAAACAAGGTGTATATGATCGATGTTAAAAAACAGTAGAATCAAATCTTATGTACTTGTGCTTCTTTTTGTACTATTACTCAACTTTTGGCTCCCCCGGCTTTTGCCGGGCGGGCCTGTTGAGTCTATTATGGGCGGCGGTGACGAGGGCGCTGTTTTTTTAACGGAAGCTCAAAAAGAAGCGATGCTCGACTATTACCATCTCAATGATTCTTTGGTCGCACAGTTTTGGAAGTATCTGCAGGGGATTTTTACACTGGATTTTGGCATGTCCATTCACTATAAAGCACCTGCCTATGAAGTCATAATGAATGCTTTGCCCTGGACTTTGCTTATTGTTGGCGTTTCTTCCTTGCTCTCGATGGCAATTGGATTACTTGCAGGGCTATACTCTGCATGGCGTCATCCGGGAAAAACGGATCGCAGTTTATTTTTATCTATGCTTGCTGTTAATGCAGTGCCAGAATTTTTAATAGGTATGTTTCTGCTTGTTATTTTTGCAGTGAAACTGAAGTGGCTGCCGCTAAGCGGTGCCAAAACAGCTTTTTTAAAGAGCGATCTCTGGTACGGAAGCTTCATAGATATTGCGGCACATGCTGTGCTTCCTATTTTGACTTTGACGCTCGGCAGCATGGCCGGGCTTTATTTGCTTATGCGCAATGAAACGATCCGGGTTAAGGATGAACCATTTGTTGAGTTTGCAGAGGCAAAAGGATTGCGAAGTAAAACGATTATGTTTTGGCATGCAGGGCGAAATGCGGCGCTGCCGCTTGTGACGATGCTGATTATTCGGATGAGTGGATTGCTTGCCGGATCCATACTGGCTGAAACAGTATTTGCATATCCGGGAATTGGGAAATTGCTGCAGGAAGCCATTACGGGAAGGGATTATCCGTTAATGCACGGTTTATTTCTACTAATGACACTGTTTGTTCTATTGTTAAATCTTGCGGCAGATATGCTTTATCCGATGTTAGACCCGCGTATTAAACGCAGCAGCAGGGAGGGAATGCAATGAACCGGGTTAGTGGTCAAAAATATACACAGGCGCAGGTGATTGGTTTTGCGATGTTCACTTTGTTTGCAGTCGTTGCCTTGTTTGCGCCGTATATTGCTCCCTATTCTCCTTACTCGATTGATGGCGGACGACTGTTGCCGCCTTCTGCCAAGCATTTGCTTGGTACCAACAGTATCGGACAGGATTTGTGGAGTCAGCTTATCTATGGTGCCCGAACAGCTCTTACAATAGCGTTGCTAGCAGCTGCACTTAGTACACTGCTTAGTGTTGTGCTAGGCTTACTTGCAGGATATGTGAAACAACTGGATGGTTTTCTGAATGGTTTGGCCAATATGATGCTCGTTCTGCCGCCGCTTCTGCTCATATTAATTATTGCTTCTTTTACAGGAGGAGGAACGCGCCAGCTTGTATTAACGCTCGGGCTGCTGACATGGGCGGGATATATGAAGCTTATTCGTGCATCCGTTCTGTCACTGAAAGAAAGGGAATTTGTTAAAGCGTCACAGTTGTATAACGGAAGCACCTGGCATATTTTAACGAAGCATATTTTTCCGTTTATTATGCCGCTTGTACGCACCAAATTTATTATGGCATTTCGGACTGCCATTGCAATGGAAGCGACAATTTCTTTTCTTGGAATAGGCGATCCTGCCTCTGTATCATGGGGGAAAATGCTGCAGGAGGCTTTTGCGCGAACACAAACTTTTATTACGGACGCCTGGCAATGGATGCTGCTTCCGCCAGCCCTTGCGATTATGCTGATCACCATAGCGCTCGCACTTATCGGTGAGGGTGTAAATAAAAAGCAACAATGGGACAGGTCTGTAGCAAATGAGCTGCTGGAAACAGAGGGGGAATTGGAAAGTGTTTACAACGAACAACTGAACCAGTCGGAATCTCCTGCTCCAATCGTTGACGTTCGCCAATTAACAGTTGTCTTGGGCGGCATAAAAGTGCTTGACCAAGTTAATCTTTCTATTAAAGAAGGAGAGATTACAGCACTTATTGGTGAGTCCGGTTCAGGCAAAACAACACTTGCGCGAACGATTTATGGTCTTATTGACGCAAAGGCTGTAAGCGGGCAAGTTAGTTTGAATGGAAAAAAGATTTATTCAACTAGTAATAGCAACGGCAAAAAGGAACTTGATAGCAAGTTGGCTGTAGACAGATGGCGTGATGCGGCATTTATTTTTCAAGATCCGAGAACCAGCTTTAATCCGCTTATGACGATAGGGGCGCAAATGTATGAAGCGATGCAATTGCAGACTAATAAGCAAGATAAACAGAAGGCTGCTGCCTTATTGCTCAAAGAGGTGCAGCTTGAGGAGCATGTGCTGTCTTGTTATCCGCATGAGTTGAGCGGGGGGATGTTAAGCAGGGCAATGATTGCATTGGCGTTGGTGAATAGACCGAAGCTGCTCATTGCTGATGAGCCGACAAGCGCGCTTGATCCGATTGTAAGAAATGAAGTGTTGCAATTGTTGTTGCAAAAGGTAAGCGAATATCATATGAGCTTGCTGTTTATTTCTCACGATATATTGGTTGCAGAAGCGATCGCGGATTCGATTATTGTGTTGGATAAAGGAAAAAGGCTGATCAATTTGGAAGGCGAATCTGGCATAAGCGGACATTTGGCAAGGCATAAGAGCAGGAAGGAGGCTGTACAATGTTAAGCGTTGAGGGAGTGTCGAAGCATTTTTCAAATAAAAAGAACAAAAAATCTCCACCGTTAATTGCTGTATATAATGTATCCTTTCAACTGCGGGAAAAAGAAATTTTTGCAATTATCGGGGAAAGCGGTTCTGGAAAATCAACATTGGCGGAATTGATAGCAGGCTTGCAGATTCCGTCGGCTGGCAAAATAATATGGCATAATCAGGATGAAATATTGACATCGAAAAAGAGTAAACGATTGCCGTTCAGTCCGCTTGAAGCACAGATGATTTTCCAAAATCCGGACAGATCGCTAAATCCGTATTGGAAAGTTTGCGATCTGATTGCAGAGCCGCTTGTATTGAATGGATGGAAAAAAGAAGCGGCATATGATCGCGTTCAGGAACTGGCATTACAGGTGAAGCTGCCGGAAAGGCTGCTTTATTATTATCCAGCTGCATGCTCGGGCGGGCAGAAACAGCGGATTGCAATAGCTCGAGCACTGGCACTGGCGCCAAAGCTGCTTATAGCTGATGAGATTACATCGGCGCTTGATCCTTCGATTGAAGCCGAAATATTGGAGCTTCTGCAGTCGCTTAAAGAGAAGGAAGGGTTAGCTATTTTATATATTACACATCGTATTGAAACAGTGATCGGCTTTGCCGAGCGAGCTGCGGTGATGTATCAAGGTTCCTTTGTGGAGCAGGGAAGTATGAGGGAAATTGTAGAAAATCCTGTTGCTGATTATACAAAAGCATTGTTGCAGGCTACAACCTTTTCGTTCTCAAAACATAAGTAGCAAAATGATAAGTTCATCTTCCCGTCATTGACATTCCATAGGCAGATTCATAATAATGAAGGAAATAAGAAGGAAGTTGGGAAGCTGAAATGAAGTATGCTAGCTTGGAACAATGCGTCCTTGATTTGGAGAAAAACGGGCATTTGATACGAATAAAAGAAGAAGTCGATCCCTATCTGGAGATGGCTTCTATTCAACTAAAGGCATATGAAGCGGGCAGTCCTGCCATTTTGTTCGAGAATGTAAAGGGCTCCAAGTACCGTGCGCTCGCCAACTTATTCGGTACAATGGAGCGCAGTAAATTTATATTTCGCTCAACGCTAGAAAAGACACAAGATGTAATTGCATTGCGCAATGATCCAATGAAAGCTTTGAAGCGGCCGTTAAGCTATATCGGAACAGGTTTGGCTGCAAGCAAGGCGCTGCCATCCAAAAAAAATAATCTGCCCGATTATTTTGAAGAAATCACCATATCAGATTTACCGATGATTCATAGCTGGAAAAATGATGGCGGTGCATTTATTACTCTGCCGCAAGTTTACTCTGAAGATCCTGAAAAGCCGGGGATTATGAACTCCAATCTCGGGATGTATCGCGTACAGCTTAGCGGCAATGAATATGAGCTGAACAAAGAGGTAGGCATGCATTATCAAATCCATCGCGGAATAGGCGTTCATCAAGCAAAGGCAAAAAAACTTGGTCAACCGCTAAGGGTAAGTATATTTGTTGGCGGACCGCCATCCCATACTCTTTCGGCTGTTATGCCGCTTCCGGAAGGGATGAGCGAGCTGACTTTTGCCGGTTTGCTTGCCGGACGAAAATTCCGCTACAGCTATGAGGATGGTTATTGTGTAAGCCATGATGCAGATTTTGTTATTACAGGCGACATTTATCCAGATGAGACGAAGCCAGAAGGACCGTTTGGCGATCATTTGGGCTATTATAGTTTGGTCCATGACTTTCCGGTTATGCGCGTGCACAAAGTATATGCCAGAAAAGAGGCTATTTATCCCTTTACAGTAGTGGGAAGACCGCCACAGGAGGATACCTCATTTGGCGAGCTGATTCATGAATTGACTGGCGGTGCTGTCAAACAGGAGATACCTGGTGTCAAAGAGGTTCAGGCAGTTGATGCTGCCGGCGTTCATCCACTGCTTCTGGCGATAGGAAGCGAGCGCTACACACCTTATCAAAAAGTGAAGGAGCCTGCAGAACTGCTCACAATATCGAATCGGATTCTTGGTACAGGACAGCTTAGCCTTGCCAAATATTTATTTATTGCTGCGGATGAAACAAAAGATAACTCGCTTAGCACTTACCAAATTGAAAGCTTCTTCACATATATGCTGGAGAGGCTGAACTTTAGGCGTGATATACATTTTCAGACAAATACAACGATTGATACGCTGGATTATACGGGAACAGGACTGAACCGCGGAAGTAAAGTTGTCTTTGCTGCTGTTGGCGATCCAATCAGAGGCTTATGCAAGGAAGTGCCAGGAGGCTTTGCTCAAGTTGAGGATATTGCCGGGTATTCGAATGTTCGTTATGTTATGCCGGGAGTTGTAGCTGTAACGGCAGCGGCAGAAGCTAATCCCGATAGGCTGGCAAAGCAGATTAGTGAATTAGAGGGGCTGGACAGCTGTCCGCTAATTGTAATTGGCGATGACAGTGAATTTATTAGTAAATCACTGAGTAATTTTTTGTGGGTAACCTTTACGAGGAGCAATCCCTCTCATGATATATATGGTGTTAACAGCAGTTATCATTACAAGCATTGGGGCTGTGACAATATCATTATTGATGCTCGGCGCAAATCGCATCATGCCCCGCCGCTGCTTCCTGATGAAGAAACTGAAAGCAAAGTGCAACAACTGATTGAACGGACAGAAGGTTTAGCATTTCTGAACAAATAATAGTTTAGTATAATGGAAATGATAGAAATCCATGCAAAAACGCTCATGAAGCGATATAATGGTAGGCGTTATAAAATATGGATGGTTATTGGAACCGCAATTAATAGGAGATGCTGGAATGGGAGACACGCAACTGGGGCAAAAGAAAGAGAGATTTTCCTCAGCAGGATTTATACTAGCGGCAATCGGAAGCTCTGTTGGATTGGGGAATATGTGGAAATTCCCCTATATTACAGGAGAAAACGGCGGCGCGGCATTTTTTTTACTCTTTGTTGTTTGCTTGATATTAATAGGTTTGCCAGTGTTATTGGCAGAATTGGCAATTGGCAGAAGCGCACGTACTAGCGCTGCCAATTCATTTGTGAAAGCAGGAAGCGGGCGCGGCAGGCGCTTTTGGAAAGCTGCCGGCTTGCTGCAGGTTGCAGCCCCGTTTATTATTCTAACCTTTTATATGATCGTATCGGGCTGGACACTCTACTATGCTTATATAGCATTTACTGGGAAATTGTTTAGTAATTCAGATTTTGGACAGCAGTTTACAGACTTTACGGCTGGCTTTGCACCTGTGTATTGGCAATTTGCCGCGCTCGCTATTACGGTCGGTATCGTTATACTTGGTGTAGCAAAAGGAATCGAAAAGTTTAACAAAATTGTAATACCGAGTTTGGCTGTTTTGTTGGTGTTGTTAATGGTGAGGGCAGTTACGCTGCCAGGAGCAGGCGGCGGCGCGGCATTTTTCTTAAAGCCAGATTTCTCTCAATTATCGGCAGAGTCGGCTTTGGTTGCATTGGGACATGCCTTCTTCTCCTTGTCGCTTGGCATGGGTATATTGCTCACTTACGGTTCTTATGTCCGCAAGGAGCAATCCTTGGGCACTGCAACTATCGCTGTTGCCTCCGGTGATCTAATTTACGCTTTTATTGCAGGTTTGATCATATTCCCGACAACCTTCTCTTTTGGAATTGCGCCTGATCAAGGGCCGTCACTTGTATTCATTGCTTTGCCGGCAGCCTTTTCAGCGATGCCGCTGGGCATTCTGTTTGGAGGACTCTTTTTTGTGCTATTGGCGTTTGCTGCGCTTACCTCTGCTGTATCCCTGCTGGAAGTTCCGGTATCTTATCTGATGGAACGGTTTGCAATGGGGCGCGCCAAGGCTGTAATAATTACGGGACTTATTATTTTTATACTTGGCATACCATCGGCACTGTCTTTTGGAGCAGTACCATCGCTTATCATCGGCGGCAAGAGCTTTTTTGATTGGGTAGATTTTATAACATCGAATATTATGCTTCCGTTGGGAGGATTGGCAAGTATCGTGTTTGCCGGATACTTCTGGAAGTCAGCAGCAGAGGGAACGGGATTGAAAAGCGGCTGGTTCCACATTTGGCTGTTTATGATTCGTTATATTGCGCCTATTTTGATGCTGCTTGTATTTTTGCATACAACAGGAGTATTATCCTTTACGAAATAAATCAGTTTGTAGATTAACTGTAAGCAACTTGAGTAAAAAAATACTGGCTTACAGAAAGAGAAAATGGAACTTACAGGTTAACCAAAATATGATGTATTGCTGGAACGGGTGAGCCTATGATTGATGTAAACGAAAACAGTAAACTTCATAACGATTATAAAATAACAGGATTTCATCAAACCTATCCAGATTATTTTGATAGTTTGGGTTTTGTTAGCGAAGAGGCGTCTGCCACAGGTGAATGCTACAGTTTGCCGGTAAAATGGGGACAAGGAAAAATTGAGCGGCTACTGCTTCGACCGGGGTTAGAAATTATTGCGGCCGATTACAAGCTTCATACCAGACTCGATACGATTGCTGACGGTATTATTCCGGCAGTCGAGCTGAGCTTTTGTTTGGAGGGCTCGGCAGAAATGCAAAGTGCTGATGCGGATTTAAGGATGAGTGCGGGTCATTGCCATCTGGCATTATGGAAAGATTGGGTAGCTGCTGTCACCTACCATGCTGCGGGACAGATGAGATTTCTGGATATAAGAATGACACCGCAAGTATGGGATCAGTTTTTCGCGGGGGATACTGCCAGCAGTCTACTGCCGTTTTCTGCCTTGCTTGGCAGCAAGCAATATCGTATTTTTATAAAACGTATGACACCACAAATGACAGCAGTTGTTAAGGCTATTTTTAATTGCATGCATACCGGCGCCATGCGCAAGCTTTATATAGAGGCGAAGACGGTTGAACTGCTGCTGCAAATTGTGCAAGAACAGCAGCTTGGCAGCCTGTCAATTGGGCAGTGGTCGTTATCTGAGCGCTCTAAGCTGCAAAAGGCGCAAGAGATATTAATGACCAGTTTGGAAAACCCACCGAGCCTTGCTGAGCTTGCAAAATTATCCGGATTAAGCGAATCCAGACTCAAAGCCGGCTTTAAAAAGATGTTTAATATGACGGTGTTCGGTTATTTACGCAGTCAGCGAATGGAGCATGCGATGCAACTGCTGCTGACAGGCAATTATAAGACAGCGGAAGCAGCGCTTGCTGCCGGATACAGTAATCCGAGTCATTTTGCAGCCGCCTTCCGCAAGCAGTTCGGCATGAATCCAGGTGCTGTTCTAAGGACATCGAACGGACGCAACCAAACGAAACGGGGCGGCAGTTAAACGGCTTGGGGTAGTGAGTAGCTATTAATAATGATAATCTTTCTCATATAAACAATGTTTTATAGAGAGGGGTTTTCGTTTTGCGAAATAAAATGAAGGCAAGAGAAAAGAAATCCAGCATACAGGTTAGAGGACAGAGCAGTATTAAGCTAATGCTGGTTGTATTAGTTTCTATAGCATTAGTTCTTGGAGGCTGCTCTTCTGCCACAAAACAAACTGAAGATGGTGCAGAGCCGCAAGTCTCACAAAATTCACAAGATCTAAAGAGTTCACAAGATCCGCAAAGTTCACAAGATCCACAGGATGCACAATCCGGATATCCCAAGTCTGTAAAACATGAAGCCGGAACTACTGTAATTAAAGAGAAGCCCAAGAAAATTGCTTATTTCGATGATTCCTATCCGGATTTGTTCTTCGTACTTGATCAACCTGTTGTTGGCATTCAAAATTTAAGTTGGATTGAAATGAGTGATTTTTATAAAGAACAGCTGGAAAAAACAAAAGCAGTTGATCTTGGCGATGGAACCAATTTTGAAAAGTTGCTGGAAGTAGATCCTGATCTGATTGTTGCCCATTCGTTTTACAAGGACAAATTAGAGCAGTATGAGCAGCTAGAGAAAATTGCTCCTACTGTAATTATGGAATATTCGGAGGATTGGCGCAGGGTGCTGCGTGACTTGGCTCAATTGCTTGAGGAAGAAGAGAAGGCAGAAAGCTTTATTGCAAATTTTGACTTGCTCGTAGCTGAGACTAAGGAGCAGCTTCTTACGCGCAAGGATGAGAAAGTGCTGTTTATTATGGCAGACCCTAAAGCAATTAATACATGGGGAGTATCAAGGCTAAGCGTATATTTTGAAGAGTTGGGCATGAACATTGCGGAGGAGTTCCGAGATGTGGGCAGAGCGCAAATCTCCTTGGAATCTATAGCAGATGCTAACCCTGATCATATTTTTATGGCTGAGGATTTATGGTCGAATCAGACGAAGCCGGGAGAGACGATCAAATACTTGGAAGAGAGCAACGTTTGGCAATCTGTTAATGCGGTGAAAAAAGGTCAAGTATATCCGATAGATGTTGAACTTCTGGGTAAAGCACCGCTGGCGATGCTCAAAGGCGTACAGGATGTTCATAAATATATGGTGGAATCGAATAAATAGCTTGAACTATATAGGAGAAGCGGGCAGCATTCTAAGTGGATGTTGCCCGTTTTTTTTTAGGAGGTGCAGCCTGAAAGCATAATGGATGGACAAACTCGGTGTAATAGTTAGAATAGGGAAATAGGGAGAGTATATGTTTCGCAAAACAAATGAATGATTACGGAGAGCTATAATGGATCTGGCGAAGCGTTAAAGAAGGGAAGAAAGAACGAAATGAATAATAGAGTGTCAGACTGGAGCAAGGATAGCGAGGTACATTTTCATTTCGACAATATCTATTTAACCAATCCGCAGCAGCATGATGCAGTTATTTTGTATCAAGCAGGAGACTTGCATGGCAAGCCGGGTTATAAGGTGCAAGCTCATGAGCAGATATGCTATGAGATTAGCTTGGTGGTATCCGGCAAAGGCTCGTTTACTATCGCAGGTGAGCGTTATGAATTGGAGGAAGGCGATATTGTCCTGAATGTACCTGGCGAACTTCATCAGATCGATGCAGACTGCGGTACCTCATTCCGTTATTATTATGCAGGCTTTAATTTTGATTTGCAGGGCCAAGAGGAGCATCCATTTGTACATATCAAAAAGATGTTCGACCATTCTGATTGTCGGATTGTAAAAAATAAATTGCGAATTGACATTCCCTTCTCTCATTTATTATCCGAGCTGATCAATTTGAAAAATTACTCATCCTACATGATCGGTATGTACTTGCAGCAGCTTATCGTTATTAGTTATCGATCGTTTTATGAAAGCTGGGAGAAGAGCTACAAGCAGGATTCATCGAAGAAAAATGGAGTAAGCTTGGTGTACGAGGTTATTAATTATATCGATTTGAATCTTGAAAAAATAAGAGAGCTGTCCCGTATTGCAGAGGAGTTGCACTACAGCTACTCCTATATGTCGCATACTTTCTCAAAGGAAGTAGGGCTGACAATTCAGGAGTATTACAATAGAAAGCGTTTTGAAAAGGCGGTGTATTGGCTGCAGCAGGGAGAGTTGAGCATTACAGAAATTGCGGCTGGATTATCTTATCAATCGATTCATGCCTTCAGCAAAGCTTTTCGCAAAAATTTTGGCATATCTCCAACTGAATATCAACAATTGACTGATTTGGCAGGGAAATAGTTACTGGATGGTAAATTATATATACTGAACAACTGAAATTAGGAACAATAGAATAACCAATATGGCTAAAGAAAGTAAGTATTATATTTGTTAAAGTAAGTATTAGCAGTGAGACTTAATATGAGGAGGGAAAATGCAATGGAAAAGGTTAAAGTTGCAGTAATCGGTTCAGGTGCGATCGCATCAGGATCGCATATTCCGGCATATATGAAAAATGAACAGGTAGAAATTAAATATATTGTAGATCCCGTTTTGGAGCGTGCGCAAAAACTTGCTGAGGAATTTAATATTCCTCATGCTGTAGCTGATTATAATGAGGTATTGCAAGATCCTGAGGTGCTTGCTGTGTCAGTGTGCACACCAAACTTTTTGCATGCGCCGATTTCCATTGCTTGCTTGAATGCAGGCAAACATGTATTATGCGAAAAACCAGCAGCTCTTAATTTACAGGAAGCCAAACAGATGCAAGAAGCTGCTCAACGCAACAACCGCATTCTTAATATTGGCGTAGTTAATCGTTATAATACATCGGTAAATTATATAAAAGAAATGATCGATAGCGGCGAGCTTGGCAACGTATATCATGTTTATTGTTCTTTCCGCGCCCACCGCTCTATCCCGGGACTCGGCGGACCTTTTACAACAAAAGCAAAAGCTGGCGGCGGAGTATTAATTGACTGGGGCGTACATTTCCTTGATATTATTTTCTACTGCTTAGGCGAACCAAAAATTAAAACGGTATCTGGTGCTGTTTATAATGAGTTGGGCAAAGAGATGGAAGCATACGTGTATGAGAATATGTGGGCTGGACCGCCAAACTATAATGGCATAAATGACGTTGAGGACTTTGTAACAGGGCTTGTTCGCACGGAGGGTCCTACCCTGAGTATAAATGGGGCGTGGGCACAGAACATAGGCGAGAATGCGATGTTTATCGAGTTTTTAGGGGATAAGGCTGGAATTAAGCTGGAGTATGGGGAAAACTTTACAGTCTACTCAACGAAAGGAAATATGTTGACCCAAACGAGCCCTTCTTACAAAAAAGCAGATATGTTCTTTGAAGAAATGAAGGATTTTATTGAATCAGCACGTTCAGGCGTCAAATCACGATCTCATATTGATCATGCAATAATTACAACGGAAGTGATGGATGCGATTTATGAATCGGCGGCCAAGGATGGCGAATTGAAGCTATGACAATAAAGAAAATTGCTTTTATTGATTATTTTTTAGACGAATGGCATGCGAATAACTATCCGCAATGGATCAGAGATAATATTAGTAAAAACGGAAGAAGAATGGAATTGGCATATGCATGGGCTGAAATTGATAAACCAGGCGGCTTGAATACGGCGCAGTGGTGTAATCAGCATCAAATTGAGCTTATCTCTTCTATAGAAGAGATTGTTCAAAAAGCAGATTGCTTCCTTGTATTGTCTCCTGATTATCCAGAACATCATGAGCGTTTGGCAGAGGCAGTGCTTCGTTCTGGCAAGCCAGTCTATATCGACAAAACATTTTCACCCGATATTGACTCAGGTAAGCGAATGTTTGCACTTGCACAAAGCTGCAATACGCCAATGTTTTCAAGCTCAGCACTACGGTTTGCTGCAGAGCTTGCCCAGTGGCATAAAAATCCCGGGATCGAAATGGTTAGTGTAACCGGCCCAGGCGAGTTTAGTAATTATGCTGTTCATGCTTTTGAAATGATTAACACAGTAATGGGCGAGGGCATTAAACGGCTTAAAAGCTTATCCTCCGATCAAAGTCGATTGTTTGTGCTCGAATATAAGGATGGCAGACAAGCCACCATGCAGCAAGCTGGAGAGCTGCCCTTCCAGATGCATATGCAGCTGAAGGATGGAAGCACAATTCATATTGGTGAAATGTCGGCATTCTTTGAACGAATGATTGACAGTATATTGCAATTTTTTAAGACAACAGAGGTACCGGTTGCGCCATCAGAAACACTGGAAGTGATGGCATTAATAGAAGTTGGAAGAAAAGCGTTGCAGCGTCGGGACGAGTGGCTGGATATAGAAACTCAATAAAATTGAATAGAAACAACAATAACAAGACAAAACCGCCTGTTATCAACGAATGATAAAGGCGGTTTTGTCTTGTTATTTCTTCAGAGTAATATATTAACTTGTTACAGAATTAAAGTGCGCTGCCGCCAAACAACATGCGATACTCCCAATGGGTACCTTTCATATTATCGATACGCACACCGCCGCTTTTTTGCGAATAGGTATGAAGAATTTTATTATTACCCAAGTAAATGCCGACATGAGTTACTTTTTGTGCTGATTTATTTACTTTGGAATAACTTGATTTGGAACTGCCTTTATAGCTCATAAAAAAGACCAGATCACCGCGTTTCAAGGTCGACAGGCTTTTCTTAATCGTGGATTTCTTTTTGACATAGGAAGCTTGAGTAGCGGAAGAGCCCGGCAAGGTTACGCCTGCGGCCTTGCTAAATACATGCTTCACAAATGATGAACAATCGAAAGCTTTGGTAGAGCTGCGGCTTGCGCCGAATTTATAAGGCGTCCCTTTATATTGTTGGCCCAGTGCAATAACCTTCTCAACTTTGGCAGATTTGCTGGATTGGGTTGCTGCATGAACTTGTCCATCAGTTGGCAGAGGAATCAATGCTGCGGATGCTAAAGATACAGCAAGAAAACCTGCTAAAACGGTTTTTTTCAAAATATTGCTCTTCATGGATATGAGCACCTCCTAGTTGATGAAACTACCGTAACATAGGGGTGAGAGCGTTTTTAAGCTGAAATAATTGGCAATCTGGCTGTTACTGGTGCTGGAGGCGTAACTGCGACTCGACTTAGGTCTAGCTTCAAAAACCGCCCGAAGTCCGTTTTGTAAAGGGTTTGAACGATCTATACTATAGTCATAAGCAAGCGATACTTAAAAACCTCTCATGAACTAAATGAGTAAATTCTAATCATAGAAAGGAGACGGAATTAGAAATGAATGGTAAAACGGCAGCTGGAACGTTGTTAATTGTTATTGGATCTCTTGCTGTATTGCAACTTTTTGGAATTAAATTTGGTTATCTTGTTGGAATGTTGATGCCGCTTATTTTAATAGGGCTTGGCATACTGGGCTGGTGCAACCAAAAGAAAGTAATTGGTGGTACACTTATAGTAATAGGCGCGATTTTGTTAATGATGAAATTAAGCGGGTTGTTTATGTGGATCATTGCGATCGGCCTACTTGTGGCAGGCTATTCTGTTCTTAAATCAGGAGGCAACCGAACATATAGATAGGAGGATCAGGTATGAGCATTGTAAAGCGTGTACGCGATATTACAGTCGCAACATTGAACGAACGATTGGAGAAAGCAGAAGATCCCGTTCGCATGATTGATCAATTTTTGTGGGCGACCAGAGAAGAAATTATTCAAGCCGAAAGATTGTATCAGCAATTCGCGGCACATAACCATCATCTAAAAGGGCAGTGGCTCCATGCCGAGCAGCAAAAGGAACGTCGTGAGCAACAAGCTATTACTGCATTGAAGGCAGGCGAAGAACAGCTGGCGCGCATCGCTTTATCAGAGAAAGCAACAGCTGAAGAAACAGCAACTCAATACAGAGACCTGTATGAGCAAAGCAATGCTCAAATGCTCGATTTGGAAATGCAATTGCGTGAACTGAGATCAGAATATCAGTCAGTTTACGATAAAAGAGAGTACTACGCAGCCAGAATGGAATCATTAAGGTTGCAACAACGAATGAATCAGCGTTACAGTAGTGGTATGAACGGACGTCAGCCGGGTACCATGTTCCGCAGAATGGAGGACCAGATCAGTGATATGGAGTTTGAAGCGAGAAGCTTGCGCGATGTACGCTCTGCTACTCAGCCATCCATGTCCGCTGGGGGCAACAGCCAAGCTGCGATCGAACGCGAATTATCTGAGCTGAAACGCAAGCTTGAGAAAGAAGGTTGATGACAGTGAAAAAATTGTACCGCTCTACCCGCGATAGAAAACTCACCGGGCTTTGCGGCGGGCTCAGCGAATATTTGAATGTCGATGCCACATTGCTTCGAATATTGCTAATCGTTGTAACGGTCTTCTCTAGCGGTATGATTATAGTGGTATACATTATTGCTTCACTAGTCATACCAAAGGAGCCGTCGCCTTACGGCCCATTCGGTCCTAATTCATTTCCGCCAGGTTCAGGCGGTTTTGGTCCAGGGCCCGGATTTGGACCAGGCGGACCGCCGCCGGGAGCTGGACCAAGATATGGTCCGCCGCCAGGGTCGGGACTAAGATATGGACCTGGACCAACGCCGCCGCCGGGAGGATTTGATCCTTTCCGAGGGCCGCAGCAAAATCAATATCAGGAACCGCCAAGACCGAATTGGAATGAACCGAAATTTCAAGAGGATCAGGCACAGAACAAACAATTCGACAGTATGATGGATGATTTGGAGAAAAAAGCGCTAAAGCGTGAAATAGATGAATTAAAAGCAAAATTAGATGAGCTTAAGAAGGGAGATAATTAAAATGGGTATTTTCAGACGTATGAAAGATATGACGAAGGCATCGGTAAATGAGGTTCTTGACAAAATGGAAGATCCAATCGTAATGCTGAATCAGTATTTGCGCGATATGGAAATCGAGATTCATCAAGCGGAGGTAACTGTAGCAAAGCAAATGGCGAATGAACGCCGTATGAAACAGCGTTTGGATGAGGCAGTACGCGGCGTGGCGGATCGTGAATCGAAAGCGGAAGCAGCGCTTCGTGCAGGTCAGGAAGAGCTTGCAAGACAAATGCTTGAAGAGAAAATGTACTTTGATCAGAAAGTTAATGAGTATGTTGATTTACATGGACAAGCGAAGCAGCAGGCAGATGAGCTTATGCAGCAGTTGCATGGTATGAAAGAAGAGTTTTACAAAATGCGCAACAAGCGCAATGAGCTGTCGTCCCGCGCACAAATCGCGAAGGCACAAAAGCAAATGGCTCAATTGTCCAGCTCGCATTCGATAGACAGCGGTACAGCATCACGTGGCTTCCAACGTATGGAAGAGAAAATTATGCAAATGGAGGCAGAGGCTGAAGTATTTAGAGCACCATATTCTTACGGTTCAGCTTCCATCTCCAACCCGGTATCACCAGTGGATCTGGAGAAGCAAATGAAGGTTGATGCTCAACTTGAGGCTCTAAAAAACAAGCTCAACGGAGGAGCGTCAGCTGCCACCAAGCCAGCTGCTCCTGAATTCAAAGGACCAGAAGCTGCAGAGGACTAGAATTTAGTCAAAGCAGCCAATGTTAAGCATGCAAGTATCTCATAAGCAGCAGGCCGCAGCCGGTCTGTTGCTTATGTTATGTAATTTTTATCCGGCATAAATGTCAGAAATGCGATCGTATAGGAAGCGGATTGGGAGCAGCCTGTACATAATAAGGAGTTGAATTCAGCTTGCAGTTTGACCAAAATCAGGTAAACCAATCAAAAGAGGAACGATTGCATGCGCAAAAGCGTAATAATAAAGACGCTATTTTGCTGTTGCTTATTATTTTAGGCTTAATTATGATTGTGCTTCAGGCATCTGGGCTAATTCAAATCTTTACGCTGAAAAGCAAATGGTCCATTATTGGATTAATAGCCGTTGGTCTAGGGCTTGCAGTAGCTACCATAAACAGCTATTTGCAAAATTCAAGACTGAAACGAATGATCCAGCGATTAACTGAGCAACAAAAGAAACGACGAGTGAATGTTACTCTCCCTGCAAAAAGCGGTGGCGATGAAATAGATGAAAATGTGCAGGATGCAGATCCGGAATGGACGGAGAAAGTTAAATTTTCTGCTGTCATTGAAGAGAGACAGCGTCTGGCAAGAGAATTGCATGATGCGGTCAGTCAGCAGTTATTTGCTATTTCGATGACGGCAACTGCGGTCAGCCGCACGATCGAGAAGGATTGGGAGCGGGCACGCAGGCAGGTTCAGCTGATTGAGGAGATGGCGGCTGTTGCCCAATCAGAGATGCGAGCTTTGCTGCTTCATTTGCGGCCTGTTCATTTGGACGGGAAAAGTCTTGGACAAGCGCTGGCTTCGCTTGTTGAAGAGCTGCAGCAAAAAATTCCGATGGATATTCAGCTTGAGGTGGATGAGTCGATTGCATTAATGCCTCAGTCAGAAGATCATTTGTTTCGCATCGCCCAAGAGGCATTATCCAATACATTGCGGCATTCAAAAGCGGATCGTATGTATATCAAGCTGTTAACCTACGACAACAAAGTGCATATGACCTTACAGGATAACGGGGTTGGTTTTGATGTCGAGTTGAAGAAGCAAACCTCCTATGGATTATTAACGATGGATGAACGGGTAAGCGAGCTTGGAGGTTCATTGCAAGTGATGTCAGAACCTGGGAGCGGAACAACCATTCATTTGTGGGTGCCCGTAACTGGTATGAAACAGACAGATTAAGGAGGCGGCTTTTAACGATGAAGGAGACAGAACAAAGCAGTACAGCAATTAAGGTATTGCTGGTGGATGATCATGAGATGGTGCGGATTGGGCTGGCTGCAGTACTCGATACAGAGGATGGCATTGAGGTTGTCGGGGAAGCCAGCAACGGAATGGACGGAATAAGACTGGCGCTTGCTTACCGTCCGGATGTCGTGTTGATGGATTTGGTTATGGATGGGATGGATGGTGTCGAAACGACTGCGAAGCTGCTTGAGCAGCTGCCAGAGTGCAAAGTAATTGTGCTGACCAGTTATCTGGATGATAGCAAGCTATATCCGGTTATTGAAGCGGGGGCATTCAGCTATTTGCTCAAAACATCGCGAGCAACTGAAATTGCTGAGGCGATTCGTGCGGCTTCAAGAGGTCAATCTGTACTTGAATCGCAAGTTGCTGTAAAAATGATGAATCGCATACGTCAACCGAAGCCGCAAGAGCAGGCAAGATTGCATGATGATCTGACAGAACGAGAGATGGATGTGTTAAAGCGCGTTGCTCAAGGGAAATCCAATCAGGAAATTGCTGACGAATTGTTTATCGGTGTTAAAACAGTAAAGTTCCATATTACGAATATTTTCAATAAGCTTCAGGTCGATGACCGTACGCAAGCTGCTATTTATGCGCATAAGCAGGGAATTGCTGAATAAATAGTTTACTGGAATTAGTATAGTTACGCACTCCAAATACAGCGTGAATTATGGATGAATCGACATAACCTCGGCACTCCTCAATTACCGACAAAAAAACAAACAAATAGCTGACGAACGCTTGGTGCGCACAAGCGTCGAAAAACAGCTTGAGCGCTCGAAAAACTTAATATTATCACTAGTTTTCACTTCTTATGAGAAGTTTTCACTAATGGCTGGCAATCTACTTTGCTATCAGACATAATTAACTCCAATGAAGCACGGGAGGGAATTCAATGTCTGTTTCGCATGTAAAAGTATATTGCAAATCCAGCTCACTGGAGATTAAGCCACAGGAGAAAAGTAGAGGCATAAAAATAGCTGATAGTGTTCATACACCAAAACGCAAGCAGGCATTTCAACAAAAAGGGGCGGTTAATCGCAAACAGATTAGACTGCGCTTTGCTGTTATATTGCTGATGGTGCTTATGGCTACCGCATGGTGGCAAGGCAGCCAGGCATCCTCGCCAGACGAAGGCGGCAGCGGCAATATGGCACAATATGATTTGACTCAGCTGTGGAAACTTTCCGACTCCTTTATCGCAGGAGGAGCCAGTGCAGCCGATTGGTCACTGCGCTGGCAATTTCAATCCAATGATAGCGAAGCAAAAAATAAATTGATAGCAGCATTGTTTCCCGATGAAAAATCCCGCAGCATTCCCAAAAGAGTGACGAATAGCGGAAAAACGATGACAGCCTATGTAACCGGATTAGGACAAGTTTCCTTGCATCAGGATTCAGAACAAGCGATACAGCATGGTGAAGCAACAGCTCAGTTTGTTATTAATTGGACCTCAGCTAATGCGAAGGCTCCTTTGACTGAGCTGGATTTGAATAATGCGGCGAAGAAGCTGGAGAAAATAATAGAGACGTTTTCTGCTTCTGCTGATTTTAGTGTAAAGTTGCAAGGCAAAGCAACGAAGGCTGCTGGTCAAGGTAATTGGGAGAAGCTTACGAGTAATGCAGAACGGGTAGAATATTACGATGAGGGCGGATCGAAAAGCGCGCTTTATTATACAACGCAATTTCAACAATACAACTGGATGCCAGGCGGCTACAAAGCTAATCTGCAGATCGCTCTTCATCCGCTATCCAATTCCGAGGATAAGTTACTGACGATCGGACTGCCTGTGTTGACAGGGGAATTCTGATTAAAGAAAAACTTACGTGCTTTTTACGTACTTATTCTTGAAAAGAGTGAAGGTGTCTGACTTTTTTTCTCAGCTGTTCAATGGCGTAAAAGGTTCGGATATGCTAAACTACATAATGCAGAGTTGTACTAAAATTTAAGAGAAAGAATGAGATATATGACTAATCCAACATCCCAACCAGATGCTATTCCAGCTGATGGCGCTATCTATTATTTGTTTGGCGCAACTGGGGACTTGGCGCGTCGCAAGCTGTTCCCTGCGTTGTTTAGTTTGTATAAAGAAGGAAAGCTGGCAGAGAATTTTGCCGTTATAGGTCTGGCACGTCGATCGCGCACTAATGATCAATTCAAAGAAGATTTGTATGAATCGATCGCTGAGTTTTGCCGCTATAAGGCGGATGCAGCGCTATGGAACAAATTTGCCGAGCATTTTGTGTATATGTCGCTTGATATTAATCATGTTGACAGCTTTAAGCAGCTAAACAAATTGTCTGAGCAATTGGAAGAAAAGTTTGCGATTGCAGGCAATCGCTTGTTTTATTTGGCGCTTGCCCCATCGTTGTTTGGTTCGGTATCGCTTAATTTGCGCGACGGCGGACTGTTGAACAATAAGGGGTGGCACCGCCTTGTTATTGAGAAGCCGTTTGGCTATAACTTGCCGTCAGCTGAATCGTTGAACAAGCAGTTGAATGAAGTGTTCAAGGAGGAAGAGATCTTCCGAATCGACCATTATCTTGGCAAAGAGATGGTTCAGAATATCCAAGTGATTCGTTTTGCTAATGCGCTATTTGAACCGCTGTGGAACAATCAGCATATTGCCAATGTGCAAATTACGCTGTCGGAGACGGTCGGCGTGGAAGAACGCGGCGGTTATTATGATAAATCAGGTGCGCTTCGCGATATGGGACAGAACCATATGCTGCAAATGCTTACGATGATTGCAATGGAGCCGCCAAGCCGGTTGCATGGCGAGGATATTCGCGATGAGAAGGTAAAGGTGCTTCGATCGTTGCGGTCATATGCAGATGCAACTGATGTGCACAAGCATGTTATTCGCGCTCAATATGAGACGGGAGCTATCGGCAATAAGGAGCTGCCCGGCTATCGTGAAGAGGACTCGGTTGCGGAGCAATCAAAAACAGAAACCTATTTTGCAGCCAAAGTCTTTGTTGATAACTTTCGTTGGGCTGGCGTACCTTTCTATATCCGTACAGGCAAACGTCTTCCTGTGAAGACGACTGAAGTCGTTATTGAATTCAAATCGATGCCGCAAAATGTTCTATTTGCACAAAAGCATGATTTGGCGCCTAATTTGCTCGTTATTCGAGTAAATCCGATGGAAGGCATTTATATAAAAGTAAATGCAAAAACACCTGGAGCGGACAGTTCTGTGCAGCCAGTGGCTATGGAATTTTGCCAAAGCTGTCAAATTGGACTAAATACGCCGGAAGCGTATGAGCGATTAATTTACGACGCTGCACGTGGAGATTCCACATATTTTACTCGTTGGGATGAGGTTGCGCAAGCGTGGTCGTTCGTCGACCGGATAGCTGCTGCATGGCAGGAAAGCAGTGATGATCTGCGTTATTATCCCGCTGGGTCCTGGGGACCTAAGGAAGCAACTGAGCTGCTGCAGCAAGATGGCTTCCATTGGTGGCCAGTCAACGGTCAGGATGAAGACAATGTTATATGGATAACAAATAGCGGACAATAGAGGATTGTTGTTAATTGGTAAAAGCTATAGTCAACCGATAATTCCGCAAAAGCTTGTTGTCCTATATGGTTTATTTATTGCAGGGAAGGAAGGCAAGTATGAGTCAATCACAAGCACAAGAAATCAAGCATGAGGTCGAGAAACGACGCACTTTTGCGATTATAGCTCACCCCGATGCGGGAAAAACAACCTTAACAGAGAAATTGCTTTTGTTCGGCGGTGCAATTCGTCTTGCAGGATCGGTTAAAGCGCGTAAGGCGAATCGCCATGCGACTTCTGACTGGATGGAAATTGAAAAGCAAAGAGGTATTTCAGTTACCTCTTCTGTTATGCAATTTGATTATAACGGACATCGTGTTAATATTTTGGATACACCTGGTCACCAGGATTTCAGTGAGGATACGTATCGTACACTAACTGCTGCTGATAGCGCAGTGATGCTTATTGACGTGGCAAAAGGGGTAGAGGTTCAGACGATTAAGCTGTTCCAGGTTTGCCGACAGCGCGGTATTCCGATCTTTACCTTTATTAATAAGCTGGATCGTGATGGTAAAAGCCCATTTGAGCTGATGGAAGAATTAGAAGAGGTACTTGGCATTCGTTCTGTTCCAATGAACTGGCCGATTGGCATGGGGCGTGAATTATGCGGCGTATATGATCGGATAAAGTCACAGGTGGAGCTGTTCCAAGGCGATGATCATTCCAAAATCTCCATAAAAAAGGTTAGCGACTACAATGACCCAATCATCCGTGAGATGGCTGGCGACTATATGACAGATCAATTAATCGAGGATCTGGAATTGCTTGATGTTGCGGGAGATCAATTTGATCTTGAAAAGGTTTTGCGCGGCGAGCTCACGCCTATCTTTTTTGGCAGTGCTGTTAACAATTTTGGCGTGCAAACTTTTTTGGAGAACTTTTTGCATATGGCTCCGCAGCCAGCAGCACGCAATAGCTCTGAAGGAGTAATCGATCCTGCTGAATATGAAAAGTTCAGTGGCTATGTGTTCAAAATTCAAGCAAATATGAATCCTGCGCATCGTGATCGGATTGCCTTTTTGCGTATATGTTCCGGCAAGTTTAATCGTGGAATGGCAGTGCGTCATGTTCGCAATGGCAAAGAAATCAAGCTTGCCCAGCCGCAACAGTTTTTGGCGCAGGATCGTGATATTGTAGATGTTGCCTATCCTGGTGATATTATCGGATTGTTTGATCCAGGTATATTCCGTATCGGCGATACACTAAGTCAAGGCTCCAATCTTGTCTATAATGAGTTGCCGACCTTTTCACCTGAAATATTTTCAAAAGTTACGATTAAAAACGCGCTAAAATATAAGCAGTACCAAAAAGGGATTGATCAGCTCACAGAAGAGGGGACAATTCAAGTTTTCCATACTACTTCAGGCTTTGATGAAACCATATTGGGCGTTGTCGGACAGCTGCAATTTGAAGTGTTCGAATATCGTATGAGAGCAGAGTACGGAGTAGAGACAGTCATGCAGCGTATGCCGTTCCAGTTTGCGCGATGGATTACAGGCAGCAATATCGATCCGGCAAAATTCCGTATTAATACAACACTTGTTAAAGATAAAAAAGACAACTATGTTGTTCTTTTTGAGAACGAGTATGCGATGAGAACAGCGATGGAGAAGTTCCCAGATTTGAAATTTCTAGAGACCGCACCATAAATGGCAGATCGAAAAAGCTCCTTTATCTACTATAAGTAGGTATTGGAGCTTTTTTAACGTGTGACTATTTGATGGTTGACGAGAGTAGATATTCGTGCCATAATGTACGCGTGTACACTATGGTGTTTACTAATAGTAAAATGACTTTTTTTGTTGAGCAGCGGTAGTATGTTATTACAAATGTACACGCGTTCATTTTGAGTGCTAACTTAATTATAAATATAAATGATAGGAGGCTATCTGTCATAAGCAGGAAGGAAGTTGCAAGGCTTGCTGGAGTATCAGAGGCTACGGTGTCACGGGTATTGAACAATGTAGGACCTATCAAGTCAGAAACCAAAGAAAAAGTATTGCGGGCTGCAAAGAAAATCGGTTATGTGCCCAGTGCGCTTGCCCAACAATTCGCTCGCAAAAAGAGTGGAAATATCGGAGTGGTTCTTCCGCATGTTCCCAAGGTTCATTTGTTTTCTGCCTATTACTTTTCGGAAATATTAAGTGGAATTGGTGAGGTTGCACAAAGTAACGATTATAATTTGTTGTTGATTTATCGTGATTTATCGGGGAAAAGAGACTATAGTACATTATTTCGGGCACAAAAAATTGATGCATGTATAATGCTGGGTTCGCAAAATATACCAGAGGAAAGGGCGGCGCTTGCAGAGCTTCAGAAGCAAAACTATCCGTTTTGTCTCGTTAATCAGCGTTTTGATGAGGAGGATTACTGTACCGTAGATGCAGATCATATTGAGGGGAGCAGGCTTGTCGTAGAGCATCTTATCCATCAAGGCTACCGAAAAATTGCGATGTTGAACGGGCCGCTAAGTTATTCGAATAGTGAGGATCGCTATAAAGGCTATATTGCTGCATTAGAGCAGCACAAGCTTCATAGTACTCTTGAATATGCGGATGAATTGTATTATGAAGGAAATTACAGTCGCAAGAGTGGTTATGAAACCGCCTCCTTACTTGCAGAGAAAATAAAGCAATCTGATATTGATGCTGTTTTTGCAGCAAACGATAGAATGGCAATTGGGCTGATGAATGGCTTGAAGGAGTTTAATTTGGAGGCGGGAACAGATTATGGGCTTGTTGGCTATGATAATTCGGACGGCTCGCGGATTGTAAGTCCCCCGCTTACTACAGTGGAGGTTCCCTTTTACGAGATGGGCAGACAGGCGGCAAAGCTGGTATTGCAAACGTTGGAGAACGATAAGTCAACGCTATCTCAGAAATCAGTATTGCAAATAAATTTGATTCCCCGAGAAAGCTCCTAAAGCGAGTCTTATTAAGCGGAACTTGGCGGCTAGTAGAATTGGTTCAAGCGGATGACGCAACTGCTGAACGGATGAATATTAGAGAACGAGAGGATGAAGATTAGATGGAACAAGTTAGAATAGGTATGGTTGGCTACAAATTTATGGGGAAAGCGCATAGTAATGCTTACCGCGCATTGCCAATGTTTTTTCCAGATGCGATTAAGCCAGAGATGAAAGCTATCTGTGGGCGCAATCAAGAAGGGGTAGAACAGGCAAAAGCCCAATTTGGCTGGGAAAGTGTCGAAACCGATTGGCGTAAGCTTATCGAAAGAAGCGATATTGATTTAATTGATATTAATGCGCCAAGCGATGCTCATAAAGAAATTGCGTTGGCTGCCGCAGCAGCAGGCAAACATATTTTTTGTGAAAAGCCGCTGGCACTTAATTTGGACGATTCCAAAGAAATGCTGCAAGCTGCAAAGCAAGCTGGCATTAAGCATATGATTGGCTTCAATTATCGGTTTGCTCCTGCCGTGCAACTGGCAAAAAAGCTGATTGAAGAGGGGCGTATCGGTAAAATATATCATTTTCGCGGCTGGTTTTTGCAAGATTGGATCATAGACCCTCAGTTTCCACTTGTATGGCGGCTGCAGAAGGAAATTGCCGGCTCGGGCTCACATGGTGATCTTGGGGCGCATACGATTGATTTGGCGCGTTTTTTGGTGGGCGAATTCCAAGAAGTGATCGGCATGAGCGATACCTTTGTTAAGGAGCGTCCGATTGCCAAAGAAATGACAGGTTTAAGTGGAGCGGCGAGCAGCGCAGCCGCGGAAAAAGGTGAGGTGACGGTTGATGATGCCACCTTATTTATGGCGCGCTTTGCCAGTGGCGCTCTCGGCAGCTTTGAAGCAACCCGCTTTGCAGCCGGTCATCGCTGTACAAATAGTTTTGAAATTAACGGCAGCAAAGGAAGTTTAAAATTTGATTTTGAAAGAATGAATGAATTACAGGTTTATTTTACTGAGGATGCCTCCGATGTACAGGGTTTCCGGCGAGTGCTCGCTACTGATCCGGATCATGCTTATATGGATGCTTGGTGGCCTGCCGGGCATACGATTGGCTATGAGCATACGTTTACACATGAAATGCACGAACTGATGCAGGCTTTCAAAGAAAATCGTCAGCCCTCGCCGAACTTTGTTGACGGAGTAAGGTGTCAGGCTGTACTTGAAGCGGTCGAGCGTTCAATAGATGAACGCAGATGGGTAACGATAAATGAAATGGGAGTTTAAAGAGGGGGAATAGAAAATGAAAAAAGCACTAATCGTATGGGGGGGCTGGGAAGGCCACCAGCCAGAGCAAGTTGCCAGTATTTTTGAAAAAATGCTAACAAAAGAGGGCTTTGCTGTTGAGGTTTCAAATACATTAGATGCTTTTGCCGATTTGCAAAAGCTTATGCAGTTAGATCTTATTGTTCCATTATGGACGATGGGCAGAATTGATCAGCAGCTTGTCAATCATGTATCTGCTGCTGTGCAAAATGGTACCGGGCTGGCAGGCACTCATGGCGGTATGTGTGATGCGTTTCGAGAAAACGTTGATTGGCAGTTTATGACCGGAGGGCAGTGGGTTGCTCATCCAGGCAATGACGGTGTAGAATATACGGTTAATATTTGTAATAGCACCAGCCCTTTAGTTGAAGGGATTGAAGATTTCGAGGTCAAGTCGGAGCAGTATTACTTGCATGTTGATCCAGCGGTGGAAGTGCTGGCGACTACACGTTTCCCTACAGTACCAGGACCACATTCTCTCAACAAGGCTGTTGATATGCCAGTTGTTTGGACGAAACGCTGGGGGATAGGTCGTGTTTATTATAACTCATTGGGACATCAAGCAGATATTATTGCCCAAGACGCTGTTATGGAATTGATGAAGCGCGGATTTTTGTGGTGTGCGGATGGAAAGCAAGCGGCTAACGATGAAGCAGCAACAAAGACAGCATATTCAGGTATGGGGGATAATCAGCTTTAAATAACAGGCAAGAAAAGATTTATATAAAATTTGAAAACCGGGGCGAGCTGAAATGGAGAAGCTTAAAGCAGGTATTATTGGGACGGGAAACATTAGCAGCATCTATTTGGAAAATGCAAACAGTTTTGATGCCATGGAAGTGGTGGCTTGTGCGGATTTGGATGTAGAAAGAGCCAGGCAAAAAGGGGAACAATATGGTATCCGCGGCTGTTCCGTGGAAGAGTTGCTAGCAGATGAAAGTATTCAGCTTATTATTAATTTGACTATTCCACAGGCGCATGCAAAAGTGAATATTCAAGCACTTGAGGCAGGCAAGCATGTTTATGTGGAGAAGCCATTTGCTGCTTTGTACAGCGAAGCGCGGGAAGTGCTTGAATTGGCTCGGCAAAAAGGACTGTATGTTGGCGGAGCACCGGACACATTTCTTGGAGGGGGGATTCAAACCTGTATCAAATTGATTGAGGATGGCTGGATTGGAACGCCGATTAGCGCAACCGCCTTTATGACGAGCGGCGGACATGAGTCTTGGCATCCTGCACCCGAGTTTTATTATCAGGCAGGTGGCGGGCCGATGTATGATATGGGACCGTATTACTTAACGGCTATGGTTGCCATGTTGGGTGCGATTGAATCTGTTACGGCTATGACTAAAATATCTTTCGCAGAAAGAATGATTACAAGCAAACCCAAATTTGGTCAACAGATTAAGGTAGAGGTGCCGACGCATATTGCCGGGGTGATGCAATTCGAGTCTGGCGCTATCGGCACCTTGTTAACCAGCTTTGATATAAAGGGCGGTTCCGTACTACCAAGAATCGAAGTACATGGAAGTGCAGGAACGATTATTGTTCCTGATCCGAACAGGTTTGGCGATGAAATCCGATATAAGCGTGCAGGCTCGCAGGAATGGTCTGTTATTCCGCATATGTTTGGCAATACAGAAAATTCTCGCGGAATTGGAGCAGCTGATATGGCGAAAGCGATTCTAACAGGCAGGAAGCATCGAGCAAGCGGAGAATTGGCATGCCATGTGCTGGAGGCTATGGACGGTTTTCATCTTGCAGCCGATAGCAAGCAGCATTACCAAATGACAAGCAGCTGTGAACGACCGCAGCCATTGCCGCTCGGCTTGCCGGATTATTTTCTAGACTAGCGAATGGCAGACTGACTACACGATTGCAGCGTATCTATGAAACGTGGTATTTCGTTGGCTAACGGTAGCGGCGAGGCTATCGACAGCGGTTAATTGTGCTCAAAAGTAATAGACTGCCGGGTCTAACGGTTGCCATAGCACCTAAATGGTCTCAAAAGCAACTTTATGCAGTCTAACGGTTGCGTGAGAGGCTAATTGCGTAAAAAGTAGCGAAAACTGCTGAATATGATGAAATAGCTGCTAGGGCAACCGTTAGAATATAAAAGTGTGCAAAAACCGCAAAATAAGCGCCGTGGCAACCGTAAGTAAGAAGTAGAGAAGTTGCTGTATCACTAGTCCATTAATTGTTTGACGCCAACGGCTACTCGTAGCAAAACATAGTAAAGATACAAATCATACAAGCATAAAAAGTCAGATAAAAGCATAGTGCTTTTATCTGACTTTTTTCATTATGCAGTTTGCTGATTCATGAAAGGATTATTAGTTCAACCAAGCATCAACTTTGTCGCTGTTTGCTTCAACCCATTCTTTTGTTGCATCCTCAGGCGAAACACCTTCGGCTATTTTGATCATAATGCCTTCCATATCAGATGGTTCCCAGTTGAACTTTTTCAAGAAAGCGTAAGCTTCCGGTTGATCTTTCTCAAGTCCAAGACGAGCTACAGTATGGATTTCTTCTGCTTTACCGTAAACTTCCTTTGGATCGTCCAGATATTTCAAATCCATTTTTGCAAATTTCCAGTGCGGAGTCCAGCCTGTTACGATAATCGGCTCTTGCGCTTCGTATGCTCTTTCAAGCTGACGAGTCATCGCTGCAGACGAGCTGTCCAGAAGCTTCCATTTGTCTGTCAAACCATATGCTTCAAGAGCTTCTTCAGTTGCGCTCATCAAACCTGCACCAGGCTCAATACCTGTAATTGTGAAGTCAACAGATTTACCGATTTCTTCGTTCAAATCCTCAATGCTGTTAATGTCCATATATGAAGGAACAACAAGACCTAGCTTTGTACCAGTCAAATTTGTTCCCAAGTCTTCAAATTTACCTTCATTGTTTTTTACATAATCTTGGTGAGTTGTTGGCAACCATGCTGCTACCATAGCATCCGCACTGCCGTTAGCGATCCCTGCCCACATAGGACCTGCATCTACTTGCAGCATCGTAACTTTGTAACCTAGCTTAGTTTCAAGCACTTCTCTTACTACATTGGTACTGGCAATTTCAGAATCCCAAGCTACATAAGCAAGTGTAATCTCTTTTTTGCTATCGCTGGAAGGTTTCTTATCGTCTTCTTTTTGCGAATTTCCGCCGTTATTGCCGGAAGAACATCCAGCGATTAGGGCTAGCACTAAAACCATGCACGTCCAGAAAGAAAGTTTTTTGAAATTTTTCATTATAAATCACTCCAATTTGTTTTTTGAAACGAGTATCAAGTCATAAATCCGATGACCGGTACAATTTCATAGACAATATAGATATATAAACTATATTAAAAATGTAATATCGGTGGTTGTTCTTATTTGTGAGCTTTTGTTTTGTTCATCACTTGTTGTGTCATGCGATCTAATACAATCGCTAATACAACTACTGCAAGCCCAGCTTCAAAACCAGGACCTGTCTTGCCTTGTGTAACTGCTCGATAAACAAGCGAGCCTACGCCTTGCGCGCCAATCATGGAAGCAATAACAACCATAGAGAGTGAAAGCATAATCGTTTGATTTATACCCGCCATTATTGTTGGCATTGCAATCGGCAATTGCAGCTTGACCAGCTTTTGCGATGGCGTAGAGCCGAATGCATCAGCAGCTTCAATCAATTCCTCAGGTACTTGGCGTATTCCGAGATTTGTTAGTCTGATTGTCGGCGGTATAGCGAAGATAATAGAAGAAATAACTCCTGGCACAACGCCTAACTGGAAGAAGGTAATCGCAGGCAACAAATAGACAAAAGCAGGCATTGTTTGCATAAAGTCCAGAATAGGCGTGACAATCTTTTGGATCTTGTTGCTGCGAGAGCAGAGAATACCTATTGGGACGCCAAGCAAGATGGATATAAAGGCAGCTGTTACAACCAGCGCCAATGTTTGCATCGTTTGGCTCCATAAATTCAAATTATCGACTAACAATAGCCCGACCGCAGTAAATACGCCCATTTTCCATTTGCCCAAATACCAGGCGAGCGCTGTAAAGAGCAGAATTACGATAATCGGCGGAAAAAAGTTGAAGCCTTTGTCTAGAGAACTTACGATATAATCAATGACCTGTCTGATCACATTAAAAAATGGACCCAAATTAGCTTCCAGCCATTTTTCAATCGAATCAACTGCCGAAGATATTTGCAGCTTGGGTAAATCAATGGCAAGTTTGTCATGCATCCAGTCTTTGAACGTATCTATCCAGGATGATTGCAATGTTTTAGGCAGGTTCATGATGATCACCAGCCTCTGTACCGTTATTTCCGGATAGTGCAGCAAAGACAGCGCCTTTAATTATAACGCCTTTCAATCTGCCTTTCGGATCTGTCACTGCCACAGGCAGTTTGCTCTGTCCCATCACTTCAAACAGTTCATTAATGGCTGTATCCGGCAATGCCACGGGAATATCCTCTCCGCTTTTCATTGCTTCGGTAAGAGACAGGTTTTTCGATATTGCTTCAGCAGCTTCCTCTGCTTTAATGACACCAAGCATTGTCATGGATTTGTCCACTACGTAGAGACTGGATACGCCACGATCACGCATAAATTGCAATGCGACACGAGGTCCCTTGTCTGGTGTAATAGTTTCGGCTTTGGACATCACATGAGCCGCGGTTAGAACTTTTGATAAATCCACATCCTCAACAAAACGTTCAACGTATTTGTTAGCTGGATTCATCATTATTTCTTCAGGTGATCCGATTTGCACAATTGTTCCATCCTTCATCAGAGCGATTTGATCGCCCAACCGCAGAGCCTCGTCCAAGTCATGAGTGATGAAAACAATAGTTTTTTTCATTTTTGATTGCAATTCAATCAATTCATCCTGCATATCCTTGCGAATAAGCGGATCAAGAGCACTGAAGGCTTCGTCCATTAACAGCACTTCCGGATCATTGGCAAGCCCTCTTGCAAGACCGACGCGCTGTTGCATTCCTCCGCTCAATTGATCAGGATAGCTGTTTTCCCAGCCCTTTAACCCTACTAATTCCAATGAACGTTGAGCCATTTCACGCCGTTCCTTTTTAGGAATCCCTTGAACCTCAAGACCGTACTCTGTATTTTCAATAACAGTACGATGCGGAAACAGTGCAAACTTCTGGAATACCATCCCAACATTTTTACGACGGAAGCGTCGCAATTGTTCAGCATTCATTTGCAATATATCTTGTCCGTTAAACAACAGCTGTCCGGAAGTCGGTTCAATCAATCGGTTTAGCAGTCTAACCAGTGTTGATTTACCGCTGCCGGATAAGCCCATGATGACAAAAATTTGACCCGGCTCAATGGAAAAACTGGCTTGGTTCACACCAACTGTTAGTTTAGTTTCGGCAAGAATTTTCTCTTTTGTCCATCCTTTATCCAGCAGCGGGATTGCCCTTTTCGGATCGGCTCCGAAAATCTTGGTCAGCTTTTTGGCTTCTATAATGCTCAATGTTTGCCCCCCCTTTGTGGAAAATTTCGACTTTATAAGTGTAGTTGCTTTTTACCAATATGGTCAAAGAGCGTGAGCCAGTGTATACTTTGTACAGTTATAACTTTACGTACTTAATGTACTGTATCCTCCGAATAACTCCCTTTTTCGGCAACATTGCATTCTTTACTATAGTTAGATAACAGCTTAAAATGAATGAGGAGCAATCTATACTGCTTTTTTTGTACTTTTATAAAGACAGAGCAAATAATATTTGGACAGAAAAAACTGTTTGTTCACCTTTCGAATACCGACGCTAAGTTTCTAGTAAGCAACCCGTCTCGGCACAAGAAGGCGGAGACGTTTTTTCTCAGGAGGAAGAACATGAAAGAGCTAGGACATTTAAATGATGAGCAACAAAACAGTCTATTACGTATTAGAAGCCGTGTCATTGATTCCATAGGAAAAAATATGGATCTATACGGTATTACATTGTCCATTGGCCATTTGTACGGTAATATGTATTTCAATGATTATCCTGTTACACTTGATGAAATGAGTGAAACAATGGGAATGAGCAAGACTTCAATGAGTACGGGCATGCGTACGCTTTATAATTTGAAAATGATTAATAAAGTATGGGAAAAAGGCTCCCGTAAGGATCTATATGAGGTGGTGCCGGACTGGCATCAAAACTTTGCAGATTATTTTTCGATAAGATGGAGGAAAGCCGTCGAGCAAAATATGTCTGTACTGAAGCGCTCTGTTCGGGAAATCGACAGCCTGCTGGAACTACATTCAGATGAAGAGAATCAATTATTTGCTGATTTGCTGCGCTCAGACAAGCAACGGATTGAAGAGGCGCTCAAATATTATAAATGGCTGGAGCGGTTGATTGAATCATTTGAAACGGGAGATATTTTTGATTTCATTCCTAAAGAAGAATAACCAGTTTAAACGTCTGTTCCGATCAGGAGCAGACGTTTTTTTGTTTGTGATCAATTTCAAACTTATACCAAATGTATTATAATATGTTAAGGTGGTTAGTGTTGACATTTTGTAAAGGGGATCGTTGATAAGAAGTACAAAGAGGGGAGAGCGGTAAATTTGTTTGATCAAAACAAACGTTGCAGCAATCTAGAAGGTTCGAATAACAGTAATGATTCTGTCTTGTTAATTACAAATGGAAAGCTGGTATTGGAAAACGAAGTAGTTACAGGCTCATTGGCAATTACTAATCATATAATTGAACAGATTATTCTAGATGATAGCAGGCTGAATTATTGGAAGCTCGAAAACCCGCAGGCGCATATAATTGATGCAGATGGCAGATATGTGCTGCCCGGTCTTATCGATATTCATTGCGATACGATTGAGAAGGAAGTAGAGCCGCGACCCAATACGATATTTCCGCTCCAGATGGCATTGATTGAGTTTGAGAAGAAGCTTGCGGCAAGCGGAATTACAACGATGTATCACTCCTTGTCATTAGGCGTGGGGCTTAGTCTGCGCGGTGAAAATTTATTGACACAAATGGTTGCAACGATACTGGATTATCGAAAAAAACGCAGCTTGATTCGTAATAAGATACATTTGCGCTATGAAGTATCGCATTTGCAAGGCTTGGCGATCGTGGAGCGGTATTTGCAGGAACATGCGATTGATATGATATCTTTAATGGATCATTCGCCCGGGCAGGGGCAATATCGAGCGGAAGGTTCTTTTGAACGCTATGTGATGAAAAATCAAGGTATCGATATTCATGAAGTTGCTGATATTGTAAAGGAACTTGAGGAGCGCAGAACGCTTGTTGACTGGAATAACATTAACAGACTGACTTCCTTAGCGAAGGAGAAAAATATAGCGATTGCTTCTCATGATGATGACTCCACAGAGCAGGTGGATCTGTCTATCGCTCGCAATGCTTCCATCAGTGAATTTCCAATTCAATTGGAAACAGCCATTTATGCCACTTCTCGTCAGATGAAAGTATGTGTAGGAGCACCCAATATTGTGCGAGGCGGTTCGCATGACAAAAATTTAAGTGCCGCTGAAGCTGTGAAGGCAGGTGCTGCGCATATCATATGCTCAGACTATCATCCGTCATCCTTGCTTGCTTCGCTGTTTAAGCTGGTTAAGGACAGAATCGTCGATCTGCCGACAGCCGTCTGCATGGCGACGTTAAATCCGGCTGCTGCACTGCAGACAGAACACCAGACCGGATCAATTGCACCGGGAAAATACGCAGATTTGCTTCTAGTTGATCAGTTTGAAGGAATGCCAATTGTATCAACAACAATTGTAGGTGGATCAATTGTATATCATTCAGCTGCAAGAAGACAAAAAAGTATGCAATCCGTATAGGATTTACTAAGCTACGCACAATAAGCCTAAAGTGTTTAATATAAGGTGAAAGTGCGGGTGAACTGAAGTGGATAAAGACAGCCGTGTTGAACAACTGCTTGAGGCTTCCATCCAAATCGCTGATCATATGCATGAAAGCGGGATTGCTGCGACAGGAGTCGCTCAAATAAAAAAGCTATTGCAGGAGCAATTATTAAAAATGGAGCACGGGGGAACTGCAGCGCTTGAATCAGACAGCAAGTTTTTGCGATTAGAGCAAATTATGGAGGGGCTTATTCGGAGCACGCGAGAAGAGTATTTGGAGGAAACAGCGCATGCACCCAATGTCTATGAGGCAAAGCCAATCAAGGAGCAGATGCTGCAGGAGCAAGCATATCATGAAAAAATAGATTATTTGAGTCTGTACAAAATCAAAGAAAATATCGAGCAGATGCGTAATTTACATGGGAAATAACGATCTCCGCATAACCATTCAAGGTTGTGCGGGATTTTTTTGTTGCAAAAGAAAAATAAAAATGTTTTTCCTCTTGTCGAAATTTATGATAAAGTAGTTGATCATTAGAAGCACTTTCCATTGTAAAAGGAGAAGCAGGGATGAACATATTAAGGCAAGGAAAAAACTATTTTAAACGCAAGCTGCTTATCGCGATCGCGTTATTGATCGTATTGTCATCAGTATTAACAGGCACCATGTCATCTTATATCGCTTCAGGGATCGTAAAGGATAAAGCGTTTTCACTGAGTCAGAAGTCGATTGACAAGACAGCACAAACGGTAGATGAAAAACTGAAAAAAATCTTGTCATCGATTATGATTTTGACGTTGAGCGAGCCTTTTAATGAGATGGTCAAAAACGTTAGAAGCACGAATAAAGAGCAATACTATATTGAGCTGTTCCGGCTGCAAACGCCAATTATGCAAATGCATATTCAAGAGCCGGGAATTCATTCCATTTTAATAGATACACCAAAAGGTGAATTTTATTTAACGAATCAAACACGTTTAACTAATATTCCGTTCAAGGATTCGGAAGCCTATGACCGCATTTTGCAATCTCCTACGCATCAATGGCTGCCTAGCCATAAGGATTATTTTTTCCGAGGAGAAGAACAGGTTATTTCGTTTTTGATGAAGCCGACTTTGAATCAGCCCGAAAGTGAAGTAATTATTATGCTGAATATTGCGGATTCGGCTGTAAAATCACTTATTGAAAATGATTTTGATTCAAAGGAAGGAACGGTTCTGCTTGTTTCTAAATCCGATGAGCACTTTTTTTCTACATCCCCTGAGTATGATCCGATTATTAACGATGAAAGATTCAAGAAGAAAATGAAGGAGCATACAGAACCATACTTCAATTTAGAACACAACGGAAAACAATATCTGGTAAATACTTCCGGGCTGGAGCTGAATAAGGATTGGACGCTAGTAAGTATTCAGTCGATGGCGCTGTTATTGAAAGATATAGATGCTATTAAATGGACCACGCTGATCATTGCTGTTGTTACAGTCAGTATTGGCTTGATCGTAGCAAGTATTCTGACAGGATATTTGACCCGTCCCCTCCATAAATTAAAAAAGCTAATGAAGGAAGTGGGAGAAAATAATCTTGAAGTTAGATTTACTTCTAAATATCGAGATGAAATCGCTGAGGTAGGCTTGATGTTTAATCGCATGCTGGAGCGTCAAAAACAATATATTGATCAAATAAAAGAGGTGGAGGCGGATAAACGGAAGGCGGAGATGACCGCGCTGCAAGCTCAGATTGATCCGCATTTTTTATACAATACGTTAAATACTATATTTTGGCGATGCATGACTGATCAGCATGATGATGCCAAAGTAATTGTAATCGCTTTGAGCAAGCTGTTTGAGCTGGGGCTGAATAAAGGAGTCGATATCACTTCAGTGGAGAAGGAACTGCTACATGTGCAGCAATACCTCGAAATTCAGCAAAGATGTTATCCTGATTTATTTACGTACCGAATTGAATGTTCGAATCAAGAAATCTTGCAGTACCCTATAGTCAAAATATTGTTGCAGCCATTAGTTGAAAATAGTATTTTGCATGGATTTAAAGATTTTGAACGCGGGGGAGAATTGATTATTTCTGTTCAATTAGATGCTGCATTTTTAAAAATGACTGTAATCGATAATGGGCAGGGAATGGACACGGAAATGGTCTACAAAGAAATGCGCCAGGCTTTGCCAAGCAAAAGCTATGCCTTGAGAAATGTATACTCCCGCATTCATTTATATTATGGTGAGCGTGCTTCGCTTTCCTTGCAAAGTGAGCCCTATGAACAGACCAGTGTGCAAATTAATATACCGCTAGATGGTATAGAATAGTTATTTCCCCTGCTTAGTACAGTTGGATTGTCCATCTTGGTGTGCTCCAAATCTTAGTTATACTACAACTGTAAACATCGATCAGATAAGGGGAGGTAGTTGTATGAAAAGGTATATGAAAGGAACAGCAGCGCTGTTAACGGTTGCATTAAGCTTGTCTCTTGCTGCTTGCGGGGGAGCAGAACCTGAAAAGAAGGAAGGTACAGGAAACAGTACAGAACCACAGAAAAAGGAGAAAGTCACTCTGCAGTATTGGGCGAATGATCGTCATGATACGGAGTTGATTGAAAAAAGAGTTGCCGAGTTCAACAAGGAGAACGAGGGCAGCATTGAGGTAGAGATGAAGGTGCTTGCTGAAAACTACAATCAGGCGGTAGACATTGCCTTTACGAGTAATCAGGCACCGGATATTATTCGTCCGGCAGTGTCAAACTTCAACTCCTTTGTAACAAAGGACTACTTGGCACCATTAGATGACCTGCTCACTGATGAAATGAAAACAGTTTTTGGTTCATTGCTTATTGAAGGTTTAAATAAAAAGGATGGGAAAGTTTATTCCTTGCCTAACTTTGCCTATACAAAAAGATTAATTTATAACAAGGATTTATTCGATAAAGCAGGTTTGCCAGGACCGCCTACATCGTATGCTGAACTGGTCGACTATGCAAAGAAAATTACGGAGATGGGCAAGAAGGATGGTATTTACGGATTTGCAGCACCGTTAAAAAATGCAAAAAGCGGTATTGACCGTGCCATCATTCCAATGGTTGATCTATCAGGTCATTTTGGAACCGGATACAACCACAAAGAAGGCAAATACGATTTTTCCAATCATAAGACAGCTGTAGAGGCGTGGAAGCAAATGTGGGACGATGGCAGCTTTTTGCCAGGGTCTGAAGTGCTTGATATCGATCCGCTTCGCGTACAATTTGCGGAAGGGAAAATCGGTATGTATATGTCCGTAGCCGCAGAGGTAGGGGTTTACAAAGATCAGTTCCCTACAGAGATCAACTGGTCAGGCGCGCTTGTTCCTACTGAAACTGGTGAACGTGCAGGTACGAATGCTGTTGGAAATACGGGAAGCTGGTTAGCCATCTCCAGTTCATCAAAGCATAAGGAAGAAGCATGGAAGTTTCTACAGTTTATGTATGATGTCAACTTCCTTCGAGAATATCATGAATCCGGCTTTGGTATTTCATTAGTGCCTGCAGTGCTTGATGGTGCCAAAACACCTGATGTACCGCATATTGAAGGCTTCTTGCCTACAAAATATGATGCGCTTTGGCCAGTAGACCCGCTTATTTCGATTGAAGGAGCGCTCTGGGAAGATGAATTTATGAAATACATTATGACGGGCGGAGATTTGGACAATCTGATTGGAACATTGAATACGCGTTATAATGATGCACTGGACAAGCTGAAAGCATCCAAGCCTGATGAGGTTCGTATTGATCCTGACTTTGATTCAGCAAAATTGATCGGTTCAATTTCGGATAACTAACAGATGGAAGAGCTGACAGGCGTGTAATGAGTACAGGGAATAAGGCGGGAACAACAGCCTGTCTTATTCCTTTGTCATTTCATAAACAGGTGGTGCAAGATAATGAATAAGAAAATAAGACATGTTGTTGAAGCGTATTCTTTTTTATTCCCCAGTTTTCTTTTAACAATGGTTCTAGGCATCTATCCGATTTTGTGGGCGATTCGCTATATGTTCTATAACTATCAAGGATTTGGAGAAGCGGTTTTTATAGGCTTGGATAATTTTTCAAGGTTATTGCGTGATGAAGCTTTTTTTAATGCGGTTCAAAACACATTTGTATATGCGGGAGGTAAACTCCTGTTAACATTGCCGTTTTCACTATTTTTTGCGGTAGTGCTTAATAAAAAGCTTCGCGGAAATGGGTTTTTCAAAGCGATTTATTTTATGCCGACCGTAATTAGTACAGCGGTTATTGCAGTCGTCTTTTTTATTTTATTTAATTCGTATAACGGTATTATTAATCAATTGCTTATTAGCTCGGGGATGATAGAGACGCCGATCGCCTGGCTTGGACCTGATCTGGCTATGCTGACCAATATTTTGATTGCGGCATGGGGGGCGATTGGAAACTATATGCTCTTATTTATAGCTGGTTTGCAAGGTATTCCTGACGACCTGTATGAAAGTGCGGAATTAGATGGTGCAAATTCATTTCAAAGATTCAGATATATTACCATTCCCATGCTTGGTCCCGTTTTGCAAATGGTTATTATGCTTGCTATTATCGCTTCGCTCAAAGGCTATGAAAGCATTATGGTGCTTACGCAAGGCGGACCGATTGGAAAGACTGATGTCATGTATTTGTATGTCTATAAAATGTTCTTTCCTATGGATGCAAATACTGCATTTGTACAAGAGTTTGGTTACGGCAGTGCAGTCGGATTTGCTACGGCTGTAATCGTCGGCGTTATCACATTAATTTATTTTTACTTATCAAAACGCCTCAATAAGTTGCATTAAAGGGGGGATCAGGTTGAATACGTTATACCAAAATGCAAAAGATAATCAAAAAGCGCGCTGGATAAAAAAGTTTGCGAAGCTTGGCTTGTATCTTTTTTTAATCGGATTTGCCGCGCTTATCGCATTCCCTGTTATTATGACAATTTTGGGTTCCTTCAAATCAAATACGGAAATTACAGCGGGAGCTACTTTTCTTCCGAAAGAGTGGATGCCGGGCAACTATGCAGATGCCTGGAAGCAAGCCGATTTTGCATTATTTACATGGAACAGCTTTTTTGTCAGCACAGCTGCTACACTCGGAACGATTATTGTAGCCTCAATGGCAGCATATGCTGTCGATCGGCGAAACTTTTGGGGAAAGAGACTCTATACTACTTTACAAGCATTTACTATGTTTATATCTATCGGTGCGGTTGTTCTTAAACCTCAGTTTGATTTGATGGTTAAGTTTCATCTGAACACGAGCCTATGGGGAGTTATTCTTATTCTGATTGCGTCGCATGCGACAAGTTATTTTATGCTTACTGGCTTTATCAAATCCATTCCAAAAGATCTGGATGAAGCAGCCTTGATTGATGGAAGCAGTTTTATGGGGATTTATTGGCGGATAGTACTGCCATTATTACGCCCGGGACTTGCTGTTGTTGGCTTGTTTGCGTTCAGACACGCCTGGAATGAATATATTTTGCCTCTTGTTTTTACGCTCAACAGCCCGCATTTGCAGACGTTGACGGTTGGTCTTGCCAATTTACGCTATGGCACCAATGCTGCGATGCAGACAAATTTGATGCTGGCTGGTGCATGTCTGTCTATCCTTCCTGTACTGCTCGTTTATTTATTTGCCAATAAGCAGTTTATGAAAGTAACAGCAGGATCGATTAAAGGTTAGGGAGGGGAGTGAATGTGGAATGTTGCATTTGATCAAATTATTTTGCGATACGCTTATTGAGCATCAAGAGCAGCGCCAAGCAGCATGGCAAGGGGGGATTTACTGCCCAGCCTGCCAAACCATTCATGGACGATGTGGCGATGCTATTTTCCCGCTCTATGTTATGTATATAGAAACTGGCGAGCAGAAATATAAGCAAGCGGCACGAATGCTGGTCAACTATATGAGAAAAATGCAATTGCCAGATGGTTCATGGCTCAATGAGAAAATGGGCACATGGAAAGGTACGACAGTGTTTCAGTTGCTGTCATTATGTCACGCTTATGATGTACTGAATAAAGCAGAAATGAAAGCGGATATGGCGATGCTGGAGCCAATGATCGATACATCTGCAAACTGGGTATCACAAACATTTGGCGACGGCGGCGAAACAAATGTGAATTATTTTATTTCGTCCGCTACTGCGCTCAAATGGGTATCGATTATAAAGCCTAATCCCCATTATGAGCAGCAAGCTGCTTCTTTAATGGAGCGGTACGGTTTGCAGCAATTGACAGCGGACGGCTACCTGCTTGGCGAGAAAACAACCGGCAGACCTTATACTCGAGTAACGAGCACGATTGATATTGGTTACAATCTGGATATGAGTCTTGGCATGATGGCGGAGTATGCGCTGCTGACTGGGGATAAACGGATAAAATCGGAGACTGTTCGCGCATTGCGAGCCCATATGCAGCATGTATTGCCGGACGGGTCTATCGATAACTCGTTTGGCAGTCGCAATTATAAATGGACCATGTATGGCAGCAAAACTGCTCATGGCAGCCAGATGGCATTTATGCTGCTGGGCGATGAGGACCCGTTGTTCCTTCGTGCAGCAGAGCTTAATTTGCAGTATATGAGCAGGGAAGCCAATAACCATAACGGTTTTCTTGGATATGGTCCTCATTATTGGGAGATGTTCGAGCATGGCTGCATTCATTCCGTATTTAATCGGGCTGATGCTTTGGCAGCTGCTTATATGTATGGTTGTGCTTCAAGCGGAGCAACAAAAGTAAAGGAAAACATTACAGACAAGAGGATCGAGCATCCAGCCATACTTCAACTGCCATTAGAGCAATCGTTTGGAGTGAAGAAGCTGTCTTCCTTGTCGGTGCATCAAATCAGACAGTGGAAGTGGTATGCATCAGTATCTTGCTTTAATGTCCATCATGCTGTTACCGGAGGTTCAGCAGGCTATTTATGGCATGAGCAGCTAGGGCCGCTGCAACTCGGCAGTGTTACGGGATATGAACGCTATGAAGCATATAATATGCCAGAGAAGCCAGGCAGTCGTGACGATATTACAGCACCGCGGATTGAGGTTGAATGCGGGGCAAGAAAAGGAAGCAATCTGTTTGATTATGATGCTGTTGCAATAGCGGATCAGAGCAGTATGACAGTTCATGGAAGACTGAAGCATGAACAAAAAGGCATTGTAACTGATTTTGGCATTCACTATTCGATTAAATATGATTTTTTGGAAAATCAATGTATTAAAACCTATGAGCTTGATGTTTTGCTGCCCTGTGACCGACTTTCGATTGTGGAGCCGATTTTGTGTGGAGCGGCTGGGAAAGTAAGTTTGCAAAACGAAAGTGTCTGCATACAATTACCGCAAGGCAGTATGGAGATATACGGTTGCAGCCAGTCTTTGAAGCTGGATCCGGCCAAGTTGAATAGTCGTCTAACCAACGTATTTCCCTCTGTAATAACGCTGCCCTTATATTGGAGCAAAAAGCAAGTAAAACCGGGGAAATATACAATATCGATAATAATAGGAATAACCGAAAACTGACAGAAGGGTTCGAATACAATGTTTAAAATATGTGTAATCGATGATATGAAGCAGGTAGTGGACTCTATTATTCAACATATTAACTGGTCTGCTTATAACATGGAGATAGCAGGTTCAGCAACAAACGGTATTAGCGGGATGGAGCTGATCAGAGAAACCAAACCTGATATTGTACTCACCGATATACGTATGCCCTTGATGGACGGTCTGGATATGGTTGTTCAAGTATTGGAGTTTTTGCCACAAACCAAAATCATTATTATGAGCGGTTATGCAGATTTTGAATATGCGCAGCGTGCGATTCGTTTAGGTGCGATTGATTTTATTGCCAAGCCGGTAACACCCAATGAATTGATCCGCTCTGTTCTTAAAGCACGGGAGGTGCTTGAGCATGAGCGTGAGGAAAAAAGAATATTGCAACGACTGCAATGGCAAGAAAAAGAAAAATTGCCCCTTCTTAGACAAGATTATATCAATTTGCTCGTTCGTTATTTCTCTACTGCCGAAAAAGCGCAGGAGCGGCTCGGAATGCTGCAAGTACCGTTGGAGATGAAGCCTCTTTATGTAGCGGTGGCGGAAATTGATCATTATGAGCAATTAAGCAAGGAGATGCCGCTCGGCGAAGTGGAGCTGATTCATTTTGCAGTTCAAAACATTCTTGAAGAAACACTGCAATCCTATACAGCTGGTCTTGTTATAAAGGATTATCGACTCAATCAATTTATATGTGTGATGAATGCAGTCGAAGATAAACCGATCAAAGTGTTGGCAGAACAATTACGAGACCATGTGCAGCTCTATTCCCGTTATACAGTATCGATTGGTATTGCCTCGGATGCACATAAGCTGGAGGAGCTTCCGCTATATTATAAAAAGGCGGAGCAAGCCTTATCCTACTCTTTTTATTTTACCGAAAATACCATTATATCCTATCACCATCTCGTAGATAAAAGTGCTGCAGTCGAGCCTGTACTTCCCGCTGCGGGTAAGCTATTACAGTCTATATTATCAAGAGATTTAAAGAAGGTTCAAGAAGTTTTGCAAGAGAACAGTGCCGGTTTGCTTGCGCAAAAGCCTCTTCCTCGTCCTGTTGCTGTTGTTGAGGCATATTATGAGTTAGCAATGGGGTTGTTCAAGGAGTTAAAGTCGGTTGTAAGTGAAAACGGGAGCCGGACTGTTAAATCTACATTGCAGCAAATGAAAAATTACAAGTATACAAAGTATGATCAGCTTTATGAAGATATGGTTCAATATATGAAATGTTGCTGCCAGTGGGTTGAACTGGAACAAACACGTGATTCGCAAATGATGATCAATCAATCTATTCAGTATATAAAGGAACATGTGCATGAAAATTTAACGATTCAGGAATGCGCAAGCCTAGCTCATTTAAGTCCAAGCTACTATGCCAATCTATTTAAAAAAACAACAGGCATGACATTTCGCAATTATGTGACTCAGGAACGAATTGAACTTGCCAAAAGATTGTTAATGACGGATATGCAAGTGCAGGAAATATCAATACGGGTCGGTTTTGAGGACAGGCCTTACTTTACGGAGCTTTTTAAAAAACAAACCGGAATGACTCCCTCTGAATTTAAAAGCTTACATGCAAGGAGATGAATGTTGTGGGAAAGAAGATTAGGGCAGTAATTGTTGGTGCGGGCAACCGAGCCTCGATTTATGCTTCATGGGCACTGGAGCACGGTGACGAGCTGGAAATAGCAGGAGTGGTAGATGTAAGTGCTGTGCGCAGGGACAAAATTGCAAAGCTGTACAATCTGGCGCCAGAAGCTTGCTTCTCTTCTGTAGAGCAGTTTTTGCAAGTACCAAAAATGGCTGATGCTGTCATTAACGGAACGATGGATCAACAGCATGTGGAGACGAGCGTTCCCATTCTGGCAGCCGGCTATGATCTATTGCTGGAAAAGCCGATTGCTCCTACGCAAGATGAGGTGCTTCAATTGCTCCAAACAGCACGTCAATTTGGACGGAAAGTAATGATTTGTCATGTGTTGCGCTATGCTCCATTCTATACTGAGATAAAACGTAGAGTGCAAAATGGGGAAATTGGCAGAATCGTCAGTATTCAAACAGAAGAGAATGTTAGCTATCATCATATGGCGGTATCTTATGTACGTGGCAAATGGGGAAAACAAGAATACTCCCGCTCCACAATGTTAATGGCAAAATCTTGTCATGACCTGGACATTATAACATGGTTAAAATCTGATTCTCGTCCGGTTCGTGCATCAAGCTTCGGCTCATTAATGCATTTTAGACCAGAGTATGCACCCGAAGGTTCCGGCAAGCGCTGCTTGACGGATTGTTCTATTGAACCAAGCTGTCCCTATTCCGCCAAAAAGAACTATGTCGAGCAAAATATGTGGGCGCAGTATGCCTGGCATTCGATTGAAAAAATCAGTTTAACGCCAACGATAGAGCAAAAGCTGGAATCACTGCGCACCGATAATCCATATGGACGATGTGTATGGCATTGTGATAACGATGTGGTAGATCACCAAACGGTATCGATAGAATTCGCCGATGGTGCGATTGCTTCGCATATGATGGTCGGGGGCACGTCAAAGCCATGCCGCACCATCCATATTATTGGAACAAAAGGCGAGATTCAAGGAACGCTTGAAGATGGAATATTGCTTATACGCCATCCCGATGCGGACGCAGGCAATAACTTTACAGAGGAAAAGGTTCAGTTTTTTGGTTCAAATGATATGCATGGCGGTGGGGACTTGCTGCTTGTAGAGGACTTTGTGCGTATTATGCAAGGCGAGCAGCCTTCGCTATCAACGACAGTATTGGAAGACTCCATTTATGGACATATGACAGGGTTTGCAGCAGATCAATCAAGAGAAGAAGGCCGAGTAGTCGCTATACCACAAATATAACTTTTGTTTTGGAGGTAAAGATGAATACATCAGTAAATGTTAAAGATAAACCGAATATTGTTTTTATTATGTCTGATGATCATGCTGCTCATGCAATGAGCTGCTATGGCAGCCGCATTAATCAAACTCCCCATATTGATCGAATTGCAAATGAAGGTATGCGCTTTGATAATTTTTTTTGTACCAATTCTATTTGCGCACCGAGCAGAGCAACGATTCTTACGGGTCTATACAACCATATAAACGGTGTCAGAACGTTGAATGATGAGCTGGATGGCAGGCAGCAAACTTGTTCCAAATTATTACAAAAATCGGGCTATCAGACTGCTATTATCGGCAAATGGCATTTGGGTCATGGCGGCAATAGCGATCCGACGGGATTTGATTATTGGAATGTGCTTCCTGGGCAAGGTGCCTATCATCAGCCTTCATTTTATGAAATGGGAGAAGAGAAGGTTTATGATGGGTATGTCACTGATATAATAACGGATTTGTCTATCGATTGGATTCGGCAACGGGATCGTAATAAGCCCTTTATGCTTATGTGTCACCATAAGGCGCCGCATCGTCCTTGGGAGCCCGATGAAAAGCATGCGCATTTGTATGAGGATGTAGATATACCGGAACCGGAAACGTTATTTGATACTTATAGCAATCGGGCACAGGCTGCTGCGGAAGCGGAAATGAGAGTTGGGCGGGATTTAACTTTAAAGGATGTAAAGAAAGCACCGCCGGAGAATTTGACAGATAGAGAGCTAACAAGCTGGAATTATCAGCGTTACATCAAAGACTATTTGTGCTGTGTGGCATCGATTGATGATAATGTGGGGCGCATGCTCGATCTGCTTGACCAAGAGGGACTGACCGACAATACAATCGTAGTATATACTTCCGATCAAGGTTTTTTCCTCGGCGATCATGGCTGGTATGACAAACGTTTTATGTATGAAGAGTCATTAAAAATGCCATTTGTTATACGTTATCCAAAGCTGATCCAAAAAGGCAGTGTTTGTGATGCTATGGGACTGAATACAGATATTGCTCCAACCTTCCTTGAATCGGCTGGATTGGAAGTGCCTAAGGAATGGCAAGGGAGAAGCCTGATACCTCTGCTTACGGATCAAAAGCCAGCTGACTGGCGCACGTCGATGTATTATCGTTACTGGATGCATCTGGCACACCATAATGTTTATTCCCATTACGGCTTGCGTACAGAAAGATATAAGCTTATTTATTATTATGCAGACGCGCTAGGTACAGCAGGTTCTATCGAAGATTCTCGTCCGCCCGAATGGGAGCTGTTCGATCTGGAGAAGGACCCCTATGAGCTAAACAATGTATATGCTGACCCAGCCTACGCTGATAGAGTGGAGCAACTGACTGAAGAGCTGCATCAACTGCAATTGGAATTAAAGGATGTACCATACTATATAAGTGGAACGAATGAAATAAATTGAAATAAGTGAAAGCATTCACCTCTGTTCCAGAATATTCTCTGTTAAGCTTCTCTCTAGTTTGATGCTTGTCTTTACTAGAAGTATGGTGAAACAATAGTTGCCTGCCGCCGATATAGGTCTGCACTATTTTCACCATGCTTCCCGAAGACAAGCATTTTTTATGAGTTTATATCGATATGCAACTTTAAAGCGGTCGTTGTGATATGTTTCGCAATTAGGATAACAAATCTTAATATCATGCTAATGGATTGCTTAATATCCAGATAGTTGCTTTGATGAAGAGTAACTATAATAAAGGCAATCATTCAACAGACGGTATGAATGAAACATATACAGGAGGAAGATAACGTGACCAACAAGTTGATGAGTAAATATTTTGGGGGTATATTAGCAGTTTTATTAATTACTTCATCGTTGCCGCTGCAGCAAGTACACGCCGAAACAGTGACAACCAGTATGGAGAATATAAGTATTGTTAATGATGAAACGAATAAGACTGTAGAAATAAAGAACGAGCAACTGTCAATGAGCATCGATTATAATAATCAGTTACGCTTGAGCTCATTAAAAATGGGGGGCATTGTTGAAGTTTTAGATGAGGAAGCGGGAGGAGTTTCGGCATTGCTGCCAGATTCAGGACAGGCTGTGTTAAGTGCTTCGTACACTAATGCAGGAGATAAGCTAGCACATATAAACGATGGTATTATCTCTTATACAGAAGAGCCACGCAATCGTTGGACGTCATATCGTGCAGATCGAAAACCGGTCGCTTCTGATTGGATCACCTATCAGTTTTTTCAGTCTGTGAATGTAGATTCTGTGCAGCTGCATATTTTTTCTGACAGTGGTTATATTGCACCGCCAGCAAGCTATCAAGTGGAGTATTGGGATGGGAATAATTTTGTTGCCGTTGAAGAAGCTGTCGCAGACCCGCAAATTCCAACTGGCAATATGTTGAATGCGCTTACTTTTAAGCCTGTTATTACAGATCGCATGAGATTAGTATTAAACAATAAAGCACCGGGTGAGGGGAAAACGGCTTATTATACCGGAATTACAGAAGTGTCATGGCTCTATCAGAATAAAGAGGTAGGCAAAGGTGCAGAGTGGAGTGGAACTGATTCGCTTGTCCAATCACCTGATGTAGCAGTAGAGCAAAATAGGATTGTCTTTGACAATGTTCATTATATGGCAAGCGGCGTTCCAATTGAGGAAAAATGGATTTTTGAAGTGTTGGCAGATGATGTAAAGCTGACCATTGAACGTATTTATAGAGAGGCCCTGTTATTATCTGATCAGAAATCGCTGGCCTTTTCATTTAAGCAAGATGCTTTTGATGTAATCCAGAGAACAGAGGATGGGGGAAGCTTTCAACTGCTTGATCCTGGTTTGAATGAGAACGGTGAAAGGCGATCTTTAAACCGTTTCTTGTCACGCACTCCTTATTCGACAGATCCCAGCGTTAATCCAGAAAAAAGTAACGTTATTCGCACTGGAAGCTGGTATGGCAACGAAAAATTCAGCATTTATACCGCTAACATGGACTTTTTAGATAAGCTTCATAACAGAATACTTAGTATTGAGTTATCCTCCAATCGTAATCGTGCCAGCCATATTTGGAGAGCTCCACTTGAGGAGGGAGGCGCGCTTACTGTTGAACATAAGCTTAGCGAAGGTTTACTATCCTTGGGCGGTTCAACAGGCTCATTTGCTAATATTTCTGGTGCAGAACGTTATTTGCCGCTAGGTATTTTTCAGAAAAATAACTTTTTGCCTGTAGTTGCAAAAGCTGGACAGGTTGATCTTGCGGTATATAGCTTTAAAGCAGACAACTCCTTAGACAAGTATTACGATATCGGCTATATTCCTGATACGGCAACGATTGATTCGCATACGCTTGCTCAATTTATTCAAGATTACGCTCGCTCTTCAGTTATTGATTTGAATGTTGGAATGGGAGATACCGATGTCAGTGGTATGGGACCCTATGAGACTTGGTGGTATTCGCGTAACGCTCAAGCGCTGCAAGGGGCGGGCAATGAGAACTATTTGGAGACATTGAAAAATTTTGTTCGTTTTAATAAGCAATTCAACTTTCCAATACATGGATCTGGTCGATTATATGCTGTTTCTGCCAGGGAGAATGTATGGTATAAAGATAATTTTTTTGATACTTACGGTCAGTTTATAGCTGGAATAACGGCGATTTATGATCTTTCTGCCGATGATGAATGGCTTCAGGAAATTAAAGATATGGCGCGCAAAGTTTTAGATTGGGCGGCTTTTACAAGAGATATAAATAATGATGGATTAATGGAGTCATTCGGCTATGATGTAACGCAATGGGATGACCACAGTAAGATTGGTCAAAACAGCGCCTATGCCAACGCATTTTTATACAAAGCGCTAATTGATTGGGCAGAGCTTGAAGAAAAGGTGCTATTGGATCAACCCCGAGCTGATCGCTACAGAGATAAAGCTGCCCAACTCAAAGAAACTTATAATAAACCTATCGATCAAGGCGGTTTCTGGTCGGAAGAAACATCATCTTACGTCCATTCAAGAGGGCTGCAAGGTGAGGTATATGGAGATGTAGCCCATAATTTTGAGAATACATACTCTATTATTTTTGGGATAGCGGATACAGAAAGAGCGAATATAATACTGGAGAAATATACCGATTTTCGAAATGGAAATAATAATTTTAACGAACCGCTAAAACTGTTCCCTGCTCAAAGATATGCATACAATAAATCGGAAAATAATGCGAAGTTTCCAAGTTATTTGCATGGCAACAGCTTCCCGCAAATGACTTATGATATGATGGCGGCTTATGCAAAAATAGGCAATTATGACATTCCTGAAGAATTGCTTCGTACAGTCGTAGAGCAATATGATTGGGATGGTCTGATTTGGAATACGTATACATGGGGGCTTGAACCCGATACGCTGCGCGAACCTTGGATGAGTGCTAATGTCAGACCTGGAGCAGGCTTCTACGATATTATTATGGGCATCAAACCGAAATATGATCGATTGGTTATTGATCCGGCAATAACCGAAAATATGTATGGTGCAAGTGTAAAGTATACTTTGCGCGGATTGAAATACCAAATTACTCATGTGAATGCTCTTGAGAGAAAGATAGACGCAGAGGCAACTACACAAATCGAGTCCATCTGGCGTGGACTTGAGAATGGCAAGACTTATGAAGTAATAGATACCAATATCGCTTCAGGCAACGAGAAGAAAACAAAGTTGATAGCAAATGAAGGCATGGTAAGCTATGCTGCTTTAATGGAAGGGGAACATCGTTTATCCATTCACCCTGCCGGCAAAGAGCCAGAAACGGGTTCGGGTACTGATTCAGGAAATGGAGTTGGAGGAACTCCCGGTACAAACGAAGTTGACCATGTAGAGTTAACGTGGAATGGCAATAAGCATGCAATGGGCAAGGTAGTTAATAAGGGCAATGGCAGATTCGTTATTGAAGTCGATCCGGCACCGCTTGCCAAACTGCTTGCACAGGAGGCATTGGAAGCAGGCGGCTCTGTATTGCGGGCACTCGCCACTGAAGAACAGAGCTCCGTTATATTGGCATTGAATGAACAAGTGGTCGGTTTGTTAATGAAGCATAATGTACAGCTTGAAATGCAAGCTAATCATGGCAGGTTTGTTCTAGCACCAGAACTGCTTGTACAATTGGCGGCAAATAACCGAAGTTTGCAATTTGAAATTGCTCTGGCGACAGATCAGAAAGCTCAGCAAATAAGGGGAAATATAACCCAATCCGGCTATTTCCCGTTAACCAACCCGCTTCAATTTACGATTAAAACGATGGAGGGTGAGCCAGAGATTGATATTGCGCAATACGGTCAGTTTGTTCAATTCAGCTTTATATTGACACCGACAGAAGCTAATCAACTTCACCCCTTTGTCACTGTTATGCAAATAAACAAGGATGGTACACTCTCACCTCGATTAACTAAGCTGGAGGATCGCGGCAACGGCGAATGGGAGGCTATTTTCAGAAGTATGGATGGAGGTATGTTTGTATTAGTACAGAATGAATTGGCATTTAAAGATGTTGAGAGTCATTGGTCCAAGCAATTGGTCAATGAGCTCGGATCAAGAGGGATTTTGCTTGGAAGCGGTAATCAGTTATTCGATCCGGATAAACCGATGACTAGAGCGGAGTTTGCAGCTATTTTGGTTCGTAGTTTAGGTTTGGAACAGAAAAGTGACAATTTAAAACAAGAACAGTTTAGCGATGTTTCTCACGCAGAATGGTTCGGTAATCATATTCAATCTGCATTCGAAGCAGGTTTGATCAAAGGTTTTGATGATGGAACCTTTAGACCTCATCAGGCAATTACGCGTGAACAAGCGATTGTTATATTAATTAGAGCTTTGCAATTGGTGGATAAGAAGATGATACAAGATGGAAAAGAACAGGCGAGTCTAAGTATTTTACAAAAATTTAGTGATGCAAATTCAATATCAAAATGGGCGGAACGAGATATGGCATGGGCTGTTCAGTATGGAATTGTTATGGGCAAAAGTGATGAAAAGCTTGCTGCTAGTGCACAAACTACCAGAGCAGAATTTGCAGCCATCATCATGAGAGCATTCCGATTAGCTAAGCTTATTTAAGAACGGATTTTGGAAGCTGCACAATGAATAAGACCTGCTCTAAGAGATCGTTGAAGCGATTCTTTCGGGCAGGTCTGTTCATGTTTTCAATTAAATGAGCAATCCATTAAAATTAGCAAGAAAGCTATATTTTGAGTCGAAAGCCAAAGCTATAGGAACGATTTGCGGGAAGGATATATTGCTCATGTGTTTTTGCTCCCCAGCTATCATCTCCGCCGACACCCATTTGCTTATAGTTAATACGCAATACTGTTTTGTTGCTGGCAGGCAGCTTATAGATATGATCGCTTTCCTCAAGCTCTTCCGGTGTCCATGGCAATGCGCAAACCTCGATTGGAGCATCCCCTTCGAATTTAAAGCGGGAATTGAAACTGTCCCCTGTTAGACTGCCAAATCGTACATCCGTTTTATTGCCGCATTCTTGCGGACGCAGATATGGCGTGAATTGCTCCGCCACTGTTCCGTCAAACAAGCCAATTTTAGCTCCGGTTTTGCGATCCCAATGATTTTCATGAGGACCGCGGCCATACCAGGATAATGTATCAAGAGCAGGGTTAAGTACAAACATAACGCCGATTTCCGGAATTTCCGGCAAGCCTTCTCCCGGTAGGAACTGCTCTTGCATGTGAATGCGTCCATTAGGAGCAATACAATATTGAAACGAAATGCTCGATACAGGCTCTGTTGCAATGATAGAGCGGCTAGTAATCATGATACTGCTGCCTTCTTGGGTCCAGCTTAATTTCTGCAGCTCCCGCTTCAAATGAGCGTCTTTCCAAACTGCACAGCGCTCAGGCAACTGATTACCGCGGTCGTTATCGGTAGAGGCGCGCCAAAAATTCGGTCTAGCTGGTTCCAGCAACAATTCTTCCTCTGACTGCCTATATGAAACAAGATCACCGGTGCGAGTACAGAATTTCAAGGAGAAACTCTCTCCAGTCACAACTAGAGACTGCTCCTGTTCTTCTATGGACAAGGAGTCTGTACTTGCAATACCTGCATAAGCACACTCAGAAGCTGTGTATGGTGTAATAATAAATTGCTCCCAAGCTTCTTCATGTCCAGCTGGAGCCCATTTTGTCGGCTCATTTCGAATTAATGAAACAGTAAGAATAGCCTCTTGTTCTGTTGCTACTGGCTGACTAAATGGAATAACAAGCTCTGTTTGCTCAAGCGGCGCAAGCTCGACGGGCAGAATGCCAGACTCGGCTTCAATGCCGTTAAGAGTCATTGTCCAGCTTAAACAATATTGATTCAAGTTTGTAAATAAAAAGCGGTTTGTAAGACGAATCAATCGTTTGCTTGAATCCAACATCTCAAACTTCACATTTTGATAACACTTTTTCACTTCTTCCAGCTTGGGAGTTATGGTTCGATCAGCGAATAGTAAGCCATTGCCGCAAAAGTTGCCGTCATGCGGCGTTTCGCCAAAATCTCCCCCATAAGCGAGATAAGGGATGCCATCTTCTGTTTTGGTCCAAATCGCTTGGTCAATCCAATCCCAAATAAAAGCGCCTTGCAAGATTTCATACTTCTCAAATAGATCCCAATATAAGTGAAGCCCTCCGCAGGAGTTGCCCATCGCATGGCTATATTCGCAAATAATATACGGTTTTTTCGGATTGTTGCGAGCATACTCTTCAACTGCGTGCGGCTTAATATACATGGTTGATTCCATATCGCTGGCTGCCTCTGATTCTCTGGCATGGAAGATGCCTTCATAGTGCACCAGTCTGGTTGGATCTGCCCGCTTCAGAAAATTATACATGGCAATAAAATTAGTGCCTCCAAACGATTCATTGCCGAGCGACCAAATGATAATGGAGGGATGATTCTTATCTCTTTGCATCATAGAATTACAACGATCGATTACATTTTCAGTCCAGGCAGGATTATTGCCCGGAACGTTGAATTCATTAACAATCCCTTGACCATATACCCATGTATCATGTGTTTCAAGGTTAGTTTCATCAATCACATACAAACCATATTCATCACATAGCTCATACCAAGCGGATTGATTCGGATAATGAGAGGTGCGAACAGCGTTAATATTGTAAGCCTTCATTAATTCGATATCACGAATCATATCATTTTTGCCAAGCGCACGCCCATCTACTGGTGAGAATTCATGTCGATTGACACCTTTGAAGACGATTGTTTTTCCATTGATTTTCATAAGTCCATCTTTTATTTCAAAGCGGCGAAAGCCGGTTTTACAGCCAACAGCATCAAAGCAATGGTTTGCAGCGTCACGCAAAGAGAGAACGACTTTATAGAGGTTGGGCACTTCTGCACTCCATTGCAAGGGGGATGGGATATCCAAATGAAACGCATAGGAAAAGCATCCGCTTGTGAAATTGGAGATGTGTATACTTTTTTCTATAATCAAGCTGTTATTGTTTTCAAATAGCTGCATCACAAGCTGAGCTTCCTGCTTCTCTGGAGCGTAAATTGTATCCACATCAACTTCTACTTGAAGCGTTCCATGCTCATAATCGTTATCTAACAAACCTTGTACCGAGAAGTCAGCAATATGCATTGGCGGCGCTGCATACAAGTAAACATCCCGGAATATGCCGCTAAGCCGCCAAAAATCCTGATCTTCCAGCCAACTTGCATCACACCAGCGATAAACTTCAATAGCGAGCTTGTTGTCACCATCAATCAGATAGGGAGTCAGATCAAACTCTGCTGGAGTAAACGTATCTTCGCTATAGCCGACCAAATCACCGTTTACCCATAGATAAAACGCAGATTCGACACCCTGCAAGTTAATAAAGACAGGCATGCCTTTCCATTGCTCGGGAACTGAAAAAGTTCTTGTATAGGATCCGACAGGATTATATTTGGTAGGGGCGAAGGGAGCTTTCAAATCAGGCTCGGATGCTGCCCATGGATATTTTGTATTCGTATAATGCGGATAATCATACCCTTGCAGCTGCCAGTGGCTCGGTACTTTAATTTCGTCCCAGGTTGATGTGTCATAATCAATTTTGTAAAAATCCTGTATGCGCTGCTCTGGGGTTTCGGCAAAGGAAAATTTCCATAAACCATTCAGATTCAAATAATGGGGCGATGCAGCATGTTCATTCGTGAGCGCTTCTGCTTCAGTAGGAAAATGCATCATATGTGCACGAGCAGGCAAACGATTTAACTGAAAAATATCGGGATTATTGTTCCATTCAGGATAACCGTTTGCAGGTGGCGTGTATACAAATTTTTGACTCATTCCAGCAGCTCCTTTATGTTATTCTTATATTGTCAGTATAGGTCTATTGATTACCTAATGAAATAAACGATATTGTGTATTTCTATTAATATTTGAAACAAGGTGAGCATAATGAGTAGCAAGTTGATATTCGCAAGGATGGATGAAGCGCTATTGCTGCCTGTATATGTGACAACAGTTGGTTATTGGGAGCATCAAGAGGAAACAATACGTGAAGAGGGCTTTCCCGATTTTCAAATTCATCAAGTGCTTAGCGGCAGAGGAGAGCTGGAATATGAAGGATTTGAACACTCATTAGGTGCGGGTGATTTGTTTTTCTTATTTCCCGATATATCGCATCGTTATTATCCGGTCAGCAGCAAATGGGAAACGGTATGGGTTTCATTTAACGGAAGGGAAGCCAGTCAATTGCTTTCTTTTGCAAGGATAAATGGTATAGGAGTAAGTAGGCTGAAAGAAGAAAAGCTGCTTGAGCCAATTGAAAAAATGCTCCATATGGACGAAGGGGATCAGCGAACGGAAATTGAACGGTCCAAACTAATGTATCAATTGCTGCTGGATTTAAAATATGATTTGCAAACACCAGCAGGTGAAGCAGTGGATGAAGAGCGAATCCGACCAGCGATCCAATATATTCATCAGCATCTGCATAAAGCGATGTCCTTGCAGGAGATTGCTGATGCTGCTTCCATGTCTGCGCAATATTTGTGCAGGATGTTTCAAAAAACAATAGCAATGAGACCTATGGAGTATGTCAATCGTGAACGAATTGCCCAATGCAAAAAGTCGATGTTCAGCAAGCGAAGTAAAAAACTTTATGAAATTGCACAGGAAGCTGGATTTGATAATGCCAGCTACTTTAGTGCTGTGTTTAAACGGTATGTGGGCATGAGCCCGGAACAATTTAAAAAATTGCATGGATTGTAGCCGGGCCTTTGTGGGGATGTTGTACAGAGACAGACTTACTTATTGTGCAAATGATCATGCAAGGATTGCACCATAGCAGATTGCTGGCCACTATCGCTTTGTTTCCAAATCATTTCAAACAGCACGCCAAGCCCTGGCAGCGCTCGTTCGTCATGGTCGATTGAACCTTCAATAATATCTTGCAACTCAATTCCATCTTTTTCCTGAACGCGCAACAAAATAGCTTGGCGAAGATTAAGATTTTCCAATGAATGAAGACCTCCTGCATTTGTTTATGGAGTAAAATACTACAACTCGCATCTTTGCTTACTATGTCCAGCCAAGAGCTTTTTCATCCATAGAAATCGGTGCAGAATATGTTATAATTAATGATCAATAAGGGACGGGAAGGTTGCTAGAAGATGTATTATAATCATTCATTTATTGCTTCGACACATAATATGCGGGTGAAGCAATGGTCCAGCCTGCTGGATAAGAAATACCGTGATCGAACGGGACAGTTTATAATTGAAGGCATTCATTTGATACAGGAGGCACTGAAGGAGGGTGCGCAAATATCGGTGATTGTCTATGATGCAGATAAAGGCATTCCGGCAGAACTGCGGGAATCTGTTTATAGAGAAGCCGCCAAAGGAATCGAGTGGGTGAAAGCTTCGGCGGCAGTGCTTGCCAAATGTACGGGAACCGATAGTGCGCCGCCTATTTTTGCAGTAGTTAGCAAGCTCAATCATCAGATTGAAATGGTATCCAGCAAAATGCCGCTAGTTGTTGTTCTTGACGGCATACGCGATCCTGGCAATGCTGGGACGATTATTCGCAGCTGTGATGCTGCTGGCGCTGATGCTGTTATTCTGGGCAAAGGCTGTGTTGATCTATACAATCCCAAAACAGTCCGATCGACGATGGGATCATTATTTCATTTGCCTATAATAGAAGCTGATCTTACTGAATTGCTTGCAAAGGCTAAAGAACATCAAATCAAGCTTGTAGGAACAAGCCTGCAAGCATCTTATACATGCTACAGCTTCAATTGGCAGCAGCCAGTTTGGCTAATAATGGGCAGCGAGGCAGATGGTGTGTCTCCGAAAGTGGAAGCGATGATGGATGAAACGCTGATTATACCGATGGCGGGAAAGTCAGAATCGCTCAACGTTGCAATGGCAAGCACTATTTTGCTGTTTGAAGCGATGCGTCAGCGGGGATTTAGTCAGTAAATTGCAGCTGTCAATAAACTATTGATAAAACTTCCGGCAGCTGTTGTATGCAAATTTTTATTGAATAGTACCTTTATTAGGTGAAAATTTGCATACAAAGGCGGACACTATCGCTTCTCCACTTCCATTTTTGCATTCCGTGATCGTTCATTTTTATTCATCTAGCTAATTTGAGACGAAAAAGACTGGAAAGAGCGCTAATCAAGCTCTTCCAGTCTTTTATATTTTGTTATTGGTTTACGTAGTAGATTTATCATTTTTCTTCGTTTTATTGTTCATTCGTTTTTTTATATCGTCTGCAAAAATTCCCCAAACGATAAATAGAGCGCCAACGATCATGAGCAGTTTAGAAAGATTTAAGGGTGCTGAGACTCCTAATAGATCAACAGCCGTTCCAAATCGTCCGGGCGGTGTGCTAAACCCGCCTAATTCAGAAGCGGTGCTGGATGCTCGATCAATCAAAACAGTATAAAGAGTAGTACCGGACAGAAAAAAAATGCCGCCGCCAATTAATTTTTTCAAACTAGCCACTCCCAGTTTTAATAATCGTATAAGCTTAGTATGACGCAATAGTTACTTACTTGCCCAGCTTCATAAATCCTTCTCCAAATACATCTCGTACATCATGAATCGTTAAAAATGCATGCTCATCTGCAGCCTTAACAATTTTTTTTAGAGCGGATAGCTCTTGCTTGGTGATAACGATGTAGAGTACTTGTTTACTTGACTTGGAGTAATAGCCTTGCCCTTGCAATAGGGTTACGCCTCTGTCCATCTGGTTTAAAACCATTTCGGCGATGCGATCCTGATGGTCAGAAATAATGGTGATGGCTTTTTTGGGATTCAGTCCTTCAAGTATAAAGTCCATTACTTTTGTGGCGACATACAGCATAATAATAGTAAACATTAGTTTTTCTATGCCAATGATGAAATAAGAAGCGAATACGACGATCAGATCAAAAAAAAGAAGTGCGTAGCTTATATTCCAATCCAAATATTTGTTGGCAATTCGGGCGAGTATTGTCGTTCCTGCTGTGCTTCCTCCGATCTGGATAATCATTCCGATCCCGATTCCGGCAAGTGCGCCGCCAAATATAGCATTGACTATCAATTCATTCGAAGCAATGCTCCAATCCTTTGTTAAATGTAGAAATAAGGAGTTAAATAAAACGGCAAATATCGTATATATAATTAATTGTCTATCTAAAAACCGATATCCGACAATAAGCAGAAAAGTGTTCAATATTAAATTCATCAGTCCGGGAGACCATTGAAACAGGTAGTAAAGTATAATGGTTATTCCTGTAACTCCGCCTTCGCCCAGCTCATTTGGAATAATAAATACATTGACAGCAATAGCAAACAAAAATGAACCGAATAGCAATATTAGTATGTCGCGACTTAATTTCTTTAGCTGCATAGGATCATCACTTTCATAAATAGTGGACAGACTTAAGCATTTCGTTCAAAACGATGATGCAATCCGAAGTTCACTCAAGAGTATACCATAAAATGAAGCGTTGCTATGTATATAAGATGCTTCAAAATAGCCCAAATATAACAAATCATTTGAACCGAAATATAAAAATCGAAATAAGGTTTAGAGCAAACAAAACTTGAAATCAGCACGTAAAGAGTTAAACTAGAGCATATGAAAGATTTAAAGCGAGGGCCTAATTATGTTAATAAAACAATTTATTGATGGTGAAGATTTTACAGGCTTCTATCTTCTGAAGGAAGTAGATGTGAAGCAAACGAATGGAGCAACACCCAAGGAATACCTAGATATTGTGCTTTCTGACAGCAGCTCTCAAATTTCAGCGAAATTATGGGATGCGAGCAAGCTCGATGTTGAAACCTTTGTGGCGATGACGGTTGTCAAGGTACAAGGGATTGTTCAGACATACCGGGAAAAGCTACAGGTCAAAGTTGTAAGAATGCGTAAAGCAACTGAAGAAGACGGTGTTTCTGTCACAGATTTTATCCGCTCTGCACCCATTGATTCCAGCAAGCTGCTTGCAGTAATTGAAGAAACAATCAGCAGTCTGAAGCAGCCTGAGATTAAAGCAGTGACGGAATTTTGCTACAATAAGGTAAAGGATAGAATGACAGCATCGCCAGCTGCAAAAACCCATCACCATGCTTATTACGGAGGTCTGGCTTATCATATTGTAAGGATGCTGGAACTTGGAGAATTTATCTGCAAACAGCGGCCTTTCCTGCAAGCCGATTTGCTAAAGGCGGGCATTATTCTACATGATATCGCCAAGCCCGCGGAGATGAATTCTAGTTACGGTATTGTTTCGGATTACAGCGATCATGGCAAGCTGCTAGGTCATATTAGCATGGCATCGAACTGGATTGCCGAAGCTGCGGTAAAGCTGGATATAGATACAGAGTCGAATCCGATAGTAGCGTTGCAGCATATGGTGCTCTCGCATCATAATTTGGGCGAGTGGGGCAGTCCGGTACAGCCTCAGCTGCCAGAGGCAGTGGCTCTTCACTTTATCGATGGAATCGATGCCAAACTGCAAATGGTAGAGGATATGTTGCAGATTACCCCCGACACCGAGCCATGGACACCGTTTATCCGTGGTTTGGAGAATAAAGCGATTATGAGAATGACGTTGTAAGAATCATCTCCATATTTTAAAAAGAAAATAGGCGCAGCCAAGGTGGAGGAAAGTATTCTGTTTTGGCTGCGCCTTTTATTTAGGGGACCGGAGTTGGAATTTCATAGGTAAAGCTGCAGGAAGAAACAAAAGAACAATCGCGTTGACAGCGTTTGCGCTATCGTTCATAATAAGAATATATTATGGATTGGAGCGCTCCCACAATAGGGTGATGAAAAGATGAAGCATACTTTGGAATCAATTGCCGAGCTAGCAGGAGTATCGCGCGGGACAGTATCGCGCGTAGTTAATCAATTACCTGGCGTGAAGCCGCAGGTTCGGCAAAAAGTACAGGAAATTATTGAACAAACCGGATATGTGCCTCATCCGCAGGCAAGAAGTCTTGCAGGTGGTGCAACTGGCAATATTGGTGTTATCGCATTTAGTGATAATCCGGATTATTTGACACATCATATTTTTTATGAGGTGCTGCAGGCAATACAAGCGGAAACAGCTGCCAATGATTATGATTTGCTACTGTTTGCGAATCGAAGCACAGCAGATAAGGATTATTGGAAACGAATCGGTACAAGGCGAAAGGTGGACGGCTTGATTATTATGGGGGAGCATATTCAGGAGGAGCATTTGCTTTATTTTAGACAACAGCAAATCCCTTTTGTGCTCATTGGCAAGCGTGCCTACAATAAGCTGAGCTATTCATGTGTCACATCGGATTATTATAGCGGGGCACGGCAAGCTGTCGAGCATTTGCTTGGTTTGGGCAAGAGAAGGATTGTTTATATCAATGGCTTGCCGGATATGTACCATGAACAGGCGCGCTACTCAGGTTATTGTGATGCGCTTGCTGAAGCCGGAATTGATGTGGATCAAGCATTGATTATTGAGGGTGAGGCAAAGCAGGAAATTGCTCGTGTTCAAGTCCAAGCTTTATTTGAACGGGGGGTTTTGTTCGATGGTATTTTTGCCGCAAATGATCTGATGGCTTTTGGTGCGCTTGAAGTATTGGCTCAACATCAGGTTGAAGTGCCAAACAAGGTAGCGGTTGCCGGGTACGATGATATTCAGGCAGCGGCATACTATGCACCGCCGCTTACAACAGTTCGACAGGATAAGCGCAGACTCGGTGAAGAGGCGATGAATATGCTGATAGCTATTCTGCGAGGACAGTTAGAGCCGGATGCCGGTGTAACAACGGTTATTGAAAGTGATCTGATCATTCGACAAACAACGGTGAAAAGCTGAAAATCACTTGCACGTACAATTAAAATGGGAAGAAGCTTATAGTCAGCTTCTTTTTTAAACTATTTTGGGAGCGCTCCAAAAATAGAGGAGGATAATGATGTTACTAAATGATACAAAGATTAAGCAATCGGATGAGCAACAATTTGATGTAGCGGTGCTTGGTGGAGGGCCGGCAGGAATTACAGCTGCGATCAGTGCAGCGCGCAGCGGGGCAAAAACGATTCTGGTTGAACGCTACGGATTTTTAGGAGGAATGTCAACAGCGGCAATGGTCTATCCGTGGATGACATTTCACTCCGCAGCAGGCGATCATGTGATTAAAGGGATTGCGCAAGAGATTGTCGACCGTTTGTCTGTGCTTGGTGCATCGCCTGGTCACTTGCGTGATACAGTAGGCTTCACCTACACGCTTACCCCTTACAATCCTGAAGTTTATAAGGTGCTCGTTTGCGATATGTTGGAGGAGGCCGGCGTTACGCTGCTGCTTCACACCTCAGTTGTTGATGTAACAACTGCTGAGGGTCGGATTGAAAGCATTCAAGTATATAATAAAAATGGCATGGGTTCGATTCATGCAAAGGCTTATGTGGATGCAACAGGCGATGGAGATGTGGCGTTTAAGGCTGGCGCTCCATGGGAACAGGGGAATGATGCGCATAAAGTGCAGCCGATGACAATGAAGTTCAGGATGAAAGGGGTAAACTTGCAGGCAGTTAAGCAATATATGCAGCAGAACCCGGATCAATTTTATCATAAATCACTAATTTCCGAACTGGATGAACTGCCAGTAACCGGTGTGATGGGCTACTATGACAAATGGAAACAGGCAGATTTGCCGATTCAAAGAGACGGTGTTTTATTTTTCAGTGGACCAAATGAGGATGAGGTGCTTGTCAACGTATCCAGAATTTCCGGATTAGATCCTACCAAAGCCGAGGATTTGACTAAGGCGGAGATCGAAGGACGGAAACAAGTGCTGATGCTGGAAAAGTTTTTCCAGGACAATATTCCGGGTTTTGAGAATGCGGTGGTTTCTGCAGTAGGCTCACAAATAGGCGTGCGTGAGACAAGAAGAATAATTGGCCACTATGTGCTAAACGGAATTGATGTGCTTGATGCACGCAGGTTTGATGATGTTGTTGCCAGAAGCGGCTATCCAATCGACATTCATAACCCGGAAGGAAAGGGGGTAACAGCCAATTTTATTAAAGAAGGCGGCGCTTATGATATACCTTATCGCAGTATTGTCCCGCTGGATGTTACTAATTTGCTGCTTGCCGGACGCTGCATCTCTACAACTCATGAGGCACAGGCGACAACTCGCCTTACGCCAAGCTGCATGGCGCTTGGGCAAGCAGCAGGTGCAGCCGCTGCTCTTGCTGTGAAATATAATTGCCATGCAATCGATGTGCCAGTAGCCGAGCTGCAGCAAGTATTGCTTGAAGGCAATGCGGTTTTGAAATAATCGGTTCCTAGCGCAAAACAAAAAACTCACAATCAATACGGCGATGGTAAGTTACATCGCCGTATTCGGACTGAGTAGCGATAATATCGTCATCAAAACGAATGATATATGTTTTGTTATCGGCGATTTGATCATTTTGAAAAACCCGGATCGGTTTATTTTTGTTGGCAGCTTCTTCAAAGTCATAATCCGTTATCAAACGGCGGTTAATCGGCATAGTTGCCCGCTCCTTTCACCAATTCATATCTTAGTGCTGCATCATTGTAACAGATTGTGTTCCACGCGACAACAAGGACAATTACAGTCAATTGACAAGCTGGATAGAACAAGGACAGCATATTTGAAAGCGTTTTAGTGTGGTAGACTAAATGTATTAACGCATTTGACAGATTTGAAGGGATGTGCGCAGCTATGAAATTTGCTGTATTTACTGTTATGCTAGCAGATTGCAATATTGATCGTACGATTGAACTGCTTCGTCAACATGGTTATGACGGTGTAGAGTGGAGATTTACTAAAACAGCAGCGGAGCGCAAGCATGAGGCTCCTAGTTTCTGGGGAAACAATTATAGTACAATTGAAGCTGATTCGACTGAAGAAGAGTTGCTTGCCATTAAGCAAAAATGTCAGACGGCATCGCTTGAAATACCTAACTTGGCAGCCTATATCACTTGTGGAGATAGGGATGCGACGATGCGCGCCATGAAGGCGGCAAAAACGCTTGGGGCACCATCCATACGAGTGGGTGTGCCTGGTTACAATGGAAGCAAATCGTACAACGAGTTGTTTGCTGATGCTCGCAGCTATTTGGATCAAGCTGTTGATATGGGGAAAAGTATGGGCATTAAGGCGCTGATTGAGGTGCATCATAATACGATTGCGCCAAGTGCTTCGGCTGCCCGCAGATTAGTGGATGGGTTTGACAGCAAGTATGCGGGAATTATTTATGATCCAGGCAATATGGTTTATGAGGGCTATGAGCAGTACAAGATGGGTCTGGAAATAATGGGAGAGTATTTGAACCATGTGCATATCAAGAATGCATCTTGGCAGTTCAATGAGCAAACGTTGCAAGATGGCAAGCCAGTAGTGCATGCAAAGGATCACGAAAAACTTTGGCAAACATCCTGGAACGCGCTTACTTCAGGAGTGGTACATTGGCCAAAGGTAATGGCAGATTTAAGAGCAATTGGCTATGACGGCTGGATCAGCTTTGAAGATTTTAGCGGCTCTGCGCCATCTGAGCAACTGCTTTCAGAAAATTTAGCTTACATTAGGTCGCTTTGCTAATTAAATAAGTGAAAAAGAAGAAGACTTGCGCTTTGGCAAGCCTTCTTCTTTTTTTTCTGCTGTGTGCATAGCATGTATAAAGAGAGGGACAGGAGCGGGGGGAAGCAAATTGGCTAAGTGGGGGAAAAAGGGCTTTGGGTTTCAGATCTCGGCATTGTTCAATCGTAAACCAAAAAGCTTTGGCAAACGGGCTTCTTGGAGCAGTACGCTGCCCAAAAAAACAAAACCAATACAGTGGGGGAAAAAGTCAACATTAGGGACGTTGTTTCAATCATCCGGGAATGCGAAAGGGTTTGGCAGTCGTACCAAAGTATCTGCTGTCAAATGGGGAAGCGGCAAGCCGGTTAAAATTTCCGGTAAACCTGTAGGCAGAAAAATACGATTGGGAAAATTTTTAATACTCATGCTTTGTTTTATGCTTATTATGCTTGTCCCATCGTTTATTTTTATTGAGAAAAATTTGCGGCCGCCGCTTATGCATGTTGCAAAAATTAAAGTGAAGCAGATAGCTACTCAAGCGATCAATAGAGCTATTACAGAGCAGGTTGCCAGAAGCTCCAATACAGAGAAGCTTATTGACTGGAAGATGAATGCAAATGGCAAGATTTCCGGATTTATGCTCAATTATGGTGAACATATGCGAATTACATCTGCCACGATAGAAACTGTCCAGTCTGAGTTGACTAATCTGCAGGATATACCAGAGCATATTCCGCTAGGTCATGCATTGAACAGTGCCATTATTTCATCTTTTGGACCGCGTATCCCAGTTCGTTTCGAGCCGCAAGGTGCAGTCAAGGTGGAACTGAGTACAAGACAGAAAAATGCAGGAATTAATATGATTTTGGTAGAGGTCTATATTCGGGTAATTGCAGAACTGACAATAATTATACCTTTTGATACAGAGCCTGAACTGGTGGAGACGGATATTCCGATTTCCTATTTGCTGGTTGTGGGCGATGTGCCAATGTACTATTACGACAACACGGGCAAGCCGGTCGGCGAATCTGCTCCGCAAGCGCCAAATATATCGGTGCCAATGGCTCCGGGAAGCTCGGGAGGCGTAACCGTGCCTGGCACTGCGGAGGAGCAGGGAGAACAAAACAGCTCCACGCCAGTGCTGACAGAACCGTTGCAGGAAGGCACGGGGATCAACCAACTGGAGCAAGGAGCTGCTCAGTAAGGATAGTGGTATAGCGAGTGATATTAGATTTGATGAGCCATACTATTTTTTCTTCGTCTTTTCTCCTCTCTCCCAGCGCTTCAGAAGAGGGAATGGATCAAATGACCATTCTACAGTGCCACGATCACTATAAATACCGTAATGCAAATGTGGAGGGAACTTGCCTTGAGTTCCCTTCTTTCCATAGCCAGAGCTGCCAACCCAGCCAATTGTTTGCCCCGGCGTAACGATATCGCCTTCCTTGAGTTGCTTTTGAAATCCGCTTAAGTGTGCATAGTAATGATAGTAGTTATTCAGATCACGAATCCCAATTCTCCAGCCGCCGAATTTATTCCAGCCTTTAACTTCTACGACACCATATGAGACGCTCCGTACCGGTGTGCCATACCCTGCAAACAAGTCAGTGCCTTCGTGGCTGCGTTTGCCGCCCCAACTGCGCTTGAAGCCCCATGTATCTCGGTAGGAGTACACCGAAGTGACCGGAAGCGGGAAAGCATGATCAAATAAATCAAGCTGTCCGTAATGATTATAGATGGATGCAAACTGTTTAATGCGCTGAACCGATCGGCTGTTGCGATAATAATCCCATACACCTATAGCCAGTTCTTCATCAGAGACACCTTGCTTGGAAATTGCAACAGCAATGGAGTAAAGCAGGTCGGTATCGTTAGTGGGCTCCGCCTTCCCATCCCCATCGCCGTCTCGGCCGACACCGTTAAACCACTGGATGGAAGCGGGATTTGTATCGCTATGATCTGGATTGAATGTTCCGCTCCAGCGAACAGGATCAACAAAAATGCCAGTTATTTCTCCTTGTTTCGGTCTGAATTTTGGCAATGCCTTGCTTAAGGTTCGCTCATACTGGTCGATTGCCGCCAGCCAGTTCCAAGGAACTAGAGTAACTGCATGCAGATCGCTGTACAATTGGCTCCTTTGTGCAAAAATTTGCTCTGGATTTGATGTTGTCTGATCGGCGTGTACAGTACTGTTTGTCAATAAAAGCATAGCTGACAATATACATATTATAAAAGGTTTAATCATGTCAGTTCATCTTCCCTTTCCACAAAAATGGACCAATTCTCTATGTAGGTTTCCACAGCTGAAAAAAATTACACCTGTTTTTAGTGCAAAATTATAACTGGATGGTTATGCTATTTTTCATGGAAACATGTTATAATAAACTTCGGCAGTCAGTAGTGATTGCTTTGCTATGAGATGCCACATCTCACAATTGAATGTGAAAGCAGGTCAGATCAGAATGAAGCAACGGGAAAAATTGCAAAAGCCGGACTGGCTTCGGATAAAGTTGACAACCGACGGGAATTACTCTGAAATTAAAGAAATGATGCGTTCCAAAACATTACACAGCGTATGTGAGGAAGCGCGCTGTCCGAATATTTATGAGTGCTGGGCGAACCGTACTGCAACCTTTATGATTCTAGGCGACATATGTACGCGAGCTTGTCGTTTTTGCGCAGTTAATACAGGCATGCCGACTGAACTTGATTTGCAAGAGCCTGAGCGTGTAGCAGAAGCGGCAGAGCAGATGGGCTTGCGCCACTGTGTAGTAACATCAGTTGCAAGAGATGATTTAAAGGATGGCGGAGCGATGATCTTTGCCGAGACGATAAAAGCGATTCGTGCACGAATGCCATTTTGCCGCGTTGAGGTATTAATACCTGACTTTATGGGCAACTGGGATGCGTTGCAAGTTGTTATGGATGCAAATCCGGATATACTGAATCATAATATCGAAACAGTGGAGCGCATGTCTGACCGCGTTCGGGCAAAAGCTAAATATAGCCGTTCATTGGAACTTTTGAAGATGGCGAAAGAAATGAAACCGAAAATACCGACTAAGTCAAGCATCATGCTTGGCGTAGGAGAACAATACGATGAAATTTTGCAGGCAATGGATGATTTGCGTGCAGTGGACTGTAATATTTTGACGCTTGGTCAATATTTGCAGCCAACACCAAAACATTTGGCAGTAGAACGATATGTGCATCCGGATGAGTTTGCGAAGCTGAAGGAAGAGGGTCTAAAGCGCGGCTTCCGCCACGTTGAATCCGGGCCGCTTGTACGAAGCTCTTATCATGCACATGAACAAACTGATGCTGCACATGCGGCGATGGCAGCCGACGCGAGGTGAAATCATGGCTTTGATTCATATAGGCAACAAATCTTTTGAGCTGTTGCATGAAAATCGCAATGGATGGAATCTGGAAGCATTTCGCGATAGATACAGCGAAGTCCTTGATCGATATGATTATATTATTGGAGATTGGGGATATAATCAGCTGCGTCTGAAAGGTTTTTTTCGTGATAATACGCCTAAGGCTCCAAAGGACAGCTTGTACTCCAGCATGACCGATTATGTGAATGAATATTGCAATTTTGGTTGCGCCTATTTTGTGGTTGAGAAGAAACATATGAGCAAGGCAGAGCAGGAACAAGCTTATTTGGATGAGGATAGCGATCTGCAGCAACATTCAACTGATGATGCAGATAAGCTTTTATTAGAAGAACCGACTGAACTGACTATTCCTAGTGAGCAGAAGAATGATCAGATCACTTTAGCAGCAGAGAATCCGGCTCAGCAGGGACAAGCACAAACTTTGCCAAAACAGCGTTCCAATCAACATGACAGCAAACAAGGAAAAGAGCGGAGAGCAGAACGCAAGCAGGAAGAAAAAGAAGGCAAAGCTTCTCGCAAAGCGGATGCCAAAAATGAAGAAAAAGCAGAAGAGCGGGGCGAGGGCAAGCCAAAGAAAGAATATTATTATCGCAAAGGCCAGCGCTACCGTAAATCAAATAAGCAAGATGGAGCTAAAACAGCAAATCACAAGCAAGAACAAGGACAAACAGTATCGAAGCAGCCCACACATACAAACAACAATGAACTGGAATATTCCAAGACTTAACCAAACTGTTGCTTCCAGTAGCCGAATAGTTTGCAATATGATTGAAGCAGCATATCCTGACAAACAGGATATGCTTTTTTTTTGGTTTGCTTGAATGCATACCATCGCATCAGTAAATCTTAAGATCCTCTCCTTGCTACTCTCGGCTTGCAGAAACTTATTACATGATAAAGGCAGCCTGCAATCGACACCTATCGAATACAGGCTGCCTGTTTGGCATTCGCAACATTGGTTTACTGCACCTCAAAGCCGATAAAAGCTTCCTTGACTCTATTCCAAAATGGAAACGGTCTGTAGCGGGCAAAGCTTACTTTGCAATCCGCTACACTGCAACGGATAGAAGTGATATCCTCCTGGACTATACTGACATGATCAACGCTTAGCTGCAGGCGCTGCTCCTTCTTCGATATAATATCGCAATGATGATGGCCTGGCAGTAAAACTGAAGAGCCGAGCGTCCGGAATACACGATTGTTGATGGAAGCAATTTCGGCAATTTGCAGCGCTTCAAATGAAGGGTGGACAATTGCTCCGCCAACACTCTTATTATAGGCTGTACTGCCGGATGGGGTGGATATAACGATACCATCACCGCGGAACATCTCGAACATCTCATCGTTAATATTAATCTGTGCAACAAGAGTCTGATCCGCACCCTTTAAAGTAAATTCATTCAATGCCAAATATTTAAAGCATTGCTTTTCTGTCTGTACTTCTATTTGTAGTAGCGGGTAGCGTACAATGCTTGGCGTTTTGTTCGCCATAAACGTGACAAGCTCCTCTAACTCCTCTGCATTCCAATCTGCATAAAAGCCAAGATGCCCGGTATGAACACCAATAAATGCTACATGCTCAATTCTTTCTACATATGTGTGGAAGGCTTGCAACAAAGTTCCGTCGCCGCCAATCGACAGTACGAAGTCCGGTTCTGCTTCATCAAGCTTGAAGCCATGAATGACCGCCAGCCTGTGAAACTGCTCAACAAGTGATTTCGACAACGGGTCGCCCCTGTCAATAACTGCGTAGTTCAATGGTAATCCCCTTTTCGAAGTAATCCTTGCGTATTATAAATGATAATGGAATTACAGCTGAAACACAATGCTGAAAGTGTTGGTTACAACCGTTTTGCTGATTACATGTTATTAATGATCGTTTAAACGCCAAGTAGACCCCAAAGAATGTATACGAGCAGCATTGCGAAAATAGCATGAATCAGTCTTGCAACCAAAAGAGGGAGATAGCGCATGGAGGTTTTGCCCAGCAAGCTGGCAATTTGGGCATGTACAGATAGCCCCCCCCATGATAATATACCGGCAGCAATTGCTGCCTGATGCATAAGATAACTAGCAGAACTGCTGGCTTCGCCTGCGCTTTGAGCACCAAGCGTTACCTCGAACAGTCCGTGCAAAACAGCTGTGGAGAGCATACCAGGCAAACCAAGTGCTTGAAACAAAGCTGTGAGCTGAACAGCAAGCTGCTCAATTAATCCGGTTTGCGTCAATAGCTCCATTATAACCGAGAAAAAGACAACAAGACCGCCAACCACAATCATAAGTCGCAGTGCCGACTGAACAGAATCCTGCATAAGCTTGCCTAATGTTCTGCGATCCTCTTTTTTTGCCATATACATAGCATGCAGCGCCTCTTTCAGTCTGCTGCCAAACACTCTTGGCTGCACAACTGTGCGAATAAGCGCCTTTTCTTCTTTATTGCCATAAAAGCGCATTGCCAGCCCTACCAGAAATCCGCCTCCATAATGAGCTACAGCCAGTATCGGCGCTATTGCAGCATTCTGAAAAAAGCCAACTGAAACAGCACCGATAAGAAAAATAGGATCAGAACTTGTTGTGAAAGAAACAAGACGTTCTCCTTCAATCCGGTTGATCAGCCCTTTTTCATATAACTGTGCTGTCAGTCGGGCTCCGACCGGATAGCCTGATATGTAGCCCATCGCAAATACAAAGCCGCCGATGCCAGGTACTTTAAACAAAGGACGCATGAGGGGATCAAGCAGTTTTCCTAGAAAATGTACAATGCCGGTACCGAGCATCATTTCTGAAATAACAAAGAAGGGAAAGAGAGCGGGAAACAACACTGTCCACCAAATAGAAATACCTTTCAAGGCTGCTTCCAGCGAGTGGCCGGGGAAAGCCGCGATCATAAAAGAAAAGAGCAGCGCGGTATAAGCAGTTAAGGATAAAGGATGAAATAAAGTGCGAAGCATGCATGATCCTCCCTAAGTCTGTTGTAATACTCCTATATTGACTATATGTTGCAGGTTGTCCTCTCATACTCATGACACATGAAGGTCACATATTCTTTGCTGGCAATATGCTATAATTTATATAGTTGCATTTACTTTCGTTAGATGGAGTTGAAACCAATGAGAGAAAAAAAAGGAAGCATCTACGAGGAGCTTGGCGCAGATAAACTGCTAGAAATCGTTGAGACCTTTTATCCTAAAGTGCAGGCGCACCCGCTTTTGGGATCTATTTTTCCAGAGGATATTATGCCTGTCATGGAAAAGCAATATATGTTTCTTACACAATTTTTTGGCGGACCATCCTTGTATTCCGATGCGGTCGGACATCCCATGATGCGTGCCAGACATTTGCCGTTCCCAGTTACTCCAGCTCGTGCGGAGGCATGGCTTGGCTGTATGAGCGAAGCACTTAGAGAAACGGGAGTCAGACCTGACTTAGCGGATATTATATTGACGAGACTGGCGGGTCCAGCCTTTCACTTTGTCAACTCAGAAGATGAAGAGGAGGTGTAACAATGCTGCAGCCGCTTTATGAGTCTAAGCAAGAATGCATTTGCTGCGGGGAAGTATATGCTTCCTCCAGAGTGAGACCGAGCTTTAAAAAGACTGATCGCATGGACTCTGATTTTTGCGGCTATTATAAAAATGATATAAACCCGGATTACTATGTTATCAGAGTTTGCCCGCATTGCGGCTTTGCTTCGACCGAAAATGGCTTCAAAAGCCTCTCTGATGCGCAAAAAGATAACTACTACAAGCAAGCGGGAGCCAACTGGAAAGGACGTTCTTATACAGGAGAACGGAATGTAGAGGAAGCACTTGAATGCTATAAGCTGGCTTTGCTGTCTGCGCAGGCTACTAATGCGCCGGAACGCAATATTGCAGCGCTGCTGCATCATATCGCCTGGCTTTATCGTTACATGCAAAATAAAGAACAGGAGCAGCGTTTCTTGAATTTTGCATTGCACTCCTATATCAAAGTGTTTGAGGAAGAGTCGAATGCTGCAGTTAATGCCAGGCTTATGTATATGATAGGCGAGCTGTATCGACGTACAAGCAACGATAATGAAGCAGTGCGCTGGTTCTCACGAGTCATCAATACAAAGGAAATTATGGACGGTGCAATGATTGCGGCCTCACGCGCGCAATGGCAGCTTATACGGGAAGAGCATGAGGCGAAAAGGTTGGAAAAAATAGCGGAGCAAAAAGAAGGCAAACTATAAGGCGGCAGGCTGCTTGTTAGTTTGCCTTTTTCTATTGAATATAGCAAAAATGTACGGAAGCATTAGCGCAGCTTGGTGTCAGACAAAAGATAATCCTGATCCACATCCAAAAGCGTAACTTTATTGTGACAGCAAGGGAAGACGAGCAACTTTTTCTTGCCGTCCTGTATCTCGGACAGCTCCTTGGGCTTTAGCGGAAGCAGTACATTATCCTTTAAACAAAACGGACAAGTAGATACATAGATATCGCCCATCATGATTTCGTAAGGCCAAGCTTTATCAAACGGTATCATGAGTCTTTTTCCTGCTTTTGTGACGCAGAAGAAGGGTTGTCGGAATGCTGATCTGCTGAATCTGTATCGCTTGGCTCGTTATCGCTTTGCTTGGCTGCAAGCTCTGTTAATTTTTGAACGAGTATATGTTTGGGCATATGCATTATATGCTCAAGCGGCATGCCTAATTGCTTGGCAAGCATTTGTGCTGTTTCTGCAGATATTTGCAAAGGTCTGGACATGAGAGTACCTCCTGATTCTGATGAAAAATTTGCTAATATAGCAGTTCCCAGTTCATAATAAGGGTTATAATAGTTATACACTGCGAACAAAAAATGTGCAATGTACATATGAATATCTGCTGGATTTGAGGCAGAAGCCTTGGCAGCGGCCGAATTAAACCTGTGAAGAGGAGCGTGCGGTTAATGAGCAAACTTTCATTGCAATGGGATTTAGATAGTATATATGCAGGCGGATCCAGCTCTGGTGAGCTGCAAGAAGAGCTTGGCAGGCTGGAGCAAGCAATCGGGCAATTTGAAGGGCTGGCGCTGCAAGCTGCTTCTGATGTGAACCTTGCAGAACTGACGGAGCTTATGCAGAAAATTATGATTTTGCTGCGGCAAACGGAGGCTTTCACAGGATGCTTAATGGCTCAAGATGTCGCTGATGTTAGAGCGTATGCTATAAATGACAGAATAAAAACTGCATCAGCACGTTTTACAGGCTTGCTTACGATTTATGATGAAAAATTAGCGGCGCTATCAGAAGAACAATGGGAATCGCTAATGGCGATGGACGGATTGCGGAAAGTAAGATTTCATTTGGAAGAAAGAAGAGACCTGGCAAAAGAGAAGTTGTCCCCTGAACTCGAAGCTTTGGTTGAGGAGCTTGCTGTAGACGGCTATCATGGCTGGGGAGACATTTATCATACAATTGTCGGAAGAGCCAAATTTCAAGCCTTATCCGAAGACGGCAAGCTGGAAGAATTGTCGGCAGGTCAGATGCAGAATCGTTTGTCAGAATCGGATCGCGACAGAAGAAGCAGCTACTTTTCCGAATGGGAAAAGGTTTGGGCACAACAGGCAACTTTATGTGCCGAAGTGATAAATCGCATATCCGGCTTTCGTTTGAAGCTGTATGATAAGCGCAAGTGGGAATCCGCTTTGAAGGAACCGCTAATGATGTGCAGAATGAGTGAAAAAACATTAGATGCGATGTGGAGCGCTGTGAACGAGGGGAAAAAATGGCTGATTCCTTATTTCGAGCGAAAAGCACAATTGGTTGGTGTCGACAAGCTGGACTGGCATGATGTGGAGGCACCGCTGGGCAAATCAGCAAAAATAGTACCATATGAGGATGCAACCCAGTTTATTGTGGAGCAGTTTAAGGTGTTCAGCAAGGATATGGCAGATTTTTCAGAAATGGCGATTACCAAGCGTTGGATAGAGGCGGATGACCGGCCAGGAAAGCGTCCGGGAGGCTTCTGCACGTCGCTTCCAAAAGCAAAAGAAACCCGTATTTTTATGACGTACTCAGGCTCAGCTTCCAATATTTCTACATTGGCACATGAGCTTGGCCATGCTTATCATCAGCATGTGATGAATGACTTGCCGCCGCTTGCACAGGAATATGCAATGAATGTTGCGGAGACAGCATCTACCTTTGCAGAATTGATTGTTTCTGACGGGGCATATAAGGCAGCAGAGGGCAAGGAAGAGAAATTAGCTTTACTGGAGGATAAGCTTCAACGGGCTACTGCGTTTTATATGAATATCCATGCCCGGTTTCTGTTTGAAACAAGATTTTATGAAAAACGTGCAAAAGGCATGGTAACAGCAGAAGAGTTGAATCAATTGATGGAGGAAGCGCAGCAAGAGGCTTATTGCGGCTTGTTGAATGAACTGCATCCTCATTTCTGGGCTTCAAAGCTGCATTTTTATTTGACCGATGTTCCTTTTTACAACTTCCCATACACCTTCGGTTTCTTATTCAGTGCGGGTATTTATGCTAAGGCAGTTGAAGAAGGGCCTGGGTTTGCAGATCGCTATGTTGCTTTGTTGCGTGATACAGGAAGTATGAGTGTGGAAGAACTGGCGCGCAAGCATCTGCAAGAAGATTTGGAGCAGGCAGCTTTTTGGCAGCGGGCAGTATCGCTTGTTGCCAAAGATGTTGAGGAGTTTATTGCCTTGACTGAATAAGTGGCATGGTGCATGACATTTATAAAGTTTATAGGTAGCTTACGGCAAGATCGATAATAACGGAGGGATACAGTATGGAGAAAACTTTTGTTATGGTAAAGCCGGATGGGGTAGCTAAAGGAGTAGTTGGCAAAATTTTAACTCGTTTTGAGGATAAAGGTTTTACGATTAAACGTGCGCAGTTAATGCAAGTGTCAGAAGAACTTGCGGGTGAGCATTACGGACATTTGAGGGAGAAACCGTTCTTTGGAGAATTGGTGGAATATATTACTTCAGGGCCAGTGTTTGCAATAGAGCTGGAGGGCGTCGCAGCAATTCAAAATGCTCGTGCATTAATAGGGGCGACTAATCCAGTTAATGCGGCGGCAGGCACAATTCGCGGCGACTATGGAATGGATGTGGCAAGCAATGTGGTACATGGTTCCGACTCGGTAGAAAATGCTGAAATTGAAATAAAACGATTCTTTGGTTCGCTCTAAAGAATACTTGACGGAAGATGTCAGCTTGTGGTAGTTTATAGGAAAGTTAATAGATTATGTTTGCTCTTGCGAGCGAATGTAAATAGCGGAAGCACCGTATATGCGCAGTGATGCGTACATACGGTGCTTTTTTGTGCTTAGTTTATATATCAGTGCCTAATTAGCATGTGCTGAAAGGAGAAACTTATATGACGAAGAGAATGGCGCTTGTTATACAAGACAATGTTTACAGTAAGAAGCTGATGGCATATATGCGAAGACATCCGCTTGCCGAGGGCTGGAGTTTTTCGTTGTTTACAAGCTGGAGCAGCTTTAAAGCAAGCGAGCTGGCAGGGGACACAGTAGATTTGTTGCTGGTTGAGGATATAGCCGGAAGTGCTCTGGATGAAACATGGCTATATCCAATTGCTATATTAGGAACTTCGATTGAGCATGATAGTGTTGCTTGCAAAAGCCTCAAGAAATATCAGGCGCTGCCGCAATTGCTGCGTCAATTAATGGATTATTACCAAGAGCGATCAAGCGTATTGCAGGGGAGAGATACAGGACAAGCTCAAGCAAGCTTTAGTAATAAACAAACGAATATAATAACGGTTTATTCGGGTAGCGGGGGCAGCGGTAAATCAACACTTGCCGTCCATCTTGCACATGCAGCCGGCTCACTTCGGGAACGGATTTTCTTACTGAATATGGAGTATTGGAATAGCTTGCCGTTATGGACAGGCACAGTGAATAGGACAGATTCTAAGCGGGCAAGCGGATTATCAGAGCTGCTATTTCAAATTAAAAGCAATGCTTCAGGTGACAACTGGACATTGCCCCAGAAGCGACACGAGAGGCTGCAATTTGAATATATGGAACCATTCAGCCATCCCGACGATAGACATATGCTAACTTCCGATGATGCATTGCATATAATACATACAATTGCGGAGAAGGGACTGTACAATTCGTTAATTGTTGATCTGGACAGCCCCCCTGATGGAAAAGGCGTAGTTCAGGCAAGCTTGTTGGAAGTTTCTCGAAAGGTTGTTTGGATACTCGGAGAAGGAAGGGCAGCTTTATACAAGGAAGAAAAAATCTTGCAATGTATGGAACAGCAGTCCCCTGAGCAATTTCGCCAGCTGCTGACTAAAATTTTATTTATCCATCGAGGGCAGTACTCAGACTTGCCGGTCAAGCTGCAACGATTATGCTCCCAAGCCCAGTTCCATCCGTTGCCAACTATTAAACAACAACAACTGAATCAGAGAGAACAACTTAATATTTCTGCCGAGCTAAGGGCAGCAGCCGGCACGATATGGAGCGTTTGCAGCGCGGTCAGGAGAGTACAACATGCAAGATGAGCAGTATCTGCAGTTGAAAGCTGAAATTCGTCAGCTGATCAATCAGGAGGGGAAACTAGATGACAGACAATTAAGGGTTATTATTGAGCAGCGCTTGCTTGCTCAGGAATGGAGCACTTTGTTGAGCACAGCAGAAAAATTATCCAGAATGGAGCAGCTGTTTCATGCTTTTCGAGGGCTGGATTTACTGCATCCGCTGCTTGAGGATCAGTCTATATCAGAAATTATGATTAATAGCTATGACAAGATTTTTGTAGAGCAATATGGGGTGATCAAGCAGCTGTCGTTGAGATTTGAGAGTAAGGAGAGACTCGAGGATTTGATCCAGACTATTGTTTCGAGTATTAATCGTGAAGTTAATGAGTCGTCGCCAATTGTGGATGCAAGATTAAAGGACGGTTCTCGCGTACATGTAGTACTTCCGCCCGTTGCGTTGAAGGGTCCTAGTCTCACCATTCGCAAATTTCCTGAAACTCCGCTTGCGATGCAGGATTTGATTGATTTTGGCTCAATTACAAAGGAGGCGGCACTGTTTTTACAACAAGTAGTCGTTGCCAAGTACAACTTGTTTATAAGCGGTGGAACTGGTACAGGAAAAACGACGTTTCTTAATGTGCTGTCGCAATTTATTCCGAGTACAGAACGGGTCGTTACTATTGAAGACTCCGCTGAGCTGAAAATATCTTCTCTTTGCAATGTGGTTGCTTTAGAAACAAGAAATGCGAATACCGAGGGGAGGGGCGCAGTTTTCATAAAAGAACTGATTCGAGCTTCACTCCGTATGCGTCCTGACAGAATTATAGTAGGTGAGGTTAGAGGAGAGGAAGCGCTGGACATGCTGCAAGCGTTAAATACCGGGCATGAAGGTAGCATGTCGACGGGACACGCCAATAGCGCATCTGATATGATGTCTCGTTTGGAGACGATGGTGCTGGGAGCAGCGGAGCTTCCAGTAAGCGCTATTCGCAACCAAATCGTTTCGGCTCTGGATATTATTATTCATTTGGCAAGAAACAGGTTTGGAAAGCGTCAAGTTGTTGAGATTAGTGAAATAACAGGGCTTGCAGACGGCGAGGTGCAAATAGTTCCTTTGTTTTCGTTAAATCAAGGCCTGAATAAGGAAGGAAAAACAGACATGCTTACTCGGACAGCGTATCAGCTTCAAAATATGGAGAAATGGCTGGCGAGTGAGCACACTGCGTATTCTGGTCAAGAAGGGAGGCTTTATGAGCAAAAAACAAAAAGCAATATCGGTTAAGCTCAGCAGGTCGCAGGAAAAGACAATCTCAGAAAAAATAGTCATGATGCAAAAAAAGCTAGCCCTTGATTGTATATCAGCTGATGAGATAAGACGACTGGGCAGCATGCCGCCCAACTACTGTTTGCTGCAATTAAGCTATTCCCAGTTTATTGTAGTTTGGATAGCAGGAAGTGTAATGTTTTTTATTCTGGCATTCTTATTTTATAAAACTATTGTATTGTCTTTGCTTTTCAGCAGTTTAGGTTTAATAGTGCCGCGATTATACAGAAAAAAGATAATAGAAAGTCGGCGCAACAGACTGCGATTGCAGTTTAAGGAGTCACTTTCCGCACTATCCTCTGCCATTGCTGCCGGAAAGTCGCTAGAGAAAGCATGTGAATCAACCTTAGAAGATTTACTGCTTATTTATCCAGAGCCGAACAGCTTGATTGTTACCGAATTTCAATGGATTGTCCATCGGCTTCATCATCAAGAGCCACTTGAGCATGTGCTTCTGGACTTTGCCAAGCGGTCGGAAATAGATGAAATTATTCAGTTTGCTGAAGTGCTTGCAGCGTGCAAAAGATCCGGTGGGAATTTAATGGAGGTTATGAGACGGACAGCCGCGGTAATTAATGAGAAGTTGGCTGCTGAACAAGAGATTATGGTGCTGGTAGCCCAAAAGCGTCTGGAAAGTAAAATTATGATGGCAGTGCCGTTTGTATTTCTAGCTTTTTTGCAGTTTGCTGCGCCTGATTATTTGGCACCTTTGTATAGTGGATTTGGTTATTTATTGCTAACAGCAGCCTTATGCATGCTTGGCGGCTGCTTTTGGCTGATTGGAAAAATTATGAATATTCAAGTTTAAAACATCGGAGGCGATTGATATGCTCGCCATACAGTGGATTATTGCAATTGCATCCTCCGCTTTTCTGCTCTTTGTTTATATAAAGCATAAGCCGTTGCATCAGTCTGACAGACGGAGTGGAAGGGGGAATGGTCTATTCGATGGGTTTGCATATGCATTAAGAAAGTATTTTGATCAACAAGGTCTATTTAATAAAATACAGCTTCCGCTAAGTATTTTGCATACAAGGGAGAGACTGTTAAGTGGAAGTGATTGGACATACGAGAACACACATCAAAAAGTTGCTCAATTTTTCGGAGCAGGACTGCTGATTATAGCATGCGGAGCCTGGGGCGGGGTTATTGCCAAGGAAGAACTACTGCTAGTGATTAGTATGCTGGCGGGAGCGGTATATGCAACCAAGCCATTTCTGGATGCAGCCAAAAAAGTGGAGCAACGGAAATTGGCTATTATAACAGAGCTGCCGGATATCATCAGTGGTCTTGTACTGCTTATTGGTGCCGGAGAGTCGTTACATCAAGCTTTGATCAAAATTGCAAACGCCAGAAAGGGAGTTGATCCGCTAAGCGATCAGTTGCGGCGTGCTTCATGGGCGATTCAGCATGGACAAACATTCACGACGGTTATGGAGCAATTTAATCGGGATTGCGGTGTACAGGAAATCTCATTGTTCACTTCCGTTTTATTAATGAATTATAAGCGCGGCGGCGGTCAACTGGCTATGGCTCTGCGAGAATTGTCCTATTCGATGTGGGAGAAGCGAAAAAGCGTTGCAAGAATGAAAGGCGAGGAAGCCTCTTCAAGGCTTGTTTTTCCTTTGGCTGCTATATTATTTGTCATGATTATAATTCTAGCAGCGCCTGCTGCCATGATTATGTTGTAAAAAAATATGGGGAGGAAGATTTTAATGCGAAATTTCAAAGAGAGCTTAAAAAAGTTTATAAAAAGTGAAGAGGCTATGGGGACGGTTGAGGTGATATTAATTATTGCAGTTGTTATTATTATTGCCCTTTTATTTAGAGATTGGATCATTGCTTTCGTCAAAAATTTGATGACCAAGGCAGATAAAAAAGCTAACACTATTTTTGATTAATGAATATTCAAGCACCTTTCTGGAGAAGCAGCACAGGCAGTTTTACAATCGAGGCGGCGCTGGTTGCTCCGCTTGTTATAACAGTGTTGCTGATGTTTATGTTGGCCGGCACCTATGTTTATCAATCAGTCATTGCTTATTACACGATAGCCTCAGCTGCCGAACGGGCTGCCTGGAATTGGGATAATAGCTATAGGGAAGCAAAGAGCGGTGTATTACTTGTTCCTCAATATGATCCGCTTTATAGTTCTTTGAGCAGCAATGTGGTCCTGCAATCGTTATTTCAATTTGGCTCTTCTGATCGGGCTGTTGTGCTTCCAATTGGCAATTACGAAAACAATGATTCAGAGCCTGTAGTCAAAAAGCTGCAAGTGATGGCTGGAAGATTGGATAAGACTAAGCTTGGGGTGCAGGGCGAGGTTTTCTTTGAACCAAATCTATTACAATCAAAAATTGGTGTCCGAGGCAGTAAATCTGGCAGTACGTTGCGTGATGGTATACAAGTGAGTTCTTCTATTAACGATCCGGTTACTATTATTCGGAACATGGAACTGTTTGCATACTATGGCCAAAAACTTACTGATCATATAAATTTAATGCAATTTAATAAAAAAGCTTCGAGTGTATTAAAAAAGCTGAACTGAGTTTTGGGGTGGTTTAAATCAGATTTATTAATGTAAGAAAGCTCTGCTTTCGACAAAATGGAAGTATTACTATTTTCGCTGCCGTTACAATGGCTTCAATTCTATTATTTTTTTCATTTTTAATTGATTATGCGAGGATTGCTATTATTGAAAAAACGGCGGAATCTGCTGTCCGTTCAAGCGTTCATTCTGTTTTGTCTGCTTATGATAAAAGACTGCTTGAGCAATATGGGCTATTTGGCAGAGGAGGAACAGATGGAGAGGAGCTTTTCCGCAATGTGTTTGAACAATATGAGAGGATGCAAAATGAGCAAGGCAAAGAATTGCGGCTGCTCGATATGAAGCTGGAGGAGGCTCGACTTGTCAATTATGAGCAACTAGGCATGCATCCGGTAATCGGCAGACAAATATTGGAGCAGATGAAATACCGGGCGCCCATTGATTTTTCAATTGAAATTGCCGGCAAGCTTGCCCCTTTGGCACGTTCGATGCAAGAGTCATCAGCGGCAGTTCAAACAATGAGGGAACTGAAAAAATGGTATGAACAACGAGAGGAAGCTCTGGATAAGGCTCTTAACAAGCAATTTGAAGCGGGCAGATCTGCACATCAGCACTATGAGAAATGGCAAAACGAAGTTTTACTCATTATTAATAGCGCAAGCAGATACTATACTTTGCTGGAAGAAATCGCACAGCATGCTATAGAAATGAGCAGATCTGAAACAGATTTGCTTCAGCTGTCTGGAGAAGAGCATGCTACTGCCCAAGCATCGTTAGAGCAGCAAAAACAGGAGCAGGCAAATAGATACATAGAGGCTGCCAGTTATGAAAATAAAGTAAAGCAAACCTGCTTCCAAAATAGAAAAAGAGCTTGATGAGAGTGGAAAACTACATCATGAAGCCATTCACGAGGTGGTTCATCAATGGGAGACAGCCAAGGGGATTAACGATCAAATGCGATCTTATATTGAACAAAATAATAATAAGAAAGCAAGCCACTACCAAGTAGATGCTGCATTAGAATTTGCTGATAATGACAGGCATTCAATTTTAACGGATCAGCAACAACGAGAGCTTGAAGAAGTCGGACAGAATAGCGAGAAATTAATACGAGGCGAAGATTTTTTTGAGATGTATAGTAATGAAATTGAGCAACAGGAGCTGGAGTGGGAGCGGGTTGAGTATGAAGGAAATGAGCTTGTTAAAAAGCTTCATAAAATTATAGATATTACAGGCAAACAAAGGATTGAAGCAAGTAAGGCTGCAGATAAGCTGCGTATTAGTTTTGATCGTTTGTATGCTGGCTACAAAATAAATTATTTGGAGCCAGCAACTATATTGGAAACACGTCGCGCAGCTAATTCGGAGCTGCAGGTAAGAAAACAATTGAAAAAGCAAGATGCGGAAGTAAAACAAAAATGGACACAGCTGCAACAAATATTGAAGGTTTTGAAGGGAGCAAAAGTTTCAGAGCAAGAAAAAGAAAACTACAAGCAATTAAAACAATTTGTGAAAGAGAGTCTGGATTTCAATATTGAAATGGAGCCGGATAATTCACAATTTGACAGTATACAGCAGCAAAATAGTGCTGATGCAGAGGAAGGAGCTGGAGCAGCTGCCAATGCCTCCGATACTCTTTTTTTAAATCTATCGCAGTTTTTACAAAAGACACGTGATCGCTTTTATTTTGGAGAGTTTACTCTTGCGCGCTTCAGCAGCTTTCCTCCACAGCAATTGACTGCTCTCATAAAAGGAGAGACAGAGCAAGAGAAGGATATAGAGGTTTTTAGGCTTGCAGAGCAAGAGGCGGAATTTATTTTGTACGGATTTTACCATCCATCTGCCAATATAGCCGCAGCCTACACAGAACTAACCGCATTACGTATGGCGATTCGCTTAATGGAAGGGTTAATCGAAAAGAGAGGGCTCGGTCATCCATTGCTTATCTTTTCAGCAGCACTTGCCTATGCGATCGACAAGACTACAGAGGATTTGTTGACAATTGCAAACAAGGGCGAGGCTCCACTTAGCAAATTTGCACCTGTGCCTGTCAAGTACAAAGACTATTTGCGCATATTTATGCTGATGCATGGCGGAAGTGAACGTGTTAGATTGGCAAGAATTGTAGCGGTTATCGAATGGAATACGGGTCTGCAGCTCTCTGCTATTGCTACAGGAGTAGTAGCTGAAACGAATATATCTGCCAACCTATGGTTTTTGCCAGGCGTTATAAAAGCAGTAGGGAGTACGGGGATTTTACGAGGAAAGGTTAAAGGAAACCGCTATGAAACTATTCAAAGCATTGGCTGGTCCTATTCGTAAGATAAATTGCATTTTTTATAGAGAGCAAAAGGCATCGATTGTATTGGAGGCGGCAATTGTGCTGCCTGCCATTATTTTTTTTATGCTCGCATTAATCATTTTAATTCATATTCAATTAGTCCAACTAGCTTTACATGAAACTGCTTCACAAGCGGTAAGGACAGTTGCAGCTCATATCCATCCTGTAGAAAAAGCATATCAATACTATTCAGCTAATCTTAGCAAAGACTTTGCGTTAAATAATGATAGGCTGCTTCAAAGTGAGAAGGGGAGTGACAAGGAGAGGTTTTTAAAAGAATGGCAGCCGGAAGTGTTGAGAAAGGTAACCGGGTTATTACCGGAGCCCCTCAAATCATTAGCAAATGCAGCCGCTTCGGGAAACTGGGATCCTGTACTTCAAGTCATAACAGCAGAACTTATTGGAAAAACCATAGTTGCACCTAATTTATATCGTTTTGCAAATGACCATATTATTGAGCCAGATCGCATCAGTCTTGAACAAATAATATGGCCTGATTTGAAAAGTCATTCGCCCGACTTAGTAGGGATTCAGCTAAGTTATGAGTATCCAATCAAAATACCCTTGTTAAATAAGCCTGTCCTTATAACCGCAGCCGCTGTATCCAGAGCATGGATTTCTGATGCTGTGTTGGCAAAGCCAACGAGCAGGGAGCAAGCCACTAACGGAAAAATAAAAATTGTCTCACTATTTCCTGAGCCTGTGCGTCCCGGGAGAAAAGCAACTGTTGTAGTTAAAACAGAGCCTAATGCTCGAGTGTTGCTGACAGTGCTTTATAAAAGTGGCTACAGCAAAGCCAAAAACTTGGGTGAAGCAATTGCGGATAATGATGGAAACATTAGCTGGACATGGCATGTAAGCGGCAATACAACACCTGGTTTATGGACCATTCAAGCTTATTTGGCTGATGAGGAAGATAGTGGTGGTGATATCAAATATTTTGAGGTAAGAAAATCTGATCAATAGCAAATTAAAATAATGTAAAACCCATCGAAAAGGAGCGCGGCGGCTTGGACAGTTGGATACAAATTATAGCATTGAGCCTGCTACTTGGTACGGCTTGTATAACAGATATAAAGTACCAAAAAATACCCAACTTGCTTGTAATGACCTTTTTCGCAGCAGGGATTATTTATAAGGTGGCAAGCGGTGGGTTAATCGGTCTTTGGGGAGGTTTAATCGCTTCTGCCTGCGGATTTATTCCGTTGCTGATAATCTATTTGTTCAAAGGAATCGGAGCTGGAGATGTAAAGCTTTTTGCAGCTATAGGTATTTGGAGCAGTACAGTCTATGTATTGCAGCTAATGCTGATAAGCTTCTTAGCGGCAGGGATTATTGGACTTGTTATTTTAATTTCAAAAAGCATATATCTGCGCCGTTTTATTTTAATGCTTCACACTTTATACATACCTGCTTTAAGAATGAATAGGAAAGGCTACATAAAGTGGGCGGATGCCGGAAAAAAATTTCCATTTATGATTGCAGTCATGCCTGCTTTTATTCTAGTGAACTGGGTGCTGGAACCGATAATTATAATAAATATTCCAATTTAGAGAGGAGGGAGAGGAATTGCTAAAAGCGTTGAAGGTTGATTTTGCCATGCAGCGCGGACATGAAATGATTATCGAGCATCAACAGGGAATTAGACGGGCTGAGCTTGATGAGCTCGAATTAGAAATGCTGCGATCAGGCAATATACCGCGTTTATTGCCGATTGAATGGTTTGAAGTGGATGGAAATTGTTCCTTCCATTACTCATTGGATGGTGTCTCCATGCTTTTGCATAAACTGCAAAGAGAACCGTTGTCGATGAACAATTATTACTGTTTGATACTGGGGTTGATTGATGCTCTTTTGGAATGTGAGGATTATATGCTTCGCTTTGAGAGCTGCTTATTATATGATCAATTTATATTTATCGGTTCACATTGGGAGCAGATCAAACTGGCTTACTTGCCCATTCAAAACAGTTCGCAGATTATTGGCGTGGAGGATTTACTGCCAGTTATTATTAGGTGGACATCCTACATTGATCATATAGAAGGGAAAGGCTTGCAAAAAATACTTCAGTTTTTACATAAAAGCAATTGGCCGTTGGAGGAGTTGCGAAATACTGTGCTGGAACTGATCCAGCAAGAAACTGTTACAGTAGATATACAGGAAGAAGCGGCTACACACAAAAAACGTTCCGATCTCCTTCATAAAGAGTTAATGCAAGCAGCGGAACAAACAAAAGTTCAATCAGTAGGACACTCAGTAGATTACTCAGCGGACCATTCAATAGATCACATCGTAGATCACTTAATGGATCATTCTATAGATCATGAAATAAAGCATCAAGTAGGACAGTCAGCGGCTGCGTCGGTACACACACTTCAAGAGAAGCTGTCAGAGCCTGCATTAGAGCTACAGGATTCAGTAGAAGATATGAAGCAGGACGATACACAGTTTGTGAATGAAAGTGAGAGCAAGCGATTACGAATGCTGCTGCTTGCAGCCATATTGCTTGCTGCTCTGAACTGGAAGTTTATATATTTGGATCAGCCGGATCAAAGTAAATTGTACTTTTGTTTGGGTATCACGATTTTGCTGTTGGCAGGTGCAATCTTTATAGCCAAATGGTTGAAATCACGATCAGAGGACAAAAGCTTTGAAGAAGAAATAGACTTTAGTTTTTTACAAAATGCTGCCGCCATGCTGGATTCAGAGCTAAACAAGAAAACTGACGAGGCTGCTCCTTTTGTTCATACATCTTATGCCACTGTAAAATCTCCTACTCAAACCGATTACGATGTTACCAAGCAATCCCTACGATCAGCAAGTCGTTATGAACCTATTGAACCGACAATGCTATTGATTAGTGAGAAAGAAGAAGAGGACATGGCAGCTTCAAGTAAGCATAGTTCAGAAAACTCCAGACAGCAAGGATCAGTTATTTGGTTGGAACGCTTGTGGGAAGGCAAAACAGAGCGAATTGAGCTATCTTCGAAACCAATCGTAATTGGCAGAGGCAAAAATGGTGGAGGCTATACCGATCTAGCTAGAGGAATATCGCGTTTGCATTTGGAAATTGAACGAACAGAGCAAGCTATTCAGGCAGCTGATTTGGGATCGAGCAACGGCTCTATGTTAAATGGGGAACGGATGATTCCTTATAAACAATATAAAATCACATCTGATGACAAAATTCAGCTCGCAGGAGAAGAAGGACCTATATATAGCCTTAGAAAAGAGGCTTAATCATACTAACAAATTTGAAATTGCATGCGGAAATTAGAAAAAAATAAAAAAAGCATGGATACGAGAGGAAAGTCTCATGTCCATGCTTTTTCATGCTTTCTAGTAATTATTGCTTTTGTGTAATTTTCTGGATCCAGCGATGAACGATGTTTTCTTGCTCATTAATGACTTCGACAGTAAACTCTACATCGACTGCTACGTTCATTTCGAGCTTTTCAATAGTATCTCGCACTGGGTCTGTCAGCCTGAATGGAAGAGCCTCGCCATCCACAATAATTTCAACCTGGTTAATATCTGCCTGTCCTACGTACTGACCACTAGCTTTCATTAAAGCAGGCTCCTCAGCATTTTTATCAGCTTTCCCAATATCTTTATTTGTATCGTTGCTTCCTTGCGAAGCGTCTGGTTTATGTTGAATGGATGAATTGTCAGGAGCAGCACCATTATTATTCTGACCTTGCTCTCCTGCGCCAGTCGTAATCGTTTCATTATCCTCTTCATTGTTAATGGCGATACCGGAGTCGATAATTCCTTTATCTGATGGCAATTGATCCTGCTGCGATGTTTGAATATTATTGTTTTGAGCTTGAGGCTTTTCTCCGCATGCTGATACGGTAAGCATAACTGCCAAAAGCAAGGCGCTTGCTGCTGCAGCTTGGGATCGTTTCTTGTTCTGTGATGATTTCATAAAAAAATCCACCTCCTAACTATATTAGACGTATCTGACACCACTTTGGTTGCAAAAAAAATAATCCATGCCTTATCGCACGGATTAAATAAATTTAATGATTACTCTGGATTTACTTATTGAACAGGTGTTCATAGGGTTTTTTTGTGCTCTCTTCCTTTAATAGCATAAGGTTATGAAAATTCAGGGAAAATTAATGCAATACTAGTGGATAAAATTAGGTAAAAAGAACCTTCTATTTTTTTGTTAATTATGTTATTATATGTAAATTATAACAAATGGAGTTGGATTTGGTGTCGAAAGCAATTGGGAAGTGGAGATTTATACTGCCATTGTTAATGATCATGACATTAATGTTCGGATCGGCTGTTAGTGCAGATGGTAAAGGGACAGTATCGGAAGATGAGAGTACAATTGTAACAGTGTATATTCAAAAAGATGGGGTACTAACGGAAATTGGGAAGGATGGTTATGAAGCTTTAAAGAAAGAAATGGAAATGAATAGGATAAAATTAGAAGCGGAGAAAAACAAAGATTTAGATGAATTTGCATTAATGAAAAGAAATCTTCAATATTACTACAACTCATATTTAAATGATGCTCCAATTCAGCCGCGATTAGTTACATCATATACATATAAATATGTTGAATCTGGATTTAATAATTTTGTTGAAAGGACTAGTCTTAAAAGAAGGATTACAAATCCAATATATAATGATAGTGCAAATCCCACCTCATATTCAATGATAGCAACCGTAACAGAAACTTGGAGTGCAAATATAAATATTACTGGATCAGCAAAGATTAAAGCAGTTACCTTAGGGGCAACCGTTGGTGGTGCCTGGAGTAGAACGGAAACGGACACATTCACAATTAACCCCACGATCTCGTCTAAGCGTTGGGGATGGCTTGAGTTCACACCATATCACACAAATTCATGGGGCTATCTAACTACAACCCAATGGAAAACATCGCCCATGGGTGTGATTAAAGAAAGTGAAACGTCTGAATGGGCAGATATTTATTCGGCAAAATTTTTGGGTACTAAACGACCGAATGGAGCGTATATTGTACGAGAAAGTATAAATAAGCCAACTTCTTGATGGAGGATATATGAATAAGAGAGCTACGGGAATATTTTTGATTGGTTTTGCTTTAGTGCTGTTTGTTTTTCGAAATGCTGTTACTCACATTAGTGCTGCTGTATTAGCAAGTAATAGTTCCAGTACGGGTTTTTTTAAAACTGTTTTAGAGCAAATCCCATCCCCTTATTCGAGGCTTCCGGAAATTATTCTTTTGATTTGTGGAGTCACTTACATCGTTTGGGGAGAAATCAATAAGGAATAATAATAAATCTAGTCGAAGGAGCGCATAGCTCTCACCCTCTTGAACAACCGTACATGCGGGTTTGCATACGGCTATTCAAGAGGGTGACAAAGCGTGTCCATTCCGGGATACTGAACACTCGGAGCTCACAGATTAGGGTATATACTCGTTTTAATTATTTTCAATGGCACATGCGCAATATTCGTCAAATCCATTTGTCGAATATTGCGCATGTGCCATTGTCGAGACCAGTCCGAAGGAGACGATCCAGCCGATCAGATATCGATTGAGCTTTACAACTCGTTTTTCCATAGACTAGATATCGATCATGTACGATTTGTTAGCTCTTAAAAAAATAATCCATGCTTTATCGCATGGATTAAATAAACTTAATGATTACTCTGGATTTACTTATTGAACAGATGTTCATAGGGCTTGTAATTTATGCCCTCTTTATCTAAAAAGGTTACCAATACACGGTAGTCCCTTTTTGGAGTAGCTCGTATGTAGCCTTCTATACAGTGCTCAGTTGTTACGGATTTGGCACCATGCTCAATAGCAACTTCTCCGATTTTGGCTGCTATGGAATGCTTTGCGATATCACGAAATGGTCCAGGCACTGGAGAAACCAGTCTGTCCAGCATTTGTTTCGATTCATCATTCCACATATGCCGACTGCGCTCTACCCAATAGTTCTGCCAATCAAGCTTTGACTTGCCATCACGCATTGGCATGACCTTTAAAAATTTTCTGAACATAAAAAAACCGCCAATTGCCATCGCAATAACCATGACGATTGCCCAGAAAACGATAAAATACATAAACCAGTCTGGAGCAGATTTCATAAGCTTCCTTCACCTCACAAATGAATTATAACGTATTCCCGGATTTATTTCGACATCCTCTTAAGTTGGACTTTACTTCCCATCAATTACATCATCTATCAGGTTAATGAGAATTGTATAAGCAATGGCTTTTTTTGAGTCCTTTTTAATTAACCTTAAAAGTTTACTTAGTATGAAAATAACACCCAATAATGGAATTGTAATTGCGAGTAATGGAATTATCAAATATGTGTAATTTTTCAAATCTGTAAAATTAGAAGGATCAAACAAATTAATTATAATTGATGCAACTGCTATTACTAACGCTAGCACCGTTAGAGTATTGGGGATGTAATTAACACTTGAAAGTTTTCCTTGGTAATACATTTTTATATACTTTAACTTATCAGAACCTATATTCTGATGTATTTCAGACAGTCTGTTTTTAGCATTTTCAATACTTTCTGGGAGTATATTTTTATTATCAATCAGGTGTTTTTCTATCTTTGTAACCAGGTTGTGCATGTTATTAGCCTCCTTTATTCCTAGGACATTCGACGCTGAAAGAAGAAATCCTTTTCATTTTGTCGAATGTTGGGTGGCGTTTTTCTATTAGAAGGGAACATTGGTTAGTTAAGGGAAGGAAACATTTGAGGATGTAGAAATAAGAGAAAAATTAAGGTGAAATAAGAGGATTGAGATACTATCAAATTAGTTTAAGTATTTTGAACGTTACTAGATTTATTTCGACATTCCCTGTAAAATAAGGTGTGATTAACGGTAAAGGGGCGTTTATATGTTGAAAATAGGTTCCCACGTATCTTTTTCGGACAAGGGTTTGCTTACGGCAACAAAGGAAGCTGTATCATACGGTTCCAATACGTTTATGATTTACACAGGTGCTCCGCAGAACACAAGAAGAAAGCCGATTGAATCGCTTTATATTGAAGAAGGAAGAGCGTTGATGGAGCAATCTGGCATTGATGAGATTGTTGTTCACGCACCGTATATTATTAATCTGGGCTCTTATAAGGAAAGCACTTTTGAGCTGGCTGTTAATTTCTTGCAAGAAGAAATTCGTCGCACAGCGCATATCGGTGTTTCGAATATTGTTCTTCATCCCGGCGCCTATACAGATAAAGATGCTGACTACGGTATTAACAGAATCGCTGAAGGTTTGAATATGGTGCTTGATGGTACGAAGGATTTAAAGGTAAATATTGCGCTTGAGACAATGGCGGGGAAAGGAACTGAGATTGGGCGCAGTTTCGACGAAATCGCCGCTATTATAGATAAAGTGACGCATAACGAACGACTGACTGTTTGTATGGACACTTGTCATATGCATGATGCCGGTTACGATCTGGTTCATGATTTGGATGGTGTGCTGGAGCAGTTCGACAAGCTTGTTGGCTTAGACCGAGTTGCTGTTGTTCATGTCAATGACAGTAAGAATGGACGAGGTGCTGGCAAGGATAGGCATGCTCCGATCGGGGCTGGCTGGATTGGTCAGGCTGCGTTGCAAAAAATCGTTCACCACGAGAAGCTGCAAGGTCGTCCATTTATTTTGGAGACCCCTTGGATTGGCAAAGATGCGAAGAAACAGCGTCCAATGTATGAAGCGGAGATAGCGCTGCTTCGCAACGGAGTCGAGGAGCGGTTGGGCGGCAAGTTTATCGAGGATGTAGAGCGCCTTGAACATTTCTTTGCAGAACAAGGAATGGACAATAGAAATTATATTTTATCTGTGTGGGATTTACTCAAAACGGATGCAAAAGCAAAAAAAGCCGATCCGCGCGAGCCGCTAGAACGATTATATGATATGGTGGTTGAAGGTGAAGCTTTGGGTACAGAATTGAGCGAGGAAGAGATCAATCAAAGAATTACTGTATGGCTGTCAGGTCAGTATTCCAGTAAATCTTGATATTGTTATCAAGACAGGCAATCGCACTGTACTAATTGACTAATTAATTAGAACTGGGGAAGCGTTGACGCCGCCTCAGTTCCGTGTTTATTGGGATAGTCTGAAATTATATTTTGCAGAAAAGGATGTAGAAAGATAATGTCAATGCAAGTTGTGAAAGAGGCTGCTGATTTGAATGCAAACCGGGCTAGAATGCTAATTTCTTGTCCAGATCGCTCAGGTATTGTAGCGGCTGTTTCTCAGTTTTTGTATGAGCACGGAGCGAATATTGTTCAATCTGATCAGTATACAATGGATCCAGAAGGCGGTATGTTCTTTATCCGCTTTGAATTTGAATTAACGGATATGGACAAGGAACTTCCTGTTATTGTTGAGGACTTTGCACGTGTATCAGATCGTTTCGATATGAAATGGAGCACATTCCGTGCCAGCCGCAAAAAGCGGATTGCTATTTTGGTTTCCAAGGAGGATCATTGTTTGATGGAACTGCTTTGGCAGTGGAAGTCAGGTGAGCTTGATGCGGAAATTGCAATGGTTATTAGCAATCATAATGATATGAGGGCTCAGGTGGAAAGCTTTGGCATTCCGTATCATCATATTCCTGTTACAGCGGATACGAAGGCGGAAGCTGAGCGCAAGCAGATGGAAGTTATAGCGGACAAAGTTGATTTGATTGTGCTTGCCCGCTATATGCAAATCGTTTCTCCTAAATTTATTGAGCAGTTCCCGAATCGCATAATTAATATTCATCATTCATTTTTGCCGGCATTTGTTGGCGGAAAACCGTATGCCCAGGCATACAACCGCGGTGTGAAAATTATTGGAGCAACTGCACATTATGTCACAGAGGAATTGGATGGCGGACCGATTATTGAGCAGGACGTGCAGCGGGTTACGCATCGCCATAATGTCGAGGAGCTGAAGCGGATCGGACGCACAATTGAGAAGGTTGTATTGGCTCGTGCTGTGAAATGGCATTTGGAAGATAGAGTTTTGGTGCATAATAATAAGACGGTTGTTTTTAACTAGTCATTCAGTCTACAGTGATTCCATAGTAAAGCTCTTTGTTTAGCTGCTTGCAGATCGAACGAAGAGCTTTATTTGCTTTTGAAAAGCTGATTCTGAAAGAGTTTTTTGTGAAATTTTTATGAGGGGATAAAATAATTTTTCATAGCATACCGCTTAGCTATAGGCACAGTCGATAGGTGCTATACTTTCAAACAATATGTGAAATTGTTGTGCTTATAGCGCTCAATAGGCTAAAGTATAGGTAATGGTTGCAAAATAAACGTTGAACCGGAGAAAGGTTATGGAATCGTTTGTTGTAGCCAGATAAGCATTACAGTATCCAAATAGCAACGGCCTGTCTGCCTTTGGCTGCATGCCGATTTTCTATTATAACTTCATTTAGGAGGAATTCTTCATGAGTAAAGCAGTTAAGTTTGATTACAGCAAGGCTCTTGCTTTTGCAGGGCAGCATGAAGTAGATTATTTCACGGATGCTGTGCGCCTGGCGCATGAGCAGCTTCATAACGGAACAGGAGCAGGCTCTGATTATTTGGGATGGATTGATCTGCCATCCAATTATGATAAAGAAGAATTTGCGCGTATTAAGCAAGCGGCTGAGAAAATCAAGTCTGATTCTGAAGTGTTGATCGTTATTGGCATCGGCGGTTCTTATTTGGGAGCGCGTGCGGCAATTGAGATGCTGTCCAACTCGTTCTATAATATGATGTCAAAAGAAGATAGAAAGACTCCTCAAGTCTTGTTTGCAGGAAATAACATCAGCTCTACTTATGTGAAGCATTTGCTTGATCTAATTGAAGGCCGTGATTGGTCAATTAACGTTATCTCCAAGTCTGGTACAACAACAGAACCCGCGATTGCATTCCGCATTTTCCGCGCTGAGCTGGAGAAAAAATACGGCAAAGAGGAAGCTCGCAAGCGTATTTACGCAACAACGGATGCTTCGAAGGGCGCATTGAAAGTGTTGTCTAACGAGGAAGGTTATGAATCCTTTGTAATTCCTGATGATGTAGGCGGACGTTATTCTGTACTTACAGCTGTAGGCTTGTTGCCGATTGCAGTTGCAGGTATCGATATTGATGCTATGATGCAAGGTGCAGCTGAGGCTTCCAAGGAGTTTGCTAATCCTGATCTTGCAGAGAATGAAGCTTACCAGTATGCGGCTATCCGCAATGCTTTGTATCGCAAAGGGAAAGTGACTGAAATTTTGGTGAACTACGAGCCAAGCCTACATTTTGTTTCAGAGTGGTGGAAGCAGCTGTTTGGTGAGAGTGAAGGAAAAGACTACAAAGGTATTTATCCAGCTGCGGTTGATTTCTCAACAGACTTGCACTCAATGGGACAGTTTATCCAAGAGGGTAATCGTAATATTTTTGAGACAGTCATTCAAGTGGAGGAAGTAGCCGAGCATATTTCTATCGAGCATGATGCTGATGATCTTGACGGTTTGAATTTCCTTACTGGAAAAACAATGGATTTTGTTAATAAAAAGGCGTTTGAGGGCACTCTGCTTGCGCATACAGATGGACAAGTGCCTAACTTGATCGTCAATATTAAAGATATGACACCATACACATTTGGTTATTTGGTATACTTCTTTGAAAAAGCTTGTGCACTAAGCGGCTACCTGCTCGGTGTGAATCCATTTGATCAGCCAGGTGTGGAGGCTTATAAGAAAAATATGTTTGCACTGCTTGGCAAGCCTGGCTTTGAAAAGGAAAAAGCTGAGCTTGAGGCACGTTTGTAAAGCAAGCAGGCAAGCTTGGGAGCGAAGCAATCTATGATGCATCGATATTCGACGGTAAGGCAGGAAGCTAGTAAGGAAATCGTGATCAAGCGATCCCGATTTATCGGTTGTGCCAAGCCGGTTGCAACGGAGGAAGAGGCTGTTGCCTTTATCGAAGAGATTAAGCGTCAGCATCGGACAGCCACTCACAATTGTTCAGCTTATGTTGTCGGTGACCGGGATCAGTTTCAAAAGGCTTCTGATGATGGAGAGCCTAGTGGTACGGCAGGCAAACCGATACTGGAGGTCATCAAAAATAAAGGGCTGAAAAATGTCGCTGTCGTTGTTACCCGTTATTTTGGCGGCATCATGCTGGGAACAGGCGGATTGGTGCGCGCCTATACTGACGGCGCTGTCGCAGGCATTGAGGCAGCGGAAGAGATTGTATGGGTGCTGCATCAAGAGGTGCTCGTTGATGTCGATTATACATGGTACGGCAAGCTGGAAAATGAGCTCCATAACCGCGGAACAAGGGTTGGTGAGGTGCAATTTACGGACAAAGTAATTGTTTCTTGCTTGCCCGAAGCCCCGGAAGCGGAGCAGTTTATAGCTTGGATGACCGATTTGACTCAAGGTCAGGCTGTTATTACCCAGGGTGATCAAAAGTATTATATTGAAGGCGAATGAATTGATATGAAAACCGCTTGCAGCTATGGCGGTTCGATAGCCAGTCTATGTTGGGCTAACGAATATGCCGTCTGCAAGGCGGTTTTCTTGTTATTTTAAATAGCTGCCGGTCGTTATTTTTTCATTTATCTGCGACGTTTTAGTGTTGTTTTTTGAAAGACGGTTGCGTAAAACTGAAAAATAGAATACCATTACATTAGAATAATTATAAAACATTATCGTGATCTGTCGGATGAGAGGGGGATCTATTCATGAGCATGACGGCTGAAATTGATAAAATAAAGCGAAGTTTGATGGAGAATGGCTACAAATTGACAACACAGCGTGAAATTATCGTCAAAGTTCTGCTAGAGCATGAGCAAGATCATTTGAGCGCTGAGGATGTATATATGCTAGTCAAGGAAAAGTTTCCTGAAATCGGTCTGGCGACTGTTTATCGCACGTTGGAACTGTTGGCTGAATTGCATATTGTAGCAAAAATGAATTTCGGTGACGGCGTTGCGCGTTTTGATCTCCGCGGCGAAGGTCATGAGCATATGCATCATCATCTAATATGCGAGATTTGTGGCGCATTGGAAGAAATCAAAGAGGATTGGCTGGTAAGTCTGGAAGAAAAGCTGGAAAAAGAATTTGGCTTCAAAGTGCATGATCATCGTTTGGACTTTATTGGTAAGTTCAAAGAGTGTGAAAATGGTGAATGCAAACGGGACAAAAGAGCAGTATAATTGTCCTTGCTCCAGAACTTTAGATAAGCTTGGCATAAATTCACTTGAATAGAATGGGATGGAGAATTAATCTCCATCCCATTTTTTAATTGGCGGCAAGCAGCTATTCGATTTTATCCGATACGAGCATTGGATTTAAAATAAAATTGTCAATTACTTGCTTTACACCTTCATTATTGTTGCTGGCAGTAATGTAGTCGGCAATTTGTTTCAGTTTTTCGGTTGCGTTGCCCATAGCAACGCCAAGACCGGCAGCTTCAATCATTTCGTGATCATTCCAGGCATCGCCAATAGCGATTGTTTCTTCTAATGTACAGCCCAAATGCTGTGCCATAAATTGCAGAGCATGCCCCTTGGTTCCTTCCTTATGCATAATCTCCAAGAAATTAGCTTTTGATTTCGTTATATGAACCTGGTCGCCAATCAGTGCTTTAAGCTCAGGCTCGATTTGTTCGAGTTGCTCTGGATCTTCAATAATAAGCATTTTATTGAGCTGCATGGCAACTAAACGATCAAAATCGGGCTCAATGGTGTATTCTATTTTGCGTTCCTTGGAATATTGTTTAATACAGTCGTTATCCTCCATCCCATACAATCTGTCATCAATAAATAGTTGCAGATGCAGCTTATGCTCAGTTGCATAGGTAAGCAGCTTGCGAGCCGCCTCAGAAGGAACATAACGCTCATATATTATTTGTTCATCAAGCAATGTTTTGACGAGTGCGCCTTGATACGTAATAATAGGAACATTAAGGTTAATTTGTTTGGCAATTTGGCTGGCGGATGCAAACATGCGCCCTGTAGCCAGTGTTATGGTTACCCCTTTATTCATGGCGGCTGCAAGAGCCTGTTTTGTTGGCTCCGTTACCGTAAGTTCATCATTTAGTAAAGTGTCATCAATATCAATTGCAATCAATTTATACATCATTGCGCAAACTCCTTTCACAATAGGACAAGCTATAGTATTGATTGTAACGAAACAGAAACCCGCAAACAAGGAGATGCTGTAATGAACGATCAATTTTCCAAATCAAACAAGACGATACAGCCTTATATTTTATTTTTAGGTGCAATTGCGCTTGTGATTGCCGGATTTACGGCAGGTGTGCTATGGACAGGAAGCAAGTATCCGATTATGAAGGCGGAAGGCTTCAGGCAATTATCGCTATCCTATGATCGAATTTTGGATGATTACTTGAATGGCGCAGAGCCCAAGCAGTTAATCGACGGAGCTGCTGAAGGGATGGTAGCTGCGCTGGATGATCCTTATTCGCAGTATATGGTTGAAGAAGCTGGGGAAGCTTATACTCAATCCTACGAAGGACAATTTTATGGCATCGGTACGGAGATGCGTCAAGAAGAAGGCAAATATATTATCCAATCCGTTGTAAAAGGAACGCCGGCAGAGAAGGCAGGCTTGCTGCCAGGTGACGAAATTATTGCGGTAGATGGCGAAGCTGCTGCCGGAAAAAGCTTTCAACAGCTGCTAGCGCTTGTACGTGGCGAGGAAGGAACGTCTATCACCTTAACGCTCATTAGAGAAGGCGAGAAGGGGGAGCTTGATGTTTCTATGAAGCGTGCTGCCATCCCTGTTCACACGGTTACTTCTGAGCGTCTTGCTGGCAATATTGCACATATTACGATAACCCGCTTTGCAGAACGAACAGCAGAAGAATTTAAAGAAGAGCTGGACAAGCTGGAGCAAGAAGGGAAACTGGAAGGCTTGCTGCTGGATCTGCGTTCTAATCCGGGCGGGCTTTTGCCGTCAACAATTGATATTGCCAATATTCTCATACCTGATGGAAAAACAATTTTGAATGTTGTGTACAAAAATGAACGAAATACTGTTACCTTCCATTCAAAGCAAGAAAAGGAATGGACGATTCCGATTGTTGTACTTGTGAACGGCCAATCCGCCAGTGCCAGCGAGGTGCTGGCTGCCGCCTTGAAGGAGTCTGCCAATGCGATTATTGTAGGGGAAAAAACGTATGGCAAAGGTGTTGTGCAGGCGTTCAGCCAATTCCAGGATATGTCTGTGCTGAGCTTAACCGTAGCACAGTGGAAAACTCCGGGAGGTACTTGGATTAACAAGGAAGGGGTGCATCCCGATATTGAGGCGGAGTTGCCGGAGTTTGCGAGCCTGCGTCCGCTTGCGATTGGTACAAAGATGGAGCAGGGCAGCTTTGGCGAGGATGTAAAAACAATGCAGCAAATGCTGGAGGTGCTAGGATACGGACCAGTTACTCAACAAGGGCTTTTCGATGAGAGCACAACAGAGGTATTGAAGAAATTCCAGCAAAAGGAGAAGCTAGAGGCAAGCGGGAAATTCAACGATAAAACAGGTTATCGCATGTTGGATCTATTGCGTGAGAAGCTTCATAATGAGGACACGCAGCTGAAAACCGCTTTGCAGCAGTTTAAGAAGAAATAAGGCGGCGTATAGGTTTTTACCTGTACCGTGCGTCAGTCTTGGGCAAAGGATTAGAGAACAAGCCGACATTGAAGCTTGTTTCAGCTTAAGCTACAATAGATATAGCGGGAAAAATTGAAAATAGAGGTGTTTGACATGAAAGATTCACTAGCTAAAGCTCTTAACGATCAAATGAATTTTGAATTTTATTCTGCTCATGTATATATGGCGATGGCGGCTTATTGTTCAAGCGACAATTTGGACGGATTTGCTAATTTCTTTATTATTCAGGCTGAAGAAGAACGATTCCATGCAATGAAAATCTATAAATTTTTGAATGACCGCGGTATAAGAGCGACTATTCAAGCATTGCAAGAGCCGAATAATGAGTACAGCTCTGTACTTGATTGCTTTGAGCAGGGATATGCGCATGAACAAAAAAATACAGAGCGTTTTTATCAGTTGTCCGATTTGGCAATGAACGATCGCGAGCATGCGACGATTAACTTTTTGAAATGGTTTATTGATGAGCAGGTAGAAGAAGAAGCTTTGTTTGATGGAATTATTAATAAATTGAAGCGGATCGATAAAGATAGCAATGCGTTTTATATGCTGGACAGCGAATTTGCTTCACGCTCCTTTTCTCCAGAAACGGAGTGATCCGGTATGATTGAGTTTGCCAAAAAAGAAGATGTTAATCACATTATCCCGTTATTGCTTGATGCTGTAGGCGATATTGCCTACACTTTGTCAGGAACGGCGGACAAAGCAGCAACGTGCCAAATCTTGACTGATTTCTGCATGCAAGAAGATAACAGGATTAGTTACAGGCATGTGCTTGTCAATCGGAAAAAAGGCGAAGTGGCTGGAATGTTGCTTTGCTATGCAGGCGATGCAGCAGAAGAGATTGATCAGCCAATCATACAATATTTGCGGGATAAGGGCGCGGCAGCGGCTGCTGATGCTTTGATTGTGGAATGCAAGTTGGGTGATTTTTATTTGGACTCTATTGCAGTATCCCCGCAATGGCAGGGCAAAGGCATTGCGCGCGAGCTAATGGCAGCATTTGAACAAATTGGAGCTGAACAAAAGGAAAAGAGATTATCGCTTATTGTTGAGCCATCCAATGAACGAGCTTTTCAGTTGTATCAAAAACAAGGTTATCTTGAAGAAGAGCGAATGATGGTAAGCGGCAGCCCATATATTCGCATGATTAAGCCTCTGCATAGCTAGAAATAAAGATGGTCAAGGAAAGCAATATGTTTTCCTTGACCATCTTTTTGGTGCGAGCAGGTCTGTTTGTGTAGTCGCTAGTAAGTTTGGGTTCTCCTGCTAGACAGATAGATTGGCGAAAGTGTACTATGAAACTATGAAAGTAAATAGATGGGAGAATGGAAGAAATATGATAAACAAACAGAAAAATCGTTTGAAGCAATGGTTTACCGTGATTTCACTATCTGCGGTTATGATGATGCCAGTTGTAAGCTCTGTTTCTGCTGAGGCAGCAGGTACAAATGCAACACCAGCCTTCTATTCTGCAACAGCTGCAAGTAAAGCGCAGGCTATTCTATTGGATGTTGATGAGAAAAATATTACTTTGTCATCTCCAATAGTGAAAGAAAACGGAGTTACATATGTTGCGCTAAAGGATTTGGCGAAATCGCTCAAGTTCACCTATACAGTTGAGGATATGACCAAAACTGTGATTATGCGAAAAGATAACTTGACTATCTCAATGAAAATAGGAGATCAAAGCATTCTAATAAATGGAAAAAAGAAAAAAATTGCCGGCTCTGTTTCATATAAAAATAAAGTTTTATATGCTCCTGTTCGTCCGATAGCTGAACAATTTTATGCGGAAGTAAAATGGAATGCGAAGAAAAATGCAGTGCAAATTATAAGCCTTGACTATTCGCTTGACCAAAACTTTAAGGAATGGCTCGAGTATGAGGACAATCGTCCTGTAATGACTGCTAAGCAAATCGCAGAAAAGTATGATGAAAGTGTAGTTATGATTATGACTAATAATAGCCAGGGCAGCGGCGTAGTTATTGGTGATGATTTGATTTTGACGAATCGGCATGTGATAAAGGATTCCACACTTGCTGCAGTATATGATATTTATGGGCAAGAGTATACGGTGAAAGGTGTGGTCGCATCGGATGAAGGTTCTGATTTGGCCATTTTGCTAACAGAGAGAAAGATGAAGCTGGACCAGGCTGTGCTTGCAGCCGGCTTTAACTTGCAAAAAGGCAGTAAGGTATATGCTATTGGCAGTCCGCTTGGCGTTCAGAATACAATTTCAGAAGGCTTGATCAGCAATATTATTTATGATGGACAAGTTCGTACTTTGCAAACAAGCACGCCTATTGATCATGGCAGTTCAGGCGGTGCATTGTTTAATGAATACGGCGAAGTAGTAGGGATTACAACATCGGGTTATCCTAATACGCAAGCTGATTTGAACTTTGCGGTGTCAGCCTATCACGCGCTGCATTTGAAATTGGGCATATCGGACGAAAGCAAAGAGAAAGCGAAATTTTTGCCGCGCAGTTTGCCAGATACCTTGAAGGGACAGCCTGATCACATAATTGAAGATATGCTTCGCAGTCATTTTGGCAAAATTGCGACTTCCTATGGCGAGGCAAAACTATCGAATTGGAAGGCAAGCCGCGATCAGGATGGCTGGGTGCTTTTAACGGCGGATATTGATCCTTTGTTCTATTTGTATAATGGCAAGGGGGCAGAACAGGAGATGAAATTGTGGGCAATTCAGCTTGGTCATGAAATGCACCGTATGTTGCCTAATGATACGGTTCAAGTTGTTCTTTCATTTGAGCGAATTTACAATTTTAAGCCACGTGGATTAAAAGAATCAGAATTGACACAGTTATCCGAAGGCAAGTGGAAAGTGCGTTACCCTGTTCTTGATATGCAGCTCAAAGATCAGCTATATATTGTAACCAGATAATATATTGGAGGCAGCAGAATGAAGGTCGTCCTAACAACTTTGAATGCCAAATATATTCATACTTCCCTGGCGCTTAGATGTCTGAAGGCTTATAGTGAGCAGCAGTTTGATATTGAGATTGCAGAATATACGATTAAAGATCCGGTAATGAATGTGGTATCCGATTTGTATTCCAAAAAACCGGATGTGATCGGCTTTTCTTGTTATATTTGGAACATTGAAGAAACAATACCGATTATAAATATGATTCGTAAAATCAAGCCTGATATTAAGATTGTACTAGGCGGACCAGAAGTGAGCTACGATACACAATATTGGATGGAAAGAATCCCCGAGGTTGACTTTATAGTAGTTGGTGAAGGGGAAGAAACCTTCCATCAACTGCTAGAAGAAATAGAAGGCAGTAATAAGTTTCATATGGTATTTGGTTTGGCTTACAGAAAGAAGACAGACGATGAGTCTAATATTTATATTACTCCGCCCAGACCAAAACTTAATTTGAATGAACTGCCTTCGCCGCATCGATTTAAAGAAGATATTGCTCATTTGGGCAGCAGGGTCGTTTATTTTGAAACAAGCAGAGGCTGCCCGTTCAGTTGCCAGTTTTGTTTGTCCAGTATTGAGGTAGGAGTGCGCTATTTTGATATTGAACGAACCAAATCAGATATTTTATATTTAATTGAAGCAGGTGCCAAATTAATTAAGTTTGTCGATCGCACATTTAATATTAAGCGTGATTATGCACTTGAGATGTTTCAATTTTTAATCGAAAATCATGGGGGCTGTGTATTTCAATTTGAAATTACTGCTGATATTATGCGTCCGGAAGTGTTGGATTACTTGGCGGAGCATGCTCCGCCGGGTGTTTTCCGGTTTGAGATTGGTGTTCAATCGACTAATGATCCTACAAATTTAGCTGTGCAGCGCAGGCAAAAATGGAGCAAGCTTGTTCGAACGGTTACGAAGGTTCGAGATTCGGGGAAAATTGCGCAGCATTTGGATTTAATAGCAGGGCTGCCTTTGGAAAATTATGATACTTTTCGCGGTACATTCAATGATGTGTTTGCGTTGCGCCCGGAGGAGCTTCAGCTCGGGTTTCTAAAAATGCTACGCGGTACAGGGCTTAGAAGAGATGCGGAAAAGTGGGGATATATTTATCAAGATCATGCTCCTTACGAGATGCTGGGCAATGAACTAATGCCGTTTTCTGATATTGTACGCATCAAACGTGTTGAGGATGTGTTGGAAAAGTATTGGAATGCGCATAGAATGGATCATGCTCTAGTGTATTTAGTGCAGGATGTGTTTGAGTCCCCGTTTGACTTCTTTCAATTATTTGGAGATTTTTGGGAGAAGCGGGGCTGGCAAAAAATCGGTCACCAATTAGAAGATTTGTTTTTACGATTGTGGCTGTTTTTACAGGATTTGCCGCGTTATGCCAACATGCAACTGGATGAGGAGCTTGAGCCATTTGCCCCGCAGCGTCTGTTAATGCAGGCGGCAAGTCGCTACAATGCCGATGTTGCACTTGGGCTGATGAAGCTGGATTACTTCTTGAATCATAAGTTTAAGCCACGTAAAGCATGGTGGTCATATACGATGGATAAAGTGGAGTGGAATGATTATATAAAAGACTTGGCGCAAGCTCCCGAGTCTGTATCAGAGTCGTTCGCAGCGCTCAGACTTCATGAGAAGCTGCTCCACAAGCATGCTGTTATTGAGAAATATTCATTTGATTTAGCTCTTTATATGGAACAGGGCAGATTGCAAACTGATCAGGAATCTTTGCTGATTGTATTGTATGCTTTGGAACAAGACAGAAAGCCACAATTCTTTATTAAAAAAGCAATTGAGGTATAAATAATACCCGATAGCTATCTGGCAGCACCTTGTAGATGGAAGATGCCGCCCTGTGCTATCGGGTATTTATTGTATAACGATATCTGAAAAGCGATTAAGGAATAATGCTTTGCAAAACCGTCATCTCGCCATCCAATGTATATTTACCAAGGGATGATGGAAGTAAAAAGAAATCTCCAGGTTTGCAAACGATACTTCCCTCTTCCCATTGCAATGAACCATTGCCTTCAACAACAGCAATAATCTCACAGCTTTCCGGTCTTGTGGATAAAGTCCAGGATTGATTTACAATTCCTTTAAAAACTTTAAAATAGGGCGAAGAAGCAATTTCGAGCCATTCTCCTGGACTGGCATTATTGGTGCTCATTCGCGTAGCTCCCGAGTCACCGTAAGCTATAACGCGCAATGAATCCTCCATATGCAGCTCACGCAGCTTCCCATCCAACCCAGGGCGCTCATAATCATAGAGTCGGTAAGTTGTATCAGAGTTTTGCTGAATTTCAGCAACGACCACACCTGAACAAAGTGCATGAACTGTACCTGCAGGAATGTAAAAAGCATCACCCTTTTGAACATGTACGGCTTGCATTGTTTCCATGATTTTCCCATCAGCTACAGCCTGCTCAAAATCAGCTTTTGTTATATGTTCCTTCAAGCCATAGATAATCGAAGCATTTGGCTTAGCATCAATAATATACCACATTTCAGTTTTACCGAGCTCCCCATCTGGCAAGTAGGAGTAATTATCGTCGGGATGCACCTGAATGGATAGATCATCGTTGCAATCAAGCAGCTTGATCAATAAAGAGAAGCGGCCAGTTTTTTTGGAAAATCCATTTTCGCCAAACCAGGCTGCTCCAAATTGACTGCCTAGTTCTTCAAGGGATTGTCCGGCAAGCGGTCCGTTCATAACCTTTGTTTGTCCATTCGGATGATCACTTATCATCCAGCCTTCGCCGATTGAGCCTTCTGGCAAATCCATACCAAAGCGGGCTAGCGCCCGTCCGCCCCAGATTCTTTCTTTTAAAACAGCCTCAAATTGTAATGGATATGCATTCATGAATACTCTCTCCTTTAGGTTAATAGCACCTTCTATTCCAAATCAATAGATTGGTCTGTCTAATTAAATTAATCATTAAGAAAATAGAAGCCAGCTTGTTTAAAATAAAGTACAGCTATATTGTGGCATACAATATAGCTGTTGAAAAGTATAATTTGTAGAACCATATAAAACGTTCATTAGTCGGATTGTTTTTTTTCAATAGCGATAAGATAAGGTGCTGTATCTCTTTGCAATTGTCTGTAGATAACAGATTGCGCAGCTTTTGCCGGCAAATTTGCCGCCCACTGCTGCACAGCGCAGGCTTCCTGCTCGCCGCCTGCATGACCGGGGTACAATACGCAAGTAATAATGCCCCCTTTTTTCAATAATGCAAGGGCAGCTTCCAAAGCTTGCAGCGAGCTATCCGGCTCGGTGATAATCGTTTCATCACTGCCAGGCAAATATCCAAAATTGAACATAACAGCAGCAACCCGACCATGCATTGCTGACTCGATATGCTGCGCCATATTGGCATGGCTATCAAGAATAAGATTGGTAGCAGCCAATTGTTGATGATCGGTAGCTTCACTCAAACGTATTGATGTTTGCTCCAGTGCATCCTGTTGTATATCAAAAGCGTAGACAGTGCCTGTTGCACCTGTTAATCTTGCCAGCTCTAATGTGTCGACACCTCTGCCAGCAGTAGCATCAATAACGATATCGCCTGCAATAGTTCTTTCCGCAATCCACTTATGAGCAGTACTTAAAACAGACAGAAAGCCCATTAATCTTTCCACAGCCTTCCCTGCCAAGTGTTTCGCTGCTGCAATTCGGCATCAATTTGATTCAGAATTTCCCATTTTTTCATACTCCACATCGGTCCGATCAGCAGATTGCGTGGAGCATCGCCTGTCAGACGATGGACAATCATCTCGGGCTGCAAAATTTCGAGCGTATCAATAATAAGTTTAATATACTCATCCTGCTCCAAAAAGCGCAGCAGCCCTGCTTCATACTGTCGCACCATCGGAGTTTTGCGCATAAGATGTAACAGGTGAATTTTGATGCCCTGCACGTCCATATCGGCAACAGCCCGTCCGGTTTCGATCATCATCTCATGAGATTCTTGCGGCAACCCGTAAATAATATGTGCACATACACGAATACCGCGCTCGCGTAGACGTTTAACTGCATCTTTATAGCACGCTGTATCGTGTGCACGATTAATGAGGTTGGAGGTGGATTCATGAATCGTTTGCAACCCCATCTCTACCCAAAGATAGGTTCGCTCATTCAGCTCAGCCAAATAATCGATTACATCATCGGGCAAACAATCCGGACGAGTTGCGATGGATAAACCGACAACGCCGGGCTGCTCTAACACAACTTCGAAATATTCTCGCAGCTCCTCTACAGGTGCATATGTATTAGTATAGGCCTGGAAATAACCGATATATTGAGCATTGGGCCACTTTTGATGCTGACGGTCGCGAATTGTATTGAACTGAGTAATTAAATCGTCGCGCCTGCTGCCTGCAAAATCTCCTGAGCCTCGGGCGCTGCAAAACGTACAACCGCCTTTAGCAATTGAGCCATCCCGGTTTGGGCAGGTAAATCCCGCATCGAGCATAACTTTAAATATCTTTTGGCCAAAATGTTCTCGCATTTCATAATTCCATGTATGAAACCGTTTGTCTCCCCACAGGCGCGGCTGCGGTGAAGCAATTAACTTATTCATGAGGCAGTAATTCACCTTTCTTTTAAAATACGGTAAAGCCAGCAATGTATACATTGTATAATCTTTTCTATTTTAACGAAATTCGCAAGCAATTACTATGAGTAGCCTGGAAAGCAGCAAAAAAGAAGCATTTGATCGATTTGAAACCCCTTTCATCATATGCTATAATTAGACCATACGAATAGATAAGCAACAGTTAAGCTTTCACTGGCGGCGGTAGTTGCTGCGGCTTCCAATCGATTTTGAAATGAATGGATGAGGTGATGCACAATGAGTGAATTCGTAAAAATCCCTAATGGGGAAGAGCAAATTACAGTGCAGCTTACGATAAAAGAAATTATGGCGCTATCAGGGGTCAGATTTCAGGAAGATCGTTCTATTGAACGGTCTGCTCGCAAGAAGCTGCAATTGGCGATCGAGGGAATATCCATACACCCCGCCAGTTCATAATGAGACGTCGTATCTATGCAATAAGAGTATATATGTAATTCAGACAGGCTGCTTGCTCTAGCAAGCAGTTTTTTATTTGCATGCATAAATGTAGAGGCTTTGCCAAACTTGAGTTGTGAAAGCATACTAATCTCGTTTAAATAATTGCTTTACAATCCCGCTTAAGTTGGGCACAATGAAGAATAGATTACAGCAGTTGATTTAGCGCAGTTGATATATTGGAGGAGTAGGAACGTATGCGTCTAAGAGGAAGAAAAGGAATTTTGGAAAGTTTGGAAAGCCAACCGGAGTTAGTTGTACTGGACGGTACTGAATACAAGGGAAGATGGCATGAGTTCTTTGGAAATAGCAATCCGATCTACGTAGAGCTTGGAATGGGCAAAGGCGGTTTTATCGCCCAGATGAGTGTTAATAATCCCGACATTAATTATATCGGAGTAGATATGTATGATGAGCTGCTTCGTCGAGCAAGTATAAAAGTGCGTTCTCTTCGCGAGGAAAATAATAGAACAGAAGCCGGGAACCTTGCTTTGCTGCGTGCAAATATCGAAAAGATTGAAGACATTTTTGCACCGGGAGAATTGGAAAGAATTCATTTGAATTTTAGCGATCCATGGCCGAAATCTAAGCATGCACGCCGTCGATTGACGCATCAAAACTTTTTGAACAAATATATTGAGATATTGAATGAGCGCGGAGAGATTCATTTTAAAACAGACTCGATGTCACTATTTGAATTCTCATTGAATACCTTTACTGATATGGAATTAGTATTGCGCAATATTTCATTGCATCTGCACAAGGATGGTCCGCGCGAGGATTTGGTGCTGACTGAATACGAGAGCAAGTTTATGGAGCAGGGAATGCCAATCTATCGATTAGAAGCTCTGATCGGATCAGAAGCTTTACGGTTGCACAGGGAGTCAAAAGAAAAGTTCTAATGACAACTTTCAATTAAGGAGCCGCTGCAAATGAGCGTAGAGACGGCAACACAGGAACAAATTGAAGCATATCTGGACAGAATTGGATACAAGGGACCACTGGACGGCAGTTTGGACATGCTGACAGCTTTGCAAGAGAGGCATCTGCATACTGTCCCTTATGAAAATTTGGATATTATAGACGGTGTTCCGCTATCACTCGAGCCGAATGATTTGTATCATAAAATTGTTGTTCGCAAAAGAGGCGGCTACTGCTTTGAGTTGAATGCTTTGTTTGGTTGGCTTTTGAGCAGTCTTCATTTTGAGGTGACCAATTTATTTGCCCGTTTTTGGAGAGATGAGACTGAGCTGCCTCCAAAGCGCCGGCACCATGTATTGAAAGTAACGATACAAAACGTCAGTTATTTGGTCGATGTTGGGGTGGGGGGAATCGTTCCCCGCAAGCCGATCAAGCTGGAAGAGGGATATGAAGAGCTGCAAGAGGATGAGCTTTACAAAATAGATAAGGATGATTATTTCGGCTGGCTGCTTTGCGAGCAGAAGCGTGGTGACTGGAGCCGGATCTACTCCTTTACGGATGAACCGCAGCTGCCAAAAGATTATGCTATGGCTTCTTACTGGTGTGAGCATGCTTCAGATTCTATTTTCACCAAGCTGCAAATAGCTGCCATCCGTACGAAGGAAGGTCGTTATTCACTTGCAGACCGGGAGTTTCGCATATTTACAGCGGATGGTGTTGAAACTTTTACGCCCGCAACAGACGAGGAATTTCATCAGGCGCTAAAGTTTTATTTCGGAATCGAAAAAAGCATATCGTAGTATGCAGAGCTGTTGTTCAGCACTCTGACTCTTTTGCTTAAGGGAATATGCTAATGATGCGCTATACAAGCTTGTGTATCTGCTAAAAGGTTGAAGGGAAATGCTTCTCTCACTTTGGCTAGCTGCACAAGCTTTTTTTTGCGTCATTGAATGTTTAAACCGAAGGGAGGAAATAGTAGAAGCGAATCTATTCGTATACAAGGAAAGGAATGAGTAGGATGACAAATGGGCAACCAGAGAAACAGCCGCAATTTCCACCACAATCTCAACAACAGCAGCCAGGAATTGAAAGCAAAATGACACCGCTCCCAGTTTATCATTCAGGAAGCTACAAGGCTTGCGGCAAGCTGCAAGGAAAAACGGCAATTATTACAGGCGGAGATAGCGGAATAGGACGAGCGGTTGCGATTCATTTTGCGATGGAGGGGGCTAATGTATGTATAGTATATTTAAATGAGGAAAGTGACGCAAAGAAGACGGAAGAAGAAATTATGCGGCAAGGAGTACAGTGCTTGCTAGTACCAGGCAATATTGGAGATCAGCAGTTTTGCATGAACGTTGTCGATCAGCTAATAGCGACTTTCGGAAAATTAGATATTGTCGTCAATAATGCAGCGGAGCAGCATGTCCAACAAAAATTGGAGGACATTACTTCTGAGCAATTGACGAAAACCTTTCAGACAAATGTGTTTAGTATGTTTTATATGATACAAGCTGCCTTGCCGCATTTGCAGGCGGGAGCATCTATTATTAATACTGCCTCTATTACTGCATATCGTGGCAATCCTACCTTAATCGATTACTCGGCGACAAAAGGAGCTATCGTTTCTTTTACACGCTCGTTGTCTGCCAATTTGGTTGAGCAGGGGATAAGAGTAAATGCAGTAGCCCCCGGTCCCATATGGACACCGCTTATCCCGGCTTCATTCGCAGCCGAGGATGTTGCTACTTTTGGTTCAGACACTCCAATGAAAAGAGCCGGTCAACCCTATGAGCTTGCACCGGCTTATGTCTATTTGGCAAGCTCTGATTCCAGTTATATGTCAGGGCAGGTGCTGCATATCAATGGCGGGGAAATTATTAATGGATAAAAAGTAGAAATCAAAGCTTGCGGGTTTATCAGTAATAGGGATAGCAACTTTAAAGAAAGCAGGCTGAATGCTTGCTTTTTTTGTATTCCGCGCAAGAAATAATGTTTATACTAAAAAGACAGCTTGGCTGCAGTAGGTTTATTACGTACGCGCTTACAAAAATTTAACAGATAATATGCCTTAAGACCGATTGCTATATTCATGACCAAGCTCAAATATTGCATATCAGACAAGGGCTATAATCAAAGGAGAGGCTGAACATTGGAGTTTAGAGGGGAAAGACTACCTGGGTTACTGGTTGATCAGCTTGGAAACAGAATTGAAAGTGTGCAGCAATGGCAGCAACGAAGGGGAGAGATTATAGAGTTATTTCGCAAACATGTATATGGACGAGCATCTGTTGATAGACCGCTGCAAATGGATATACTATGCAGTAGCGAGGAGGTGATGATGGACGGCCGAGCGATTCGCAAAATGAAGGTGATCAGGATGAAAGGGCCGGGTGGAGAAATTGACATTCCGGTTTGTATATTTGTTCCTGTGAAATGCAGCAGCCCTGCTCCCGCATTTCTATTAATTAACAATCGCAATGACAGTCTTGCAGACCCTGATCGCAACAGTAAGAGCGGTTTTTGGCCAGCAGAGCAATTAGTCGAGCGCGGATATGCCGCAGTTGTTTTTCATGTCAGATATTTGGATCCTGATGAACATGATGGTTTTCAAAACGGTGTGCACGGTATTTTTGATAACTTGCAACAAGGCGAGGAGCGGGCAGACGATGCTTGGGGGACCATTGGAGCATGGGCATTCGGCGCATCGCGGGTACTCGATGCGCTTGAACAGGAGCCGGCGATTGATGCAAACCGGGTTGCGGTAGTTGGTCATTCACGTGCCGGCAAAACAGCACTTTGGGCAGCTGCGCAGGATGAACGCTTTGCTATGGCTGTCAGCAACAATTCCGGTTGCACCGGGGCAGCTATCTCAAGACAAAACCTGGGGGAACGGATAAAAGATATTAATACTGCCTTCCCGCACTGGTTTGCAGCAAATTACAAGCAGTTTAACGATAATGAGAAAGCTTTGCCGCTTGACCAGCATATGCTGCTGGGCTTAATTGCTCCGCGCCTGCTTTATGTTGTAAGCGCTTCGCAAGATTCATGGGCTGATCCAGAAGGAGAATACAGCTCGCTTTGTTTGGCGGAAGAAGCATATCAGTTGTATGGGCATGAAGTACAAGCTGCTATGCAAATGCCAAGCATCGGTGTTTCGATCTGCACGGAAAAAACTGCGTATCATATTAGGGAAGGAAAACATGATCTGACCTTGCTCGACTGGCAGTTGTTTATGGATTTCGCAGATAGCAGACTTTAAAAATTAAATGGTTTCATAAATGTTTATTTTTAGGGCACTATAAACAAAATTCTCTGTAAATAAAAAGCTGCCTTGAGAACTCGGAGGTTAGGGCTCTTAAGTGACAAGCAGGCAGAGAAAATGCGTTTAGGGGGCTCAGAAATCGTGTTTCTTACAGTTCTTTTTGCAACTTTACAACTATTGCTTGTGTTTATTGCGGTTTATCAATTTGGTCTATCCATGTTTGGGTTAATGAAAAATAAAAAAACGAAACATCACACTCCACAAAAAACCTTTGCGGTGCTTGCAGCTGCTCATAATGAAGAGCAAGTCATCGGTGCGCTGGTTGAAAACCTAAAGTCGCTTGACTATCCAAAGGAGTTGTATGATATTTATGTAATTTGCGATAATTGCACGGATCAAACGGCAGCTATTGTACGTGCTCATGGAGTAACAGCGTGTGTTCGTACAAACCCGAAAAAGCGGGGCAAAGGCTTTGCTATTGAATGGATGCTTGGCAAGCTATGGGAAATGCCTCGAAAATATGATGCTGTCGTTATGTTTGATGCTGATAACTTGGCGGCAACAGATTTCTTGCAGCATATGAACAATGATTTGTGCGAAGGCAAGCAGGTGATTCAAGGTTATTTGGATACAAAGAATCCGGCTGATTCATGGGTAACGGCGGCTTATGCCATTACTTATTGGTACTGCAATCGTTTGTGGCAGCTATCGCGTAAAAACTTGAATATGAGCAACTTCCTTGGAGGCACAGGGATGTGCTTCGATGCTGCTTTGCTCAAGGAAATGGGCTGGGGAGCCACCAGCTTGGTGGAGGACTTGGAGTTTTCGATGCGCTGTGTACAACGGGGCGTCTATCCGGTACTTAATTACGAGGCTAAAGTTTATGATGAAAAGCCGGTATCCCTGCATGCTTCGGCAAAACAACGACTGCGCTGGATGCAAGGTCATTTTCATGTAGCTCGCAATTATTTTTGGCCTTTACTCAAAGCAGGGGTGAAGGAAAGAAATTTGACCAAGTTCGATGCCGCGATTTATACCATTTCTGTGTACAATACATTGCTCGGTTTTGTATTAACGATTTGGCTATGGATCGATGCCATACTGCCGGGACCTCAACTTATTAGATCTGTATACCACTTTCTTCCCTGGTGGCTTGTTGGAATAGCGGTAGCGGTTACGGTACTGCAATTCCCAATTGCGCTGAAACTGGAAGGAGTGCGAATGAGAAAAATGTATGTTCACTTACTGACGCTGCCCTTGTTCTTGATTTCTTGGTGGCCGATTACGCTCTATGCATTTTTCACACAAAATAATAAAAATTGGAGTCATACAAGGCATACGCGTGTATTGCGTTTAGAGGAATTAAAAGGTGAATAAGCAGTTGACTTCACTAATCAGTGTGTGTTATATTAATCGAGTACAACATTGAATAAGTATTAACGCATAAGCAGAAGCACCCGCTTCTCACCTTTCGGCTTAAGCTGTCTGGTTAGCGATAATCGGTTGATTTCATATGAAGAGCAGCTCTGCTTGGCCGGATGCGTATGTCTTCATAGTTACTTCGGTTATGATACGCGGGTTCCTTTGAACCCGCGTTTTTTATTTGCACTTTTTGCTATTGGAAGCGGCAGCTCAGGCTGTGCTCACATGTATTATTTAATCGGACGGTTATCGTCCTTACACTATTGTAACTATTCTATTTGGAGGTGTCACACGATTAGCAGAGAACATCAAATCAACGATGAAATTAGGGCTAGAGAAGTGCGACTTGTAGGTGCAGAAGGAGAACAGATTGGCATTAAGCCGATTCGTGAGGCATTGCAACTTGCGATAGAAGCCAATCTTGATCTTGTTAATGTAGCTCCAACAGCAAAACCGCCGGTTTGTCGTATTATGGACTACGGCAAGTTTCGTTATGAGCAACAGAAGAAGGAAAAAGAGGCTCGTAAAAATCAAAAGGTTGTTGATGTTAAGGAAGTTTGGTTCCGTGCCAACATTGATGAACATGACTATCAAACGAAGTTTCGTAATGTAGTCAAGTTTTTGAATGAGGGGGACAAGGTTAAAGCTTCCGTACGTTTCCGTGGGCGTGAGATTACTCATGCAGCTATCGGGCAACGTATATTGGAGCGCTTGTCCAAAGAGGTTGCTGAAATATGTAGCGTTGAACGAACTCCCAAGCTGGAAGGCCGGAGCATGATTATGATTTTAGCGCCCAAAACAAGTAGCAACAGTAACTAATTGTTTGAACAAATTTAAGGAGGAACATGAAGAGATGCCTAAGATGAAAACTCACAGCAGTCTAAAAGACCGCTTCAAAATTACCGGTACAGGTAAAGTGAAACGTTTCAAAGCTTACAGAAACCACTTGTTATCCCATAAATCCGGTCGTCAAAAGCGTGTGTTGGCTACTCAACCAATGATGGCAGCTGGAGACGTGCGCCGTCTGCAACAACAACTAAAAAATTTGAAATAATTAAGTAATATTACACCTACAGGAGGGTTCCTTTCATGGCAAGAGTTAAAGGCGGTTTTGTCCGCGCTCGTCGTCGTAATAGAATTTTGAAATTAGCTAAAGGCTACTTCGGTTCGAAGCATCGCCTGTTTAAAACAGCTAAAGAGCAAGTAAATAAATCACTAATGTATGCATACCGTGACCGTCGCAACAAAAAACGCGATTTCCGCAGACTATGGATTGTGCGTATTAATGCTGCTGCTCGTATAAACGGTTTGTCATATAGCAAATTTATGCATGGTTTGCGCCTTGCAGGCGTTGAAGTTAACCGCAAAATCTTGGCTGAGCTTGCAGTTAACGATATTGCATCTTTCAATTCTCTTGCAAATGTTGCAAAAGAAAAAGTTAATGCTTAGTCATTAATCGAATATGGGCTGCTTCTTTACTTGCTTGATGCAGGTAGTAGGCAGCCCTTTTTCTTTCTTATAATCTGACTGTGGACAAACGAACAAGCATCATGCCTCCAAATCTCATACAGTAGAGAATACTGGAGAGGGAGGTACTGATGAGATGCGTAAGGGAATTTTGAAAAAGGCACGAAAATTGACCGGTAAACAAGTGTATATTGTTCGGCAAGATGGAAGTAGAGTGACGGGTCGGCTGGTTAGTGTAAGAGGCAATACAGCATACATTGCTCCGCGCCGTAAAAAGGGCGGTAAGGCTGTACAAACAAAATGCATACTTGCAATTGCTTTGCTTGGTATAGTGGCTATTGGCGCTTTCGGATTTTGGGGCGGAGGCGGAGGTTGCGGCTGTGGTTGCGGGGGCGGAGGCTTCAGCAATTGCGGCGGTCCTAACCAAGGATTTGGATTTGGTTCAGGAGGCTTCTTTTAAACATTCTTCTAATCATGAAGTGTGTCGTTTGCAAATGTGATTAGAAACAAAGCTTGACGAACAGAAAAGATAAGCATATAATGATCTAAAGTGTTACATGATATCATGTATGCAAGACCATTTTTCAAATAATGCATCGGCAATGATGAGGACGAAGTGTTAGGGGCTCTTTTGCATCAGAGAGCGGTTGGATTAGCTGAGACCATCGCCAAAATCCCTTTTCTACGAGCTCACCTCGGAGCTGTTTCCCTGAAAATTATCTTTATTGAAATAACTATTAGGGGGAATCGCAGGGCAAGCGTTAAAGTGCCATAGGTAGAACATTTATTTGTTTTACCTGTTGAGGTTATTCATTGAGAGATGAGTAACGAATTTGGGTGGTACCACGGAAGCATAACCTTTCGTCCCTCGAACTTCATTATTGGAGTTGGAGTGGCGAAAGGTTTTTTTGTTTTTTCTTGAGAGGAGGATGACTAATGGCAACGCAAGATGCAACGCTAAAGTCGAAAGAAGAGTTAATGGAAAGAATGTCAAAGCCTGAAGTGATATCGGGTTCGGAGATATTGCTTCGCAGTTTATTACTTGAAGGTGTTGATTGTGTATTTGGATATCCTGGCGGTGCGGTGTTGTACATCTACGATGCTATGCATGGAAATCCTGATTTCAACCACTTGTTGACAAGACATGAGCAAGGTGCGATTCATGCAGCTGACGGTTATGCCCGCGCAAGCGGCAAGGTAGGGGTATGTATTGCAACATCCGGACCGGGTGCTACAAATCTGGTCACTGGAATTGCAACGGCATTTATGGATTCTGTACCGCTGGTCGTAATTACGGGTAACGTAATGTCCCATTTGATCGGTACAGATGCATTCCAGGAGGCTGATATTACAGGTATTACAATGCCTATTACAAAGCACAGCTACCTGGTGCGCAAGGTTGAAGATCTGCCACGGGTCATTCATGAAGCATTCCATATTGCAAATACAGGTCGAAAAGGACCAGTGCTAATAGATATTCCAAAGGATGTTTCCGCAGCCAAAACATTGTTCAAACCAGTGAAAAACGTAAATATCCGCGGATACAATCCAACGGTTTCACCTAATAAATTACAGCTTGACAAGATGATCAAGGCGATTGAGCAAGCGAAGCGCCCGTTGATTTTGGCAGGCGGCGGCGTTGTATACTCCGGCGCTCATGAAGAGCTTTTGGAGTTTGCTACTAAAACGGATATTCCTATTACAACGACATTGCTTGGCTTGGGCGGCTTCCCAAGCGGCAACAACTTATGGATTGGAATGCCGGGTATGCATGGTACGTACACAGCGAATATGTCGATCCAGCAAGCGGATTTGTTAATCAATATTGGCGCACGCTTTGATGACCGTGTAACAGGGAAGCTTGACGGTTTTGCCCCACATGCCAAAATTGTTCATATTGATATTGATCCTGCAGAAATTGGGAAAAACGTTCCAACTGAGATTCCCATTGTTGGTGATGTAAAAACAGTTTTGCAACAGGCTAACAAAATTGCGCGTCGTGCTGACTTGGCAGATGAGTGGAGAGCTCAGTTGCAGGAGTCAAAAGCGAAGCATCCATTCAAATATAAAGATTCGGACGAGGTGCTGAAGCCGCAATGGGTTGTTGAAATGATCCATGAAACAACCAAAGGCGATGCGATCGTAACGACTGATGTTGGTCAGCATCAAATGTGGGCAGCACAGTATTATCCATTTAACAAGCCGCGCTCGATGGTAACATCCGGTGGCTTGGGCACGATGGGCTTTGGTTTTCCGTCCGCAATCGGTGCACAAATGGCTAGCCCGGATCGTACGGTTGTATCGATTAACGGTGATGGCGGTATGCAAATGTGTGCACAAGAGCTTGCGATTTGTGCAATCCACAACATTCCAGTTAAGGTTGTTATTTTGAACAACCAGGTTCTTGGCATGGTCCGTCAGTGGCAAGAATTGATTCACGAAAATCGCTTTAGCCATATTGATTTGGCAGGCAGCCCGGATTTTGTGAAGCTGGCAGAAGCATATGGGGTTAAAGGTTTCCGCGCTGCGAACAAAGAGGATGCTCGTGCGGTTTGGGAAGAGGCGCTTAACCATCCTGGTCCTGCTGTTGTGGAGTTTGTAGTTAATCGTGATGAGAATGTATATCCGATGGTTGCACAAGGAAGCACTATTGATCAAATGATTATGGGGGATGCGGAATGATGAAGAAGAATACGATCGCAGTCATTGTTAATGATCAGCCGGGCGTATTGCAGCGTGTAGCTGGCTTGTTCGGACGCCGCGGCTTCAATATTGAAAGCATTACAGTAGGTGCAAGCGAGGATCCTGGCTTGTCGCGTATGGTCATCGTCACTGACGGTGATGAGCGTACGCTCGAGCAGGTAACCAAGCAATTGTACAAGCTTATTGACGTTATCAAAGTCATTGACCTGAGTTCCAATCCGATGGTAGCTCGTGAGCTTGCTCTTATTAAGGTGAATGCGGAGCCTTCTGTAAGACCGGAGATTTTGGGCGTTGTTGAAACTTTCCGCGCCGCGGTTGTTGATATTGGTACGAACTCCATGATGGTGCAAGTTGTAGGTGATACAAGCAAGATCGACGCGATGATCGAACTGCTGCATCCATATGGTATCAAAGAACTGTCTCGCACTGGGATCACAGCATTGAACAGAGGCAATTCAAAGTAACAGCTTCAAAAAATTATATTATTTATTCAGAATAACTCATTATTGATTAATTAAAATTATGGTTTATCCATATCCCGTTTTGAGCGGGTCTTCGAAAAGATATTTAATATTGATATGTCTTTTGGAACACCCGCTCAAAAGGGTTAAATTAAAGGAGGAATTTATTATTATGGCAGCTACATTGTACTATGAAAAAGACGCTGATCTAGGCGTATTGCAAGGAAAAACAATCGCAGTTATCGGTTATGGTTCTCAAGGACACGCGCAAGCTCAAAACCTTCGCGACAGCGGTGTTAAAGTTGTTATCGGTCTTCGTCCAGGTAAATCTGCTGACGTTGCAAAGAAAGATGGTTTTGAAGTATTGTCTGTAAGCGAAGCAACTAAGCTTGCTGACATCGTACAAATCTTGCTTCCAGATGAAACTCAAGCAAAAGTATATGCAGACGAAATTGCTCCTAACTTAAAAAAAGGCGCAGCACTAATGTTCTCCCACGGTTTCAACGTTCATTACGGACAAATCGTTGCTGACGCTGAGACAGACGTATTCCTGGTAGCTCCTAAATCTCCAGGTCATATGGTTCGTCGTACTTATGAAGAAGGTTTTGGTGTTCCGGGTCTAATCGCTATTCATCAAGATGCATCTGGTAAAGCAAAAGAAATTGGTCTTGCTTATGCAAAAGGTATCGGTTGTACACGTGCAGGCGTTATCGAAACTTCTTTCATGGAAGAAACAGAAACTGATTTGTTCGGTGAGCAAGCTGTTCTTTGTGGTGGTGCTTCTGCGCTTGTTAAAGCTGGTTTTGAAACACTTGTTGAAGCTGGCTATGCTCCAGAGATGGCATACTTCGAGTGCTTGCATGAATTGAAATTGATCGTTGACCTTATGTATGAAGGCGGACTTGCAACTATGCGCGATTCCATCTCCAACACTGCTGAGTACGGTGACTATGTAACAGGTCCTCGCATCGTCACAGAAGAAACGAAAAAAGAAATGAAGCGTGTATTGGAAGATATCCAATCAGGACGCTTTGCTCGTGACTTTATCCTTGAAAACCAATCCAATCGTGCTATGCTTACTGCTACTCGTCGTAACGAGGCAGCTCATCCAATCGAGCAAACTGGTAAGCAATTGCGTGAATTGATGCACTGGATCAAGAAGTAAATAGCAAGCCTACACTTCCTGGAGGTGCGTGTTTAGGTGCGTAAAATATATATTTTTGATACAACTTTGCGTGATGGCGAACAATCTCCTGGCGTCAATTTGAATACGAAGGAGAAGGTTGAAATCGCCTTGCAATTGGAGAAGCTTGGGGTGGACCGCATAGAAGCGGGCTTCCCGGCTGCTTCGCCTGGTGATTTGGAAGCTGTGCAGGCTGTTGCCAGTGCTATAAAAAATGCATCGATTATTGGTCTTTCTCGTTCAAGAGAGCAAGATATCGATGCGGCAGCAAAAGCATTGAAGGCTGCGCAGGATCCATGCATTCACTTGTTCTTGGCAACAAGTCCTATTCACCGCAAGCATAAGCTGCGGATGGAGAAGGAACAGGTGCTTGAGGCAGCTGATCGTGCGATTCGCTATGCGAAAAAGTATTTTAGCAAAGTAGAGTTTTCTCCCGAAGATGCCGGTCGAACTGAGCTTGACTTTTTGTGCGAGGTAACCGATATGGCGATTAAGGCAGGAGCTACTGTTGTAAATATTCCAGATACCGTTGGCTATTTGAATCCGCTTGAGTTTGGTAATATATTCAAAACGTTGAAGGACAACGTGCCGAATATTGAAAAAATCCAGTTAAGCGCTCATTGTCATGACGATTTGGGAATGGCTACAGCCAATGCTCTTGCTGCAATTTTGAACGGTGCAGATCAAATCGAAGGTACGATCAATGGTATCGGCGAAAGAGCTGGAAACACCTCCTTGGAGGAGGTTGTGCTGGCGCTTGCTACACGTTCAGAATACTTTGATGCCTACACAGATCTTAATCTGAAAGAGATTGCACGTACAAGCAGACTTGTCAGCAAACTGACAGGCATGCCTGTTCCAGGCAATAAAGCTATTGTTGGAGCTAATGCGTTTGCGCATGAATCCGGCATTCATCAAGATGGCATGCTGAAAGAGAAAACAACATACGAAATTATTTCTCCTGAGACGATCGGGCTAAAGGAATCCAAGCTTGTGCTTGGCAAGCATTCAGGGCGTCATGCGTTCCGTGAAAAGCTTATTGATCTCGGCTATGAGCTGAGTGATGAAGCTGTAAACGATGCTTTTGCCAAATTCAAAGCGTTGGCTGACCGCAAGAAAACAGTAAACGATGAAGATATTCGTGCCATGCTGGAAGAGAAGCTGGTTGATACGCCAGAAATCTTTAGTTTGGAAGCTGTTCAGGTTAACTATAGCAACGAAGCTACGCCAACGGCTAAGGTGCGCATCCGTATAAACGGAGAGGCTACAGAGCAAGCAGCAGAAGGAAATGGTTCGGTTGATGCCATCTACAATGCGATTGATCTGGCTACTAAGGAAGCTGTTGAGCTGGAGGATTATTCCATTAAATCTGTATCCCAAGGTAAGGATGCGCTTGGTGAAGTGGCTGTAGTACTGAAGCAGGATGATGTATCAGCGCAAGGCCGAGGACTAAGTACGGATATACTGGAAGCAAGTGCCAAAGCCTATGTGGATGCGGTTAATCGATTGATCGAAAAACGTAAAACACCAGGCAGACGCGATAAAATGAGTTTAATCTAGAAGAACTCGTTCTTTCTGATCGTTCGTGATGAGATAAGATACGAATTGGGATAGCGCACAAAGGGTAAAACCTGAGTGTGCTTCCTTTCTTATTGGCGACAATCATAGGCAGGAGCTATAAAGTAAATAGTTTTTATATCTTTGTCATGGGCCTTATTTTATGGTACAAATGATATTAGAATGAGAATGTTTAAAGGAGTGCAACCGTAAATGTCAGAAGTTAAAAAAATTGCTGTGCTTGGTGGAGACGGCATCGGTCCAGAGGTAGTAGCAGAAGCACTAAAGGTAATGGGGAAAGCAGAGGAGCTATTCGGCCATAAATTTGAAACGGAACAGGGTTTGTTTGGCGGAATTGCTATTGATGAGAAAGGGACTCCGCTCCCAGAAGAAACGCTAGAGCTGTGCAAAGGCGCAGACGCTGTTCTATTGGGTGCAGTCGGAGGACCAAAATGGGATAATAATTCCAAAGAGCTTCGTCCTGAAACAGGTCTTCTTGGCATTCGCAAAGAGCTTGGACTATTCTCGAACATTCGCCCAGCTACTGTATTCGATTGCCTGAAGGAAGCTTCTACATTGAAGCCGGAAGTTTTGGAAGGAACAGACTTGATCGTCGTTCGCGAATTGACAGGCGGTATCTATTTCGGTGACAAGTTCCGTCGTCAAGGCGAGAATGGCGAGGAAGCAGTAGATACTTGTGCATACAGCGTAGTCGAGGTTGAGCGCATCGTTCGTCAAGCGTTTGATATTGCAATGACACGCGGCAAACGTCTTGCTTCTGTTGATAAAGCAAACGTATTGGAAACTTCCCGTCTATGGCGTGAAGTAGTCATTCGTGTGGCAGAAGAGTATCCGGAAGTTGAGCTTGAGCATGTGCTTGTTGATAACTGTGCAATGCAATTATTGCGCCGACCATCCAGCTTTGACGTAATTGTAACAGAAAATATGTTTGGCGATATTTTGAGTGATGAGGCAGCAATGCTTACAGGCTCAATCGGTATGTTGTCTTCTGCTTCACTTGGCGAAGGCAGCTTTGGATTGTACGAACCTGTACATGGCTCTGCTCCTGATATTGCAGGTCAAGGAATCTCCAATCCGATCGCGACGATATTGTCAGTTGCACTTATGTTCCGTTTGACTTTTGGCTATCATGAAGCAGCGCAATCAATTGAAGATGCAGTGAAAGAAGTGCTGGATGCAGGCCATCGTACAACAGATATCGCAGTTGATAAGAGCAAAGCGGTAAGCACATCAGCAATGGGCGATTTGATCGTTGCTGCAATGAAGAAGTAAAGTAATTGCTGCCTGAGAAACGTTTATAACCGCCTTTATATAAGATATTGTCTTAAACCTTAACGATACACGATCAGATGTGCATGAAACGTACAAATGGAAGCGCAGATCCTGCTCGTCAGGCGGTTTTATACGGAAAATTGCACAAACAGAAGCAGTTTTGAACTAGATTATAATTATTATAAAATAATATGAAATACAATATTGACTTTATTATTGTATAGTGATAATCTATTTCATAGGGTCACACAACGAGGTGACAATTCAATTTTATACAATCCATAAGGAGGAATATATCATGGCAGAACGTTTGGTAGGCCGTCCGGCCCCTGATTTTTCAATGGAAACAGCAACTGGAGATGGGAAAGACTTCGGTACTGCTTCACTATCCCAATACAAAGGCAAGTGGTTGGTTCTATTTTTCTACCCGCTTGATTTCACATTTGTTTGTCCTACAGAAATTACAGCTCTAAGCGATGCAGCGGAAGAGTTCAAAAAACTTGATACTGAAATTCTTGGTGTCAGCGTAGACAGCAAGCACAGCCACCGTGCATGGATCAATACACCAGTAGACGACAACGGTCTTGGTCAATTGAACTTCCCGCTAGCTGCAGATATCACGAAAAGTGTTGCACGCGACTACGGCGTATTGATTGAAGAAGAAGGTATTGCGCTTCGTGGATTGTTCATTATCGATCCTGAGGGTGAAGTGAAATATCAAGTTGTTAACCATAACAATGTTGGTCGCAGCGTGGAAGAGACTCACCGTGTATTGCAGGCTCTTCAATCCGGCGGACTTTGCCCAATCAACTGGAAGCCTGGACAGGCTCACTTGGTAGCGAAGTAATAATCGGATAACGTTAACTATAAGAACGCATTTATTGCTTAGGCAATAGATGCGTTTTTTTGTACAAAAGATTTTGGTACGCTACTTTTTTAAAAGCAGTAATGAGCAAGTGCCGAACTGAATAAAATGAATTATTGAAGCGGGAGGGGGAAGATTGATGAGTTTTTGCTGCGGAGCTAGTATGATTGGAACAAGGGGAACGCTTAAGCATATTCAGACTCATATTCATCATGTTCCGGTCATGTTTTGCCCTGTCTGTGAACGTGTCGATGTCCATTATTTGGCGAAAGAAGAGTATGAATTACTTGCTGATTATGCTTGCAACGACGGTACAATGGAACTCGACTTTAATGATTATATGGCATTGAAAAAAGAAGTGCTTTTGGAGAATTGTGTTAATCATGAGGACGAGGAACCTTTAGGGGCAGTTAGCAATCAGATAGATATGGCACTTGATTTATTGCAATTTGCTGGTCAAATTAAAGATTATGCTTGGCAATATATGTTAAAAAAACGATTGCATATTTTAAATAATAGGAGAAATAAATTGTTGCAGAAGCAGTAATTTTGTAATGCAGTCTTTCTCAATGAAAGATTGCATCTTTTTATTTTGTAGATAAAGTGAAAAAAACGGTTAATAAAAGGTATTTAGTGGAAAAAATAGCGAGTAACAGTTTGTTTTAGTTGCTGCGTAGTAGCAGCATTTTGTAATAGAAACAAAGAAAAAGTTAAAATTATGTAAAAGTGAATAAAAAACAAAAAAGATTATTTCAAAATATTGCCTAATTTCAAACAAATAGCGACGATAAATATCTGTATAATTTTCCATTTTAATGATTATTAAAGACAAAATTCGAGATTTAACAAGTGTTTAACAGGGACTAAAGTACCATTCATACGGTGTTTCCGATAGCGAAATCTGTCATTTATCCTAAAGTTTCTAAAACTTAATCATTAATTATTCGACATTATCTCCGATTGACAGAGTTTGTAAATAAATTCTATGATTAGATATAACAATATTCGTTGTCCATACTCGTGAACGTTGCCGGGGAGGAGAGGTTGATGCAGGTTGTTAAAAAGCATTATTTCCCTGCTCTTGCCGAATATATCCGCCATGGAGAGGGAACGGCGTTAATTAACGCCAATGCGTTAGATGAGCAACTTAAGGGTGTCGAGCCGGAGAAAATTTTATCTGTTCATGAGGAATGCCTTCAATACTTGGCAGTTAATGCAGATTCCAAAGAAATCGTAGAACTGTACAATCGATCGTTTATTTTTTTATTGGAATTGATGGGCCGATCTGATATGACATTAATGAGAAAAAAAGAAATGGATGACAAAGTGATTGCATCACAGAACAGAATTAATGAAATCGAACAATTGCTCTATCATTCAAATCAATCCACTGAAAAAGTAAAAAACAAATATGAAAACGTTCTGCAACATATGGACAGCGGAATCGCGTTGTTTGATTCAAAAGGCAAATTATCATTTGTTAACGTCCAAATGGCTAAGCTGCTTGAAATTCCAAGAGAGGCATTAATCGGCAAGTCTATAAAAGAAATCTTAATGTATCCTGATGTGTCGGTCAAGGCAAGAAAAATCATCATTCAATTGTTTCGGGAGATGGTTATAAAGCAGAACAGGTATTATGAGTTTCAGCACAGTGCGGGAAAGTATTTACTTGCTACTCTTACATATGGAGAACAGCTGGATGGAGAATTTCTGCTAAGTATTAAAGATGTTTCTGAGTTTCGAGAAATAGAGCAGAGTGCAATGCAAAATGACAAGCTGGCGATGCTGGGGAAAATTGCTGCTGCGATAGCACACGAAATTAGAAACCCATTGACTAGTATTCGAGGCTTTATACAATTACTGCGCCCGTATTTAATTGAGGTCGGCAAAGAGGAATATGGAAGAATTATTTTAACTGAAATTGATCGTGCCAATGATATTATTTATGAGTTTTTGAATTCGTCCAAGCCTACAGCGCCAATGAAACAAATTGCTTTAATCGACAGCTTGATTAAAGAGGCTGTTATGCTGATCGAAAGTGAAGCCTTGCTGCAAAATTGCGAAATTTTCATTAGGCAAAATGCTGTTAATCTTCAAGTTTCTATCGATGTAAAACAATTAAAGCAAGTTATACTCAATATGATCAAGAATGCTTTGGATGCTGTTTACAATGTAAAGGACGTTCGTCAAGGGAAGATTGAGATAATATTGAACAGCGATGGCATAAATGCGGAAATCAAAATTAGGGACAACGGCAATGGAATTGATCAGTTGACGATGAGCAAATTGTTTGATCCTTTCTTTACAACTAAACAGGCGGGCACAGGGTTAGGGCTTTCTGTCAGTTACCGGATTCTACGCAATCATGGAGGAACGATTCGTGTGAACAGCGAGGAAGGGAAATGTACAGAATTTGTGATTTATTTGCCGCTACTTACATAAAGCATTAGAAGCTAGTCGGGGAGAATATCCTCGGCTTTTCTAATTGATCAGAAAACAGAAAGAAATATTGTGCAATTAACGGTATACTATAAATGTATTATTTTAGTTTTGAAATCGACAACCTCATTGTTCAGTTAAAGGAGCGGATACAAATGAATATAACAGTTAAAAATGCTGCAACAGACAGCTATGGATATGATGCTCTCGTTCGCTTTATATCGGAGCGTGAACTGAAGCAGCTTGCTGAAGGAAATGGTACATTGCTTGTAGAAGAGAAACTGGATCAGGAGCTTTTGCGCAGTACAAAGCAAGGCCTGTTCAAAACATCCGCTGGGCAGACCATAATAATCCCGACACTTGGTTTAATTGAAGCGGGATACGTTATTTATGCTGCCGCCAGCAAACAATCTGAAGCAGAGGATTGGAGACTTGCCGGTGCTGCTGTAGCTAAAGCGGCAAAATCAATTAAAGCAAAGCGGTTGGAAATAGCTATTGATGGAGAGATGGACGGAAGCAGTGAATCCGTTGGTTGCAGTCATATCTCGCAGTCTTTAACAGAAGGTTTATTGCTTGCGATACATACAAGAGAAGCGGATAAGAAAGAAGCTGATCCTCGGTTTGCTCTGGAGGCAGTACAATTTACACCGCAATGGACAGGGGAAACAGATCCTGCATGGTACAATAATCAGCAATTTGAGGAAGGTATCTCTGTGGGACAAATTCTTTATGAAGCTGTTGCTTTTTCAAGAGATCTGGTCAATTTGCCCGGCAACGTTCTGACACCTGAAAAACTGGCAATGGAAGCTGAGCAGCTAGCTTCTGAATATGAATTGGACATTGAGGTGCTGGACGAATGGGAAATCGCTGAGCAAGGCATGGGCGGTCTGCTTGGTGTCGGTCAGGGGAGCGCAAACCCTCCTCGTATGATCGTAATACATTATAACGGCAATCCGGATAGCTCGCATAAATGGGGATTGGTCGGCAAAGGGATTACATTTGATACAGGCGGTATTTCATTGAAAACAGCTGCTGGCATGGAAGAGATGATTTCGGATATGGGTGGTGCGGCAACGGTGCTTGGTGCAGTGAAAGCTGCTGCAGCGCTAAAATATCCTGTCAATATTGTAGCTGTAATCCCCTCCGCTGAAAATATGCCTTCAGACCGGGCATTGAAGCCGGGAGATGTGTTGAAGACTCTAAGCGGACTGACGGTTGAGGTTGTAAATACTGATGCAGAAGGACGTCTTGTACTTGCTGACGGTATTACTGCAGCTATTCAGCGAGGGGCATCGAGAATTATAGATGTAGCGACTTTGACAGGGGCAGTGCTTGTGGCTTTGGGGACAGCGGCAACCGGCGCGATAACCAATGATGACAGCTTTGTAGCTGAGGTTATTAAGGCATCAAAGGAAACGGGCGAAAAAATATGGCCGCTTCCGTCATTCCCGGAATATCAAAAGCAAATTAAAAGTGATGCAGCCGATTTGAAAAATAGTGGCGGGCGACATGCAGGTACCATTACTGCCGGTCTTTTTCTGGGGCATTTTGCGAAGGATGTACCTTGGGTTCATCTCGACATAGCCGGAACGGCGTTTTTGGATTCAGCACGCGGCTGGGAGCCTAAAGGAGCAACAGGTGTGATGGTTCGCACGCTAGCTCGTCTGTTGTCAAAACAAAACTAGCCCGATTAGGCAGTTTAATAAAATATTTTAGATATTTTTAGATCTTGAAAAAGGCAACTGTTTATGTATGCTAGTCGGGCGATATGATTCGTGCTTGGCATTCCATATAAATAACGGTTGCTTTTTTGGCATTGATTAAGAAAGTGAAAATAAATAGATTCTGCTCTTTTTAATTATGAAAAATTGATTTTTTGTCGATGATATATAGGGAACAGCAGTTTTTTGATCTAAATAAGCGCAAAGCTGAGAAAGGTGAAGAATAAACGCAACAATAGATGATTGATGCTAGAAAGTGATGAAACCGATGCCAATAAGAGTATGGATGGAAGGATCGTATTGTACTACAATATAGAGAGAATATGCAATATTATTTTGCATGATTCAATTATGAAATATTTATGAAGTTCTTCGTTACAGCTTGAACGAACAAATTTTCGTTCGATTTTTTAAAAAATAGGATGGTTATGAACAGAGAGGGTGGAATTTTCTGCAATGAGCTTCCATGAAGAGCGCAATCATTCGCCTTGGAAAAACTATTATGGTCCCAATCTAGGTTATGTACAGGAGCAATACGAGCTTTATCTGACAGAGCCGGACGCAGTTGATGCATCGGTTCGTGAGTTGTTTGAGCTTTTTGGAGCACCGCCGCTTCAATCTCCTCAGTCCGGAGTGCAAGCTAAAGCAGCTCAAGAAGCTGCGGCACCTGCTGCAAGCGGAATGTTGAATGCCGATATGTTGAAGAAGGTCGTGGCTGCGCATCAGCTAATGCTGAATATTCGCCGATACGGCCATTTAGCTGCGGACATTAACCCGCTTGAATTGAGCCCTGCAACAGATACAGCTTTGCTTGATCCTGAAACTTTCGGATTGTCGAAAGAGGATTTGAAAGCTATGCCTGCATCTTTAATTTGGGATAACGCTCCTGCTGAGTTAAACAATGGTTGGGATGCGATTAAACGGCTTAGAGAGATTTACACGCGTTCTGCAGCTTATGAGTTTACACATATTCACGATGAGAAAGAGCGTGAGTGGCTCCATAAGCAAGCAGAATCTGCAACATTCCCTGCGCCATTGTCTAATAGAGAGCGTGAGGCATTGCTTGAGCGGCTTATGCAAGTTGAGCAATTTGAAAGTTTCTTGCACCGCACATTTGTCGGTCAGAAGCGTTTTTCTATTGAAGGGGTCGATATGCTCATCCCTGTATTGGACGAAATTGTGCGTGCAGTAGCGCATGATGGCGCACATCACATACTGATCGGTATGGCTCATCGCGGCCGTTTGAATGTACTTACACATGTGCTTGGAAAGCCTTATGAAAAAATATTCTCTGAATTCCATCATTCACCTAATAAAAATCTTGGGCCGCATGAAGGCTCGATGGGCTTTAATTATGGCTGGACTGGCGACGTAAAGTACCATCTTGGTGCTGACCGGGCAGTTAAAGAAGGAGAAACCGTACGCACGAACGTTATTTTGGCGAATAACCCGAGCCACTTGGAGTTTGTAAATCCGGTTGTTGAAGGATTCACAAGAGCTGCGCAAGAGGAGCGTACCAAGGCAGGTTTTCCGACACTAGATACGAATGGTGCTGTTACGATTTGCGTACACGGCGATGCTGCGTTTATCGGTGAAGGAATCGTTGCTGAAACATTGAACTTTAACAAGCTGAACGGTTATCGCAATGGTGGAACTTTGCATATTATTGCGAACAATCGTCTTGGCTTTACAACTAATAGTGAAGATTCTCGCTCAACGCACTATGCCTCTGATTTGGCTAAAGGATTTGATATTCCAATCGTCCACGTTAATGCTGATGATCCGGAGGCCTGTCTTGCAGCCGTGCGCTTGGCATGTGAATACCGTATTCGCTTCAACAAGGGCTTTGTCATTGATTTGATCGGTTATCGTCGCTATGGTCATAACGAGATGGATGATCCAGATGTAACCCAGCCGCTTATGTATGGCAAGGTTCGCAATCATCCGACAGTTGCCAGTATTTATGCAAGCAGTTTGCTTGATGAGAAGGCATTGACGGATGTTCAGGTAGAGCAGCTTCGTCAGCGTACAGCCGACACTTTGCAAAAAGCATATGACAGTATGAAATCTAACGATGGCAAGGTTGCAGTTCACCATGGTGAGGATGTCAGCTTTATTGTCGCGGAGGATGTTAATACTGCGGTGCCGCTTGAAAAGCTGCGTGAAATCAACAACGAGCTGATGCATCGTCCGGAAGATTTTACCGAATATCCAAAGCTGAAGCGTATATTGCAACGTCGTGGTACTGCGCTTAATGATGGAGAAAAAGTAGAATGGGCACATGCGGAAGCATTGGCATTTGCAACGATCCTGGCAGATGGAACACCTATTCGCTTAAGCGGTCAGGATTCCGAACGTGGAACGTTTGCTCATCGTCACGTTATGCTCAATGACGCTGTAACAGGCAGAAAATTTTCACCAATGCACTCCTTGCCGCAAGCGAAAGCTTCGTTTGCTGTATACAACAGCCCGCTTTCTGAAACGGCAGTGCTTGGTTTTGAGTATGGCTACAACGTCTTTGCTCCAGAAACGTTTGTGATTTGGGAAGCACAGTACGGCGACTTTGCTAACGTTGCTCAAGTTATTTTTGACCAGTTTATTTCGGCGGGGCGTGCCAAGTGGTCACAAAAATCAGGCATCGCAATTTTGCTGCCGCATGGTTATGAGGGGCAGGGACCAGAGCACTCCAGCGCTCGTCTGGAACGCTTCTTACAACTTTCGGCTGACAATAACTGGACAGTTGCAAACTTGACAACAGCGGCGCAATATTTCCACTTGCTTCGCAAGCAAGCAGCTATGCTGCAAAGTGAAAATGTCAGACCGCTTGTATTGATGGCGCCTAAGAGCTTGATCCGGAATCCGCGAGTTGCATCGCTTGGAACAGATTTGAGCGAAGGTTCCTTCCAACCGGTATTGCCGCAATTCAGCTTGACGGAATCAAAAGCAGCCCGAGACAAAGTGAAGCGTTTGTTGCTTGGAACAGGAAAAATTACAGTTGATATAGATGAGGCGCTTGCTTCACGCACTGAAGAGAAATTCGTATGGTTGCGAACTGCTCATGTTGAACAGCTATACCCGCTTCCACATGCTGAGTTGGAACGCATCATTAAACAATTTTCTAATTTGGAAGAGATCGTATGGGTTCAGGAAGAACCAAAAAATATGGGCTCCTGGAGCTATATGGAACCTAGATTGCGCGCACTTGCGCCAGAGAAGGTTGCGGTTCGATATATCGGCCGCCCTGACCGTTCAAGTACAGCTAGCGGTCATCAAGAGGTTCATGCTGTTGAGCAGCAGACAATTATTTCATCCGCTTTGAATGGTCAACCATTTGAGTCGAATTTGGTAAGGGGGTAAACGATAGTGGCAGATATTATTGTACCGGAATTAGGAGAATCAATTTCGGAAGGAACGATTACTAAGTGGTTTGTTAAGGTTGGGGATACCGTTAATCAAGGTGATGTGCTGCTGGAACTGGAAACAGATAAGGTTAATATTGAAATTAGCGCCGATTCCAGCGGCGTAGTATCAGCTATCGCAAGACCGGATGGCGATACAGTTGCTGTAGGAGAAGTGATCGGAACAATCGGCGAGGGGGCTGCAACTCCTGCGCCGACTGCAGCACCAGCGGCTCCAGTTGCAGAAGAAGCGGCACCTGCTCCAACTCCAACAGTACCGGCACAAAATACGCCAGCGTCAGTTGCGCCAGCATCTTCTTCCGCATCAGTAAATGCTAGTCCCGCTGCACGTAAACTGGCACGCGAGCAAGGTTTGGAATTATCTGAAGTACAGAGCAAGATGGGACGTGTTTCTCAAGGTGATGTTCGCTCACATGGCGGACAAGCAGCTGCTCCAGCAGCAGCACCGGCTGCTAAGACACCGGCGGCAGCTAATGATGCGAAACCTGTTGAACGGACGCGCATGTCCCGCAGACGCGCTACTATTGCGAATCGATTAGTTGAAGCACAAAGAACAGCGGCTATGCTGACAACATTTAATGAAGTTGATATGACTGCTATTTTGGATTTGCGCAAACGCCGCAAACAATCGTTTTTCGATAAAAATGAAGTGAATCTTGGATTTATGTCCTTCTTCACAAAAGCAGTAGTAGGCGCCTTGAAGCAATTCCCGCATTTGAATGCAGAGATTGACGGTGATGATATTGTAGTCAAGAAGTTCTATGATATTGGTATAGCTGTTGCTGCCAAGGAAGGTTTGGTAGTGCCAGTAGTTCGCGATGCGGATCGTCTGGGCTTTGCTGATATTGAGCGTAATATTGGCGAGCTTGCCAAAAAAGCGCGTGCGAACACATTGTCTCTTGCTGATCTGCAAGGAGGCAGCTTTACCATTACGAATGGCGGGGTGTTTGGTTCTCTGTTGTCGACGCCAATCTTGAATACTCCGCAAGTGGGTATTCTGGGAATGCATAAGATACAGCTTCGTCCGGTTGCTATTGATGCAGAGAGAATGGAAAACCGTCCAATGATGTATATTGCCTTGTCTTATGACCATCGAATTGTTGATGGCTCCGAGGCGGTACGCTTCCTAGTAGCGGTTAAAGAGATGCTTGAAGATCCGGAGCAATTGTTGCTTCAGGGATAATAGGCTATTTATATAGCGAGCTGAAAAAGACTGTCTGAAAGTTAAAGAACTTTAACTTTTCTAGACAGTCTTTTTGCATAGTTCATCATTGTACAGTTGATCATATTGATATGACCATAAGTTGATTATAGTTGCGGTGGAAGCGGGTCTGGTAGAGCATTAATAAAAGCACTAGTTTGCTGCGATGAGCCTGTACTTTGCTTTTTTTTCTTATTTTCATTCTCGCGCCGATACTGTTCGGGGGTCTTTTCAGTATGCAGCTTGAAGGCTCGACTAAAGTGAGACGGATGCTTGAAACCAACTTCATAACTAATATCTGTTATGGGCATATTGCCCTCAATGAGCTTTAGCTTTGCTTCATAGATTCTTCGTTGCATTAAAAAATAGAAAATAGTCATACCTGTTATTTCTTTAAAGGTTTTTGCCAAATAAAACTTGCTCAAATGCAACTGTCCTTGCAAATCCTCAAGTGTCAAATCTTCTTGGAAATGTTGTTCAATAAATGTAATGATACTTTGCACATGCTCTTCCTTGGCAGAAGGCAGCTCAGGGATAGCTTCCAGCGGCTGCTGACAAAGCTCGTGAATCATTATAAGCAAATCCAGCATTTGCGCTTGCAAACGCAACAGTGAGTAGGAGGTGCCTTCTTTGCAAAGCAACGACATCTCCTGCAAGCGGGCTTCAATATGAGCTCTGTCCTCGCCCTGTAATTGCAAACGAACATTGCGAAGCTTCGTGAAGGGTAATAGCAGATCGGGAGCATAAGCTGGCTGAATAAACGATTTAAAATAATAGGGATCAAAATGCAAGGTAGTTCGATGGTAAGCAGTTTCCGGGTCTACATGCGCTTTGTGCAGGGTCATTCCGTGCATAAGCAGCAAATCTCCCGGTTCGAGTACATATATTCGGTCATTTATAATATAATTTGCTTTTCCGCCATGAAAATAATAAATTTCATACTGTGAATGGGCATGATAATGAAAGACCGAATTTACATCCATAGATGTTGAGATTGAAATAGGTAGTCGGGAGTCAAATCGCTGGATCAATAGTATAGCCTCCTCTGCTTTCTATTTTTATTATACATCAACCACAGTTAAATTAAAGGCGATATTAGATAATGCGAATGAAGTTGAAAGGGCTTACTCATGATACGATAACAGTGTATAAAAGTAATGCACTTTAAGAAGCATTTAATGCATATAAGGAGAGATCAAGCATGGAAACCGTTCGTTTGGGCATTATTGGCTTAGGAAATATGGGGAAAAGACATATTGGATATTTGCAAGCAGGAGAAGTTAAAGGTGTGAAGATTACTGCTGTAAGCGATATGATCGAGGAGAATAGACAATGGGCGCAACAAGAGTTTGATGAGTCGGTTGCTATTTATAATGATGCGTACGAGCTGATGGACAGCGGCAAGATTGACGCAGTTTTAATTGCTACACCACATTATTCTCATCCTGAGCTATCGATTGCAAGCTTTGAACGCGGTTTGCACGTGCTTGTTGAAAAACCTGCAGGTGTATATACGAAGCAAGTAAGAGAGATGAATGAAGCATGGGAAAAATCAAATGTAAAATTCAGTATGATGTATAATCAGCGCACAAACCCGTTGTACAGAAAGCTCAAGGATATTATCGACAGCGGTGAGCTTGGTGAAATTCGCCGCACGAACTGGATTATTACAAACTGGTACCGTACACAAAGTTATTATGATTCCGGTACTTGGCGTGCTACTTGGGCAGGAGAAGGCGGCGGCGTATTGCTTAATCAGGATCCGCATCAGCTTGATTTGTGGCAGTGGACGATTGGTATGATGCCTTCGCGTGTACGAGCTTTCTGTTACTTTGGCAAACATAGAGATATTGAAGTTGAGGACGATGTAACTGCTTTTGTGGAATATGAAAATGGGGCTACAGGCGTGTTTGTTACAACAACTGGTGAGGCGCCAGGGACAAATCGTTTTGAAATTTCGGGAGATCGTGGGAAAATTGTTATCGAAAATGATCAGCTGACATTCTGGCGCCTGCGTGAATCAGAAAAAGAATTCAATCAAAACTTTAAAGGCAGCTTTGGCAGCCCGGAATGCTGGAAATGCGAAGTTCCGATTCATGGAGAGAACCCGGATCATAGAGGAATTACGCAAAACTTTATCAATGCGATCTTGCATGATGAGCCGCTTATTGCACCGGGAGAGGAAGGCATTAAGGGACTAATGATTTCTAATGCGATGCTGCTTTCCACATGGACGGATAACTGGGTGGATATGCCGATGGACGAAGAGCTTTATTATGAGCATTTGCAACAAAAAATTGCTTCATCATCCAAAGGAAAGGAAGAGGCTTAACGATGAACAAGGCTGACGGCATGAACTATGCACCTAAGGGCAGAGTCAATAAAGTGGTGGAGCCAGGGGCATTCAAATTCGGGGTAACCAGACTCGACCATGGTCATATTTATGGCATGACTAATGGATTGCTTGAAGCAGGTGCTGAAATTAAATGGGTATATGATGCTGATCCCCAAAAGGCAGCTGCTTTTAAAGAAAAATTTCCACAGGTAGAAATTGCTTCTTCGGAACAGCAGATTCTGGAGGACCAGGAAATTCAATTAATTGCAGCAGCGGCAATTACATCACTTCGTGGTCCGCTTGGTGTAGAGGTGATGAAAAGCGGCAAGCATTATTTTACAGACAAAGCACCATTTACAACTCTTGAGCAGCTAGAGGAGGCGCGCCTTGTTCAGAAGGAAACAGGCAAGCGCTATATGGTTTACTACAGTGAGCGTCTTCATGTAGAGAGCGCTGTGTACGCGGGCTATATGATTGAACAAGGAGCGATTGGCAGAGTTGTTCAAGTAATTGGTCTTGGACCTCATCGACTCAATGCGTCATCCCGCCCGGATTGGTTTTTTGAGCATGAAAAATATGGCGGCATATTGTGCGATATCGGCTCGCATCAGTTGGAGCAGTTTTTAACCTTTACAGGTAATTCTGATGCGGTAATTACAAGCAGCCGGGTTGCCAATTATAATAATAAGGAATATCCTGAGCTGGAAGATTTCGGCGATATGACAGTTGTGGGCGGTAATGGAGCAACTGGTTACTTCCGCGTGGACTGGCTGACCCCGAACGGACTTGGAACATGGGGTGACGGGAGAACCATTATTATGGGAACAGAAGGGTATATTGAGCTGCGCAAATATATCGATATCGCCCGTTCTACAGAAGGTGATCAGCTTTATTTGGTCAATCAAGAAGGAGAGCAACATATTAGTCTGCATGGCAAAGTCGGCTTCCCGTTCTTCGGAGAGATGATTCTCGACTTAATCCATGGTACGGATAAGGCGATGACGCAGGAGCATGCATTCAAAGCAGCGGAGCTTTGCTTGCTGGCACAAAAAAATGCAACAAAAATAGAGTAGTTTAAAAAGAAATAAACAACGGCTTGGAAAACGCCACGTTCTCCAAGCCGTTTTTACAATTATGTTTATCTGTCTTAGACAGCGAAGCTTAGTCCAAATATACTGCTTTTCCTGTTTTGGAAGATTCATAAACAGCTTCTAGAATACGGGAAACAACATATGCCTGACGAGGTGTTACTATCGGCTCAGTATCTTCTTCAATCGCTTTAATCCAAAGTCTCATCTCGATATCCGCGTCTGATTCTGATTTTCCATCGTAGAAAGCGACTCCGCCTGCTTGTAAATCTACTTCCTTCGTATACAATCGACCATGTTCCTCGCCATTAATGCGCAAGCCGCCCTTCATATCTGCGCCGCCCTCCGTACCGGATAGCGAGCATTTTGCTTCATCCACCTCAAGTGAATTCAGCGCCCAGCTGGACTCAAGAACTATAGTTGCGCCGTTTTCCATTGTGATCATAGCAAAAGCAGAATCCTCTACTGTAAATTTGCTTGGATCCCAAGGGCCCCATGCGTTAGCTGCATTCTCACGCTTGGATAGCTTATGATAAGCTTTGCCGAGCACAACCTTTGGCTCGTAGTTATCCATCATCCAAAGTGTTAAATCTAGTGCATGTGTACCAATATCGATAAGCGGACCGCCGCCTTGTTTTTCCTCATCCAGGAAAACTCCCCATGTTGGAACAGCTCTTCTGCGGATTGCATGTGCTTTGGCAAAGTAAATTTCACCAAGCGATCCTTCCTCGCACAATTTTTTCAAATGCAGGCTGTCTGGACGGTAACGGTTATTATAGCCAACAGTCAGCTTTTTGCCTGTTCTTTCAGCTGCTTCCATCATGCGTTTGGCGTCTTCTGCTGTTTTTGCCATAGGCTTTTCACTCATTACATGCTTGCCTGCTTCCAGAGCAGCAATGGAAATTTTAGCATGGGAATCGTTTGGCGTACATACATGAACAATCTCAATGGAAGAGTCGTTTAGCAATTCTTTGTAGTCGGAATATGCTTTAGCATTTTCTGCACCATATTTTTCCGCTGCTGCTTCAGCACGCTCTGGAATAATATCGCAGAAAGCAACCATTTCAATATTGTTCAGTTTGCTCAAACTTGGCATATGTTTGCCATTGGCAATACCGCCGCATCCGATAATAGCAATACGAAACTTTTTGGACATGTATAAAACCTCCATGAATTTGTATTTTTATTTTATAAAGAAGGATGATTGATTTTTGGCTGACCAGCCGGTGCGCCGATCACTATATTCTGGTTATTAGAGACATTCGCACGGTACTGAGCAGGCGTGAGACCAAATTTGTTTTTAAAAACAGTATGCAAATAATTTCCGCTAGAAAAGCCAGACTGCCCAGCAATCTTTTCAATAGAGTGTTGAGTAGTCAGTAATTGCTTGCAAACAGCAGCTAATCGAATATCCTCGACGATGGTGCTGAATGTTTTTCCTTGATTCATTTCTTTTAAAAGGCGCTGCAGCTGTCGTGTGCTGACTCGCAGCTTGTCTGCAACATCTTCGATTGAAAGCGGTTGCGCATAATTGGTATGAATATATTCCAAAGCGAGCTTATATCGATACTTCTTCATATCCCTTGTAGGAAAGTTTTGCAGTTCGTCTTCTTTTTCGTAGGCTCTCGCCGCACGCAGCAAAATTTGAATAACCGCTTGTCTGATTGTCGTATAGCTGCCCAAATAATTATTTTGCGCAGCTTCATATGCTTTGACAAAATAACTCATGGCATCATGCAAATCAGCAGCCGGAAAAAGTGGAAGCTGCTTCAGTTTTTCAATGCAGTTTTTTGCCTCCATCCATTCCCACTGATTTAATGAAGAAACTTCATCTTCAGTTATATCGATACTATCGCGCTCAACAATATCCACATGCAAGCAAAGTTCTTCCATTGCTTCATTGCTTGCCGCTTCCTGATAATGGAGCACATCTGGTCCCGTCAAATAGAAAAGTCCTGCACGCAGCGGATATTCATCCTCCTGAATAATCACTTTCCCTCTGCCGCCAGGAATAAAGTGAAACTCATACTCGGCATGCTTATGAAAGTTGACAACTTTTCCTGGAGGAAACTCAGTAAGATGAAAACGCAGAACGTGGATATCGTAGGAACCCCACTGAACAGTGAGCTCGAGACGTTCGAGCGCATCCATTTTCTCGTACATTTGCTTATATTGAAACAGTTCCATAGTGCCTCCTGACTAAACTTTTAGCTTTGCAACTCGGAAAGTTTTACGGAACGCTGTTCTTTGGCTGCAATAGTTGCAGCTTCCATTAATTTTGTCAAATCATGTGCCATTGCAATATTATCTGTTGCCAAAGTATCTTCCTGCACATGATCAGCCCACTGACCAAAGGCGCCTTGTACATTCGACAGAATCGGAAGTTCCTGCCATTGGCTATCAGCGTCTGAGCTGCAGAAACGTAGCACATTATCGGTTTGATTGTACAGAATGGTACCTTTAGTGCCATGAACTTCGATCACAAATGGTGAATGATCGTTCACAAAGCCTGCCTCGACGATACCAACCGCACCATCTGCTCCTGTGAGTACAGCTACTGCGTTGTCCTCTACTTCTTTTCCTGTTATATAGCCAAATTGAGCGGTTACGGATACAGGTAGCGAGCCCATGAACAAGCGAGTCAAATACATCGGGTGACAGCCAAGGTCGATTAGTGCTCCACCTCCGCATTGCTCCAAATTGAAAAAGTGCTCAGGCAACCAACCGGCAATTGCTCCGTTGTGGGATAAACGACACCGAACCATCGTGACTTGACCAATAGCTTCCTTGGCAAGCAACTGTTGGATCGATAAGGTATAGCCGTCGTTTAATCTTGGCAAGGATACTGTAAGTTTAACACGATTTGCATCGACTTGTTCTAAAATTTCATTTACTTCTTTTACAGTTGTTGCTACTACCTTTTCGGTGAAAATATGCTTGCCTGCTTTAGCAGCTGCAATCATAACCTCTTTATGCCGGTTAGTCGGCGCGTCGACAATTACAGCATCTACATCATCACGAGCCAGCATATCATCTAAATTCGCGACAAATGGTACTCCTAATTGCTGAGCGGCTTTTTCTCCACGTTCTGGTACCTCATCCCATACAGCTGTTATTTCAGTATTTGGATGGTTCTGAGCTTCACGGGTATAATCCCATGCATGAACATGCCAGTAACTAATCATGCCAATACGAATCATCATCAATATCTCCTTTTTGAATCATTTATTAAAAACTATAATTTAATGACACACCATCAATGTAACATACTTACAATATTATTTTAACTTCAATATAACGACTTGTTATATACAATATTACGACATGGTTTTCCTGTAGTCGCGTGGTGAAAGTTTGGTGATTCTTTTGAATGTTTTTCCGAAGTGGGAAAAATTATCGAAGCCGACCATTTGTGAAATATCTGAAATAGAGTGCGCAGTATTGGCAAGAAGGCGCTGAGCAGCTTTAATTCTCGTTAAAGTAATATAGTCGGTATAAGTAAATCCGGTAGCATCTTTGAAGGTCCGGCTTAAATAATATGGGCTGATGTAAAATTGCTGTGCCAGTCGAGACAGATTTAAATCCTCTCCATAGTGTTCGTTTATATGACGTACAATTTTAAAAATCTTGCCATGGACGGTTGTATTCGACTGTGCAGAGACAAGTGCAGAACCGTCTGCAGCCCTTGCGCACAAAAAAATAAGCTCTTCTAGATAGATGCTGAATAAACGCTCGAAGCCTTCTTTTTTTTGACGTGTCTCTTCAATCATTTTTTTGATAAGCAATTGTATGGCTGGCTGCTCCGTTTGGGGGAAGCGAAGCACCATACCAGGTACCTTAAAAGGAGAAAGTGCATATTGACGCATATTTTCATCAAGATGAGCAAAAAAGGTTTCGTTAAAATGGAGCACAGTTCTTTGATGAGCAAGCGAGCTTCCTTGCAATGTTTTATGCAGAATATGCTTGTTAATCAATACTAAATCCCCTTGCTGCAATGAATAGGTTTGATCGTGAATAAAATAAACACGGCTGCCGCTGTGCAAATAGTACATTTCATAGTAAGGATGAAAATGCTCAGAGGTCATGGAATAGGGAGAATCCCTTTGCACGGTTTCAATGTAAAGCTGTTCCGGCTGCCCATAGCAATGATAGGAAAGATTGTTCATGGTACACCACCTTTTAGTTTTATCGCAAAATAAGCGGGGTTTATAAAATAATAGCATAATAATAAGAGTAATAACGTTCTTATTTGCGTTATGATGATGCCAAGTATATACGAATAAAGCAAATGGAGGCGTTAAATATGGTTAATGGAAACAAGAAAAAATATGCATTAGTAGGTTGCGGCGGGAGGGCAATGTTTTTTTATGAAGCAATCGTACGTGATTATAGTGAAACATCTGACATTGTTGCCTTTTGCGATATCAACCAGACAAGGATGAATTATGCCAACAAGCGTTTGAAGCAGTTAGGAACAGAGGCAGTCGCCACTTATAAAGCGGAGCAATTTGAGGAGATGATAGCTTCTGAAAAGCCGGATACAATAATTGTTACAAGTGTGGATCGAACACATCATCATTATATTATTCGAGCAATGGAGCTAGGCTGTGATGTGATTACTGAAAAACCGCTTACTGTCGATGAAGATAAGTGCGGGGCAATTATCGAAGCGGTGGAACGTACTGGGAAAAAACTGCGGGTAGCATTTAACTATCGCTATGCGCCCCATCATACAAAAGCAAGGGAGCTCATTGCTAGGGGGACAATTGGAAAAGTAACCTCCATTCATTTTGAATGGCTGCTTAATACGCAGCATGGTGCAGACTACTTCCGCAGATGGCATCGCGACAAACGCAATAGCGGAGGGCTACTTGTTCATAAATCGACTCATCATTTTGATTTGGTCAACTTTTGGATCGGGTCGCAGCCTGAATCTGTATTTGCTTACGGTGATTTGTTGTTTTATGGAAGAGAAAATGCAGAGAACAGAGGAGTTACACAATTTTATGATCGCGCAACAGGCAATGAATTTGCAGCGGGTGACCCGTTTGGACTACAGCTTGAGAGCAATGAACAGCTAAAAGAGATGTATTTTGATGCAGAGCATGAAGATGGTTACAGGCGTGATCAAAGTGTGTTCAGCGATGGTATAAGCATTGAGGATACGATGGGGGTATTAGTGAAATATAAAAATAAAGCGATACTAACTTATTCTTTGAATGCTTATTTGCCTTGGGAAGGTTACAAAATTGCCTTTAACGGAACAAAGGGGCGGCTGGAAATGAATATTGTTGAGCAGTCTTATGTCAATTCCGGCGGGGACAAAGCACTAGAGGGAGCGCTGGAATCAAAGTCGATAAAGGTATATCCAATGTTTGCCGAGCCGTATAATGTGCAGGTCAAGGAAGTGCAGGGCGGTCACGGTGGCGGAGACAGTGAGCTGCTTCGTGATTTATTTGGCGAGCCAGCAGACGATCCATACAATCGAGCTGCGGATCATACTGATGGAGCTCGCTCTATCTTAACGGGAATTGCCGCTAACTATTCTATTCGCAGTGGAAGAGAAATTAAAATTGATGATTTAGTGAAGAAAGGCGGTATGCGGCATGAGAGTATTTATGGATGAAGCATTTTTGCTTACCAATCAAACCGCGGTCCACTTGTACGAGCAATTCGCAAAACAATTGCCGATTATCGATTATCATTGCCACCTGGACCCAAAGCAAATTTATGAAAATAAACATTTTACCAATTTGTCCGAAGTATGGCTCGATGGTGACCACTACAAGTGGCGTGCTATGAGGGCAAACGGAATCGCTGAAAGACTTATTACAGGCAAAGAAGAGACTGACGCCTATAAACGCTTTCTTGCCTATGCCGAAACAGTGCCGTATACGCTTGGCAACCCTCTATATCATTGGTCTCATCTTGAGCTGCGCCGTTTTTTTGGAGAATATGGTCTGATTAATCAGCAAAATGCTCCCGCTATTTGGAAATCGGTAAATACCAAATTATCTACCGGCTCTTATCGAGCGAGAGATTTGATAGCAATGTCCGGAGTTGAAGTAATCTGTACAACTGATGATCCAGCCGATGATTTGAGCTATCATCGAGCGATCAAAGAGGAAAATGACTTCAAAACGTCAGTATTGCCTTCGTTTAGACCTGACAAAGCACTTAATATTGCAGCTCCTGAGTTCACGGAGTATATAAAAAGATTGGGGAAGGCAGCCGACTGTGACATTGCCTGCTATGCTGATTTGCAACGAGCGCTTGAAAATAGATTAGTTCATTTTCAGCGTAACGGGTGTAAAGTTTCCGACCATGCTTTTGATTACGTGCCTTATGCGCCTGCTACAAGTCACGAAGTCACTATTATTTTTGATAAGGCACTATGCGGCAAGGTTATTACTATTGAAGAAGAAATGAAGTATAAAACATTTTTGTTTCTTGATCTGGCACGCCGCTATGCTCAGCTTGGCTGGGTTATGCAGCTTCATATTAATGCTTCACGCGGCAATAATTCAAAAATGCAGCAGCTGCTTGGCCCGGATACAGGTTATGATTCTATTCATGATTACCGTATCGCAGATCCGCTTGTCGCTTTACTTGATCGCCTTGAAAGTGAACAACTTCTTCCCAAAACAATTTTGTATTCATTAAATGAAAAAGATCTGGCCGTTTTATGTTCTATGATTGGAAGCTTCCAAGGCGCTGGCGTGGCAGGAAAAATGCAAGTAGGTTCCGCATGGTGGTTTAATGATACGAAAGCAGGCATGCTCAATCAATTGAACATGGTTGCAAGTATGGGGCTTTTAAGCCGATTTGTCGGAATGCTGACCGATTCACGCAGCTTTTTATCCTATCCGCGGCATGAATACTTCCGCCGCATTCTATGCAACATGCTTGGCGAATGGGCGGAAGCGGGAGAAGTACCAGCTGATATGGAGCTTCTGGGAGGCATGGTGCAAAATATTTGTTACTATAACGCCAAAACGTATTTTGACTTCTAGGCAAGTTCGCTATTTATTGCCCGAAGTTTAGCTTGCCCAGTGAAGTTTGTACTATTGCCAGCATTTTATTGATATGATCGGTCTCTATTATTAAAGCAGGGCAGAGGCGGATGGTCGATGGATTTGGCGCATTAATAATCAGCCCTTCTTCCAAGCAGAGTGATGCTAGTTGAGGGGCTGTTCCAGTCGGCATGGTAAAAGCGAGCAGTAAGCCTTTTCCTCTAATATTACTTATAGGAGCATTTGTGCTTGTGACCAATTGTTTTAACCCTTGTTTAATCAGTCTACCCATCTGATCTGCATGATAAGGCAGGTTTTGTTGTTTGATTTCCCGCAGGACAGCTAGCCCTGCCGCACAGGCAAGTGCAGAGCCGCAATAGGTTCCGCCCTGTTCTCCTGCTTCAAACAAATCAAAATGTTTGCGGGTCAGCATTGCTGACAGTGGAAAGCCGCTCCCTATTCCTTTGCCCAGTGTCAAAATATCCGGTACGATATTCCAATGCTGAAAAGCAAACATTGCACCTGTGCGCCCCATTCCGGTTTGAATCTCATCAAAAATTAGCAGCAGCCTATGCTTGTTGCACAATTCGCGCAGTGCAAGCACATAATCCTCAGTCAGTTCACGAATACCGCCCTCGCCTTGTATAGGCTCAACCATAACCGCACATGTCCGTTTTGTTATCGCTTTTGTCAACGCATCAATATTATTGGTAGGAACATGGGTAAAGCCGCCTGCCTTTGGCTCAAAGAGCGGCTTCCAATGTTTTTTTCCAGTAGCCGACATTGTAGCGAGCGTCCGTCCATGAAAGCTGTTCTCCAACGTAATAATCTCATTAGCACCTTTCAAATAAAGCTGTCCGTACTTACGTGCCAGTTTAATCGCGCTTTCGTTTGCTTCAGCTCCGCTTGAAGCAAAGAATACTTTATCCATACCAGCTTCCTTTGTTAGTTCAGTTGCGAATTGCAGCAGCACATCCGAATAGAACGCAGGTGAAGCGTGAACGAGTTTTGCGGCTTGCTCGCTAATCGCTTTTTGCAACACAGCAGGGCTATGTCCAAGACTGTTAACTGCCCAGCCGCTAGCAAAATCCAAATAAGTCCTTTGCTGGGCATCGCGCAAATACATACCGCTTCCTTCTGTCATTATAACGGAGGGACGTGATGTAATATGTAGCAAGGGTAACTCTTCGGCTATTAAATTTAAATGGGACATATAAATCACCTCGAATAGAAATAAAAAGAAAAGTGTATTGTTTTTATAAATATACATAAAAATTAATAAATATACAATATAAATTTGTATGAGCAACTCTTTTCTTGTTCGTAGAGTCAAACGCTATTTTCAAAATAAAAATAGCCCATGCAGCAGCAGGGGCTTGAATAGTATTCTTGCTTATAAACAATAATGTAAGATGAAAATATAGCGGCTCTATATAATTAAACAGCCAATCTTTTTACTGTAATGTAGTCTTGTGAATGATCACAAATCATGGCGGAGCATGAAGAATTGCAAAATTCAAAAAAAGGGCATCTTCTGTACTTGACCAAGGCGTCATCCAAATCCTGGCTGGCGGCTAGTACATTAGGGTCTGTAAATGATTTGTAATTGTCATAAGCATACTCCATTGTTGATCTAAGCTGCTCGATCCGTACTTTACAGGCACATTGTTCCATAGCCGTAACCTCCTGCCATTGATACATCTTGTCTTATCTATTTTACAACAAATAGAGAATAATGGCGATATGTGGAAAGACAAGTTTTCAAATTTGTTGAAAATAAAGATAATAATTACCAATTTTAACTATATTATCAGAAAAAACGCGGCTTATGTCAAATTGAACGTTCGAAAGTTCGTTTTTTACTTTTAAAGTTCGTAAATGTGTGTTATGGTAGTTATCAAACAATAACAAACGAACAAGCTAGTCTGTTTGCATAGATCAAACAGAGTCATTAGCTTGCAAGGAGGACTATTTATAATGGAAATTCGTCACACAACAAACCCTACTGATGTTAAGCTATACGATACTGAGCGTCTGCGCCAAGAGTTTCTAATGGAGACGATGTTTGTTGCTGAAAAGTTGCAAATGACATACACACACTATGACCGCATGATTGTTGGCGGTGCACACCCGGTTAAAGAAGCGGTTAAGCTTGAAGCTGGCGACTTGCTTCGTACAGACTACTTCCTGGAGCGTCGTGAAATTGGTATTTTGAACATTGCTGGATCGGCTGTTATTTCTGTTGATGGTGAAGAGTATGAGCTTGAGCGTCTAGAAGTTCTTTATATCGGTAAAGGCAAGAAAGAAGTTGTAATGAAGAGCAAGGACAGCTCTAACTCAGCAAAATTGTATTTCTGTTCTGCGTTGGCTCACAAAGAAATCGCTACTCGCAAAATGACTATCGAGGAAGCAAATCCAACTCATCTTGGTTCGCAAGAAACTTCTAATGAGCGCATTCTATACAAGTACATTCATGCCGATGGTATCGAAAGCTGCCAGTTGATGATGGGTGTAACAAGCTTGCAAAAAGGCAGCGTATGGAACACAATGCCATCTCACGTACATGATCGTCGTATGGAAGCTTATCTGTATTTTGATATGGAGGAAGAAACGCGTGTATTCCATATGATGGGTGAACCATCGCAAACAAGACATTTGGTAGTTGCCAATGAGCAAGCTATTATTTCTCCTCCATGGTCCATCCATTCCGGCGTAGGTACAAGCAACTACACATTCTGCTGGTCAATGGCTGGTGAAAACTATACATTTACGGATATGGATGTAGTTCCTGCGAGCGATTTGAAGTAAGATAGAAGAAAAGGAAAGGAATTCTGGTTTGAGGAGGAGCAAGATGCTTGCAGCAGAACGACACCGCAAAATTATAGAAAAACTAGAACATTTCGGTGCAGTCAAAGTATCGGAGCTCAGCAGCCAGTTTCAAGTTACAGAGAAGACAATTCGTGAGGATTTGGAAAAACTGGAAGAGAAGGGACTGCTCAAGCGCATTCATGGCGGAGCGGTTCTGGAACAAGAGGGAGAAGACAGTCTTCTTCCTCTTCAAATCCCGAATAGCCGAAAAAGCGGAGAGAAGTATGCTATTGCTTCTCTCGCTTTGTCTTGCATTGACGAGAACGATATTATCGCGCTTGATGCCGGCAGCTCGACACTTGAACTGGCGAAGCTGCTGCCCAATGCGCCGATTACTGTGCTTACGAATGATTTGCTGATTATTCGCGAGCTGGTAATGAAAGATCAGGTAAGGCTTGTTGTTCCTGGTGGTCATAGACAAAATAATTTATTAATAGGCGACGAATCATTGGAATGGATTTCGAAGCTGAATGTGCATAAAGTGTTTTTGTCAACGACAGGGATTCATTTGGAATATGGTTTGACTATTTTCACTGAGAAGTTGATCAAGTTAAAGCAATTATTTATTCGCAACGCCAAAACAGTCTACTGCTTGGCCGATCACAGCAAGTTTGACAAAGGTGCGTTAATTACTTATGCGTCGCTTGCGGAGATCGATTGGATTATTACGGATGAAGGTATAACCGAAGAGCAAGAGAAAAAGTATGTGGCGAGCGGAGTAAAGCTAATGAAGGCTGCTCGAGAAGCAGAATCGGGCGGCAAAAAAAATAAGGGGAGGGCGTAAGTAAGATGAATTTATTTGACCTTACAGGAAAAACAGCAGTTGTAACAGGTGCCGGGCGTGGTCTGGGTGCGGCTATAGCGATAGGTTTGGCTCAAGCTGGTGCTGATATTGCGCTTGTGACAAACAGCACTCCTGCTGAACAAACAGCTGCGGAAATTGCCAAGCTTGGTCGTAAAGCCATTACGATTCAAGCTAATGTGGGCAATCGTGATGAGCTTCCAGCTATTATTGATCGTACAGTCGCGGAACTGGGCAAAATTGATATTTTAGTAAATAATGCAGGCATTATTCGCCGTACACCAGCTGCAGAACATAGCTACAGTGATTGGCAGGATGTACTTGATGTCAACCTCAACTCCGTATTTATGCTCTGCCAATTGGCAGGCAAACATATGATTGAGCAAGGATCCGGAAAAATTATCAATGTGGCATCTATGCTATCCTTCCAAGGCGGTATTACTGTACCAGGCTATACGTCCAGCAAGCATGCGGTAGCAGGATTGACAAAAGCACTTGCTAACGAGTGGGCATCCAAAGGCATTCAGATCAATGCGATTGCACCGGGCTATATGAGCACGGACAATACAGAAGCATTGCGCAATGATCCAGTTCGCAGCAAGCAAATTTTGCAGCGCATACCTGCAGGCAGATGGGGCGGTTCGGACGATTTGATTGGTCCAGCGGTATTCCTTGCCTCTGCTGCGTCTGATTATATGAACGGACATATTCTTGCTGTCGATGGTGGTTGGCTCGTTCGCTAATATATTAGCGTCCAGGTTCTTACCGAATTTAAATAGCAACAACATAGAGCTAGCCAGGATAGGGATGGAGAAACAACTTGTTTCTTCATCCTATTTTTGTGTTGGTGTTTGGTTAGCATGAGAACGCCGTAAAAAAAAGTGTGTAAAACTGGTAAATAAGCGATGTGGCAGCCGTTCAATACTTTCTCAAAAAACTATTGCCAAATAGGTACGTATATGGTAATGTAGTAAGTCCGCTGTCACTAGTGGAACGAATCTTCTATTTTAAACCGCATTTTGCAATACTGCCTTTTCGTTTCAAGCAAATTTTGGAAGGGGTAAGTTGTCTTCTACTTTTAACAAAATCGGCATTGGTCCTTTAGTGGATTAGGAGGAAAAGCCGTTTTTGTACTTCACCTTACTATGCGTGATCCATCTATCCGAACGCATGGCGCGAATACAAGTATATTATTGAGACTGCTTTATCCTCTTTGCCTTTACCACCTTTAGTTGAGCAACAATAATGACGCTTATGATGACAAGCAAAAACCACGAGCTAATTTTTCCAAATCCGACAAGTCTCCATACTTGTTGCTGATCGGGATATTTCCATGCGCCCAGAAAGGTTGCAATGTTCTCAGCGACCCATATAAAAAAGCCGGTTAATAAAAAAGCCAGTGATAGAGGCATGCGATATGTCTTATTCCGCACCGTGTAATATATCCAGGTCTTCCAAAACACTAGAAAGACAAGCGCGGTCAACCACCAGCGAAAATCCGGTATGAAATGGTGTGTGAAGAAGTTAAAGTAAATAGCTGCTCCAAGCAGTGAAGCGAACAATGTGCCAGGCCAGCCTGTCATGTCCATTTTAAGCCTGCGCCATACTTGGCACATAAAGCTTGCTACACTGGCATACATAAATCCGCTGTATAACGGTACACCAAAAATTTTGCTCCATGCCGGTTCTGGATATGACCACGAGCCCATATTTACTTTGTATATTTCCAATGCGAGTCCAATAATATGGAAGACACAAATCACTTTCAACTCATCAAAGGTTTCCAATTTGCTAAAAAACATAATGGCTTGTACAGCAAGCAGCAAGAGTAAGATCAGGTCGTAACGTTCCATAAAAGGAATGCTAATCCATTTGGAAGCAGCTAGCACGGCAAACACTGCTACAGGGAAAATGCAGCTCATCGCTTGCTGATATCCAAAATATAGCAGCTGCATACATGCAGTTGCTAGTTTTTGTCTTGCACCGGCATTCTGACTGCTAAGGTGAGAATCAGGTTCGAAAGAACGGTTTGGTGTCATGAAACGTAACCTCTCTTAATGTTTAAGTAAGTAATGTACACATTGTATCACAATCAGACAATGGAACAGGAGGGATAATGATGGGAGCAATTATTGAGTTGTCCGGCATTGGCAAAACATTTAAGGTGCCTGAGCGGACAGGCGGTATAATGGCAGCAATAAAAGCATTGGTTCATCGTCAATACAAATCGGTTGAAGCCTTAAAAGAGATATCATTCTCTGTTCAGGCAGGTGAAATTATAGGTTATATTGGTCCGAATGGCGCTGGTAAATCTACTACTATTAAAGTAATGAGCGGAATTCTTGTACCCGATCAGGGGCAGTGCCGCATTATGGGGCATATTCCGTGGAAGGACAGAGTTCAATATGCCAATAAGATAGGCGCTGTCTTTGGTCAGCGCTCACAGCTATGGTGGGATGTGCCTGTGATTGATTCCTTTGAATTACTGCGCGATATTTATAAAATTCCGCAAAACGACTATATCCGCAGCAAGAATAAATTAGCAGAGAGGCTTGATTTGGGCGAGCTGTTGCATATGCCGGTGAGGCAACTTAGCTTGGGACAAAGAATGCGCTGTGAAATTGCTGCCTCGTTGCTTCATAATCCACAAATTCTATTTCTTGATGAACCGACAATAGGACTGGATGCGATCAGTAAATTAGCTGTCAGAAAGTTTATTAAGGAATTGAATGAAGATACGGGCGTTACCGTTATTTTAACAACACATGATATGAGCGATATTGAGGCGCTTGCGGGCAGAATTATAATGATTGGCAAAGGGACGATTTTGTATGACGGTTCTTTAGAAAAGATTCGGCATCGTTTTGGCTCACAACGCATTATAACTGTTGATTTCGGAAGAAAGTATACGGATGGAGCAGAAATTGACGAGGGATTAGACGAGGGGTTTTGCGACGGATTAAAAGAGGGCTCAGAAGAGGGATTATATGTGGAGGGGGCAACCTGCATAAGCTGGTCGTCTGAACAGGCTGTTTATAGCTATGATGCTGATCGGCTTTCACTTGCGGTGCTTGTAAATCAGATTTCGGAGCAACATGAAGTACTGGACATTAAAGTGGAGGACAAGCCGCTTGACGAGCTGATTATTCAGCTTTATAAGGAGCATAAGCTATGAGTACAGTTAAAAAATATGTGTCCGTATGGCGGCTAACTTTTCTTAATGGGATGCAATATCGTACAGCGGCGCTTGCCGGCATGTCGACACAGCTCTTTTTCGGATTTATATTTATTATGATATTTGCCGCTTTTTATAAGAATGCTTCTGCTGCTGCGATGCCTATGCAGTGGAAGGAAGTTGTTAGTTATATGTGGATGCAGCAAATATTTTTAACACTCGTTATGCTGTGGGTACGTGATACATCTTTATTCCAATTGATTACAAGCGGCAATATTGCCTATGAGCTATGCCGGCCGATGCATCTTTATCCGTTTTGGTATATGAAATTAATGGCACAGCGTCTATCCGCCCTGCTGCTGCGCTGTGTTCCCATTACAATTATCGTATTATTGCTTCCGGAAAAATACAGGCTGGACTTCCCGCCGAGCTTTGCGCAAGCCATGATGTTTTTACTTGTGCTTGCAACAGGGCTGCTGCTTACAGTTGCCATTTCAATGTTTATTTATATTACAGTATTCTGGACGATGAATCCGACAGGCTCAACATTAATGATTTCGGTAGCGGGAGAATTTTTTGCCGGGCTAGTTATTCCAGTTCCAATGATGCCTGCATGGATGCAGGAAGTTACGTATTATTTGCCGTTTCGCTGGACGACGGATTTTCCGTTTCGTGTATATTCCGGTCATATCAGCATTGCTGAAGCTTGGGTTGGTTTTTCTTTGCAACTCGGCTGGCTGGTCGTTTTAGTGTCAATCGGTATCGCTCTTATTCAAAAAGGACTGAAGCAAGTAGTTATACAAGGAGGTTAGCGGCAATGCGCTTGTATTTTAAATATTTGACGATTCATTTCAAGTCACAATTGCAATATCGAACCTCTTTTTTGTTGCTATGCCTTGGACAATTTTTAATACCGTTTACAGTATTTGCTGGGATGTACTTTATGTTTGATAGATTCGGCACGTTGCTGGAGTGGAGTTTTTTTGAAGCGGCGCTTTGTTTTGCTGTCATTCATTTGTCGTTTTCGCTAGGCGAAGTGTTTTGTCGAGGCTTTGACGTATTTTCGTCGCTTGTAGCTGGCGGGGATTTCGATCGCGTACTCGTTCGACCGCGAAATACTATCCTGCAGGTGCTGGGATCAAAATTTGAATTTACTCGTATAGGCAGGCTGCTGCAGAGTACCATTGTATTGCTGTGGGCGCTAAACAATCTTGAGACGCAATGGACACTTATAAAAGTTATTATATTGATATGTATGGTTTTGAATGGTGTATTTATTTTCTCGGGCATCTTTATTATAATGGCAACATTTTGCTTTTGGACGGTGCAGGGGCTGGAGGTAGCCAATGTTTTTACGGATGGAGGACGGGAGATGGCGCAATATCCTTTAAATATTTATGAGAAATGGGTCGTCAAATTTTTTACCTTCGTTATTCCTTTTGGTGCTGTCAGCTATATGCCGCTTATGTATATCCTTGGAAAACAAGAGGGGGATGCCTGGCAATATATGCTGCTCCCCTTTGCCGGCTTGCTGTTTATGGGAGCGAGTTTGGTTATTTGGCAATTCGGTGTAAGGCATTATCGCTCGACAGGTTCGTAACAAATGGTAAAACTGTGCATAAAAAATCGAATTTTGCTTTGCGTTCTGTCTTTATTTCAAGTATGATTGAATACAAGCTAAACGGCTTGAATAATGGACTTATTGTTCAAATTGAAGGAGTTAGGCAGTATGTCATCGAAAACAAATCATTGCAAAATTGTAGATTGTACAATTCGTGACGGCGGACTCGTAAATAACTGGGATTTCAGCGTTGAGTTCGTTCAGCACCTGTATAACAGCTTGAATGAAGCTGGCGTAGATTATATGGAGATCGGCTATAAAAACTCACCAAAGCTTTTAAAAGGCTCTGAAAGCGCTGGTCCATGGCGTTTTCTGGATGATGATTTCTTGAGAAAGGTCATTCCGAATAAAGGCAACACGAAGCTCTCCGCTTTGGTCGATATCGGCCGTGTTGATGAGAATGATATTTTGCCGCGCAGCGAGAGCATGCTGGATTTGATTCGCGTGGCTTGCTATATTCAGGATGTGGACAAGGCGCTAGAGCTTGTTCAAGTATTCCATGACCGTGGCTACGAGACAACATTGAATATTATGGCATTATCGAACGTGATGGAGAACCAACTGGTTGATGCATTTGAGAGAATTGCCAATAGTGTAGTAGATTTTGTATATGTGGTAGACTCTTACGGCAGCTTGAAGCCGAATGATATGTCTTACCTTGTAAGCAAGTTCAAAGAACATTTGCCTAATAAACGATTAGGTGTACATGCGCACAACAATATGCAGCTGGCATTTGCCAACACTTTGATATCTGCTGAGCTGGGTGTGGAATTGCTTGATGCTTCCGTATACGGTATGGGGCGTGCAGCCGGAAACTGCAATACAGAACTGCTGGTTTCCCAATTGCAAAATACAAAATACAATGTTCGTCCAGTTCTTGATATGATTGAAAAGTATATGATTCCTCTTCGTGAGAAGGAAGAGTGGGGATATATTATTCCTTACATGATCACAGGCATTTTGGATGAGCATCCACGTTCTGCGATGGCTTTGCGCAACTCAGAGGATAAGGATAAAGCGGTTGAGTTTTATGATCGCCTGACAACTCCTGAAGTTATTTCGCGCAACTAGATATTTATCCGCATTTGGACATAGGGGAGTAAAGTATCCTTACAAAGGAAGAGCTGCCCGGTCCTAAAAAAACTCCCTATACGGCAGGCATACATTCGTATCGAATACGCCGCTCGTATAGGGAGTTTTTTTATATTTAGAACAATTTACCTTGTCTGTAAAGTGCAGTTGACAGCTTCATTACAGCATGTTTAAAGCAGTTTTGGCGAAGCGTCAGATCATCAGAGAAAAATGCAGGCAACAAGCTGTTCATTGTTTTTTGCATCTTGCCGAATAATAGCTTGAACACTTCCTCTTCACTGTAAAACTGAGTTTCTCGACCTTGCAGCCATTCAAAATAAGAGACGATTACACCGCCTGCATTGGCAAGTATATCCGGAATAATGATAACGCCTTTTTTGGCAAGCGCCTCGTCCGCCTCACCAGTTACAGGGGCGTTAGCGCCTTCAACAATGAATCGGGCCTGTACAAGATCAACATTATGCTGATGGATTTGTTCCTGCAATGCCGCCAGGAAAAGGACATCCACATCCAAATACAAAACAGCTTCGCGCTCTAATAAATCAGCAGTGATGCCCAGTTGCTCCAGTTCCTCGGCAGTTGCCGGCAAATCTCCGCGATTCTTGCTTGAAAATTCAATCAGAGCAGGTATTGGCAAGCCTTCGGAATTGTAAAGAGTAACATTCCGATCGCTTACAGCTATAATTTTTCCATTGACGGAGGAGCAATGATAAGCCTCCATAGCAGCAGCAGCTCCGACATTCCCGAAGCCCTGAATAGCCATAGTAAGCGGACGCGGCCGTTCCGCTAGAGCAAGCAAGGATTGGGCATATTTGCTGCTGGAAGCAGCGAGTTCATCATGGTGCTCACGCAAATAATTATGAATCATATAGCGGAAAGTAAAATACACGCCTTTGCCTGTCGATTCTCGTCTGCCAAGCGAACCGCCGCTAATAATACTTTTTCCAGTGAAGCTGCCAAGATAAGGCTTGCCTGGATTTATACTCTTATATTCGGACATCATCCAGTCCATCTCTCGCTCACCGCTCCCCATATCAGGGGCAGGGATATCTTTGTCTGGACCAAGTACATCGTTGAAGTATTGCACATACTTTTTGCAGATCAGATTCAATTCTTTTTCGGTATAATCGCGCGGATTAATAATGATACCGCCTTTGCCTCCGCCGAAGGGGACCTCATGCAACGCGTTTTTCAACGTCATCAGAGCTGCCAAATTGGTAACCTCTTCTTCATTGACCGATTCATGGAAGCGAATGCCGCCCTTGTATGGGCCAAGCGTATCGTTATGCTGAATTCGGTAAGCTGGTATTCGTTTTAAGTCGCCATTTTCCAACGGAATTCTAAGAAATGCTTTATGTACCTTATTAGGTGTGGACAGGATAGCGGCCAGTGATTGAAAAGCTTGTGATCTGTTCGTATCTGTCACATTGGGAAGAAAAGTATGATCCCCCATTAAAACTCTCAAAGATTGCTGCACAATTTCATCTGTTTGACTTGCCATAAGCGAAAAATCCTCCTTGTAAGTATAAGTATTGATTTTTGCATAGCGGAAATAAAGAAGCAGCTGGAGCTTGTATCTCCATTACCAGTATATCACACATATATTGGAATCGCTTCTGACGATGGCGGAGCAGCCTCTTCCTATTCATTATTGTTCTTTTAGCCTTCGTTTAGTACACTGTAGCTGAGATAACTATATGCAGGAGTGTAGCTGATGCAAATCAAAATTGGTGTTATTGGGATGTCGCATAATGTGGACAAGCTATTAAAAACGCTTACCGCTTTCCCTACTTTTGAACCGGTTGTTCAGTATATCGACCACGAAGAGCAGCTGCTTGACAATGTCGAACAAATCAAGGAAGAAATTGAAGTGCTTATATTGTTCGGAGCACAGGCTTACAGGAAAGTAAAGGACAATAGGCATCTATCCGTTCCTGTACATTATGTTCCGCTAACAGGCTCCGGGCTATTCAAAACGCTGTTTTGCGCATTCAAGGATGGACGGCTCCATAATGGATTGTCTGTGGACAGCTTGACCAAAACAATGGTCATGAGTGCACTTGGCGAGTTAGGCTTGGAGCAGCTTCCCGTCTATATTTATAAAGGTCCTGCTCATGCCAGTCATGAACAGCTATTCCAATTTCACTATGATCGTGTCACAGACGGCTCAGCCAGTATTGCTGTATCAGGCGATGAGGAGACGGTGAACAGACTGGATGCGGCAGGCGTGGCTTGTCAACTGCTGGTGCCATCCTCACAAGACATGACAGTGACATTGGAGCGGGCGCTGCTCTCTACTGAATCACGGCGCAACAAGGAAGCACAAATCGTAGTCGGGATGATTAACGTGGATGAATTTGGCAAGCTTGTTATGAAGCGCAGCAATGAGCATGAGGTGCAGAAGCTGAAGCTGGATATTCACCGGATGGTGCTTGACTATGTTGAGTCGCTTGACGGTTATTTGGCATCGCTGGGCGGGGATGAGTATATGTTTTTTACGACAAGGGGGATATTTGAGCGGGAAACTGGCGGCTACAAAAATATTCCGCTTGCGAAGGAAGCGGGACAAGCTTTCGGCATATCGCTTAGTTTTGGGGTTGGTTTTGGAGCGACTGCAAATGAGGCGGGGACGAACGCACGCTCTGCACTGCGCAAATCGAAAGATGCCGGTGGCAATTCATGCTTTATTGTGCGCGAGGATCAAACGCTGATCGGCCCGCTGGAGATGGCTGATCCTGTACAAACAGTACTTGCCCCGACGGATGCGGAGCTTATAAAAAAAGCAGAGGATGCTGGGATGACGAATGCCTATTTAAGCAAGCTGTTGTCGAATATGGCGCGGTTCGGAAAATTTGAATATAAAGTGCATGAGCTGGCGTCATTATTAAATATTACGGTTAGAAGCGCACATCGTTTGCTTGCAGTCTGGATTGACAGCGGTCTGGTAGAAATATCAGGGATGGAGAAAGTGCCTAGAGGCAGACCAAGGCAAATATTCAAATTTAACTTTTTGGTAGAACAATAGCAGAAGTTCCTTGCTTGTCTATAAAACAAGTATAAGGACATCTATTTAAAGACGATTTATAGATTTGTCTTTATATACTTTGACTCGTTATGATAGTGGTGTAGGTTAAATGCGAGAGGAGAGTATCAAGGATGAAAACAATTATGGAACTTGAAGCGAAGCTGGCAACACCCTCGGAAGCGTTGATTAAGGATTTGGCTAGCGTTGAAGGCGATATTATGATTTTAGGCGTTGGCGGAAAAATGGGTCCCAGCTTGGCACGTCTTGCTGCGAATGCAATTCGTGAAGGGGGACTGAACAAAAAGGTTATCGGAGTGTCTCGTTTCTCCAGTCAGGAAGCAAGAAACGAATTGGAAGAGGCAGGAATTGAAACGATTACATGTGATTTGCTCGATGATAAAGAGCTGCAGTCGCTTCCTCATTGTGACAATATTATTTATATGGCTGGCAATAAATTCGGAACCACCGGGCGCGAGCACTTTACATGGGCGATGAATACCTATTTGCCGGGGCGTGTGGCAGAAAAGTTCAAAGGTTCACGAATTGTAGTATTCTCTTCCGGCAATATTTATCCATTTTTGAACTATGGCAGCGGTGGAGCGAACGAATCGGTTACACCCGAGCCGATTGGTGAATATGCACAATCTACGTTGGGTAGAGAAAGAATTTTTGAGTACCATTCACATAAAAACGGGACACCGATGGTGTTTTACCGCTTGAATTATGCTATCGATATGCGTTATGGCGTTTTGCTGGAAATTGCTAACGCTGTCAATGAGCAACGTCCGATCAATATTGCAATGGGGCATGCCAACGTTATTTGGCAAGGGGATGCGAATTCTATGGCGCTGCGCTGCTTGACTGAGTGTTCGAGCCCGCCGGAGATTATGAATATTACAGGACCTGAGACGATGTCGATTCGCTGGGCAGCCGAGCAATTTGCGGACAGACTAGGCAAAGAAGCTCTTTTCGAAGGAACAGAATCCGAGGTTGCCCTTCTCAATAATGCAACCAAATCGCATCAGCGCTTTGGTTATCCGGAAGTATCGCTTCTGCAAATGATCGATTGGGTGGCTGATTGGGTGAAAAATGATGGAGCAACGTGGAATAAGCCAACTCACTTCCAAGAGAGAAAGGGGAAATTCTAACATGACAGGAAAGGCACAATTGTCACAAGAAATGCTGGCTGCGCTGCATGATGGAGTTGTTATACCTGCACATCCGCTTGCTCTTGATGAGAATCGCAAGCTTGATGAGCGTTACCAAAGAGCGCTAAGTCGGTACTATATCGCATCTGGTGCAGGCGGCATTGCGGTTGGTGTCCATTCCACCCAATTTGAAATTAGAGACAAGGAACATCATTTATTTGAAACTGTTCTAAGAATGGCTGCCGAAGAACGTGACAAGGCTGTTATTGACCGTCCGTTTATGATGGTTGCAGGCATTTGTGGTCCAGTAGAACAAGCAATAGCCGAAACAGATATTGCATTGAAATACGGCTATGATGCTGCATTGCTAAGTATGGGCGGCTTGACTGGTTTAAGCGAGGCGGAAATTTTAGAGCGCACCAGAGCAGTAGCGGCGAAGATTCCGGTGATTGGCTTCTACTTGCAGCCGTCTGTAGGCGGGCGCATATTTACTTATGATTTCTGGTATCAGTTTGCTGAAATTGAGAATGTAGTTGCAATCAAGATGGCTCCATTCAACCGTTATCAAACGATTGATGTTGTTCGTGCGGTATGCAACTCCAGCCGTTGTAATGAAATTGCGCTTTATACAGGCAATGATGACAATATTGTCAATGATTTATTTACAACATACCTTTTTATGGTCGGCGGTAAGCCGGTTGAGAAGCAAATTGTAGGCGGATTGCTTGGTCATTGGGCGGTATGGACGAATAAAGCAGTGGAAATGTTGGAAGAAATTAAAGCAGCTCGTAAAGAGAGCAGCATTGATTTGAAGTGGCTCACTGCCAACATTGAGGTGACGGATTGCAACGCTGCATTCTTTGATCCTGCCCATGCTTTCCATGGATGTATCCCAGGTATTCATGAAGTACTGCGCCGCCAGGGATTGTTGAAGGGGACATGGTGCTTGAATCCGAATGAACAGTTATCTCCGGGACAATCTGAAGAAATTGATCGCGTCTACGGCGATTACCCGCATTTGAATGATGATGCTTTCGTAGCGGCTCATTTGGAAGAATGGTTAAAAAATTAAACAAAAGCTTAAACCTAATCATATGATATGAAAAAATGGCTTAGGAGGCTGAGACATGAGGTTCAAGGATGTGTTCTCCATTATCGGTCCTAGTATGGTCGGTCCGTCCAGCTCGCATACTGCCGGCGCTGTGCGGATTGGCAGAACTGCAAGGCAGCTGCTAGGGGCAATGCCGGAGTGTGCTGAAATTGTGCTTTATGGTTCTTTCGCCGAAACTTACCAAGGCCACGGAACAGATTTGGCGCTGGCAGCAGGAATTCTCGATTTGCAAACGGATGACCCTGCTGTACGCCGTTCTTTACAAATTTGCAAGGAGCTTGGTATTGAGGTGAGCTTTACAAGCGGAATGAAGCAAGGAGTTCACCCGAATACAGCGAAAATCACGCTTTCCGGGGAAGGTCGAAAGGTTGAATTAACCGGTTGTTCCATTGGGGGCGGCAATGTCGAAATTGTTGGCATTGATGGGTTTGACGTGAAATTTACAGCTGCCTATCCGACTCTGATCATTTTTCATCATGACCGCTCTGGCATTATATCCGATGTGACGAGCACTTTGAAGAAAGCCAAGGCTAATATTGGCTTTATGGAGGTTGACCGCAAATCGCGAAGCGGGGCTGTTCTTACTGTTATTGAATGCGACGGCGGTGTACCAAGCGAAGTTCAGGATGAAATTGCTGCTATCCCGGATGTACAACAGGTTCGTGTAGTAGACTTAACTGCAAATGAGGGGATTGCATGAGGTTTTCCAGTTTGAAGCAGCTTGAGCAGCTATGCGCTGAGGAATCACTGACGATGGGCAACATGATGATCAAGGAACAGGTAGCAGAATCAGGAAAATCAGAGAAAGAAGTCGTTGCCCAAATGGCGGCTTATTACCAGGTGATGAAGGAAGCTGTCCAAAAAGGTCTCACGGAAGATACGACCTCGCGCAGCGGATTGGTTGGCGGCGATGCCAAGCGAGTCGGCTCGCTGCTTGCGGATAATGCCAGTGCGCTTGGTTCACTTGCAGGCAATGCGCTGGCATACGCATTGTCTGTATCGGAAGTGAATGCATCGATGGGAAGAATTATAGCTACACCAACAGCGGGATCATGCGGAATAATTCCAGGTGTATTTGTGAGCTGTCAAGAGAAATTTGGCTGGACCGATGCGCATATGACAGTAGGATTGTTTAGTGCTGGCGCAATCGGTTATGTCATTGCCAATCAGTCATTCGTCTCAGGAGCAGAAGGCGGCTGTCAAGCAGAGGTCGGTTCTGCCATTGCGATGGCTGCCGGAGCATTGACAGAGCTTCGCGGCGGGACAGTTAGTCAGGCTGTGCATGCAGCTGGCTTGGCGCTTAAAAATTCGCTTGGCTTAATTTGTGATCCAGTTGGCGGTTTAGTAGAAATCCCGTGTATCGTTCGCAACGGGTTCGGTGCTGTCAGTGCGATTACCGCCTCTGATATGGCGCTTGCGGGCGTAAGAAGTGTCATTCCTTCTGATGAAGTGATTGATGTGATGAGAGATGTAGGTACAGCAATGCCAGAAAAATTTAGAGAAACAGCAAAAGGCGGATTAGCAACAACGCCGACTGGTCGGCAAATTATGAAACGCCTTTACGGGAAGGAGCTGTGAAGGATGGCGACGTATTCATTGCTACAAACGGCAAAAGAACTGCAGAATGAGCTAATTAAGCTGCGCCGCGATTTGCACCAGCATCCCGAGCTTAGCTTGCAAGAGAGCAGAACGAGTCAATTAATGAAAGAACAGCTTGCACAACTTGGTGCGAATATCAAAACCGATCCTTCCGGATTCGGTTTTATTGCTGATTTTGCAGGAAAAGAAGAAGGACCTGTTATTGCGCTTCGGGCAGATATGGATGCTTTGCCTATTGAGGAAGAGTCCGATGTACCGTTTGCGTCTCAAATAAAAGGGGTTATGCATGCTTGCGGACATGATGCACATACAGCAATGCTGGCAGGCGCAGCCAATATAATTGCTGCCGCTTCTTTTAAAGGGACGATCAGATTTATTTTTCAAGCGGCGGAAGAAATTAACGCAGGAGCAAAATCATTAATTGCAGCTGGCGCACTTAATGGCGTAAAAGAAATATACGGGCTGCATAATTTGCCGACTTTGGCGAGTGGAAGAGTGGGTACGCGGCACGGTTCCTTGATGGGGTCGGTAGATCGGATCGAGATCAAGCTAGAAGGCAAAGGCGGCCATGGCGCAATTCCTGATCAAAGTATTGACCCTGTCACAGCAGCATCGGCAATCGTAATGGGGTTGCAGACAATCGTTAGCCGAGAGCTGTCTCCCTTTCAGCCAGCTGTCGTGACAATAGGCAGTATTCAGGCTGGTATTGCAGGCAATGTCATTCCGCATTATGCCGAAATGACAGGAACGGTTCGCACATTTGATCTGGAAGTGCAAAAAGGTATGAAAGATAGAATATTGCGGATTGTCGAGCAATTGGCTGCCGGCTACAGATGTAAAGTAAGCCTTAACTATATCGAACAAACACCTGTGCTTGTTAATCATACTGAGCAGGTGAAGTTTGTGGAGCAAATTTGCGATAAGGTGATTGGCAGCGACAATAGAATTGAAGCGGCTCCGACATTGGCGGGTGAAGACTTTTCTGTTTACTTGCAACATGTGCCAGGCTGCTTCTTTTGGCTTGGCTCCGGTCCGCAGGAAAATGCTGAACATGCGTTCGGGCTTCATCATCCCAAATTTGATTTGAATGAAGATTGCTTAAGCTATGGTACAGCACTGCTTGCCTCTATTGCGTTAGAGAGACTTAAGTGGTTTGCGCAACCAAAATAATAAAGGACAAGTTCAAAGCTTGTTGAAGGGAGCAAATGAAAGATGCTTAAACTTGGAATTATTGGGACAGATACATCGCACTGCATAGCTTTTACCCGTTTATTGACAGATCAGACTGATCCCAACTATATTACTGGTGCTGAAGTTGTTGCCGCATTCCCGGGAGGGTCGCCGGATTTTCCGCTAAGTATTAATCGGGTAGAAAATTTTATGACACAGCTTGAAGAGGAATTTGCTGTGAGAAGATGCGGCAGTATAAAAGAACTGGCAGAGCAATGTTCAGCTATTTTGCTATTGTCAGCGGATGGCAGAGTTCATGCTGAGCAGTTGAGTGAAGTTCTTCAATATAGAAAACCGGTATTTGTAGACAAGCCGTTTGCTTTATCGAAGGATGAGGCGAATCGTATGTTTGCAGAGGCAGAAGAGGCGGGTGTGCCTGTCATGTCAAGCTCATCACTGCGTTATACGAAGCCGCTTGCGAACTATTTGGCAGAGCAGGATTGCTCCGATGCTACAGGTGTAATTGCTAGCGGACCGCTAATGATTGAAGAAACGCAATCGCGTTATTACTGGTACGGCATCCATAGTGTTGAGATGCTTTATGCTGTTATGGGACCCGGCTGTCTGGAAGTAACAACTACAGCGGAGGATCACGAAGAAATTATTACGGGACGCTGGTCTGATAATCGATTGGGGACGGTACGTTTGATCAAAATTGGCGATCCACCGTTTGAAGTAACTGTCTATCGCGGCAAAGAGGTTGACGCCGTTGCAGGGCAAAGCACAGAAGTTCCATTCTATGCCAGTTTGCTGCAGCAAGTGATTGGTTTTTTTACTAGTGGGACACCAGCTGTTTCTTCTGCAGAAACGGTAGAAATTATTTCATTTATTGAGGCAGCAGAAAAAAGTTTACGCACGGGAGTTGCTGAGAAGCTATAATTAGGGCGGACAGCATGTACAGACAGAAACTTGATTTGACAAAGCCTGTTTGAGGCACAGCTGGGAAAAACCAATAAAGCAGTAGGATCAACAAATGCAAGCCAGCAACAGGAAAAATTATAAATTGAAATTATGTATTTCCACTTATTTAGATTTTTCCACATGGCTTAAACCCTTGATACTACTTGTTTTTTCGCGAATTGAAGGGAATTTGACGGCGAAAATAAATATAGAATGAAAACGCTGTCTTTACGATTTTCAGCTGCTTGCATACAATTCGAATTACCAGCAGCGCACCTAACAAAGCGCATCTAACAAATTGCAAGGCGGTGCTGGCAATCGAAAAGTATATATTCAAACAGGGAGGAAATAACATGACAAAAAAGGCTTTAAGCGTAATGCTCGTACTTATGCTAGCGGTTACAATGCTGGCTGCGTGCGGCGGAAAAAATGAGGGCGGCAGTAATTCTACCCCTAGTACAGATCCATCTTCTTCTATACAGCCTTCAGATGATGGAGACAAAGGCAATGAAGGAGCCAACAATGAAAGCCAGTACGGTGATACAGGCGGTATTAAGCTGCCGATCGTTGACAAGCCGACTACACTTACCTGGATGCTTGTAAGCGAGAATCCTGTAAATGATAAATTGATAGTAAAAGAAATAGAAAAGAGAACAGGGATTAAACTCGATATTCAAGCATACTCCTCTGCTACTTACGCGGATAAATTGCGCATGACAGTTGCATCAGGTAAGCTGCCTGATATTTTTGGAGGCTTGCCGCTTGCCGAATTGAAAAAAATCGGTCAGCAGGGCGCTTTAATGCCTATTAATAGCTATTTGGATGAATTGCCTAACTTTAAACGCTTGTATGTAGATGAAAATCCTTGGGTAATCGGTTCATATGGCGATGAGAAAGGCGATATGTACACATGGCCAATCTATGATATGAACCGGGCTGTAAATCACGGCTTTATGTACCGCAAAGATATTTTTGACAAGAATAATATGGCAGAATGGGAAACAACTGAGCAATTTTATGAGGCAATGAAAAAGCTGAAAGAAATTTATCCGGATTCTTATCCGATTGCTTCCAAAACAAAGGAATACATTTTTAGAGACTGGGCTTACGGCTGGGGAATCGGCAGTGAGGACTATCCAATGTATTATGATGAGGCATTAAAAGAGTGGAAGTTTGCTTCGATTAGCGAGCAGCATAAAGATATGCTTGATTTTATGAAAAAATTGTACAATGAAGGATTGTTGGATCAGGAGTTTATTACTGATACACCAGACTCCTGGACTTCCAAAATGACTTCAGGAAAATCATTTGTAACTTTCGACTGGATTGGTCGTTTGGATTTGTTTGCAAATCAAGTTAAATCCGAAAATCCAGAATATAATTTGCGCTATGCTAATCCGGTAGGTCCGACAGGCAATGTCCGCACCTTGCCGAAAATTGCAGCAAACTTTGGTATTACAGTTGCCAAGAATGACAAATCTGAAATTGCTTTAAAACTGCTTGATTATTTGACCAGTCCATCCGGTGCTGCGCTAGTAACACTTGGTGTGGAAGGCGAAATATTTAATTTCGATGCTGACGGCAAACCAGTATATCCTGAGCTTGCAAATGAGCCGCTTGTAGACATCAAAGTTTTGGAAGACCGTTATGGCCTATGGCTGGAAGGCATGTACCTTGCTCCAGACAGAAGAAGTGTTTATTTCAACTTCACTGAAAAAGAACAGGAAGCACAAGATAAAATTGTATCAGCCAATAAATTTGAAGTGCTTGATCCCGTATTGAATTTCACAGATGAAGAAATTTCTGTGATTGCTGAATTGCAGGCATCTATTTTGAAAACCTCCAATGAGTTTAATACAAACTATGTTTTGAAGAAAAACTATGGCGATAAAGAATGGGAAGAGTGGGTAAAACGCGCTGACGAAATTGGAGCAAGTAAGCTTGTAGAAATCTACAATAATGCTCAAAAACGTCTTGATGCTGCTGGCTAATCGTATTCATTAGCTCCACTTGTACAAATTTATGAATAATGAACAGCGCTTGAAGCTAGTAGCTTCGAGTGCTCTTCATTATCGCCTCAGGAGGGAATAAAAGTGCCGCAAATCAGCAATGAAACAGACATAACGGTACAGAAGAAACCATTCGGCAGCAGTTTGAAAAAAACATGGAAGCATATGAAGCGGGATAAACAGCTTTTAATTCTGTTTTTGCCTTGTATCGTCTTCTACTTATTGTTTCGTTATGGTCCATTATACGGTGTTTTGATAGCATTTAAAGACTATAGTGTATTTCAGGGGATAGTCGACAGTCCGTGGGTTGGGCTGAAGCATTTCGAGAAGTTTTTCTCTAGCCCGGATTTTATAAATCTATTTCGCAATACATTGCTATTGGGTTTGTATACACTTGTATTTGGTTTTCCGGTGCCGATTATAATTGCTGTATTGTTAAATGAAGTAAGAGTGAAGTTTTTCAAAAAGACGGTTCAAACTTTAACCTATCTGCCTTCATTTTTGTCTGTAGTAATTATAAGCAGTATGATTATTGACTTTTTGTCACCTGTAAATGGATTGATTAATAAGCTGATTGCTTTTTTAGGTTTTGAAAAAATTTATTTCTTAATTACGCCAGAATGGTTCCGTACGGTATATGTTGCATCCGATATTTGGTCAACGATGGGATACGAAGCGATTATTTATTTGGCGGCAATTGCGGGGATCAGCCCAACGCTGTATGAGGCTGCAAGAGTGGATGGAAGTACACGCCTTCGTTCCATGTGGCATATTACAGTTCCAAGCATTATGCCGACTATTCTAATTATGTTTATTTTGAAGACAGGCTCAATGATTCGCATCGGTTATGAAAAGGTGTTACTTTTGTATACGCCTCCAACATACGAGGTAGCAGATGTGTTCTCCACCTTCGTTTACCGAAAAGGTCTATTGGAAGCCAACTATAGCTATGCCGCTGCAGTCGGTCTTTTTGAAGCAGTTATTGCGATGATCATGCTAGTTGCAGCGAATCTGATAAGCAGAAGAGTTGGAGGTAGGGGACTATGGTAGGAGAATCCAAATTCAGTCTGTTTTCAATATTTAACACAATTATTTTGCTTGCAATAGCATCAATTACGCTATATCCCTTTATTTATATTACATCCGTTTCACTAAGCGATACAGCTCAAGTGGTACAGGGGAATGTAACGTTGTTACCCAAAGGTATAAATTTTGGCGCTTATCTGGAAGTGTTGAAGGATACAAAAATACCTAGAGCCTATCTGAATACTATTTTCTATACGGTGCTGGGAACGTTCATTAACTTGCTTGTAACTTCAATAGCTGCCTATCCGCTGTCCAAGCCTGATTTTATTTGGCGAAAATATTGGATGATGGGTATTGTATTGACGATGTTTCTTAATCCGGGAATTATCCCCAACTTCTTGATTGTCAAGGAGCTGGGGTTGTATAACTCAGTTTGGGCACTTGTTATTCCGAATGCGATCTGGACGATGGAGCTTATTATTCTGAAAAGTTTCTATGAGAATATGTCCTCGCAAGTACGAGAAGCAGCAATTATTGATGGAGCATCAGAATATCGCATTTTGTTCAATATTGTAATTCCGTTGTCCAAACCAGCGTTGGCCTCCATAGGCTTGTTCTACTTTATGGGGCACTGGAACAGCTTCTTCCTGCCAATGATCTATTTGCAGGACAGCGTATTGTTCCCTTTGCAGGTTGTCTTGCGCGATATGCTTATATTTAGTGAAGGGAATAATTCTTCATTAGTAGAAGCAGCTGCATTGGCGCCGCAGGCGAAGAAAAACGCAACGATTGTTCTGTCGATGATTCCGGTTCTAATGATATATCCTTTTGCTCAAAAGTATTTTGCGCAAGGTGTAATGCTAGGCTCAGAGAAGGGTTAGGTCTGGCAAATGTCGAAATAGTTGGGTACACAACATGAAGGGGCGAAGACTTGAAAATGAAACAACTATTTACGAATAAAGGTATTTTTCAGGTTTTGCTTGCTTTCCTGCTAGTTATCTCCGTCATGTCCGTATCCAACTATATTGTTTATCGCAACTCGATTTCCGGTATTTATGAAAAAATGACTCAAGTAAACACACTTGCCATGAAAAATATGATTCAAAGCTTCGATAATAACTTTCGAACAATTTATAATATGATTCATACAATTCATGGCATGTCATTTGAAAATTCGGAAGCGAAAACGGGTACAAAAATTGATATGAGCCGTGTGTATATGCTGCAGGATCAAATATCCAATCTCGTTAATTCAACGGATTATATTGAGGAAGCAATTGTATTCTATGATGATATCGATCTGGCAATTACATCGAAGGGAACAAGCAGCTTTGCCCATTTGTTTAATGAGAAATACAAGCATAGCGTCTATAATTCAGGATACTGGCGAAATTATATGAAATCACGCAATCCATTGCGTGTTTTTTCAGGTGAAACGTTTACTGTTCCTGCAAATTCACAGTCTCAGCAGGCGTATAAGAAACTGATGATTGTAGCTGGCGGGAATAAGGTAAGACTGTCAAGTAAAAATATTATATTACTTATTAATGAAGAGGCTTTTCTGAAAGAGATTCATCAGAATTTATTAATTCCTGGTTCCTCACTAGTTGTGTTGGATCAGGATAGACGAGTTATTGCAGGTACAGATAATGGGGCAGACATAAATGATATATTTGAAAAAGCGATTTTTGGAGGCTCGAAAGAAGCAAGTGTAACGAAAGAAAATTATGAATATCATTTGTTTAAGTCTGATTATAATGGATACGTTTATATTGAGAAACTTCCTTATCAATTTCAAAATATAGAGTCTGTTACATCCGCAAATCGTATGATTATGCTCGTGTCGATTGCATGCGCAGTATTTTTGTCTCTGTTACTAAGTGCCTATTTATATAATCCGATGAAAAAAATATTGAGACAGCTTGGTGGCACTAATATTCGCGGCAATGATTTTGTAAAGGTTGAGAGCGGTATTATTAAATTAAAACAAGAGCTGGATACTTGCCATGACCAGTTGTCAGTGGCAGCTGGGGAAATGCGCAGAGCAGCCATTTTGCGCGGACTTTATGATTTTGACTGGAATATGGAGCAGGATGAGTGGCTGCAGCAATATGCGCCCGGTTTTTATAAATTCAAGTATTTTATGCTCGTATCTGTTCATATACAAAACCAAAACAGTAAAGATGAGATGAAAGAGGTGCCGGAGCATGTGCTTGACAAACTGAATTTGCTTGTTGCAGATGACAGTCGAGTAGCTGAGATAGTCTATGAGAGCGGCAGACGATACTTATTGTTTGTTGGTCTAAATCAGGCAACAGACAGGGAAGCGCAGCTGCGAACTATTTCCCGGAAAATAATGTCTGTAAAGGATGAGGAGCTATCAGATTATGTTGTTTGGTGCTCTGTAAGCCGTGCTTATACTTCGGAATCAGAAAGTTACAAAAAAGCCTTTGCGGAGGTCAAGTATGATTTGCGGTTCCGCAAACTCGATGGCAGTTTCGAACTCGTCGATGTTGAGCAGGTGAAATATCAGTGGAGTGCATATTATCCTTTTGAACAGATTGAGAAGCTGTCCAATTATTTGATGAACGGAAAATTGAAAGAGTGCAGGGACGTTATTACAGAAACAATCGAAGAAAATAAAAATCGCAATATTCCATACTGTCAATTTATTCATGTAGCACAATCTATATTCTATGCCATGTTAAGGCGCAGTGAAAGTTTGCTGGAGGAAAATGAAGAGCTGCTGCAAAGCGAACGGAGATTGTTGGACAGCCTATCGGTTATCTCCAGTATTGCTAATATTGAGCAAGAGCTATACAAAACGGCAAAACTGATTGTTAGACACCAAAAACCGGAAGCGGCGAGCAAATTGACACCATCATTTATATCTCAATATATTGAGCTGCACTATATGGAAAACTTGTATCTGGATGATATTGCAGCAGTGACAGAAACATCTCCCAAATATTTTTCGAGCTATTTCAAAAAAGCTTTTGGTGTTAATTATGTGGAGTATTTAAATAAAGTTAGGTTATCGCATGCTAGAGAGCTATTAAGAGATACAAATTTGACGATTGCTGAGGTTGGTGAAAAAACGGGTTACTTGAATTCGTCTACTTTTACTACAACGTTCAAAAAGTATTATGGTATTTCACCTAGCGAATATAGAAAACAAAGCAATCATTAATGGAGTTTGGGGAGGATTCACAATGAAGGCAGTAGCAGTACAACGTGGAAACGTATTATTAATTGACAAAGAAAAACCAATACCGCTTCCTGGTCATGTCTTGGTAAAAGTAGAATACTCAGCAATCAGCCCGGGGACTGAAATGATTTTTATCCGCAATGTCTCTAATCGTCTTGTTGAAATTGGCTATAGCGCGGTCGGAATCGTCGAAGCTGTTGGCAGTGAAGTATCGGATATTGTTTCTGGTCAACGAGTAGCCTGCTATGGTGCACCCTATGTTCAGCATGCAGAGTGGCTAAGTGTGCCGGCAAATTTGACAGCTCATGTCCCTGATCATGTTGATCCAAAAGAGGCAGCCTTTGCAGGGCTTGGAGCGATTGCGATTCATGCATTGCGTACAGCGGATTTGCGATTTGGGGAATCTGCTGCTGTGGTCGGATTAGGGATATTGGGCAATCTTATTGCACAAATTGCTGATGCAGCATCGTTTCGGGTTACCGGCTATGATATGAACCCTCAGCGTGCGCAAATGCTGGCCCAGCTTGGAGTTAAACACATTTACAGCTCACAGGAAGAAATGGAGAGCAATCTTGCTGCGGCGGCAGGGAAATTTGGTGTCGATGCTGTTCTCCACTGTGCAAGCGGTCCGGGAGAAGTGCTGATTAACCGCAGTTTTTCCTGGATTAGGGATAAGGGGAAAATTGTTATCGTAGGTGATTTATCAACTGAGTATACGCGCAGCCTGATGTTTGGCAAGGAAGCTCAAGTGCTGATTTCACGAGCTGGAGGACCTGGACGATACGATATAAATTATGAAAAAGAAAATAGAGATTATCCCATTGGCTTTGTGCGTTGGACGGAAGGGCGCAATATAGCAGAGTATATTAGACTGCTTGCGGAGCAAAAGGTGACAGTAAGCCCAATGATTACACATGTTTATGGATTAGATCAGATCGAAGAAGCCTATACCAATTATCGTCAGTATTCTCCTGATTCGAACGTGATTGGCACGCTAATCAAATTTTCAGTTTGATCCAATAGTGCTGGATAGTTGCAAGCTTTGTATTTATTGCTTATAATATAGTGAATTATGTATTGTGAAATGCAAGGATAGAGAAGAGTAGGCAAAGCCTTCACACAGGGAGAAAGCGCCATAGATTGCGAGCGCTTTTGTGAAATCAGATTGCTGAAGTTCGCTCTGGAGCAGGGTTCTGAACATGATAGTCCTCAGGCTATCAATAAAGTAGGGATTCCCGGTACCCGCCGTTAACGGGCTAGAGAGATTATTAAGTGCAAGCAGGCTTATTAATCTGAATTAGGGTGGTATCACGGTCCTTTCGTCCCTTGGTGGAGGAAGGATCTTTTTGTGTTTAAGCACAAGCATCATAACTATGGAGGCGAAAATCAATGAAAGAGAAGTTGGAACAACTGCGGGTTGAGGCTTTGCAGCAATTGCAACAGGTGGATAATCCGCAAGTACTTAATGATTTGCGTGTCAAATATTTGGGAAAAAAAGGAGCGCTCACCGAAATACTGCGTGGAATGGGCGGTTTAAGTGCAGAAGAACGTCCAGTAATCGGGACGGTTGCTAACGATGTTCGCAGCGCGATTGAACAAATCATTAATGAGAAGCAAGAAAGGTTTCAAGCAGAGGAAACGAATCGCCGTCTGATGTCAGAGACAATTGACGTAACTTTGCCGGGCAATGAATTGCCGACAGGAGCAGTACATCCGCTTAATAAAGTAGCTCAAGAGATTGAAGATATTTTTATTGGCATGGGGTACTCCATTGCTGAGGGACCAGAGGTTGAGACTGATTATTTCAACTTTGAAGCGTTGAATTTGCCGAAGGATCATCCGGCTCGCGATATGCAGGATTCCTTCTATATTACGGATGAAATATTGATGCGTACACAAACCTCGCCAGTACAAGTAAGAACAATGCTTGAATGCAACGGACAAGGACCTGTTCGTGTTATTTGTCCAGGCAAGGTATATCGCAGAGATGACGATGATGCAACGCATTCTTTTCAATTTAATCAGGTGGAGGGACTGGTTGTAGGCAAAAATATTAGAATGAGCGATTTGAAAGGAACCTTGTTGCAATTTGCTCAACAAATGTTTGGCGCAAATACAAAGATCAGATTGCGTCCAAGCTTCTTCCCCTTCACGGAGCCGAGTGCCGAGGTTGATGTAAGCTGTGCCCAGTGCGGTGGAGACGGATGCAGAATGTGCAAGCAGACAGGCTGGATTGAAATATTGGGCTGCGGCATGGTTCATCCGCGTGTATTGGAGATGGGCGGATTTGACCCTTCGGTATATACCGGCTTTGCATTTGGTATGGGGATTGAACGTATCGCTTTACTGAAATATGGAATTGACGATATTAGACACTTCTATACGAATGATCTGCGCTTTTTGAATCAGTTTGCAAAAATGTAAGTAAAGAAGAGAGGGCTGAAAACAATGAATGTTTCCTATCAATGGTTGGCTGAGTATATCGACTTGGGACAAATGGACGGGCGCCAGCTGGCAGAGCTGATGACCAAGGGCGGTATTGAAATAGATATAATCGAGCAGTTGAACAAAGGGATTTCGGATGTGGTGGTCGGTTATGTAGCGGAAAAGGAAAAGCATCCGGATGCCGACAAGCTTAATGTCTGCAAAGTGGATACCGGATCAGGCGAATTGCTGCAAATTGTTTGTGGCGCACCCAATGTCGCAGCAGGACAAAAGGTTCCGGTAGCAATTGTCGGTGCTAAGCTTCCAGGTGATTTCAAAATAAAACGCGCCAAACTGCGCGGTGTAGAATCGCAAGGCATGATCTGCTCCGCCAAAGAGCTTGGTCTGAATGATAAGCTTTTGTCCAAGGATCAGCAAGAAGGTATTCTTGTATTGCCGGAGTCGGCTGAGCTTGGTACGCCAATTACAGAATATCTTGCACTTAATGATGAGGTGCTTGAGCTTGATTTGACACCAAATCGTTCAGATTGTTTGAGTATGCTCGGTGCAGCTTATGAGGTGGCTGCATTAACCGGCAAGCAAGTGAAGCTTCCCGATTCAGGATTGACGGAGGGAGATAAGAAAGCTGCTGATTATATTAGCGTCCAAATTGATGCCAAAGAGCAGTGCGCGCATTATGCAGCGCGTTATATTACGGGTGTTACACCTGCAGGCTCGCCGCAATGGCTGAAAAACAAATTGCTTGCTGCAGGTGTGCGTCCTATCAATAATATTGTTGATGTGACCAATTATGTGATGCTCGAATACGGACAGCCGCTACATGCTTTTGACGCTGATCTTATTCCAGACGGAGCTGTTCATATCCGCTATGCAACAGAAGGTGAAGTTTTAGTTACACTCGATGACCAGGAACGCAAGCTTGATGCTGGTATGCTTGTTATTGCAGATAATAACGGTCCGATTGCTCTTGCTGGGGTAATGGGCGGAGCGAGTACAGAAGTAACAAGCAGTACCGTTAATATTTTGCTGGAGTCTGCCAAATTTTCAGAAAGCACGGTGCGTAAAACTTCCCGCAAGCTGGGACTTCGTTCTGAAGCAAGCTTGCGCTTTGAGAAAGAAGCAGATGCAGGTAATGTTGCTGCAGCTCTTGATCGTGCAGCTGCTTTAATTGCTTCATTATCCGGCGGTGAGGTTGCGCTGGGAATCGTTGAGGATAAAGTGAAGGATCCGGAATTGCGGACGATTCAAATTAGCCTTGAAATGGTGAACCGCTATTTAGGCACAGAATTGAGTCATGCAGAAGTGGCAGCTATTTTGGAACGCTTGCAATTTGTTTATCAAACTGCAGAGCAGGATTTTGTTGTTACAATACCTTCCCGCCGCGGAGATATCGGAAGAGAAGTAGATCTAATAGAGGAAGTAGCTCGCTTATACGGCTATGATCATATTCCAACGACACCGATTTACGGTGAAGTTATTCCTGGAACGTTAACAAAGGCGCAGACAGTACGCCGTGAAATTCGTCGTCGTTTGGCTGACTCTGGTCTTTACGAGGTGGTCAGCTACTCCTTTACTTCGCCTGCAAAAGCCGCATTGTTCCCGCAGCTGACAGAAGGAGCCAAGCCAATTAAGCTGGCTATGCCGATGAGCGAAGAACGCAGTGTATTGCGCACAGCATTAATTCCGCAGTTGTTGGAAATTGCGGCTTACAATCGGAATCGTAAAAATGATACAGCTTTATTATTTGAGTTAGGCAGTGTATATCATACTGCTGAAGAAACGTTAACAACTCTGCCAAATGAAAAGCATCGCTTTGCGGCTTTATTAACAGGAAATCGCACTGCAGCTGCATGGAACAGCAAAGCAGAGACAGTTGATTTCTATGATGCCAAGGGAGTGCTGGAAACTTTGTTTGCTGTACTTGGAGTATCAGACAAAATTGCATATGTGCAAGCTCAGCCAGAGCATTTCCACCCTGGCAGAACAGCTGAGGTGCGTTTGCAGACGGCTGAGAGCAGCGAAGTAATTGGTTATGTCGGTCAAATTCATCCGGATTTGCAGCGGGAAGAGGAATTGGCAGACACCTATGCAATTGAAATTGAACTGGACAAACTTTACGCGTTGACTGGCGAGGAGATTGTTTATCAAATCTTGCCGAAATATCCAGCTATACAGCGGGATATTGCTGTTGTTGTAGATGATTCGGTGAGTGCGGCTGATTTGATTGCTGTTTGCAAAGCGCAAGGTGGAGAATTGCTGAAGACAGCAAAAGTGTTTGATGTCTTCAGAGGCGAGCGTTTGGGCGAAGGCAAAAAGAGCGTTGCTATTTCGTTAAGTTATCGTCATCAAGAACGTACTTTGACTGATGAAGAAGTTACCGCTCAACATAATTTGGTAACCGAGCATTTGGAGCAAACTTTTGCAGCACAATTAAGAAAATAAGCAGGAAACTTCCCAAGCCGTATCGAAATAGTTCCTTGTGAACTTTTGATACGGCTTTTTTGGATAATATCTGATTGCCGCATCTGTATCAGAAGCTTGTTAATTGACACAATCGCAATATCGCAGTTATGGAGGGAATCTAATATGGATGCAGAACAAATTGTAGTTACAGTTGATATATACGGTGTTCAATATAAACTTAAAGGTCATTCCAATCCTGAATATATGTTGGAAGTTGCAAGAAGTATAGACGAATCTATGAATAAGCTTGCGCAAAATTTCCCTAGTCTTGATTTGAATAAGCTGGCGGTTCTCACTTCTGTACAAGTAACAGAAGAAGTGTTCCGGTTGCGCAGAGAAAAAGCTGAACTGCTGATACAAGAATCAAAGCTTTTTGATCTGGAGAAAGCGATGGAGCTTGAGAAGCAGCAGACGGCTGATTTGCAGCAAATGCTGGAAGCAGTCAAGCAGCAAGCTGCGGAGCAGGTCAAAAAGCAGGAAGAGGAGCTTCGTGCTGAGTATAATCCTAAATTGGAGGCATGGTCGAAGCGCTGGGCAGAGGAGCAGCAGCGTCAGCAGGAACAAAAGAAGCAGTTTGAACAGGCTCTTGCTGGTTTGAAAGAGCAGCTGCAAACTGAGAATAAAGAAGCGATGTTATCGCAAAAGAGTCGATTTGAGACAGAGTTTGCCAAGCTGCAACAGAAAGCTGCTGCGGAAGAGGCGAGGCTGCAACAAGAGCATAATGAACAAATAAATGAGTTGAAGCAGAAACGGTCAGAGGAAAAACAAGAGTTTACTCAGTCAAAGCAGCAGCTTGAGCAACAATTGCTGCAAGCAGAGCTTCACAAAGAGGAGCAGCTTTCTCAATTACAGGAAGCCTGTGAAGTGAAAATAGCAGCTGAGAAAAAACGATTTGAAGAAAGTATTTCCAAGCTGCACCAACAACATGAAGCAAGCGCTGTTTTAATAAAAAATGAAAAAGATGCGGCTTTGCAGTCGTTGCAATCCGAGATAGCAATGCTGGAGGACGCACTTGTCGAAGAACAGGAAAAACACACAGCAGAGCTTTTGGCAGCGGCTGACCAGCATAATGAAGAATTGCTCGGGCACGCCCAAATTAAAAATAATGAAATTATGCATCTGCAAACAAAAATTGAGCAAGCTGAGGAGTTGGGCAAGGCACAGCAAAGTAAATTTGCTGAGGAGCTTGCACAGCAAGCAGCGCAATTTAAGGAAATGGAAGACCAGTTGCATGCACAGTATTTGGCACAGACCGATAAAATGAGAGCTGATCATGAGCGGAAAATTCAACAATATGAGGAGCAAACGAAGCAGAAACAGGCGGAATATGAGCAAGCCAATACTGATTTGCAACAGCAAATCAGTTCAGCAAAAATAAAAAGCGAGCAGTTTGAAAAAGCTGCACTGCTGCTGGAGAAAGAAAAAGAAGCACTGGAGCAGCGTTTGTTAATTGCTGATGAGCATTTGGTGCAAGTATTAGAACAAGAGGAGCATTGGCGAAATACTAGCACAAGATTGCAGCAAGAGAGCGAAACCAGTCTGACTGCACTTGAAGATGCTGGACTAAGACAGGCTGAAATGGAAGAAGTTGCAGCTGATCTGCGTCGTCAGCTTGAAATTGCTCAGACAGAACAAGTGGAGATGTTGGCGCTGATCGATGAATTGCAGTTCAAAAATAAGGAAGCTGCTGCCGACATGGAATCTTTGAATGCAGACAAGCTGCAAATCGTTGCTGATAACGATCAATTGAAAACAGAGCTTAGCTTGACAAAAGAGAGCTTGGCAGAACTGGTAAAATCTAATGATGAGCAGGCTGGAAAGCATATACAGCTGCAGTCGCAATATGAGGAAATGCAACAAGGATACGCCAAAGAACTGACATTGCAGCAGCAAAAGGTAGAGAAGTTGAGTGAGGAGCAGCAAAAAACACTGTTGGAACAGGAGCGATGGACGGAACAGGAAGCAGCGGCAAGGAACGAATTGCTGAAGAAGACCAATGAATTAGAAAGTCTGTGCAACAGCTTGAAGGAGCAGCTTCGCATACAAGTAGATGAGCATAGCCTGCTGGAGCAATTGTATTCTGAGGCCGAGCAGGAGAATAAGCAGCAGCTAGCTCAGCAGATGGAGGCTAGAGCACATTATGAGGAGCAGCTCAAATCGTATAAGAACATAAAAGAAGAGCTTGAGCAAGAACTTGCTGAACAAGCTGTTGAGCAGGAAGGGATTGTAAAAGAATATGATGAGTTGCTGGAGCAGCTTGAAGCAGAGAAACAAAATTTGCAAAAGCGTATTGAGGTTGTTGAAGCGGATCTGAATCAGACAGGGGAGCAATTAAGCCGAATGCAAGCTGAGAAGGAGCAAGCGGAATTGCAAGTTGAAAAAGCGAATGCAGATCAACTTGAGCTTGCACAGCAAATAACCCAGCAACAAAGTTACGGGCAACAGCTAGAGAAGCAGTACGAGGAGCAAAAACAGCAATTGAAGAAGGCGGCTGTTCAGTATGAAGAGCTTGTGCAGCTATGTGATCAGCAAGATAGTCAACTTAAGGATCAGCAATCTATGCTGGAGGAATATGACCAGTTGATTGAGCAAATAAAAATGGAGAAGCAGGTTTTGGCTGAACAGGCAGAGACAAAGTTAACTGAACAAAAGACAGAATGGGAAGCGGAGTTTGATGCTTTGCAAAAACAGTTGCTGGAATTGTCTGATCAGCATGAAGAAGCCTGTCAGCAGACAACTGCTGTTGAAGAAGAGCTGCTTGCGGCTTTGCAAATGTCCGAAAGTTTGGAGAATCAATTGCGGCAGGTGGAGGAAGAAGCACGTCAATTACAAGAAACAGTCATTAAAGCAGGGGATCAGGCAGAGTTGCTGAGGAAAGAAGCGGCTGATGCTGTGCAGCACGCTGGCGCACTAGCAAAGCAGCTTGAAGAACAGGAGCTTTACAACGAGTTGCTGAAAGAAGAGCATGAACAGCTTCGCAGTCAATACGATGCAGCTAGAGCCGCAGCAAATAATAGTGAGCAGCAGTTGCAACAGACACAGGAGCAATTGGAATCAATGGATAATCGATTGCATGAAGCAAAGGAGCGTCTTGAAAAAACAGAGCAGCAAATGCTTGAATTGAAAAAGACAGCATTAACAACTGAGAAGCAGCTGATTAAAGCTCAGCAGCAAGCTGACGAAATGGAAAGGCAGCATAACGAATCCCTGCGCAAGGCAACAATTGCTGAGAAAAAATATGCTGAGGCACATGACCAGTTAATGGCAACTGAGCAATGGCTTGCAGAAGCACAGCATCAGGTGGAAGAGGGAAGAAAGATGCTTGACGAACAGCAGAAGTTAGAGGCGGAATTAACAGAAATGCTCGAATATACTGCTGCCAAAGAAAGGATCGCTTCCAGTCAACTGGAAGTTGCGGCATCTGCTTCTGAACAGTATGAGGTGAAACTGGCTGCCTTGGAGGACACTCAAACAGAGCTGCAGCTAAAGCAGGCGCTTATCGATGAGCTTATTGCTGCCAGCAATGAGCATGAGAACAAAATAAAAGACATGAATGAGCAGTATATTTCACTGGAAGAAAGATCCAGGGAACAAGAAGCTCAGCATGAGAAATTGAAAATTGAGTATTCCAAACTCCAAACAGAATATAATGAGTGGATTGAATTAATCGAACAAAGTTAATACCAATCGAGGCAGTCTATGTCAGTTTGCTGACTATGACCTGCCTCGATTTTTTGAACAGCATGAAAATGCAAAAAAATATCCGAAAAGATAGCTTATGCTTACTTTTCGAATATTTTTAAATTGCGTATGTTATAAAAGCAAAGGTAGAAAAAATAAACTACTCAACAATTAAGTTAGCTTTCATTTTTGCGTGACCAGCGCCGCATGGGATATTACAGAAAATTTCGTATGTGCCTGGTTCATCGAATTTAGCCGTAACCGTTTGTTTGTCTTCCAATTTGTAGTCTGTGTTTTTGATTGCAATACCGTGCTTGCCTTTAGCGTTTTGCAAAGTGATTTTAACTTCTTCGCCAGCTTTTACTTTGTACTCTTGCTTGTCAAATTCCCAGTCAGAAGCGATGATTTTTACATCATTGCTTGCTTCAGATTGCTCTGTATTTGTTGGAGCTTGGCTGTTGTCTGGCTTAGCTCCTCCGTCATTTTTAGAACCGCAAGCTGCAAGAACAAGTACCAGTGCCATAGCTGCTGCAAATCCAACCCATTTCTTCATTTGTAGATTTCCCCTTTCAATGGTTAAATATCATTCACAAATATATTGTAAAGGATATTTTATAATAAAAACTTAAAAATGAGTGACATCCTGTTGACAAGATTGTGACTATTCTTTGACTAAAAAGCTTACAAGGTTGTTTCCTCATGCAAATGGCCTTCAAGCTAGGCTGTAATAGAATGCCAAACTTGAAAGCCGTTTGCTTTCATACCTATAGTTCAAAAAATCAGTTTCATTAAAAAGCGATTATGAATGTGATTCACTTTTTCTTCCGGCTTCATATGGGGTGCTGACCGGAATAAATAAATCGATAATACCTATCACAAGGGCTGCCAAAATAGCGCCTAACCAAGTTACAGATACGCCCCCAACAATAAATTGGGCGAGCCATATAACTAATGCACTGGTTAAGAAGCCGACAATACCTCTGCCGAAAGGTGTAACCTTTTTGCCGAAAATACCTTCGATAATCCAGCCTAGAGCAGCGATAACAAGAGCTAGGAAAAAAGCACTCCAAAATCCGCCTACGCTAAATTGAGGCACAATCAATCCGACAAGCATTAAAACTAGCGCGGATACGACAAATCGTACGAGATGGCCTAGAAATGACATAGTAATTCCTCCTATTTATTTTGGATTGTAGTGAAGTTTATCCGACCTCAGTATGTCCATAATAAACATATAATATTACTTGAACCGTATCGTGCATCGGACTCGTTCATCGGCTATAATAGAAAGGCGAGGGGAGTGTTTTTGTTTGGACAGAAAAATATTAGCAACTATGGAATATCCAAAAATTATAAATAAATTAGTCGAGCATGCTGGTACAGAACTAGGCAAACAGCTGGCTTCGAAGTTAAATCCTTCGACGGATTTGGAAGATGTGAAGCGCTTGCTTCAAGCGACAGACGAGGCCTGTGCGGCTGACAGATTAAAGGGCAATGCTCCGTTTGGCGGTATTTTCAATATTGAAGCAGCTTTGCATCGGGCAAGAATTGGCGGTACGCTTCATGCAATGGAACTGTTGGAAATTGCAAGCACCTCCTTTGGCGCAAGAAGAGTGCGCAGGCATGTGCTTGCTGTACATGTTGAGCATCCGTTGCCCATTTTGGCTGGGCTTGCAGAGCAAATTTATGAACACAAAGCTTTGGAAGATGCCATATTTGCCTGCATTGATGAGCAAGGGGATATACTGGACAGTGCGAGTGTGCAACTTGCCTCGATCAGACGAGAACTGCGGCAGGGCGAAGGTAAAATTAGAGAGAAACTTGAATCGATGATACGTTCTGCATCGGTTCAAAAAATGTTGCAGGATGCCATAATTACATTGCGAAACGATCGATTTGTTATTCCTGTAAAACAAGAATATCGTTCCAGCTTTGGCGGTATTATTCATGATCAGTCCGGCTCTGGTGCGACATTGTTTATTGAACCGGAAGCAATTGTTACGATGAATAATCGGCTCCGCGAGTTGAAGGCGGCAGAGCAGCGGGAAATAGAAAAAATATTGCAAATGCTGACCGCCCAAGCAGCAGAATGCGAAGAGGATCTGCTTATTAATTTGAGCCTGCTGGCACAGTTGGATTTTGCATTTGCCAAAGCGACTTTAGCGCATAAGATGAAAGCTGTTCAGCCCAAAATGAACGATCGCGGATTTTTCAAACTAAAGCGTGGTCGCCATCCTTTGCTTACCGAGGATCAAGCAGTTCCGCTTGATGTAGAACTTGGAAATAATTATTCGGCTATCATTGTAACGGGACCTAATACTGGCGGCAAGACGGTATCTTTAAAAACAATCGGTTTGCTGAGTTTGATGGCGATGTCAGGATTGTTTGTTCCGGCGGAAGAAGGCAGCCAGCTTTGTGTTTTCGATGCCATTTATGCAGATATTGGCGATGAGCAAAGCATAGAGCAAAATCTTAGTACATTCTCCAGTCATATGACTAATATCGTGCGCATATTGCAACAATTGACTAATAAAAGTCTGGTTTTGCTTGATGAGCTTGGAGCTGGTACAGATCCTGCGGAGGGATCAGCTTTGGCGATTGCTATTTTGGAACATATACATGCGAAGGGCTGCAGAATAGTGGCGACGACGCATTATAGTGAATTAAAAGCTTTTGCCTTTAATCGCAAAGGAGTAATTAATGCCAGCATGGAATTTGATTTGGCAACGCTTAGTCCTACTTATCGGCTCTTAGTCGGTGTTCCAGGTCGAAGCAATGCATTTTCTATCGCAGAACGATTGGGATTAATGAAGCCGATCATTGATCGCGCCAAGGGCGAGGTCAGTGAGGAAGATATTCGAGTAGAGAGTATGATTGCATCGCTTGAAGAAAATAGATTATCCGCAGAAAGTGAAAAGTCTGCTGCCGAAAAATTACGCACAGAGCTTGAGCAGCTGAAAGCAAAATATGAGGCGGATCAGGTTAAATTTGCAGAGCAAAAGGAAAAGCTGATGCAAAAAGCACATGAGGATGCCGAAAGAGCTGTAGCTAAAGCACGCAAGGAGGCAGAGCAAATCATTACGGATTTGCGGCAGCTTGCTCTTACTGAAGGAGCTTCCATTAAGGAGCATAAGCTTATTGAAGCGCGGCGGAAACTGGATGAGACAGTGCCGCGGCAGTCAAAAATTGCCAAATCAAATCAGACAAGGAAAGTCCAGCATATTGAAGCAGGCGACGATGTTAAAGTTATTAGTCTGAATCAAAAAGGTGTCGTGGTTGAAATTAGTGGCAAGGATGCAGTTGTACAGCTTGGCATTATGAAAATGAAGGTAGCCAAGGATGATTTGGAGCTTTTGCAACATGCTGCTCCAGCACAGACATTCAAACAGGCAGCAAGCTTGAAAAGATCAAAAGATGATAGCGTTAAGCTTGAGCTTGATTTAAGAGGAGAAAGTTTGGAAGAAGCAATTATGGAAGTGGATCGCTTTTTGGATGAAGCGTTCTTGTCTGGTCTTGGACAAGTTCATCTTATACATGGAAAAGGAACAGGAGTACTGCGTACTGGCATTCAGCAATATTTGCGCAAGCATGGGCATGTCAAGTCATACCGTACAGGCGAGTACAGCGAAGGCGGAACTGGTGTGACAGTGGTTGAACTAAAATAAAAGGCATGCAAGCAGAAAGGAGAGGCTTGTAATGGACAAAATATCAATTATTGATAAGCTGTTGAATAATGAGTACGCTTCTTCCCTGCTTTATGTTTCGGTAACTATTCTGGCTATTATTGTATATATGGCTTGCTTTGAGATGGTTACCAAATATAAATGCTGGGCTGAAATAAAAAAAGGCAATTTGGCAGTAGCTATGGCGACAGGTGGGAAAATATTTGGAGTATGCAATATATTTCGTTTTTCCATTATTGCGAACGATTCCATTTATAAGAGCTTAATTTGGTCAACATATGGCTTTATTATTTTGCTGACTGCCTACTTTCTTTTTGAATTTTTGACACCTTTTTTCAAAATGGATGAGGAGATTGCCAAGGATAATCGTGCAGTAGGCTTTATGGCAATGATTATTTCAATATCCATATCCTTTGTTATAGGAGCAACAGTTAACTAATGAAAAATAATAATCCAACACTTAAAATATTGGAAAATGCGAGCGTGCATCATGCGGTGTGGAGGATAATATGAAATATTTATGGAAAATTCTTCTTGCAGTTGCTATTTTGTTCTTTGTTGTCGGCATCTTTTATGTGATGAAAAACTTATAGTAAGAGAGGTAGTTACCTATGGAATTGGAAAATAGTCAAGTATGTCCATGGTGTTCTTCTGAGATTATTTGGGATGAGGAACTGGGACCAGAGAAATATTGCCCGCATTGCAATAATGAATTAGGAAATTATCGTTCATTGCAAGTTGGTGCTGATGAAGAGATGGATGAGGAAGAAGAGAGTGAGCAAGAGGATCAAAGCGATGATCAACTATGGAAAGATGAGGAGGACAATACAGCGAGTTGGATGGAGGATGACATCGGCTATCGTACAGCAAACAGAAATTCGTTGGCGATGGACAGCACGGTGCAAAAAATATTGGATGATCAGGATGAAATGCCGGAATGTCCTTCTTGCAGAGAGTTTATGCTTGAGGTTGGCGTGCAAAAGATAAAAATTGAGCCAACGATTTCACCCGTCATTCAGCAAAGTATGCTGGGAGATGAGTTTTCTGCCGTATGGTATGTATGTCCATCATGCTTCCACACATCCTCTTTGCTAGTGCCTTCTGAGCGATTAGCGCTTGTTCAGAAATTGGCAACAGAAACTTAAATATATTTTTGGAATGACAGCCAATAAAGCAGGGAAGAGTACAAAACGTCTGGAGGAGATGTTTTGACAAAGATACTCGATAAACAATCCATGCTATTATTGGCTGTTCATGCTTTATTTATCTTTGCAACAGCGTTGTCAGGTACATTTCTGCCCATTTATTTGTGGAAAAATGGCGGGAGTTACGCTTTAATCGGATTATTTACTCTTGCTCAGTATTTATGTAGTGGCGTGACTTTTTGGATGGCAGGGAATTGGGTCAAGGAAAAAAATAAAATGATTGTTTTACGTGTGGGAATGGCGCTGTGTGGTATTTTTTATTGCATTGTGCTTTGGCTGCAAGATGATGCGATCCGTAATATTTATTTGCTCGGTTTGTTGCTTGGTGCAGCAAACGGGCTGTTTTGGATTTCCTTTAATGTTGTGTATTTTGAAATTACTTCTCCTGAAAACAGGGATCGCTACAACGGCTGGGCAGGTATTTTCACTGCCGCAAGCGGTATGCTGGCACCGTGGATTTCCGGATTTGTTATTAGTGCAATGGCAGGCGAGAGCGGTTATACCGTTATTTTTTTATTATCTCTGCTACTATTTATAACTGGTGCTGTACTGAGCTTTTGGCTGCAAAAACGTCCACCGAGCGGCACTTACAATTGGAAGCATTGCTATATGCAGCTTTGTGAACGTGGAAATCCTTGGAGACGAATGTTTGCTGCTGTTGCGGCACAAGGTGTTCGTGAAGGAGTTTTTATGTTTTTGATCGGGCTGATTATTTTTGCGGTTACGAAAGAGGAGAGCAAGGTAGGCAATTACTCGCTTATAACTTCTGCCGTTGCTTTTGTCAGTTTTTGGGCAGTGGGCAGATGGCTGCAAAAAAGGCATCGAAGTGCGGCGATGATGATCGGATCTGTTATGGCTGCATTAGCAATTTTGCCATTGTTTACGGGAATCAGCTATTCAAAAATTGTTTGGTTTGGTATCTGTGCTTCGCTGTTTATGCCTCTGTATACCATTCCAATGACGTCTCAAGTATTTGATCTGATTGGTGCAAATGAAAAAAGTGTTTGCGAACGAGAGGAGTTTGTTGTGTTGCGGGAGCTTGCGCTAACATTGGGCAGGGTGTTTGGCATCGTTATTTATATTATTGTTGTCTACACAAGTTCGGAGCCTGATGTGTTGGCATGGATGCTGTTTATAATTGGGTCTGTGCCGATTGCCAGTTGGTTGCTGCTTCGTCCAATACTTCGCAATCATTCCCGCACATAAAACATTTGCGTTAGAACATAATACAAGTGCAGTGTGATTGAAACATAAGCTGACAAGAATGTTAAGGAGGAACTGCAATGAACGCAATGACAGCAAAAGAATTGGAGTACGTAGTTGATTCAATGTCTAATGAGGATTTGCTAATGAAACAATGCACAGTTACTGCTGCGGGGACTTCCCAAACGGCTCTGCAAAATCTGTGTACTCAAATGGTGAAGACGCATCAGGAGCATTATAATCGTTTGCTGCAATGTATTGAGCAACATCAACAATATGCGCCGGCACAGCCGCAATAACTCAACCATACACCAAAGGAGAGAGATTAGCGATGAACCAACAACATGTATCTATTCTATCTGAAGAAGATCTGGCTTCAACGGTATTGTCCGATTTGAAGCGCGTCGTTAGAGAATATGCTACAGCAGCCACTGAGTCGACTTGTCCAATGATTAGACAAATGTTCACAGATTTGTTGAATAGTACGTTAACTATGCAAGGTCAGTTATTTCAAGTGATGTCGCAATTGCAAATGTATGATGCTGCTTCACAAGCGGCAAAAAGCGAGCTGAATAAGCAATATCAAGCTTATCAACAAACACAGCAGCAGACGAACCAATGGGTGTCCAGCCATTTGACAAGTGGTGCAGGTGCAGCTAATATGCATCCAGGTGCAATGGGGCAATCCCAAAATAAAACGACTGCACAGCAAGCAAACTTCATTCAATAATCGCTTTAAAGGCAAAACGGCTTTCTTCTATGTGAAGAGAGTCGTTTTTTTCTTTGCAGGAAAAGCTTATTCATTGTAAAATGGTCTTTATAACCATAGGCGAGCTGAAAGGAGTATTAACATGACTGAATTGCAATTGAAGGTATTGAATCTTTTAAAAGAAGACGCCCGCAGAGATGCGGAATTGATTGCCACCATGCTGGGGGAAACAACCGAGGCCGTGAAGGCGGCCATAGCCGCCTTGGAAGATGAGCATATTATTGTGAAATACCAGACAGTAGTAAATTGGAGCAAGGTTGACGATGAAAAGGTAACAGCATTGATCGAAGTGCAGATCACGCCGGAGCGTGGCCGCGGATTCGACAGTATTGCTGAACGTATATATTTGTATCCGGAAGTGAAGTCTGTGTACTTGATGTCCGGTGCGTATGACTTGTTAATTGAAGTTGAAGGAAAAGGTTTGAAGGAAGTCGCTTCTTTTGTTTCAAATAAACTTTCTCCGCTAGAGGCGGTTTTATCGACTAAAACATTTTTTATACTGAAAAAATATAAACAAGACGGCATCATTTTCGAAGAGCGCGAAGGTGACAATCGACTGATGGTATCGCCGTAAGAAAAAGGATGATGATAAACATGAGTAATGTATCTAAAGATGCAACGGATGTACGGCAAAAACGCCAAATGACGGAATACTTGTCTCCTTTGGTACGCGAGATGAAGCCGTCAGGCATTCGCCGTTTTTTTGATTTGGTTAGTTCGAGAAAAGATGTGATTACGCTAGGCGTTGGGGAGCCGGACTTTGTAACCCCATGGCATGTTCGGGAAGCGGCTGTATATGCTTTGGAAAAAGGAAAGACTCAATACACCTCGAATGCTGGCTTGCCAGAGCTTCGTGAGCAAATCGGGCAATATTTGAATGATGCTTTCGAATTGGTATACGATCCGGCAAATGAGATGATTGTTACAATCGGAGGCAGTGAGGCAATCGACTTGGCGTTGCGTGCGCTTATTACACCAGGTGACGAGATTCTGATTCCGGAACCGAGTTATATATCCTACTCTCCGATTACCTCGCTTAGCGGCGGCAAGGCGGTAGGCATCGAAACCTTTGCAGAGCATCAGTTCAAATTAAAGCCGGAACAGCTGAAGGCAGCGATTACTCCGCGCTCCAAAGTGCTGATTTTAAATTATCCAAGCAATCCTACAGGCGGTATTATGAGTTACGAGGATTGGCTGCCGATCGCCAAAATTGTAGAGGAAGAAGATCTTATCGTTATATCTGATGAGATTTATGCAGAACTGACATACGGGATGAAGCATGTCAGCTTTGCGGCTATGCCGGGTATGAGAGAGCGGACCTTGCTGATAAGTGGTTTCTCCAAGGCGTTTGCAATGACTGGCTGGAGAATGGGATATGTGTGCGGACACTCTGATCTTATAGCAGCGATGCTTAAAATTCATCAATATACGGTGATGTGCGCGCCGATTATGGCACAATATGCTGCTCTTGAAGCATTGAAGAATGGTATGGAAGAGAAAGATCGCATGGTTGAATCTTATAATCAGCGGAGAAGATTAGTCGTTAACGGTTTTCGTGAGATCGGCTTGGAATGCCATGAGCCGGAAGGAGCTTTCTATGCATTTCCTTCCATCAAATCGGTAGGCATGGACAGTGAACAATTTGCACAACAGTTGCTGGAGGAAGTCAATGTGGCAACGGTGCCCGGCAATGTTTTTGGGCTTGGAGGAGAGGGGCATCTACGCTGTTCTTACGCAACCTCGGTCCCTCAATTAGTAGAAGCGATTGAGCGGATTGGCAAATTTGTTCATAAGATAAAGCAAGGCTAACGATAAACAGCAGGTATGGAGAATATCCGGCCTGCTGTTTGTTGTAATAGAGGGGGATGTTGAAGTGAAGTTGTATACCAGAGGCGGAGATCAAGGAGAGACTTCTTTGATCGGCGGCAGAACGATGAAGGATGATCCCAGGGTAGAGGCATATGGTACAATAGATGAGCTGAATAGCTTTACCGGACAGGCTGTTGCATGTCTCGAAGGTCAGGAACTACTGGCTGATCTTAAACAAATGCTTATTATGATCCAGCATGAGTTGTTTGATTGCGGAGCGGATTTGGCATATGCAAAGCAAGGATTCTCTCTGAAAATAACATCTGCTGCAGTCGAGCAGCTTGAAGGCTGGATTGATCAATTGACAGAAGAGGCGCCTGATTTGACAAAGTTTATTTTGCCTGGCGGGACTACGGCTGCATCTGTTTTACATATATGTCGCACGGTATGCAGAAGAGCGGAAAGGCGTATTATTACAGCGCGTAAACAGCATCCACTTTCGGAGCAAGTTTTGGCTTATATTAATCGGCTGTCCGATTTTTATTTTGCCGCAGCTCGTATTGCAAATGCGAGAAAAGGCATAATCGATGTGGCATATGAACGCAGCGCCGATGTATTTCGACTGAAAGGAAAATGAGAGTGGAACTGGAAGAATGTTATTACAAGCCGTTGATGATTATTGTCTCGGAAGAAGATAATGGCAAGCAACTGCGAACCGTTTTGCAGCGGCGGCTTGGTGTCTCGCGCAAATTATTATCGCAAGTTAAGCTGACAGAGCATGGCTTGACTATTAATGAAAAACGAGTATATACAACTGCACTTGTAAAAACAGGTGATATCATTCGTCTGCGTATGCTTCGAGAAAGCTCGCAGGATATTTTGCCGCAGCCTATGGAGCTTAATATTTTATTTGAAGATGATGATTTATTAATTGTGAATAAACCTGCCGGTTTAATCGTTCATCCCACGCATGGGCATTATACAGGCACGCTGGCGAACGGGGTCGTTTATCATTGGCAGGAGCGTGGCGAACAAGTAAGGTTTCGTCCAATTCATCGATTGGATGAGGAGACATCAGGCGTAGTGGCCATTGCAAAAACCAGTTATGTTCATCAGCAGTTGTCAGAGCAATTGCAACAGGGGTTAGTTTATAAACAGTACATTGCTTATGTGTATCATGCGCCTGATCCTGCAAATGGAACAATTGACGCGCCAATAGATCGTGATTCAGAAAATCCTCATTTGCGAGTCGTAACAACAGATGGTTATTCTTCGGTGACACATTACAAAACGGTAAGTAGTTATAAGAATAATGCTGCCGCATTAGTCAGAATTAAGCTGGAGACAGGGAGAACCCATCAAATTCGTGTCCATATGCGTCATATTGGCTGTTCTCTAATTGGAGACAAGCTGTACGGTTTGCCAGAACTTATAAACGAAGAGTGGGAGGCGGCTTGCAATCGTCACGCGCTGCATGCCGAGTTTCTTGCTTTTACCCACCCGCTGACAAAGCAATATATGGAATGGACAGCGCCGTTGCCGTCAGATCTTGCCTTGTTGCAGCAGCGGCTGGAGAGTGAAGCAGATATAGAGCATAAGTAAAGGAGAGGTTGGAATGACAACTAAACAAATCATCGTAGTAGAGTATCCAAAATGCAGCACTTGCAAAGCGGCAATTAAATCTTTGAAAGAAAAAGGTTTTGAAGTGGAACGAAGAGATATAACAACAAATACTCCAACGACAGCTGAATTAACAAAATGGATTGCTCTAAGCGGGCTTGAATTGAAAAAGTGGTTCAATACAGCAGGCGAGGTATATCGTCAGCTTGGTCTTAAAGACAAGCTGACGGCGATGACGGATGAAGAAAAGATAGATCTATTATCCCAGCATGGCATGCTTATTAAGCGTCCGATAGCGATCAGTGAAGAGTTGGTTACTATTGGATACAAGGAAGAAATGTATGTAGATGTATGGGGGAACAAGGAATGAGCAGGAGACAACAGAACTGGCGATCAGATCGACTGGATCTGTTAGGTTCGTCTATTTTTTCTGAAGTGGCGGCATGGAAAAAACAAGCAGTACAAGACGGTTTGAATGTCATTGATTTGGGGATAGGTAGCCCCGATCAGCCGCCATTAATGAAGGTAAGAGAGGTATTAAGCGATGCAGCACTAAGGGAAGACAGCTACGCTTACCCTGCTGTCAGGGGAGATTTTGAATTTAAGCAAGTCGCAGCTGACTGGATGCAGCATCGGTTTCAGGTAGTGCTTGATCCCGAACTAGAAATAGTGACCCTGTTAGGCTCGCAAGACGGACTGGCACATTTTGCTATGGCTGTGTGCAATGAAGGCGATCTGGCTATTTTGCCGGATCCGGGCTATCCGATTTACGTAGCATCTTTGGTGCTGGCTGGTGTGAAGCCGGTGTTGTTGCCGCTACAGGCTGAGCATCAATACTTGCCGGATCTTGAGGCTATTTCAGACGAGGTTTGGGAGCAATCTACATTTATATTATTGAACTACCCGAATAATCCATTATCGGCTACCGCTGATTTGGCATTTTTTGAAGCATTGCTTGCAAAAGCAAGACAACATAATATTTTAATAGTACATGATCTGGCCTATTCCGAAATGGCATTCGACGACCATGTACCTCCAAGTATTTTGCAAGTACCCGGTGCAAAAGACTTTGCAGTAGAGTTTCATTCAATGTCGAAAAGCTTTAATATGGCTGGCTGCCGCATTGGATTTCTGGCAGGTAATCAGAAGGCAGTCGGGGCATTGCGAGAATTGAAGGCAAATATAGATTACGGAGTATTCGAGCCTGTGCAAGAGGCGGCAATTGCTGCATTGCAGGAAGCGATTAATAACCCAGCTTATCAGTCAGCAGGTTTGCTGTATGAGCGAAGAAGAGATTTGTTTTTAGAGGCGTTGGACAAGGAGGGCTGGATGATAACACCGCCAAAAGCAACCATGTTTATTTGGGCACCTCTCCCTGTCATGGACTGGGAAATAGACGGGGGCTGGAGCTCGCGCACATTTGTTCAGGAAATGATTCGAACTTGCGGTGTAGCAGTTATCCCTGGTGAGGCATTTGGTCAGATGGGCAAAGGATATATTCGAATTGCATTAGTGGAGAATGATGTGAATTTACTGGAAGCAGCTAGTAGAATCGGCAAGTTTATACGAGGAGAATATCGCTGATTAATGCAGATGGGAGATTGTGAGATGGAGCAGCTAATAGAAATGGAAGAATTCAAAAATAAACAAGAAAGATTGTTGCTGATAGATGGCATGGCGATATTATTCCGTGCTTATTTTGCAACCTCTTTTACAGGCAAGATAAGAAAAACAAGCAATGGTATTCCAGTCAATGGGGTGCACGGCTTTGTAAGATATTTTATGAATGCGATTGAGACATTTGAACCGACTCATGTTATTTGTTGCTGGGACATGGGCAGCACTACCTTCAGAACTACACAATATGACGGATACAAGGCGAATAGACCAGATGCGCCAGAAGAATTGAAGCCGCAATTCGAACTGGTCAAGGAGGTAACGGCGAGTTTTAATGTGCCAAATGTCGGGATTTCCAATTACGAGGCAGATGACTGCATTGGTACTTTGGCGGCCCGATTCAAAAAGAAAATGCATGTCATTGCAGTAACTGGGGATCATGACCTGCTGCAGCTGGTTGATGATCAGGTATCGATTGGTATTATGAAGAAAGGAATTGGCAATTATCAGGTATTTACTCCGCAACTGCTTCTGGAGGAAAAGCAATTGACCGCCCAGCAAATTATCGATGTAAAAGGGTTGATGGGTGATTCCAGCGATAATTATCCTGGTGTCAAAGGAATAGGTGAAAAAACAGCAGTCAAACTTATTCAAGAGCATGGCTCGATTGACAGCTTACTGCAAAACCTGGAGAAAGTTTCTGCATCAGTGCGCAAAAAGATTGAAGCGGATATAGATATGCTGATGCTGTCGCGCCAGCTTGCAACTATACATTGCGAGGCGCCTGTTGTAGTTGAGCTTGAGCATTGCTTATGGGATTATGACAAACATAAGGTTGAAAATAAATTTGCCGAGCTTGAATTTAATAATTTGTTGAAGTTGATCAGCTAACCTGATTAAAGAGCTTGTCGATTGACATTGCTGCTCGTTCGCCCTTATTATCTTGAGCATAATTGAAATTGCTTTATTGATTTGGATTATGTATGCAGGGAGCGTGACGAAGTAATGAAGGTTAGAAAGGCGATCATCCCAGCAGCTGGATTAGGTACAAGGTTTTTGCCGGCAACGAAGGCAATGCCAAAAGAAATGCTGCCTATAGTGGATAAACCAACAATTCAGTATATTGTGGAGGAAGCTATTGAGTCTGGCATTGAGGATATTATTATTGTCACCGGAAAAGGAAAGCGGGCAATTGAGGATCATTTTGATAGTAATATGGAGCTTGAAAGCATTTTGGCCAGAGCAAGAAAATTTGAAATATTGCAGGAAGTGAGAAAACCTTCCGAAATGGTAGATATTCATTATATTCGCCAAAAAGAACCGCGGGGACTTGGTCATGCAGTTTGGTGCGCCCGGAAGTTTATCGGGGATGAGCCGTTTGCTGTATTGCTAGGTGATGATATTATCTCTTCACCCGTGCCTTGCTTAAAACAGATGGTTGAACAGTTTGAAAAAAGAATGTCTTCGATTATTGGTGTGCAGAAGGTATCACCGCAAGAAGTTCAGCGTTATGGCATAGTAGATGGGATTTTATTGGAGCAGGGCATTCATCTTGTGCATGATTTGGTAGAGAAGCCATCCGCCGAGGCAGCGCCCTCGCAGATCGCTATTATGGGAAGGTATATTTTGACGCCGCAAATTTTTGATATATTGGAAAAACAGCCGCCTGGGTCAGGTGGAGAAATTCAATTAACTGATGCGTTGGCAGCTTTGAATGCTATAGAATCTGTATTTGCTTATGAATTTAAGGGCAAACGATTTGATGTTGGGGAAAAGCTTGGCTTTATTAAAACATCGATTGAGTTTGCCTTGGAGAGAGAAGAGCTGCGAGCGCCGTTGCTTTCGTATTTGCAACAGATGCTGGAACAGAAAACGGCGGTGCAGCTCGATCCTATGCATAGGCTATAAATAACGTTCACCTGCTTGCCGAGTACGTATTAGCCGTGCCGGTGTTCCAGCGGCTACATACAAAGAGGGAACAGAACGTACAACGGCAGATCCAGCCCCAATGACACAATGCTCGCCAATCGATATACCATGAATAATGGAGGCGCCTACTCCTATGGCGGTACAACTGCCGATTGATACATTCCCTCCGGTTGCCGCCTGTGGCGCAAAGCTTACAGAATCATAAATAACAGAATCATGCTCAATAGAGCAATTCGGATAACAAACGGTATGTTGACCAGCTTGTACATCACAGCCGATAACAGTTCCTGCCATTAGCACACTGCCATTTCCAATGACAGCGCCCCTGGCGATGATCGCTGCAGGATCAATCGACGTAATAAATTGAAAATCAGGACAGCTTGCCTTTATACTGGCGGCTGTCTTTGCTCTTATGGCGTTATCTCCAATCGCAATAATGCCCTTTTTGACATCATGCTTCTCCAGCCAAGACTCATCTCCCAGAACAGCGTAACCGTAATGCAGCGTACCAGGCTGTTTATTAGAATCGAGCAGCCCTGCTATATGCCACTTGTTTTCCCTCTCAACTGTATGTATGACTGCTTTGGCATGTCCTCCTGCCCCAATAATAATAATGCTGTCCACGAATATTCTCCTTTCAAAAAATGTAAGTAGTTGTTCTGACAGGCAAGTCATTGTTGTATAATAAAAAGATGGATAGGAAAGACGGTGAAGCTATGTCTTTATTATACACGATACTTATTTATACAGCAGGTATTGCAATTGGCTTCTATATGCTCTTTATTGTGCCTACGCAGTGGCTGAAGATAAACAGGGCAAAGCGATCACTAGGCATCGGTATAAAAGTTTTACAGATTAGCGATTTGCATGTAGATATGCTGCGTATATCGGCAAGCAAACTGAAGGAAAGTATTGAGCTGCACAAGCCGCAATATATTTTTATAACTGGAGATTTTACAAGCCGACCGCAAGCGCTGCCGAAGCTTGATTATTATTTGCATATAATCAGTTCTTGTAAAATTCCCGTTTATGCTGTACTTGGCAATCATGATTATCGCTTGCCAGATTTAGCTGCACTGTTGCAGCTGTTTGACAAGCACCAAATCTGTTTGCTAAGAAATGAACATGTTGTACTGGAGCATTTTGTACTTGTTGGTATCGATGATGATTGCTCTAGGCATAGCGATTGGAAGCAGGCATTCCACAATAGTGACAGTGCTAATAAAAGGATACTTATCATTACACATGATCCCAATATTTTTCTTTCGATACAACAGCCTTATGATTATGCTATGGCAGGGCATTTGCACGGCAAACAGTTTAATCTCCCGTTTTTGTTTCGCTTGAAACCAAAAGGCGAACTGGCAAAAAGGGGAATTTATAGAGGCATGCATAAGGGAGAGTATGGTGTTTTTTATATTTCGAGCGGAATTGGTCAAGCAGGGATTAATGCCAGATTCGGCGTACGCAGTGAAATTACCGTTCATTATTTGTAAAGCTGTATCAGTTGTCATAAATGATTACAAATGAGCATATACCGATAACAAATATAAAAATAAAGAAAGGTAACGGGGGAATTGGCATTGACAGTTTGCCAAGAAGCCGTTATTATCTTTATATCCAAGTAATTGCATGTGAATTATATGCTAAATATGAAAGGAAGGGATATTATGAATAATAATTTATTATCGGCAATAGAATCAAATTGGATTTCGTTATTGGCAACTGTTGCTGTTCTTGTTTTTCTTCATTTTTTGGCAAGAAAAAGAGTAGGATTTGGAACCAGGGTATTGCTTGCCCTTGGTCTTGGTCTTGGAGCGGGAATAATTTTTAATATTTTCAAGCTGGACACAGAAGGTGTTGGAACGATCGGATCGCTTTACATAAATCTAATTCGAATGGTCGTTATTCCTTTGGTATTTGTATTAGTCATTAATAGTGTTATTTCAATTACAAATATTTCTTATTTACAAAAATTAAGTGTAAAAACAATTGGCTGGTTTTTAGGAACAACGGCTGTAGCGGCGATTATTGGCTTGCTGGTTGCATCTGTTATTAGTCCGTCTGCGGGCTTTGAAGCAACTCCGCCTGCAGACTTTGCAGCAAGGGAGATCCCAAGCTTTTTTAAAGTACTGTTAGACCAGGCACCTTCGAATCCAATTAATGATGCGGCGCAAGGAAAGGTTGTACCTATTCTCATTTTTGCATTATTTATTGCAATTGCGACTGTTAAAGTGGGTGTGAAAAAGCCGGAAGCTGTGCAGTCCTTTAAATCATTGATCCAATCATTGACGGAAATTATGCATCAGGTAGTAAAATTTGTACTGCGTTTTACGCCATATGGTGTATATGCCCTTATTGCTGTGATGGCGGCAAAGTATGGCTGGGAGACGATGGAGCCGCTCGCTGTCCTTATACTTGTCACTTACTTGGCGTTGCTTATTCATTTTATATTTGTTTTTGGCGGTTTAGTTGCATTAGTCGCAAAGGTAAATCCATTCAAGTTTTTCCGCAAAGCCTATCCAACCATTGCCGTAGCGTTTACAACTAGAAGCAGCTTCGCAACCTTGCCCATTAATTTGGAGGTTATTACCAAGCGGCTGCGTGTATCGCCCAAAATTGCAAGCTTTGTCGCTCCGCTTGGGGCCACGATGAATTTCAACGGTTGTGGAGGAATTTGGCCAGCTATTGTTGCTGTATTCGTCTCACAAGTTTATGGCATTCCTTTATCCTTTACAGACTATATTATTATTGTATTAGTTAGTATGATTTCTTCAATCGGGGTTGCTGGTGTACCAGGACCGGCATCAATTTCTACTACAGTTGTTCTTACTGCTGTAAATTTGCCGTTAGAAGGGATTGCGTTAGTTGTTGCTGTTGAAGCGTTGATTGATATGGGTAGAACAGCAGTTAATGCGACTGGTACGACTGTAACGGCGCTGTTGGTTGCCAATTCAGAAGGGGAATTTGATCGTGAGGCATTTGATCGCAATGAGGAGGATGAGCTTGAGCTCAATCCATCGACTGTTTAATATTTTTCATTTGTAAAATAAGAAAAGCCCAGCATTCCGATCGAACAATCGGAATCGCTGGGCTTTTGCTTATTATGCTACGGTTCATCCTGAACTTCAGGAATCGTATCAAGCAATTTTTCGTCGAGCTGCTTTTTTAATACGTCCAAATTGCTCATATTATCGCTGGAAAGTTCTTGACCGAAAGCACCTTCTGGAAATTCCTCCGGTATAAAAGAGTTGCTGACTTGCGGCATTTGCGGCGAGTCGGCCGCGCCTCGCTTGAACGAATGTGGCTTATTCAATGCAAACTCCTCCTATAGCTGAAATGAATTTCCTCTACAGTGTTCCCTTGTTACTCCGTAAAATTCACAGCGCCGACAACGAGGTTTAGAAATTGGCAGAGTTCAGTTGCTTCCTCATTATCCAATTTATAAATTGATGCAATACAGCCGTCCTCATTCAAATCATCCGGTCCGATAATGCCAGTTATTCCCGATTGCAGGTCAGTAATCAGTTTTTTTCCGTAAAAACGCTCAGTAGTTGTAATCGCTAAATCGAAGCGATGAAGACCGGGAGAAATAAAAGTGACAAATCGAGTTGTTGTTTGCTCGGTTGTATCAGACATGAAATCATATTCATCCATCAGCATAAATAGTTACCCCTCTTTGTTTAATTGGCACGTATGTAATGATAGTTCATTATACATGAAAGAAGACCTTTAATACACTTATAATAGAGCTGTCCATAAGGACGGGGTTGTGATAAGGAACTGCCCTGTGCTATTATGGAATTAATTCAAATATATTGCCGATTGGAAAGCATCTTGGCTGCGTTGCAGCTGAGGTGCTTTTTTTATTGTTTTATGAGCATTAGTTTGCCAAAAAGCTCTTGCTCCGGCAACTATCTTTGGATGAAGTCAAGCATGAATTAATAGAAAGCGAGGAGAAGACATGAACATTGTTTTTCTAAGTACCTTTGAGCAAACAAACAGCCAGCTGGAGACAGGAAAAGCACAATTGACAATTGGGGAAAGGGAAGGGGTTTGGCATTTGGTTTGGATATTGCCGGGAGAGGATCGAAAGGAGCAGGAGGTTTGGTATGAAGGTTTGTATTGGGAAGAGTTGATTGCTTCCCTTCGTTATGGTGTCGTTGGCAAAATGGCGGAGGGATATGTGCCAATGATTGATAATGTTTTGGGAGAGGAGCGAACACAAACCAGCACTTGGATGAATCAACTGTTATTTTATGCAGAAAGTCACTACGATGCCAAGCTGTATGACGAATTGCGACAATGGAGAAGAGAGCAGGCTACTGCAGAAAACAAGTCTGCCTACTTAATCTCTTCTAACAAATTGCTTCGTTTGATCAGCTGCTACAAGCCAGCACTGGATAGTGAAATTATGCAAATACCAGGCTGGGGAAAAACAAAGCAGAGCAAGTATGGCAAGCAAGTGCTGGATATTGTAAAGGTATATGAAAGAAGACATCAGTTTCCGCTGGATTGGGTTGCGGAGCAGTTGGATAAAGAGGAATTGGAGCGGTGGATTTTCAAACAAAAGAAGCAAAAATATAAAGTGGCTATGGAGTGGCAGTTGAAGGGGAAGCAGTTGCTGGAGCTTGTGTACCAGGGCGGCACTATTGCTGTCTTGGAGGAGAAACTGCAGCTTGGAAGAAGAGAAATATTAGAGTTGATGGAGCAGCTAGAACAAGACGGTTATCATGTGGAGCCGTTGATTGAGCTTGAGCTTAATGAGATATCCAGCGCTGAACAGGAGTTGATATGGAGGGCGATTGAGGAAACCGGAGGAACGTATCTGAAACCGGTATTCATAAAAGCATTTGGATCTGACAGCGAACAATTCAGCAGCCAAGAGGCAGCCAGAGCCTATGAAAAAATCAGATTGATTCGAATGCGCTATAATAGGGAAAAGGAAAAAGATGTTGGCTGATCTATGCTGGTGCTTAACTGTGAACAATTTACGCCAGCGGTCGAAAGCTTATTTTGTTTGCAGTGATGATTAAACTTTGTAGCTGTTTATCAACAGTGAATTGATAGCCTTCAGAAGAAACGCTAAGCGGAAACAATAAATGACAAAACAAAGAGTAAAGGACTAGTTCTAAAGTACCTCTATTTTACAAAGTGGTATACTTGGACTATATGATCGAGTATAATGGAACTAGTCATCTTAGAAGGCAAATTTTGTCATGAAGGAGCGTTAACTCTAATGAAGGCAGAATATATTAATCCATTTCTTGAGGCTGCTTCGTCCGTTATTGAACAGGTTGTTCAAATCAAGCCTTCTCCTGGTCCGTTAGCAGTCAAGGAAATTGAGCTGGCTGATGGGGATATGCTGATAAAGATAGGACTACATGGACAGATCGAGGGCAATATCATATTTGGTTTGAGCAAGCAAGCAGCGCTTCACATCGTATCGGCTATGATGGGAGGAATTGTGCTGGTGGAGCTGGATGATATGGCCAGAAGCGCCATTTCTGAGCTGGGCAATATGATCAGCGGCAATGCAGGCATACTATTGTTTAATAAAGGTATCCTGGTTGATATTACACCACCATCAATTGTTGACTTGCAACAATCGGAACTCATACATAACAAGAAGGCTTTAACCGTCCCTTTGTTGATGGAGGGTATTGGACATTTGGATATTCAAGTGATTGTAGCATAAGCATATGACAGGGAGCAACGGGGAAGCCCGTTGCTTCTTTTATTTTATTGCCATAGATATCAATGAACGATTGGCGGTTATTGTTTCCAGTCTTGTAATCAAGTAAACTAATTAGTGGGTGAGTGTAATGTTGAAGGATAAAGTAGTTTTTATTACCGGCGCTTCAAGCGGACTTGGAGCTGCTGTTGCGATAGAAGCATCCAGACAAGGCGCTATTATAGTTGTGACAGGCAGAAATTTGGAGCGATTGAATATGGTCGCTGCTGAATTGCCTGGTGAGCATACTATAATTACGCTTGATGTTACAGAGATGTTGCAAATTGAACAAGCGATTGCAGCAGCTGTGCTGAAATACGGACGAATTGATATTATCGTCAATAATGCTGGCTATGGAAAGTTTACCAAGCTGGAGGATATGACAGTTGCTGAATACGAAAGTATGATGAATACTAACTATTTTGGCATTGTGCGCTGCGTTAAGGCTATTTTACCTTATTTTAAAAATCAAGGATTTGGGCATATCGTTAATGTAGCATCAATGGCAGGCAAGATTGGTACGGCGAAATCGACAGCCTACTCCGCTTCCAAGCATGCGGCACTCGGATTTACAAATGCTCTGCGCAGTGAGCTTCGAGGGGGAAGAATTAAAGTATCTGCGGTTAATCCCGGGCCGATGGATACGCCATTTTTTGATACGGCAGATCCCAGTGGCGAATATGCGCAAAGTGTAAAAAGCTTTATGCTTGATACCAAAAAGGCTGCGCGCAAGACAGTGAAATTGATGGCGACCGGAAAAGCAGAGCTGGATCTGCCATTAGCAGCAGCAATAGGTATTAAATTATATGGGCTGTTCCCACGCTTGGCGGATAAAATAGCAGGTGGATTGTTTAATAGAAAATAGAATGCATGAAGTGAGGAAATAATGATGAATGAAATGAACACCTGGCAGCGGCTAGGCTTAAATAGTCAGCTGACCAATAAGCTGGCGGAAGAACAGATTATGGCTCCGACAGGGGTGCAGGAGCAAGCAATTCCGCTCATGCTGGAAGGAAAGGATTTATCAGTACGCTCGCAAACAGGATCAGGAAAAAGCTTAGCATTTTTATTGCCGCTGCTGCAATCCATTGATCTATCATCCGACAATATTCAAGCAATCGTACTTGCGCCGACTCAGGAGCTTGCGATGCAGCTTGTGCGGGTAGCCGAGTTGTACGCGCAGGTATTGCCTGTTCGAGTACAGCAATTGATAGGCGGCGCGGCTCTTAAGCGGCAAGTAGAGAAGCTGAAGCTCCACCCGCAGCTTATTATCGGTACGCCTGGACGAATTGCCGAGCTGTTGAAGCTGCGCAAGCTGAAATTGACTACAGTAAAGCATGTTGTTATTGATGAAGCAGACCAAGTTTTCCAGCTAGGCTCGTCCAAGGATGTGGAAAGCGTATTATTTGCATGCAGTAAGGAGCGGCAAACGGCATTTTTTTCGGCTACTTATCCTGAACAAATGAGTAAGTTCGAACAGCGCTGGATGAAGCAGCCCGACAAAGTGATGATTTCTCCTTCACAGCGCATTCCGCAAACAGTAGAAAATTTTTATGTTGTTTGTGAACAAAGGAATAAGCTTGATACAGCCAGAAAGCTGCTTCGAATGATCAAGCCTGCGCAGGCATTGTTATTTTTGAATGATACGGAATTTATTGCTAACTGGGAGTCAAAGCTGAAGTATGAGGGATTTACAGCAGAGACCTTATACGGAGATGCGGATAAACAGCGCAGGGCAAGTACGCTTGGCAGATTCAAGGAAGGAAAATGTCAGTTACTGCTTGCCACAGATGTAGCTGCTAGAGGGATTGATATTGATAGCCTGCCGCTTGTATTGCAGCTTGATCCTGCACCGGATGCTGATCATTATGTGCATCGTGCGGGACGTACCGGAAGAATGGGACGTTCTGGCACAGTGATTACAATTGTGACCCCGCAAGAGCTGTTTATTATGAATAAATTTCGCAAGCAGCTTGGCATTGACTTGGAAGAGAAAATGATGTTTAAGGGCAAACTGCTATCCTCCAGTGAAATTAATGAGTGGAGGCGTGGCAATGAGCGTGTCGCCAATTATGAGCAGGGGCGGAGCTTGGAACGCCGACAAGGAGAGCAAAAGTCGGCTATTGCCTCTAAACAGACATCTCCAAAACGTGAAGCAGACGAAAAAAAAATAAAGGGGCAAGCCAAGCAACAGCCAGCTAAGCCAACTGCAGCTAGATCGCTCACGAAGGCACAGCTTAAGGAAAAAAAGAAAAAGGATAATAAAAATAAAGGTGCGCCAAGGTGGTTGAAGGATAAACAAAATGCACAGGACTAGTGCATAAGGTGAAGGAGATGAAGCAATGGAAGCAATTTTGCGAGTGAATGAGCTGACAGGCGGCTACAGCCCGCGCAGGCCTGTTCTTCATCATATTGATTTTCATGTCAATCCTGGTGAAATGATTGGTTTGATCGGTTTGAATGGAGCGGGGAAAAGTACAACCATTAAGCATATATTGGGCTTGATGCAGCCGCAGAAGGGAAATGTTCAAATCAATGGAGTTGCATTGACCGAAGATGCGGAGAAATACCGCAGCTCCTTTGCTTATGTACCTGAGTCACCTGTTTTATTTGATGAACTGACCGTTGAGGAGCATTTGCGATTAACTGCTATGGCTTATCAAATCGAAGAGAAGGCATTCGATAACAAAGAGAGGGAATTACTGGAACAATTTCAAATGTTGCCCAAGCGAAAAGCATTTGCTGCCCATTTGTCCAAAGGGATGAAGCAAAAGGTTATGATTATGAATGCTTTGCTGGCTGATCCTAAATTGTATATTATCGATGAGCCATTTTTGGGATTGGACCCACTTGGCATACGCTCGCTGTTGGATCATTTGACAGCTGTCAAAAGAGCAGGAGCTGCAGTATTAATGAGCTCGCATATATTATCGACGGTGGAAGCTTACTGTGACCGATTGATTATCGTGCATCAAGGAAAGATAGTTGCACAAGGCACGATGGATGAAATCCGCAAGGCGGCAGGCGAGCGTTTCAAAAATGCGGATCTAGACACTTTGTTCAGCTTTTTTGTGGGGGAGGGTGCGAGCTAGTGTCCGAAATGGATAAGCAGTTGGATCGTATTTGGGCACAGCGCTCTCTTCTTTTTAGAAAGGAAATTATGCCATACTTGCGTACGATGGCTATGAGCGGGCTGCCTGCTGTAACGGCACTAATTATGATCTGGTTTTTAATTAATTATTTCCCGTTTGTGAGAGATCTGCCTTCGTCGTTCCCCATTACAGCTCTCGGAACAGTTTGTCTGATGATTGGGATATGCTGGAGTCCGTTGCGCAGTTTTTTAAAGCCGGCAGATACAGTGTTTTTAATCAAATGTGAATCCCGAATGATGGCTTATATGCGCAGAAGCTTTATAAGGGCAGCATTGCAGGGCTATGCTGCAACTGCGGTTATTCTCTTGTTTTTTCTTCCTATCTACCACAAAGGAAGCCTGCCCAACGCCATTATTGTTATAATTGCCGTGGCAATATTGCTAAAAGCCTTCAATATGTACCTGGCGTGGCAAGAAAGGCTAATGGTCTATGATGGGCAAAGGAACTGGTTACGCTTGCTGCGTTGGCTGCTTACTGCAATAATGGCGGCTGCATGGCTTGAGAAAGGCTGGCTGATTGCCTCGCTATTTTGTTTATTGGTATTAGCCTTGCTGTATTTGCTTTATCGACTTCCGAATAAACATTATTTCGCATGGGATCGGTTGATGCATGAGGAAGAAAGCATACGCAAAAAGTATTATGCTGTTTTTGGGATGTTTACTGACATACCCTCTTTGGTTTCGCGACCTCACAGACGTTCCTACTTGTCTTGGCTGCTGCCCCGTATTCGGTTCAGTCCTCGAAAAACCTATGTGTACCTATATACAGCAGGAATAATCAGGCTCGAATTGAGTGGGATAATTATTCGGTTGCTTGCGATCGGTGCATTTGTTACCTATTGGGCAGCTTCTGAAGGAACCTGGTCCGGCTGGCTTGCCTGTGGATTGTTTATACTTGCGCTTGGTTTAATAGGTTTGCAACTCGGCAACTTACTGCAAATGCATCGAGATACGGTTTGGCGGCATGTCTATCCGCTATCAGAAAAGGAGCAAATCAACCAGCTGATTCAGGTGGATAGATTTATCGTGCTAATCAGCGCGCTATTATTAATGCCGTTCTTGCTGCTGCCGCAGTTAGACAAGTTGGAAATTGCTCATATCGCCGTAATTATCGGCTATCCGCTAGTGTATAGTCTTGTATGGCGACCTTCCAGAATACGTGCAAAATTTAAAAAGATCCATGAAGATGAGCGGTTTTAATAAAGAAAAGGTTGCTGCCACCTGTAACTAGTGGAGCAACCTTTTTTGTTATAGTTGTTGTTTATTTCTGAGCGCTAACCTCTTGAACTGCTTTGTAAATCAAATCGAATAACTCTTCAAGATTTTCTTCTTCGATACAGGAGAACGCAACACGCAGATCAGTTTCGCCAAGGGCGATTGTACCTATGCCATATTCGTTAAGCAAGTGCTGGCGAACACTTTCTGCGGATATTTCATCAAATTTCAAGCACATAAAATACCCGGAATTGAACGGGTAGTATTGCAGCATGCTACCATATCGGCCACTGTCAAGCAGCTCCTTGACACGATTGGCGCGACCTTTCATAATATCGAACTTTTCAGCTTTCTGTTCATCATACTGCGGTGATTGCAGAGCTCGAAGAACGAATGTTTGCGAGGGGTGAGGCCCGCTGGAAATAGTAGAACGAATAATGCCCATCGTTTTCTGCTCCAGTGCCGCCAGTAATGCGCTTGACGAGGAGGCATAAGTGATAAAGCCTACACGCAATCCCCACACATACTCTTCTTTTGTAGCTCCGTCTACTTTAACCGCAAGTATGCGCGGATGCAGATCTGCCAACTGAGTAAATAAAGATTCCTGCACAGAGTCTTCAAAAAATAGTCCGAAGTAGGCATCATCGGTTACAGCAACAATATTAATGCCTGCTTCTGCTGCTTCTTTAATTACAGCTACAATTGCTTCCCCATCTGCAACTGTTGGCGTATAGCCAGTAGGGTTATTAGGGAAATTAAGGAGGACAATTGCTTTTCCTTTGTCCTTTTGCGAGAATAAGGCTTTTTTAAAGCCTTCTACATTAAAGGTAGCACTGTCATTATAGAGCGGGTATTGCACAATGGCTGCATCACGGCGGATACCAAATGTCAGCTCGTAATTCTCCCAGTTTTTATCAGGTATAATAACGGCATCATCCGCATCAGCAAATAAATCTGCCACAATGCTCAGGCCGTGAGTAAGGGCATTAGTTACAATCGGATTTCCGAAGCTTTTTGAAGCAAGAGATGGATTAGCTTTGATCATCTTCGCTTTCCAGGCAGCGCGCAGCTCAGGCTTTCCAGCAGGAGGAGCATATTCATAAATATCTTTTGGATCATATGAACGTAGCGTTTCTTGAATAATATCAAGATGCATTGGCTGTCCGCCTTCTGTCGCAATGCCGATTGTCGCGTTGAACTTGCTTGCCTTCGACTTGGCTTCTGCTGACTGGCTTAGTATGCCTTCTTTTGGAAAGTAGATTGCCTTTCCCAAATTGGAAAGCATAGCTGCTGCATACGGATTTTCATTCTGAATTGTTTCATTGAGTTGCTTTGCAAGTGAATTCATGAACATCATTCCATCCTTCCGAAAATCAAACATTACAAGCATGAAAGTATTGAGAATAACCAGTGCTGTTAAAGGTGCACTGCTTGAAAAACATTATAGCATCTTTATACGAAGCTCACCATGAGATAACGTTATTTTTTAACAAAAACACCGAGCCGCTCGCCCATTTTAACTTTACTGCCCAGTACCAGCTCTTTGCGGGGCTCGAAGGTGCCATTTTCAAGTAATAAAACGACAGTTGAACCGAAGGCGAAGTAAGCCAAATCGGCTCCTTTTTCAAGTGATTCCGTCAAAGGCTGAGTATATTTTATGCTGCTGACATTCATCGCGCCGACTTTTACAACAGCCGCTTCACCATTGTTGTGGGCGATATAAGTAATAAGTCGTTCATTGCGGCTGAGTACACGCTTCATATGGGTGAGCCCAAAATCATTTACCGGATATACCTTTCCAGGCAAGTGTTTACGAGCGACAGCTATGCCTGAAACAGGGACGTGAATTCGATGGTAGTCAGTTGGGCTCAAATAGAGTACAAAGTAGTATCCGTCGTAATACTTGACCGCGCGCTCCTTGCTATTCAATAGTTCAGATATGCTGTAATCCTGCCCCTTCACATTAACAAGCAATCCGTTTGTGATCGGTCCAATGCCGGTAATTAGCGCATCTACAGGGCTTATGCATGTTGCTTTGTCAGGATCAATGCTGCGCGCGCCAGGCTTTAACCTGCGAGTGAAAAATTCGTTCAATGTTCGATATTGTTGCAACGGTTTTTCGGCTTCTTCTATATTGATGCGGTATGTATGCGCAAACCGCTTAATCATAAAACGGCTCGCAGAAGATTGCGCAAATGCGCCTGTCATTCTGGAAATCCATTTTCGGGAACTGAGTTCAGTCATGGAACGCAATAAAAACTTCGCCATCGCTTATATGGTCACGCCTTTCTGGAAATTGTAAAAGAAATACATTGGATTTAGTTTGACACAGCAGTTTTATTTTATCAATACAATCTGCTATATCATACACCAAAATACTTTGAAATGTCTTGCTTCTGGCAAAGTGGCTCAAGTATGATGGATAAAGAGGGAACAGAGCTGACAACAACAAAAGGGGTTGTACCATGAGAAAGATCGAATTGGCAAAGCCGCAGGCTATTATTTTTGATATGGATGGAACGCTGTTAGAGACGGAAACCTTGCTGAAAGATGTTCATGATCGATTATTTGTTACACTGAATAAAGAAGGCTTGTATACGAAACCAGCTCCTCCAAGCGATAGACTGCTCGGCTGCTTGGGGATGTTGCTTGAAGATATATGGAAGACTGTTATGCCAGACAGTTCCGAGCAAGCGAGGGAGAGGGCAGACGAGCTCTTACTGCAATATGAAATTGAAGATCTGCGAGCTGGCAAAGGTTTGCTCTATCCTGATGTTGAAGCAACATTGACGACATTAAAGAAACAGGGAATCAAGCTGTTTGTGGCAAGCAATGGTCTGGAGGATTATGTAAAAGAGATTGTGCGTTGCAAAAATCTAGAGCATTTATTTGATGGTTTGTATAGTGCAGGCGAGTACCAAACAAAATCCAAAGTTGATCTTGTAGCCCTTTTACTTAAGGAGCATCATCTCGACTATGGCTGGATGGTAGGAGACCGTTCTTCCGATGTAGAAGCGGGGCACAAGAATTCACTTAGCTCAATTGGTTGTGCATATGCAGGATACGGAAAGCAGGAGGAACTGGTGGATGCGGATGCCCATATTCAGCATTTTCCGGAACTGCTTGAGCTGCTTGCAAATTGTATGAAGCAACAATAATACCTATTAATGAATTATTAATGAAAAGAGACAGCATATGCTGCAGAGCTAAGGTCTGCAAAACATGCTGTCTCTTTCAATTTGTATGCCAGTTTCGGACTATACCCGTGCTTTGTGTTTCTTTGTTTTATTTCTATTTAAATACCAAAGTGCATATTCGAGCGGTTTGGATATAGCCTTTTCATACACTTCGGGCTCATTAGCTTTAATAAATACTTCTCTAGCAGGCTTAGGATTAACCTCAATCATCCAAATATGCCCTTCCCGGTCAATCGCAATATCAAAAGCGAGCTCACACAAATGCCCATATCTTTTTTCTAAAAAAGCAGCGGCCTCAATGCCGAATTTTTCAGCTTCCGCTTTTATGCTCTCTATTTGAACATCATTGCTAAACCATTCGCGAAGCAAGGTTTCCATTGGAACTGCCTTGCCGCCGCCATGCAAATTTGCTGTAACACTTCTTTGCGCTCCAACACGTCCCGCGCAGCCAGTGACACTCCAGTTGCCTTCACCATTTTTTTGCACCAGCATGCGATAATCATGTACCCTTCCATTATCAAGCTGTAGCTGGATGCCTTGTTGAACGATATATTTTGAACTTTTCAGATCTAGAGATTGCAGAAAAGAAACTAGGCTTTGTGTTGTAATACGGCGTGGTTTTATAATGCTGCGCTGCCGGTTACGTCCCTGAATATGCAAGACATCTTTTTTTATTCGCTCGATTCGCATTATACCGCGACCGCCAGTACCGCTTACCGGCTTTAAATAAAGCAACGGGTATTTGCGAAGCATGGCGATAACGTCTATGCTGCTAGTTACATATTTTGTGATGGGCAGGTACTGGCGGAAACGTTCCTCCTGCATAAACAGATTGTGAATCGTCCATTTATTGCTGATCGGTTTATTTAAAAAACGAAGAGAACCGTATCTAGCACGAAATTTTTGCAACTGCTGGAAACGATAAGATTTTTGAATCCGGCAGCGGTCATAAATAACGTCAGGAAAGGCACTCCATTTGCGATGCCAGCTGTTTTTTTCCGGATTATAAAATAAGGCATAAATACGATTGGCGGAATAGTTCACATCTGCAGGAGTGAAAATCATAATCTTCAAACCTAGTTGCTGTCCTGCTGCTGTCATTTTTTCGTAAATCGCCCGTTCCTCCAAAACTTTCTTCTCATTCAAATATAAAGTTAAAATGCCAAGAACCGGCTGACGCATCCTACACCCTCCTTTTTGGAATTTGGATGCTATGCAATTGTTTGATATTAACGCTCAACGACAACACCTTCTGTCGCTTTGCGTTTTTTCGCCATTAAATAGTAGGCGTAGTGGAATATTTGCTCCAATGATTTTTGGCGTATATGCGGCTCGTCGAATTTCATCGGTTTGGCATTGGCTTCAAATACCCATACATTTCCCTTTACATCCACACCCAGGTCCATGGACATCTCGCCTAGTTTGTTTTTGGATCCGCGCTCGATTTGTCTTGCCGTTTGCAAAGCAGTTTTTCTTGCCAATAAAATAATATTTGCTGCTTGATCCTCGTTAAAGGCATGGCGCAACAATTTCTCAGGCTCCTCAATACGCCCGCCGCGAGGGACGTGAGTAGTGATGCTGAGCGCGCCGGCAAGTCTTGCACCAAGTCCAGTTATTTCCCAGCGGCCCTTGTTGTTTTTTTGAATTAATGCACGCAAATCATAATTTCTATCATGATAGGAGGCAAGCGTTATACCTTGCTGCACAATATAGGAATCATTTTGCCGTTCCTTTTGAATACGAAGCCAAAGTTTTTTTAATGATGCACTGCGATAAGTGGAGCTTTTTCTGTTTTGCTGGATTTTCAAACGATAGGGCAGAGCATTCTCCAAATGATGAGAGACGGTCATAATGCCTTTTCCAGCTTTTCCGCTGACTGGTTTCAAATATAAGTGTGAATGCTTTTGCAGCATGCCCTCCAGACCGTTAATAGAAGTTAAGCGTTTGGTGTGGGGGACAGCCGCCAAGGTTGTTTTGGATTCCCTAAGCCATTTGAACAGTTGCCATTTGTTGAAAAAGTAGGGATTGAAGATGCTTATTTTTGGATGTTTCTTGCAAGCGAGCAGCTTGCTGCGCACTTCTGGAAGCCGCTCATGGTTTCGACTTGGTATCCGGTTGTATATAATATGCGGTGCAGGCATCAGCTCCTCTCTCCAGCTTCGGCTATCCTCTGCATAGACAAATCCTTTTACATACTCACGATTCAAAAAAAGCTGTTTGACGGGAAGCACGTATACAATGAACCCCATTTTTTGTCCTTTTCGAATAATATCGCGAAAGTTTCCTCGATTTCCCAAAAAGGATCGTTTTCCGTTATCAACAGTTAGTATGGCAAGCACAGGCGGCAGGGGAGTTGATAACGTGCTTGCAGGCATAGTATTGATCGGCTCTGTTGTTTGCGAAGCGGAACGGACTAATTGCTTGCTGATGGAGGTTCTCTTTAGACGCTTGTTTTTAAGATTCGCCATTACGAGTTGCCCCCTTCGCTAAACCTGCTTAAATATAAACAATGATCAAAAATATAGGATAAGGATGCGCGTCCTTCAGATTTCAAAGCAGGATGCTTGAAGATGGAACGTCCTGGTTTGGCATTTGCTTCGAACATCCATACATCTCCATCCTGATCGATGCCAATATCAAGACCGAGCTCGCCAAGCTGATGCGAATAGTTTCGCTCAATTGCCTCCGACAGCTTTACGGCAACGGCTTTTGCTCGCTCCAAAACGATATCGGCCTGATCGCCAAAGGAGCGTGATAATGCAAATTTTGGAGTTAACAGGGAGCCTCCGCTATTTACATGGGTAGTTACGCTTCCGCGTCCTGCTTTCTTTGCGCCAATTCCAGCTGGCACCCACTGGTTGTTTCCGTTTTTATGCATATGAAAACGGAAGTCGATAGGGCATTTGTCCATTTCAATCAGTTTTATACCTTGTTGAACAACATATTGTGACAGACGGTCCCCATGTCTTGCCTGAAGCATTCTCATTAAACTTGCAAAGGATTTAAATTGCAGCAGTACATTTTGTTTATTGCGGCGGAAACGGGCAAAGTAACCGCGGCCAGGCTGATAGGTTAGTCTGTATATGCCGATACCAAGACTGCCGCTAGTTGGCTTGTAGTATAAAAAGCGATGCTTTTGCAGCATATCTTTTATTATTTCCGGAGATGGGTTATTAATGGATTCCGGCAGATGAGCCAAAGCCTCGGGATCATTGTCCAGTAATCGATAGACATCAGCTTTGTTCAAAAAACTCCAATTGAAAAATGGGATGGAGTGGTTGACGAAGCGCTCGCGGAAAGAGCGCAAATATGCAGATGCCTCAGCCTTGCGATTGGGGAGACGATTATAGACTACATCAGGGAGAGGAACGGTGCGTCGATACCAGCCGCCATTTGCATTAAGAAAAAAACCATTTACCGTTTGTTCCCTCCAATTTATATCCGAAGGGGTAAATCCAAAAGTATAGGACTTGTTTTCACCAACTTTAATAATTTGCTTGACGAGACCTGCACGAAGGCCAAAGGGATAGCTTTCGCCTGAGCGCAGCGTATCTGTCAAAATACCGACTAATGGTCCCAGTCGCAATTCATTGTCGCCGGAAGTTTGTACGGATACAGGACCGATTTTGGGCACGCGCAGTGATTGTCGAACCCCGGCAGACAGATACATTATTTTTCCTGAGCGATTCAGCTTTTTTAAAGTTGCATGAACGGAACAATTTCCCATTAAAAGACGTATCGTTCTTTTTCCGGTGAAATCGAGCTGTTTGAGCAACGAAGGTGTCATATATACGACGTTGTCGGACTGGGAAGAGAAGCGGACAGAACATGTTGTCAAACTCATCGATGGACCTCCTGAACATTTACAGACCGCAAGCCTTGCTTGCATGGCGTTCCGGGCAAGCTGCGGTCCTATTTGAAATTCTAAGCAGCTATTGCAGCAAAGGACTTCTTAGAGTATTAAATGTTTATTTGATTTTACTAGTGGATTATTTTGCTTTGCAGTACGAAATAAATAATTCCCATATAGTAGAGGATGCAGCACAGCTCTAAGTTGTGCGTTATGATCATGAATTTCATGAAAACAGCTTCGTCCAGGTTTGGAGTTAGCTTCCAAAAACCACAGTTTGCATTCTTCTGTAAGACCGAAATCGAAGGCAAGCTCACCGAAACGTCCAAAGTATTGTTCCAGAGCATTAGCGCAACGCAAGCTGATTGAAACAACTTGTTGTCGAATATCTTCAATTTGCTCCGCAGTAAATCGGCTAGATAGAAAATTTTCGAGCTTTACAGCTGTTCCGCCGCCATGCAAGTTAGATGTAATGTTATCCTTATTGCCCAGTCGGATAGCGATGCCTGTAATTTCCCATTCACCATTTCCGTTCTTTTGAACAAGAGATCGAATGTCGAATGGATATCCTTGCGGATCAGATAGTTTCAGGAAAGGCTGCAAAATAAAACGGCGCCTATGCAACAATGGATCAAGTTTGCGCCTCAACGCCTTATCATCTTTAAGTATTAAAGAGAAGGGCTTATTGCTTAATGTGCGTCCTGTCAGTCTCCAGCCTTGCGAAGCAGTTTTGATAATCTGAATAACCCCTTTTCCTTGCATGCCTGCAGATGGTTTTATTATGATGCCGTCTGGGCAGTGGTCTAAGCTACGGAGTAAATCCGCAGTTGAACGGCAAGGGACAGTCAATGGGAGCGCAGCTGCAAGCTCAGGGATTTGCTTCAGACAATGGTGGACAGCTAATTTTGCTGGTAATGGCGCATTCAGCCGGACAAATCGTTTTACTTGTGAAAGCTTCCTTAAGTTAGCCTTAATCAGGAACCGCTCCTGTGAACTGCTTGTAAACAAACGATCGTATACAGCATCCGGCAATGGCACCAGCTTTTTTTTCCATTTTCCTTCAAGTAGACAAAAACCTTCGAGAACACCGTCTTGAGCATGAAAATCTGATGCTTGAAAAATGTAAAAGGTAAGCGGCAAATGATTTGCCGCCGCAGCTAACGAAGCACAAAGCTTCGGTTCTGCTGTGATCAGGCTGTTTGATGCCGAATCGATATGCGCCGATTTTACTAGCATGCCAATAACTGGTATTGGCTTTTGCATAGCAGTTCACCCCCTGCGTGTTCATTAAAACTGTGTTAAATATCGCGAATACGAAATCATTTTTTTTACGGACGGTCTGATCTTGCCTTCTTGCATCGGTGTGTTATCGTTTTTAGATGGTTTGGAATTTACTTCGAGCAACCAGACGCGACCATAGCGGTCTACGGCAAAATCGATGCCTAATTCTCCAAAATGTGCTTCAATCCCGTCATCTATGCCTTGCGCAATAAGCAAAGCCGCTTTTTTCAAGCGATTGGCGATGTCCAATCCGTTGACGCGGCCAATCATATTCGATCTGCTGATTGCCTCCTCTACTTTGCACAAGGTGCCTCCTCTTGCTAAATTGGAAACAAAATGCTGGTTGCCTGCAATTCTGGCGACTACGGAAGTTACGGACCAGTCTCCCAGTCGGTTTTTTTGCACAAGTGCCCGAAAATCTACGGGACGCCTTTGAATTTCGATCAACTGCAAGCCTTGCTGAATTTGATAGCTGGACGTTTTTCTTTTGCTGAACAAATGCGAATAAAGCTTCTGTAAGTTGGGAAATTGCTGTTTTTTGCTGCCGTTGACAGTGGCATGCTCTGCCCGAAAGTTAGATTGTTCCTGTGATATGCGAATAATGCCTTTTCCAAGACTGCCGCGAACAGGTTTGATAAATAATGTGTTATGTTTCAATGTCATTGTTTTTAATGAGGAGTAACCTTTGAATACGCGGGATTCCGGCAAATATTTGTCAACTAACATATTGGTGGAAAGCGTATTGAACACTTCTGTCTTATCAAGAAATTTTTCGTTGAAAATAGCGGTCTGCTGTTCGTTCAAGTGACGAAAAAATTGCTTTACAGCTGGCAAGTTTTCCAGCTTTCGTGTGTTGAGCCGATTATAAATAACATCCGGCAAGGGCATCGGCTGCTGTTGCCAGGTGCGGCCATATGTCCAGCCGGTAACATAGCTCTGGTTGCCCGATATTTGTTTCGGGGTGAAAAAATAAATATGAGCGCCTTGGATTCTTGCCGCTTCGGCTGCTTCCTTGCAAAATTGTGTCATGGCTCCGAATGGCTTTGCAGGTAAATCAGTTTCATAGCTGCTTAATAGCACGCCGATTAGCGGACCTGCACTAATAACTGAAGTATCAGGGTTATATTTGAGTCGAATAAAGGTATTGGAAGTTGACGTAAGATAGAGTCCAAGCATCTCAGCCAGAGATTCATTTATTTTTAAACCGCTTTTTTTATTTGCCGGTATAACTCGCATAAGCTTCTTAAAAGATCCCATTTGCAAAGTTACTGTTTGGGCTGAAGGGAGCTTCCATTGCTTCACAAGATCACTACTTAGCGTGATGGCGTCATGTTGAAGAATATCGGAAGGTGCTGTCCCTACAGCTGTTTTTGTTTTGAACATGATTAAACTCCTTCCAGACAAGGGGCTTGCTTACTTGAAAGTGGAGACGGAACAATACCTCATTATATGAGGGGAGAAATACCTTGGTGAATGTCTTGTTTCTAAAAATGAGCAGGTTTGAAGGGAAAGGATGGGGTGTCGACTAGAGAAAGGGACTTGAAACGGCTGCAAAAGAACAGCGCCTCTGCATAGAAATGCAAAGGCGCTGTTTTGTCATGCGTATAAAAATGTATGATCACAACGAATTACAGCTCTTTGAACTGTACAAGCTGCTTGACCATTCTATAAATAGCTTCCTGTTCTTTCAAGCTTAGCCCGTTAATCTGGTACGATATTTTATCTGCGTATTCGTTCTCTGGCTGTTCGATGGAAGGCGGAGTGTCTTTATGCAGGGAAACAAGCTTCTCCAATGGTATATTCAGCGCCGTTGCAATTTTGCCCAGCACGTCTATAGTAGGATTTTTTTCTCCACGTTCCACTTGTCCCATATAAGAAGCGTTAATGTCTGCGCGCAACGCAAGCTGCTCCTGGCTGAATCCGATAGCTTTGCGTGCAATTCGTATGTTTTCTCCGATTTGTTTGACGATATCGCTCATAAAGTCACCTCAGCCTAACGATAGAGTTTTGTTTGCTGTGCAACAACGTTATATAGTATGCATATTTAAAAGTGACTATAGTCATTGACTATAAATAAACTTTTTATTATACTAATTACAAATATTTCTATATATTATTGTTTATATACAGAAAGCGAGCCCGAAGGAGAACGTGACTATGAAAGCAAATGATCAGTTTCTTTACCATGAATCAGGCGCATGCTTTTTTAGTATGACCTTTCAAATTCATTTTTTTTATGAGCTGTCTTATCGAATCAAACAGCAAGCTGCAGCTAGAGGAATCTGCCACTGTAATATTAACGACGAGTCAAAAACAGTAGAGTACAGAGTTGATTTGAAGACCGATATTATTGAGCGTCCTTATAGCAGAGGCAATGAATTGCTGTTCGCATCAGAGTACCCGGCAATACCAGCGCAGCGAATTGAAATACGTAATCATATTATTCACAAGATGCCTTACAAGACTCCGATTGCGTATGATTGGCGTATTTTTATCGAAGAGGGAGCAAGGAATGCCATGAGCATACCTGTCATGCAGAAGCTGATGCGAAGGCAACTGATTCATGACGAATTCAATCGACCGATTGATGTTCCGATTAAGGTTAGCGGTCTGTTGATAAACTGGCATTGAAAGCTGTGAATGTATCTTCTTTGGTCTTAATCTCCTATAATAGAATCATAAGGAAAGGAGCGCTTGGCTATTATGTCTCAGTCGCAAGCTAATGAAGCAGGCAGCAAGCACGAGCAAGTGCTGTTATATATTCAAAATTTGCAGGTTGGTGAAAGAATTTCCGTTCGTCCGACTGCCAAGTTGCTTGGAATAAGCGAAGGAACGGTTTATAAGGCATTCAAGGATGCAGAGGCTGCCGGACTGGTCAGCACAAGGGAACGAATCGGAACCGTGCGCATCGACCGGAAACGGCGTGATGCTGTCGATCAATTGACTTTTGGGGAAGTATCGGAGATTGTCGGGGGCAAGCTGTTTGGCGGTTTGCAGGGACTGGGCAAGACTTTGCATAAATTCGTAATCGGTGCGATGGAGCTTGAAGCGATGCTCCGTTATATAGATGAAGGAAGCTTGCTTATTGTTGGGAACCGGATTAATGTGCACAGATGCGCGATTGAGCAAGGAGCCGGTGTTCTTATTACAGGCGGCTTTGAGCCGACTGAAGAGGTAAGGATGCTCGCCGATGAGCGCGGTCTGCCGCTTATATCGACGCGTCATGACAGCTTTACTGTGGCATCGCTTATTAATAGAGCGATGTATGACCGCTTGATCAAGCGCAAAATAATATTAATCGAGGATATCGTAACGTTTAGTCAGCCTGCGGATGTATTATATGTGAACGATACCGTTTCGAGATTTTACGAACTGGCTGTCCAAACTGGCGATACACGATTTCCAGTTATCGATGACCGCAACAAAGTAATCGGCATGGTTACTGCGAAGGATATTGCTGGCGCAGAACATGATAGTGCGATTGAGAGAGTAATGACTAGACAGCCGATTACGGCTGCTCCTAATATTACGATCGCTTCCGCGGCTCATACAATGACGGCAGAGGGAATCGATATGCTGCCGATTGTCGATCGACATCGCAAGCTGCTCGGTGTTGTTACGCGCAAGGAAGTGTTGGATGCGATGAGATTTGCCGGTAAGGATCCGCAATCAGGCGAAACCTTTGAGGATCTAATGTGGAACGGATTTATGTTGGAGGCAAAGCATGTGGATCATGAAGCGGGAATTGTATATTCTGGACGATTGACGCCGCAAATGTCAGGGGCGCTCGGAATGGTATCAGAAGGGTTGCTTGCAACATTAATGGCGCAGGCAGCACGGAGGATGATCAATGAAACGAGCAAGCGTGATTTCCTGCTGGAAAGCATGACAACTTATTATGTTCGTCCAGTCCAAATTGACAGCGAAATTCAGATCAAGCCATCGCTACTGGAAATGAGCCGGAAGTTTACAAAGCTGGAAATTGAAGTGAGGGATAAGCAAGGGGTGGCCGCCAAGGCGATGATGACGGCCCAAATTATAGACCCTTACTAGTAGCTATCGATTAGCTGTGAGTGGTAGTGACGTCTGAAATAAATGCCTAAATTGTTTATTAAAAGTTACTCGACAGCCTCATGGAGCTGTTAGGGCTGTTGCCCTTCAGCATGCTCTTGTTGTCTGCGGAAGGTTCCGAGATTGCGTATACCTGCAAACAAATTGAACAGCCCAAGCAGCATGAATAAGGCACCCAAAATAATACGCACGGTTGATTCAGCCGAAAACATCAGCTGGACACAAGCGATAAGGACGAGCATAATACCCATGCTAATGTTCATTCTGGAAGCTTGTATTCCACGTTTTATCGGTTCATTTGAACGTCGGCTTTTGAAGCTGAATACGACAGACAGCACAAGCGTAAGCATGATCGCCGGCGCGAAAAAAAACTGCATGACTTGAGTCATCGGGACGGAACACTCCTTTACGTAATAAGCGGTTTGTGTTGGTGCGTCCAGCTTCATATTGGAGCTGGCAGTGCATATCTGATGTACTGTGTTCTTCCGCTTGATATGGAAGTCATTGTATCATAAGTGAGTGCCAATTTAAAAGAACCTCCCCGCGACGGGCGAGAAGGTCGCAGAAGAATGATTAAGAAGCAGGAGGCTCAATATAGTTGCGCACAGTAAGCCAAACCTGTAATGTGTTGTCGACGACAAGCACTGTTTTTATTTCGATTGTATAATCTTTGTCGAATATATCTTTATATACTTTCCTTTCCAGCAGTTTTCGGGCAAATTGGGCATTGGAATCAATTTCATAGATGCTTTGACCCAAAAAGCTCGATAAATCCTCTTTTATTCTTTTTATAATCTCCGATTCAGTCAGTTTATCCAAATGAGGTCTTTGCGAATGGGACCCGACTTCCTTTTCTATGCGAGGCTGTACGCTTTTTATAACCGTATGCTGGTTTTTAAATTGATTAAGCAGCTTTATATCATCTTGATATTGCAGCAGCTTGGTATGCAGCTCTGTCCGCTCGTTTAACAGCGTTTCCAGTTGAACAATATGGATGGTGTGATAAGTGATCGCTCCGATAAGCAAACCTGTAATAAAAATGCCAGCAAGCTGCATTGCTCTTGTGAACCGTTGAAATGGAGGTATGCGCATCGCCTACACGGCTCCTTTGCCTATAAGCTTAATCAATTCAGTTGCGGTATGCGCACCAAGAAAAGCAAAAATAATAAAGCAAATTTGCTGAGCTGCAGGCGACAAATGCCCTTCAATAATATTGCTCTCAATAACGCGAACTGGATCTACGGATCCACCAACAGCCGCAACAATTGCCCATATTTTAAGTCTGGCTGCTGTATCCACCATAACTGCAGCAGGCGGCATCAGCATAAATACTGCTCCGAAACTAGCCAATAGCGATCCTCCCAGCACAACACCGAATGCTATAAAAAAATCCAGACCGGCTTTCATTAGAAAATAACTCACGGTCAAGTCTCCTCTCCACTTGGATCTACTATTCATTGTATGGGCGTGTCCATCCGGAATATGATAAACTTAATAACAACAGATTGAGAAATGTGATGCGGAAAGGAACGGAATGGAATGAATGCCTCAATGGATATAAGCAATACGACCGCTCCATCCTTTGTGCACCTGCATGTGCACAGCGAATACAGCTTGCTTGATGGTGCGGCGCGAATAAAGGATTTGGCGAGCAGAGCAGCCGAGCTTGGCATGCCTGCGCTTGCATTGACTGATCATGGGGTAATGTACGGAAGTATTCCTTTTTATAAAGCTTGTGTGGAGCAGGGGGTAAAGCCGATTATAGGCTGTGAGCTTTATTTGACAGCGAGCTCGCGGTTTGAAAAGACGAATCGAAAGGATCAGCCCATATACCACTTGACTGTACTTGCCAAAAATGAGATTGGTCTTCGCAATCTAATGAGGCTGTCAACCATTGGTTATTTAGAGGGCTTCTATTATAAGCCTCGAATTGATCTTGAATGCCTGGAGCAGCATGCGGAAGGATTAATATGTCTTAGCGGCTGCCTTGGTGGTCTTTTGTCACAGCTTATTCTACATGAGAAAGATGATGAAGCAGTTGAGGCAGCGAAGCACTTCAAACGAATTTTTGGCGAAGATTTTTATTTGGAGTTGCAGGATCATGGCATGCTTGAGCAGAAGAAAGTTATAAATAAGCTGATGATGATCAGTCAGCAATTGCATATCAAGCTGGTTGCGACAAATGATGTGCATTATTTGAATCCTGAGGACGCTGACCTTCAAGAAATACTCATTTGCATTGGGACAGGCAAATCGCTTGCTGATGAGGACCGTATGAAAATGCAAACAGATCGTCTTTATTTGCGAAGTGCGGCCGAAATGGAGGCATTGTTTCGTCATATTCCAGAGGCGATTCAAAATACGATCGAAATCGCAGACAAATGCCAGATTGAATTGCAATTTGCCAATGCTGCGCTGCCAGTCTTTAGTCCGCTGCCGCAGCAGATGAGCTCCAAAACATATTTGCTGAAACTATGTCGCGAAGGTCTTGTTAGCCGTTACGCAAAGCGCAGTGAATGGACAACAGACAGCAGTTTTCAACAGGAAGCGCGGGACAGATTGGAGTTCGAATTGTCTGTTATAGATAGTATGGGCTTTAATGATTATTTTCTGATTGTGTGGGACTTTGTACGATTTGCACATGAGCAAGGGATACGAACCGGACCGGGACGGGGCTCGTCAGCGGGCAGCCTAGTTGCTTATGTGCTTCGCATTACAGATGTGGATCCGATCAAGTACAAACTGTTGTTCGAGCGCTTCCTGAATCCTGCCCGAATTACGATGCCTGATATAGATATTGACTTTAATGATGAGCGTCGAGATGAAGTGATTGATTATGTAACCGCTAAATATGGCGAGGAGCATGCTGCCCAGATTATTACGTTTGGAACGCTTGCTGCAAGGGCAGCTGTCAGAGATGTCGGAAGAGCAATGGATGTGCCCTATTATGAAGTGGACAAAATTGCGAAGCTTATACCGGGGCAGCCAGGTATTACTATCGCTGACGCTTTGCAGCAAGTTCCAGAGCTTCGATCATTAGCTGAACGTCAGCCAAGCAGTGCGAAATTGCTGGAGATGGCGATGAAGGTTGAGGGAATGCCACGTCATGCTTCAACGCATGCGGCCGGAATGGTGTTGTCCAGCGAGCCGTTGACGCATTATGTTCCTTTGCAGTCTGGCAGCGGCTCCAGTGTGCTTACGCAATATTCAATGGAGCATTTGGAGTCGCTAGGTTTACTCAAGATGGACTTTTTGGGACTGCGTACCTTGTCTATTGCAGAGCGCACATTGGATTGGATCAAACATCAGCAGCAACTAGATATTGATTTCAATCAAATCGATGATGCTGATCCCAAAACATATGAGATGCTAGGCAGAGGAGATACAGCCGGTGTTTTCCAGTTGGAATCAAGCGGTATGCGCAGAGTGCTGCGGGATCTTAAACCGACAGCCTTTGAAGATATTATTTCGGTGCTTGCCTTGTACAGACCAGGTCCAATGGAATTTATTCCTCAGTATATTGCGGCGAAGCATGGAAAAATGCCGATCGGCTATCCGCATCCGTCTTTGGAGCCCATTTTGCAGGATACGTATGGCATTATCGTTTATCAGGAACAGATCATGCAAATTGCGTCGCAAATGGCGGGTTTTACTCTTGGTGAAGCAGACTTGCTGCGCAGAGCTGTTTCGAAGAAGAAAAGAGAAGTGCTTGACGAGCAGCGCGCCCGGTTTGTTGCCGGCAGCTTGCAGCTAAACTATTCGCAAGAAGAGGCAAATCATGTATATGATATGATTGTTCGCTTTGCCGATTATGGATTTCCAAGGGCGCATGCAGCAGCTTATGGTGTGCTGGCATTCCAGACGGCTTGGCTTAAAGCCCATTATCCAATTCCGTTTATGGCAGCGATGCTTAGCTCCGTAACAGGGAATTTGCGAAAAACGGCCGAGTATGCGGAAGAATGCCGCAGAATGGGCTTTGCTGTACTGCCCCCTGATATTAACGAAAGCGGAGCCGTTTTCACACCTTCGGAGAATGGTATACGATTTGGGCTGTCGGCTGTGAAAAATGCAGGTAAGCAGGCAGTAGATGCTATTTTAAGAGAACGAGGGCAGCGCCCGTTTGACAGCTTACTCGACTTGTGCAAACGCGTTGATTTGAAAACGGTCAACAAGCGGGTGCTGGAGTCGTTAATTGAAGCTGGTGCTTTTGATCAAATGCCTGGACATCGGGCGCAACTGCTTAGTGTTTTGGAAGAAACCATTGAAGCTGCACAAAAGTGGCGCAAGGAAAGCGAAGAACTGCAAATCGGCATGTTCGGGCTGGAAGAGGTGCAAAACTGGGATATAGACTTGCCGGATATTACACCATTCTCCTCTGCACAACAGTTGGAGCTGGAGCGCGAACTGCTAGGCATGTACTTGTCTGGTCATCCTCTGGATGAGGCAGTTGATCTATTGCGAGAGTATGAATTGGATCAGTTAACTGATCTTGCAGAAGCACCCGACAGATATTCTGCAGTAGCAGCAGTCAGATTGGCAGAGTTAAAGCCCTTTACGAATAAGAAAGGGAATGCGATGGCTTTTTTGACAGCAGAAGATCGGGTTATGCGGGTTGAAGGCGTTATATTTCCGGGAGTATGGCAAAAATATAAAGAGGTGCTTGGAAAAGGTGCAGTTGTGATTATGCTAGCGACTGTTCAGCATGAGGATACCGATTATAAGCTGCTGGTAGATCAAGCCTTTCTGTTCGATGCTGATGATCCTAACTTGGGCCGCAAAATCCATCAGCTGAAAACACAGTCCTCTGCACGCAACAAGATCGGACTTGGCAATACATCAAGCGACAATGCAAGTGCAAGAACGAGCAAACAGCCGATTGGGGAGCGCGATAACAATCAGCCATCCAAAAAGTTTGCTGGCAAGGTAGAATCAGGCCAACGCTTTTATATTAAAATAACAGCAGCGCATGATAATGCTTCTGATTTGAAAAAACTGAAGGAACTGCTTGCAGCGAGCGGCGGATCTCATGAAACGGTTTTGTTCTACGAGCAGGAGCAAAAGCTGATCGCATTAAGCGATAAGTATCGGGTGAGCGCTACGCCAAAACTGTGTAGTGAGATAGAAGCTTTATTAGGTGAGGGAACAGCAGCGATCAAATAAAAGCCGAAATTAAAATTTAGGCACAAACATCCTTTTCTTTGCATAAGCATAGAGATACAAGCCGCAAAGAGGGATGGGATACTATGGAAAAAATCGAAAAATTGTTGAAGAGCAGGGGCGTTGCTTTGCAAGATATGGCTGATATTGTATTTACTTTGCAATCACCGTACAACGCCGAGCTGACGATCGAGGAGTGCTTGAAAAGCGTACGCTCTGTTCTTGCCAAACGGGAGGTTCAGTTTGTTCTGTATACCGGGATTGCACTAGATGAACTGGCAGAGAAGAAAGCATTGCCAGAACCGCTGCAGGCGATTATGGAGCGCGACGAATCACTCTACGGCGTAGATGAAACATTGGCGCTTGGCATTACGAATGTGTATGGCATGATCGGCTTGACCAGCTTTGGATACCTTGATAAAACGAAGCCAGGGATAATTAAAACATTAAATGAGAAGGGGAAGGGCATTCATGTTTTCCTCGATGATTTAGTTGCTGGAATCGCTGCTGCAGCGTCTGCAAGGATTGCGCATAAAGACCCAAAAGCGAAGCTGTATTATTTGCCGGATTCGCTATAACTATGTTATCATTATGTCATTATATGACCATTGTCGGGAATAGGTAAGATTGAAAGGCGAACTCTGCTTTAGTAGAGTTTCAGGGGGTACCATAAGATGTGGACGGTAATCTATATCGCACCAACTGCTAAAATTGCAGAAAATATTAATAAACAGCTTACGGAGGAAGGATTTCTAGTGAAAATCCGCCCTGTCAATCTGTCAAAACAGCAATATGAAATTCTTGTGCCGTCAGGTGAACTTGAAGAAGTACAAGAGGTATTTAATTCAATAATGCGGTCATAAGAAATTCAAATATTGCTCCTTGAGAGGTGTCACACGTGCAAATAAAGGACTTATTTTCGAAGAAAAAATATGCAACAATTCCCGCTGCAGGGCGTTCCAAAAGGGACATACCTGAAGGATTGATGAACAAGTGCTCCAAGTGCGGCACGATCCAGTACAGCAAGGAATTGGAAAAGAATTTAAAGGTGTGCTCTTCTTGCGGGCACCATTTTCGCTTGAATGCAATGGAACGCATTGCAATAACAGTGGATGAAGGAACATTCAAAGAGTTTGATGCCGGCATGGAGTCATTGGATCCGCTTGACTTTCCTGGGTATACAGCCAAGCTTGAGCAGCAGAAGGAGAAATCAGGTCTGTGCGAAGGGGTTGTAACAGGAGAGGGCGAGATTGGAGGCTTCCCTGCCGTTATTGCTGTTATGAGCTTTGATTTTTTCACTGGCAGCATGGGATCGGTAGTCGGAGAGAAGATTACTCGTGCAATCGAGGCGGCTCATGAGAAGCAATTGCCAATAATTATTTATTCAACATCAGGCGGGGCGCGCATGCAAGAGAGTATTTTAAGCCTTATGCAGATGGCGAAAACCAGCGCGGCGCTTTCAAAATTCCAGTCAGGCGGCGGATTGTTTATATCCGTATTTACTGATCCGACGATGGGAGGAGTGTCTGCGAGTTTTGCAAGTCTTGGCGATTACATATTAGCCGAGCCTGGTGCCTTGATCGGGTTTGCCGGCAGAATAGTTATTGAGCAGACAATTCGTCAAAAGCTTCCTGATAATTTTCAAACAGCAGAGTTTAATTTGCAGCATGGCCAGTTAGACAAGGTAGTGCACCGCAAGGAGATGAAGCAAATCGTAACAAAGCTGCTTGATATGCACTGTGTAAGGGAGGGAGTATCCAATGGCTAACGAATTGCCTTTTGAAAAACCGCTTGTTGATCTGCGAAAAAAAATTGCTGAGCTGAAGAGCTTGAGTGAAGATAAAGGAATTGACTTTACAGAAGAAATCCATCGCCTTGAGCAGCGCCTGAAGGAACTGGAGCATGAGCTGTACAGCGAGCTGAGCGCCGCACAAAAGATGCATATGGCACGCCATCATCAGCGTCCGACATCACTTGATTTTATCCATACTGTATTTGAGGATTATATCGAGCTGCACGGGGACAGATTGTTTGCGGACGATCTGGCGATTGTAGGCGGGTTGGCGAAGCTCAATGGTGTCCCGGTAACCGTTATCGGGCATCAGCGCGGGAAGGATACGCGTGATAATATTGCGCGTTTTTTTGGGAGCCCGCATCCGGAAGGATTCCGGAAAGCATTGCGTTTGATGGAGCAGGCTAACAAATTTAATCGTCCGATCGTTACATTTATCGATACAAAAGGAGCGTATCCTGGCAATACTGCAGAGGAGCGCGGACAGTCGGAAGCAATTGCGCGCAATTTGCGCGAGATGGCGGGTTTTGGAGTGCCTATTATTTGTGTCGTAATTGGCGAGGGCGGCAGCGGAGGCGCTTTGGCGCTAGGCGTAGGCAATCGGGTTTTGATGCTGGAAAATGCCATTTATTCGGCTATATCGCCTAACGGGGCTGCTTCAATTTTATGGAAAGATGCTTCAAAAGCGGATGTCGCAGCCGAAGCGATGAAAATCACTGCAAAAGATTTATTGGAATTTGGTATTATTGAGGGGATTATTGCCGAACCTGAAGGCGGGGCGCATCGTGACTATGCGTATCAGGCTGAACAGGTGAAAACGGCGTTATGGAGTCATTTGCAGGAACTGCTTGAGATGAGCAGAGAGGAATTGATCGAAGATCGCTATAACAAGTTCCGCAAGATTGGTTACTTTCAAGAAGTAACGGAGGAGCCGATTCCTGAGCAGTATAACATTGAAAACAGCCATGAAGAGCAGGTCGATGAAGAAGAGAACGAAGACAGTACAGATAATGGTTCATCTTCCCTGCAGCCTGCCACTTCTTGAACGAATTATGGCGGGCGGCGGGGCAATTATGAAGAGTATGCGAAATTTTGCAACTTTTACTGTACAAGCCTTGCTCAATCGTGTAATGATAGAAATGAAAATGAATCTAAAGGTATGCAACGGAGGAAACAACTAATGCGCAAAACGAAGATTGTATGTACTATTGGACCGTCCAGTGAATCATTGGAGAATACGACCAAGCTGATTAAAGCTGGTATGAACGTAGCGAGATTGAACTTCTCGCACGGTGATTTTGAAGAGCATGGCAATCGTATCAAAAATATAAAAAAAGCAAATAAGGAGTTGGGTACTTCAGTTGCTATTTTGCTTGATACAAAAGGTCCAGAAATCCGCTTGGGTTCTTTGAAGGATGAGTATGAGCTTATCCAGGGCGAAGAGGTAACATTAACCACTGAAGATATTGTTGGCGACAACAAGCGAATTCCGGTTACGTACAGCAACTTGCCAAACGATTTGTCCGTTGGCTCTACTGTATTGATCGATGATGGTTTGATCGGTTTGACAGTAGAACGTATTGAAGGAACTGAAATTTATTGCCGCGTTGTAAACAGCGGTCCTGTAAAGAGCAAAAAAGGCGTTAACGTGCCGGGTGTGAAAATTTCTTTGCCAGGCATTACAGAAAAGGACGCTAATGATATTATTTTCGGTATTGAAATGGGCATCGATTTTATCGCTGCATCATTTGTGCGCAAAGCAAGCGACGTTCTAGAAATTCGAGAGCTCTTGGAGCGCCATAATGCTAGACATATTCACATTATTTCCAAGATCGAAAACCAGGAAGGTGTTGACAACCTGGATGAGATTATTGAAGTGTCCGACGGCTTGATGGTAGCTCGTGGTGATTTGGGTGTCGAAATTCCGACTGAAGAAGTACCATTGGTACAAAAAGATATGATTAAAAAATGTAATCGTGCTGGCAAGCCGGTTATTACGGCAACTCAAATGCTTGATTCTATGCAGCGTAACCCTCGTCCGACTCGCGCGGAAGCAAGTGACGTTGCCAACGCTATTTTTGACGGAACAGATGCAATTATGCTCTCTGGAGAGACGGCTGCTGGTAAATATCCGGTAGAAGCAGTTCAAATGATGGCACGTATTGCTGAACGGACGGAGAGTGCGCTTGAATATCATGAGATTTTCTTGAAACAAGCTAACGCTCAGCAAATGTCTGTAACAGAATCAATCAGCCAATCTGTGGCAAACTCGGCTTTGGAATTGGATGCCAAGGCAATCGTTACTTCGACACAAAGCGGCTATACAGCGCGTATGGTATCCAAGTATCGTCCAAAGGCTCCAATTATCGCTGTAACGACTGATGAGCATGTCATGCGTCATTTGGCACTTTGCTGGGGCGTAACGCCGCTAAAAGGCTCTGAGGCAGACACAACGGACGAGATGTTTGATATTGCAGTGAAAAACTCTCTTGAGTCTGGTGTAGTAAGCCTTGGTGACACGGTTGTAATTACAGCGGGTGTGCCGGTAGGTCGTGCAGGCACAACAAACCTGATCAAAATCCATCATGTTGGTGAATTGCTGGCTCAAGGTCAAGGTATCGGCAGCCAAACAGCTACAGGAAAAGTAATTGTTGCAAAAAATGCAGGGGAAGCTTTGGAGAAGCTAAACGCAGGTGATATTCTTGTGACGGTTTCTACAGACAAAGATTTCATTCCAGCATTCGAGAAAGCATCAGCTGTTATTACTGAGCAAGGCGGCATTACTAGTCACGCTGCTGTTTGCGGTTTGAACCTGAGCATTCCTGTTATTTTGGGAGTGAAAGGCGCAACGGACTTGCTTCATGACGGAATGGAAATTACGATTTACGGAGAAACTGGCTTTATCTACTCCGGTCAATCAAAAGTTATGTAATATACACTTAACAAGCAGGGCGGGAAATGAGATTTCCGTCCTGCTTTTTTTTGTCCAAAAGTAAAAGTGTAATTTGCTAGAATGCCAACAGGCGAGAAGAGGCAAAGTGTATATGTTGTAATTCTCCCCTTCAATTGTTTATGATAGAGAAAAAGGATTGGGATGGAGTATATGATGAACAAGCAGATTAATCTGCACTGGGTTGCTCATCCGCTAAGGGTTCGATATCAGGAGACAGATCAAATGCAAGTTGTTTTTCATGGAAATTATGTTACCTGGTTTGAAATTGGGCGAACAGAGTGGATTAGACATTATGGATTAAGCTACAGAAAAATTGAAGAAAGCGGGCTTTTATTGCCGATTGTGGATTTAAGTTGCAGGTTTATTGCACCTGCAAAATACGATGATCATATTATTGTTTGTACAACCGTTACAGAGTCCAGCAAGCTTAGGATGCGTTTTGCATCTCAAGTAAGATTAGTGGATGAGGAACAGGCTGTGACAGCGCTATATGACAGTAATCAGCTTCCTGGGGAACTTCTGGTTGAGGGCTCTACTGAGCATGTTTGGGTCAATGATGCCTTTCAGCCTGTTCGATTGAATAAGTCCTCGCCTGAACTGTATGATTTATTGAAAAAAATAATGGAGAAGGAGTGAACACATGAGGAAATTTTGGCCTATACTGCTTTTATTAGTGCCTGTATTGGAGATTTGGAGTATTGCCCAAATGAGCAACTGGATTGGCGGTTGGATGACCTTGTGGTTGTTGATCGCTTTTGCAGTGCTTGGCATCTATTTGATCAAAACAAACGGTACTCGCGCATGGAAAAGAATGCAGGAGCAGGTTTCAGTGGGGCGGCCCCCAGGACATACGCTGCTTAATGGCATATTTATTGTTATTGGCGGAGTACTGCTGATTATCCCCGGATTTTTCTCGGATATCATTGCTCTGTTATTTCTACTTCCCTTTACAAGAGTGATCTTTAAAGGAGTAATGCTCCTTTGGATTGAACGCTGGATGAGAAGCGGTAAATTCGTTATGATGCGCAGAAGATAATTGCTCCGCATTATTGCAGCTGACCCGGCTGCAATAATGCGGTGGAGGCTGCATGGTCTGAGCGCAAGGCTGTAGTATGGAGCTGCAAATAAACATTCCATACTTTGCGAAATTCATGATTCAGCTGTTTGGTCTCGTAATACTCAAGCTCCAGTGAAGTGGTGGATTTTAAATATAGGGTCAGCTTGGAATCCTTTAACTCTGCTTTTATTTGTTTGATTGCTTGCTGCCTGCTTTGATCAAGCGCAGCTGTCAAACGCAGCAGGCTGCCCAACTGCTGAACGAGTGATAGGTCTGAATCTTTTAGAATGGGGCTATAGCGCGCCAATTGCTGCCTGGCACCATTCTTGCTTCTGTACGCTGCAATGGCTGCAGTTAACAGTTGTTCACGATGTGTTAGTCCATATAGCTTGGCATGAATAAGCAAATAAAAGGTATGCTCTGAATATTGACTAAAATCGATACATGCTCCGATCCGATGCAGCGGTGCAGCAGCGAGCAGTAAGCTTCTTGCTTCTTTGGGAAGCTTCGCGAGAGGTGCTAGAGTATCAAATAGATAACGCGCCATGTTGCTCATTTGCTTGCGATAGGCTGCCGTTTCTGTACTATACAAGGCGCAAATATTGGCGATACTGCCATACAGAGGCAGCTTGGTTGTCATTTGATCGCTTTCTGCTTTGTAAAGGCCATCCCTAAGGCCAGTACTGCAGACACAGATCGATTGGGAGTCCGTAATCTTCAGACAGCTTAGCAAAATAGCTGTTCCAGAGGTTATTATATCGGCGCGCTCTGTAGACAATCCCACCAATTTATGTTTTTGTTCCAAAGGCAGACTGATTAAGCCATTATAAATTTGATTAATATCTGACAAGTGCAAATCATAATTGTGAACAACACGAAAGCAATAGTTTGTTTTGCTTTGATGAATATTTGCGAGTGTCCGGATCGTGCCGCCAACGCCGATTAGCGGCAAGTTTTTATTGGCAGAAATCCATTGGCTGTTCATAAGCAAGGAGCAGATATGCTCATGCAGTTCATTACCTGCAAGTGAATTTGCTGCTTCGGGCATGGCGAACGAAGCTGCGTTAATACAGCCTATTGGTATAGATACGGATTTTAGCAATTTGCGATTGCGGAACAGCGATAACTCAGTGCTGCCTCCGCCGATATCGATCAAGAAACCGTCTTTTACAGACATGGAGTGGATCATTCCAAAAAAACAAAATTGAGCCTCCTCTTGTCCGCTTAGCAGCTCGATTTCAATACCGGTTTGTCTTTTAACCAGGTTGATAATTTCGCTTTTGTTTGCGGCTCTGCGCAGCGCAGCAGTTGCTGCAGCACGTATAGATATCGTATGATGCTGCATGCAAATGGCTTTAAAATGCTGCATAGCGCGCAGCAGTTTGTTGACAGCCTCTTTTTTGAGGCATTGTTTATCATCTAACTGACCGCCTAATCTGGCTGACAGCTTGCTAGTATCAATAATGCGATGTCCGCCGGTTGCAGTCTGTTCATAGATAACGATGCGGACTGAATTTGAGCCGATATCAATGACGGCAGTTTTGGTGCTTGACATAAATGCCTCCTTAAATATATCGTCAGGGCGGATAGTGCCAGCAAGGGTGTGGCATAATGAACAAAAAAAGAAAGCGATTCAAATTTATAATTAAGCCGATAAATCAATTTTATGTGTGATTATGTTCACATCTTTGTCAAAATCATTTATGATAAGAGATGGTTATAATACGAGCATACGCGAATTTATGTGCTAATAATAAAGAGTATAAAGGAGAGAGTAGGATGACAGCAACAAAAGGTCTTGAAGGAATTGTCGCAGCCACTTCATCAATCAGCTCCATTATTGACGGGGTGCTTACATATCGCGGCATCAATATCGACGACTTGGCAGAAAACGCTTCATTTGAAGAAGTTGCTTATTTACTTTGGTATGGCAAGCTGCCTAACCGGTCAGAATTAGATCAGCTGCAAACACAACTGGATCAATATGCGGTAATTCCTCAGCAGGTCGTTGACCAAATAAAACTATTCCCCAAAGATACAAATTCTATGGCAGCTCTTCGTACAATTGTATCCAGCCTGGCTCTTTATGATGAAGAAGCCAATGATATGTCCCCGGAAGCGAACCAGCGCAAGGCGATTAAGTTGCAAGCTCAACTGCCAGCGGCAGTAGCTGCTTTTGCTCGCGTTCGTGAAGGGAAGGAGCCCGTTGCTCCAAAGCAGGGCGTATCAATCGCACATAACTTCTTGTATATGCTATCGGGTGAAGAGCCTGCGGAAGTGGCAGTGAAAGCATTGGATCAGGCGCTAGTGCTCCATGCTGATCATGAGCTGAATGCCTCAACCTTCGCAGCGCGTGTAACAGTTGCTACATTGTCGGATATATACTCTGGTGTAACTTCGGCAATTGGCGCTCTCAAAGGCCCGCTTCATGGCGGTGCCAACGAAGCTGTTATGGTTATGCTTGAAGAAATCGGTTCCATGAGTAATGTTGAAGATTATATCAACAATGCGCTTGCCAATAAAGTGAAAATTATGGGCTTTGGTCATCGTGTATATAAAAACGGCGATCCGCGTGCGAAGCATTTGCAAAAAATGTCGCAAGAGCTTGGCAAATTGAAGGGCAATATGGAACTCTACGATATGTCAACTAAAATTGAAGAGATGGTAACGGGACAAAAAGGTCTTCGTCCTAACGTTGACTTTTATTCTGCATCTGTCTATACGAATCTTGGCATTGCCAGAGATCTGTTTACTCCAATATTTGCAGTTAGTCGTGTTTCTGGCTGGACAGCGCATATTTTGGAACAGTATCAAGACAATCGCTTGATCCGTCCGCGCGCTGACTATGTTGGCCCGTCTAATTTAAAGTATGTACCTATCAGCGAACGCTAAACATGGTATACTATAGTCTGGTAGTTTTTTAGAAGGTAAGATCTGGCGCACGAAAGCAAGCCGTTCTTATATTTCTTTGGGAAACCGTATGTCCCTGCAACAGGGTCCGGAATTATATTTTAGGAGGAATTTATTCATGGTTAAGTTCGACAAATATGCTTTGCCAACTGAGGGCGAGCAAATTACTATTAACGACGGAGCGCTACAAGTTCCTAGTAATCCAATTATTCCATTCATCGAGGGCGACGGAACTGGCCGCGACATTTGGCGCGCTTCCAAGCGTGTTCTTGATGCTGCGGTTGAAAAGGCTTATAGCGGTTCCAAAAAAATTGCTTGGTATGAAGTTTTTGCTGGAGAAAAGGCGTTCAATGAGTTTGGCGAGTGGCTGCCTGCTGATACATTGACTGCAATTCGTGAATATATCGTAGCGATTAAAGGACCTCTTACAACTCCAATCGGCGGCGGAATCCGTTCTTTGAACGTTGCTCTTCGTCAAGAGCTTGACTTGTACACATGCTTGCGCCCTGTACGCTACTTTGATGGAGTTCCTTCTCCTGTTAAGCGTCCAGAGCTTGTAGATATGGTTATTTTCCGCGAGAACACGGAAGATATTTATGCTGGTATCGAGTATGCAGAAGGTTCTGCAGAAGTGAAAAAGCTTATCGAATTTTTGCAAAATGAAATGGGCGTTAATAAAATCCGTTTCCCTGAAACTTCTGGTATCGGTATCAAGCCGGTTTCTGCAGAAGGTTCCAAGCGTCTTGCTCGTGCTGCAATTGAATATGCGATCAAGCATAACCGCAAAACTGTAACTTTGGTTCACAAAGGGAACATTATGAAGTTTACAGAAGGCGCGTTCAAAAACTGGGGCTACGAAGTGGCTGAGCAAGAGTATGCTGAACAAACATTCACATGGGGTCAATATGACCGCATTAAAGATGCAGAAGGCGTTGACGCAGCTAACAAAGCACAAGCTGATGCTGAAGCAGCTGGCAAAATCATCGTGAAGGACGCAATTGCTGATATCGCATTGCAGCAAGTGCTTACACGTCCAACAGATTTCGATGTTATTGCAACATTGAACTTGAATGGTGACTATCTGTCTGATGCACTCGCTGCACAGGTCGGCGGTATCGGTATTGCACCAGGCGCAAACATCAACTATTTGACTGGACATGCTATCTTCGAAGCTACTCATGGAACTGCTCCGAAATATGCGGATAAGGACGTTGTTAACCCAGGTTCTGTTATTCTGTCCGGTGTAATGATGCTTGAGCATCTTGGCTGGCAGGAAGCTGCTGACTTGATCTACAAAGGTATGGAAACGTCGATCAATAACAAAACAGTTACTTACGACTTTGCTCGTCTGATGGAAGGCGCGACCGAAGTGAAATGTTCTGCATTTGCTGATGAAATTATCAAAAATATGTAGTTCAAATCAAGTAAACTAATCAAGTTTCGGTTATCGTCCATAGCTGCAAATTGAGAAGAGGATAGCCGGTGCGACGGGAGGATCTGAAAATGGCAATAACACGCAAAAAGATTACAGTCGTTGGCGCAGGCTTTACCGGTGCTACAACCGCACTGATGCTTGCTCAAAAAGAGCTTGGCGATATTGTGCTTGTCGATATCGAACCTTTGGAAAACCCGACTAAAGGAAAGGCGCTTGATATGCTTGAGGCAACTCCGGTTATCGGTGTTGATGCGAATATAACAGGCACCTCCAGTTATGAGGAAACAAGGGATTCAGATATCGTTATTATAACTGCTGGAATTGCTCGGAAGCCGGGCATGAGCAGGGATGATTTGGTTAATACGAATGCTGGCATCGTCAAAGCGGTATGCGAGCAGGTCAAGTCAACCAGTCCGAATGCTTATGTGATAATACTAAGCAATCCGGTTGATGCGATGACCTATGTAGCTTACAATACGCTTGGTTTTGCTAAAAATCGTGTTATTGGACAATCCGGTGTTCTGGATACTGCTCGCTACTGTACCTTTATCGCGCAAGAATTGAATATTTCCGTTGAGGACGTTCGAGGTTTTGTGCTTGGTGGTCATGGTGACGATATGGTTCCGCTCGTTCGCTATTCTAATGCAGGCGGTATTCCGATAGAGAAGCTGCTGCCAAAGGAACGAATCGAAGCTATTGTTCAAAGAGCGCGTGTAGGCGGAGGAGAGATTGTGCAACTGCTAGGCAATGGCAGCGCCTATTATGCTCCTGCTGCTGCACTGGTCCAAATGACAGAAGCCATATTGAAAGACAAGAAACGAATAATTCCAGTTATCGCTTATTTGGAAGGCGAGTACGGATATGATCACTTATTTATGGGAGTACCGGCTGTCATCGGCGGAGACGGTGTCGAGAAGGTGCTCGAGCTTGATCTGACAGATGAGGAGAAGGCTGCTCTTGATCGGTCAGCACAATCGGTGCGCAATGTAATCGATATTGTAAAGGCTGGTCAGTAATAAATAAGTATGGAGTAAGAACCCTGCTGCTCAACAGAGACAGGGTTCTTATTTTTGCAACCGAAGGATAGAACGGGCTGAACGCGCATGCGTTTCTGGCAAGAAAGGAGAGTCAATTGCTCGCACAAGCTCAACATTATTTGAAGCAAGTATATGGGTTTTCGTCATTTCGCACAGGACAAGAGCAAATTATTCAGGCTGTTTTCGATGGTAATGATATACTCGCTATATTGCCGACAGGAGCCGGAAAATCGATTTGCTATCAAATTCCAGCATTAGTACTGCAAGGAACAGTTATAGTTATTTCGCCATTAATTTCATTAATGAAGGATCAGGTCGATGCTTTGCGCAGACTAGGTGTCAGCTGTGCATATTTGAATAGCTCATTATTAGCCAGTGAATATCGGGAAGTGATATCAAACGCTCTTTCAGGTGAATATGATCTGCTTTATATTGCGCCGGAGAGGCTGGATACCCCTGTATTCCAGCAAATGCTAGGACAAATACCAATTCCGCTTATTGCTATTGATGAAGCGCATTGTGTATCGCAGTGGGGTCATGATTTTCGACCCAGCTACAGGCAATTGGCAGAGCATATTGCGAAACTGCCTAGCCGTCCGAGGATTGCCGCCTTTACGGCGACAGCAACTCCTGAAGCGGCAGAGGATATAGCGGCGGTTTTGAAATTGGATCATCCGGAGGTTTTTGTTACAGGCTTTGCCAGACCTAATTTGCAATTATCTGTCGTTAGTCCTGCGAGCAAAGAGCAGTTTGTTAAAAAGTTTGTACAGGAAAGAAAAGAGCAGTCAGGCATTATTTATACAGCGACTCGCAAAGAAACGGATGAAGTTCATAAATTCCTTCTGGATTTGGGCATTCAGACTGGCAAATATCATGGCGGTCTAAACGATAGAGAACGAGAAGAAGCACAAGAGAAATTCCGGTTTGGTACATGGCCGGTTATGGTTGCAACAAATGCATTTGGCATGGGAATTGATAAACCCGATGTTCGCTATGTTTTACATTGGCAAATGCCGGGGGATATCGAATCCTATTATCAAGAAGCGGGCCGAGCCGGACGAGATGGAGAAGACAGCAGCTGTATTTTGTTGTTTAGCGCTTCAGATATAAGAATACAGCGGTTTTTAATAGAACAGAGCCAGGGGCTTCAGGATTATAAAGAGAACGCGTCAGAGAAATTGAATACGATGATTAATTATTGCCGGACAGAACGCTGCCTGCAGCAATTCACAGCTGAATATTTTGGCGAAAAACAAGTTGAGTCTTGTGGGAAATGTAGCAATTGTCTTGATCAAAGCAAATCCGTTGATCGAACAGAGGAGGCGCGAATGGCGTTGTCCTGCGTAGGAAGAATGCGCGGCAGGTTTGGTGTAACGATGGTTTCCAAAGTGTTGAAGGGCTCAAAAGATAAAAAGCTTCTCCAATTTCGGCTGCATGAATTAAGCACTTATGGCTTAATGAAAAATTTGACGGAAAAAAGTATTACAGATTGGCTTTACTGGTTAATCGCAGAAGGTTATATGACCTTGAGCAGCGGGCAGTACCCGCTCGTTTCATTGACAAATGATGCTTTGCCAGTATTGAACGGATCGAAGCAAGTTCTGCAGCGTTCATCCTCTGCAGTGCGTCAGTTGACGGTTTCTGGCAATGAGAATTTGCCAGCCTTCGAATGGCTCAGAGTGTGGCGGAAACAACAGGCTGAGGAGGAGCAGGTGCCACCTTTTATTGTATTTTCCGATGCGGTGCTAAAGGAAATAGCCGCAACATTGCCGCTTCATAAGGGCGAATTGTTGCAGGTGAAAGGGATTGGCTCGGCAAAGGCTGAAAAATATGGGGAAGCAATTCTAGCTCAGGTACAGCAATTTCGTGCACATCATAATATGCCGAATCGAGCTTTTGAAGCATCGGGGAACAAAGAAACTACAGCTGTGGGAGAGCAGGCGAAGCATATTGCTGCCAAGTTTGATGGAGATAATAAGCAAGAGATTAATCAAGAACAGCCAAGCTATATAGCCAGCTATTCCATGTTTCAAGACGGTGTTGCTGTTGAGGCGATCGCTGAGCTTAGAGGGCTCGCACAAGGAACGGTTGAGTCTCATCTGCTGCGTGCGGCAGAAGAAGGATATGCGGTGGATTGGGACAGATTGGTCGATATAGAGCTGCTGTCACTAATAACTGCCACTGCAGTCCAATTAGAAACAAATAAGCTGAAGGAACTAAAAGAAGCATTGCCTGAGGAGATCAGTTATTTTATGATTCGGGCAGCCCTCTTGCAGCTGTCAGTGCAGTAATGGAGCTCTAGATAAAGCTGTAGAATATTTAAGGCCTGTTCTGCAGCGTTTTTTTGACCAATGTATACAAAGAGAGAGAATCGAACGAATGAGAGAATTGGCATCATTTGAAAAAAAACAGGTTTCTGATAAACTACTAATGTAGAGATACTAGCAATTACACGATCGAACTGAAACAGGAGGAGTAGTAATGTCATTTTCTATGGAAAAGCTAATGGTATTTTTGCATGTAATTGGTGCAGTGGGCATGGGGTTCTACTTAATTATGCCTTTTATGATTGGCAGAGCTTCCAAGCTGGCTGGAGCAGGCCAGGAGGGACTGGCTGACGGGATGATTACAGCAAACCGTTTTGCGCAATATTTTCTAGTACTGCAATTGCTAACTGGCGGATATCTTGTGTCCAAGCAAAACTACACGATGCTTTGGATGATTCTAATCGTTGTTATATTTCTAGCGATCGGAGCGCTTGGGGGAATTGCAGCAAAGCCGCTGAAACAAATTAAAGCAGCCATTACTGACGGCAAGAGCGCTGATGCGCACATTAGCAAGGCTCGCACATTAAGCCTGATTATTTGGGTGTTGTATGTAGCTATCGTGTTCTTGATGAAGTTCCCGATGGTCAATATGGATTTGTAATAGATAAGCATCAAGCAAAGTGGAATATGATAAATTTTGCCGAATGCGATGCGGCGGAATTTTAGGAGGAGCGTATCGTGCAACAATCTACACCACAAGTAATTACATTTGGAGAAACGATGGCATTAATGATGCCGGAGGCTCATAAAGCAATTGAACGCTCTTCATCGCTAGAGCTTGGTTTTGGCGGAGCGGAAAGCAATGTGGCAATTGGACTTGCTCGTTTGGGAATTTCAAGCGGCTGGTTTGGCATGCTGGGACAAGATCCACTGGCAGCTATCATTTTGAAGACGCTGCGTGGCGAGGGAGTAGACGTTTCTCGCTCAAAGCAAATAAATACAGCACCTACAGGTATGATGATGCGTGAACATATAGCCGGCAGAATGGCAGTCCATTATTTCCGCAAGCATTCAGCTGCCAGTCAGATGAAGCCGGAGGATTTGGATGAGGATTATATTCGCGGCGCCAAGCTGCTTCATATTACAGGAATTACGGCTGCAATTAGCAAGAGCGGCCTGCAAACTGTTTTGCGGGCAATCGAGATTGCCAAGGCAGCGGGCGTGAAGATCAGCTTTGATCCTAATTTAAGGCTAAAGCTTTGGTCTATCGAAGAGGCGCGGGCAGTATTGTTGCCAATAGCTGCGGAGGCCGACTACTTTTTGCCTGGCTGGGACGAGCTGCAGTTGCTTTATGAAACAGAGGATTATGAGGCAGTGAAGCAGGAGTTGCACAAATTAAAGGCTGTTTCGATAATTAAAGGAAAAGATGATACAACGATTATTTTGGATAAGCAGAATGAAGAGGCTGTTCCTTTCTACAAAGCCGAGCAGGTTATTGACACTGTAGGGGCTGGTGACGGTTTTTGTGCAGGTTTTCTTGCTGGAATTATGAAAGGTATGTCGTTGGCAGAAGCAGTTCGCCTCGCAAGCATTAACGGTTCCTTGGTTGTGCAAATGCGCGGTGACTGGGAAGCGTTGCCGGAGTGGACTGTAGTTGAGCAGCGTCTGTCAGACAAAGCGTGGGTGGAACGTTAATAATGACGGATATAACGGCTTCAAAAGGAGAGCGGCGCCGCGAGGCGATTATGCAGCAACTAAGACAGCTGGGACGGATAACCATACATGATATTGTTGAACAGTTCCAATGCTCCGAAGCTACTGCACGCAGAGATTTGGAGCAGTTAGGGAAAAGTCAGCCGATAGTTCGGACGATGGGCGGAGCGCTTTATGAAGGACTGCGCTCGATGAAGGAGCTTCCTTTTTCCGAGAAGGAGCGTCTATCCATTCTGGAAAAGGAACGGGTGGCACAACTTGCTTCTTCGTTGATTGAGGAAGGGGATATCGTTGGTTTGTCGGGCGGCACTACGAGCATTCTGCTTGCCAAAATATTAAAGCAGCGCAAAGGGATTACGGTAGTAACCAATGCAGTAAATATTGCTATGGAATTGGCGGGCAGTGACGTTCAGGTTGTTGTTACAGGTGGCATTATGCGTCATAACAGCTACGAGCTTTGCGGTCCTTTGGGTGAAGGAATGGTTGCGCAGCTTCATATTGGAAAAATGTTCATAGGCGTGGATGGTATTTCGGCAGCTGGCGGTATTACAACCTATTCGGAGCAGGAAGCGCAAACCGCTAAAGTGCTTATGAAACGCTCACAATTAACGTATGCGCTGTTTGATCATACGAAGCTGAATCGCACTTCGTTGTTTACGATAGCGCCTCTAAGCGAGCTTAAAGGCGTTCTGACAGACACTCCTATTCAAGGCGAGCTATCGCTTGCACTTAAAAAGGAAAATGTTAACGTTTATGCAACGGATGAAGAATAAAGCAGCAAACACGGAGTACCTTCACATACAAACAAAATTGGACTTTCGAGCGCTGTTGAATTGGCGGACGCTAGCGCTTCTACAGTCTAATCTTGCTTTTTGTGAGCGACGATCACTTTGTTTTGCTGCAAGTAGCAACAGTCGATCAGCCCCTCTTGTGCGCCTTATTCATTATAAAATCTTAATAAAAAGGGATGCATCCGAAATCAGTTTTGATTTCAGTTGCATCCCTTTTCTATAGTAGACATCAATAATAACGATTAACGGGTGTAAACGGAGCGTCCCTTTACCCAGGTTTGTTGCACGTTAAACTGTTGGTCCAGCCAAACAAGATCAGCGTTTTTACCTTCTTCGATAGACCCGGTCGTTTCGAAAATACCAAGTTCGCGCGCTGGATTCCCACTGGCAAACTGGCTGATTTGTTGTAGTGGAAGACGGGTATTCTCGCTCATATAACGGATCGCTTTGTTCATGGTGAGACTGCTGCCCGCCAGAGCATTGCCCTCTGTAAGGCGTGCTGTACCGTTTTTCACAGTTACAGATAGTCCGCCTAATTGGTATACCCCATCCGGCATGCCTGCAGCCTCAATGGCATCTGTAATAATAATGACCTTGTCAAGCGGTTTGCAGCGAAGCATTAAATTGATGGCTGCAGGATGCACATGCTCGCCATCTGCGATAATTTCGCAATGAATGCGATCATCAGTCAGGACTGCGCCCAGTGTTCCCGGCTCGCGGTGATGCAAGCCCTTCATGGCATTATAGGTATGAACGGCATGAGTTAGACCGGCATCTGCTGCTGTTTGTATGTCAGAGTAGACGGAGTCAGTGTGCCCGCAAGCTACAATGATATTGTTGGCAGTCATCCATTTGATAGCATCAACTGAGCCTGGCTTTTCTGGAGCCATTGTTAATAGTTTAATTTGTTCAGGCCATCGACTCGTCCATTCCTGCAACCATTCCAGAGATGGCTCATGAATAAACGCAGGATTTTGCGCACCCGGCCACTTCTCGCTAATAAAAGGACCTTCCAAATGAACACCGATCAGCTCGGAGTAAGGCATTTCGGTTTGACGATAGGAGGCAACTGCTTCCAAAACAGCTTCAATTGCATCTTTTGCAGCAGTCATTGTGGTCGCCAGCATTGCAGTTGTTCCATGGGCTGCGTGGAAAGATGTAATTTTATCGAAGCTTTCATGACTTGCATTCATAAAGTCTCCGTTATTGCCTCCATGCACATGGACATCGATAAACCCAGGCATTAAGTAGCCCTCATTGCCATTTGTAATTTCATAATTACCGCTGCTGGCAAAAGAAGCTAATTCAGCTTGGTCCGTTGCTTTGATTACTTTAGCGATCTTGCCGTTTTCAACTGCGACAGAGCCTTTAACTACGCCGCTTTCCAAAACAATTTGAACATTTGTAATCAGCAATTTTTTTCGTTCCATTAGTCAAGCATCCTTCCGGCTTCCTGATCCAGAAGTACAGTTACATTAGCATGCAATTGAAGCAATGATGCCGGCACCTGTGTTGTAATCGGTCCTTGCAATGCTTTTTTTACAATTTCTGCTTTGTCAGCGCCACGAACCATTAGCAAAATTTGTTTTGCTTTCATGATAGAGCCGATACCCATTGTCATAGCATGTGTTGGAACCTCGTCAATGGAATCGAAGAAACGCGCGTTAGCTTGACGAGTTTTTTCATCCAGTTGAACAACATGTGTTTGTGCTGACAAATTGTCAGCCGGCTCATTAAATGCAATATGTCCGTTATGACCTAGGCCAAGCAATTGAATATCAAGCGGTTTTTGTGCAAGCTTCTCTTCAAAGCTTTTACACTCTGCTTCTGCATCCGACGCAGTGCCATCAAGCAAGTGAATATGATCTGCCTGCAAATCAACAAGATTGAATAGATTTTGATGCATAAAGTAAGAATAGCTTTGCTCATTATCCGGAGTAACGCCAGAGTATTCATCTAAATTAAAAGTATAAGCTTCTTTAAAGCTCACTTTATTATCCTTGCAGCCTTGAACAAGCGCTTTGTACAAGCCAATTGGTGTTGAACCTGTTGCTAGACCAAGAACTGCGTCAGGCTTGTTATTAATTAAATCCATAAATATACCTGCTGCAAAATCATCCAGCTGTTGCTGGGAATCAAAAAATTTAATATTCATTTCATTACCTCCAGCTTGTAGTAGCATAATAGCATGCATTTATTTCATTATAAATGTTCTGTTTGCTTCCAGCTATGCTTATCAATAGTTTAATCTAAAATTAAGAAATTGTACAATAAAATGATTGAGTTAATCATAATATTGAACAAAAAAATCAAATTATATGAAAAGTATTATTTGTATAAAAAGTATGTGCTGAAATAGGGGGCAAGCTTCACAGCAAAAACTGTGCTATGCTTAATAACAGACAATTTTGAACGGGGGATGAGCTGGTATGATTAACTTGGAGATGGAGCGGGAGAGCCATACAAAACAGCAGGAGAAAATCGATACAGCCAAAAGGAAAAAAGAGCATATTCAAATTTGCCTGCAGGAGAATGTGAACGGTACCAATATCAGCACAGGGCTTGAGCGATACCGATTTAAGCATAATGCGCTTCCTGAGCTTGCCTTTAATGATATTGATCTGACTTGCAGCTGGCTCAACAAATCTATGAAAGCTCCCTTGCTTGTCAGTTCCATGACTGGAGGAACCGATGAGGCAGGGGCGATTAATCGCAAGCTTGCGGTCGCGGCAGAGGAACAAGGCTGGGCGATCGGGCTTGGCTCGATGAGAGCTGCTATTGAAGATGAGGCATTAGCAGCATCATTTTATATTCGCCGCGAGGCGCCGACCGTACCGATTATCGCCAATTTGGGGGCGGTTCAGCTTAATTACGGCTACGGTCTGGGGCAATGCCAGCGTGCAGTGGAGCTTGCAGATGCAGATGCATTAGTGCTCCACTTGAATAGTATGCAGGAAGTATTCCAACCAGAAGGCGATACAAACTTCAGTAATCTGCTGTGTCGGATTGAAGAGCTTTGTCATCACATACAAATCCCGGTTGGTATTAAGGAAGTAGGCTGGGGAATTGATGGAGAAGCAGCAGCCAAGCTGATTGATGCGGGTGTTTCTTTTATAGATACAGCTGGTGCTGGTGGGACTTCATGGAGTCAGGTTGAAAAATTTCGCAATAAGGATGCATTGCGGATTGAAGCCGCGGAAGCATTTGCTAATTGGGGCATACCTGTCGTGGACAGCTTGAAGGAAGTTCGCAGAGCTGCACCCTCTGCTACTGTTATAGCTAGCGGTGGATTTCATAATGGCGTTGAGGCTGCCAAAGCATTGGCTTTGGGGGCTGATTTGGTTGGCTTTGGCAGGGCGTTATTGCCGCAGGCTGCTATGTCTGATGCTGAAACACCCATTGAAAAGCTTATTCATCAGTTTGAACGAATCGCATTTGAACTGCGTACTGTTATGTTCGGAATCGGTGTAAAAACAGTTGCGGATTTAAAGAGAACCACCCGTTTGATACAGCTTTAGCATCCAAGATTTTACGAAGCACATAGCACATCAATATTGTCTATATGGTTTTAAAAAAATTAAAATGGCGGGGAAATAATGTCAGAACAAATCGTTAAATTGGAAAGAGGATGGCTGCTTGTACGTATGCCGCTTCCTTTCTCGCTTAAATGGGTTAATAGTTACGTATTGCCGGAGGAAGAAGGCGGTTATACGATTATAGATCCTGGGCTTAATACAGAAGAATCCAGAACGTTGTGGGAAGAAATAACTGAGCACTATCTGGGCGGGTGGTCTAATGTGAAGCGGGTTGTCATTACACATCAGCATCCGGACCACTATGGCTTGGCGGGCTTTGTACAGCGAAGATCCAATGCTGCCGTTTATATGAGCAAAAGAGCTTATGCCTATGTGAGAAGGCTTTGGGGAGAGGGAGCGGAAAAAGATTTTGATCAGTCCCTATGTCAGTTGTTTAGAGAAAACGGCATGCCGGAGCTATATATAACGGACGTACAGGAGCATTTGTTGCAATTTCAGCAACGTGTACTGCCGCATCCTGCCATAATAAATTTTATTGAGCCTGGAGAAACTCTCCGCATGGCAGGGTTGGATTGGCATTGCATAGATGCACCGGGGCATGCTTTTGGGCAGCTATGCTTATATAACGAATCAACGAGCATTATGTTTTGCGGAGATCAGGTGCTGGATCGGATCACACCTAATATTAGTGTTGTACCAGGAGAAGAAGCAAACCCGCTTGATTATTTTTTGAATAGTCTGGAAGCATTGAAGCAATATAACGTTCGCATTGCATATCCTGGACACCGCAGCCCAATTACTCAGTTCGCTCAACGAATTAATCAATTGCAGGGGCATCATGAACGAAGGCTGGAGCAGATGGAGCAGTTATTGCAGGAACAAGCACGAACAGGTTTTGAATGCTGCGAGCAATCATTTGGTACGCATCTGCGAGGAAATGCGCACCATATGAGATTTGCAATGGCAGAGACATTGGCACATCTTGCTTATCTGGAGTTGACTAAGGGAACAGTGGAACGGCGGTTGCAAAATGGAGTGACCGTATACGATGCCAAAATTGTGTAATGGCTTTTTTGTCAAGCTCCGATGATTATGTTGGGCCGTTTTTGTACATCATTGACAAATAAGTCTAGTCAAGCGGAGGGGTGGTTTCTCCCTCCAGCTCAGCTTGCCTGCGATGTGCCATACGGCTTGCAGCAGAAGCGGCAATAGCACCTACGATATCATCTAGGAAAGTGTGAGTATGCTCGCCGCCTTTCTCATTCAATTGAATAAGAATACCGGGCTTTACCTTGTCGATATATCCAAAGTTTGTAAAACCAATACTTCCATATACGTTTACGATAGATAATGCCAAAATTTCATCACAACCATATAGGCTTTCGTCGTTGCGGATCATTTTTTGCAATGGTTCCAACAATTTTCCTTCTTCCGCCAAAATATCCAACTGGATTCCGGTCAAAACCGCGTTTTGCACTTCTCGCTTAGATAGGACAGCATCAATATGTACCTCACACATTTCCGGTGTCAATCCAGGAAAATATTTCTCTTGCAAAAAGTGAACAAGCTCCGCAATAGCTCGTTTGGTAACACCACGCTGCTTCAATAACTCATAAGTAGCATCAGCTACCTCTTTACTGTTCAATACATACTCTTCATTGTTACTCATCAAAAATCCCCCTCAAATTTTAATGGACAAATTGGTCTAAATCAGGGAAGGGCTCGTATACATATTACTACAAATAAGGAATTGTACAAAGCCATCAGGCAAATTTTGATTGGGGAGGACAAAATGATATGAAGCAGAACAAGTGGATTCGCCGTCTTGCAATTACTGTTGTAATGGCGTTGCCGGTGTTGACAGCAGGTTGCGGCATTTTTGGCAAGGGGGGAAAAGAAATTGATCCGCCTCAAGTAGAGCTTGAAGAAGGCCAGTCGAGCTTGCTGCCGGGAACAGGGCAAGAGGCAGAACAGACGGTTGGAGCCGGTGTTGACAATAATGCGGAGCAGGCAACTGAAGGGGCAGAAATGCTAACGGTTTATTTGCAGGATCGAAATGGCTACCTTGCGCCAGTATCTTTATCTGCAACATTGGCGCCAGAAGAAGACGCAGGTCAACGCGTACTCGAAATGATGGTAGATGGGGGCACATATTCGAACTTGTTGCCGGAGGATTTCCGGGCGATGCTTCCACAAGGGACACAAGTTATTGACTATAAAATTGATGAGGCTACGCAAATAGCCAAAGTTGATTTTTCTGAATCCTTTACGCAATATAGCGCTCAAGATGAGCGTGCCATATTGGAATCCATTACATGGGCGCTTACTTCTCTGCCGGGAATAAACGGTGTTGAGCTATATCATGAGGGAAGCCGTTTGGCGGAGATGCCAGAGAATGCCTTTCCGCTGGATCAGGCTCTAACAAGAGATATGGGCATAAATCTGGAACTGGCAAATGGTGCTAATTATATGAACTCTTATCCGGTAACACTTTATTTCTCAGCATTGACGTACTATGATGAGCAATATTTTGTACCTGTAACCAGACTTATTAATCGCTCGGATTCATCTGTTCATGCGGCATTGGAGGAATTGATTGCTGGTCCTGCGAATGTGAAGCAATTAAAATCGGAAATTTGGCCGAATATCGAGGTGCTCAGTATAGATGAAAAGGATGGTATTGTCACTGTAGATTTGCAGGACAGCACTTATGAGGAGGGACAAAAGCTTTCCTCCGGCATGCTGCAAGCTGTTATTTTATCTGTAACTGAAAATACAAAAGCAGAATCTGTTATGTTGAAAATAAACGGGCAAACAAATATCACTGACGAACTCGGTCAGGTGTACAGTTCACCGGTACAAAAGCAAAAGGCGATCAATGCAATAAAATCATAAACAACAAGCGTTTCAAACGAAGATGGTTCCTCTTAATGGAGCCATCTTTTTTATTTAGCTATTGAAAAGAAGGCAAGCAAGGTGCATTCGGAGAAACAGTTTGTTAGAATAGACAAATGAAAGAAACATCGAATTTGGGAGGCATTAATATATGCGTAATGATAGCCGGGGGTTGGATCAATTACGACCCGTTACAATAACAACTGGAGTTAATAAACATGCGGAAGGCTCCGTTTTAATAGAAGTGGGTGACACCAAAGTTATTTGTACTGCAACCGTTGAAGAACGAGTACCGCCATTTATGAAAGGTCAGGGTAAAGGCTGGGTGACAGCTGAATATTCCATGTTGCCAAGAGCTACACACTCTCGTAATCAGCGGGAAGCCGCCAGAGGCAAACTTACGGGCAGAACGATGGAAATTCAGCGCTTGATCGGTAGAGCCTTGCGCTCCGTTGTTAATCTTCAGGCACTTGGCGAAAGAACAATTACACTTGATTGCGATGTTATTCAAGCTGATGGCGGAACAAGAACAACCTCGATTACTGGTGCTTTTGTGGCATTGTCGCTAGCTGTACATAAGCTGTCGCAAAATCATTCTTTTAACGTATATCCGATTACTGACTATTTGGCTTCAAGCAGCATTGGCATTATTGATGGGAAGGCAATGCTTGATTTGAATTATATCGAAGATTCCAGTGCGCATGTAGATATGAATGTGGTTATGACTGGCAGCGGCAAGTTTGTTGAAGTACAAGGAACGGGAGAAGAGGCACCATTCTCGCGCCGCGAATTAAATGATCTTCTAGAGCTGGCGGAGTCAGGTATTTATGAACTTATCGCTATTCAAAAAGAAGTGCTTGGAGAGCAGGGAAGCCGAATTGGAGAATTGCTGACAGGAATGGAAACAGAGTAGTTCAGTCGTTTAACTCAACACACAAGGAGAATAAAAAATGGACAGTACAACATGGACTAAGGATCGTATAGTTATTGCGACAAGAAATGCCGGCAAGCTGAAAGAGTTTCAAACAGCCTTACAGACAGATGACAGACAGGTAGTCAGCCTGCTGGATTATCCAGCTATCGAGGATATTGTGGAGGATGGCGATACTTTTTCAGCTAATTCACACAAGAAGGCGAAAGAGACTGCGGAACAACTGCAAGTGCAAGTGCTGGCAGATGACAGTGGTCTTTGCGTTGAGCGACTTGATGGAGCGCCGGGAGTTTATTCAGCGCGTTATTCTGGCGAAGGTGCAACGGATACCAAGAATAATGAAAAGCTTATCGAGGAGTTGTTAAAGCTTGAATCTGTATGGACACCCGATGCAGTTGTGAAACTTCCAACTGGAAGAAAGCTGCTTAGCAGAGCATACTTTATCTGTGTTTTGACACTATATGATCCGCAAACAGATTGCTTTATTGAGGCAGAGGGGAAAGTTGAGGGATATATAATGGACAAGCCGCTCGGTGATGGCGGTTTTGGTTATGATCCGCTATTTTGGCTGCCGCAATTAGAGAAATCGATGGCTCAGCTAACTAGAGAAGAAAAGCAGAAAATCAGTCATCGGGGCGAAGCGCTTCGTGTATTGCACACCACTCTGCATACAGTGGAATAATTAAAAGCTGTACTGGGGGAAACTAATTCCTAAACGGCTATGCCCCGATTGATCCATAGTTGGCATAGCATTAGGAGGATGTTGACAATGGAGTGGAATGATCGTTCGGGTGTGGAGAAAAAGCCGTACTATGTATCCGTACAGGCGATGCAGGTTTTAGCTGATCCGGAAGCTGCGGCATATGAGCTGGAGATTGTTGCAAGTCATGAGGATGTACTGGAACTGCAGCAATTTTTAAACGAAATGAATAGCATTGATCTTGATAGAACTGCGCACAGCTTATGGAATATTTTTGAACCGGTTCCTAACAGCAAGGTGTTGAATGAACATGATTTGCTTATTCAAAAAATTTATCGCAAGCTTTATGAATGCGGTACAACAGAAACGAAGCAGCATATTGAGTCCATGCATATTTTATAAAATAACTTTAAGCCAATAGTTTGTATATGGTGAGGCAGGGAAAGAGCTTTACATGAAATAAAAATCATAGTAAGCTTATCTTTAGCTTCAAAAGCCAAAATCAATTTTAATCAATAATTTAAGTGAGGTGCTTTTTTTGAGTGCAGCAGAATCCAAGTAGGAAGTGAATAGGCAGTAATGTTACAGTCAGCATAGGGTGAGATCTATGTATTCGACGCTTTTTAATGGCATCCATTAGATAGGTTGATACTCCCCTCGGTTTCATTGTGACCTTATTTTGCCATCTATCCAATGAAGATATCTGCTAAGCTTAATAAAGCCCATCATTTGTCTATAGCGATGCTGGTTCAGTGATTTGTTTATTTGTCGAAGTCTATTTGAATTCGGCATTTAGTGATATGCAACAAAACTGACCTAGACTTCATGATGCTTGTTTAAGAAGAGCTGCAGAATATTATTCTGCAGCTCTTCTGTTAATTTAAGGGAACAGATAATGGGGTATCTGGTTGTTGCTTTAGTATGAAATGGGTGTAATGACAATTAAATTGAATTTTGGCGGCAGGTATCTTCATTCATTATTTAATGTTCAAAGTGAGGGTAACGTACAATGAATGAAGCAACTTTTGATAAGATGCAATATAACGAACTGAAAGAAGAAATTCAAACTTATGCGGCGAGCGGACTTGGCAAGCAGTTTATATCGCAGATGCAGCCAGCGACTATGATGACTGTGGTAAAACGGCAGCTGAAGGAAACATCTGAGGCAAGAATGATTTTAGACGAAGAGGGTAGCGTTCCGCTAGCAGGTATTTCAAATGTCGGAAGAATAATGGAAAACTTGAGCAAAGGATTCAATTTGGACCCGTCTGATTTATATCAAATGGCAGAATTTTTGCGTGGCTGTAGAAGATTCCGTCAATTTATATTAGGCAAGGAGCAGATAGCTCCCGAATTGTCTGCTTATGCACACAGAATGTCATCATTTGCGGAGATTGAAGACAGAATTTACATGTCGATTCAGAATAATCGGGTAGATTCAGGAGCAAGCCGGACATTAAGAAGATTGCGAAACAGTATAGAATCATTGGAGAATAAAATACGTGCCCGATTGGGAAGTTTTCTAAACAATAGCTCCAATCAAAAATATATTCAGGAATTTTTCGTCAGCAACAAGGATGGAAGATATACGATTCCGATTAAAGCAGCTTATAAAAATCAAATTGCAGGCTCTGTCGTTGAAGTTTCGTCCAAAAAAGCAACAGTCTTCATAGAGCCGGAAGCTATAGCCAAATTGAGTCAGGAACTGTCCATTGCGAAGACGGAGGAAACAATGGAGGAGTATCAAATTTTGTCTGAATTAACAGAGTTGCTATATAAGCAACTTGAGCCATTGCAATTGAATACTGAATGGATAGGCAAATACGATATGGTGTTTGCCAAGGCAAAGTTCAGCAGAGCAATCGGCGGAATGGAGCCGCTCCTGAATGAACATGGCTATATCAAATTGGTTAATTGCAGGCATCCGCTGCATGTGAAGCAAGCAGTACCACTTCATTTTGAGATAGGCTCCAATTATCGCAGTCTTATTATTACCGGCCCGAATGCAGGAGGCAAAACATTCGTACTAAAAACGATCGGACTTGTGACATTGGCGACTATGTCGGGTATTCATATTGCGGCAGAAGAGGGAACGGAGATATCCATATTCGAGCAAATATTTGTAGATATCGGCGATAATCAAAGCATTGAAAATGCACTAAGCACCTTTTCCTCACATATAAAAAATTTGACAGAAATCATGAATACTTCCAATGAAAAGACCTTATTATTGTTCGATGAAATCGGTAGCGGAACTGAACCGAATGAAGGAGCGGCTTTGGCTATTGCTATTCTGGAAGAGTTTTATGAGATGGGCTGTATTACTGTAGCTACGACTCATTATGGAGAAATAAAACGGTTTTCAGAAGCTCAGTCAGGCTTTATGAACGCAGCGATGCAGTTTAATCAGGAAATGCTGGAGCCATTGTATAAGCTGGTTATCGGACGTTCTGGGGACAGTAATGCCTTATGGATTTCACGCAAAATGAAAATGAGGGAAAGGGTCTTGCAGCGAGCGCAAGCCTATATGGTGAATAAAAAGACATTTCCTTCTGATCGATAGAATAAGTTACAGGTGCATCGTATAAAAGTAGCAGTAACCATAGTTGTAGATTAGCCGGAACCTTAGGTTCCGGTTTTTTTTGTGCATTTTTTCTATTTGTTAATTAGTATCATTTTTCGTTGACATTACAAGTAGTTCTGACTGCGTACCAGCCGATATAATGGGTGACAACAAGCGAAAAGAGGATGGAGGAAGCAGCAAATGAATCAGACTTCTATAGTGCGGACTGATCAAAAGAAGACACAGCTGCCGTTGGAACAAAGATCATACTGGAGGCGGCTATTTGCACAATGGGATATACAACTGATGGTATTGCCGGCTTTGTTAATGATTATTGTGTTTCAGTATATACCGATGTATGGCGTACTGCTAGGATTTCAGGATTACAATTTATTCAAAGGCTTTTTTCAAAGTCCCTGGGTAGGCTTCAAGCATTTTATTGCCTTTTTTAATGATTCTGATTTCTTCAGAGTAATGCGCAATACAATTGTAATCAGTTTTTTGAAGTTGTTCATCGGTTTTCCTGCCCCGATTATTTTGGCGCTAATGTTAAATGAAGTAGGAAAACAGGTGTTCAAAAGAATCGTACAAACGATTAGTTACTTGCCGCATTTTATGTCTTGGGTCATTGTCGCCGGAATGATTTCCTCCATGCTGTCTACCGATAACGGCAGCATCAATATGCTTTTGGTCAATTTGAAGCTTATCGAGGAGCCAGTCAATTTTCTAGCCTTGCCGCAATATTTTTGGAGTATTCTAGTGATGGCAGACTTATGGAAAAGCATTGGATTTGGTTCGATCGTTTATTTGGCTGCAATTGCTGGCGTCAATCCGCAGTTGTATGAGGCCGCTTCAATCGATGGGGCAAGTCGCTTCAAACAAATTTATTTGATCACAATTCCCAGCATTATGCCGGTCATTATTATTTTTATGATTTTGGCAATCGGCAACTTGCTTAGTGCAGGCTTTGAAGATATTTTACTGTTAGCCAATGCAGGAATTCGTGAAGTGTCGGACGTTATTGATGTTTATGTATATCGAATAGGAATCGGCAATCAGCGTTACTCTTATGCAACAGCAGTTGGTTTATTCAAAGCGGTTATTAGTGTAACGCTGCTTGCAATAGCTAATTATGCTGCACGCCGCAGCGGGAACAGTTTGTGGTAATAGCGAAAATAGGTAAACGAAATAATGCAGAAAGGATGTCATTGTATGGGAAGATTAAGCACCGGTGATAAGGTGATGTATTTCTTTATCTATGCCAGTTTATGTATTTTGGGATTCGTCGCCTTTTACCCGTTTTGGAATTCTGCTGTTATTTCATTTAACAATGGCGCAGATACAGCACTTGGCGGTGTAACCTTTTGGCCAAGAAAATTTACATGGGATAACTATAGCATTGTGTTTAAGGATAAACGAATTATTGACGGCTTTGTGATTTCAGTGCTGCGCACAGTTATAGGAACTGTCCTATCGATTTTGACCACAGCAATACTAGCTTATGGCATGTCCAAAAAAGAGCTGTTGAACAAAAAGTATTATATGATGATTTGCGTATTTACAATGTATTTTAGCGGTGGATTGATTCCTTATTTTTTGCTTATTCGTGAGCTTGGGATGATGGACACTTTTTGGGTGATGGTTATACCTGGAATGATTAGTGTATGGAATATGATTGTGTTCCGAACATTCTTTGTTGGTTTGCCAGACGGTTTGGAGGAATCCGCTAAAATTGATGGTTGTACGAATTGGGGAATTTTGTTTCGTATCGTTCTTCCGTTATCGGGACCAGTTATTGCAACATTAGCGCTATTTACAGCTGTGTATCATTGGAATGATTGGTTTGCTCCCAGTATTTTTATCAATAAAGCCGAGCTGCTGCCAGTTCAGACAAAGTTAAAGCAAATACTGGACTCTAACATTATGAGTGAACAAATGTCGCAATTGAATTCAGCTGCCAAATCTGCGATGTCGCGGATGAAAAGCAACGTAACAACGAAATCGCTTACTATGGCAACGATGATGGTGGCAACCATTCCAATCATGCTCGTCTATCCGTTTGTCCAAAAATATTTTGTTAAAGGTGTTTTGATAGGTTCTCTAAAAGAGTAGTTTGAAGCATACTTGCTTTAAACATATAAAAGAAGCGGGAAGGGGAAGTTCGAAAATGGAAAAAAAGAGAATGGCATTGAAGCTTATGCTTGCGGCGACTATGCTGCTTGCAACTATGCTGTCAGGGTGTGGAACAGGCGGCGATGGCGGCAATGATAAGCAACCGGCCAACAATAAAAAGGGAGGGGAAGGGAAGGAAGATATCGGATTTGTATTCGGGGAATCCCCCGTAGATTTTACTTTTTATGGTCACTATGATTGGTATACGATGAATCCTTGGGGAGAAGACGCAGCAACTGCATGGATAAAAGACAATAAGAAGGTTAATGTAACGGCGATCCATTCTGGAGGCAATGCTGAACAAAAGCTTAGTACGATGATTGCGTCCAAAACATTGCCGGATGTTATTTGGCTGGAAAGAGGCTCCGATGTGGAGAAATTGCGCGAGGCAGGCATGTTAGTCGCATTTGATGATTGGCTGGAAAAGTATCCGAATATGAAAAAATGGGTTGGAGAATCAACGATTAATTTATTGCGCTCTCCAGATGGGAAAATCTATCAATTCCCAAATTGGTATACGACACAGCCTAACGGAAATTCTGGCTATGTAGTCAACAAGCGAATATATGAGGAACTGGGCAGTCCAAAGCTGGAAACTTTCGAGGATTTACATGTCTATTTAAAAATGGTGAGAGATAGTTATGATCCGAGCATTATTCCGTTTGATCCGGGTTTGGATGGTCAAGGTATTGAATTGATGGCATCTGGCTTTGCCAATGATTTTCCTACCACTTATATTAGTTCCAAAGCTGTGCCGGAAAATGGAAAGCTTACTTCATTGTTTACTAACCCTGTTTATCGGGAAATGATTGTTTTTGCCAATAAGTTATTTAAAGAAAAGCTTATTACACAGGATGCATTAACGCAAACAGAGGATCAGGTAAAAGAAAAAATGTATTCAGATCGTGTCGCTGTGTTTGCTTCGTCAAGCCCAACAGAAATTGCTGCGCTTGCCCACTCAATGGTGAAGGAGGCAAATCCGGAACATCCAGGATTTATGATGATTTGGCCGCTTCATAAAGAAGACGTAGACAAAAACAAAGTGTGGCCCGGCGACTGGTCGCAAGTGGGCTGGAATGTCAGTGTTATTACAAAGAATCATAAAAATCCGGAGTCGGTATTTGCCTTTTTGGATTGGTTGACTGGTGAAGAAGGGCAGCGTACTATATTTTGGGGACCTGAAGGGTTATTTTGGGATGGTGTGAACGAGGATGGAGGACCGATATTTAATGATCGCTACTTCAACGAATCAGAAAAAGTAGCGGAGCTAATGAATACAACAGATAATTTCCAATGGAACGGTAATACGGTTTTTATTGATACGCGGAAAGCGGCAATCGAGGCAGAGCTGCCAGAAGAAAAACGCAATTGGGAAACAAAGTGGCAGACTGAAATTACATGGAAAACACAATTTAACAGTACACCATTTATTAATTTGCATCCTGCACCTGATTCTGATGAAGGGATCATTGAGCAGAAGGTACGGGATATTTATTTGGAAACTTTCTCTAAAGTGCTGTACGCTAGTAATGAACAAGAAGTTTTGAAGCTGCTTGACAAGGCGGAGGAAGATGCGCAAAAAGCGGGTTATGGAAAATTACTTGAGTTCCAAACAGAGATTTGGCAAAATAATCTTGAACAAATGGGCCAGTAATCAGCAAGCTAGATGGAAGCTTTTATTATGAAAACCGAGGTGGATGCATGCCTTACAAAATTATCATCGTCGATGATGAAGTGCTAGACTTGCAAGCATTGAAGGTTTTTATCCCCTGGCAAGAGCTGGGATATGTTGTTGCAGGAGCCGTTAATAGCGGCTCTTTGGCATTGGAATTAATGAATGAGCAGCCGATCGATCTTTTGCTGACTGATATACATATGCCAATGATGTCTGGTCTGGAGTTAGCCCGAAAGGCAAAAGAGAAGCAAGCGGATATACGGATTATGTTTATAAGCGGACATCAGGAGTTTAACTATGCAAAAACGGCACTATCGCTGCAGGCTAGCAGCTATGTATTGAAGCCAATTGATGATAACGAGCTGATGGACGCCTTGCTTGCTGTAAAAAGAGAACTGGATCATGAGAAGGAAAGACGTGAGACGGAAGAAACCTATAAGCAGCTCATACCTAAAATTCAAAAAGAGCTTTGGCAAAGCTTGCTCGAGGAACCCCCAGCGACCGCAAATACAACAGCTTACAATGAAATTGAGGAGCAGCTCATGCAGTTGCAATGGCCTGTGCAAGCGGCGATTATCGAGCCGGATGATTTGGCCTGGAAGCTTCAGCTTTTTGATGAACAGGAAAAAAAGGAGTTGCTGGCTCAATTTCGCAGGCAGGTTTATTCCGCTTGTACGGAGCAAAATATTCAATATGTATTTAAACTTGGCGAACAAAGATTTGTAATGCTGGTGGAAAAATTTGCATCGGATCAACTGATCGCAATGAATAATAGTATTCAATCAGCGTTGCCGTTTACGGTTACTGGCGGATTGGGGAATGCGGTCGACAACCCCGGACAGCTTTATTTATCATATGAGCAGGCTGCGGCGGCACTTGACCATAAGATGTTTGCAGGTAAGGGGCGATGGATCGCATATGAGGATATTCCAGATGCTGAAATCGAACAGGTCGAACATTTGGATGTACAGCTTGATACACTGCTGGAAGCGGTGGAACAATACGATCTGGTTAAGCTGCATGATGAATTGGCCGTATTGTTTCAGATGCCGGCACAGTGGTCGTCTAAATTTACCGTTTATAATTTTGTTCTTCATGTTGTTATGAAGCTGCATGTTTTTTTACATCAGCAAAATGAGGACTTGTTCAAAATACTTGGTTTGGAGCTGAAGGATTTGGATGTGCTTATGCGCTTTGAAACAGTTAGCGATATACATAGCTGGATGCGCAGAAATTTGTATGAAATTTCGGAAATGCTTAATCAGAAAAGACTGAATCGCAATAGTCGGCTTATTCGCGATATTATTGAGTACGTGCGTCATCATTTGCAAGATAGCCTAACTCTTAGACAGATAGCGGATCGCTTTACATTCTCCCCTAATTATTTGGGACTACTGTTCAAGGAGCAGACGGGTAAATTGTACAGTGATTATGTAATCGAATTACGAATGGACAAAGCAGCAGACCTTTTGAAAGACCCGACGATTAAGGTGTATGAAGTAGCAGATCAGGTCGGCTATCGTTACTTGCCTTACTTCAGCAAGCAGTTTAAGAAAAGCTTTGGCATGACACCAAATGAATACAGAAAACAAATTTAATCTGAGGGAGGATGAGTATGGAACAACAAGGCAAGCTTCGTTTTATGCCTATCGGTTACAAATTAATGCTCTCTTATTGCTTGCTTATTGTTGTTCCTCTCGTTACTGTGGCTATTATTATTAGCACGATTTATGTAACATCTATTCGAGAGCAAACGAGAAACAACGTCTATGGGACGGTTCAGCAAATAACAGATAATATAACCTACAAGCTTGATGCTGCTATACATATAACGGAATTACTGTATCATGATACAAAGCTCGCCCGAATACTAAGGCAACAGCATGAAGGTTGGGAAATTCATGATGCCGCGGCTAATCTATTACTGCCGAAGCTGCGAGATATTATTAAATCGGATACGATGCCGATGATGCTTTCTTTTTACATCCATAATGCATCTCTCCCTGAGGTTTACAGCAATCGCAAGAAAGCGCTTCCGTATCGAATTGTCTCCAGCAGTTTCGATTTATACCAAATTGAGCGAATTGCAGGTACAGATTGGTATCATAATTACCCGGAAGAGGATTTCGGCAATACGATAGTATGGGGTCAAATAGAGGATGACAGGGAATATCATTTATTGTCACTTTTGCGCAGAGTTGTTGATGTACAGGAATTTCAGGAGCTTGCTTTTATGCGGCTTACTTTTAATATGGACGATATATTCCGTAGCGTAGATAGTCGGAAAATTGGGGATGGAAGCACTGTTTTCGTCGTGGATCAGTCTGGTCAGATGGTCTTTTCTTCCGGCGATGCTGTTATGAGCATGCCGTACCTGGATAATGAGGCTTTTGACAAAGGTTATCTTGTTATTAAGGAGAGTCTGCCCTATTTGAATTGGCAGCTAATTACATTGGTACCTACCGTTATTATAGAGAAGGATGTTACTCAGGTACGCTGGGTGACAATAATCGTCGGTTTAACCTGTTTGGTTATTTTTATAATAATAGGTTACTTTGTCAGTAACTTTTTTTCAAAGCGGGTTGGGAAAATTGTAGCTGTGCTTAGCGCGTTTCGCGAGGGAGACTTTCATAAGCGAATGAATTATCGGGGAAACGATGAGTTTGCGCTTATCGCTCATGCCTTGAATGATATGGGGAAGGATACAGAAGCTCTAATTGAAGAGGTTTATTTATCTAATATTGAGAAAAAGGAGGCTGAGTTGGATTCGCTGCAGTCGCAAATTAATCCGCACTTTTTATATAATACGCTGTCTTCTATTAGCTCATTAGCCAAATTCGGGGAAATCAAGAAGCTCAACAGAATGGTGATTGATCTATCAACCTTTTACAGGCTTACTTTGAATAATGGGAAGATGGTTATTTTATTGCGGGATGAGCTGGCGCAGGCGCAAGCTTACATTAATATTCAAAGAACAAAGTATGGCGATCAAATGCAAGTGATCTATAGTATCGATCCCGATGTTTTAAAGTTTGAAACGATTAAACTGATTTTGCAGCCGATTTTGGAAAATGTGTTTGAGCATGCCTGGACAGAGGATGGCATTCGTATTCGTGTTGTCATGGGGCTGGAACAAGAGCATATTATCATTCGTATTATTGATGACGGCAATGGAATGCATCCCGGTTTGATTCAGCAAATTTTCGATCCGTTGGATCAGTTGAATGTTGGGATAGGCATACGCAATGTAGACCAGCGCATCAAGCTTCATTTTGGCAAAGGTTACGGTGTTTCCATTTTTAGCAGACAAGGCATTGGGACCTCGGTTACGATTACTCTGCCCGCCGAATTGCCCCAGAAGCGAAATAATTAATTACTATCAGTAATCGTTGATTTGGCAAGTAGTTTACCTATAGCACCTCCTTCTATAATGAACATGCAGAGCTGAACAGGTCTCTGTATAACTGAAGGAGGTGTTTTTATGTTTGTATTATCAGGTTCGAAGATCAGTATGATGAGAAAGGTTCTACTTGCAAGTCTTGCATTTGTAATCGCAAAAGCTTTTGGTCAAATGCCCTTTTTGGCAAATGAACAGGCGGCAGCTGCCAATGAAGCAAGACCATTTCCACAACAGCAAAACTTTACAGGCATCATTAAGCCGAATCACGTCAATCAAGCTTCACTTAATACTGCAGTATCCTCCTATTATGATTATTGGAAAGGCAAGTATTTGAAAAATAATTTATCTTCATTGCCCGGCGGCTACTATGTGAAAGGAGAAATAACAGGCAGCGCGGGAGGCTTTACTCCGCTTGGCACATCTGAAGGTCAAGGCTTCGGTATGATTATTACGGTGCTTATGGCAGGGTATGACAGTCAGGCGCAAACGATTTACAATGGACTATTCAAAACAGCAAGAGCTTATAAAAGCTCCGTTAATTCTGCATTGATGGGGTGGGTCGTTGCCGATCATGCGAATGCCCAAGGCAATTTCAGTTCAGCGACCGATGGTGATCTGGATATCGCGTATTCATTAATTCTTGCACATCATCAATGGGGATCCAGCGGCACTATCAATTATCTGCAGGAAGCAAAGACGATGATCAATGCGATTAAAGCTAGTAATGTTACGAACCAGAACCGTTTGAACTTGGGAGATTGGGATTCTAAAAACGCACTAAACTCACGTCCCTCCGACTGGATGTTCAGTCATCTGCGCGCCTTTCATGAAGTGACTGGCGACAATACCTGGCTTAATGTGATTGATGCTTTGTATACGGCATATAGCCAAGTGAGCGATAACTATGCTTCCAGTACGGGGCTGATCTCTGATTTTATTGTTGCTAATCCGGCGAAGCCTGCGCCTGAGTGGTATTTGAACGAATTTAAAGAAACGAATCAATATTATTACAACGCCTCCAGAGTACCGTTTCGAGTTGTCATGGATTACGCTTTTTACGGAGAAACGCGTGCCAAAAATATTGCTGACAAAATGGCAGTATGGATTAAGGGGAAAACAGGCGGCTCGGTCTCTAATGTGAAGGCTGGCTACTCTTTAAGCGGAAATGCGTTAAACAGCTATAGCTCAGCTGTATTTACTGCGCCTTTGATCTCGGCTGCAACAACCAAGTCGGGGCATCAAACATGGGTGAATAATGGCTGGGATTGGATGAAGACAGCCAAATCGAGTTATTTTAGCGATACGTACAATCTGATGAATATGCTTTATATTTCCGGGAACTGGTGGAAGCCAGGCGGCAGTGGCGGATCAGGAGGAGTAGGGGAAGAAGTGACCTGGAACGTCGTATCCGATACGTATGTTCGCGGCGGAACATATAGCAATGACAACTACGGAGCAGAAACATCGATGACAGTGAAGAAGCGGGATCAGAATACCTCGTTTGCCCGCGAAGCATATTTGAAATTTGAAAAAACGCCGGTTGCAGGCACAATTCAATCCGCTAAACTCAAGCTTTATATTAACAGTATTCATAGCGATGTAACCTCAGTTCCGATGAGAGCTTATGGACTGACGGATAACTCATGGTCAGAAGCGGGAATTACCTACGCGAATCGACCGGCATCCAGCGGTGTCTCGCAAGGCTCTGCAACGGCAATAGGAACCGGCTATATTTATTTGGATGTGACCTCCTTTGTGCAACAGCATACGGGCAGTCTTATATCGTTTCGCATTGCAGGATTAACGGAGGATGCCGGAGCTATTATAGCCGCCAAGGAACATTCTTCAGTATCGCGAAGACCGATTCTCATCATCAACGGTAATTAATATCAAGGGGGAAGAGTAATGTTTGCGAGGGGAAAAAGACGGAGACGAACGCTGGTATTGGTTCTTGTTCTAGCTATGTTCGTGGCTAATTTCAGTGGAACAACACAATTTGCGAAAGCTGCTCCTGACGAAAATGGCAGTACGGGATCAGGCAACGGTGCAGAGATTATTGCAGAATGGACCTCATTTCGTGCCGAGGATGGACGAACAGGCTCGCACTTGGCTACAGGTGGAGTCTACCAAGCTGCTGGAATATTGAAAGCATTAGGCGGTCCATCCTATGAGGCAGTAAGCAATTCTTCCACAGAGAAAAGTGTGCAGTACCAGGGCTGGGACAAAGGAAGTTTTTCCAAGTACTGGCTAGTAGAAGTTCCCGTAAAAGGCTTTCAGCATATCACAGTATCGTCCAAACAGAAATCGTCCGGTTCAGGTCCTGCTGATTTCGAACTTCAATATAGTACGGATGGAGTGGAGTGGCTTGATGCCGGAGCAGTTCCGCTAAAGCTCGTCAATGGAACTTATGCTGTAACGGCACAAATAATGGATCATGCGCTAAATCAACTAACAGCAGATTCAGATATGTTGTATTTGCGCTGGATAGTTGCATCTACTGTCCCTACTAATCCAAGTAATGCCGAGGTAGGAGGGGCGGGTTCGAGCTATATAAGCCAAATTCAAATTAAAGGCGAACGGATAGATGATACGCCGCTATCCGAGCCGCTGACTGTGCTTTACACCGATCCGGCTCAGCTGACTGAAAATATTAAGCTAACGGCACCGATTGCTGTAACTTTTAATTTGCCAATTGAGCTGACTAGTGTGCTTCCTGATATAAAAAATGATCAGGGGACAGTATTAAGCGGTGTGCAAGCTGAAATTGATGCCGCGGATAATAGGAAGTTGAACATTATTGCTGCTGATTTGGCTTATAGCCAGAGTTATACGGTGACTTTGCCGAAAGCTATGGTGCGCAGCACAGCTGGCGGTGAAATGTTTAAGGATTTTAGCTGGACGTTTCATACGGAAACCTCACCCTATAAACCAAAGCTAATGACGATGTCTTTCAATGGGGATACGAAAACCAGTATCGGTTTTGCTTGGTATACCGATACAATGACTGGAACGATAGCCGAAGTAGTGGAGGCGGATCGTATGCAGGGCGGGGTGTTTCCAGCAGCCGAAGCTACCGTGTTTGAAGGGAGCGAAGAGCAGGTTGACACCTATATGGTTGCATCAGACAGGCAGACGGATACTCGGACAACTTATATCAGTCATAAAGTTACCGCTGATGGATTGAAGCCAGGCACAACATATCGGTATCGATTAGGTAATGGAGAGGCTGGCTCCTGGAGTCCGGTTGGTTCATTTACAACAGATGCTAAGGGGAATGAACCATATCACTTTATAGTTGGGGCAGATTCACAAGCGTCGAGTTTGTCAGCTTTTGAGCCTTGGGGAGATACATTCCGCAAAGCAGTTGATTTTATTGGTGATCCCAGATTTCTAATCGTTGCTGGTGATTTGGTAGATAACGGAGATTTGGAAACACAATGGCAATGGATGCTGCAAACAGCAGAGGATTCACTTTTGCATGTGCCATATGTGCCTGTGCTGGGCGGACATGAAGTGAATGATTATGATGGTGATGTAACGACGGACAATAATAACTTTTTCCATCATTTCAATGTGCCAAGACAGGTTGTAGAAGGAACGCATGAAGGCTCTGTATATTCTTTTGAGTATGGAGATGCGCTGTATATGGTATTTAATTCGCAATTTGAAGGCGGTTTGGAAGCGAACGGAAGAGATATAGCTTGGGAAGATCCTGAATTTAGAGCGCAGCTGGACTGGATGAGAAATACAGTTGCCCGTTCGGATAAAAAATGGAAGTTTGTTACTTTCCATAAGAGCCCGTATGCATCAGGCGACAATTCCGCTTTATATGAGGATGAGCGAGTACAGTTTTATCGACAGCATCTGATTCCTGTATTTGATGAGCTGGGCATTGATATGGTTTTTGAAGCACATGACCATATGTATATGCGCTCCTTCCAAATGTTCGGCAATGAGGTAGTTCCGCCATCGGAGCTTGTATTGGATGAGAATGGCTTTGCTGTCAATCCCAAAGGTACTGTTTATTTGATGCCGAATGCACTGGGCAACAAGTTTTATACAAAGCAACAGTATTTATATGAGTTTGATGAGAATTGGAATCCGGTCATCAAGCTTGATGAGTTTGGTAATCCGGTGCTATACGATCACTTCTTTGCCGAAATTAATGAGCAGCCGCATAAGAAAATGTTTACGGATGTTGCCATTTCGGAGCAGGTGCTGTCATTCAAATCGTATACCGCAGCAGTTGAGGATGAAAATAAGTCTGGCACGATCGGCAAAGGATTAATGGAGTACGACAGCTACGGAATTAAGCGTACAGACGGTATTCCTGCAAAGCCGATTGAAGCGAAGGTGAGTATGGACGGCTCAGCAGCAATTTTAGAATGGGCTGCTCCGTTTGATAGCAGTGAACCCATTAGAGGCTATCGCATTTATGAGAAAAACGATAAGGTGGCTGTTCATTGGAGTGAGTATATGCCAAGTGAACAAAATAAAAACAGCTACAGCTTGACTGTGAGTAATCTGAATCCTGCTAAAAATTATGAGTTTGTTATTAAAGCGGTTGGAGCTCGCATCAATTCCGAGCCTGTAGTTGTCGCTACTAAAGAAGGTGGAATGGGTGTTGAGCCGCCATCGGCACCGACGGATTTGAAGGCGCGTGTGATTTCGCAGCATCAAATAGTAGTAACCTGGAAAGCTCCGGCAGGCACGGATGAAATAGCCGGATATCATATTTACCGGGATGGAGTGAAGATCGCTGATACAGCAGCGGGCGTATATGAGTATGCAGATTTCGGCTTAAATCCAGGTACAACTTACCGTTATTTCATTAAAGCAGTTAATAGCGGCGAGCTGGAGTCGGAGAAGAGCAGCGAGGCGGTTGCCGTTACAGTCAGTGCGCCGGCAGGAAACGAGCCGCATAAGCCATTCCCGCAACATACAGCGTATGCAGGCGGCAGTATTAAGCCGAATCATATTACGCAAGAGGCGATGGACAATACAGTAATCAGGCTTTATAAGGAATGGAAAGAGAAGTATTTGAAAGACAACCCGTATGAAGCGGGACAAAAGTATGTTTGGTATTCTGATGCCAGCTGGTACGAGGAAGAGACGGATGAGGATACGGGGCTTACGTATATGCCGATTACTGTTTCGGAGGCTCATGGCTACGGCATGATGATTCTGGCTATTATGGCTGGTCAGGATGAAGAGGCGAGGGATGATTACGATGCAATGTTCCGTTATTTCAGAGCTCATCCGAGCGAAATTCATCCTGAGCTGATGGCATGGCAGCAAGGTGATACAGGCACAGCGATTATTGATATAAACGGTGCTGACTCTGCAACAGATGGTGATATGGATATTGCGTACTCATTGCTTTTGGCACATAGCCAATGGGGAAGCGGCGGCAGCATTGACTACTTGGCAGAAGCAAGAAAGCTGATTGCTGCTATTATGAACGCTGAAGTAAACCCATCCAATTGGACATTGCGCATTGCAGATTGGGCAACTTCGGGCAAATGGGCTAATGCGACCCGTCCATCGGACTGGATGCTGCAGCATATGAAGGATTATGAGCTGGCTACCGGCGATTCACGCTGGAATAAGGTAGTTGACGGCACTTATGCAGTCATGGACGAATTATTTGCTGGGTATAGCTCGGCATCCGGCTTGCTTCCTGATTTTGTCATTCGGGAGAATGGCAAATACAAGCCTGCGCCTGAAGGGTTTTTGGAAGGGGAATATGATGGGCAATACAATTACAATTCGGCTCGTACACCTTGGCGTATTGGAACGGACTTTTTAATTAGCGGAGATAAGCGTCCGCTTGCTCAGCTTGAAGTTATGAACAAATGGATCCGCCAAATGACTGGTGATAACCCTGCCAATATTAAAGGCGGCTATGAGCTCGATGGTTCAGCAGCACTCAATGAATGGGAGGATCTGACTTTCTCTGCTCCGTTTATGGTTGGTGCCATGATTGACAAAAAAAATCAGGATTGGCTGAATAAGTTATGGGATTACAATGCATCGCATATTACTGAGAATGAGGTTTATTTCAGCAACAATATTCGCTTGCTTAGTATGATTGTTGCTTCTGGAAATTGGTGGAGCCCAGCTATTACAGATTATGAAGCGCCGGAAGCTCCTGTTATTGATTTTGCAAATCCACTATCCAGTACAGCAGTTGAGCTGAAGTGGCTCCCTGCAAAAGACAATGTTGGTGTTTTAGGTTACAAAGTATTTAGGGATGGAACGGAAATAGCAACCGTTTATGCTACGACATTCCAAGACAAGGGCCTTACGCCGGGCCATCAGTACAGCTATCTGGTTATTGCATTCGACGCGGCAGGCAACGAATCCAAGGCGAGCAATATGCGTCTTGTTACATTGCCTAAATCTACTAATCCGTTGCTTCCGCAGGAACCTGAAAAACCGGGTAAAGATGATGAACAAGCGGGAGAAGAGGGCGAGAATGGTTCGAATGAGCCACGCTTTACGGATATAGCTGATCATTGGGCGACGCTATGGATTGAAAATGCGGCAAAGCAGGGCTGGTTCAGCGGTTATCCGGATGGAACCTTCCGACCAAATGGGAATATTACACGCGAGCAGTTTGCTGTTGTCATTGCGAAATTGCTGCCTGAAAGTAAAGGGAAGGGGAAATTAAATTTTACAGATGGTGATGCTATCGGCAACTGGGCAGAAAAAGCGATTGAGCAAGCTGTGACAGCAGGTATTATCAAAGGCTATCCGGATGGAAGCTTCCGTCCAAAGGCATATATCTCAAGAGCAGAAATGGCGCTTATGATGGAGCGTATCATTCATTTGCAAGTGTCAGACCTGATCGATAGGCAATCTTCTGCAAACAGTGAATTTTCTGATCAAACTATAATTCCAGCCTGGGCACTATTAGCGGTAAAAGCTATGGCGGAATACGGCTTGATGGATGGAAAAGATAATGGCAGATTTGCTCCTGCTGATAAAGCTACACGGGCGGAAAGTGCTAAAGTAATTTTACAGTTGGCAGCGCTAATCAATGAAAAAAAGTAATTCGCAAGTAATGCAAACTTGCACTTATTTAAATAAGGAAGGGGAAGGGTGAGCGATGTATTTGGGTATCGATGCGGGCGGGAGTAAAACATATGCGCTTCTGACGGATCGTGATGGTAGAATGCTCGGCAGAGGAATGACAGGCAACGGCAATCATCAAGTGAATAAAGATGAAGCCATAGGCAATATAAAAGCTGCCTGTGAACAGGCGCTGCAAAGTGCCGGCAGGAAGAAGGAGGATGTGGCATTCGCTTATTTTGGCTTGGCGGGGGCAGATCGAGAGCAGGATTATATTATTTTGCGCCCATTAATTGAATCGTTAGGGTTTAAAAGGTTTTCCATAGCTTGCGATACAATGATTGCTATGCGAGCTGGCACTAGTCGTTCCTATGGAGCAGTTATTATTAGCGGCACTGGATTTAACAGTGCCGCCCGCAATCAACAAGGTGAGGAATTGCAATACGGTGGTTTTGGCTATATGTACGGTGACGGTATGGGAGCAGGGGCGGATTTGGCGGTCGAAGCTTTTCGCAGTGCGGTTCGGAGCTGGGATCAGCGTGAGCAAAGAACAACCATTCTTGCAAGGTTAGTGACTGCCCAGCTTGGGTATGTGGATGTCGAGCATATGTATCATCATATGCTGGATCATCAGCTTTCCCCTCCTTTGGAGTTGGCAAAGCTGATATTTCAGGCAGCTGAACAAGAAGATGACGTAGCCATTTCTATTTTACAGCGAGCGGGCAAGGAGCATGGGAACGCAGTTGGAGCATTAATCAGGCGATTGCATATGGAACAGTCGAGCTTTGATATTGTACTAGCGGGAAGTGTGATGACTAAAGGAAGCACGGCTCATATGATAGACGCAATAAGGGCCACTGTTGCAGAGATTGCTCCCTCAGCGCAAATTGTGAAGCTGAATGCCGAACCGGTAACAGGGGCTGTACTAAGTGCGATGGATTGTGCAGGGCTGGAGCCTGCAGCGCATATCAAAGAGAATTTGCAAGCTATATTATTTTAAGCAAGGAGCACCAGTATGGACAAGAATAAAAAAGGATTGAAAATTGCAGTTATAGGCGGCGGCTCGTCGTATACGCCAGAATTAATAGAAGGACTTATTCGTAATTATTATGAAATGCCAATTTCCGAGCTATGGCTGGTTGATATACCTGAGGGAAAGGAAAAACTTGAAATAGTAGGTGATTTGGCAAAAAGAATGGTACACAAGTCCGGGCTGCCTATTCGAGTTGAGCTTACTCTGGATCGACGTGAAGCTATTGCAGGAGCCTACTTTGTTACTACGCAAATGAGGGTAGGTTTGCTTGCGGCAAGACGATCGGATGAGCATATTCCAATTGCCCACGGCATAATCGGTCAAGAAACTACCGGTCCGGGGGGAATGCTTAAAGCGCTGCGGACTATCCCGGTTATACTAGATATTTGTCGCGATATAGAAGAGTTAGCGCCAAATGCCTGGTTGCTTAACTTTACTAATCCTGCTGGAATGGTAACAGAAGCTGTTTTAAAATATTCAAAAGTAAAAACGATAGGATTATGTAACTCACCTATTAACTTTCAGAAATTTCTGGCGAATACTTATCAAGTAAGTGAAAAAGAGACTTTACCGGAGTTTGTCGGAATCAACCATTTGCACTGGGTAACAGCCGCATATGTCAATGGTGAGAATAGATTACCGGAATTGATAGCCGGAAAAGAAGAATATACAGCTGCCAATGTGACCGCAATGGATTGGGACCCGGAGCTGCTGCAAGCGCTTGGTGCGATACCGACTTATTATTTGAAGTATTATTATATGACAACGGCAATGTATGAAGATATGGCGAAGCTGGCAGAAAGCAATGAAACTCGTGCGGATGTGGTCAGCCGGGTAGAGAAGGAATTGTTCGAGTTATATAAAGATGTAGAGCTTGCTGAGAAACCGAAGCAACTGGAACAGCGCGGAGGAGCCTATTATTCGGAAGCGGCAGTCCAGCTTATGCATGCTTTGTACACCGATAAGAAAGATATTCAAACATTAAACGTACAAAATAATGGGATATTGGATTTTCTCCCTGATGATGCAAGTATTGAAGTGAATTGCGTCGTAACAGCGCAAGGAGCAATTCCTTTAAAACCGCAACATATACCTGAAGCGATTACCGGACTTATCAAGGCGGTAAAAACATATGAGTCATTAGCTATTGCTGCTGCGGTAACAGGAAGTCGCAGAGATGCGCTATTGGCAATGGTTCATCACCCTTTAGTGCCGAATGCAGAGACTGCTAAGCAATTGTTGTCTGATATGCTGGAAGCGAACAGGTCTTATTTGCCATTGTTCTTTGCTGAGGCAAAAGAATAGCGGTAGAAAAAAGAATGCCCTCTTGGTAGCGTCTCTACCTGGAGGGCATATTGGTTTACGAATTGACTTTGACAATGTTAGTTTCTATTATTGATGAGTAGTAACTGTGAAATTTCCGTTTTTTGGAGTTAATGAAGAATTTATTGATTTTGTGCTATCCATTTTCGTTATAATGACATTTAATTTATCAAGAATTTGACCTATCGCAATTAGTACAAGTCCCGAAACAATGCCGCCAATCCACCAGATTGCAGCGACTTTCCATAAAAAATAACTCTCATTTTTAAACATAGGCAAACTTGAAGCAAGCTCATTCAGTTGATTTCCAGCGTTGATGCCCTGTATGAAAGCGCCAATAATCGTTATAGCACCTAATATCTTCATTATATTACCCATAATAATATAGCTCCCTTTTGACGTTTGAAGTGGTATTGAAGTGTGTGATGGAATTGAATTAGAACTTGTACTTGTAGGAGTATGTCCTACTTCTAAAAATAAACGATGATCTGTCTGCATCAATGAATAAAGTCTTATAAAAAACACCATAAGCAGCAAACCTGGTAAAGCCATGACAATAACCGAGTGGATTAAGGAATAGTACATGAAAAATCTGTATTGGATATCAATATCAATAGCAATATCTGTATTTTCATAAATAATAATACTAATACGGTATAAGATCGTTAAAAGCAGCAATGAAATTGCAAATACTGCTGCATTAAAAAAACGTTTTGTTTTGTTGATGATAGCTCGTCTTTCTGGCAATCTTAGAAAGGCAACAATAAAATTTATCAAAGCAAGACCGAAAGAAATAAGAACAATATCATACTTATATATAGAAAAAAAAGAAAAATTCAGAGAATTAGTATCTGAGAGATAATCCTCTAGGTACCAATAACAGGTGAAGCCGGCAAAGATTAACGAGCAGATGCTGATAATAAAAAGCGAAGCTTTAAAATACATTAAATCACACCATAGCTGTCCTCATCGGCTGAGGAATTTGCTTAAATCATATGAGAGAAACAAAAATCAGACGTTAGTCCTATGTAAGTGTAGTACATACGTATTAATATTTCTATAATTTAGGTAAAAATATTTTATTTTCTTGTAATATTAAAAATATGGTTAAGAATATGGTTAAAAATAATTGTTTAACTCACTTTAATTGTAGTTCTTTCATACTGTTGACTGCCACAACTCACCAAGTTTATTTGCTAGCGCTAGCGTTGCATTAAACAGTACCACTATATATCTGAAAACTCAGGATATTATTCTGGATAATTAAATCCAAAGGACGGACGTCTCTTAGAGGAACCTCTTTCCGTTTGGATGAGGTGATGTAAATTTGTTCACGCAAGTGAAAATCCTTTGCGCAGATTCTTTACGCAGCTGGGGGAGCGGTGCGCGTTTTGTACGATTTATCGTATAAACGACCACGAATATGAGCCTCACAGAGCGATTTTGTACGATTTATAGTATAAACGACCACGGATATGGGCCTCACGGAGCGATTTTGTACGATTTATAGTATAAACGACCACGGATATAGGCCTCACAGGGCGATTTTGTACGATTTATCGTATAAATGGGCATGCATGTATTGTGAGATATCATAATTATAAAGCTTAGGCTGACCACTGAACAAGAAAGTTAGCCTTGAGCTTTTATTGACATTTGTTGAAATACTTCTGATGTGAAGATATTTATTGCAAAGGATTTTTTATTGAATTCTTGATTCAACATAAAAATTTGAATATTCAGATAACATTAATGCAAGACTAGTGATTTGCTAGCAGAAGTATGCCAGTTCGTATTATTTTTTTAGTGCTCCATTTGTTTTAAAAAACTCATAAACTCACCCTTCTATAATAAAGACTGCCGACAATTGCCGACAGTCAATGCAATTTTGTTAGAAAGTTTGAAGTAGACGTATTATTTCGCCATCTATGACTTCGTCGCTAACTTTTTTAAAACCTAAAGATCATATAAATTTCCCGCAATTTGATTGTCTGGTCGATGTCCAATCATTATTCTTCTACAATGTGAAATACTCATGAACTGAATCAAAGCTTCCATTGCTGCCTTACCATAACCTTTGCCTTTATGCTGTTCGTCTATCATAATGGCAGGAATCCAATAGTTGTCGTCCTTATCTGGATTTATACAAAATACGAGAAATCCTACTAGGACTTCTTCTGAGTAGATAGCACGCAATTCAAAATCATCAACATATTTTGACTCCGCAGAGGAATTCAACTTCTACGATTATTTCGTTACCTTCCATAAATATTGCAAGATGGATATTCTTCATACCACATCATTCCTCTCGAAATTCAAAACTCTAACATAGGTTATTCGTTCCTTATTTCATCTATCCTTCTTTTTTGGAGAAGGTCAGGTGATAAATGTATTAATCATTCAGCAAAGAGTTTTTGTTTATAATATTGTAAATGCCTATTTTATTCCTTATGTACTGATTGTTTGGTTCTCTCTGGTTTATTTGTATAACAAGCCTTGACCTGTACAAACTAAGAGGGTTACCAAGTAATGTTGAGGCTGGCAGTCAGAACGGAGGAGCACTGTGGTATTTATCATCACAATTGTTATTGTAGTATTGTTTGCACTATGGGGTGCTGTAGCACCGGATCAGCTGGCATACATTGCTAATTCAGCATATAACTTTTCCATCCAAAATTTTGGATGGTTCTACTTAATGGCAACATTGTTTTTCTTGCTGTTTGCTTTTTATTTGGCATTTAGCCGGTATGGTCAAATTCGTTTAGGGGATGACGATGATGAACCAGAATACTCAACTTTGTCCTGGCTATCTATGTTATTTAGTGCTGGTATGGGGATTGGGCTTGTTTTTTGGGGAGTAGCAGAGCCGCTATCTCATTATTTATTGCCGCCCGAAGGTTTAGAAGGTGGAACAACAGAAGCAGCAAGGATTGCGATGCGCTATTCGTTCTTTCACTGGGGAATGCATCCGTGGGCAATCTATACCATTATTGGGCTGTCACTGGCATACTTTCAATTTCGCAAAGGTTATAAGGGACTGATCAGCGCAACCTTTATTCCTCTAATCGGAGAACGAGCCGCTGAAGGCTGGTTAGGGAAGGTAATCGATATTCTAGCTGTAATTGCTACCGTTTTCGGTGTAGCTACATCGCTTGGACTCGGAACCTTGCAAATTAATGGCGGTCTGAATCATTTGTTCGGCATAGACAATTCTGTCATTCCGCAAATCATAATTATTATAGTGGTTACAGTGTTATTTATAATATCAGCAAGCACAGGTCTTGATAAAGGCATTAAAATTTTGAGCAATGCGAATTTAATTATTGCCGTTTTACTAATGATTTTTGTATGGGGAGTAGGACCGACACCTTTTATTTTTGAGACATTTACAACTACACTTGGGAATTATTTGCAAAATGTAATTAATATGAGCTTGCGGCTAACTCCCTTCTCAGGTGGGACATGGGTTGGAGCATGGACATTATTTTATTGGGCTTGGTGGATTTCGTGGGCTCCTTTTGTGGGAAGTTTTATTGCACGGGTTTCAAAGGGGAGAACCATTAAGGAATTTGTTATTTGTGTAATTGTAATTCCAAGTATTTTCGGTTTTATATGGTTTTCTGTATTTGGCGGAACTGGTTTGCATATGGAACTATTTGATTTTGCTAATTTGACAGAAATCGTGAACAAGGATACGACGCTTGCTCTTTTTGCAACTCTTGAAAATTTGCCGATGGGAACTGTATTGGCGCTTATTGCCACGATATTAATTGTAATGTTTTTTATTACATCTGCCGATTCAGCAACATTTGTGCTTGGGATGCTAACATCGGACGGCAGTTTGGATCCGAGCAATAAGGTGAAAATAACTTGGGGAATTCTACAATCAGCGATCGCTGTTATACTGCTGATTAGCGGTGGATTAAACGGCCTGCAGACAGCTTCTGTCGTGGCTGCGCTGCCATTTGCAGCGGTATTGATTGGAATGTGTCTTTCGTTGCTGAAGGCTTTGCAGGCAGAGGATAAAGAACGGCGTAAAAAAGAAAGAATACAACGTCAGAAGCTTAAGCGTCTTTTGGAAGAAAATTTACAGACAGCTGAATGACAAAGCGACAAAAAGCTTATAGCAATCGAAGAATCTGTCCTTCAAGACACATAAAGCTGTTATGATCGTATACTGGTTAAAAATGTATGGGAGCGTTGCTGCATGTACCATTATTCTTTTAATACGTATTATAGAAATTGGACACCAGCAAGTGTAGAATTGAACAGAAATTTAAGAGCATTATGGGAACAACATGTTTTTTGGACTAGACTTACGGTTAACAGTATTGTTGATGGTCTGGCAGATGTAAAACCAACAACAGAAAGACTGTTGCGTAATCCTGATGATTTTGCTGCTGCTATGGCGCCTCTATATGGGGGCGCCATAGCAGCAGCATTTGCAAAATTGTTAAGAGCGCATCTTACAATTGCAGCTGAGCTTACGACTAACCTCAAGAATGGGAATGCCCAGGCTGCCGCAAGCGATAAAAAACGCTGGTATGCTAACGCGGATCAGATTGCCGATTTCCTCAGTAAAATAAATCCATATTGGTCCAAAGAGCAATGGCAACAAATGCTGTATGAACATCTGGGGCTCCTCACTGAGGAAGTCGCTTCTCGCATAGCGAGGGATTATACACGAAACATTGCATTGGCTGATCCAATTCAAGCACAGGCGTTGGAGATGGCGGATATTATGACAAGTGGAATTGTAAAGCAGTTCCCGATGCAATTTATGAACTGAAGCAGGAATATAGGATAGCGGAGCCTTGCTTTGTGATAGCCGTATCATATCGGAGCAAGGTTTGCTGTCATGTATGCAGGGACCGGAAAAAACGAAATGTAATAGTTCTTTAATATGATTTATGCTAGTATATGGAACTTTTTTAGGTGAAAGCAGTGACATTTTAGTTGACGAGTGTACCTAATTTTCAAACCAGATACCTCTGAAAACTAGAAATTAATGATACAATGTTACTTCATAGAAATAGAAAGGAGGACAAAATATGAGCGAATTTACTGCAGGGAATCTTACTCTCTTGAAGTATAAAGAATTGCTAGAGAAAAAGGATTTGCTTGCGGTCAAGCAAATAAATGAAAATTGGATTGTATTTATTACAGATGAAACAGAAGTTAACGAAAAAGTGCCCACTGATATATTCGATGCTTCAGATAAATTTCCTATTTTATACTTTTATAATTTTGAAGATCATGGATGGGGCTACTCGATTGTATCTGAAGGGAATATCGTGTCAAAGTTTGATTTTTCATACGATTTTGAGGTTAATTTACTCATTGGGGTGATTCAATCAAAATATCCAGAGGCTGACCCGTATGAATTTTTCTATACCAATTCTGAAGTTCAACGATTAAGAGATGAGATAAGAAGCAGTGAGTATTACAAAGGAAAGATAGAGGAATTATTTCAAACATGCCATTTGGAGAAATTTAAATTGTTTGAGCTTGATGAAGAGAAGATCGATCAGTTGAAGGAAATTATGAATTTTAAATACTTGCAAACAATCAGTTCACATTCCAAACTAGTCGATGATTTTAAAGAAATAGTAAATATAACTGAAATGAATGGGATCAGATCAGATAGACTGGAATGATTTCGGTAATAATCAATCATAAGAGGGATTTTCATTGGAAGGGAAATCCTAATAAAGGAAATAAAAAAGCCTTGTGCACATCAAACAATAAGGCTTTTTTGAATTAAAAAGCAAAAAACCGCCTGATGGCGGTTTACAATACATACATTCATTTAAATGGCCCGCCCGGCAGGATTCGAACCTGCGACTCCGCGCTTAGAAGGCGCGTGCTCTATCCAGCTGAGCTACGAGCGGAAAAAAGGGATGTGTATCAGCATCTGTTCAAAGAAGTATGTAATCTAGTTGTATGGATTGCTGGGACACAAGAAATAATATACCATAGGTAACTAAGTTTTTGCAAGTGTTTTTTTATAATATATTGAGATTGATTTTTCAGATTTATGTCATGAAATAATAGTAGACTTTTACTGTCAATCATTTTAAACAATTTCTATAGTGGAAAAATAAAAGAAATACAGAAAAAACCTTGCTGTAATGGCACTTGGGAGCTTTTCTAACGATAGGTGGCATGGTATAATTTTACGCGCAACAGTTAACTTACTTAAAGTGATTTGAGCAGTTGGTGTTAGTTTACATATTTGTATGCAGTGAAACATTATATGCGTGGATGTATTTAGGGATTTCCGTTGTACAGTGGCTGTAACTCAGTGGTTTTATATTTAAATGCAACAATGTTTCAATAGCAGCCCTTTGTAAGGAAGCAGCTATATGATTCGTCATAAGGCGGTGTTAGTAATTACTACTTCGGAAGGTAATGAAAGAAATTTTAGAGATAATATTTATTTGTTTCCGCGCATGCTGGATCAATACCAAATCCAGTTAACCAGAATGCTGGAAGCAGAGCAATATGAAGAAACAAAACAACTCTTACGTTTTTTATTGCAATGCCAAGGGCAGGACCCTATACACTATTCAGAATGGGTCAACTTGCTTGACTGGCTTGAAATCGCATTTCCAGTCTACAATAAGCAAGGCAAACAGATACGCACTTTGAAAAATACAGATGAGGCCTTCCCAACTGGCGGCAACGGCAAAACGGACATTCTTTTGGACAAAGAGTCTCTCCTCAACAGTAGCTCGCGCGCATCGGAAATGGTTTACGATGAGTTGAGCTGGCTGCGAGATTTGGCAGGATATGTAGGGGAAGCTGATGATGAAGCCAAAGATGAGGAGCAATTGCGTGAAGAAATGCTGCGCAATGAGCCGCTTGATGAAGAATATATGAAACAAATTATATATATTATTCAAAATCACCCAATGCTGGAACAACAATTGCTTGCGCTTGAACGCGCTGTTTATATGGACAGCCAATCATTGGACAAGCAGCTTATCGAGTGGCTGGAAGGCGGTAATGTTCATCCTGTGGATCCTGTGGTGCAATTCAAAGCCTTGCAATGTTTGAAGCGCAGAGGGAATAAGGGGCAGTTGACGATCGAAAGATTGGGAAATGAGGTAGCTCTTCTTATTGAAGACACGCCACTTGCCTTGCAGGATTACCCTAAGCCGATTGAGGCGATACTAAAGCTTGCGGAGACGACGATGGAGCAGGATGATCCGACTCTTCCTTATTTCGCCAAGGAGTTTTGGCGGGATTGCATGCAATTGCTGTACGGTACTGTACCTTATTACAGAATGGCGGATGAGCAAGCAAGTGCGGTTGCCTGTTATGCAGCTGCCCTTCATGCTATGCTGTGCCTGACGGTTTATGGACAAATGGATGACGAGGATATTCGAAGCAAGTATGGAATTGGCGACGAGGATAGATTTACCTATGAGCAGGCACTTAGAACGATTCGTCAGGCTGCTGTATTGCTTTCAAATGAAAATGATGAACATCAACCTTGAAATGCTCGTACATCTTGATTATAATGGAATGGTTTATGAAACGTGATAATATGCGCGAAAAGCGTATTTTCGGAGGGGAAAGTATCCAATGAAAGCAACATGGGAAAAAGTAGACACAAACGTTGTCTCAATTGAAGTAGAAGTAGGAGCTGAGAAAGTAGCTCAAGCACTTGATCAGGCTTTTAAAAAAGTTGTTCAAAAAGTTAACGTACCGGGCTTCCGTAAAGGTAAAGTCCCTCGTTCTATGTTTGAATCACGCTTTGGCGTAGAAAGCCTTTATCAAGATGCTGTGGATATTATGCTTCCTGAAGCTTATACACAAGCTATTAAGGATAATAGTCTTGAGCCTGTTGATCGCCCTGAGATTGATGTTACTCAAATTGGCAAAGGCGAATCCTTCAAATTTACAGCAAAGGTAACCGTAAAGCCTGAAGTTAAGTTGGGCGAATATAAAGGTCTCGAGCTAAACGAGGTTTCAGCAGAAGTAAGTGAGGAAGATTTGGCAGCTGAACTTGCTAATCTTCAACAGCGTCATGCTGAGCTTGTTGCGATTGAAGAAGGCGCCGCAGAAAACGGAGATACTACTGTTATCGATTTTGACGGCTATGTTGATGGAGAGCAATTTGAAGGTGGCTACAGCGAGCGCTACTCACTTGAGCTTGGTACCGGTTCATTCATTCCGGGATTTGAAGAGCAGGTAGTTGGCATGCAGCTTGGCGACTTCAAAGATGTGGAAGTAACATTCCCTGAAAGCTACCATGCAGAGCATTTAGCTGGTAAAGCTGCAATTTTCAAAGTGAAACTGCATGAAATTAAACGTAAATCACTTCCTGAGCTTGACGATGAGTTTGCTAAAGATGTGAGCGAATTCGACACAATTGAAGAGTATAAGGCAGATTTGAAAGCAAAACTTCAAGAACGCAAAGAGAAGGAAGCTGAGCAAGCACGCGAGGTTGCAGCAGTTGATGCAGCAACGGCTACGGCTGAAGTTGAAATTCCTGAAGCAATGATCGTGACTGAAACAGATTATATGCTGAAAGATTTCGAAAACCGTCTTCGTATGCAAGGTATGACTCTTGAATTGTACTTCCAGTTCTCTGGCCAAAGCGAACAGGTTCTTCGCGATCAAATGCGCAATGATGCAGAGAAGCGTGTTCGTAATAATTTGGTGCTTGATGCAATCGCTAAAGCAGAAGGCTTTACTGTTTCAGAAGAGGATATCAATGCTGAGCTTGAGACTCTGTCAAAAACTTATGATCGTCCTGTTGACGAACTGCGTAGTATTTTCGAAAATAACGGCAATATGTCGAATCTTGAAGAAGATGTTATGCTACGCAAAACAATTAAGTTTTTGCTTGAAAACAGCAAAACTATTGCATAAGACGTGTTAATAAAATAAAATATTGGCAATACTCAAAATAGGGCGCGTGTTCAATTACGTGCCTTATTTTGACCCTACATAATGCATGCTTTGCAAATTGCACATACTTAAGCACACATAACATGTAACAGTCGCCGTATACTATATTGTTGGAAAAATGACATTGGCACGTCGGCATGTTACAATAAACACAGCTGTCAAAGTTGAAAAAGAAACGAGGTAGGTCGCATGAATCTGGTACCAATAGTGGTAGAGCAAACGAATCGCGGAGAGCGTTCTTACGATATTTACTCCCGTTTGCTAAAGGATCGTATTATTTTTCTAGGCAGTGCCATCGATGATGATGTAGCAAATTCGATCATCGCGCAGTTGCTGTTTTTGGCGGCAGACGATCCAGAAAAGGACATTCATCTGTATATTAACTCGCCTGGCGGTTCAGTTACTGCCGGAATGGGTATATTTGATACGATGCAGTATATTAAGCCTGACGTATCTACAATTTGTATGGGGATGGCTGCAAGCATGGGCTCGCTATTGCTTACTGCCGGCGCCAAAGGGAAGAGGTTTGCTTTGCCTAATGCGGAAGTGATGATTCACCAGCCGCTTGGCGGTGTTCGTGGTCAAGCAACGGATATTAAAATCCATGCTGACTGGATTCTTAAGACAAAGCAGAAGCTGAACCAAATTTATGTGGATCGCACGGGGCAACCATATGAGAAGATCGATCGGGACACAGACCGCGATTATTTCATGAGTGCAGAAGAAGCGCTTGAATACGGATTGATTGACAAGGTTATAACAACAGCAGATCATTCATGATCGGTATAAAGGAGTGAGTACATGTTTAAATTCAACGACGAGAAAGGCCAGCTGAAATGCTCCTTTTGCGGGAAAACTCAAGAGCAAGTCCGCAAATTGGTTGCTGGTCCAGGCGTCTATATATGCGATGAATGTATTGACCTCTGCACGGAGATCGTTGAAGAGGAGCTAGGCAACGAAGAAGAGCTTGATCTGAAGGATATTCCAAAGCCTAAGGATATACGCGCTATACTAGACTCATACGTAATCGGACAGGATTTTGCCAAGAAATCTTTATCCGTTGCAGTATATAACCATTACAAGAGAATTAACTCCGGCAGCAAAATAGAGGATGTAGAATTGCAGAAGAGTAATATTCTTTTGCTTGGTCCTACAGGATCAGGTAAAACATTGCTTGCGCAAACTATGGCTAAAATCTTGAATGTGCCTTTTGCTATTGCCGATGCTACTTCACTTACAGAAGCTGGTTACGTTGGCGAAGATGTTGAGAATATTTTGTTGAAGTTAATTCAAGCTGCTGATTATGATGTGGAGAAGGCTGAACGAGGCATTATTTATATCGATGAAATTGATAAAGTAGCTCGTAAATCTGAAAACCCATCTATTACGCGGGATGTATCTGGCGAGGGTGTGCAACAAGCGTTGCTGAAAATTCTCGAGGGTACAGTAGCCTCAGTTCCGCCGCAAGGCGGTCGCAAGCACCCTCATCAAGAGTTTATTCAGATCGACACTACAAATATTTTGTTTATTTGTGGCGGTGCGTTTGATGGTTTGGAGCAATTGATCAAGCGCAGAATTGGTAAGAAAGTAATCGGTTTTAATGCTTCTGCCGAGGTTCAAAAGGATTTGAAGGCCGGCGAATATTTGTCTATGGTATTGCCGGAAGATTTGCTCAAGTTTGGCTTGATTCCAGAGTTTGTAGGCCGCTTGCCGGTTATTTCTACACTAGAGCCTCTTGATGAGCAAGCATTGGTACGTATTTTGAGCGAGCCGAAAAATGCGCTCGTGAAACAGTATCAGAAAATGCTTGAGATGGACAATGTGAGATTGGAGTTTGAACCAGCTGCCCTAACGGCAATCGCTGCTGAGGCGATCAAACGTAATACCGGAGCTCGTGGTTTGCGCGCGATTATAGAAGGTATTATGCTGGATATTATGTATGAGGCTCCTTCTCAAGAAGAAGTGAGTGATTGCGTGATTACGGAGCAGTCTGTTAATGAGCAGATTAAGTTGGAGCTTACGACAAAGAAGGAAAAAGAGGAAGAAAGCGCCTAATCGACGTTAATTAAGTTGAAGTTTTCCACCCGGACTAGTTGCCAAACGCAAACTCCGGGTGGACTTTGACGTTCATGGGAGAGATATACTTATGTACTTGCGTCAAGATACGGTTGCGGTTAAAGTCGGGGATTTGACAATTGGCGGCTCAAATGAAGTTATTATACAAAGCATGTGCACAACAAAGACGGCGGATGTAGAAGCGACTGTAAAAGAAATTTTACGGTTGGAAGAGGCTGGCTGTCAGGTTGTGCGTGTGACTGTCAATAATAAAGAAGCTGCTGAAGCGATAAAAGAAATAAAGAAACAGATTCATATTCCGCTTGTTGCGGATATTCATTTTGACTATCGTCTTGCTTTGCTGGCAATTGAAAACGGGATTGATAAAGTGAGAATCAATCCCGGCAATATCGGTCGCCGTGAGAAGGTTGAGCAGGTTGTTCAGGCATGCAAGGAGAAAAACATCCCGATTCGCATAGGTGTGAATGCCGGTTCGCTGGAAAACCATTTGATTGAAAAATATGGATACCCAACAGCTGATGCGCTAGTTGAGAGCGCTCTGTTCCATATCGGTATTTTGGAAGAGCTTGATTTCCACAATATTATTGTCTCGTTGAAAGCATCTGATGTGCCGATGGCTATTGAAGCTTACAGCAAGGCAGCGCAAAAAATAAAATATCCGCTTCATCTTGGTATAACTGAGGCGGGGACGCTTCATGCCGGAACTATTAAAAGCTCGGCAGGAATTGGTGCCTTGTTGTCGCTTGGAATCGGAAATACAGTTCGTATTTCACTAAGCGCCGATCCGGTGGAAGAAATAAAAGTAGCAAGAGAATTGCTTAAAAGCTTTGGGTTAATATCTAATGCGGCTACATTGGTATCCTGTCCGACTTGCGGCAGATTGGATATTGATTTATTCTCTTTGGCAAATGAAGTGGAAGAGTACATTTCTAAATTAAAGGTGCCTATCAAGGTATCTGTGCTGGGCTGTGCGGTAAATGGGCCTGGAGAAGCTCGTGAAGCTGATATAGGCATTGCAGGTGCGCGAGGCGAAGGATTATTGTTCCGTTACGGTGAGGTCGTCCGCAAAGTGCCTGAGGCGGAGCTTTTAAATGAGCTAAAAAAAGAGATTGATGAAATTGTGCGTGTATACGAGGCGACTGGTGAAATTCCCGGCCGTAAGCACCATACGACTGCTTAATGCCGAATGAATGATGCCTGATTGGCCGGCGTACGTCCTTGTAAAAATCACCCGCAAGGGTGATTTTTTAATTTCCCGCTTTAATTCTTCTGCTCACACGGTTATTCCCGCTTTTGTGAGGCAATACTGACTACATATAAAGTGCAACAATACATATGTGACAGGCATTGCCTAAGAGTGGAAGGAGTAGGTGGGAATGGGTAGTTTCGGTACAATTTTAATGGTTATACAATTGTTTTTTGCAGTAGTTATAGGTCTTTATTTTTGGAACTTGCTACGATCACAAAAAACGAATCGCAGTGCAGTTGATAAAGAATCGCGCAAGGAAATGGAAAAGCTCCGCAAATTGCGTTCGATATCATTAACAAAGCCACTGGCAGAAAAAACGCGACCACAATCGATGAATGATATTATCGGTCAAAAGGATGGACTGAAAGCGCTGAAGGCAGCACTATGCAGTGCCAATCCGCAACATATTATTATTTATGGACCGCCGGGCGTTGGGAAAACGGCTGCCGCTCGTGTAGTGTTGGAGGAAGCGAAGCGCAATGCGCAATCTCCGTTTCTTCCGGAAGCCAAATTTACTGAGATTGATGCGACTACAGCCCGCTTCGATGAGCGTGGAATAGCTGATCCGTTAATAGGTTCTGTTCATGACCCGATATATCAGGGGGCAGGGGCGATGGGGGTTGCAGGGATACCTCAGCCCAAGCCCGGTGCTGTGACAAAAGCACACGGAGGAATTTTGTTTATTGATGAAATTGGGGAATTGCATCCCGTACAAATGAATAAGCTTCTTAAGGTGCTTGAGGATCGTAAAGTGTTTTTGGAAAGTGCCTACTATAATTCGGAAGATACGCATATTCCTCAATACATACATGATATATTTCAAAATGGGCTGCCTGCCGATTTTCGTTTGGTAGGAGCGACGACAAGATCACCGCAGGATATTCCGCCAGCGATTCGTTCCCGCTGTATGGAGGTTTTTTTCCGTCCTTTGCTTGCCGATGAGGTGAGAGAGGTTGCTGCTAATGCCGTTAGGAAAATTGGTTTTTCGCCATGCCCTGAGGCAGTTGATGCGGTTGCGAAATATGCGACTAACGGTCGTGAGGCGGTTAACATTATTCAGTTAGCAGCAGGTGTTGCGATGTCAGACAAACGGGAAAAGATTGTTGCGGGTGATATTGAATGGGTTGTAAACAGCAGTCAAATTCCACCGCGCCCGGATCGCAAAGTTCCAGAAGCTCCACAAATTGGTTTTGTCAATGGTCTTGCTGTCTATGGTCCGAATATGGGGACTATGCTTGAAATCGAAGTTAGCGCAATCGCTGCTGCTCCAGGAAAAGGTCAGTTTACAATTACCGGAGTAGTGGACGAGGAAGAATTGGGCGGCGGTTCACGAACGTTGCGAAGAAAAAGTATGGCAAAGGGTTCGGTTGAAAATGTTCTGACTGTCCTGCGCCGTTTTGGACTTAGTCCGCAAGATTATGACCTGCACATTAATTTTCCCGGAGGAACTCCGATTGATGGTCCTTCTGCCGGTATTGCTATGGCTGTTGCGATAACTTCTGCTATTAAAGGCTTGCCGATTGATAATAGGCTGGCGATGACAGGAGAGGTCGGTATTCATGGCAATGTGAAACCAGTAGGAGGAGTGTTGGCAAAGGTTGAGGCTGCTTTCCAGGCAGGAGCAACAACTGTCATTATTCCAAAAGAAAACTGGCAGGAGGCTTTCGGCTCATTCGAAGGCTTGAAGGTAATTGCTGCAGATCGTTTGGAGGAGGTATTTGAGCATGCCTTCCCATTATCCAATCTCGCAACAGAAGAAATGTTTCAATCGCTGCCTGCTGATGCATTCCATAGATCGTCGATTCCCTATTTGCAGGCGGAATCAACAGAGTGATACACTAGTAGAGCATATATGAGAATACTTGGAGGTGCTGGTATGGGCATAAGTAGGGCTAAAAGCCGTAAGTTGCCTTTGCTTCCGCTTAGGGGGCTGCTTGTTTATCCCAGCATGGTGCTTCACCTTGATGTGGGAAGGGATAAATCGATTCGTGCGCTTGAGCGTGCTATGGTAGAGGATCATATGATTTTGCTCTGCTCGCAATCTGAATCCAATATAGAGGAGCCTGCTGAGACGGATATTTATAAAGTGGGTACTATCTCTAAAATAAGGCAAATGCTTAAACTGCCTAACGGTACGATCCGTGTGTTGGTGGAGGGTGTGTCTAGAGCACGCATAACAAGCTATACGAGTAATGAAGATTTTTATGAGGTCGTTGCACAGGAAATGCCTGAGCAGCAAACGGATGATCCAGAGATCGAGGCGTTAATGCGATCTGTGCTTAGCCAATTTGAGAATTATATTTCACTTTCCAAAAAGGTTACCCCAGAAACATTTGCTGCAGTTTCGGATATTGATGATCCAGGCAGACTGTCAGATGTTATTACAAGTCATTTATCTTTGAAATTGAAGGATAAGCAAGATATTTTGGAGCTTGCAAATGTAAAAGAGCGTTTGGAGAAGTTACTTGATTTGTTGCATAACGAGCGGGAAGTACTGGAATTGGAACGGCAAATCAGCCAACGTGTCAAAAAGCAAATGGAAAAAACGCAAAAGGAATATTATTTGCGTGAGCAAATGAAGGCCATCCAAAAGGAGCTTGGCGAAAAGGAAGGCAGAGCGGGCGAGGTGGAGGAGCTTCGTGAGCAACTGGCTAAACTTGGCATGCCAGAAGCTATTGAGGAGAAAGTGCAAAAAGAGATTGACAGGCTGGAGAAGATGCCTGCCGCATCAGCGGAGGGCGGTATTATCCGCAATTATATCGACTGGATGCTTGCCTTGCCGTGGAGCGAATTGACAGAGGATGATCATGATCTGCAAAAAGCGGAGCAAATTTTAAATGATGATCATTTCGGTTTGGAGAAACCAAAAGAAAGGGTTCTGGAATATTTGGCTGTTCAGCAATTGGTGAAAAAGCTGAAGGGACCTATTCTTTGCTTGGCAGGTCCTCCGGGTGTCGGGAAGACCTCACTGGCACGGTCGGTTGCCAAGTCGCTTGGTCGCAAGTTTGTGAGAATATCTCTTGGCGGCGTGCGCGATGAAGCCGAGATAAGAGGACATAGACGTACTTATGTCGGGGCGATGCCGGGTAGGATTATGCAAGGAATGAAAACAGCGGGAAGCAAAAACCCTGTATTTTTGCTGGATGAGATAGACAAGATGGCGATGGATTTTAGAGGCGACCCTGCCTCTGCTCTGCTGGAAGTTTTGGACCCGGAGCAAAATCATACATTTAGCGATCATTATATTGAGGCTCCCTTTGATTTGTCACAGGTCATGTTTATTACGACAGCCAATGCGCTGCACCAAATCCCACGTCCTTTGCTTGATCGGATGGAAGTGCTCTATATACCTGGGTATACGGAGCTTGAGAAATTGGAAATCGGCAAACGATACTTGCTTCCGAAGCAGTTAAAGGAGCATGGCTTGCATGAGGGACAGATTGCAATATCAGATGAGATGCTTATGAAGCTGGTTCGTGATTACACGAAGGAATCGGGTGTTCGTAATTTGGAGCAGCAACTGGCCGCTCTTTGCCGCAAAACTGCCAAACAGCTAGTGTCTAATCAAACGCCGGAAGAAATTGTAACGGTATCAGTTGAACGGCTTAGAGAATGGCTCGGTGCTGCCAAATATCGCTTTGGTCTTGCTGAAAGTACGAATCAGGTTGGCGTTGTGACCGGCTTGGCGTGGACAGAGGTTGGCGGAGACACATTAGTTATTGAGGTAAGTGTGATGCCCGGCAGCGGCAAACTTACGCTAACAGGCAAGCTCGGGGATGTAATGAAGGAATCCGCACAAGCTGCGTTTAGTTATTTGCGTTCCAAATCAGCAGAGCTTCAAATTGCTGCTGACTTCCATGAAAAAAATGATATTCATATTCATATTCCGGAAGGCGCCATACCAAAGGATGGTCCATCCGCTGGCATTACTATGGCAACTGCTCTTATATCTGCTTTAAGCAACCGTTATGTGAACCGCGAGGTAGCAATGACAGGGGAAATTACACTTCGCGGTAGGGTGCTGCCAATTGGCGGGCTGAAAGAAAAATCGCTGGCGGCACATCGTGCGGGGATTAAGAAAGTGCTCCTTCCAAAGGAAAATGAACGGGATTTGGAAGAAATTCCGGATAGTATCCGTCAAGAAATGGAATTTATTACAGTAAGTCATATGGATGAAGTGTTGCAGCATGCTTTGGCATAGACAAAGCAATCGGGAGAGAAGGTAAACATGAAAATAATAGACGCACAATTTATCATCAGTGCGGTTCAAACTGAGCAGTATCCGGTAGATGGCTTGCCGGAAATTGCTCTGGCAGGCCGTTCTAACGTGGGCAAGTCATCACTGATCAATAAAATGATGCTGCGTAAAAACTTAGCGAGAGCAAGTGCCCAGCCAGGAAAGACACAGCAGCTGAACTATTATCGTGTTAACGATATGATTTACTTGGTTGACTTCCCTGGATACGGATATGCCAAAGTATCCAAGGTGCAGCGGGAAAAGTTTGGGGAAATGATAGAAGCTTATCTTACAAACAGACAGCAGTTGAAACTTCAACTGCTTGTTGTAGATGTGCGCCATGAGCCGTCAAAAGACGACCAGCTTATGTATCATTGGTTAAAGCATTATAATATTCCTACTGTTGTAGTGGCTACAAAAGCAGATAAGGTACCGCGCACCAAATGGCAGAAGCATTTAAAGGCTGTTCGCAATACGCTGGAGATGGACCCAAACGAAAAAATTATTTTGTTTTCTTCCGAAACAGGTTATGGCAGGGATGAGCTATGGGAAATGATTTTGGAGAAGACTTCAACATAAGAACAAGTAAGATGCGCATATATATCTTAAAAGACGAGGATGAAGGTTAATATCAGCACTTCATTAGCGTTTTTTCCGTTTTTTTGTGAAATTTGACTGAAAATCAAAGGTCAATTGCAGGAAATCATTCTGTTTATCGCGTATAATAGTAGTAAGGCAGATTTCAAAAGCAAATTAAAATATGGGTTTTATACTGGACCTGCTGCCAGGTTCCAAGAATTGAGGAGATTTTTATGGCTAAACGGCTAGCCACAGAGTATCTAGATGCCAAACTGCAACTAAGTCATGATGAAATGTCCAAGTTTGTCCTGTTTTTGGAGGAGCAACAACTTCAATTGCAAGTAATGGTGCTTGAAAACGGGAATCAGGAGCTTGTTCTTCAGGATACGGCAGGGAGGGAGGAAGTTCGTCTAACATTCCAGCTTATGAAGGAATATTATATATGCGAACTTTCATGCCGTCTTGTAAAACCAAAGCTTACGAATGTGATGCGCAAAGTAGTATCTGCGTTCAAGGGCAATGCGACAGTGAATCGAATTTACAGTCATTATACGATGATATACCACTATATAAACGGATCTGTCCGCAAAATTGTTGAAAGTTCCAATACCGGGGAACGTGTTATATTTGAACACAAGGATACGCTTGCTCAGCTTGAGCGAGTGTTTCAAAGTCGGCTTGTTGAACGGGAGATCAGACTGGTTCATGCAGCCATTAATGAACTGCTTGACTTGCGCAATCAGGCAAAGCATGAGTCTGAGACTTCAGACATCGATAATCGATTGGCACAGCTTACACAGAAATTGTTTGTACTGGAAGGCTAGCAGAGTTTCGTAAAGCCGCTGGGTGCAAAAATATTGAAGAACCGCTGATTGGCGGTTTTTTTATTTTTAGTTGTTTAAATGAAGGACAAATGGACATCGATAAACATATTTTATAAAAGACAGCTGCTAGAATTAGACAAATGCTGCTAAAGAAAGCGGTTTACATTCTACAGTTTAAAAATAATTTTTAAAAACAGTTGCTTTTATTGCGGATAGATGGTATTTTTAATGCTGTTGAAAACTTTGTTGACTAGACGCAGATTTCAATAATTAGGAACCAGGATTCACTCAGGACATGGTTAATGTTGCGAGAGATTAATCCCTCGAGAAGTGAATGACGTAGGTCCTAGCGGATGAAATTTTTCAAACATTTTATTCCTAGGAAGGGGGAACCGGAAGATGGAATACTCGACTTTCGGAAGGCACGTTGCTGTTGACGCTTGGGGTGTGGATTTTGATTTGCTGAACAGCGCAGAATTTTTGCAATCTCATATGGTAGAGGCTGCGGAGGCTTGCGGTGCGACCGTATTGTCCGTACAATCAAAGCAATTTGAACCACAAGGCGCAACGGTGTTGGTGCTGTTGTCAGAAAGCCACCTCTCAATTCATACGTACCCTGAGAGAGGCTTTGCAGCGCTGGACTGCTATACCTGCGGTGAAACTGTTGATCCTCAGCTTGCCATTGACTACATGCTTACCGTATTGAAGCCAAAAACGACTCATGCGAAGAAGCTGGTGCGTGGCATGGGTGAGCTGCAAGTAGAAGAGCCAACAATGAAACAAATTGAGCTTGTATAAGCTCTCAATTATGTCATGTAATAGACCAAATAACCACGGGATAAAAACCGTGGTTATTTCTTTTATTGAATAGGGAATAATGAAAATGAATTTTCAAACATTATTCAAATATGAGTAAAGTGAGAAAGTTAAACTATGGTATACTAATCGTAATGTTTAGAAAAACGTGATCCGTATAAAGCAGAAGGAGGAAGCAATCGCTTATGCACATCATTGCAGTCGGGCTGAACTATCGGACAGCACCTGTCGAGATTAGAGAAAAGTTCGCTATCGCAGAGAAAGAATTACCTGCTGCCCTGCAGCAATTTCTGGATACGAAAAGCATAATGGAATGTGTGATGCTCGCGACTTGTAACCGAACAGAGCTGTATGCGGTTGTGGACAGGCATCATCTTTGCGGACATTATATCCGAAGTTTTATGGAAGGCTGGTTCAAATTGCCGCGTGAGCAATTCACAAGCCATTTATATATGTACGAAGATGAAAGAGCGATTGAGCACTTATTTCGTGTTACAAGCGGTCTCGATTCGATGATTATTGGAGAAACTCAAATATTAGGTCAAGTTCGTGATTCATTTTTACTTGCTCAGGAGCAAAAGACGACAGGAACAATTTTCAATATGCTATTCAAACAAGCTATTACGATGGCAAAGCGTGCTCATTCAGTAACGGCAATTGGCGAAACAGCTGTTTCTGTCAGCTATGCCGCGGTAGAGCTTGGAAAGCGTATATTTGGACAATTTTCCAAAAAAACAGTTATGATTGTCGGAGCGGGAGAAACAGGCGAATTGACTGCAAAGCATTTGTACGCCAATGGCGCCAAGCAAGTCATTGTGGCTAACCGAACGATTGATCGCGCTGAACAGCTGGCTGACAAGTTTAATGGTATTGCATGTACGATATTTGAAGCATACAATAGGTTGCATGAGGTCGATATTATAATTAGCTCGACTGGAGCGGAAGGCTATATTTTATCAAAGCAACATATAGTCAATGCGATGAAGCTGCGCCGTTCAAAACCGTTGTTTATGATAGATATTGCTGTTCCACGTGATTTTGACCCTGCTATATCAGATGTGGATAATGTATTTTTATATGATATCGATGATTTGGAAGGGATAGTGGAATCCAATTTGGAACATAGACGTAGAGAAGCTGTTAAGATTGAAGCGATGATTGAAGCGGATATTGCATTATTTCATGAGTGGTACCGTACCCTTGGCGTCGTTCCTCTTATCCGAGCACTACAAACGAAAGTGACAGATATTCATGCTGAGACAATGACAAGTTTGACGAATAAGCTGCCAGACTTGGATGAGCAGCAGATGAAGGTCATAAATAAATTGACCAAAAGCATGTTAAATCAAATGATGCAAGATCCGATATTGCGAATTAAAGAGATGGCAGGCGAGAAGAAGGCTGATGAAGCTATGAACACCTTTGTTCAGCTGTTTGCACTCGATAAGCAGTTGGAGCAGCAGCGATTGGAGAATGAGTCTGCTGAGGCGATGCGTGCTGCTAAGCCCCAAGTTGTTGAGAAGCAACCGGCAGATAAAAAATTGCATCACTCTATTAGATCGCTGGTTCGTTCATAACGTCTATTAGTGGAACAGCATCATCCGTTTCTTCTTGGTTGCTGTAAGGTGGAGGGAGTATGGGATCAGCGAATTGGTTGTATGACTTAACACTTTATGTATACGCCCTGAGCCTTCTGTTCTATTTTTCCGATTTTGTAAGAGCTAATCGGAAAGCCAAACGGATAGGTACAGGGCTGCTTGTTTTTGTATGGGTACTGCAGACTGGATATTTGGTTTTGCGAGTGATCCAACATAGTGAGATGGCACATACTGCTCCCTTTGAGCATTTGTTTTTATTTTCATGGCTGCTGGTGACGGTGTCGCTTATTATAAATTTATTTTTTTATATTGATTATATTGTGTTTTTTGTTAATGCGGTCAGCTTTTCGATATTGGCACTGAACTTTTACAGCGCGCCTCGTGGTGATCAACGATTTGAGTTGTGGCAAACTACAAAAGAATTGTTATATGTCCACATCAGTCTTGTTATTGCTGCCTATGCTGCTCTTACAGTTGGCGCTTTGCTTGCTGGAATGTATATCTTTTTGCACAACAGGCTCAAAAAGAAAAAGTGGACAAAAGTCATTCATCGTTTTCCAGGACTGGAGACGCTTGATCGTTATATCGAGCGTACGGTTATTGCGGGAGTGCCGTTGCTTACTTTATCGCTTGCAGTTGCAGTTACCTCATTAATTGCAGAAGGCAGAGTTATGTATTTGCTGGATTGGAAAGTTCTTGCTTCTATGGCAAGTATGATTTTATATTATCGTTATATTTATTTGCGGGCTGTTCATGTTTATTCCGGTATGCAGCTGGCGAAGCTGTTTTTGGTTGCGTATGCGCTGCTCATTCTTAATGTGACGACAAATTCATTTTCAGCATTTCACTAACCTGTGACACTAGGGAGGATTCGCTTCATGACGGAAGAAATAGTAGCACAAAGGATAATAAAGGTTGGCACCAGACAAAGCTCGCTCGCTTTGACTCAAACTGGGCAAGTCATTAAGCAACTGGAAGATTTACGCGAGAAGCATGGTCTGCCTTATGCTTTTGAAATCCATAAAATTGTAACTAAGGGTGATCGCATTCTGGACGTTACTTTATCGAAAGTGGGCGGGAAAGGCTTGTTTGTTAAAGAGATTGAACAAGCCTTGCTTGACGGTACAATTGATATAGCGGTACATAGTATGAAGGATATGCCATATGAACAGCCGGAAGGATTGGTAAACGGTGCAACGCCTAAGCGTTTGTCTGCACAGGACTGTTTAATAATGCGTAACGGAGATTCATTTGAGGAATTGCCAGAAGGCGCTAGAGTTGGCACAAGCAGTTTGCGTCGTTCCAGTCAATTGAAGCATGCAAGACCTGATTTGCAGATCGAATTTATTAGAGGCAATATTGATTCGCGCATTCGCAAGCTAGAGACAGAAAACATGGATGCAATAGTGCTTGCCGCAGCAGGGTTGATGCGAATGGGGTGGGAAAATAAAATTTCTGCGTTTTTGTCGGAAGATATTTGTGTTCCGGCAGTTGGACAAGGTGCATTAGGTATCCAGTGCCGGGAAAAAGATGAACAGGTGCGCGAGTTACTTGGGTTGCTAAATGATGATCATTCTGATTTGCTTGTTCGTGCAGAACGAAGCTTTCTAGGAGCAATGGAAGGCAGCTGTCAAGTCCCGATAGGTGCTCATGCTATTATGACAGACAGTCAGAATGGTGAAATCGAGTTGACTGCGATTGTAGGTTCAACGGATGGTTCTGTTATTTTGAAAGAAATCAAACGCGGCTGTGATCCTGAGCAATTGGGTAAGCAAGTTGCACAATTGTTGCTTGAGAATGGCGCGGAGCAAATTTTGGAACAGCTGAAGCAGGAGCAATAAAGCAGGCGGAACAAGGGCGGTGCGAGCAGTTTGAGAATAAATGAGCAGGAGCGGAATATAAACAGACATCCTTTGTTCGGAATGAAAATTGCTGTAACGCGGTCCCGTACACAAATGAAGCAGTTTGCTGACATGATTGAGGAGTTGGGCGGAACTGTTTGCCCTTTGCCAACGATTGATATAAAAAAATTCCAATATAGTGAGCAAGACCAAGCTATACGAATGCTGTTGCAGTCAGTTGCGGAATACGACTGGCTCGTATTTACTAGTGTAAACGGTGTGCGTTATTTTATGGAATTGCTTGCTCAATTCAGTATGGAGTCAACTAAGCTTGCCAACGTCAAGCTTGCTGCGGTTGGTCCGCAAACGGCAAAAGAACTGGAGTCATATCAGCTCACTGCAGGTTTGCAACCGATAGCTTGCTATCAAGCCGAAGGATTGCTGGATGCGCTAAAGGATAAAATCGGTATTGGCAGCAAGGTATTACTTGCCAGAGGTAATCTTGCACGATCGATATTGCCGGATACATTAAGCAGTTGGGGAGCAGAAGTGAAGGATCTAATTGTTTATGAAACAGTTGCTGCTTCTGGTCAAGCGAGTGGCGAGCGGGCAGAAATATTGCAAGAGCTTGCTGCTGGACAACTGGATATGGTTACATTTACAAGTTCGTCTACAGTTACAGGTTTGCTGGAGTTGATGAGCAATAACGGCCTGATTGATCCAATCAGAATTTTAAGTACCATACCGCTTGCGAGCATCGGTCCGCTTACAAGTGCTACTTTACAGGAAAAGGGGCTTGTCCCTGCAATAGAGGCAAAGCAGTCTACACTGGCTCATTTGCTGCAAGCGATAGTCTTGTATTGTGAGCGATTGGATGCTGTAGCTAGCGTCTGCCAATGCAAACAAATTTCACCTAATAATATGATTAGCAAGGAAGAGGGAGAGCATCTATGACATTTCCGATTGTGAGGAATCGCCGTCTGCGCGGCAGTGCAGCAATGCGCAATATGGTTCGTGAAACAACATTGACAGCAAATGATTTTGTTTACCCGCTATTTGTAACGCATGGTTCGAAGATAAAAGAAGAAATTGCTTCGATGCCTGGCGTGTATCATTTGTCTTTGGACTTGCTTGCTGATGAAATAAAAGAAATTACAGAGCTTGGCATACAGGCAGTGTTACTTTTTGGAGTTCCGGATTACAAGGATGCCGAGGGCAGTTCTGCTTTTGCTGGGGACGGAATTGTACAGCAAGCGACTGCGCTTATTAAACAGCAGGCGCCTGAGTTGCTAGTGATTGCCGATACTTGTCTATGTCAATTTACAGATCATGGGCATTGCGGTGTAATCATTGCTGACGAAAAAACCGGGAATGCCTTTGTCGACAATGATCGCTCATTGGAATTGCTTGTTAAAACAGCGATATCGCAAGCACAAGCAGGCGCTGATATTATCGCTCCTTCAAATATGATGGATGGTTTTGTCATCGCTATTCGCAAGGGGTTGGATCAGGCGGGCTTTGCCCATATTCCGATTATGTCTTACTCCGTTAAATATGCGTCGGCTTATTACGGACCGTTCCGTGATGCTGCCCATTCTGCGCCCCAATTTGGTGATCGAAAAACGTATCAAATGGACCCTGCCAATGTTCGTGAAGCGATTAGAGAGGCGGAGACGGATGTAGCAGAGGGAGCCGACATGCTGATGGTCAAACCAGCATTGGCTTATATGGATGTTATAAGACTAGTGAAAGAGCAGTTTGATTTGCCGGTAGTTGCTTATAATGTGAGTGCTGAATATTCAATGGTGAAAGCTGCTGCTATGAACGGCTGGATAAACGAGCAAGCAGTAGTGCTCGAAACTTTAACAGGGATGAAGCGTGCAGGAGCAGATATTATTATTACTTACCATGCCAAGGACGCTGTCCGTTGGTTGAGAGGAGAATAAAAGATGCAAAACGAACAGAAATTCACACGCAAAGATAATCGTTCAGCGGCTGCTTTTGAACAAGCAAAGAAAGTTATTCCTGGCGGAGTGAACAGTCCGGTACGAGCATTCCGATCAGTTGGGCTTACACCTGTGTATATGGAGCGCGGCGAAGGCAGCCGTGTCTATGATATTGATGGCAACAGCTATATTGATTATTTGGGGTCTTGGGGACCCCTTATTATGGGGCATGCTCATCCTGAAGTTATTGAGGCTGTTAAGAAAACGGCGGAAAAAGGAACGAGTTTTGGTGCGCCAACTGAAATTGAGACATTAATGGCGGAATTGGTTTGCGAGCGAGTATCGTCGATTGATATGGTAAGGATGGTTAGTTCCGGAACAGAAGCAACGATGAGTGCGTTGCGTCTGGCTCGCGGCTTCACGAATCGTTCCAAAATAATGAAGTTTGAAGGCTCTTATCATGGTCATGCGGATAGTTTATTGATTAAAGCGGGATCTGGCGTTGCTACTTTAGGGCTTCCTGATAGTCCCGGCGTGCCGGAGCATGTAGCTTCACAAACGATTACGGTTCCGTATAACGATCTTGAGTCAGTAAAGCTGGCATTTGAGAAGTTTGGCGAGGAGATTGCTTGTATTATTGTTGAGCCAGTTGCTGGCAATATGGGCGTAGTGCCTCCACTTCCAGGATTTCTTGAAGGGCTGAGACAAATTACAAACCAATACGGCTCCTTGCTTATTTTTGATGAAGTGATGACCGGATTTAGGGTAGACTATAGCTGTGCGCAAGGATTATTTGGCATCACGCCTGATATTACCTGCTTCGGCAAAGTAATTGGCGGCGGACTTCCTGTAGGCGCCTATGGCGGCAAGCGTCATATTATGGAGATGATTGCACCTAGCGGACCTATCTATCAAGCCGGAACCTTATCTGGAAACCCGCTCGCAATGGCGGCTGGCTATACAACATTGAAGCTAATGACCAAACAGCGTTATGAGGAGCTTGAGCAAAAAGGTCAGAAGCTTCAGGCAGGTTTGGAAGCGAATGCGAAGAAGCTTGGGGTTGAGTCGATAATTAACCGCGTTGGTTCAATGGTATGTCCATTCTTTACCTCGCAACAGGTGACGAACTATGATATAGCCAAAACATCGGATTTGGAACTGTTCAAGCGTTATTTTGGTGCTATGCTTGATTTGGGAGTAAGCGTGCCTCCTTCACAATTTGAGGGTATGTTTATTTCCGGTGTGCATAGCGATGAAGATATCGAGCTTACAATCAGCGCTCATTATGAAGCATTGAAGCGGAGTATTTAATAAAATTCACTAAAGACTGCTGTAAGCAGATCAATCAAGCCCGGTGTTTTCCGAAGGAAAGCGCGGGCTTGTTTTTTTGGACAATAGGAAAAATCAGGAGTGTTGCTTATGCAATGGGAACGTTTTTCAAAAAGAGACGGTGGAGCGCTTCTAATCGATTGGAAGCAAATGTTGAAGGAGATGGAGCTTGATAACCGATATCGCATTTTTCTTGACAAATATAAAGAGGATAAGCCGGCTGTAGGCGAACATCCTCATCAAATTAAACAATGGCTGATCGCATCAGAAATTTTCCCTGCAAAATGGATTAATCGAATTTACTCAGTGGGAGGAATTCAGTGGGAGAAGGAACAACTGAGTTTGTCTGTTTTTGGTTTGCCTTCTACTGACAGTTTGTTATCCATGCAAAAAGCAGCTGCGGCAGTAAAAGGACAGCCTGTGGATATATGCTATGAGGATGATTTTGTTTTAGTGCTCAATAAGCCGATCGGAATGGCTATCCATGCTGCAAATGAACATCAAACCGATGTGCTCGATGCTCGGGCAGCTAATTACTCGCTTGCTTGTCAAGCACCGTTTCCAGTTCGTCACATCCACCGATTAGATGCAGACACTTCAGGAGCGGTCATTTACTCCAAAAATGATTTGGCGCAGCTTAAGCTTGATGAAGCCATGCGTAATCAGCAAATTGAACGACACTATCTTGCCATTGTGCATGGCAGAATAATTAAAGACAAGGGAACAATCGATATGCCGATAGGCAGGGATCGGCATATTTCTGGCAAGCGGACAGTAACGGAAAAAGGAGATCAAGCCGTAACCCATTATGAAATCATTCGACGAGGTGGAAATTATTGTTCGGCTGCGTTGCAGTTGGAAACCGGAAGAACTCATCAAATACGTGTACATATGAGCGCGATTGGTCATCCGCTTGTAGGAGACTCTCTATATGGAGGAACTGATCAGTGGTTAAAGCACCAAGCGCTGCATGCCCAGAAGGTTGTGTTCCCGCACCCATTAACAGGAGAACGAGTTGTGGCAGAGTCTGCCTTGCCTCTCTGGTTTGAGAAACTGTCAGCTAGTCTAATAAAGTAAAATTGGTAGTCATGCTTCAGCCAATCCCGCCATATAGATAAGTAGTGGATGTAACAGCAGTGATCATTGCATTCAACCTATGGAGGGAGGACTGTAGCGTGTCGGAACAAACAAGTGGTCTTCGTTTTGATGTGTATGAACGTGTGCATTTGCCGGAAGATGTGGCGGCGATAGATGAGTTGGAGGAAATTGAGCTTATTCCCCGTATTGCAGTTATAGATGAAGGGGAGCAAGCTGTGTTGCGCGGCGAGTTACTTTTAAACGGTGTTTATCGTGGACAAGGTGAGGAAGAGGGATTGCTAGTACTGGAGCATAGAATTCCGGTAGAGATTTCTCTGCCGATGAACAGAGTACATCGTTTGGACGATATATCTATCGAAATTGATAATTTTGACGTAGATATACTGTCTGAGCGTACGTTAAATGTAACAGGAGTGTTATCCTTGCGTGGCTTGCTTATGGAGCATGATGAGGATGAAGGGGATAATAGCTGGAGCAATGAGGAATTTACGGCGATACATGAGCGCTCCGTCGACGCTTCTTACATAGAGCAGCAAGAGGGAAGCGATTGGGAGAGTTACGAAGGCGCTTATGATGACAGTGATTCATCCACTGAAGAAGAGGAAGCAAACGAGCGCCAAGATGGAGCTTATGCGCTTTGGCAGGAAGAACAACAGGGCGAAGCGACAGAGGGTTCTACTATTCCGCTAACCGCTTATGCGACCTTTGAGGAGCCGAATTATGAGGCTGTGGATGAGGAGGAACAAGCGGGAGAGTCGTTTGAATTCTCCGCCAGACAGCCAGAGGAATCCGTCCAGCTTCAGGAAGAGTACGAATCGGCAAGATTCGAGCATGGGGAGCAAGAGACGGCGTTTGTAAGCTCGAACTATGCGGTTGAAGAGCAATGGGAGGCAGCAGAGGAAGAAGCGGTATGGACTCAAGAGGAAGCGCCAGTTTGGACTCAGCAGGAAACGGCAGAGACGCTGGAAGTGGCAGAAACCTTCTATGAGGAGGAGGCTGCACCTGTATTCGCACAACAAGAAGCGACTTTTACTCAAGATACAGCTGAAGAGGTTATTCGCAACGAAGATGACAGCGGCGCAGAGCAAACGGAGAAGCAAGGTTTGCAAATCGCATTTAATTCGAAAAAAGCGGACCGATCGGACGAATTAGGCGGAGCCGGGCTGCTAACGCTGCTCAGTTCAAGCAAGAAGGAGCAATCTGCAAGGCAATCGATGGCTGAACTGGAATTGGCAAACGAAGCGAAAGAAGAAGCGGAGCGCCAGCTAAATCAAGAGGAAGATGTGGAATGGAAAAATATGTTCCTAAACAAAAGCTCAGATGATCAAAGCTTCAAAAAAATTCGCGTGTGTATCGTACAGCGAGAAGAAACATTGGAGCAAATCGCTTTGCGATACAGCATTAGCCCAAGAGAATTAGTGCAGCATAATCGATTGTCTGAATCATCGATTACAGAAGGCCAGCTGATCTATATTCCCTCCTGATATAAAGAGGGAATTAACTGAGCATATTATATGTCTGTGCAGCGCAAAAGGTTGACTATAGTTGATAAGCACGGTATTATAGACTATAAAATATATACTTTTGCGAAAAGCATAGAAGGGGAATAGTGTGCACACGACCTTCAGAGAGCAGAACCGTTACGCTGGAAGGTTTTGCAGGTAATCGTTACTCACGAGTCGCCCCGGAGTTGTCTTGTTGAATGGGTTCTTCTGTTGGAATGACAGAACAGACTACTAAGCAAGGCCGGTTACAACCGTTATATTGTATGAAGTGCTGTGTAGCGGATCAGGTCTGCACGGAACAAAGGTGGTACCACGGAAGCAGAACCTTTCGTCCTTTATTGCTAAGGACGGAAGGTTTTTTTGAGTTAAGGAACCATCGATTTGCTGCCAGCCCCTTCCAAGCAATTCGCACCTTATCGATACATGCAACAAATAGTGGCTGATGCAGCCCAATAGCTTGTTATTTATTTTTAGACAAATAGATGGATTGATGGAGGATGAAGGGTAATGACAGAAAAACAAATGAATACCTCAATGCCTACGACTTATGATCCGAAGGCAGCCGAGCAGAAGTGGTATGATTTTTGGAAACAAGGTAACTTTTTTGAGGCTGGCAAGCGTCCAGATGCAAAAACATATACCATTGTTATCCCACCACCGAATGTAACGGGACTGCTTCATATCGGACATGCGTTGGACTTTACGTTGCAGGATATTCTTATTCGGGCAAAGCGCATGCAAGGATATGATGCTTTGTGGCTGCCTGGTTCCGATCATGCCGGAATTGCGACACAAACAAAGGTAGAGCAGCAATTGCGTTCAGAGGGAGTATCTCGTCATGACCTGGGGCGGGAAGCATTTTTGGAGAAAGTGTGGGAATGGAAGGAGCACTATGCCGAAACGATCCGCAGCCAATGGGCAAAGATGGGGTTGTCTCTGGATTATTCGCGCGAACGCTTTACCCTTGATGAAGGTTTATCGAAGGCTGTTAGGGAAGTTTTCGTTTCCCTTTACAAAAAAGGGCTTATTTATCGCGGCAAAAAGATAATTAACTGGGACCCGGCAGCACGCACGGCCTTGTCTGATATAGAGGTGGAGTACAAGGAGGTTAACGGTCATTTGTATCACCTCCAATATCCGTTAAGCGATGGCTCCGGTCATATTACAGTTGCTACTACGCGTCCAGAAACGATGCTAGGCGATACTGCTGTTGCTGTTCATCCGGAGGATGAACGGTACAAGCATTTGATTGGCAAAACAATTCTGCTGCCGATTATCGGACGTGTTATACCGATTATTGGAGATGAGTATGTTGAGAAGGAATTTGGTTCAGGGGCGGTAAAAATTACCCCGGCACATGATCCAAATGACTTCGAAGTAGGCGAACGTCACCAATTGCCGCAAGTAACGGTTATGGATGAGTCTGGCGTGATGAATAGCGAAGCAGGTCCATATCAAGGAATGGATCGTTTTGATTGCCGCAAGAAGCTGGTTCAAGATTTGCAGGAAAGCGGCGTTTGCATCAATATAGAAGATCATCTTCATCAGGTGGGACATAGTGAGCGAAGCGGCGCGGTAGTCGAGCCGTATTTGTCCACGCAATGGTTTGTTGCCATGAAGCCGCTTGCTGAAGCAGCCATCAAGGCGCAAAAAGAAGGGAAGGGCGTTAACTTCCTGCCAGATCGTTTTGAAAAAATTTATATGAACTGGATCGAAAATGTACGCGACTGGTGTATTTCACGCCAATTATGGTGGGGGCATCGCATACCTGCCTGGTACGATGAAAATACAGGGGAAATTCATGTATCCCGTGAAGATTTGCAAGGGGATCATCTCGTTCAAGATAATGATGTGCTTGATACATGGTTCAGTTCAGCGCTTTGGCCGTTCTCTACATTAGGCTGGCCGGAGCAAACAGAGGACTTGAAACGATTCTATCCAGTTGATGTTATGGTAACTGGCTACGATATTATTTATTTCTGGGTAGCACGAATGATTTTTACAGCTCTGGAGTTTACGGATCAAATGCCGTTTAAAGATGTGCTGCTGCATGGTTTGGTGCGTGACCGCGATGGACAAAAAATGTCCAAGTCGCTTGGCAACGGCGTCAATCCGATTGAAGTAATTGACCAATATGGCGCGGATGCGATGCGGTTTATGTTGTCGACTGGCATTACACCAGGGCAGGATTTGCGCTATCGCTCTGAGAAAGTGGAGCAAGCTCGCAACTTTGCCAACAAGATTTGGAATGCTTCTCGCTTTGCGTTGATGAACTTGGATGGCTTTAGTGCCTCCGATGTGGATATTACAGGAAAATTAGGTACAGCTGAACGTTGGATACTGCATCGTCTGAATGAAACCTCACGCGATGTTACACGTCTGCTTGATCAGTATGAATTCGGTGAGACAGGCCGTCTGTTGTACAATTTTATTTGGGATGATCTATGCGACTGGTATATCGAGTTTTCAAAACTAAGTTTGAATGGCAGTGATGAAACTGCGAAGCGGGCTACACAGTCTGTACTAGTATATGTGTTGGATCGCACACAGCGCCTGATTCATCCATTTATGCCGTTTATCAGTGAAGAGATTTGGCAACATTTGCCGCATGAAGGCGAAACAATCACTCTTGCTGAATGGCCGCAATATAATTCGGCTCTTGAAGCTCCAGACGCTGTTAAAGAGATGGAACTGCTAATGGAGATGATTCGAGCAGTGCGCAATATTCGGGCAGAAGTGAATGTTCCGATGAGCAAAAAGGTTGAATTAATTGTGAAGGCAGCAAATGCAGAGATTTTAGCTATTTTGCAGCGCAACGAAGGGTTTATCGAACGCTTCTGCGGCACCTCCTCACTTTCTATCAGCATGGACGCAACGACACCTGAAAAAGCAATGACTGCTATCGTAACAGGTGCAGAGCTGTATTTGCCGCTTGCAGGCTTGATTGATATTGAGCAGGAAATTGCACGCTTGCAAAAAGAGAAAAAGAATCTGGATGCAGAAGTGGAACGTATTGAGAAGAAGCTGGGCAATGAGGGCTTCACAGCAAAGGCACCAGCTCAGGTTATTGAGCAAGAACGTAAAAAGATGGAAGACTATGCTGCAAAACGAGATAAAGTTACTGCTAGAATTGCAGAACTAACCGTTTAAGAGGATGGAATCCAATGACAAACACAACTGATGTTAACCAAGTAGGATTGCAAAGCCCTAGCCGGCATTTGCAATCCTATCAAGAAGCAGTAGATTGGATTACCGGACTTTATCCCTTCGGTATTCGTCCCGGTCTTGATCGCATCGAGCAGCTTATGGAGCAACTGGGAAATCCGCATCGTCGCTTGAAATTTATCCATGTTGCCGGTACAAATGGAAAAGGCTCTACTTGCTCATTTCTGGCGAATATATTGCAACAAAGCGGCTATGACACTGGTATGTTTACCTCTCCGTATATTACAAAGTTTACAAATCGATTTCAGTATAACGGAGAAGATATTCAGGAAGAAACTCTACTGAATCTGGCTAATAAGCTAAAGCCGTATGTGGATGCGATGGCGCAAACAGAGCTGGGCTCCCCGACGATGTTTGAAGTGTCTACAGCACTGGCTGTTTTATTTTTTGCGGAAGTAACCTATCCGGACTACGTCGTATGGGAAACCGGGCTTGGCGGTCGTTTGGATGTGACCAATATCGTCAACCCAGTCATATCGATTATTACTAATGTCGGCCATGATCATATGGATAAGCTTGGCGATACTGTTGAGGCGATTGCTTTCGAAAAAGCAGGCATAATTAAGCCTGGAAGACCTGTTGTTAGTGCTGTGCTGCAGCCCGAAGCGGTAGAGGTTATAAAAAAGACAGCAATTCGCAATAAAAGTACGTTGTATTTACTTGGGGAGCAATTTCATGAGCTGGTTGTAAATGAGCAGCAAGATGAGCAATCCTTTCGCTTTGAGGGACCATTCCGTGCATTGGAACAGGTCTGCATCTCGCTAAACGGCGCACATCAACGGATGAATGCAGCTGTAGCGCTTATGGCGATTGAAGTGATGCGGCAATATGATGCGCTTGTAGTGGATGACGAAAACTTACTGACTGGGCTAAAAACGGCAGCATGGCCTGGACGGTTGGAAATGGTATCGAAAAAGCCTCGATTGCTTATCGATGGCGCACATAATCCAGAAGGCGCACAAATGCTTGCCAAAGCGCTTCAAACCACATATGCTTATGACCGGTTGCATATTGTTGTTGCAATGCTGGATAACAAGAATCATCGAGACACATTAAAGCATATATTACCTTTAGCAGACAGTTTGATCGTTACAGAGCCGGATTATCGTATGAAGATGGATGCAGCCAAATTAGCGGAAGTCATTGAGCAACTGCAAACAGGGGTACAGATAAAGGCTAATTTCAAGCTAGAGGTAGAGCCTGATTGGAAAACAGCATTAAGCAAATTACAACAGTTAACCGGAGAGAATGATTTGGGACTAGTAACAGGAACACTCTATTTAATAGCAGATGTTCGCTCCCGTATATTATTTCATTCCGAAGCTGAAAAAGGTTGGTGAACCGTCTTTGAGTAAAGCTGAACATATTCATTTTATCGGAATCGGCGGGTACGGCATGAGTGCTATTGCCCGTGTTATGCTGGAGATGGGTTATAAAGTAACCGGTTCTGATGTGGCAAGTCAGGAATTGACACAGAAATTAGCAGCCAAGGGAGCAACTATATTCCTGGGGCATCATGAGGAGCATGTGGAGGGGGCAGATCTGGTTGTCTATTCTACCGCATGCGCTCCTGATAATGTAGAGAGAATTGCAGCCGCCGAGCTACAAATTCCCGTTATTCATCGTTCAGAAATGCTGGCAAAATTGCTAAACGGACAAAAGGGAATTGCTGTAGCTGGAGCGCATGGAAAAACATCTACATCATCCATGATTGCACTTGTAATGGAGGCATGTGCAGCCGATCCGACATTTATCATTGGCGGAGAAATTGTCAACGCAGGGACAAATGCAAAAGCCGGCAAAGGCGAATTTGTCGTAGCTGAAGCGGATGAAAGTGATGGATCTTTCTTGCATTATTATCCGTATGCGGCTGTTGTTACCAATATCGAGCCGGATCATCTTGAAAACTATGACGGAGACTTCGCTAATTTGAAGGCTGCCTATGTACAGTTTTTGCAGCAAGTAACGCCGCACGGATGTGCAATTGTGTGTACGGATGATGAGACAGTAAGAGAGATTATTCCGCAAACAGGGTTGCTTGACAAGAATGATGAATCGCCATTGCTACTTACTTATGCGATTGATCGCGAGGCGGATTTTAAAGCGGAGAATATTGAATATGGCAGCCTAAAAGTTTCCTTTGATATGTTTTATAAAGGCGGAAAACTTGGAAAAGTTCATCTGTCAGTGCCAGGCAAACATAACGTATACAATGCGATGGCAACAATTGTTGCTTGCTTGCAAGCTGGTCTGGAATTTCAGCAAATTGCTGATGCGATTCAGTTGTTTAAAGGAGCGAAGCGCCGTTTTCAAGTGATTGGCGATGCAGCAGGCATCCTAGTCGTTGACGATTATGCGCATCATCCAACAGAAATCGAAGTAACTATTAATGCCGCCAAAGGCACTGGCAAGAAGGTAACAGCAGTATTTCAGCCGCAGCGCTATACAAGGACTTATTTTTTATTTGAGCAATTCAGTAAAGCATTTACCGAAGCGGATCAAGTTATTATTGCTGATATATATTCCCCAGCCGGAGAACAGCAAATTGAGGGAGTTAACTCAGCAAAGCTTGTGGAGCTGATTAGTCAAAACAGCAATCCAAACGTCAAGCATATTGCTACGCAAGAGGAAATCCGCCAATATTTGCTGGAGTCAGCTGTAGAAGGCGATATGATTATTACGATGGGCGCCGGTGATATTTGGAAAACAGCAGAGTCGCTTGCTGAAAGCTTTAAGGCGAGATCATCCATCTAGTTGTTTCTATTAAAAGGACTGTATGCAGAAAAGCGTTCTGCACAGTCTTTTTTATTTTGTTGGTCATAACTCTCTCATTTGATTCATAGATTATTACTAGAAACGGATTGGGAGGGAATAACAGATGTATAGCGGAGCCGATACAAATCATAGAATTACGTTTCGTTTCGATGATAAAGGAAAAAAAGTGGAGGATGTCAAGGAGAGCAAAGCGGTAGAACTAAAAGTAGAAACAGTTGAGCCGAGTTTGCAAGAATCGACGAGCCACCAATATACTGCAACGGCAAATAATATAGCAGTGAGAGACAGCGATGCAGAGAAGTCTGCTGAAACTTCTATTAGAAAACAGAATACAGCAGTTATAAAAAAAGCTTATCCTTCATCCTCAAATACTTCAATTGATAGCGTAAAAGATTTGAATCCTTGGGAAAGCCCATTTCAAAACGATGCCTTGTTGCTGGAGAAGCTGATTAGAGAAACCAATCAACTGTATGAGCAAAAGGACGATGCTAAAGAGCATAAAGAAAAAGTCCAAAGCACAGCCGAAGCGGAGACAGACAAAGGAAAAAGTCAATTATTGAAACGATTAGCACAGCCGAAACATGAAACGGAGCAACCATCCTCGTTTGATGATTTTCTTTATACAGGCAATGAGGAAGAGGAAGTTGAACTATCTTCTGTATTAGAATCGAGATATTCGCGCAAGTCCAGAGGACCCTCCTGGGGACAGGTGCTGCTCTATATTGCAGGTGCACTGTCCACGGGAGCCTTGTTCGGATATATTATTCTGACTATGTTTTTAGGCGGCACGTTTTGGGAGAAGAATGATCTTGGCAACGCCGTTTCCGTACAGGGAGTGATCGATACCGATAAGGAAAAAGCAGGATCGATTGATTCAAACAATAAAGTAAAGGAAGCAGAAGCTGAGCCTGGAGGTGCCGAGCTGACTCCGGATGGAGCTGTAAAGGCTGTTGCATTGACGGGTGGAAAACAATCCTATTATATGCTGCAATTTGGTATGTTCTCAAAGAAGGAAAGCCGGGATGCAGCTTTGCAAGATTTGACCAGCAAAGGGATTGCAGCATCTACAGCTCAGTCTGGGGATGAATACAGGGTGTATGCCGGGATCACACAGAAGCAGGCGGATGCCCAAATCCTGTTGCAAAAGTACCCGCTTGACTTGTATATTAAAGAGCTTGTGCTTGTACAGCCGCAAGCAATACCTTTTGAAGGTTCTGCTGAAACGGCAAATCGTTATTTTGAACAAAGCGCTACTTTAATAGCGTCCTGGAGTGCTATGATTGGCGCACAATTGGAGCAGCCTTCACTTTCACCTCTAGGAGAAGCAGCCGCAACAGCCTTGCAAGAGCAATTTGCCGCATGGACTGAGACAAATAAGCTGATGAAATCTGGTATGAGCGATGAGCAGAGCAATAAGTTTTTGACATCGATATCGGGAGCAATCGAGGATGGAGCAGCTGCTATAAAGGCATATAATGAGCAGGCGGCAATGAAACATTTGCAAACAGCAGAGCAGTCTATGATGAAGGCTGTGCTGGCACAAAAGGATTGGTTTGAAGCTTTGACGGCACTATAATGCCGTCTTTTTTCTGTTTTAATGCATCTGCGGTTTATCTTTTTGGCAGTTCTATTTATAATAGATTAGAATAATAGCAGAAAGGCGCTGACTCATGAAAAAGAATGGTTGGGTATTGCTGTTGTTTGTCGTCTTGGGGCTGCTCGCAGGTGCGTTGGTTGGACAATGGCTGGAACCGATCAAGGGTGTCTCCTTTTTAACGAAGCCGATTACGGCTTCATGGAAGCCCGAGTTTGATCTGTATGTGCTAAGTATGAGCCTCGATTTGGATATTCAAATTAGTTTGTTCAGCATTATTGGCGGCTTGCTTGCCATATGGCTATATAGAAAAATGTAGTGTAATATGAAATGAAAGTTTAGTTGAAGGTGAGAACTAATGAATGAATTGTTTAAAGTAAACAGGCTGATTCTTGCCTCCTCGTCTCCGCGCAGACAGGAATTAATTGCTGCTCTAGGATTGTCGGTTCCGGTGATGATGGTTCCGTCATCGGTTGACGAGTATGTACCGGAGAATTGGACGCCGATCGAGATTGTGGAGCAGCTAAGCATTCGGAAGGCAGAGGCCGTAGGCAAAACACTTTTGAATCAGGCAGAAGTATTCTGTCCATCTGATCACAGCAGCAATTTGGTGCAGCTGGTAATCGGCTCAGATACGATTGTTGTACAAGATGGTCGAGTGTTTGGCAAACCAACGAATAAACAACATGCGGTCGAGATGCTGCAATCATTGCAAGGCAGAAGCCATGAGGTTTATACAGGGCTTGCTTGCGCCGTTTTTCCTATTGAGCTTGAAGGTCAGACAAACGAAAGCAGGAGAGAAAGCATTACTGCACCAGCACGGTTAGCTGGCGAGAAGCTGGGCCAGACAGGGGGATACAGGGGAGAGTTATCCTCTGTTGATAAATGGAGTGCTGATGCACAATTGCGATATGTTGGGCACACTTGCAACAAGGTGACATTTAGAGAGATGAGTGATCGCGAAATTAATGACTATGTTGCAAGCGGTTATCCTATGGATAAGGCTGGAGCATACGGTATACAAGGAATCGGATCCGTATTTATCGAACGAATAGAAGGAGACTTTTATAGCGTAATGGGGTTGCCGCTCAATTTGCTATATATGATGTTGAGCAGATTCGGTATAAAGATTGGCTAGAGATGCTGTTCTCAAAAGATTAGTAATACGGTATAATGGATAAATAATGAAAAGATATCAAATAAAACAATGAATTGTTTCGTGAAAAATTTCTCATGAAAGCAGTCAAAAGATAGTTGAATCGTCCCATTGTTTTGCGGGACACATCGTGAAGATGGAGCTGCTCGCATGGGAAATGAAGTTTGCTTAGTTGAGAAACCAGCTGAAAACCAGCTGAAAACCAGCTGAAAACCAGC
>JBEBPB010000004.1:0-267295 GCA_040396195.1 Paenibacillus nanensis
TCTCCCGTCGCCCCAGTCGCGCCATCCGCACCCGTGTCTCCCGTCGCGCCAGTCATGCCATCTGCGCCCGTAGCTCCCGTCGTGCCAGTCACGCCATCCGCGCCCGTAGCTCCCGTCGCGCCAGTCACACCGTCTGCCCCCGTAGCACCTGTCGCCCCAGTCACACCGTCTGCGCCTGTAGTTCCCGTTGCTCCAGTCACGCCGTCCGCGCCCGTAGTTCCGGTTGCCCCCGTAGCGCCATCTACGCCCGTAGCTCCAGTGGCTCCAGTCATGCCATCTGTGCCCGTAGTTCCTATAGCTCCAGTGGCGCCAGTCACGCCGTCCGCGCCCGTAGTTCCGGTTGCCCCAGTAGCGCCGTCCGCGCCCGTAGCACCTGTCGCGCCAGTTACGCCGTCAGCACCCGTAGTTCCTGTCGCTCCGGTGGGTCCCGTAGGTCCAGTGGCTCCAGTCACACCGTCTGCGCCCGTGTCTCCCGTCGCGCCAGTCACGCCATCCGCGCCCGTGTCTCCGGTTGCCCCAGTAGCGCCATCTGCCCCCGTGGCTCCAGTCGCGCCAGTTACGCCGTCTGCGCCCGTAGCTCCAGTCACACCGTCTGCGCCTGTAGTTCCAGTCTCTCCAGTCACGCCATCTGCACCCGTGTCTCCCGTCGCTCCGGTGGGTCCGGTAGGTCCAGTGGCCCCAGTCACACCGTCTGCCCCCGTAGCACCTGTCGCCCCAGTCACACCGTCTGCGCCTGTAGTTCCCATAGCTCCAGTCACGCCGTCCGCGCCCGTGTCTCCCGTCGCCCCAGTTACGCCATCTGCGCCCGTAGCTCCAGTGGCTCCAGTTATACCGTCTGCCCCCGTAACTCCAGTCTCTCCAGTAACGCCATCCGCGCCCGTAGCTCCAGTTGCTCCAGTCACACCATCTACGCCCGTGTCTCCCGTCGCGCCAGTGGCTCCAGTCACACCGTCTGCGCCCGTGTCTCCCGTCGCGCCAGTCACGCCATCAGTTCCAGTCGCTCCTGTGGGTCCGGTAGGTCCAGTGGCTCCAGTTACACCGTCCGCGCCCGTAGCTCCGGTTGCCCCAGTATCGCCATCTGCGCCCGTGGCACCAGTGATGCCATCAGTGCCAGTGGTTCCAGTCACGCCTCGTGCTCCAGTTGCCCCAGTAACACCCCTTGAGTCCGGGTTCCGCGGAATTTTTTTGTTTTTCTTTTTGGTGCAAGTTTTTCGCTTGCTTGTTTGTTTAACGCATGTACTCTTAGTTTTTTTTACTGTGTATGGCTCACAACACATAGGAGGCAGCTTGTAGCAACAGAGTGTGTAATGGCGTTTATAGCTTCGCTTGGAACAAGATGAAATTGTAACTTTACTTACTTTTGATTTAATGAGGAATCACCACCTTATTTTTTATACTATATGTCGCGGCAATTCGCAGAGTACGGGCTCTATATTAAGGAGAAGTCAAAGGAGTAGGTTGGAAGGGAAGGTTGAGGAGAAAAAAATTCGAATGACCAAAAGATAGCTTCTGGCCAAAACCAATTAAACCGCAATATTTCATACAAAAAAACCGCTCTCCTCAAGATGTATTCTGGACGAAAGAGCGGTTTGTAATAGGTTGGGATTTCTCATAAAGATTGTTGCATTGGTTTTAAATTCGATGCTTACACTTCCTGTTTTGGAACGGGATACTTAATAGCATTTTTCTTTAATTTATCGTTCACAATTTGCTTGATATCCAGGTTGAGATCGGAGCAAAGCATCAAAGAATAAATAAGTACATCGGCAATTTCCTCTTTAATGTTGGTGATATTTGCTTTTATCGCCGCTTCACTGCTTTTCCATTGAAAGTCCTCTAATAGCTCAGAAGCCTCCAAACTGATGGAAATAGCCAAATCCTTCGGGTTATGGAACTGTCTCCAGTTTCTCTCATCGCGAAATCGATTGACATCGTCTACTAAAGCTTTTAGATCACTCATCGGTTGTCCTCCTCCTTTAGTTCAAGCAGTCGTTGGCGAAGTTGCTCGTCAGCAGCATAAATATATAGTCCACGTATACCGCGTTTCATTAGGATATTAATTGAGTTTAAAATAATTTCTTCCTTCCGATGCTCTAGTTCTTGTGCGGAGAAGTCGTTTCTGGAACGGAAGGCTTCTGTATCCTTATATTCGGAAGGATCTATTCGCAACTCGTCTTTGTTTGCATCATACTGAACAGAAGGCCCCAACACGACTCCTGCATAGTTTAAATCGAATCCCTGTACGGTATAGGTTGAGCCAGCTTCATGAATCGTATGTTCCTGCTCCGCCCATGTTGCATTATGCTTGGTTATATTCCACGGCATATGTACTCCGGCTTCATCAACCATATAAATATCGCCGTCTTTTTTGTGCAAATAATCAAAGGTGGAGATAACCCTTGAAAGACCATGCGTCTTGTTTTTTTGCTGAATAGCATTCTTGAATTGCTGGCTGTCTGCAAATACCTTCACTTCGTAATAATTATCTGAGGCTGGAAGAGGCAACAGCCTTTTTTGGACAAACTGGTCAATCCAGTCTGTAATTTCCGGTCTCGCCTGCATGCGGAACTGATCGGTCAACTGAAAGGATTTGTAACGATAAGGCTTTAATATACGGTCGAGCATGGATTTGTTCCAATAGCTTTTCAATTTTAAGACTTGCTTAGAGTCAAATATCAAGATAATGATCCTGCTTCTTTTAATAATCTCTTCTAACTGATTATCATACTTGAAATTATTATAGGCATCATCCTTACTCAAAAGCAGATGTGCTTCATCAACGAGCACAATATCGGCCTTTTTACTCAGCTTGTCCATCTGGTTAATAAATGGTGTAGGCTTCATAAAATTTTTCTTTTTCAAGTTTGGCAAACTGTAAGCGATGCTTTGATAGGTTTTAATCATTTCGCCATGATTGACGAGCAGGTAGTTATCACTATCAGCCAGTGGTGAGCTGCTTTCATGGGCATAGTCTTGAATTGTATTGAACAGGGAACTGAGCAACACGCTCTTTCCCGTACCTGCATCTCCTTCCACAAGAAAAATATGCTTGCCGGTTTTCTTCATATTTTCTCTGCAAAAATCCAAAATTTCCATTTTAATTTCAAGCTGCTGCTCAGAGAGCTCTTTGTACGGCGATAGTTTAAAAATGTCTTTGTTTCTAAGCTGTTCAAGCGAGTCAGTTACAATCTCTTCTTCTATTAATTTATCCCAAACATCTTGAAACAGCTCTTCGTTATAATAATGTTTTTGATAGTAGTTGTGCATTTGCTTCGTTGCGGTCTGGCTAACATTTTGCAACTTGTATTTATTATCCGCAATAAAGTAGTTGATCAAGTTTGTTTCAATGTTGAAGGTGGCGGATTGATTGAATTGTTGATGCCCAATTAGCAACGTCTGCTCATATAATGAGCGCCCCGGATTGTTCAAATGCTCCTTCATTCGGCGCTTGGCATGGACGGTTTGCCCGATGTAAGCCATTTTTCTATTATCATTATATAAAAGATATACGATCGGATAATTGTTTATATAAATAGTTTTAATATGCTGCAAATCGCCGCTGCGAAAGTTCTTCTTCTCGACAATAAGGTTGCTCATGCTACAATTCTCCTAAGATTTTATGATGGACATATTATGCTGAATAACTCTATTATATCTGATTTTTCCAGTAGAAAGCTTACAATATAAGTAGATTAATCCAAATAAGTAGTGCTCGTTTCCCATTACATTTCTATCATTATTTTTAAAAGATATTATGTCAGCAGGTTTTTGACGTTATGATGAAGAAAGATTATAAAGTATTTTTTTTAGGACGAAAATTAGAAATGTTACGGGAGTTAAAGTGAAGACAGGAGGGAGCTCTAATCTATATTGTATCTGAATGTAAGCCATTGACGACAAAGGCAGTTGAAGAAGCTGTTCATAGTGTTGTTCATGAAGCAGGCGAGGTTGTATATCCTCCAGGTTACTTCTTGTTTTTGCAGGCTTTTGGAGAGGGAACCTATTGCGGATGGCTGAATATTACTGCGCCGGATGATATTGTGCTGAGACCTTTCGCGGAATATGGCTTGTGGGAGCATGATGAGCAGACTCCAATTGCAGAGAAACAGATCGGGGAGTGCATCTCGATAGGCACATCGATTGATGGTGATTTCCTGGCAGTCCACCCCAGTTGCCCCGAAGGCTTATTGTGGTTGCCCAGACATGATGAGCGGATTCTATTGATCCCTTTCCAGTATCAGGAACAAGGCGGTCCAGCAGCCTTAACAAGCATGCTGGATGAATTATTTATTCTCCAGTTTAAGGCGAAAAGAGAGGGGACAGCTTACTTTGAACCTTGGGCTAGTGGCATAAGTCATCTTTTTTTAAGATGGCAGCCCCGGCAAGAACTGCTATCCTTGCAGCAGCTTGCTGCATTATGCCAACAGTATTACGAGCCTGATTTGGTATTGGAGACAGAGTATAGCGGACGGTTGTTCTATAAGAAGTTTGGCGGCTATATCCGATTTAACTATGCTTATGAGCATGAGGTTGCACTTATATTCGAGCAGAAAAAGCAAGATCAGCTAGAAAAAGTGAAGGATTGGCTGCTGGAACAGGGTTGTGTCGTGTTTGGGTCGTAGTGAGTGTTCATCGTTCTAACGGTTAGGCTAGCGATTATTTAACGATTTTGATACGCTTTTATTTTCTAACGGGTGTCCTGGCGGCTATTCATAATTCCGAATTAATTTCAGTGCTTTTTCCGCAAATAGCCGCTGGCATCACCGTTAGCCTGCAAAGAGTTGCTGTTTCATGCATTTAGCCTCTGCAGCAACCGTTAGCCGAACAAAATGTCTGCTATTCACCAATTTGTAGAACGCCAAATGAGTTGATAAAAGCTGCACAGGTTCCCCGAACGGAAGCTTGTACAGCTTTTTGTTGAGCCTGCAAAAGTGCAAACAGATAGGTAGCACATGCGGCGCCGGGGAAACCGGTTCTAACTCATAACAATTGGTCACAAGGTGGTTATTATACAGTCAGCATGAATATGTGGTGGGGCACGAATGGAACAGAACATCGCTTATATGAGAATGATGTGCTTATCTACACGCAGCCTCTGTCTAGGAATACTCCGTATGCGCAATCGGCTTCGACAGAAATTAAGGCAAGACCTACAGGCACGTATAAGTATCGAGCGGAGCTGATTAATGATACTGGAGCGACAATGAGCCAAGAATTAACGATTATTGTCAAAAATGAATAGCTTATGCGAAACGGTCATCATTTCCGAAGTCCGGCAAGGCACTATGCTTTGCCGGACAAGCTTATTTCTGAGTTATTGAAGGTCCCTGTCAATAGAGCATGCAGCTGTGATTTTCCACAGTTTTACGAGCGGATATATAATTATCGGCTTTTAAATACGTTACAACTGTCATATAATAGAACTTAGCTTATTACATGCACTAAAATGAAATTTGACGGTTAATAGCCAAATAATAATGATATGACGATATTGTATGAACAGGCTGTGCCATGGCTTCATGTAGGAGCTATTATGGCGGGGCCTGCATCTTTTTTTCAAAAAGGGCGGTAGAAATGAGCAACGGACAAACCAAAACAGACGTTATCTTAATTGGCGCAGGTATTATGAGCGCGACATTAGGGGCGATGCTGAAAGAGCTTGTGCCTAATTGGAATATTACCGTGTTGGAGAAGCTGGCAAGCCCCGGCGAGGAAAGCTCTAATGAATGGAATAATGCGGGGACAGGACATGCTGCTCTTTGTGAGCTGAATTATACTGCCGAGAAGGCAGACGGCACTGTTGATATAAGCAAAGCGGTAAAAGTAAACGAGCAGTTCCAGGTATCCTTGCAGTTCTGGTCACATCTTGTGAAAAGCAATCTGATTAGCAACCCGCAAAACTTCATTACACCTTTACCTCATATGAGTATGGTGCAAGGACAGAAGGACGTAGCATATTTGAAAAGACGTTACGAGGCAATGGTGAGCAATCCATTATTCCAGGGGATGGAATTTTCTGATAATCCTGAGGTATTGAAGAAATGGATTCCGCTTATTATGCAGGATCGCGAAGGGAATGAGCCAATTGCAGCAACTCGTATCGTAAGCGGTACTGATGTGAACTTTGGTGCTCTTACCCGAGTCTTGTTTGATCATTTGCAAAACCAGGGCGTCAATGTCCAATACAAGCATAGTGTGGATGATATTAAGCGTTCTCAAGATGGCTCCTGGAATGTTAAAGTACGCAATCTCACAACAGGTGTAGTTAAACATCATCAAGCTCCGTTTGTTTTTATAGGCGGTGGAGGAGGAAGTCTTCCGTTGTTGCAAAAAACAGGTATTCCGGAGAGCAAGCATATCGGCGGCTTCCCGATTAGCGGCTTGTTTATGGTGTGTAATAACCAAAAGGTTGTTGAGCAACATCATGCTAAAGTATACGGCAAGGCGAAGGTGGGTGCGCCCCCGATGTCTGTTCCGCATTTGGATACGCGTTTTATTGATAACAAGAAATCATTGCTGTTTGGACCGTTTGCTGGCTTCTCGCCAAAATTTTTGAAAACAGGCTCGATGTTTGACCTGATCGGCTCCGTTAAGCCGAATAACGTGCTTACGATGCTGGCAGCAGGCGCGAAGAATATGTCATTAACCAAATATTTGATTCAGCAAGTTATGCTGTCCAAGGAAAAACGAATGGAAGAGCTGCGTGAATTTATTCCAAACGCCAAAAGCGAAGATTGGGATATGCTGGTGGCTGGTCAGCGAGTACAGGTTATTAAGGATACCGAAGCTGGCGGCAAAGGAACCTTGCAGTTTGGTACAGAGGTTATCAGTGCAGCGGACGGTTCAATTGCAGCATTGCTTGGTGCATCGCCGGGTGCTTCAACAGCTGTATCGGTTATGCTGGAAGTGATTGATAAGTGCTTCCCGCAGCATCTGCAACAATGGGAACCGAAAATTAAAGAAATGATTCCTTCCTATGGCTTGAAGCTGCTTGATCATCCAACTATTATTGAGGAAATTCATGCATCAACAGCACAAACACTTGGTTTGAAGCAAACAGCCAAGCAGACGACATAAACGAAAACGGTCTTTGTTCGGAATTGCCGAACAAAGACCGTTTTTGGCTAGCTTGAAACTTTGACAGTTTAAGCATAACTGTAATTGCTTCCATTCCAGGTTCAATACTCATGAATGGACAACTGCAGACGCAGTTCTATTCGGCAAATGTTGAGCTGCAGATGTACCAACTGGCACATCAGTTGGGTAATGATTGTCAAAGCATGCTGTACAGCACCCCATCCCTTGCGCTTTAGGAAAAAAGTGAATAGCCTCAAGCATCCCTTCTTTACTGAGAAAAGACAAAGAATCGGCATTAATCTTGGTACAAATTTGTTCTGGAGAATAGAGGGAGGCAATTAGATCCTCTCTGGTCGGGGTATCGATGCCGTAAAAACAAGGATTCATAAAAGGCGGAGAAGATATGCGAACATGTATTGCTTTGGCACCGGCTTCACGCAACAGGTTAACAATTCTCAGTGACGTTGTCCCTCGTACAATAGAGTCATCAATCATAACTACGCGTTTTCCTTCCACTACTTTACGCACCGCACTTAGCTTCATCTTAAGGCTTTGCTCGCGTAATTGCTGAGTGGCCTCAATAAAGGTACGTCCGGTATAGCGATTTTTGATCAAGCCGAGTTCATATGGAATTCCGGTTTGTTCCGCATAGCCAATAGCGGCAGAGATAGAGGAATCAGGTACGCCAATCACTACATCAGCATCAACAAATGCCTCTTGTGCCAGCCTAATCCCCATCCGTTTTCTGGCAGCATGTACATTGATTGAATGAATATCAGAGTCGGGTCTGGCGAAGTAGACATATTCCATTGCGCAGACAGCATGTTGCATAGGCTTGGCAAATTTACTTGTTGCAAAAGGGTTTCCTTCACCAAGTACAATCATTTCGCCTGGATGAACATCGCGCAGATAGTGGGCGCCAACAGCATCAAAAGCACAAGTTTCGGATGCGAACAGATAGGCTTCGCCAAGTTTGGCAATAGAAAATGGACGCAAGCCGTTTGGATCGCTGGCAGCAATCAGTTTATCCTTGGTCATAATAAGAAAAGCATATGCGCCAGTAATTTGCGCCAAAGCTTCTTTTATGGCATCTTCCAGTTGCGTCTGCTGAGAGTGTGCGATCAGATGAGCCACTACTTCTGTATCTGAAGTCGATTGAAAGATCGATCCTTTTTTCTCCAAGATCGTCTTCAGTTCTTTGGCATTGACAATATTGCCATTGGTGGCTATCGATAGTTCCCCGCCGCGATAGTTGAATACTAATGGCTGAGCGTTTTCTAGCCGGCTTTCGCCTGCAGTTGAATAGCGCACATGGGCAATAGCACCACTGCCTGACAATTTGTCTAATGTCTCACGTGTAAACACTTCTTTAACCAGCCCCATTCCACGTAGATAACGAAGTTTCTGCTTATCGCTGGTACATATTCCCGCGCTTTCCTGTCCTCGGTGCTGTAAGGCATGTAATCCATAGTAGCAAAGTTCAGCAGCATCGTGGTTTCCCCATATGCCGAATACGCCACATTCTTCTCCCAGTTTATCAAACAGTAAGTTATGAGCATTAAGACCCTCATTGTAGTAATCGCCAGTCCAGAAAAGATGTGACATTTATATTGTCTCTCCTTAGAATAGAAATAAGTAAAGTGAATGGAAAAATAACAATTAATATCCGGGAAACAAACGTTTGGCAATAGCCTGATAACGCTGTGAAGTAGCTTCAACCACATCCACTGGCAGTTCGGGAGGGGGAGATTGGAGATCCCACTCACTATTTTTCAAATACTGGCGAATAGGTTCTTTATCAAGAGATTCAATTTCCGCATCGAGCCTATAGTGTTCCTGCGGCCAAAAACGTGAACAATCAGGTGTGAATATTTCATCAATTAATAGCAGTTGACCGCTTGACTGGCCAAACTCAAATTTGGCATCAGCCAGTATAATGCCATACTGCTTGCAATAATCAGCTGCCCAGTTGTAAAGAGAAATACTAATTTGTTCAAGTTGTCGAGCCAGTTCATTGGTTGTGAAGGAAGCAAGCTCCTCGAAGGTTATATTCTCATCATGTTCACTGTCATTTTTCTTGGCTGGTGTAAATATAGGATTCTTTAGTTTTTCGTTCTTATGCATACCGGGCGGCAAAGGATTCCCGTTAATTTGCGAGGTTTCCTGATATTGCCGCCAACCGTCCCCGGTCAAATAGCCGCGTACCACACACTCTATTGCAATCCGGTTGGTTTTTTTTACAACCATCATGCGGTCGCGTATTTCTTCAATATTTTTTATTGAGTTGCCTGCCATTTCAGCCTCAGAATGAACAATATGATTGCCTATTATTGGCTCTGTCAGTTGAAACCAATGCAAGCTCATCTGATTTAATACATTGCCCTTTCCTGGAACAGAAGGTTGCAAAATATAGTCGTAGGCTGAAATTCGATCTGTAACGATAATGAGAAAATGTTCGCCAAGATCATATAGCTCTCGAACTTTTCCACTATACACAAGTGGAGCATTAATATGGGATGCTGCGGATGAAAGTGGTTTTGAATGGCTCACTGCTGTGTACCTCCAAGTCCAATCCGCTCAAAGATCAAATCGACATGCTTCAAGTGCCATGCAGGATCAAAGCAGCCCTCGATTTCTGTCAATGAAAGAAACGAGGTAATTGCCGATGTGGCCAGCACAATTTCCCGAAAAGACTGTTGCTGCTTCCACGCATGCATGGCCAACGGCTGCACGATATCATAAGCTTGCTCGCGAGTCCAACCTTTATCAATCAATTTGGTCAATACTCTGCCTGAGTACGGCACATCATAGGTTCGCTTCATATTTAAAAGCATATTTTCAGGAAAAACGGTTAAATTTTCAATAACAGTACCAAGTTTGTTTAACATATAGTCAAGCAAAGCAGTTGCATCCGGAATAATAATACGTTCGACAGAGGAATGGGAAATATCGCGTTCATGCCAAAGTGGGACATTCTCATAGGCAGAAATCATATGACCGCGGATAATACGGGCAAGTCCGCTTATGCTTTCGCAAGTAATCGGGTTTCTCTTATGCGGCATAGCTGAAGAGCCTTTCTGCCCTTTGCCAAACGGTTCTTCCACTTCCCGAATCTCGCTTCTTTGCAAGGTACGAATTTCAATGGAGATTTTGTCTAAAGTTGTTGCGATAAGAGCGAGGGTAGCAATATAGGCGGCATGACGATCGCGCTGCAACGTTTGAGTGGAGATAGGTGAAGGTGTAATGCCCAGCTTCTCACATACATAAATTTCAATCGAAGGATCTATATTGGCGTAGGTTCCGACAGCACCAGACAATTTCCCAAATTGCACACCGCTTGCGGCATCGTGAAATCTATCCAGATTACGAAGCATTTCCTCGTGCCAAAGCGCAAGCTTTAATCCAAAAGTAGTAGGCTCTGCATGAACGCCGTGGGTGCGCCCCATCATTGGCGTGTATTTGTATTTTTTCGATTGCTTGCCCAAAATATGAATAAAATACAGTAAATCTTGCTCAATAATAGTATTAGCTTGTTTCAGAAGACTTCCGAGAGCTGTATCGACTACATCTGTAGAGGTTAACCCATAATGTATCCATTTGCGTTCTTCGCCCAAGGATTCCGAGACAGCACGTGTAAAGGCGATCACATCATGACGTGTTTCCTGTTCAATCTCGTAAATACGTTCTAAGCTGAAAGTGGCATTCTTTCGAATGCTCAGCACATCCTGTGAAGGGATAATATCAAGTGCAGCCCAAGCCTCACAAGAAAGTAGCTCGACTTCAAGCCAAGCTTTGTATTTGTTTTCTTCACTCCATATTTGCCTCATCTCTGGGCGTGTGTATCTTTCAATCATACAAGCAATCCCTCCTTTTTTGGTTGTTCTTTATTAACAGCTGTCAAAATGTCGAACTTTCAATGATAGTATAATACTAAATGTTCGCTTTTTAGGTATAATTTCTGCTTTTTATAGATAAAAAAAATACTTCTACCCCAAAAAAACGATATTTTGTTGACGCGCCATTTTTTTAAAACTTATACTATTTATGTTGAAATGACTTTTATACTTCTGGGGAAGGAGTCGTAGACAATGCTGCATCTTAATCCTGATCATTTTCAATTAAAGCCTCATTTTGCAACCATTCATTGTGAACCAAATTGGCAATGGCGCCATAGAGAGCAACCCATGCCTAATTATGACTTGTTCTATGTATGGAGCGGGCAAGGCATATTGATTTTGAATGGCAAAGTTTTTTCCTTGCAGGAGCAGAGCTGTTTTTTGTTTCGACCAGGCGATGTGATTACAGCTGCTCATCAAGCGCAAAATCCGCTTACGCTAACTTATATTCATTTTGGTCTAGCAGTACCTTTCTCCCAGATTCCCCAAGCTTATCGAATCGTGCAGGATTTCATCAGCTTTGAAACACTGCTGCGCCGTTATGTCAGACTTTTTTTGGTTAATACGTTTGGAGCAGAGATTGAAGCCCGACTGATCTTAAAACAGTTAATGATTCATTTATTACGTGAAGAAAATCAACAAGACGTGGAAAAATACAAGTCGGGATTTTCCTTACAGGAGACAATTGAGGAAATTGCCAACTATGTACAACAGCATCCTGGAGATCCTCATACGGTTGAAAGCCTTGCGGCCAGAGCAAATTTATCTCCCAAATATTTTTCGCAGAAATTCAAGGACCTGATTGGACAAACGGTAAGGACGTATCTGGTGCATTCACGCATTAAACGTGCTGAGCATCTGCTCCACTTTACTGGCTTGACAGTAACGGAGACTGCCTATGCTCTCGGTTATAATGATGTACATTTTTTCAGCAGACAATTTAAAAAGTACACAGGTAAAAATCCTTCAGAAATCCGATGAACATACAACGAATGCTTCGGTGGCAATAGGTTCGGTTCACACAGAAAAATATTTGGAATTGTCAATTCGGTACAAATATTTAGCCAAACAGTGCAAATCCCTCATTCATTTCAGATGATAACATTGGTATAGAACGGCAAGCGAAAGGGGCAATGAAAGATGCATAAACGGTATACTAAGGAACAAATCATGGCGATTGCTCAGGAACAGAATGTTCGTTATATCCGTTTGCAGTTTACAGACCTATTCGGGACTATTAAAAATATAGAAATCCCAATCAGTCAATTGCCTAAAGCATTGGATAACAAGATGATGTTCGACGGCTCGTCTATCGAAGGTTTTGTCCGAATTGAGGAGTCTGATATGTATCTTTATCCAGATCTGGATACATGGGTAATTTATCCTTGGGAAGCTGAAACAGGCAGAATTGCTGCACTCATATGTGATGTTTATACGCCAGATGGCGAGCCATTTGCGGGAGATCCGCGCGGTATTCTAAAAAAAGTGTTGCACCAGATGGAAAAAATGGGATTTACAGCAATGAATGTTGGTCCAGAACCGGAGTTCTTCTTGTTTAAGACTGACAGCAATGGAAATCCAACTATGGAGTTAAATGATGGTGGCGGTTACTTTGATCTAGCCCCGACTGATTTGGGAGAGAATTGCCGAAGAGAGATTGTGCTGATGTTAGAGGCGATGGGATTCGAAATCGAGGCCTCTCATCACGAGGTTGCTCCTGGTCAGCATGAAATCGATTTTAAATATGCTAATGCGGTAACAGCGGCTGATCAGATTCAAATTTTTAAGCTGGTCGTTAAAAATATAGCAAGAAAACATGGATTACATGCCACATTTATGCCTAAACCACTGTTTGGTCAGAACGGTTCCGGGATGCATTGCCACCAGTCACTTGCAAAAAGTGGGATGAATGCATTTGCAGATGAGCAAGATGAGATGGGGCTTAGTGAAACAGCCAAACAATATTTGGCTGGGATATTGCGCCATGCACGGGCTTTTGCAGCTATTACTAATCCAACGGTAAACTCTTACAAAAGGTTGATACCTGGCTATGAAGCGCCATGCTATATTGCTTGGTCAGCGAAAAACCGCAGTCCATTGGTGCGAATCCCTGCCAGCGGCGGGGGAAGTTCCAGGATAGAGGTGCGAAATCCTGATCCGGCTGCCAATCCATATCTTGCACTGGCTGTCATGCTAGCCTCAGGTCTTGACGGTATACGCAATCAAATGCTGCTAGTGCCGCCAGTAAATCAAAACATATATACCATGAATGAACAGGAGATGGCTGATCTGGGCATTAATAGTTTGCCATCTACCTTAAAGGAGGCGATAGATGAGCTTGCAACTGACGAGGTGCTGACTAATGCGCTTGGCACCCATGCGCTAGAAAGATTTATTGAGGCAAAACTGATGGAATGGGATTTATTCCGTATCCAAGTTCATCCTTGGGAAAGAGATCAATATTTGACCCGGTATTAATGAAAAGCAAGGAGAGTGGGATGGTGGAAGCAAAGCTGCTGCTTGAGAATGGAGCATTGTTTGTCGGCAAAGCATTTGGAGCTGAGGGACAGCATGTGGGGGAAGTTGTCTTTAACACTGGGATGACGGGTTATCAGGAACTATTGACAGACCCTTCCTACTGTAGTCAAATTGTTGCAATGACCTATCCAAGAGTCGGGAATTACGGAATTACACGGGAAGACTTTGAAGCAAGGCGTCCGTTTGTGGGAGGCTTTGCGGTTCGCTCTTATGAAGAAAAACCGAGTAATTGGAGAGCCTATTGCAGCTTGGAGCAATTTATGCAGAAGCATAGCATTATCGGGATTAGTGATATAGATACCCGAATGCTAACCAAAATGATTCGGCAATTCGGATCGATGAAAGGCATTCTTGCCTCCGGCAATCAATCTGACGAGCAACTTCGTGAGAGGCTGGGCAATACTACTCTGATAACAGATCAGGTGAAACGGGTATCTGCTCCCCAAGTCTATATGCTGCCTGGTTGCAAAGAAAGGATTGTGCTGGTTGATTTCGGTGCGAAAGCCGGAATTATCAGAGAGCTTGCCAGCCGTGGCTGCGACATTGTTGTTGTGCCCCATGACAGCAGCGCCGACCAAATCCGTGCGCTGGCGCCCGACGGCATCCTGCTTTCCAATGGACCCGGCGATCCCAAAGACGTTCCGCATGCAGTGCGAATGATCCAAGCACTGCTTGGTGAGTTCCCGATATTCGGTATTTGTTTGGGTCACCAATTGCTTGCTCTGGCTTGTGGCGCGGATACAGAAAAGCTGAAATTTGGCCATCGAGGCAGCAATCATCCGGTTCATGATTTGCGAAGCGGCAAGCTTTATATGACATCGCAAAATCACGGGTATGCAGTGAAGGAAGCTTCCATAGCAGGTACAGAGTTGGTAGTTACTCATTTAAATAATAATGATGGAACCATCGAGGGGATAACGCATGGAAAATACGAGGCGTTTTCCGTGCAATATCACCCGGAGGCAGCTCCTGGGCCGCTTGATTCCAACATTCTATTCGATGAGTTTCTAACGATGATTCATAGCTTCAAACAAAAGCATGACAAGTCGGCATGGACTGCATCCAATTAATATCTGCTGAAACTAACCACTCTTGTTAGAATTGATCTCTTAAAAGGTGACAACTTTTTACCTCATAGTGTAATGATCAGGCAAGCAGTATCAATAAATATGCTTACAAATATGTGGCTGCAAAGCGACATGTGCATCTCCTTTAAGGCAATTTCCGCGGACCTGCCGATACTCGTGGCTAGGGCGTGTATGCAAACACCCCTAGTAGCCAGGCTGAATTAAATTCAATGCGGGTTGCAGCGGCAGAAGTAATTCTGTTGTCAAAGTATCACTTAGCGTTCCTGTCCCTAAAAAGCTAAGGCAAAGATGGTGTAATCCAGTCGGGTGTCGAAGCAGGCCGCAAGAAATCGAATAAATATTTTAATAGGCAACCATTGGCAAAGGAAAGATAAGCCAATGGTTGTTTACAGTTACGCCAATCCTATGCTTCAATATGCAACATGTCTATTTAGGAATACTCATAGTTGTATTGCAAAATTCGCAGGATTTTTTTTCTCCTGGTTGCAGGATCACAGGTGCGCCGCATTGTTCACAAATTATTGTTTTTGCCATAAAGCGATGGTTGCTCATTTGCGATTCATTCGCGTGATGATTACTTGAATTGTCATCTGCAAAGTCACCTGCATAGTTCTCAGCATGATTCCCAGTATGATTCTCTGTATGACTGCCTGCATGATTGTCTGAATGCTGTGCTTGTGATTTTCCAGCTTGTTGATGCATTGATGGGTCAGTGTATTCTGTGTAAGATGCTGAAGAATTAGGTACGGAATATGTCTCAAACAACTGTATTTGATCTGATTTATCAACTATTCCAATAGCGGGCAATTGTCCGATTGCAGATAAGTATTTGAGATCATGAGCTACAAATAACGGTTTTTTATTTACCGCTGCGCTTAGCATTTGAAGCGATGTTATGCCCTGCTCGTATATAAGCACTTTGTACTGAGCGCAGCGCTCGATAATAGCCTTCATAACCTGGTCGCTTTTATTATGCAAATATAGTCCGGGTAAAAAAATGAGCAGAATAAAGGCTATGAGCACAGAAAAGAGAGGCTTATTCCCTGTGACCAGCTGTAGAAAATACGAACAAAGCCCAAGACCAAAGAAAGTCCACAATATGTTTCTAAACAAGATGTAATCTAAAACTCTTAAATTAGCTTTGTTTCTATGGTCGACCAATCGAAGAATCAGCAGAACAAATGCAATGGGAAAACATAATATTGTTGATAGAACGATAGCCACAAAAGAAAAGGTAGGCTTGTTAACATCCCCCATGATGTACTCTCCTTTGAATGTTTTGAATAATATGCCATATATGCTAGCATGGGACCATAATACTATATTGTTGATAGGCTGGAAATAGGTGAGCAATAGAAAATGGCAATACCTCAATAATGGAGTAACCAATTTTTTTATAAAATTCATACGGATGCGAGCGAAGATTGGTAATGGCAGCAATATCTTCGAACGTATGAAGATAAAGATTCTTTCTGTACAGACTGGTGCTTCCATCCTCATCATATTGTTTTAAATCCGGCATGGCAGCATAAAGTTTTTCATCTGTGACACACTTTCGAATAAGTTGACTGCAGGTCAGAAAATCTCCTCCAACACCATCGGCTGTATATCCTGTTACGAGAGTTGACCACGGAATATAAGTCCGAGGTCTATTGTTTTTTTATGGGTATTTTCCTATACTTTTTCGTAAGACATGGTCGAAAGAGAAAATATGCGAACTCGTTTGGAGAGTAAGCAGCTAGGCAACACACTGGAATAGGAGTGACTAGAATGAGCAAGCATCAATGTGAGCGCTGCGGAACCGGGATCGGTTTTCAAGGAGTATGCTGGAGATGCACAAGCAAAGAAAAGCGGGAAGGGTATGAGCAGCTTACATCAGAGCAAATACAGGTGAAATTGCAAGCTGTAATTGCAAGAATCGATGAAATAGACAAGTGGCAGGATATATCCTATGATTTTATGGCTATTCTGGCATACCATCAGGTAGATTTGTCAGCTGTAGCAGAAACAGCGCTTAAGCACAATCTATACTATCCAGGGGAACTTTACAGAGATGCTCCAGAGCATGTGCAGGATGAGCTGATTCAGCGCTTGCTGCAGCCGGATTGCTCATCTCATGATGCTGGTTCTATTATGCTTTGCTTAGCTGCTGCAGGCGGGGAGAAGGTGGAGCAAATATTTGCGAAGCTGGAGAAGGAGCCATTGCCGTGGCGCAGCAAGCTATATGTGGGACCGGCAATTTATGCGCAACAGAGCGGCTGGGGATTTAATCAGAAGGATCAGCCGATCAAGCTGCACTATGACAAATGCTTTGCATTTATGCCGGGAGGAGAAGGAGATCCAGCCGCTGAAGCTGGGAAATTACTGAATGAGTATTGCCCGGATTGCGGCTGTCAGATGATTGACATATTGCGTCTGGATGGACAGGATGAAAGATTTTCTTTTCTGGACGTTAATGGCAAGCTGGCTATTCCTGCATGTCCCAATTGCTGCTCGTTAATGGAAACGCAATTTTTGCACTATAATAGGGAAGGCAAGTGTACATCGCTGGCTCGCGAGAGTGAAATAGAAGAAAACTATGTTTCAGAAGAGGAGCTTCAGGCATTGGGTCAAATAAAGCTCTCGCTTACTGCTGAATCGGTACCGAAGTATTATGCACGTGGCGGCGATGAGGTGATTACGATTGGCGGCTTGCCAGAGTGGATACAGGATGCGCAATTTGACAGATGCCCCGACTGTAGTGAATGGATGACTTTTTTAGCAGCAGTTCCGTGGTCGGCTCTGTTTGATAACTCGGAAGGAACTTTATATATCGAGCATTGTCCAGAATGTCGGACAATCGGTATGTGTCATCAACAAACATAATAATTTATTGACTAAACGTTGAATAAGAGGCTGCTGAACTACGAAACCACGGATTACGGAAAATACAGCTAGTCGATGGTCTTGAAGATAAACTTTAAGAGAAGCAGAGGTGCAAGCTAATGGGAGCATGGGGAGTTAAAGCGCTTGAAAGCGATGAGGGGCTGGATTCGCTCAGCCTGATAAAGGAATTTTCCGAGAGTAAAGAAATGCTGACACTGACAGAGGTTATCCATTTTTTCCGTGAGGAGGGCATGCTTGGTGAGAGCCGAACGGATATAGATTTCCTTTATGATAATTCAGCAATGGTTATTGCGGAGTTGTTTGTTTCCTTCCATACCGAAGCAGGTTGGGATTACGATGAGGATGGATCTTTAAGTAAAATAAAAACTTTTGCAGCGGATCAAACAAGCTTGCGTAGTTTATTGGATCTACTGTCTGATATCCGCAATGAGGTGCCGGATGAAGATGATTCAAGAGAATTAGTAGAGTTGTGGAAGGACTCACCCAGCTATGACGAATGGATCCAGCATTTGGATATGCTGATCATCCAGCTTGAAGAACATGCGCGTCGTATATAGAACTGATAGTATGAGGTTATAGTAGTATTTATAATGAAAATGTAGATTACTGAAGGGTTGTTCGGATGATCGGCGAAAGCTGATGTCTGAACAGCTCTTTTTTGTAAATAAAAGCTTCCCTCTATCTGCTAACCTATTATAATAAAAGAACAGAGACAGCGCTGCTTGTATGGATAGAAAATACATTATTGACGGATGCTGAAAGTAAGGGGCTGGTTTAAAATGAAAGCGTTTCAATATGTGCTTCCTCCCAGAACTAAAACGAATTCTTTATTTGTTCATCTTATTCTAGCTTTTTTATCGATTATTATTGTTCTTGTTACCCTTCATTTTATTACGATTTCGATCTCCTCCAACAAAGTAAGGGAGGAAATTATTAAATACAATACACTGAATCTCAACAATACGGTGGAGAGCTATGAGAAGCATTTTGAGCTGTTGAAGGGAACGATGCTATCCTTTTTAATCCATGACGATGTGCGTCAGTTTTATAAATCCAATCAATACATTAAGTTCCCAATTATTCAGGCAGAAATACAAAAGATTGTCAGCAATTCAAACTTATTTATTCGTGATGTGTTTCTTTATTCCAAAAATACGTCGCAAATACTGGATAAAAGCAAAAGTACAAGCCCTGCATCTATGTTCGGCGTATTTATGTACAGCTCTCAGTATACAGAGCAGTTTTGGGAGGAACAGTTTGAAGCGGATTTTGTTTATAAAGTGTTGCCGGCAGTCCGGTTTGAGGATCGAGCATCATCGCGAGCCACGGTCACATCTGATCAGCTTCTTCCAGTATTGTTCAAGGGTTACGCACCGGATCAATTTTATATTGCAGTGCTAATGGATGCCAAAGGGATGCTGGATCAATTTCATATTTCATTAAATGAAAATCTGGTTATTTTGGATGGACAGAACACCATTTATTCCAATGCGATGCCTCAAGTAGCAGCAGCGATGCCTGAACTGATGCCTGCAGACAAACAATATGTACTATCCAATCAGCATTACTACTTTTATGGCAAAGGCGAGCAAACTGGATTTACCTATATTCATATTGTTCCACAAGAAAGTATTGCTGCTCAAATGAAAATGAAAGCAACTCTATTCTTTGTTTTGTTTGCCGCAATTTTGGCGAGTATTACTGCAGCCCTGCTTTTTATCCGAAAAATCAACAATCCGCTCAAGCGAGTAATAGAAGCTCTTGGAGATATGAATGGCGGTGTTGATCTACAAGGCAGCAAAATTAAGGAATTTCATTTGATAAGTGATCGTTTCAAGCAATTAGCAAAGGCGAAACAGAGCATTCACAAAGAGCTGGATCAGGAAAAGGAACAGAGCCGTCATTATTCGTATATAAGGCAGCTCAAAGAAATTCAGTTAAGCGGGGGGTTGAGCAAACAGCAAGAGCTTTCCTTTACAGATCAGCCGTTTGTTGTTTTACTGTTTGAGTTTATTTTTAAACAACGCGATGAGCAATTTAGGGAGACGGAGAAAAAGTGGTACCTGTATGCAAAAGAATTTGTGGATATATCTGTAGCAAGAGGCGGTACAGAAGCTTTAACCTTGCAAATGGAGCGTAATCAGGTGCTGAGTCTGTTGTTTTTGGATAGCGGGCAGCAACTGGAGGAGATTCTTGCCAAAGTAAAAGCGGTATTTGATCTGGATCGAGATTCTGGTTATGCAGTTATTGCGGTTAGCTCTGTGTATGACAATTCAGGTGAACTGACAAAGGCGTATGAAGAAGCCGTGAGCTATATGCAATATCAAATGTTCCATGATGAGACGCAAATTTTATCAGCGTCGGAACTAAGCAAGCTACAGCCTTTATTTGATACTCATATCGTCGTTTCCGAGCAAAAATTGGATGTACAGATTAGTCAGGGAAACAGGACGGAAGCCGTGGAACTGCTGCAAAAATCATTGGCGGAGCTCCAGAAAAGAGGGAGTACGCGGACAGTTGTTGCTGCTTTTATAAAAAGAGTAACGGATAAAGCGTTGCGAGCACTTCATCTGGCAGGCGTACCGGATATAGAGTTAAACGATTTTTCCAGTGCTATTAAGCGCCTCGAACAGACATGCAATTTTGTTGAATTGGAGCATGCCCTTATTCCTTTGCTGGAACAGCTCTGCAAGCGTATTGAGGAACAAAAGCCGCAACAAAGCGATACTGCTCTTTCATTTATTACTACATACATTAAAGAGCATTTGGCAGAGGAAATTTACCTGGATGCGATAGCGCAAAAGTTGAAAATGAGCAGCGGTTACTTATCGGTCTATTTTAAAGAAAAGACGGGGCAGAATTTTATCGATTATTTAAATGAGATGAGAATCGAACAAGCCAAGCAGTTGCTGGAGCATACCGATTCGAAGGTAAGAGAGATTGCGGTGGAATGCGGCTATCAAAATATTAACTCATTCAATCGTATGTTCAAGAAATTCACGGGTACAACGCCAGGAGAATATCGCAAACAAAATATTAGTGACCAGTAGGCTGTTTTTTATATTATGGTACATTTTTTAGATTACTGATTTATCATGAAGGTTATGTAAAACTGCCGATTTACCCTCAATAAGCTTGCCGGATATAGTGAGGATGTCACCCGAAAGGGTCATGAAGTGAAGTTGAGAGGGGAATGGTGAAAGAATGAACGTGCTATTGAAAACGAAAAAACAGCGTTCAACTAGGTATGGGATGATTATTGCTACTTTATCCATACTGTTGGTGCTGCAAGCTTGTGGCGGAAACAATCCAGGTCAATCGACGGAAACAGGAAACTCGGGCAATGTTAAGCCGGTCGCTAGTGAAGGAGCGGATGCTAAGCCGACAACGCTTCGTATGTTTACTAATAATAACCAGGGTTGGCCTTACAGCAAGGAGTGGCCGATCTGGAAGTGGATTGAAGAGGATACGAATATTGCTTTGAACGTAGAAATACCTACAGGAAACTACCATGATACACTTGCACTTAATATAGCTTCAAAAGATTTGCAGGATATTATTTATGTGCCAAGTGAACTGACCAACAAGTATGGAGCAGAGGGCGTATTTTTGGATTTGTCCAAGCACTTGGATGAGATGCCGAACGTAAAACGTTTTCTGGAAGAAAACCCGCAAATCAAGTCCAGAGTTACAGCTCCGGAGGGTGAGATATTTCATATTTTGCATGACGGAGCGGGCATTACGAATCAAATGATTTTATTTTACCGCGAGGATATATTGGCCAAGCATAATTTGCAGCCGCCTACTACGTGGGAGGAACTGTACGAGGTGAGCAAGGAACTGAAGAAGCTTTATCCGGATAGCTTTCCATTTATTTATCGGCACGGGCTGGGTAATCTTACAAATTTTGCACCGTCGTTTGGAACATTTCCTGCCTACTTCCCTGACCCGGAAACAGGTAACGTGCGCTATGGACCGACGGAGCCGCAGTTTAAAGATTTGATTGCTTATTTGAATCGATTCTACAAAGAGAAGCTGTCTCCACCTGATTTTCTGTCGATGGATCCAAAAACATGGACACAAGCAATGCTGACTAACCAGTCCTTTATTACAGTGCAGTACATTGGGCAAATGGAAATTATTAACAATCAATTGTCGGAAGGACATTTAAAGTTGCTGCCTCCTCCGGCAGGGACAGGCGGAAAAGGCTATATAGCCGATACTAACTATGAAATTCACGGCTTTGCAATTTTCTCGCAAACAAAAAATAAGGAAGCGGCTCTCAAGTTGCTTGATTATTACTACTCTGATCAGGGGAAAGAAACATTAAGCTGGGGCAGAGAGAATGAAACGTATATCATGGACAATGGAGAAAAGAAATTTAAGCCAGAGTTCAAGGAATTTACCGATTTGCGTAAAAATATGGGGATTATGACACCTGGAACGTATGGTGAATTTGATACAAGTGCGCTAATCAGCATTATTAGCGAGCAAGAAAGCTATGCCTATGAGGAGGCGCCTCAATATGCCTTCCCGATACAGGTTGTTACGCCTAACTTCAAAGAGGAGGAACTGGAGCGATTCCAATTGCTGCAGGAGCCTATTACGAAGCATTATGAAGAGAATATGGCGAAGTTTATTATAGGCGAACGCTCACTTGATCAATGGGATGCTTATGTGGCGGAAGTGGAAAAGATTGGAATTGAGGAAGTGAAAGCTATGCATCAGACCGCATGGGATCGTCAAGCAGGCAGCAAGTAGTGCGATTGGCCTGTAGCAGCATCTTCATCGAAGTTGTTCTGTTACAGGCAGATCTTTAACAGGAGGTGGAGATAGCGTGAAAATTCGCGCGGGAGGCAGCCTGGTAAAGGGATTGGCACGGGATAAATACTTGTTGCTATTACTGGCGCCCACTGTTTTATACTATATCATTTTTAAATATATTCCGATGTTCGGCATTGTCATTTCCTTTAAGAACTACAGTCTTTATAAGGGAGTTTGGGACAGTGACTGGGTTGGTCTTAAATATTATATCCAATTTTTTTCAAATAAAGATTCATTTAACATTATTCGCAACACATTTTTACTGGGATTTTACAAAATATTGTTCAGCTTCCCCGTTCCCATCGCGCTCGCTTTGTTGCTGAATGAAGTGAGGGTTGCTGTATATAAACGTTTTGTGCAGACAGTCAGTTATTTGCCGCATTTTATTTCAACCGTCGTTGTTGTGGGCATGGTCACGATGTTTTTGTCGCCGACGACAGGAATCGTTAATCAGTTTATCGAATGGTTCGGCTATGAACCGATTAATTTTCTGCAAAGCGCAGGCTGGTTCCGTACGGTATATGTCACATCGGAAATTTGGCAGGAGGCAGGCTGGAGCTCGATTATTTACTTGGCTGCACTCACCGCAATTGATCCCCAGTTATATGAAGCTGCCGATATGGATGGGGCTAATCGCTGGAAGAAGATGAAACATATTACTTTGCCAGGAATTGCGCCAGCTATCGTTATTATTCTAATTTTAAATATTGGCAAAATGATTGATATTGGCTTCGAGAAAGTGTTCTTGCTTTATAATCCTGCTACTTACGAGACAGCTGATATTATATCAACCTATGTATACCGTACTGGTATTGTACAAGGCAATTTCTCTTATGGTACAGCAATCGATTTGTTTATGGGATTGATCAGTCTTGTCTTTTTGAGCGGAGCCAATTACATTAGCCGCAAAATCAGCGGCAACAGCTTATGGTAGGGGATGAATATGAGACTAAAACTGCAATGGTTTCCTGTAGTGAATGCGCTTTTGTTGCTAATTGTTGCACTGACTACGTTATATCCGTTTATTTATATGATTGCTGTTTCCTTTAGCTCAATGGAATATGTATTGCAAAACAAAGTCAGTATATTTCCCAAAGGCTTTAATTTGAAAGTCTATGAATATGTGCTGAGGGATGAACGTATTTGGATGGGGTACAAAAATACACTGATCTATACAACTTTAGGTACGCTTCTTTCCCTTATTGTAACTGCGATGGGAGCATATGCGCTATCAAGACGAATACTTGTGTTCAAAAAGTTTTTTCTTATGATGATCGTGTTTACGATGCTGTTTAGCGGCGGGATGATTCCGACGTTTCTCGTGGTGCGAGACTTAGGTTTTATGAATACCATTTGGGCGATGATTATACCGGGGCTTGTATCTACCTGGAATTTGATTATTATGCGTACTTTTTTTCAGGGAATTCCCTATGAATTAATTGAGTCTGGCAAAATGGACGGATTGAATGATTTAGGCATCTTTGCTCGTATAGTCATGCCGCTTTCCAAATCGGTATTGGCAACGATTGGGCTTTTCTACGCGGTTGGCATCTGGAACAATTTCTTTAGCGCACTATTGTATTTGCGGATGGAAAACCTGTTCCCGCTGCAAGTATTCCTTAGAAATATTGTGCTTGCCGGCCAATATCAGGATGGCACAGTAATGGGCGGAGCCGATGGAGAGATGCTTATCGATGAGCCGTTAAAATTCGCAACGATACTGGTCTCTACTTTGCCGATCATTATGGTATATCCGTTTATTCAAAAATATTTTGTCAAGGGCGTACTGATCGGTTCCGTGAAAGGGTAAGGGCAGCTGACAATGCTAGAAGTCAATTGACCTGGCAACCTAAGGAGTTCCCTAGTCAGGAAGCCGGCAAACCTGGTCATTCAAAGAGCCAGACGTAGCACAAATCACGGCTGCATCATATAGCCAGCAAATCTGACAGAGCGAGGGAGGATTCATGATGAAAAAGTCTTCGATAAGTGAATTGCAAGAAATGCCACATTACTGGAACAACAGTTTGCTTCATATTGAACAAGCCTTAAAGCAGGTGAAACGCGGTCAAGTCCGGAATTTGGCTATCTCGGCAGGTGGACGCGAAATTGCGGTAGTCGAATATGGGGAAAAGCAGCCGTCTAATCGTCAAGCGAACTACAACTCTGCTTGTGGTGCGGGGGATATACGCTATTATAAGGACAAAACAATTCATAATCGCCCGGTTATTCTTATTATCGGCGGCATTCATGGAGGAGAGCTGGAGGGCGTAGCAGCAGTGCTTAATCTGATTCATACGTTGGAGACAGGAGCTGATTTGCAGGGGAAACAACTTATCGATGCCGACCGGGTGCGGGAACAATTCCGCCTATTGCTCATTCCATGCATGAACCCGGATGGGCGTGCCCGTGTGCCAGTTGAATCAGTGATGGGCATGTCTATGGAGGAGTTGCGCTACTATGTGCAGGGGGCATGGCAGGATGGTTCGCTATGCGGCTGGCCGGATTGCAAGGCTGTTCATCCCATATTGGAGCAAGCCGGTCATTTGGGAGGATACTTCAATGACAATGGCATTAATATGATGCATGATCAGTTTTTTGCGCCGTGGGCAGAGGAAACAAAGGCGCTCTTGAAACTGGCGGATGAGGAGGCAGTGGATGTTTCTGTACAATTGCACGGGGGAACGAATGTAGTCAATCAGATTTTGAATACTGCCTATATTCCTCTATCAGTTAAAGTAAAGCAACTGGAGTTTTGCAAGCAATTAAAAAAAGTTAGCGATGCACGAGGGCTTCGCTATTTGGTCAATGAACTGAACGAGAGAGACGGCGAAGCGGGATGCCCGCCATCATTTAATCTGGCATCAGCAATGCATCATGTGAGCGGCGGCATGAGTATGGTCTACGAAACAAATATGGGGCTTGATGCTCCGGGCGAGCGCTATGGCTATGAAGAGATTATGGACAGTCATATGACGTTATTTGAGCAGTTGTTTCTTTTTAACTATTCAATCGAGTAAGAATAAAGGAGGCTGCAATAATGATAAGACCTATACTAAGGGTAAAATCAATCGCATTATTTTTGTTAGCTGCTATATTACTGCTTCCGTCAGGTGCAGGCTTTACGAATTGGGCATGGGCGAATCAGACGGATACTATTAATTTGGTGAAGAACGGTTCATTTGAACAAACAGTAGTAACGGAAGGATCGGTCCCGCAGTGGGGAGCTTGGCTCCCTACTGGCAACCCGGTTGTTTCCATTGTTGAGGAAGATACGAAACAGGGGCAGCAAGCGCTGCATATCTCAGCTACGCAAACTGGAAGTGTCGGGGTACTGAACCAATCAGTAGCTGTTGGCAGTCAAAAAAGTTATGTGCTCGGCTATTGGATGAAAACAGAAGATATTGATGCAGGCGGCGATCCTTTGGGCGATGCCTATGTGCGCATTCAATTTTTAAATAGTCAAGGTACTCAAACCGGCTCCTCGCTTACGACAGCCAGCGCAGATAATAGCGGAAAGTGGCGCTACTACAGCACCAGCTTTACCACTCCTGCGGGGACAACGATGATTAAAGTGGAACCTATGCTATACCGGGCAAGCGGTCATGTTTGGTTTGATGATGTGCTATTGTATGATCCGGTAAATAACACAGCGGACGGCTTCATTCATGCTGAGGCGGAGCTGCAAGCAAGCGGAACGGTTAGGCTGGCATGGATGCCGCTGTTATCTGGAAGCAGTGAAGAACAAGTAACCTATTATATTTACCGCATTAATGAAAGCGATTTCATATCTGGTGAAGGGGAAAGTTTATTGATCGGTACTGTGCAGGATCAGCAGTTTTATGATCGATCTGTGAAATCAGGCGAGACTTACTACTATAAAGTACAATTTGAATCAGATGAGGGGGAATGGATTATGTCTGACCCCATTCAAGTTGCTATTCCCGCACAGCTGCCAGCTGTACAACCGCTGCAAAGCTTTAAAGCTATCTATACCATTAATCAGGAGATTATGTTGACATGGTCACTGGAAAATGATCAGCGAGCGGCTTTCTTGCGTCTATATGCCAGTGATCAGCCGATTACGGAGTTAACTATTGAAGATGCGCTCGAAATGACAGGAGTTGAAACGCCATCACCGGATAAGTTGGAATGGATTATTCCAGTATCGCAATTTCCGCAATATAATAAGCCATATTACGCAGCTGTTATTACGGATGGAGATGGTCAAGCATCGATAGTAGCAGCTTCGCAGGTGTATTCCTTTCTGCCGCTTATTGATGAAGCGGCTCCCGAGGCTGAGCATCCTTATTTGATGACAACTCAGGATAAAATTAATCAAGTGCTTGCCAACATACCGAATTATCCCTGGATGCAGACGATGCGAAACATGATTGTATCCAATGCGGATATAGCCAAAGCAAATTACAGCGGGATGACAGCACCTTTGACCAAGAATGATGGTGGACACTGGCAGATGACTGATGCCGCAAGACTGCTTGCCTATGCTTATGTGCTGACCAATGATGAGAGCTATGCAGCAGCAGCGCAGCATATATTGCTTTTATATGCGGATTATTACGCACAGCATGATTTTATTTTCAACCAAAGCAAAGATGATGGCTATATGCTGGTTCCGCTTGCCTGGGGCTACGATCTGGTATATAACAGCAGTGCTTGGTCGGAGGAGCAGAGAGCTCGCGTCGAGGATGGTGTCTTCCGCACAGTGGCAAAGCGAATCTCACAACTGCCACGCGGACGGTTGAATAATCAAGGCGTCACAAACTGGGCAGTTGGAGTAGTTGGCTTTCTATTGCGGGACCAGACATTGCTTAATGAAGCTTTTGACCGGGATAACTATGGTTTGAAATACAACATTATTAATGGTTTGCTTGACGATGGCTATTGGTGGGAACAGACGATGGCTTACCATGAGGAAAGAACGGAGTATATGATTTATTTGGCAGAAGCAGCCGCTAACAGCAACTATGATTTATACGGCTATTTGTTTAACGGCGAGCGGGATCTGACCTATCAGGGCAGCGATGCACCTCGAATGGTTGAGGGCAGGCTCACGGACGCGGAGGATAAGAGTATAAAGGAACTGCTGGATTTCCCGTTCTACTTTGTGTTCCCGGACTTGTCCCGCCCTGTGTTCGCCGACTCAGATTATACCTATTTAACAGCTAGAAACATATATGAAATGGGCTACTCGCATTATGAAGATGAGAAATACGGCTGGCTGTTGTCTCGCTATTTGGGACATGACCGATCCAAGGGCGGTCTGGAGCAGTATTATAGCTTATTCTCCGCTCAGCCACAGCTGCCGGCTGCAGCAAGCTTTGCGATTGGCAATGGGCATTTCAGCAAAAAAGGATATAACAAATTGGGCAGCTCGATATTTCTGGACAGTGGGGCAGCTATACTGCGTTCGCCTGGAAATTATATGGAATCTATTAATCTAGCTATGCAATGGTCGCCGTTTGGATCGGTTGGACATTCTCATGCAGATAAGCTGGGCATAGTGTTATTCGGGCAAGGCAAGCAAATTTTAGTTGATCCGGGACGCTATACTTATGGTTCTGCCGGGCACAAGGAGTTTGCCAAGCATACCTTGGCGCATAACACATTGGTCGTAGATGAAAAATCGCAATATCCTTACACAGATAGTGACGATGAGTGGAAATCGGATGCGCCGGGCAGATCATCGGGCGGTGAACTGAATGCAGTATCTGTTGGACCAGTTGCCAAAATACTGCAGGCGTCGAATCACAATGTATATGCCGATCAAGGTGTGGACCTTACGCGTACCGCTGTGCAGATTGATGATTACGTTGTTGATATTTTCAAAGCTGAAAGTACACAAGCTCACCGTTATGATTATCCGTTAACTGTAAACGGCTTGCTGGATCATAGCAGTACGGCACTCACGGCAAGTAATCCTGAACTTAGATTGGGCAGTTCGATGGGCTACAAGCATGTTAAGGGAATTTCGAAAGGAACAACGAACAAAGTTTGGAGCACAAGCTGGGATTTGGGGGGGGATAAAGGATTTCGAACGACTATGCTGGCTGCGGGTGCAGGGGAAACTGAAATTATTAAAGGCAGCGGTATTTCTAAAAGCGGCAATTTCACTAATGAAATGCTAGTTGCCAGACGGGATGGACAAAGTAATACACTTTTCTACAATGTGCTGGAGCCTTATACGAAGGGTGGTAGCGAGCGGACGATTGCTCCGCTTGCTGTGCAGCAAAGTGATCCGAATAGCCTGGATGCGCAAGCCGCTCAAATTGTATCTATGGATGGTGTCAAGGATACGATTATAGCTGGGATGCAAAGAGGTGAGAAGCAAGCGGGGCTATTAACAAGCGATGGGGAAGTAGCCTTCCATCGTGAAGTATCTTCACAGGATGAGCCATCTCCACAGGATGAGGTGCTCGCTCTGGTGAACGGGACCTATATATCCGGAATAGATTTAGCAATGCAGTTGTCTGCCGCATCAACGATTCAGATGACACGATTAACTAACCAAGCGTTGCGTATCGATTTTGACGGCAGTGAAACTGCCGAGGTGGCAATTAGCGGATTGCCGCAGTCGTATCAAGTTTATCAATTGGCATTGCAGGATGAGAATGAGTTGTCAGAGGTGGAGTTCACCTATTCAGGTACGGAGCAAACGTTAAGCTTTACAGCTAAACCGGAAAAGATATATATACTTGCTACTGTGCAAGGGACGGCTTCACTGCCTGCTCCAACGAGCATTTCAATGGGAGGTAATGAGCTGCAACAGCAAGCACTGCTGCCGGGCAAGGTTGAAGTTATTCAATCTCCGCTTGCAGGGACATTGATAGAAGCTGAGGATTTTGTCAGGGAAACAGGCGGAAAAGTTACTATTGCGTTTAAAGAAGGCTCACATACAACTAACAATCCGCTTGGAGATGCTTTTTATGGCTGGGATAACAAAGGACATCAGCTGGAATGGGAAATTAATATTCCAACTAGCGGGAAATATCGGGTAATGTTGCGTTACGCAACGCTTGTTTTAAATGCCGTTCGAGAATTTCAGATGGATGATGGACCGCGATGGCAATTTCACTTTCCACTAACACCAGGCTGGAATGACAGACGCAATGGTCTACTGCAAAAAGCAGATGGCGAGGATCTGCTATTCGAACTGGAGACAGGCAAGCATACATTGCGGATGGACAATATGAGCGGTGCGCTCAACCTGGACTATCTTGTGCTGGAGCTAGTAGACGCAGACGAGTCTGAGAGTGGCAATCATAACGGCAATAACAATAACGGAAACGGGAATAACAGCAATAATGGGAACAACAACAATAGTAACAACAATAACAGTAATAGTAACGGCAATAACAGTAATAGTAACGGCAATAGTGACAACGGTAATAGCAACAATAGCAATAACCATAACAATGTGAGTGGACAGGAAGGGGATGGTGGATGTACCAATCAACAATTTGCTCCACAGGAGCAAGTTTCGCGCGCCGAAGCTGCAACGGTTCTTGTACGTATGTTAGGCAAATCGCTTTAATTTGCATAGTTGTCCATTTGACCAAATTTCGTTAACATGTAGAGAACAGACGAAATTGGATAGTGATGCAGCTGCGGGTTGCAGTCAGATGGAGGGCTAGTAAATGAGTGATTATGCTGTAATGATGGATTTAGTGGCGGATTGGGCAAAAACAGCAAAGGAAGTGCTGGAGGGAGCGGGTGCTCTGCCAGCTGATGACAGCTCCTCAGAAGAAATTGCATTGGCATATTTCAGGATTTCGCTGGAAGAGGAAGAAGCGCAAGCAGCAGTTCAAGATACATTAGCAAGATTGGCGCAAATGGAGGACACAATCTATGAGCATCTCTCTTCCGTAATCGTGCCGGATATTCGTCAGAGAACAAAATATGAGGGCAATGAATTTCACTTTTGCTGGGTATTCAATCAAGGCGAGCATATTGTAGAGCTTAAATCGGAGTATCGCATACCGTTGTAGTAAATTTAAACAGCTGCAGTAACTGTGGTAGATGTAGTTATCTATAGCAACTACAGTAATTATGGTAGTTCTGGTAGTTGCGGCAACTGTAGTAGCTATAGTATTTATAACAACTGTAGTAGCTATAGATCATTATCTTGTTATATTAATCATCCAGGGATTTCCAGTTTCCATCAGGAATGAAAACTGGAAGTTGTACGAAACATCGTACAAAAACCAATATGTATATGGATAAAATGGAATCTTTATGCGAAATATCGTACAAAATCCTTCAAATAGCTAGTAGCGAAGCGTGTTTTGTACGAAATATCGTATAAACGCCCCGCGCAGAAGGGCTGTAGTCGCAGTTTTGTACGAAATATCGTATAAACGCCCCGCGCAGAAGGGCTGTAGTCGCAGTTTTGTACGAAATATCGTATAAACGCCCCGCGCAGAAGGGCTGTAGTCGCAGTTTTGTACGAAATATCGTATAAACGCCCCGCGCAGAAGGGCTGTAGTCGCAGTTTTATACGAAATATCGTATAAACGCCCCGCGCGGACGGGCAAAAGCCGCGGTTTTATACGATTTTTCGTATAAGTAGAAACGCGATGTGAGATATAATAAACCATAAAGCCCAGGCTGACCACTGAACAAGGAAATCAGCAATGGGCTTTTACTGACAATTGTCGAAGGAGCGATGAGATGAGACACACAGCGGACCACGCATCGGACCACGCAGCAGATCACACAGCGGATGATGTTGCCAACTGGATGTTGAACGAGTTGAAATCAGCCGGAATTTTGTATCAAAGCGACGCAGTAGAACAGATTAAGAGTAGATTTGGCGAGTCATTTATTTATAAGAATGATCAAGGTAATGACTCGATTGATAAAGAAGTAAAGAAAGCATTCCGCAAGCTGCACCGAGGTAGAGCCGCATGGGAGCGCGATGGTTTTTTCTGGGGCTGGAGTTAAGTCGACAGCCATTCTACTCAACCTGATGCTTTTTGAAATCAGTAGGATAGAAGCCGGTGTATTTGAAAAATACGTTGGAGAAATATTGTACGCTGCTAAAGCCGACCATCCCTGCAATTTCGCTGGCTTTCATCTGTGGATCAGCTAGTAGCTGCTTAGCTTTTTCGATGCGAATTTGATTGAGATAGTTGGAGAACATTTCACCAGTTGCCTTTTTAAAAAGCTGTCCCAGATAGGCTGCATTCATGTTGAAGTGATAGGATAGCGTTTTGAGTGAAAGCTCCTGAGAGTAGTTTTCTTCAATATATCCGATGACTCTTGTAATGAGGGGATGGGAATCCTCGACTTTAGAAGAATGGCTGCTCTTTCCCTCTGTCAGCTCCAACTTCTTGCAGGCAGAATGATAGCTATGTTTGACATGACGATAATCATGCTCCACCGTGCCAAGTGAAATAATAATATCCAGTTTTAGATAGGCACGGACATGCTCAACACATCGTTCAAGTAAAGAGGCTAGGTGCTCACTGCAAGATTCACTCTCACCACGCCACGCAAACAACAAAATCGGGATACCGTTTATCCCTTTGAATAGCAGACAATTGCCATAACCATGAATAGTTTCCTCACAAATATTCAAAATGGCGTAAGGAAGTGGATCTTTTAAAGGTTCAATCGCAGCACCTGTCCCTATCCCTCTCTCCGTCCCTTTTCCTGTTCCTGTCCTTATTCCTATCCCGATCCCTGTCCCCATCCGCATCTCTATCGTTGACTCTATCCTTGACCCTATCTCTGCCTTTGTTACTGAATTGCAGCTCTGCAGGATATTATGGACAACACCAACCTGATAACGCTCAAATGACAAATCAATATGCAGAAATTCTGCGCGATTGACCAGCTCTTCCTGACCAATCTGACCGCTTACCCAGCGATACAAAATATTGTCCATAACGATGCTGTAATTTTGTTTGTTTTGAATAGACAGATGAACCTCATGATCCAGCTTTTCAATCGTGGTCAGCAGGGTGTCGGATAGCTCTTCCTCCTCCAGCGGTTTGAGCAGATAGTTTTCGACTCCGTAAATAACGGCTTTTTTCACCAGCTCAAACTCGTCATAGCCGCTAAGCACGATAAACTTGGCTTGAACTCCGCGATTTCTCGCAGCTTCAATAAGCTGCAAGCCATTTGTACCGGGCATTTTAATGTCCGTAATTACTATATGAATATTTTGCTGCTCCAGTATAGTTAGAGCTTCCTCACCGTTTCGAGCGCTGGCTGCAATTTCTGCGCCATGCTCCTCCCAGTTGATCACATGGGGCAAACCATCCAGAATAAACGGCTCGTCATCTACGATCAGCACTTTGTACATCGTTTTGCAGTTCCTCCTTTAGTTTGGCTAGAACGGATACGATAACCTCGGTTCCGCCCCCTTTTATACTCTTGATGTGAAGACCGCAATTATTGCCAAAAATAAGCCTGATTCGTGATTCAACATTTAATAATCCGATACTTTCTGTCGTATACAGGCGAGGCTGTTGTAATTGTTCGGTAATTTTATTTAATTGAGCCTGTTCGATCCCCTGACCATTATCAGATACCGTAATCCTAATAAACTCCTGCTCTCTCCTTCCACGAACTGTAATGATATTATTATCGCGTGAAAGATCGATGCCGTGAGCAATCGAGTTTTCAATAATTGGTTGTAGAATATGACGGAATACACCATAATGCAGAATCTCTTCTTCTATCTCAAAGATAACCTCTAATCTGCCTTGAAAACGAATATAGTACAGCTCCAGCAAGGATTGGCAATGATTCAGTTCCTCCTGAACGGTAATGATCATTTCATCTTTAATACTGCTGCGGAACAATTTGGCTAATATTTTGATCATCCGGCCCGTTTCGTTATCCCGCGAGCTGAGAGCCCTCATGCGGATCGCTTCTAGTGTATTGTACAAGAAATGCGGATTAATTTGCGATTGCAGGGCGTACAGCTCGGCAGTTTTTTGCTTCAGCTCTGAATCTTTGCGGCGCAGCTCTAGTACATATTCTCTTTTAATATACTCATTGAGTTTATCACTCATTAGATTAAGGTTATGCGCGATTAGGCCGACCTCGTCATGCTGCTCCGTTACTTTTTTGGTTGCTAGATTTCCTTTCTGAATATCTCGTATCATCGATAATACATCCTTGAGCCGCCGTGAAAAACGGTTTGTACTTAAGACAGTCAATATAATTGTTATAAAAATGCAAATAAGAGCCGCAATAAGCACCATGCGATTAATCGAGTTAATTCCCATATGCAGCTGACTAATCGGGATAAGACCTACTGCAATGAAGCCATAATCCTCATCTTTATTAACATTGACAATATAACGCTTACCGTTAATAGTTACCTTCTCGGAAGACTGCTGAACTTGTTCCCAATAGGGAAATGGTTCATTGTAGTAGCGCTCAGACGAATCATAAACGACTTCGCCATTGGATGTGAGGACAAGCAGTGTGCCAATCAAGTATTTATCAAATTGCTCATACGCCCGATGAAAGGATTCTGTATTAAAGGTGGTAATCATATAACCGGCATATTCAGCAGGGTTATCCGGCAAACGAATATAATCATAGATACCATATAGATTCATGACGCTGCCTTTGCTGGAGAGAGGCAGAGCAGGCAGAAGATAAGTTCGTTTGCGGTTGATACCGCCCTCATGATGAGACTCGATATAATGCTTAATGTTATCAATATAATCACCTAACTGAATGCTCGAAGTGTATCGCGTATTGTTGATTTCAAAGTTGAATGCTCGATTGGTCATAATTAATTGTAAAATATTCGGATCACTTGGCAGGGCGCTATCCAGCATATAGCGATTAATAAACGCCGCACGCTCTCGATGCTCCGTGGAGACCGATTTCCCCAGGTTTACGAAAGACGACTGGCTTTTGTTCAGGACAGTAAATGCCTCATAAATAGTCGTTGTGCGCTCAAAGCCGTTTGTAGTGTAAAGGTCATTCATAATTTTTTTGAAATTTTTATTCTGCTTATGAAAGTGATCGCTGACAAGCTGCAACACTTGCTTATTGTAGGTAATGGCTTGTTCGCTCAGTAAGCCAGTAATGCTTGTCACGACAATGTAGATAAGAATGCTGATCGTAAGAATAATAATGGCAGAATAGAGCAGCAATAGTTTGTTGAAAAAACGATTCTGAATATAGTTGTTGAACAAAGCGCGCATAGCTGCTTCCCCTGCCTTCCTCAAGCCAATCTCATGATGTATTTTTTCTGTAAGTATATTCTTTGACATAAAAGCTCATGTTCCTGTCCCCAATTTGACGAACCTATAATTATTATAAACAAACTAAAATCTTTACAATTGAATGCGTTCCTCGCTGTACACTAGAATTTTATTTAGAGAGAGGAGCGCATGGAATGAACAAGAAACAGCGTATTAACATGTTACTGATTTTACTTCCGTTCATTATTTTAACTGTCGTGTTCAACTATGTACCGTTATTTGGGTGGGCGTATGCCTTTGTTGATTATAACCCTGGAATTCCTTTATTTAAGCAAGAGTTTGTAGGTTGGAAGTATTTCTCGCTACTGTTCGATGGCGGCAATGATTTTGGCATCGTAATGCGCAATACACTGGCGATGAGTTTTCTAGGCTTGCTGACCTCACCATTACCGATTGTATTTGCCATTATGCTCTCCGAGATTCGCAGCAAAGTCGTCTCCAAATGGATTCAGACGGTATCGGCTATTCCCAACTTTATTTCGTGGGTGCTGGTGTATGCTATTTTCTTCACTTTTTTCTCGCTGGAGGACGGTGTGGTTAATAAACTGCTTATTGGGTTGGGCTGGATAGAAACGCCTACTAATATTTTGGGCAGTGATGGTTACGCCTGGTTTTTTCAATTAATGGTTTCGATTTGGAAGGGAACCGGATGGGGCGCTATTATTTACCTGGCTGCGATTGCCGGTATTGATCCGGAGCTGTACCATGCAGCCGATGTGGATGGAGCAGGGCGTTTTCATAAAATTTGGTATATCACTGTACCCAGCTTAATGCCTACGTACTTTGTGCTGCTGCTGCTTTCTATTTCGGGTATGCTGAGCAATGGCTTCGAGCAATATTATGTGTTTCAGAATCCGCTGAATATCGACAAGCTTGAAGTATTGGACACCTATATTTATACGTTGGGGATTGGACGGGCGGAGTACGCTTTTTCTACTGCAATCGGCATTTTTAAATCCGTTGTAAGTATTGTCCTTCTTTTATCAGCCAACTGGTTGTCAAAGCTTGTTCGAAAAGAAACGATTATTTAGGCGGAGGGAGGAAGACGAGCAGGATGAACAAACTTACATGGAGAGAAGTATTCTATCAAATTGCAAATACAGGTTTATTACTTCTATTTGCTCTTATATGCATTTACCCATTCTATTACATCATTATTAATTCCTTGAGTGATCCGATGGAAACCGCCAAAGGCGTTTATTTCTGGCCGCGCGGCATCACGTTGTCGTCTTACGATCAGTTAATGCAAATACCGAGTATTTTTCAAAGTGTGTTTATCTCGGTAGCCAGAACAGTTGTCGGTACGATTATTACAGTATTTTGCAGTGCATTTATCGGCTATATGGTCACAAAAAAAGAGCTTCCGTTGCGCAGTACCATTTATCGGCTAATTATTGTGACGATGTTTTTCAACTCGGGGCTAATACCGTGGTATATGCTGATGAAAACATTGTCCTTGAAAAATAATTTTCTGCTTTATGTTCTGCCGGGCGCGGTTTCTGCATTTTTCATTATTTTAGTCAAAACTTATATCGAGTCTTTGCCCGCCTCGTTGGAGGAGTCAGCGCAAATTGATGGAGCAGGCATTTGGACACTATTTTTTAAAATTATTTTTCCGTTATCGTTGCCGATTATTGCCTGTATTGCTGTATTTACCGCGGTGGGGCAATGGAACTCTTGGGCAGATAATTTCTACCTGGTCACCGACAGCAATCTCAATACGCTCCAGTATTTGCTTTACACGAATTTGAAATCCAATATGGCGGATATGATGCGAACGAGTGCCTCGGGCACTACTCAGGGGGCTGCCTTAGCAAGCTCAGGAAAGGTAACTCCAATGTCGTTGCGATATGCCATTACAGTCATTACGGTCTTTCCAATTATGCTGCTATATCCGTTTATGCAAAAGTATTTTGTAAAGGGGATTATGCTGGGGGCAGTGAAAGGGTAACTGACGATACAAGGCGGTTTAACTAAAAATTTATATAAAGGGGTACGACAATGAAAAGAAAACTGACGCTTCTTTTAACGACAGCTATGTTGACCACGTCTATGCTGGGATGCTCTTCAGAAAAACCAAATGATGGAGAAGATGGCGTAGTGACGCTCAAGGTGGCGGCGAGTATTGCAGCTGCTGAGCCAAACGGTGTTATGCAAAACCCGGTAGCCAAAACTATCGAACAAGAGCTGGGAATTAAAATGGATATGACTGCGGTTAGCGCTGATTTTGGCGAAAAGCTGAATGCGATGATTGCCAGCAATGATTTGCCTGATTTGTTTTGGGTGCCTGACCCGGACAAAATGATTCCTACAATGGTGAAAGCCGACCAAATTTATTCGCTGGATGAGCTGCTTGAGCAGTATGGAGACAATATTACTTCTGAACCGAGCGGTCAGGCAATGGTGGAGCTGCACAAGAAGACAATTAGTCCTGACGGCAAGCTATACACGATCGGGATGCTGAGAGGAACGAATGGCGCTATGCAGCCGCTGGGCGGAAACTATATTCGTTGGGATTTGTACAAGCAGCTTGGTTATCCCAAGCTGGAAAATTACGACGAGGATTTGCTAAATGTGCTTGCCGAGATGCAGAAGCTGGAGCCGCAAAACAAAGACGGTCAAAAAGTGTATGCTATTGGCGGCTGGTTTGCCGACGGGCAAGGCTGGGGCGATTGGCCAATGACTTATACGCTTACTTTTACAGAAGGAAAGGGTTACTTGTCGAGTGACCGGACTGCTTATTATGATATTGCTACTAATGAAATTTCACCCAACAATGATTTAAAGGATAAGAACGGTATGTTTTGGCGTACGGTAAAGTTCTATAACAAGGCCAATCAAATGGGCATTCTTGACCCGGAATCCTTTACGCAAAAGTCAGATAAGTACGAAGAAAAGGTAAAGGCAGGCCGTTATCTTTATAACGTTCCAGGCTGGCTGACTGCCGATATTAATAAAGCATATGAGAAAAAAGGCGAGTCGGAAAAAGGAATGGTAGCATTGCCGCCAATGAATACAGATGCCTTTATGCTAATTAACAATCTTGCATCTGGCGGGCGTGTATTTGCTATCTCGAAAAACACCAAGCATCCAGAAAAAGCGATGCAATTGCTGAATTGGCTGTCCTCCTATGAAAACTCTCGTACCGTTTGGAATGGACCGGAGGGGGAGAACTGGAAGATGGAGGATGGCAAGCCGGTGCCGACTGACGAATATTTGAATGAAAGCAGCAGTGATCTGGCGTTTTCCAAACGGACTGGCGCACAAATGTACTATCACTTTGTCGGTTTTGACAGCGGTGTAGTCGATCCGGAAACGGGTGTTGCGGTTAACTTGTTCGAATGGTCGGATAAAGCAATCAAGCGCAAAATGACGCCACTGCATGAGGATATGCTCCAGCATTACGGGGCTGAAAGTCTGGTTGAGCTGTATACATCAAAAGTTAAGGCATATAAGGAAAACGCGATCTATCGTCTAGGCGAGTTGCCGGAAAATCTGAAAACGCAAGGTACGAATCTGGAGAATTACACGTTTAAAAATATTTTCAAGCTAGTGCTGGCTAAGGACGATACTGCATTTGCCCAAATGCAGGATGATTTTATTGCCGGGCTGGATAAGTACCAGGTAGATGATATTTTTGCCTACTGGCAGTCCAAAGCGAAAGAGCAACAAACGGAACTAAAGCCGATCTTTGAGCTATTGAGCGACAACAAATAAGAATGGGTGAGAGATTTTGTGAAGGGGCAGAGGCAGAGCTGCTCCTTCCATACTCAAATTTTTATATCTGACATTAGAGAGGGGAAAAGGATGATGATGAAAAAATATTTGACAGGTTTTTGCGGTGCTCTTTTGGTATCCAGTACAGCGTTGGCAATGATTCCGCCATCAAACAAGGCGTTTGCTGCAGCTGAGAGCAGCACAATAACATTTGATCTATCGGCGCTAGGGGCGACGATTACTAACAAGTTTTCAGATATCAATGCTTGGGACTATGAAATAGATTGGACGGGCAAGGCGGAAGGCAGAGCGGCAAATTTTTTTGCAGATCAGTATCCCTTTGTGAAAAATGTTCAATTTATGACAGCAACAGGCGGCTGTTATGAAGGCTTTCTGAATTGCAGCACAAACCGTGATCTATTTGCTGATCCTGCTGATCGTACGAATTTGACCGACTATGATTTCTCCCGTCTCTTTGGGGCACTTCATCATGTTGTGGATCAGGGGTTGAAGCCGCATATTAAAACCGGCAATATCCCTATCAAACTGTCAAATGATCCTGTTATCGGCATTATGGAGGCAAATCTGCGTCCACCAAGTGATTACGATCAATATTACAATTATATTAAAGCGCTTGCAGAAGCGCTGATAGACGAGTTTGGCATCACTGAGGTGAAGACCTGGACCTGGGGTGTGTTTACAGAATATGAGAACCCGGAATGGTTTGATAATGGAATAAGCGCTGAGACAACAAAGTTGGCTTTTTTCAAAATATACGATTACACAGTTGCTGCATTGGAAGCTGCAATAGGTGCAGATAACTTGACGGTGGGCGCACATAGTATGACGGTAACGGAAGGGCTTTGGGATGAGCTGGAGTTTATTGATCATGTTGCGGGTGTCGGTCCCAACGGTACAAACTTTAAAACGGGCAAGAAGGGGACACAAATTGATTATTTAACAGCCTCCTACTATGACTTTAAACCAGGCGAAAAAATGAATAACGGCAAAAGCTTGGTGGATACAATTGACGCTATGCGTAATCGGGCTGTCGCAAACGGACTAACGAATTTGAAATACGGCATTGACGAAGGCAGAATTAACTCAGGCCCAGATTCGAAAGCGCTTTATTCCAGAATTGTCGCCCACAGTTTTCAAGGCTCATATGATGCGAGACAGTTCAAACAGATGGCGGATTGGGATATCGATTGGTTTGCAGCATGGGGCTTGAGTACAGAGGGTTTATGGGGAGGAGTTACACCGGTAAGCACACATATTGCCAATCTGGGCTATAAAATGGCGGGCGATAAACGAGTGCCGAGCGTTGTTGCGGGAGCGAGCAGAGATGCAGGCAATGAGATTGACGGGATTGGCGGTTATAATCTGATTCAGAAAAAAGTTCATTTGATGGTATACAATCACAACGATGATATGAACAGTGTGACCAGTGAACAGCCGGCAGTTACAGTACGAAATATTACGCCTGTGAGCGGTGACACTGTTACGGTAACACAATGGACGATCAATGATGACAATGGTAACTTCTGGCCGACATGGTGGAAGGACAAGGACAATTTCGGGATTGCCGATCATGCATATTCCTGGTCGAAATATACAATGGAAGTTCCGCGCAGTCTGAAGCAACAATCAGATCGCGACTATTGGTACAGCAAGGAAGCCGATTATAAAAATGCAGCCAAGCTGACCCCGGTTACTTTTACCGTACCTGTAGAGAACAATATGATTACCTTTACACCAGAGCTTGCGCACCATGGAGTTGTATTTTATGAAATATCAAACGCCAAAAGTGTCGGCAAAACAGTAGTTGATCACTTGAATGACTGGAAGAAAACGTACAAGCATAGCTCTGGTCTTGTGCTTGATACAGTCAATGCATCGGCAGTTGGCGATCGCAGCCGGGCAATGCGTGCTGCAGGCAGCGCTGGAGGGACAGCAGAGGAATCTATTATCTATCAGTTCAATGGAGCAACAAGAGTACAGCTAACGGGGCTATTTGCTACAGATGCTGATCCGGTCATTCGTAATTTTACTTTCTATACATCTCCGGATGGTGATACTTGGACAGAGCATGAGGGGGTTGCTACTAAGGATTATCCGATTAATAGCGGCTACTGGACAAAGCGTGTGTATACACTGACTCCATTGTCGAATGGAACAAACTATATTAAAATTGCTTTTCCAAGTGGCGGGACGGTTTCTTATAGTCCGCAAATCGGCGAGGTTCAGCTATCTAATATCGCGTGGAATGCAGATGCGGTGATCGATGAGCTGGATGACTGGTCCAAGGCAAGAGAGCACAGCGAAGGTTTATACTTTGATACTACGAATGGTGCAGCATTAGGTGATGCCAGCCGGGTAACGAGAGCTAGTACAAGCACCGAGCAGCCGGAGTATATTATTTATGAGAAGGAAGCAACCGATATGGTGCTGACTGCTCTTTATGCAACCGATGCGGAACAAGGCATTCGTAATTTTAAAGTGTACACCTCCCCTAATAGAGTGACTTGGGAGCAGCATACCGGGCAATATCAAGATTCATTAATTAACGACGGCGCATGGACAAAACGTATCTATACATTTACCGAGCTGCCGCTTAGAACGCAATTTGTAAAAATCGAATTTCCAACCGGAGGAGCAATTTCCTATAGCCCGCAACTTAGTCAAATAAAACTGAATACATCTGCGCTTGTTAATTATGCGAGGGAAGCGACAGCAACAGCGTCGAATACCGATACAGCAAATGGCTATGCAGTTGAAAAGGTGAATGACGGTATAGCAACCACCGATTGGAACGGATGGGCGACAGATGGCACTTCATTGCCAGAGTGGGTGCAGCTTGATTTTGGCGCGGAGAAAACATTTGGACGTGTCGAGCTGTATACAACAAGCGGTTATGAAATCCGCGATTATGATATCCAGTATTGGGACGGACAGACGTGGGTCAACTGCTTGCCTGTCATCACTGGCAATTCATTTGACCATCGTTCCCATACCTTTGAGACAGTAACCTCATCCAAATTAAGAATTGTAGGCAAAAGTGGACCAACCATACAAACAGATTACCTGCGGATCAACGAGATCGAAGTATATAGCGAATAAACGGAGACGGTTGATAACTGTACAGATACCAAAAGACTTTATCTTTTGGGGCTTGAGTGGCACCTAACGGATAAAGTCTTTTGTTTACAAAAGAGTGACAAAGAGTGAAAAAGGATAAGGGGCGGCTATCTATAGGAGAACAGTGCTCTTTTGTACGATTTATCGTATAAAAACTCCTGTATATATAGAAAATGAGGAGCGTTTGTACGAAAAAACGTATAAAATAACGATTATTATCAATAAACACACGCTGTTTATACGAAAAAACGTACAAAAACAAGCTAATCGATCCGCCTCATTTGATATTGGCGCACCCAAGTGGATAAGAGGGCTGAATAAATAGAAACAGTTTAATGAAATTAGACAGAGTGCCGAAACTCTGGGGGTAAACCATTTTGATTAATATTACACTGCAACGCCAATTCAGAATCTATTTGGTATAATATTTGTTTACATACGAGGTTATGTTGAAAAGCAATAATGAAAAAATTAAGAACATAGGTGTTAAATCTTTAACAAAAAAACAAATTGATCCAAGCAATAAAAGCACTAAAACATTAAAAAATATAAGTTTAGCTGGAAAGGAGTTTTTTGTTATTCTGGCTATAGCGTATTTTAACGAACTAACTAGAAGATGAAAGACATAAAGAACTAAAAAAAACAAAGTAAAAAAGATAACTCCATCAAAACTAACCTCATCAATTCCTTGACTGGATACAAAATTTGTAAAAAAGAAACTATTCAGTAAACTTAATATAAAGGAAAGGAATAATAGATCAAACAAGAATTCTTTATTTAGCGAATTCATTATCAGGGACTCCTTTATTTTTTATCCATAGACTAAAAATTCCATATATGAGGGGTACCTAAGTAGTAGCAAAATATCGTATAAAATCAACGCGCGGACAAGCTGTGGCTGCAAGTTTATACGATTTTCCGTTATAGGCAGAAACGGGATATAAGATATAATTAATTACCAAGCGTAGGCAGCCATGCTGACTACGGAACAAGGAAGTCAGTAGGGGCTCTTATTGATACAGTTGTAATTCCTAATAAATAGCTTTATAACCCATAGTAAAGAACCACAGAAATAATTGCTTAATACAGCACATCACTTTGTCACCTATGTTATTTATCTTTTGAATTTAAAATTTCCTCGATGTTATGAATATCCGCTTTTATTTTTTGGAGATCATGAGTGACCGTTTTTTTAAATTCAAGTTTCTTCATTGCACTACTCTTGATAGAGTACAGGATATATAAGATAACAATGATAACTAGAATTAAAAGTAATACTCCACTAATTCCTACTCCTTGCATAGCAAACATACTTCTTTCCAGTAATATAGACAGTTTTAATTACTTCCATATTATTAAAATAATTCTATTATAAACCATTTATAATTTTATCACAAAATAATGTGAGGGAAGCTCTAAAGTAAATAATTGTGTTAAGCAATTATCAGTACAAGAGAAAAGGCTGGAGGCGGAGCAGAGGTCTTGTAATCAGGAGAAGTGAATATATTGATTAAAAAATCACATAGAAATCATCATATAGCCTCAGCTGCATGATGGTTTCTATATAATGATTTATGAGATATATGGTTAAGCTTGGAATGTGACAGTATTCCGACTATAGAGTATATTGATGTGACGTGTAGCTGCTTAGCCTGCAAGCTGTCAACCGGAGGTTGCTGCTTATGGCAGACTGTAGACTAACTAGAGTAGAGCGAGCAATAGGTGCGATCAAAGCGCTCTGAAAGCAAGTCCTCTTTGCGAATAAAGAACTGCAACGCACCTGCATCCCACCAGCAGAAGCCGACATCACTATCAGATTCAAGCTCCAGCAATAGCAACGTATCGGCAATTTCCTGCTCCGCTTTGGCTTGATCGCCGCCTACAGCTGCTATGATATGCTTCAAGGCGTTTGCCATTTTATAGTCATATTCTTTACCGGCAAGCAGCATTAATGCAGCCTCATACTCGGCATCGTCATGTTGTCCGGCTGGGTAGCCAAACATTTGGAACACATCGTACTCTCCCTGCTCAGGCTCCTGAATAGCATTCAAGAAATCCTCATACTCATCAAAGGTTACATCTTCATCATCCGTATCTTCAATTAGTTCATAGTCTGCATATGCATAGTTTGGCGGCTCAAGAGATGGACGAGCTTGGATCGCATAGCCTTCAAATGTATCCTCAAGAGCAGTTTCCTCCGGAGATTCGCGCCGTACTGCCGCTGCGATCTCAGTTTCGTTCAGAAACAGTACCTTATGCTCAATATTGTAGGCAGGCTCGTCTACTCCCAGGAAAAATAGCAACATGCCCGTCTTCGGCAACCAATTGTTCTCATCACTAGCTGTCAATTCGCTCAAGTTAAGCTGTGCCAAAAAAGCCATCGGTGTATCGTCCTCCGTAAGTGGCCATTCTATATGCGCAGGCAGATCAGGGTCACCGCCTACACGAGATAATCCGGGTTTTGTATAATCCGTCTTTCCGGTTTTTATACTGCGAATACCTTGTTTTGTAGTGCGATACAAATAATCCTGAACATGTGTTAATTTAAACTCTTCTATGTATTTATCTAGCTTGGCACGATTATGCGACAGTATCGTCATTGAAGGATTCTCCTTTTAGTTCCATTTACGCGATTGTATCATGGGTTTGCCCACTATTGAAGCTGCTGCGGAACTATTAAATTGCTGTTTCCAAGTTAATTTGGATTAGATGAAGAGGAGCGCAGCTTTATTCGTTTAATTATGTGACCCAACAACAATATTTCCACACTAACCCCTTCTCTCCCCTTTTTTAAAAAGAAATCGCATTCATCACCCAATCAATGTACCATTTTTCCCAATTAACGTTCCATAACAAATGCTCTTTGAATTGTTAACATTAAAGATACAAAGATTGAAAGCGCAAACAATAACGGCGCAAACAATAAAGGCAAGGAGAGATACTATGAGGGAGAAGGGATGGAAGAAAGCGGCAGGCGGCGTGTTTTTTATGGGACCTGCGCTGGCGATATTTATAGGCATCATACTCATACCGATCGCAATGAGCATCTTCTACAGTCTCCACCAGTGGGACGGCATATCGCCAAAAGTGTTTAATGGCGCGGGCAACTATATGCACTTATTGAATGATCCGATTGTATGGAAGGCTTTGCTCAATTCACTTTATTTGACATTAGGCGCATTGTTGATACAACTGCCTGTTGGATTGGTTATAGCGGTATTACTTAGTATCGGTCTGCGCGGCTCGAATCTATTGAAAACGATTTATTTTACACCGGTTATGTTATCGACTGCTGTTCTCGGGATTTTGTGGGGACAGATTTATGATCCAAACTTTGGTCTGATTAATAGTCTTCTTACGAATATTGGATTAGGGAGCTGGACACAGGCTTGGCTGGGAGACGAATCAACCGCATTATTGTCCGTTATTGCAGTTGTTGCGTGGCAATTTATCGGTTTCTATGTAGTTGTCTACTTTGCGGCGTTGCAAAATATTTCCGATGAGGTGCTGGAAGCAGCACGTATGGAGGGCGCCTCCGAATGGAAAATATTTTATCAGGTGCAAATTCCGTTAATATGGCCGACAATTACGTTTACTGTACTCAACTGTGTAATTAACTCACTCAAATATTTTGATTTGATTTATATTATGACAAACGGCGGCCCGAATCATTCCAGTGAAGTGCTTGCCAGCTATATGATGACGAATGCGTTTAAGCTAATGGACTTCGGTTACGGAAGTACCATTTCTACGTTCTTGTTGCTTTTCGGCATGGTGCTAGCATTGGTTATTCACAAACTGCTTAGCAAGGGAACGGCGAGATTTCAATAGAAAGGAGAATGACTGTGAGTAATAATGGAGTGCAATGGAAGGCAGGGGGAGCTACAGCTGGTGCTGCAGCAGGATTTGTTAATCCCAAGCTGTCGAAAAAGTTGAGCAGAATAGTGATATATATCGTGCTGCTCGTCCATTTGGTTATTACGGGATATCCTTTTCTATGGATGGTGATCTCGTCTTTTAAAAGCAATAAGGAGTATTTCGCCAATCCTTGGGGCTTTCCTACGGAATGGAAGTTCAGCAACTATGTTAACGCGTGGAATGAAGGAATAAGCGGTTATTTGTTCAATAGTTTGTACATTACGTTTTTTTCGGTAATTGGATTGTTGATTGCGGCGACCTTAATCGGATTTTATTTGTCGACAAGGGCATTTCGCGGCTCGAAGCTGCTGCTCGGCATGTTTTTGCTCGGCATGATGATTCCGATTCACAGTACATTGATTCCGCTATTTACAATGGCTAATTCGTTGAATGTATATGATACCTTTTGGGCGTTATTTTTCCCTTATATCGCTTTTAATCTGCCATTGGCTGTGTTTTTAGCATACGGATTCTTTAGAGAAATACCGAAAGAGCTGGAAGAGGCGGCACTAGTGGACGGCTGCAATATTTATCAAACCTTTTTTAAAGTATACTTTCCACTAGCCAAGCCGGTGCTTGCCACGGTTACGATTTTATCTTTTTTCAATATAATGAACGACTTTGTATTCCCGCTAGTTATGGTTTCGAAGGAATCATTAAAAACACTGCCACTGGGGCTAATGATGTTTAAAGGAAATTTTAGTGCAGACTATTCATTAATAAGTGCTGCGCTCGTCATTACGACAACACCAATCGTTATTATGTATGCCTTCCTGCAAAAATATGTGCAAAAAGGCGTAGCTGCCGGTTCGGTAAAAGGCTAAGCAGCAACTTAACTTTAGGTACTACCATCTTCATATAAAAACAGCATGAGAGAAAGGGAGTTATCAAGATGAAAAAATGGTCCGCACTAATGTTGGCGCTTGTACTAGTATTTATCGCAGGCTGCGGCAATTCTGGCAACAGCAAGGGGAATGACACTGGCGGAAATGCAGGCAAAGAACCGAAAGGAGAAGTTACTCAGCTGACGATGTGGTCAATGGAATCAAGAAACCGTGCCATTATTGAAAAATCTATTGAAGAATTTAATAAAAACAATTCAGATATTCAAGTAAAAGCTGAGTTTTTTGAAGATGAAGCTTTGAAAACAAAAATGAAAGTAGCTATTTCCGGCAATCAATTGCCTGATTTGATCACTTACTGGAGCGGCGAAACATTTGATACGCTTGTAGCGAACGATTTGCTGGGCGATTTGACACCGTTTTTGAATAAAGATACCGCTTTTAAAGATAATATTTTGCCGGGTGGATTTGATGCGTTCACCTTTAATGAGAAAACGTATGGTGTACCAGTTTTATTTAGCGGCGTTTCGCTTTGGTACAATAAAGCTATTTTTGCTGAAAACAATTTGACGCCACCGTCTACGTTTGACGAGCTATTGACAGTAGTAGATGAGCTGAATGCGAAAAACATTACTCCGATTACGGTAGCCGGCAAGGAGCGTTGGCCTCTATTGCACTGGTTCTCTTATTTGGCACAGCGTGTAGGCGGTACAGAGCCATTCGATAAAGCTAAAGCGGGAGAAACTGATTTCGCTACAGAGAGCTTTGTAAAAGCGGCTGAGCTATTGCAGGAACTGGCGACAGAGCATAAAGGTTTCGTTAATGGATTCCTCGGACTTGATTACGCCGCTGCAGAATCCTTGTTCACAAATGAGCGTGCCGCGATGTATTTGCAAGGCGAGTGGGCGATGAATTCATTTTTGGATGATGAAGTAGCTGAGCGCATTGATTTTGTTCCGTTCCCATCTGTTGAGGGCGGCGCAGGCAGCACAAAAATTTATCATGGCGGATTTGGTGTAGGAATGGCGGTATCGTCCAAAACAAATCAAGAGGCTGCCTACAAAGTATTGTCTTACTTGGCAAGTGCGGAGCAGCGCAAAGAAATTAATGAGGGGGCTGATATAAGCCCATTCAAAAACCCAGGTTTGGATGAATCCAAGATGCATCCGCTAGCGTTCAGCTATGATAATGCAATCAGTAAAAATCTGGAGGGCTTCTTCGGTTACTATGACCAGACGCTGGATGCCAAGCGTGCCGATCAGTTCCTGAATGCGGTTGGAGCTATACTTGGCAAGGAAGGCGCAGATATTCAATCGATTTTGAGCAATATTAAATAATTAAATAACGTTAAGGAAGGTGCGGCAATGATTACCAATCCTATACTTCGCGGGTTCAATCCCGATCCCTCAATTTTGAGGGTCGGGAATGATTACTATATAGCGACTTCAACATTTGAATGGTTTCCCGGTGTACAAATTCATCACTCTACTGATTTGAAGCATTGGCGCTTGCTTACACATCCGCTTTCACGAACAAGCCAGCTTAATATGGCGGGTAATCCGGATTCAGGCGGAATTTGGGCGCCGTGTCTCAGTTATTCCGATGGTGTATTTTATTTGGTATATACGGATGTAAAAAGTCATCTTGGCCCGTTCAAGGATACACCTAACTACTTGGTAACAGCAACGGATATAACAGGGCCATGGTCTGAGCCGATTCATCTGAACAGCAGCGGCTTCGATCCTTCTATTTATCATGATGAGGACGGTAGCAAATGGCTGCTCAATCTCGTTTGGGATCATCGCAAGGGCAATAATCCGTTCGGTGGTATCGTCATGCAGCAGTATTGTACAGAAAAAAAGAGTCTGATTGGTCCGATTCATAATATTTTCCAAGGAACCGAATTGGGATTGACGGAAGGTCCTCATCTATACAAGCATGGTGAATATTATTATTTGCTTACAGCAGAAGGCGGCACAAGATTTGGACATGCGGCGACAGTAGCCCGTTCCAAGGCGCTATTTGGTCCTTATGAAGCAGATCCGCAAGGTCCGATCGTTACTTCAGCCGATAATCCTGATTTGCCTTTACAGCGTGCTGGTCACGCCAGCCTTGTAGAAACACAACATGGTGAATTTTATCTCGCCCATTTATGCGGCAGACCGTTGCTTCCGTCGCTGCAGTGTAATTTGGGTCGAGAATCAGCATTGCAGCATGTAAGCTTTACAGAGGACGGCTGGCTCAGATTAACAGACGGCGGGCATCATCCGTTCGTAGAGGTCAAGATGCCAAAAGGATTGCCTGAACAGACTTGGGAGCAGGAAACGGAAATTGAACATTTTGATTCGGACAAGCTAAGCATTCATTTTCAGTCATTACGCGAGCCGATTACACAGGATTGGGCATCGCTTACGGCAAGACCGGGGCATTTGCGCTTGAAGGGACGTGCCTCGTTATACTCTGCTTTCAGTCAAAGTCTTATTGCAAGGCGGCAGCAGTCGTTTGCAGCAGAAGCTGAGACTGCGGTGGAGTTTGAACCGGATTATTATCAACAAATGGCTGGACTTATTTATTATTATAATAATAAAAACTACTATTATTTGTGGATTAGCAAGGACGAAAAGCTTGGACGCTGCATTGGCATTATGAACAGTGACCGCGGTGTTTATGATGAGCCGCTTGCTACTCCTATTTCTATTGAAGGATATGATAAAATCTATTTGAAGGCAAAGCTGCATTATGCTGAACTGCAATTTTATTATTCCGTGGACGGGTTCAATTGGACAGCAATTGGTCCGAAATTGGATGCGGGGAAAATATCTGATGAGAATGCGGAAACATTAAGCGGCGATTATTTGATCGATCAAGGGTTTACGGGTGCTTTTTTAGGAATTTGCGTTCAGGATTTGGGTGGCTTTGGCAAGCATGCTGATTTTGATTACTTTGCTTACCGTGAATTTGAATAATGGCGACAGGGAGAGATACGGATGAGTGGAAACAGAATGAGGGCAGCTATTCTAAACAAGCCATTGGACATTGAAGTGAAAGAAATTGCCATACCTGTACCCAAAGAGGATGAGGTGCTGATTAAGGTACATTGTATCGGTATATGCGGATCGGATGTGCATTACTATGAACATGGCAGGATAGGACGCTATGTGGTAGACAAACCGATTATTCTTGGTCATGAATTGGCGGGTACAGTAGTGGAAGCGGGCTCTAAGGTGACCAATGTCAAGCCGGGCGACAGAGTAGCTGTTGAGCCAGGGGTGACATGCGGACGCTGTGACTACTGCAAAGCCGGAAGATATAATCTGTGTCCGGATGTTGTATTTATGGCGACACCGCCAGTAGATGGGGCATGGGCGGAATATGCGGTAATACGCAGTGATTTTGCCTTCAAAATACCGGAGACGATGAGCTTCGAGCAGGGGGCTTTAATTGAACCATTCTCGGTAGGAATTCATGCCATGAACCGCGGCGAGGTGAAGCCTAGCGATCGGATGCTCGTTACTGGGTTGGGACCGATTGGCCTGCTTGCTATTCAAGCGGCTAAAATGTATGGCGTAACTGAAATTTATGCGTCCGATGTAGTTGAATATCGCCGCCAACTGGCTTTGGACATGGGGGCAACTGCTGTATTCGATCCGAGTAAACAGGATATTTCAGCGGAGTTAGCGGGCAAAACAGACGGTCACGGGGCGGATGTGCTGATTGAAACATCAGGCAATGCGAGAGCGGTTAGTGCAGCCATTACATCTGTACGACGAGGCGGACGAGTTGTATTGGTAGGAATGCCGGCTCAAGATGAGATTCCTGTAAATATCAATCATTTGATCGATGCTGAGCTGAATGTATACGGACTATTCCGTTACGTCAATACTTATCAGGCAGCGGTACAAGCGCTAAGCACTCCAGGTCTAGATGTGGAAAAGATTATTACACATTCGTTTTCATTAGAACAAATTAAAGAAGCAGTCGAAATGGCTCGTACACAGAAGGATACGAGTATCAAAATAATGATTTATCCTGGTGAAAAGCAATAAGTGTCAGGATTTAAGCAATATATGCAATAAGGGTGATGAGATGCGTCTGCTCAAAAGGCTCGGGCTGGATCAAACCAGAATTCAAATTTTTATCGGATTTATTGCGGCTATGGCTCTGGTGCTGGCAATGACAGTTGGCAGCATATATATGCTGCTTTCTTTGCAGCAAAAGAAAAATGCGCAACAATATACGGATGAAATTGCCGTGCAAATGAGCGGACGTCTTCAATCGCAGCTCAATGAAATTAATGTGCTTACCTTGCAGCTTGCTATGGATGAACGCATTCAGGAACTTCTCTTTCAAGAAAGAAACGGAAATCGGGTATCTTATGAGGATCGTATGCAGGTGCGTAAAATGCTTCAGGAAAAGATGGTTTACTCTGAAACCATACAGGAGATCGAATTATTCTCATTAGAGGGCAGCATCTATCCGATGGTAGAAAAAAACGTCAAGCAAAGAGCAGGTGGTAAAGCGGTTGAGCGTGCCGATGAAAGCTTGCAGGCAGGTGCATTGGTGTGGCTGGCGCAGGACCCTGAGGATAGCGACTCTTTGCTTGCGTTGCGTCAGGTGAAGATTGAACGGCTTGGTTACGAGAGCGGCGGCTATTTGGTTATGAAGGTGAAGCGTTCTTTAATAGATTTTATTAGCGCAGGCGATGCTAAGCTTGCGGACAGTACCGTTTATTTGACGGATGAAAATGGTGAAATTATAGCTTCGGACACCCTAAGAGAGGAGCTTCTTTCCGGGAATCTCAAAAAAGAAAAGAGCTTTATCGCAGTAAGCCGTCATATTCCTGAGACGGATTGGATGCTGGAGATTTTATTGCCACAAAAAATGGTTATGGAGGGCACCTCCTTTATTCGTTATGTACTGTTGGCGGCAAGTGCTGCAGGAATTATTATGTTTGCCTTTTTGTCCTTTGGACTTTCCCAGCTAATTACATCTCCAGTAAAGAAATTGTCACGTGTTATGCAGCAAGGCAAGGAAGGGAATTTACAAGAAAATCGCGAGCAATATTTCAACCGTGAAGTGAGCCAGCTTAATACAAGGTACAATCAATTAGTGCGTGAAATTAATTATTTAATCAAATCCGTTTACGAAATCGAAATTATGAAAAGCAAAAGCGAAATAACTGCGCTGCATTCGCAAATCAACCCTCATTTTCTATTCAATACGCTGGATTGTATCTATTGGGCACATATTAGCAAGGGCGAAAAGGAGCTGTCCCGCTCTATCATCTTGCTGGCAGATCTGTTTCGCTATACGATTCAAAGCAATGATCATAATGGTTTTGTTACAGCCGAGCAGGAGTTGGAGCAAGTAAAGCGCTATGCCGAGTTGATTAAAATGCGCTGGGAGGATCGACTGGAGACCGCATTTTATTTGGATCCGTCTGCCCAAAAATGCAAAATTCCGAAGCTGACTATTCAGCCGCTGGTAGAGAATGCTGTTGTGCATGGTATTGAGCCGCTTAATGGCGGCGGCAGGCTGTCCGTAACTATAAACAAGTGCGACTCTGATTTGATCGTAACCGTTGAAGATAATGGAGTAGGGATCAGCGGCAGCAAACTAGCTGAAATTAGAAGCAGGCTGTCTAATGAAACGCATAAGGAACTGCAGGTAGGCGGCAAAGGGATTGGCTTGTTCAATGTGCACAAGCTTGCTCAGTTGCAGTATGGCGAGGGAAGCGGAATTGAAATCGAAAGCGTTGAAAATGTCGGAACAACAGTCATCTTGAAGCTGACAGCTAAGGAGGGGACTTGAAGATGCAGCAAGCAGTCATACTCGTTGTAGATGATGAGCCAAACACAAGAAACGGGATTGCCTTTACACTACGGGAACTGGGAGAAGGTATTACAGTAGAGACAGCGGAGAACGGTGCGGCTGCACTTGAACTGTTAACTTCCAAGCATTATGATCTGCTGCTTACAGATATTCGAATGCCGGTAATGGATGGGATCAAGCTGCTGGAACAGCTGCGTGAGCAACGACAGATGATTGCTTGTATTTTGCTGACCGGCTATGCGGAATTTTCATATGCGCAAAGCGCCCTTCGTCTGGGAGCAGTGGATTATTTGCTAAAGCCTGTTCGCCAGGAGCAATTGCTTGAGGCTGTACAAAAGGTTCTGGAGGAACGGGAAGAGAGTGCTGATCATCCGGAGGAAGAGTTGTCGGCAGTCGGAAATCCATTTGTAGAAAAAGCGATTGATTATATTAAAGAGCATATCGATGAGTCACTATCGATTAAAGATGTTGCCGGGCATGTTCATTTAAATGTTAGTTACTTCAGCGTCCTGTTCAAAGAAGAACAGGGAATGACCTTTATTGACTACGTAACCGACTATCGTCTGAAGATGGCTGAGGAGCTGTTGGTGCAGTCCAATTTATCACTTGATGAAATATCAGAGAAAATCGGCTATCAAACGACCAGTTACTTTATTAAAATTTTTAAAAAGCATTTTCAGGTCACCCCTAAGCAATACCGCAGTCAGATAAAGCGAGATGAGATCGAAAAAATGCGCAAAACATCTGTTATTCGATAATACGATTAGTAAAATAATATGTTGCGCAGCGTAGCTAACAGACAAATGAAATCCCCTTCGGACAATGGCAAAAGGGGATTTGAATCATTTGAGTCCGATTAATCCTGCATGATCCCGGCTGCTTCTAATCATCAGCGCCCCAAAACATACTGTTTCCAACCGAAACAGCAAGAGCCCCCGCCTCCAACGCGCTATCTATTTCCCGCTGATTATCAATCAGTCCCCCAGCTATAATCGGCAAAGGAGTAAGATTTGCCACCTCGCTAATAATACGCGGCATAACACCGGGCATAATTTCTACAGCATCAGGCTGGGTTTGCTCAATCATTTTGATTCCTTTTGCTACTGCATTGTGATCAATCAGAAAAACACGCTGGATGGTCATTAATTTCATCTCTTTGGCGATACGGATTATGTTGCTTCGGGTGGAGATAATTCCCGTAGGCTGTATATGTTGAGCAATATAGGCAACTCCGCTGCGGTCAGGGGCAATGCCCTCCACAAATTCCATATGCAAAAAAGGATGTTTTCCCGCAGCTTTAATGCGGTCTATGATTGATTTTACATTTAATATAGAACCCATCATCACAAAAACGAGATTTACTTTCCCGTTCAATGCAATTTCCAAATCACTCTCTGCTTGAACCGCACCAATCGTTTGATGCTCGACTAGGTCTACAATTGGGTACATAAATAAATCTCCTTCCTAGCTCTTGAAGCTAACATGCAATGTTATACTTCCACAGTATAACATGACGTTAATTATAAGGAGACAACATCAACGATAGAATTAAAAATATAGTCAGGTTTGGATACTGAGGCAGTTGCCATCTCTCTTGTAGCTACGCCGGTCAGAACGAGTACACTTTGCATGCCTGCGTCGTTGCCCATTTTAATATCAGTCTCCAGCCGGTCACCAATCATAAAGCATTCACTTGGTTCAAGCTGCAAGTATTCGCTGGCAATTTGCGCTGCCATAATTGATGGCTTGCCGAGCACAAGATCAATCTTTTTGCCTGTCGAAGCTTCAAGCGCAGCTATTAACGCTCCGGTATCCGGCAGCTCTCCGCCTTCGATTGGACAAGTAAGGTCCGGATTGGACGCAAGCACTTTGGCTCCGCGAACGACAGCCTGATGCATTAAGTTAAGATCATTGTAGTGAAATTGCCGATCCCATGAAAGAACAATATAATTGACATTAAAGCTATCCTCCACAAAGGAGATACCGTGTGTTTTTAGCTCATCCTTTATCGGCTGTTCTCCAATGACTAAAACGTTTTCGTGTTCCTTTAAGTTTTTTTGCAAATATAATGCCGTAAGCTGTGAGGAATTCAGCACTTCATCGAGCTGAGCAGCTATTCCAAGCGCATTTAATTTTTCGACGTAGGATTGCCGTGAAGCGATAGGCTTATTAGTAAGAAAAAGAACCTTATCCCCTCTATCGCGCAAAGCCTGGATTGTTTCGGCTGCACCTTCAATAAGCTTATCACCCAAATAAACCGTACCGTCAAGATCAAAAATAAAGCCCTTCATCTGTCTCTCTCCCTTAATGATGTTCATCTTAAAGCTATTAAACGTGTCTGTTATTGTATCTGTAAAAAAAAACCTCACCAATAAACAGACCCTCCCCCAGCAATGGGAAAGAAGATTTGTTTACAGGTAAGGTTCTCCGTTTACTCTTCCTAACTGTATAAAAATGCAACTACGTGCAACTATTCAGTTTTATTAGTTGAGTATATGTCTGGTATAGTAAAAAGTCAATGCTTTCTCCAGTCCAAACTCAGCCTACAAAACAAGCCGCTCCAATCCATTCATATACGGTCTTAGCGCTTGTGGAATACGGATTGTTCCGTCCTCCTCCTGATGATTTTCTAATAGAGGAATCAGAATACGCGGTGAAGCGACTGCTGTATTGTTCAAGGTATGGCAGTAGTGCAGCTTGCCCTGCTCATCTTTGTAGCGAATATTGGAGCGGCGGGCTTGAAAGTCGAGCACAATAGACGATGAATGCGTCTCTCCATAAGCTTGACGGCTTGGCATCCATGTTTCGATATCATATTGTTTATAGTTTTTTTGTGATAAATCTCCTGCGCATACTGCCATAACACGATAAGGCAGCTCTAGCAGCTGCAGAATTTCTTCGGCATTAGCCGTAATATCTTTGAAAATTTGCTCAGATTCCTCCAAGCTGTTGCGGCAAACAATAACTTGCTCTACTTTTGAAAACTGATGAACTCGGTACAGTCCGCGAACATCCCTTCCGGCTGATCCTGCTTCTTTGCGAAAACATGCAGATACAGCAGCCAGTTTCAGCGGTTTGTTTACATCAATTATTTCATTTTGATAATAGGCGATTAGCGGCACTTCTGAAGTTCCTACAAGCCATTTATCCTCTGCTTCGATTTTATAGGTTTGCTCCTTGCCGGAAGGGAAGAATCCAGTGTTGACCATTGCTTCTTCACGAAGCATCAACGGTACCTCCAGTAAGGTAAAACCTTTTTGTACAAGCACATCAATAGCCAGTTGCTGGACAGCTCGGTGCAATAAGGCGCCATTGCCTGTCAAATAGTAATTGCGAGTTCCGGCAGCCTTCACACCACGCGGTATATCCAGCATTTGATGCAAACTGCCCAACTCGACATGATCCTTTGGCTCGAACGCAAAGTCAGGTACCTCACCTACTCGCTTCAGCTCTATATTGTCCTTATCCGAAATCCCCTGTGGCGTATCCTCCGAAATAATATTGGGCACTTGCAGCATTAGACGCTGATAGCTGTCCTCAATTGTTCTGCGCTGCTCTTCCAGCTGCTGTATGCGGATATTGCATTGCTTTACTTGTTGTTTGAACGGCTCACTTTCATTTGCCTTTCCACTTTGAATCAATTCTTTAATGCTATCATTAGCACGATTACGATCAAAACGCAGTTGCTCTACCTCTTGCAGCAATTGTTTGCGCTGATCATCTGTTTGCAGCAGATCTATAACAGATAAATGAATATGCTTTGCATCAGCTGCCTGTTGCACAACTTCCGGGTTTTCCCGTACCCATTTCATCTCCAGCATGGCACACACTCCTCAAAAAATATATAAAGCGCCCATCGTCCGATTGGGACGAAGAGCGCTTATGTTCGCGGTGCCACCCAAATTGACTGGAAAGCAATAGCCACTTTCCAATCCTCTTTGATCCGCTGTAACGGGCGGCCCCGGTTAACTTAGGGAGTATTCAATCGTGGCAATATAAAAATAGCCAGTCTATTGCTCCTTGACGAAAACGCCTCCGAGTTGGATGCTCTTCCCAGGCATGATGTCTTTATTGGTACCATTATAGCCAAACTATGCTTGATTATGCAACATCACAGATTTTAACAAGTTGCAACGAGCTCCAACGGATTATAACAGATTAAAATGAGAAAGGCTACAACTAAGAGCGGCAGACTTTTTTTGAAAATAGCTGCTCTCATGATACGATAGGCGGTAAGATGTTACTTAAAAATAGCTTAGTAGTTCTTGTATGGCAGCAGAATGAAAGGTTCAAGCAAGTACAGCAAGAGTATGCGGCAAGTAGAATTTGAGCTGCATGAACGAAAATGAGTAGGAGTGAACAGCTTGAAGGATGTCATTATTATTGGCGGCGGACCGTGTGGCTTAGCCACAGGTGCGGAATTGCAAAGACAAGGAATTGATTATTTAATTTTGGAGAAGGGGGCAATCGTTAACTCGATTTTGTCCTTTCCTGCTAATATGCGTTTTTATAGTACAAGTGATCGACTGGAGATAGGAGGAGTACCTTTTCTTACGGAGGAGGACAGGCCTAATCGACAGGAATTGTTGCGATACTACCGAATGGTGGTGCAGCGTCAGCAGTTGAATATCCATACCTTTGAGGAAGTGCTTCATATTGAACGCGGTTCGACAGGCTTTACTGTCCATACGCGTAAGCATACAGGCAAGCTGGAGAGCTATACAGCAGCAAAAGTTGTTTTTGCAACAGGAATTTATGATCAGCCGCGCATGCTTGGCGTGCCTGGCGAGCAGCTGCCTAAAGTGCAGCATTATTATTCAGAGGGACACTCGTATGCAGGGCGTAGAGTATTGGTTGCAGGTGGGAAAAACTCAGCTATTGAGGCAGTGATAGATTTGTATAGAAATGGTGCAGAAGTAACCTTGGTGCATCGTAAAGATACTGTTTATCAAGGGATCAAGCCGGCTATTATGCTTGATATTCGTAATTTGATTGAAAAGCAGAGGATTGCATTTTACCCGGAAGCACAGATTACTTCAATTGAAGAGGAAGCAGTGAATATGGAAAGTAAAGGCGAGGCTATTCGACTGGAGAATGACTTTGTTTTCTCTTTAATCGGCTACCAGCCTGATTTGGCAATGCTGCGCAAATTGGGCGTAATGATAGATGAAGAAACACAAGTACCGCATTTTGATCCAGTAACATACGAAACGAATGTGCCGAACCTCTTTTTGGCGGGCGTATTGACGGGCGGAATTACGAATAAAGTGTTTATTGATGATGGACGTTTGCATGGCGTCAAAATTGCTGAGAAGCTGGCGGGAAGCCGAGATTAGGCACTAATTATTTATAATGACAGGAGAAGTTGACCGAATACTAGCTGTCGCTGTCGATTAACTGTGAATAAACAATTTAACCTTAAAATTTATTCGTCATTACAAACAAAAATGGACTTCCGACCGCTGTTGTATGCCAAATTTTATTGAATTTCTCCTTATAAAGGTGAAAATTCGCATACAAAGGCGGACGCTAACGCTTCTCCAGTTCCACTTTTGCTTTCCGTGAGCTAGCATTTTGTTTAGCTCCAAGTTGTTCACAGTTAATTGAGAGCTGCCTCGTGGCAGCCGTTAGCCAGTAGTAATGCATTGCCATTGTTCATAACTAAAAAAACGGCGGCTGCCAGACATCCGGGTTAGCGGATGCTCTGACAGCCTGCTTAGCGTACTATTGTATTATACTAAGAAATTGAGGCGCTTTGAATTTGGATTACGGATGTATGTGTTTCTCCAGCAGCAATGCGCTGCACGCCTTTATCGACATTCATGCCATTCATCGGAGCCATCCATGGCTCGATACATACGAAGGATTTGCCCTCTAGCGCCCACAGAACGATATAGTCATAAACTTTGTCTGAGGTGATGGAGATTTTCAAATTGCGCTGATAATCCAGCATTTCACAAGTAGGCGACGATAGCTCGCTGTAGATCGTATTGGATTCCGGCTGATTAAAGTTGAATTTTCCTTCAGGCATACTGTTCGGCACCATTTCGAAATAGTTAGTAGAAGGGATGCGCAGCCCCAGATTCTGTTTTCCAGCTGTGTAAAAGTAAGGATGATAGCCTAAATAGAAAGGCATCGTTTTGTCATCTTTGTTGGTCACAGAAGCTTTCACTGTAAGCCCCGTACCGTCGAGCACATACTGCATCACAAGCGAAAAACGGAACGGGAAGCGCACCAGCGTCTCCTCGTCTTCGGTAATTTCCAATGTAATAGAGGCCTGCTCCTCGCCTGCTTGCACCTCCAGCACCTTACCTGGCAAATTGCGAGCAAAGCCATGCTGCTTCAATTGATAGGCTTTACCTTCATAATGGTATGTTTCATTTTCCAAATAACTGCTGATAGGGAACAGGATCGGATTGCCGCCGCGAATATTTTTGCTTTTATCCTCCAGTGTTTCCTGCTCCAAATAGAATATTTGCTCAGAGTTTTGAACAAATTTGCTTATAATACAGCCGCGCTCTGGCACCACTTCAATATAAGTGTCCGTGGCATCATGCTTTAGAACATAAGTTTCATAAGGATCTAGTTTTGTAGAGTACGTATACATGGGCTCCTCCTAGTTGGCTATCCAGTAATATAAGAATGCCCTTATCGTACCTAAATCAAGCGCTAGAATCAACTTCAAAGCCGGGCTGCAAATTGATAATGTCCGGAGCCTGCTCGTAAAATAACTTTATTGCGACCATTTTCCAGCACGGATAAGCTACTGCAATCAGCTATAGACTGACCGCTTTCCGTAACATCTTCCAAATGTACAGCCGGAATATGAATTATTGCGGTTGTATTGGCTGGAATTCGTACAGATAAGCGGAAGAAAGAGGTTGTTTGTTGCTCTTCTGGCAACGATTCAACCGACCAGTCCACAGCAATCAGTCCATAAGAAGACAAATAGCTTGCCGAGGCTGAGGTTAAACCGCCGAGCGGTTTGGGTGCAATAATAACTTGCTTGAAGCCTGCTTCGCCGCAGCTAATACCGCCTGCCTGTTCATACAGCCACTCTCCAACAGATCCGAATGCATAATGGCAAAGTGAATTCATGCCGGGATTTTGGAACCCGTTATCTTTTGTCCAGCCGTCCCATCGTTCCCAAATCGTTGTAGCGCCATTGACAACTGAGTAGAGCCAGGAAGGATACTGCTCCCGCATCAATAAAGAGAACGCCAACTCGTCATAGCCGAATCGGGACAATACCCGCATTAACGAGCGTGTGCCATGAAAACCGGTTGCGGCTGCATTGCCGGCAGCTTGGATTTTGCTGACAAGTCGTTGTAATGCTTTGTTTTCCAGCTCGGGACTATTTAAAATACCGAAATCAAGAGCCATAGCATAGACTGTCTGGGTATCGCCTTTAATAATGCTATTGTGATCTACAAATTGCTGGTGGAAGGCAGTAACGATACGACTGTATAGCAGCTCATAATGTTCCGCATGGCGATCTTGTCCAGCAAGTCGGGCTATATCTATCATAAGCTTGGCATTGTAAGCCCAGTATAGGGTGGAAAATACATCATAGGGAGTAGAAGAATTTGGGGCAACAAGCCAGCCGAATTCTTGCTTTGCTTCCTCTAGAGGTCTTTCGTGAATAGACAGCCAGTCCCCGTACTGCGGTGCATCACAACGAATGCCGCTTGGGTAGAGTTGTTCATTATAGTCCATCCATTTCTGCAAGCTGCCGTAATGTCGTCTCAATATGTCGATATCGCCATATACCTCGTACATCAGCCAACTAATCATAACTGGAGCGTCCGCCCATCCCGCCGATCCGATATGAGTATAAGTAAAGTCGTTGCCGTAAGCTGTTTTCGGACCAAATACGAATGGAGCAAAGTCACTGTATGCGCCGGATGGCTGCTGACCATCGGACAAGTCATTCATCCATTTGGTCATAAAAGCAGAAATATCCATATTGTAAGCGGCAGTACGTGCGAAAATTTGGGCATCGCCAGTCCAGCCGTGTCGCTCATCCCGCTGCGGGCAGTCCGTTGGTACACTAATATAGTTGTTGCGCTGGGACCACATAATATTTTGAATCAGCTTATTCACCAGCGGATGCGAAGTCGTTAAACTGCCTGTTTCGGGTAGATTGGAATAAACGTTTTTACAGGTTAGCTGATCAAGGGATAAATCATCTGTCAGCCCGCTGATCTCTGCATACTGGAAGCCGTGACAGGTAAACATGGTTTCAAAATGATAGACTCCCGGCTGATCGGCTTTAAAATGGTCGGTTTGCAGCGCCAATCTCAAGTTATCCGTATAAAGCATCCCTTCTTCATCAAGCGCTTCCGCATAACGGACAGTCATCGTTTGCCTCGCCTTCATCGCAATACGAAACGATAGCCAGCCTGTTAAATTTTGCCCGACATCTACTAGCCAATTGCCATTTGGAAGCTTGCTTACGGAACGGATCGGATATTCTCGTGTCTGCATAACAGGCTGCACCATTTGGGCGACTAATTGTCCACGGTAATCATACATTCGCTCAGCCACCTGCCAGCTGCTATCCTCGTAATGCGGCAGTTGCCAGCCTGGCAGTTCATAGGCAGCATCGTATATTTCTCCCATTTGCAGGTCGGTAGCCCGAATTGGACCGAACGAGACACGCCAGCTTTCATCACTGGACAAAGATAGACTGGTGCCATCGATAAACTCTATATTGCCCTGCAGAAAAAAGGAAGGTTCCATGCCATACTTTTGAAAACCATACATGCCCAAATATCCGGTATACCAACCGTGACCAAGCACCGCACTGAAAACCAGCTCCTGCTCTTGCCGTTCCGCTTGTTGCTGCTGTTCATTTGCTGCCAGCAATGCCGTTATATCATAGGTTTGGTACTGCGTACGGACATGATAGTCCGTCCACTCTGGTGCCAGCAGTTGCGGGCCAAGCTGTTCGCCATTTAGATGAAGCCGGTAGACGCCTAGTGCCGTAGCATAAATAACAGCACGCTTCACCGGCTTATGAAGCTGTAGCGTTTTGCGCAAATAAACCGCCGGATTAGGCTGCTCCCTCTCAGGAATTCGCCCGCTTTTTAGTCCAATCCAACAACCCTGCCAATCTGTTCGCGACAACAAGCCTATACTGAAACTGGCTGGCTTGCTCCAGCTGGCCTCGCCAAGCTCATCCCAAATACATACCTTCCAGTAAACCTCTTGACCGGACGATAACGATCGTCCATCATATTTGATTTGCTGAGAGTCTGATGAAGCGACAATTCCCGAATCCCATAAATCCGCCAGCTCCTCCGTCAGCAATTCCAGGCTTGTTGCGGCAATAATTCGATAGGCGCTTTGCGAGACATTGCGACGGTTGACAGCATCAATCACCCAGCTCAGCCGCGGAGCCGGCGTATCAATACCAATCGGATCAGCCAAATATTCTGTGCGCAGATTAGAAACCAAAATAGAGATTACGCGATGCATTTTGTAAAGCCTCCTTTGTTATGACGTGTGATGTGATTGCCGTAGCGAATTATCCCTTTACTCCGCCAGACGCCATTCCTTCCATCACTTTGCCCGAGAAAAAGAAAAACAGAATGAGCAGCGGTACTGTTGCCATAACAGAGCCTGCCAATGCCAGGTCAAAGTTGTACATAATATTGTTGGTAAACTTTACAATCATTAGCGGCAATGTCTTTTTGCTCTCGCTTTGCAGAAAAATAATAGGAATAAAAAATTGATTCCAAATTTGCACAGACATAATAATGCAAACACTAAAGATTACCGGGTTGGCAAGCGGCAGCATAATTTTTCTGAATGTGATCCATTCGTTGGCTCCGTCAATTTTGGCAGACTCGTACATATCATTCGGCAGCTTCTCAAAAAAGATCGTAAGCAAAAAGACTGGCATCGATAGGGCGGAGGCAAGCACAAGTACAATCGCCCAAGGACTATTAATCAGTCCCAACTGGCGAATCAGCAAAAATATCGGTACGATGCCGAGCTGTACGGGAAACATCAGACCAACAAGAAAGTAAAGCAGCACCCCTTGCCGCCCTTTGAAGCGGAAGCGGCCAATCCCGTAAGCAGTCATGGAGGACAAAGCGACTACGATCAGCAAAGCGGCGACTAAAATAACAACACTATTGAAAAAATAGTTGAAAAAATTAGCTTCGGTAAACAGCTTTACATAATTACCCAGACCTAGGGAGGCGGGAAACCCGAATGTGTTGGATAAAAGATCTTTTTTGTCTCTTAATGATTGAAAAGCCATATATGCAAGCAGGAAGAGGGTAAATAACGAGGCTGACCAAAGCAGGAAAGAACTGATTATCATCCTTTTGGGGCGCAGCAGTTTCATCTTAATCCTCTCCCTTCCGATAAGTTAACATGAGTTGCAGCAGAGCGACTGCAAAAATAATAACAAACATAACGCAGGCAATGGTTGTGCCCATGCCCATGGCATTGACATTTGTCGTACCGCCTACTGCACTATTGTCACCGAACGCGATTCGGTAAAAGAACAAAGACATGACGTCGACGCTTCGATTGATGCCACCGGATACGCCGCCAAGCATAAAGCTGAAATCAAAGGTTGTCATTGCAAAAATATAAGTAAGAATTAGCATATTATAAACAGTTGCTTTTATTTGCGGTAAAATAATAGACCAGAATCTGCGCCAATAGCTTGCACCTTCAAGTAAAGCAGCCTCCAGCATTTCATGCGAAATCATTTTCATAGCACCGAGAAAAAATACCATGCCAACGCCAATCCCTGACCAGGCAATCAGCAGCCACACAATATAAATGCCGTATTCCGGAATTCCCATCCATGGTCTTGTAAAGTCGCCCAGTCCGACTGCCTCCAGCAGCTTGTTGAATACGCCGATATTACCATCAAAGACAAGAATGCCCATAAAAACGATAACTGGCGTTGCGATAAACTGCGGTGCAAAAATCATAGCTTGAAAGAAACGATGACCTTTAATATGGGAATATAGAATATAGGCAATAATTACTTGCAAAGGGAGAACAACTACCGTATTTAACAGGAAAATGATGCCGCTGTTTTTCAATGCATTGAATAGTTGAGCAGATAGCTCAGGATTATTGAACAGCTCTATATAATTGCTAAAGCCGGTAAACTGCTTGGCTCCGATCCCATCCCATTTCAGCAGACTGAGCTGAGCTGCAGAAAAAATCGGATAAATAGAAAAGATAGAATAGAGCACAAAGCCCGGCAGAATAAACCAAAGAAAAGGACGCTTTTTTAACCATGCTGTAATTGCCATCGCTTATGCCACCTCGCTTTATTCCCAAATAACTAAACATGCCTTTACTATACTTGCAGGTTCATTCTTACAGTTTTGGCTGCTGATGCTGCTGTACATTTTTACTGATAAAATAGGGCAGGCAGCGTATGCGGGAACGCTGCCTGCTTATACATGCATCATGATGCTAACATGTGATGCGTTGCTAGGCGGTGTCTGATAACCCACCCCGAGCACCTATTACCGCCTTTTTTCCCCTGCTCTGCGTTCTATTTGCTTGACGTACTCCCGGTACGCCTTCACAAACACCCTTGCAGGGATCAAAAATTCGTCAACATCTGCTTCCCATCAGGATTATCAGACACACCCTAGTTATTTTGCTGGATAGGTTGCTGCTTTATCGATAATCTGCACTGCTTCCTCACCAGTAATGGCTAAGGACAGCAGCTTTGGAATAGCTTCTTTCATCATTACATCGGCGGTATTGGACTCAGGCGTAGAAAGAGCCGTAAGCACCGAGTAAATGTTAAGACCAGCTTCATCGAATTGGGCAAGCTCCTTAACGCCCTCATCCTTTGGCGTAATGTCTTTAAGTGTTGGAACAAGACCTGTGTGGTTCTCCATAATTTGCTGCGCCTCTTGGCTGTTCAAAAACTTCAAGTATTCAGCGGCTGCCTCTTTGTTTTTGGAGGTGGATGCAATGGCATAGGTCATAAAGTTGCTGAAGCTGGATTGAACGACTCGCTTTCCGTCAGTATTCGGAACAGAGAAACGTCCCAGATTGATTCCCGAGCTGCTGTAGGTGGAGTTGCTCCATGTACCATCGATAATCATGGCAGCTTTGCCATTAGTAAAGGCGAATTGTGCGCCCGGTCCGTCAGTAGCAAGAAAATCCTTATCGAAATACCCTTTTTCCGCAAAATCACGAATAGTTTGGAATACGACAGCAAGCTGTGGCTCGTCTGTCAGCTTCGCTTCGCCGTTCATTGCTTTTTGCAAGCCGCTGTTCGCAAGCGCGGGAGCAAATGCGAATACCGGCCACGCGCGATCCCATTCGCTTTTTCCTGCCAGCGCTACAGGTGTTACGCCGGCTTGCTTCAATGTTTCCATTACGGCTAAAAATTCATCCCAATTGCCTGGAACAGACAGGCTGTGCTGCTCGAATAAATCTTTATTGTAATAAACAACGTTTGTGTCAAAGAAAGCAGGAAGTGAGCAATACATTTTACCGTCAATCATGCAATATGACTTCTCCGCATCGGAAAAGCGGCTTAAGTCAATATTGAAGGAGGAAAGATCAGTAATAAAACCGTTTTGTTGCATCTCCTTCATTTTGGACGTTTTATCTCCCTGTACCATAAACAGGTCGGGAAGCTCATTAGCTTGCAGGGCTACGTTCAGGCTCTGATCGTTCTGAGCAAAGTCAAATTCTAGTTTTATATCAGGGTGTTGACTGGCGAATAAAGCGTTCATTTCCTTAAATGGCTCTTCCAATACAGACTGGTTGCCCAGATCGCCCCATACCTTGATCGTTACTTTTTCATTATTGGGCTTGCTGGATGGTGCTTCGCTGCTTCCGGTATTATTTTTTCCGCCATTACTTCCCGGATTGTTGCCTGAATTTCCACCGCCGCATGCTTGCAGTGCGAGTGCTGTAATGAGTGTAGTGGCGAGCAGCAATACAGTTCTTTTTTTCATCCTTATAATCCCCCTTAATTAATAGTAATGACATAAATCACATCTTTCGTTGTTTTATTGTAAGCGTTATCTTGTGGTTGTATCCATTGTCAAAATAAAGAACTGTATGCCAATTATTCCGCAATTTATTTTGTTGGTGCCAATTATTATGATAAAGATTCCAAATGTTCACCTTAAAGGTCAGTTCATTAAAAATTTGAATATAACGGCGGTCGGAAGTCCATTAAATAGTTTATTAACAGTTAATCGACAACCCCAATTGGTGGATTAGAGACGGTGGGCTTGCGCTTTGAAATCCTTCAATGTAAAACCAGTCACTTTTTTAAATACTTTAATAAAATAATTGGTATTCATATAGCCGACACGATTAGCTATTTCCTCTGTGGACAGGGATGTGCTGCGCAACAGCTTTATCGCTTCTTGAATACGAATTTTGGTCAAGAAATCATTGAAGCCTTCACCTGTTTCCTGCCTGAATTTCTGGCTGAAGTAATTAACACTGAGATGAACATGAGCAGCAGCATCCTCCAGACGAAGCGCTGATGCATAATGCTCGTCTACGTAATCCTTTACTTTGGCAATCCATAGCGCGGTATGGGTGCCGGAGCGCATAAACTGCTCGGTGCTATTTGTTATCTGAACGAATCGCTCCAATAAAGTCTGCTTGCTTGTACAATGGGCAATATATTCCGGAAGCGGCCATATCCCATTAAAATATTGGGCGATTTCACTGGAAGACAGCTGGCATTCCTGCAGCAAATAATTTGCAATTTGACCAGCTGCCAAATGGTATAGTCGCAGCCATTCGGCAGGTGCTATGTTTTGCTCAGTTTCCAGCGAAGCTGCCAGGTCCTCCTGTAAACCAAGAAACTGACAGAAGGAAAGACGCTTTCTGATAAGCTGATGATGCGCGATCCATTGCTCATGTGAAAACTGGTGCATAGCCGGTTCATTTTCAACAATAAAACAGCTTTTATCCGATTCGTAAAAGGAGATTTGCTCCAGTTCTGTTGCATGCTTTCGGTTAATTGCCATAACCTCAGGCTGGAAAGGCTGAGCAGCAAATGGCTCGCTCCAAAATATAGTGGTCTGCAAATTTAGCTTATCGAGGCAGGTAGCCTGCCATTTGTCGCTCAATTGATGCAACAACGTTTGATCCGTCTCATGTTCGGATATGGTAAACAAACCATGCATGCGATTGCTGTCATGGCCAAGCAGAAGAAGGCGGCTTGATTGCGCAAATTCTTCGGCAAGCAGTACATGCAGCACCCGCCAGTCCCCCTCTTCAAGCTTGCGGTCGATTTGACTGGAACGCTCCTCGGGCCGTATAGCAATCCAGCGTGCTTGTCGACAGCCCGCTTGATGAAGCTTCGCCTCTAATTGAGGATAATTTGCTGCTGACCTATCAGCAGCAGTATCGGCTTTACTATCGTATGATCGTGTTTGCAAAAGCAGTTTCTGAAACTCTTGCAGCAGCAGCGACTGTTCTGTAGGCGAACGAAGCTGCTCAGCAGCATGCTCCGCTTGAGGGACAGGTGCAAGCGAATCGAGCACTCGAAACAGCTCGTCCGGTTCCAGCTCATATTTGGAGATATAGTCCTTTACACCGAGCTGAATCGCTTTTCGAGTGTATTCAAAATCGTTATAGCTGCTTAAAATAATTACATTGGATTGAGGACTTACCGTCTGCAACTGGGCAACAAGCTCCAATCCGCTCATACCGGGCATTCTAATATCGGTCAGCACAATATCGTAATGCAGCTCTTTGGCAGCGCTAAGCGCATCCTCGCCATTTTTGAATACTCCAGCAATCGTATAGCCGTGGCTTTCCCAATCAATCATCGATTGCAGACCGATCCGCACCAGCGACTCATCATCAACAATCATTACCTTTCGCACTTGGAATCACTCTCCTGTATAGGAATTTGCAATGTAACTATAGTGCCCTGCTGTTCTTTGCTTTCAATCTGTACATCATATTGCTCTCCATAATGGAGCTGTATGCGTTCTCTGACGCTGTGGAAGCCGAAATGGTTGTCTTTGGCTTGTCGCCTGCTTTGCAATTGCAACAAAGTATCTTCGTTAATACCGATGCCATTATCGGTAATCGTCATTTCTACTTTATCCTGTTGCCGGATTGCACTAATCGCTATCACTCCCGGTCGCCCCGAAGCGGCGAGTCCATGAATAAGGCTGTTTTCTATAAGCGGCTGCAATAGGAATTTTGGAATAGGCAAGCTCTTTAATTGCTCAGGAATATGATAGATCAGTTCAAAATGTTGGTAACGAACGCGTTGAATCTTGACATAATCATCAAGAATAGCAAAGTCCTTATACATTGGGACAAGCTGCTTTTCATCTCCGCGCAAACCATACGCAAGCAGCCGGTTAAGGGCATCGAGCATTTCCTTAATATTGTCCTGCTTTTGAATAATGGCCATCCAGCGAATGGAGTTCAGCGTATTGTACAGAAAATGCGGCGATAACTGCTGCTGCAACGCTCGCAACTCGGCAAGCTTTTTCTTTTGCTCATGCATTGTTTTTTCATGAATCAGGTTCTCTATTTCGTACATTAATGAGATTAGGGTATCATTCATTTCGACAATTTCTATTGCGCCCCCGAAGCGTTGCAATTGACCAGGCTTTACGCCGCGTATGCTTTGCTTCATATTGCGAAGAAGCTTGCGAATTGGAATGACAAGATCAGTTACGAGCAGATGGGTGACAATTAACCCGATCAGCAGGCAAATGAAAATAAGCAACGCTGCTTTTTTGACAGTCGCATAAATAGAAGCATACATTTCTTCCAGCGGTAGATCAGCCGATAATGTCCAGCCTGTCGATGCCAGCTCGTAGGTATACATTTCGGTTTGTTTGCCGTGATCAGAAGCTTCCGTATTGTTGGCAAGCAGGGCATGTCCGTCCGCATCCAGCAGCTTGATTGGAATATGCTGCGCACTAATACTGTCAAATTGATCCTCAATCAGCTTGGCGTCAATAACGAGGGTAAGCTGACCCAGATGCCGCAGCTTGTCATCCCGAATTGCCCGAGCCAAACGAAAGGAAGGAGCTTGGACGAAACCGTCTGAAAAGTGTTGTGGCTCGAACCAAACAGCTGCGCCTTTGCTGAGATCCGTCTTGCTTTTATAGCTCTCGGCAAGCACATCGTAATTGTCCAACGCACTTTTACCGTAAGAAAAAATACGAAAATCGGAAGCGATAATGATCGCCTTTATATAATGATTGTTTACAGCATTGAGCCAAATGGTATTCAGTTTTCGATTAATGGCATTTTCAATCAATATTTTATCGTAAGCGCTTTCTACTTGCTTGGTAGCCAGCTCCATAATTTCGCTATCCGTCATAATTTGACGGGATATATTCTCGAAGGCTTGTATCTGATTGTCCAGAGTCTGACCCATCATATGCAACAAGCTTGTCGTATAAGCAACGCGGCTTTCTTTGGATTCCTTGGCATAATTGTTAGTCAAATAATACATGCTCAGCAAGGCGGGACCGATAATAAGCGGAATATAAATCAGCATTAGCTTATATGGGAAACGGATGCGATTCCAACGATTTTTGGTAAGGCGCATCAAGCGAGGCATAGCAATACTCCCTTCACAATAGTGTTGTCATGTTGTCTAAAAGAGGTTGTTGTTATCATAGCCTGCACAAGGCTGTACGTCTACTGGAAAAGCGTTTCAACAAGCAGAAAGGTGTAAAGATCGCGTAAATGCTTCAATAGATCTATATCGCTATAATAACAAATGAATAGGACTTTACTACAGGAAAAAGGAATGATAACAGGTGGAGCAATCGTGAAGGGAAATGAACAAGGAAAGCTAACTAAAGTTGTAGAGGTATTTGCTGTCTCTGCAAAATTAGGCTTTATTTCGTTTGGGGGACCGGCGGCTCATATCGGTTATTTTCATGAAGAATATGTTCGGCGCAGAGGCTGGCTAGATGAAAAAGCATATGCCGATTTAACAGCGCTAGGCCAGTTTTTGCCCGGTCCTGCCAGCAGTCAAACCGGAATAGGCGTTGGAACGATGCGCGCAGGAATATGGGGAGGGATAGCGGCGTTTGTTGGCTTTACAGCTCCTTCTGCTATTTTTATGATTATCTTTGCTTTGCTGCTGCATAGCTTTTCGCTTGAGCTGGGCGGCTGGCTGCATGGTCTTAAGCTGGTTGCTGCAGCAGCAGTGCTGCACGCTATATTGGGAATGGGACAGAAGCTGGCGCCAGATGTCAAGCGAAAGTCGATTGCACTGATGGCTTTGGTTGCAGCCTTATTATGGCAAGCCATCTATGCGCAGGCATTTATTATTGTGTTGGCGGGAGCAGTAAGCTACTGGATGTATCGCGGGCAAGAGATAACTTCTGATCCCCCCGCAAAGACCAGCCCTGTTCCATCTGTATCAGCTGTGTCAAAAGGTTTTGCTGCATCTTGTCTGGCAATATTTGCTCTCTTATTGTTACTGCTTCCGCTGCTTCGTCAAATATTTGTCTCCAGCTGGCTGACTATGACTGATTTGTATTATCGCGCAGGTTCATTAGTGTTTGGCGGAGGGCATGTTGTGTTGCCTCTGCTGGAACGTGAGCTGCTGCCGCAGCAGGAGCTGGGCAGGGAAGCCTTTTTGGCGGGATATGGTGCTGCGCAAGCAATGCCGGGTCCATTATTTACATTCGCTTCTTATTTGGGGACTGTGACAGACGGGGTGGTCGGCGGCATTGTAGCGACGGCTGCTATATTTCTTCCGGCATTTCTGCTTGTATTCGGAGTTCTTCCTTTTTGGGATCAACTGCGCAACCATCATCAACTGCAACGCGCATTAATGGGAATAAATGCGGCTGTAGTCGGCATACTGGGAGCTGCTTTTTATGACCCGATTTGGACCAGCTCAGTCTTGTCCCTGATTGATTTTGCATTTGGAGCATTATTGTTTGGCATGCTTGCCTTTTGGAAAATACCCCCGATACTAGTCGTTGCAGTTGGTGCGGCTGGAGGGGGATTGCTCACTCTGTTGCCTGTTTAATCACTGTTTTAGGATAAATACTGGTGTGAAAAGAGGCTGCATATTTGTTGTTCTCCTTTTTAGGGTAGTCTATTGCAAAAATAATGTTAGTTAGTGATAACTAATATTATGCTTAAAAATAAACGCCTTTAGTGAAAAGGCGTGCTGTGCCAAAAAGCTGCTAAGCTAATCCTCTAGCAATAACGGAAATCATATCTGCCAAGTAATCCATTATGATATGCAGAAATTTGGTTGCATTATAATGAATATTCAAATGGATTTCCGGCATTGTATTTCGTTCCATCACTGAAATCAAATAGACTTGTTTGTTTTTTCGCAACACATTATGGTATTGTCGGCTTATCATCAGCAGGTCGGCTTCCAAATGGTATGTAAGCTGCTGTTGAATAGCTTCCAAACAAAAAAAGTTAGTGAACACTAACATATTCAAGAAAGTCATATAAGCTCTATACAAAATGGTCAAGTTAGAGGTGGACGGGCAAGTAGTTTCCATCTATATTTGTAAGTATGCTAGTCACAATATCGTGCATGTAAGCTGGACGGAGGAGAATTTTATGAATAAACCATTAATAAGATTGGATCGCTTTCCCAAAGGAGTACATAAAGCCGTAGTACTTAGCTTTGACGATGGCCGAACACAGGATCGCCGTTTTGTCGATCTACTAAACAAATATAAACTGAAGGGCACCTTTCATTTGAATTCCGGCTTTTTTGGAAAAGAGGGATATATTACAGCTGAAGAGGTGAGTAAGCTTTATACCGGACATGAGATTTCAGCTCATACGGCGCATCATCCCTTCTTAGAACAATCACCGCTTGATCAAATAACAGAAGAAATATTGTCGGATCGCATTGCTTTGGAACAACTGGCGGGTTATCCGGTTAGAGGGATGAGTTATCCGTTTGGAACTTATAATGATGCTGTTGTACAAATATTGCCAGCGGTAGGCATTGAGTATTCAAGAACTGTTGCCAGTCATGGCGGCTTTCACATGCCGGAGGACTTTCTTCGTTGGCATCCAACTTGTCATCATCATCATATGGTAGCTACTGCTCAGCAATTTATGGCATCCATACAAAGAAATAGTCGTATGGAAATGCTCTTTATTTGGGGACATAGCTACGAATTTGATCATGATAATAACTGGCATTTGGTAGATGAGGTCGGTGAAGTACTGCAGGCGGGAGAGCAGATATGGTCAGCATCCATGTCAGATATTGTTGCTTATACAAGAGCAGTGCAGGGGCTGCGTTTCTCGGCAGACCGGACAATGGTTCAAAATCCCGCTGCTACTGATGTTTGGCTTAGTGTAGATGGTGAGGCTGTGCATGTATTGGCTGGTCAGCAACTGAGGTTGCGTTAATACCAAGTGATATTGTTAGGACGTTCGCATACAAGTCCTAGCAACAAAAGAAAGCAGTATAGTTGGCTGCAGAACCCTTCGACGACGTCGAAGGGTAATTTGTTATGCAGGGAAGTTGATTGGTTTATATAAAGCTTGACAGATGGAGCAGGAAAGCGCTATAACCTTCAAGTATAAAGGAATCCTACCGTTAACTGGGGGCAGAACGTTTTGAAAATGCGTTACAAACTGTTATTGCTGTTGCTTTTATGCACGATAATACCACTTTCTATTAGTGTTTTCGTTTCCTATGATTCAATTAATAATCGGCTGCGCAACGAGATGATAAGTCAATATAAGTCTCAGGCGGAGAAACTGAAACAGTCCTTCGAACTTTCGATTCGCGGGATTGATAATAGCATATTGAGCATTTACCAAACATCCGAGCTTTATAACTTTGTGATTGGTAATAAACAGTCTGGCGAGGAGACTGTGGAACGTCAAAGAAGAATCGAAAATTTGCTGAAAATATTAGCTCATTCCTTGCATGATTATAGCTACGTTAATCTGTATCTGAATGAGCGGCGACTGCTCTTTCGTGTAAATGCCAAATATTTGCACGTTGAGCAAGAGATTATTCCAGGATTGCCAGTGTGGGCAGAGGATGCGCAGAAGAAGAATGGGGAGCTTGTTATAGTCCATAATCAACCGGAGTCATTGTTTATTGGACGCTCTGTTCCCGACGTTATTGAGAAAAAGCAAATGGGCGTTATTGGCGTTGAATTAGATCAGCAATATTTTGAAAATATAATTGGCGCGGATAATGTACTCGAGAGAGTAGATATACTAAGCTCAGATGGTTTTGTCATCTATTCAACCGATGCGAAGAGAAATATGGATGGCGATCAGCTTATCATTGAAAGCGCATTAAACGAATATAACTGGAAAATCGTAACTTATCTATCTCAAAAAACACTAAACAAAATCGCTTGGGAAGCAGTTCGTCCCACAATTGTTTGGGGAGGCTTGTTTTTACTGGTAGCCATTGCCGCATGGGTGATGCTAACTCGAGAGATTTCGGCACCTCTAGGTAAGTTGGTGCGCAATATGAGAGAGGTCGGAAAAGGTAATTTTCATTCTGAATCACTCCGGCCAAAGCAACAGCGACGGGATGAGTTTGGTTTTTTGGAACAGCAGTTTTACACCATGGTTGTCAAAATAGAAGAATTGATCAAGCATGAGTATCAATTAAAAACAAACGAATCGATTGCGCTTATGAAAGCATTGCAGGCTCAAATTAATCCGCATTTTTTGTATAATACATTGACCTCTATTTATTCCGAAGCATTGGAAACCGGGGCGGAACATATTTGTCATATGGTAAAGTCACTTGCAGCGATGTTTCGCTATACGATGGAGTTTAAACAGGATATTGTGCTTTTGGAGGACGAGCTTGCCCATATGCGCAATTATCTCGATATTCAAAAGTTTCGTTTTGAGGAGCAGCTGCAATTTTATATTAATATCCCGCCACAATTACTAAAGATGCCTGTAGCTAAGCTGAGCTTGCAGCCAATTGTTGAAAATGCGGTTGTTCATGGTCTTGCAAAGTCAGGTCATGGGATGATCACCATAACAGCAAATATGGAAGCGGATCAAGTAACGGTCATTGTGGAAGACACGGCAGGCTTGTTATCAGCAAAAAGGGCAAAAACATTGAACGAAAGCATTCGCAGCAGCAAGTTGCCCAGTGATGGTGTAGGGATGAGCAATGTGCATCAAAGGGTGCAGCATCATTTCCCAGGTTCAGAAGGGCTTAGCATGCAGGGCGAGCAAGGGTTGACTAGAGTGAAGTTAAGTTGGAAGGCGGGCGAACAACATGAAAGTTCTAATCGTTGAGGATGAACCAAAGGTTAAAAGAGCTCTTAAAAAGCTGATGTTGGCAGTTGCTCCAGAGATAGAGCAATTTTGTGAGGCGGCTAATGGTGCTGACGGTCTTGAACTGCTGCTAACAGAAAAACCGGATTTGCTGTTGCTTGATATGATTATGCCGATTATGACAGGAGTTGAGCTGCTGGAACGAATCCAGAAGCTGCAGCTGGATATACCGATCATTGTGGTAAGCGGGCATCATGACTTTGCACTTGTAAAGCAGGCTTTGCAGAGTGGGGCTATTGATTATATATTAAAGCCATTTGACCGCAATGATGTAGAGCAGGCATGGCAGAAAGCCTACGCCAAAATTGAGGAGAATAGACAAAATGACCTGACGGCAAGGCTGATAGAAAAAATGCAATCCGAGCAATCCGAAACACAACTTAGGACTGTGTTGAAAAAAATTACTGTTGGTCATTTCAGTCAACGCGACCTTCCGTTGTTGCCCGAGTTCGTCAAGCAGGAGGCATGTGTTGTTCACTTGCTGGTGATTTGCAATTATACAGAGGTGCTCAATGAACGTTTTAATAAGGACATTATGCTGCTTGATTATGCACTGTCCAAATGTGTTGCGGAATTTGTAGAACTAAACGAGGCGGATCTGATGCTAGGCGCTTCGTCACATTACGACTGGTGTTTATGGTTTGTTAGCCGACATCCCGACGAGCAATTATTGAGGCAGCTAGAGCAAATATTGCTGAAGGTGCTGAAGCTTCATTGCTTTATATGGCAGGATCAGCAATACCGGAAGCTTGAAAGTTATTTTTCCGCAATCTCCGCTATGGAGGATCGTGTATTGTACGCCTCCCTACTACCAGGCAAGCTGCCCGTGATTGCCCAGTCCCCTGAGTTGGCAAAAGCTTTTGGAAGCTTTGCAGAAAAAGCAGCACATACTATTATCCACAGACTGCCGTTTTGTATTGAAGCGGATGTGGAGGCGCTGTTCAGCTATGCGATCGAGCTGGAGCAGCTAACGGTGATGCATTTATTTCAGGCATGGTCAATGATGAATATGCAAGCGGAGGCTGTAACAGGATCAATTCACAGACCTGCCTTGGATCGTGCGGATATTTTTGCGCAAGCCATTGCTTTTGATATGGAGCAGGCAAAGCGCTTGTTTATTCAGACGCTGAACGAATATGTGGAACTGTTTCGGCATATAGCAACGGCACAAGGGCAGGTTAAAGATAATAGAACATTGGCAGTAAAGGAATACATTGATTTCAGCTATTCTGAAACCTTGTCGCTAGCTAATTTGGCACAACGATTTTTTATTAGTAAAGAATATCTTGCTTCGCAATTCAAGCAGCAATACCATACGACAGTTTTGCAATATATTCATCAAGTCAGGCTTGAAAAGGCAAAGCAATTGTTAAAGGAGAGCATGATGCCAGTATCAGCGGTTGCCATCGCAACAGGCTATGATCATTTCAGTTATTTTGATAAAAGATTTAAAGGCATGTATGGTGTAACTCCATCAGAATGTAGGCTACACTGTCATGCGGGATTAAAATCTTAATATTGTGCTAATGAAAAACTTAATATTCGGATAGGTACCCTCTCGTTGATTCATTATAATGAAGACATTCATAGAACGAGGGGGTTTTTATATTGACTAAAAATAGAAAAAGAAACTCGACAATTACGTTGCTTCTTAGCTTAACGCTTGTACTGGCAGCATGTGGGGGCAGCGAAGGCAATAACAACAATGGAGGGGCTTCAACGTCCCCTGAAAATACAACTGGGGCAGGCACAGCCTCAGCAAATATGGAGGAAAAAGTAACGCTTAACGCATTTTTGTTCAATATGGATAAAAGACAGGCGCTTGAGGAAACATTTCGTGAATTTTCAAAGGAAAATCCGGATATTACGGTTGACTTGCTAGTCAACGATCAGGATTACTACACGGTGCTGAAAACAAAAATTGCTTCTCATGATATGCCGGATATAGTAATGGGGGAATACGGCGATCTGTTGGAGCTTGGGGAAGCGGGACATATTATTGATTTGTCCAAGGACGGGTATATTGCCAACTATTCTGACCAAATGCGTGAGCAGATGACGACGCCGGATGGCAAAGTATACGGCATTCCACTTGATGTATCCGGTATGGGCATCTATTACAATAAAGATTTGTTTGCTGAGGCAGGGATCGAAAAATTCCCGCAAACACAGCAAGAATTGCAAGAGGCGATTAATAAGCTGCAAGATAAAAATATTACACCGTTTGGGCTTGCCGTAGCAGATGGCTGGACACTTGCACATACATTATTTACGACTATCGCCGGAACAACAGACGATTTGAAACAGCTGGCAACAAATGCGGGAACTGGTCAATCCATTGCATCTGATCGCTTGAAGGAAGGCTTCAAGACATTAGACATGATGTATGCTAATGCTGATCCGCAAGCATCAACCAACAATTACAATGCCAGTCTCTCCCTGCTTGCTCAGGGCAAGGTTGCCATGTTGCAACAAGGATATTGGGCGTATTCCAGCATTGTTGACATCAATCCGGATATTAATTTAGGCTTTGCTGCTGTTCCATATAGTGCTGCTGCAGAAGACGCCAAACTGGGTGTAAATATAAACGTATCCTATGCAATAACAAATCAATCCAAACATCAAGAGGCTGCTAAGAAGCTGTTCGAATGGCTGACAACAACTGACGGCAATGCTATTGCCAACGAACAAATGAAACAGATTCCTGCTATTCAAGGCGTAAGTGTCAGCAGTAATCCGATTGCCGATGATATTGTTTCTTACATGGATGCAGGCAAAGTTGTACCATGGGCGCAGGTGCTGATGAATGGATCAACTCGTGTTGAGGCTGAAACAATTATGCAAGGCTACTATTTCAACAAGAAAACAGTAGGTGATGTAGCGGCTGATATAACAGCAACATGGAGCAAGAAATAAAGCTGTAAGCAATTAGTATGCATCATTTTTAATGTGGTGCATGAGGAGGATTTCAGATGGAGAGAGGCATAAAAACAAAACTTCGAGAGACAGGGGTAACACTCTCTTTTGTCGGGCCTGTTCTTGCATTGTATTTATGCTTTTTTATAATACCGCTTGGCGGCTCGCTTATGTATTCATTTACAGATTGGGATGGGATCAAAACTTCGTTTAACTGGGTTGGATTTAGTAATTATATTGAATTGTTTCGTGAAAGCAACAGCTTTAAACATGCTTTCTGGTTCACATTGCAATTTGCTGCACTCAATATTGTATTAGTCAATGTTGCTGGTCTGTTGCTTGCATTATTGGTGGATTCTGGCTTGAAGTCGCGATTTTTTCTTAGAGCGGTTTTCTTCTCACCTAACGTTATTTCGCTAATCGTTGTCGGCTTCTTGTGGAAGTTTTTCTTTTCATCCGTTTTATACGAACTGGGCGTGAAGCTGGATTGGAACTTTTTAACCTATAGTTTTTTGGGAAACCCGGATCATATTTTATATCCTATCGCTGGCGTATCACTTTGGCAAAGTGCAGGGCTTGTTATGATTATTTATTTGGCTGGGCTGCAGGGTATTCCTGCAGAACTGAAAGAAGCGATGCATGTGGATGGCGCGGGCAAATGGCTGCAATTTCGCAAGCTGATTCTACCGCTCCTTCTGCCAGCTTTTGTTTCAAATTTATTTCTGACGACTACCAATTCCTTTAAAGTTTTTGATCTGATATTGGCACTTACAGGCGGCGGACCTGCAGGCTCGAGCGAGAGCTTGGCAATTAATATTTACCGGCAAGCCTTTACAGCCAACCAGTATGGGTCGGGAACAGCCCGTTCAATTATCTTCTGCTTGTTTATCGTAATTATTATGCTCATGCAGTTTAAAGTAATGAACCGCAAGGAGGCGAGCATGTAATGCGTAAGCTGACAGGTGAAATATTGGCGGTAGCGGCTGCTCTGGTTTTCTTGCTGCCAATTCTGTTTGCGTTAATGAATTCTTTTAAAAGTAATGGCGAAATGCTTCGGTCATTTATATCCTTCCCTGAGGTATGGAGACCAGAAAACTATACAAGAGTATGGAAGGATATGAATTATCCGCGCACCTTTTTAAATACCGTTATTGTGACCGTATTCGGTGTTGGAGGAACCTTGCTTGTCAGCGCAATGGCAGCTTATCGGATCTCTAGAATGAAGGCAAAACGAGGTTTTTGGCTGTTAATGTTCCTGACAATATCGATGATGGTGCCTTTCCAGACCATTATGATTCCGTTAGTGAAGCTGGCATCTGAGTTCAGTATGACAAACTCTCGGACAGGGCTGATCATCATTATTATTGCGCTCTTCTCCCCGTTTACTATTTTTCTGTATCGTGGATTTATGTCTTCTTTTCCAGTGGAGCTGGAGGAAGCGGCGAAAATTGATGGCGCCAATATTTATCAAACCTTTTTCCGTGTTATATTTCCGCTACTGACGCCAGTTACTGCAACAGCTGCAGTGCTGAATATATTATGGGTATGGAATGATTTTATATTGTCCTTCTTGCTGCTTCAAAGGGATCATGTGATGACGCTTCAGCTTGCCGTATATCGGTACTTCGGTACTTACAGCCAAGAATGGAACCTGGCATTGGCTTCACTTGTACTGGCGGCGATTCCTGTACTCGTTATGTATCTGTTTATGCAGCGTTACATTATTAAAGGTGTTGCAGCTGGTGCGGTCAAGGGGTAGTCGGGGCTATGAAAAGATAGAGGATTAGTCGATTTTATGGAGGGAGGAAACCGTTATGGATATGCAGATGAAGGAAAAGCTGCACACTCAATGGTCGCTGGAAGCTGCACAGCTTGACGTTGCACTTGCAGGATCAGGAAAACAGGGGGCTTATGACTCACAGGGTGTAGACTGCCCGTTTGTGTTTGAACATCACGGACGTTTCTATATGATGCATGTTGGCTTTGATGGTATCGGCTACCAAACAGCGTTGGCGGTGAGCGACGATCTGTTGCACTGGGAATATGAGGCTGTTATATTGCCACGGCTGCTTGAATCGGACAGATGGGATCATATCGGAGCAGCAGGCTCCTGGATATTGTTAGAATCTAATAATATCTATGAAGTTCCAAGATTACGCAAATTTGATGGACGTTATTGGATGATCTACCACGCCTATCCGAATCAGGGGTATGAAGCGGGCGGAGCAATAATGGGACTTGCCTGGACCGAGGATGAAACACTTCGGCGGTGGAACAGGCTTGAGGAGCCGATATTTACGTATGCGGGTCAAGCTGATTGGGAAAAGTCGGGCTTGTACAAATGCTGTTTTTTTGAGCATGATGGACAGTTTTGGATGTTTTATAATGCAAAAGGTGAATCAAAATGGCCATGGAAAGAAGAAACAGGTCTTGCCCATTCCAAGGATATGATTCATTGGGAAAGATATGCTGACAAACCGATAATGGCATGTAAGGAAAACACATTCTACAATTGGTTTTACAGTGATCCGTGTATTCGTTATGATGGGGAGCGGTGGCTGAACTTCGGGTTTGGCTTTGATCTTGTACATGCCCAGGGCTTGCTTGCCTTTTCAGATGATTTGTATCATTGGGACACATTAGAGGAGCCGCTTATTCCACATGGCAAGCCGGGAGAGCTGAATGAAATACATGCACATAAATCCTTTGTTGTTATAAATAACGGAAATTACTATCATTACTTCTGCGCTTGTCGACCCTGGCGTGAAGGGGACAGCACAGCTGTGGAAGTATTCGACGATCAAGTTGAGTTTCGTTGCATAGCAGCAGCGGTTAGACCTTTTTATAAAGGAGAGAAATGACCTATGCTCAGGCTCCCTGCCAAGTCAGCACTATTTGTGATAAAATACGATTGTGGCTGACGTAATCATGGGAGGTAGGCAATTTGAGGTACAGAGTCGGCAGTATGTTTGCTGGTATCGGCGGTACTTGTCTTGGTTTTATGCAAGCGGGTGCTGAAATTGTGTGGGCGAATGAACTGGACAAACATGCATGCAGAACATACAGGGAAAACTTTGGCGGCGATCATTTGCAGGAAGGCAATATTACAGAGGTAGATAAACAACAGATCCCGAATCTTGATATATTAATAGCTGGCTTTCCATGCCAGGCATTCTCGATAGCAGGCTATCGCAAAGGTTTTAATGATGACAGAGGAAATATGTTCTTTCAAATATTGGATGTCATTACAGCGCAGCAGGAGAAACCAAAAGCGATTTTTTTGGAAAATGTGAAAAACCTGATATCGCATGATGATTACAACACATATAAGGTAATTAAGCGCTCGTTGGAGGAGCTTGGCTACACCATTAAGGCCGATATATTGAATTCAATGCATTACGGCAATGTTCCACAAAGTCGTGAGCGCATTTATATAGCCGCTTTTCTTGATCCGAAGCATACGGAACGATTTGCTTTTCCTGGAGAGATTCCGCTTACTAATGAATTAAATCAATTGATTGATAGGGATCTGGATGTGGATAGGCGATTTTATTATACAGAGCGTTCAAGGCATTACCCGGTGTTGAAGAAAGCTGTAGTAGGCAAGGAAACGATTTATCAGCTGCGACGCATATATGTGCGTGAGAATAAAAATAAAGTCTGCCCGACATTAACAGCCAATATGGGAACGGGCGGACATAATGTGCCGATTATAATGGACGATGCCAATCGTATTCGTAAGCTTACACCGCGGGAATGCTTGCGACTGCAGGGCTTTCCGGAGGATTTCAAAATTCCGCATAAGCTGGCGAACGGACATGTGTACAAGCAAGCAGGCAATTCAGTAACAGTGCCAGTGATTGCGAATATTGCTAAAAATATATTAGCCGTGCTAAATGGCGAAGCTATTTCAAATGGCAAGCCTGCCGTGGATTTGGAAGAAATCGAAGAAAAGGCGCGTGAACTGGCAGAGCGGCTAAAACAGCGAAAAGCAGAACGGCTGTTGGAGCTTGAGCAACAGCAAGAGTTGAGACGGTTGCAAGAACTTGAACAACCAACAGTAAGAAGAAGGGATCCCTGTGTTACAATATCGACCTGATAACTGGAGAAAAGCTGTAGCTAGGCAGTTGGTGTTGGATGTATGTGACAATGGTATATTACCTTATAGCATAATGAAAAGGGAAGCTGTGCGCCTTGAATAAAGGTGGACAGTTTTTTGTAAGCTGTGCTCTATTATTGTCTTTGACATTGAAAAAAAACAATGACACAATAAGAACCAAAAGCAACTAAATCTATTAATTATAGCGGAGGACCAATTATGTCGGCAGTTAAAATTATTGCTCACCGTGGTGCATCGGCAGATGCTCCAGAGAACACAATGGCAGCGTTTCTGCTAGGTGTAGACCAGGGCTGTGAAATGATCGAATTGGATATTCATCTTACAAAGGATAAGCAAATTGTCGTTATTCATGATGCAACACTCGATCGTACAACAAGCGGCAGCGGCAATGTGGCGGATATGGCTTATGAGGAGCTGCAAACGGCGGATGCCGGAAGCTGGTTTGATGAACAATTTGCAGGGGAGAAAGTGTCTCTGCTTGAGGATGTGCTTAGTACCGTTCCAGCTCATGTAGCATTTAATGTAGAGATTAAAAGCTCAAAGGAGGAGCAAATTTGCGCACGCCTGCTCGATGTATTGAAGCGCACAAATCGGTTAGAACAGACGGTTATTTCCTCTTTTGATTTTGAATGCCTGGCTCAATTGCAGAAGCTGGATCGATCCATGAAAGTGGGATTGCTGTATAGCTCAGAGCCAGTCGACTATATGCAGGTTGAGCAAGATTTGGGCATGGAAATCTATTCTTTGCACCCGCAATATCACTTGGTCAATGAGGAATACATGGCGGCGGCAAATAAGCATGGCAAAGTAGTGTTTCCTTGGACGGTTGACGGCAAGGAAGATCTGGAGAGAATGATGCAGCTTGGCGTATCGGGTATCATCACGAATAAACCGGGCTTTATGGGGAGTTTGAGAAGATAATTAATGGAGCGCCTCAGTATCTTATAACAAGAGGATGCTGAGGCGCTTTTTATTTATGAGAGAACAAAGCGAACTACTTGGAGCAAAACAAAATAAACGATCACGGAAAGCAAAAATGGAGCTGGAGAAGCGTTAGCGTCCGTCTTTGTATGCGAATTTTCAACTAATAAAGATACTATTCAATCAAAATTTGCATATAACAGCGGTCGGAAGTCTATTTTTGTTTGTAGTGATCCCCTAATCCCGATGCTATTTCTGTAATAAAGCAACTTAATAAGGTGTACGGTTGCCACAGCGATTATATGCTATCCTCTAGGGCAAAATATTGCCGGCAGCCAAATAAATGGCATACCATTCCTCGCGCGATAATGTAATATCAGCTGCTTTGCAGCAATCGAGCAGACGCTCTATATTCATCGTTCCCGTAACCGGCTGCATGCGGGCAGGATGACGAAGCAGCCAGGCAATGGCTATAGTCGTATTGCTCACCCCATATTTTTCAGCAATTTCATCAATCTTTTGATTTAATTCCGGAAACCTATCATTGTTTAGAAACACACCCTCAAAGAAACCGTACTGGAATGGTGACCATGGCTGGATAGTTATCTCATTTAAACGGCAAAAATCAAGCACGCCTCCATCACGGTTGATCGCTGCGGCATTCTCCATATTAACATTGAAGCCGCTACTAATCATTGTGGAGTTTGTAATGCTCAACTGCAATTGATTAGCAACCAGCGGCTGCTCCACATACTTTTGCAATAGTTGAATTTGCATTGGGGATTGGTTGGAAACACCAAAATGACGTACCTTGCCCGATGCATGCAGTAGACTGAATGCTTCGGCTACCTCCTCTGGCTCGACCAGTGTATCAGGGCGATGAAGCAGCAGCACATCCAAATAGTCCGTATTCAGACGCTTTAATATCCCATCGACAGAGTTAAGTATATGTTCTTTGGAGAAATCGAACATGCCTTTGCGAATACCGCATTTGGACTGCAAAACTATCTTCTCACGCACATCATCATTCATATGCATAGCTTTAGAGAAGATTTCCTCACAAACTCCTCCGCCATATATATCAGCATGATCAAAAAAGTTAGCTCCTGCCTCTAACGCTGTATGAACGAATTGCTCCGCCTGCTGTTCATTCAAGGAATTAATGCGCATACATCCGACAGCTACTACTGGTACTTCCAATTGGCTTGTTCCAAGTTTTATTGTTCTCATCGGAAAGTGCCCCCTTATTAGGAATGGTATAAACATAAAATTTTCATTTATATTGTGGCATAAGCCTTAGGTAAAAGCTATACATACAGCAGGTTGATTATCAAAATTTAATAATTAAAAAACCAATATTAAAAACGGTTTATTATGTATTGTAAAGAAATGAATAGATAATCAAAAAATGAAACTATACATAGAGACAAGGGAATTGCTAGTATAAACAGCAGAATTGCTCTTGAATTGGAGTGATATCAATAGCCATATCAATTAGCATTTTTAATGAGACTATGAAGAAAAGGAGATCGTTATTTGAAAGCGCATTCAAAAATTTTGAATTATTTAAAACATCCAAATTATTGGAAATGGGGGGAGTTTATGAAGAAGACTATTAGTATAATTGCAGCATCTGCTTTATTGGCAAGCTTGTTTTCACAGTATCAATGGCCCGAATCTGTCTATGCAGCAACTAATGAACAAATCGAGTCAGTACAGGAGCAAACCAGTCGGGAAGCTCTTCAGCAGGAGGAAGTCAATTTAATTATAAACCCCGGGTTTGAACAAACCCTATCTGGACAAAAGGATTGGGTAGATGGCATCGGTGCTGCGGGCTGGGGGATTTGGTTTGCCACGCCTGGCGGTAAGGTATCGGTTGATAATATCGTGCGTCATGGTGATGATCAGTCACTTAAAATTGATCATAGTGAGGATGCTTCTGCTAGAACGGATGTTACTGTAGAAGATGGTGTGTCGATTATTGGGGCAGAAACCTACCTATTAAGTGCCTGGATCAAAACAGAGCAAGTTCAGGGAATTGGCTTGGACTTTCGAACTTATTACTACCAGGACGGCAAGAAGATTGGCAATGGTCCAGCAGAGAAAATAAAAGGTACACGAGAGTGGGAGAAAGTCGAGCAAGTGGTTGAAATGCCGGCTGAAGCGGATAACTTGCGTGTTGAATTTATGCTGGAGGCTGGCGGAGGTGTGGCATGGGTGGACGATGTATCCTTAATCCCATATAAAGCGCCCAAAATCCTGCTTTCTCAAAAACAGCTTACGATGCAACAGAACAGTGAGGTACCTTTATCTATTGAGCTGAAAAATATAGACACCGCGGAGCCGATCGTATGGAGTTCCTCCGATCAATCCATCGTATCAGTGGATCAACAAGGTGTATTGCATGCTTTGCAGGCAGGCTCTGCTCTTATTCGAGTAGAAGTACCGAGTGTGGGCATATCAGCAGAATGTTTGGTTATTGTAGAGTCTGAGAACACAGTACAGCAATTGGAGAAATTGCGTCATAGATGGTTTAACCGGCTAACTGGCAACGATTTATTTAATAATCAAGATGCTGATATGATGGCAGCCCTGACTCTTAGTGTTAACAGAGTGACGAATGCGGAAGGGACGGGGGTATGGGATCGGATGAGACAGGAGTCTGGTCGTCCTTTCTTGTGGGAGGACTACGGCAGCAAGACTGTTTCAGCCGATATTACGAATAGCTATAGCCGTTTGAAGCTGATGGCGCTGGTTTATTCATATAAGGACTCTCCTTTGTATCAGAACGCTGAGCTAAAGGATGCTATTTTGTCAGGTTTGGAGTGGATGTATGAGCATCGCTACAATGAGCGAATAGCCAAGCATTATGATAATTGGTACCACTGGGAAATAAGTACGCCGCAAGAGCTGTCGGATACGATTATTTTAATGTATAACGATCTGGGACAAGAGCAAATTGATCGTTATATCGCGGCAATTGATCGGTTTGTTCCTGACCCGACTAAACGTAAATCGTTGAATGACTATGCAGAAACGGGTGCTAATTTGCTGGATAAGGCGATTGCTGTAACAATTAGAGGAATTGCCGGGAAATCAGTGGAAAAAATAGCACAGGGTGCCAATGCTATCGCCCCCGAATACGCTTATGTAACAGAGAAGGATGGCGTTTATGAGGATGGTTCCCTTGTGCAGCATACCAATATCGCTTATACGGGAGGGTATGGAGCTGTTTGGCTGAATAATACGGCATCCATGATGTTTGTACTGAAAGACAGCCCGTGGGAGATTAAAGATCAACGCGTGAATAATGTATTTAGCTGGATTTTTCAAACATATGAGCCGGTTATTTACAAAGGTTTAATGATGGATATGGTGAACGGCAGAGGGATTTCCAGAGAAACATCCGGCAGTGCCAAAGGTACAATTCTAAGCATTATGCGACTTTCCGAATCGGCGCCGGAGCAGATGGCATTGCGGATGAAGCAGATGGTAAAAGAGTGGGCAAGCATTGCTATGGAGACAGAAGACTACTACTCTACAATGACGATATTCGATATCGTTCGTCTGAAAGCGATTATGAATGATCCGTCGATTGCCAGACGGGGCGAGCTTAACTTGAGCAAGGTGTATGCTGGCATGGATCGGGTTATTCACGCTAAGGATAATTACAGCTTCGGGATAAGCCTGTTTTCTAATCGAATCTCTGCTTTTGAATATGGCAACGGCGAGAATCGTAAAGGCTGGTATACAGGGATAGGGATGACTTATCTCTATAATAATGATTTGAAGCAATATCGGGATGATTTTTGGCCTACTGTAGACTCCTACAGATTAGCAGGCACTACAACAGACGGCTCCTACAAGTCGCCAGGTGAGTGGGCTTCCTATTATAATCCGCGTGATTTTGTTGGCGGCAGCTCGCTTGCAGGGTTATACAGTGCGGCTGCAATGGACTTTTCGTTAAAGGGCAGCACAGGCAGCCCGTTGGAGGGTAAAAAATCATGGTTTATGTTTGACAATGAAATCGTTGCTGTAGGCTCTGGTATTACGAACAGTAATGGGCAATTGACGGAAACCATCATAGATAACCGGAAAATAGCGGATGATGGAGCCAATCTACTTATGATCGATGATGATCAAAAGGATTTGAGAGTAAATCAGTGGGAGGAAGTGCTGACAGAAGCTCGTTATGCCCACTTGACTGGCAATGTGGCAGGTTCCGATATCGGCTACTACTTCCCGGAAGCTAATCAATCTTTGATTACAGTGAAGCGTGAGACAAATAGAGGATCATGGCAACAAATCAATACGGGGCAATCAGCAGATATGCGTGAGAAAAACTATATCAGTCTGGCTGTTCAGCATGGCAAGAATCCTCAAAATAGCTCTTATGCTTATGTATTGCTTCCTAATCTAAGCGCTGCGGCAACAAAACAGTATAGCCAGTCTCCAGATATTACGATACTAAGTCAAACCAATAAATTGCATGCTGTACAAGAGAAAACGCTGGGCGTAACAGGCTACAATTTCTTCGAATCAGGAGAATATGAAGATTTGCGCAGCCTGCAGCCTGCCTCTATTGTGCGTAGAGAGCACAATGATGAGCTTAGCTTGGCTATATCAGACCCTACTCAAAAACAAAATAAAATGGTTATCGAACTGGGCAGGGAAGTGACTGGGCTAATTAACAAGGATGAGCGCATTCGCATCATCCAGACAGCACCGTACTTGAAGTTGGAAGTTGATATGCGCGGATCAATAGGCAGAAGTCATGAGATTCAGCTTCATATTGTGCCTAATCAAACGGTTCCATTTACAGACAAGGATGAGTTAGCTGTTATCATCCCAGTATCGGGGGATACCTATATTAACGATGGGGCATGTACGTCAGGCACAAGTGCTTGTCAAACTAAAAACTATGGTTCCAGTCAGTATTTAAACATTAAAAACGGCAGTGGCGCTTACAAGCGCGAAACCCTTCTGAAGTTTGATATGGAAGCCACTCAGCTGCCACAGGATATCGACAGTGTGAAATTATATGTGTTTAGCCGTGTCAATGATTCACGCGGAGGCAGCAGTGCGGTTGGTGTTTACCAAACAGACCATGCATGGGAGGAAGCGGCTGTTACATGGGAAACAAGGCCAAGCGTTTATGAATCATTACTGGATCATATAGACTTTACAAGTGAACAAAAGTGGCGGGCATTTGACTTGACTGATTTTTGGCTTGCAAATGACTTTGCCGAGGAGCCTTTAAGTGTTGTGCTTAGGGGGTTGACGAATGATCTGACAACAGATGTATTGAGTAAGGAATATGAGGGAGGAAAGTATAGCCCTTATTTGGAGTTCACACCCAAACAGCAAGAAGTGACTCTGGAAAAGTTGCAAATGTCAGGTCCAGAAAAAATGCTGACGAATGGGGCGGCGCAATTACAAGTATTTGCTCATTTTAGCAATGCATCTAAAACAATTTTGACGGATGAAGTGCGGTTTTCAAGCTCGGATACGTCAATAGCAACTGTTTCCCCTACAGGTATGGTAGAGGCCCATAGTCCGGGAAAAGTGACAATTACCGCCACGTATAGCGGTTTGAAGACAGTACTGATAATTGAAGTCAGGTCTCAATCTATGCCTCCTGCACCTGTTAATCCGCCGCAAGAGTCTGGTCAGCTGAATTTGACAGAGCAAGTGCTGCAACAAGCAAAGCTAAAGGATGGCAAATTATATGTCGAACAGAAGGAAGCGGCAGAGGAGATCATTTTTCATCCCAATGATGGAGTGGGAGAGCAAAATTATCCTCTTGTTATTCGGACGGATGCGGGTTATATTGAATTTCCTGCCGGTTGGTTGCAGGCTGTTGCCACGCAAGCTGATCCGAGTAGGGAAAAACTTATTATACGAGTAAATCGTGATACACAGACGAATTGGGAGAGCATCCGATTGTCAGAGCAGCTTCGATACCAGGCAGGGATTACTTCGATTAGCAGACCTGTTACGCTTGAAGCGTTTTGGACGGATAGCATTGATACATCTGTGTCTGCCAACAGGGTCAGCTTGGATCAATTAGCGATGCCAGTAACAGTATATATTGAAGATATTGATACAATTGATGGAATGGGCAAAGACGACCGTGATCTTGCTGTAGTCTATCAATTGAATGAGCAAGGACAGCTGGAATATGCAGGCGGTGTATGGGATGGCGCTAAATATAAACTGCCGCTTGGAAAGCCTGGACAGTATCAGGTAGTATTATTTGTCAAGACGTTTGCTGATGTGCCAGCAACCCATTGGGCATCGCCAAGCATTGCCAAGCTAGCAGCGCGGCAATTGATTGCAGGCACTTCTACAGGGCTGTTCCAACCTGAACGAATGGTCACCCGAGCTGAATTTGCTGCTATGCTGGTGCGGCTGCTCGATATAAAAGAAGAGACGTCCGTTCCATTTGCTGATGTAGATGATCATGCATGGTACAAAACCTATATAGCAAGGGCAAACGCAGCCGGAATTATGCAAGGCTACGGGAATGGAGAATTCCGTCCGGATGCAAGGATTAAACGTGAAGAAATGGCAGCTATGATGATTCGTGCTTATTCCTATATGACCGGTGCCAAACCGGAAATGGAGCAAGCTGGCTCGTCCACCTCGTTCGATGATACGAAGGATGTGGCGGCGTGGGCAGCGACTGCAATTGAGCAAGCAGCTGCGCTAGGCTTGATGCATGGCAAATCGTATGGTCTATTTCATCCAAAGCAGAACGGAACACGAGCGGAAAGTGCCGCGGTGCTGTGGAGGCTTATTGATCGTTAATGTAATCTATGTTTGCCTAAACCGTTGATGTATCAACGGTTTAGGCATTTTTTATCAAAAAAAGATAACTGCTGCAAGAAATGTTAATCAGTCAATGTGCAGAAATGAATACGTTTTCAAAAGTTAAAAATATACAGCTTCTGCAAATAAAACTACGATTAAGATGTGATACAGCGAGGCGATGCCGTTATACGGCGGAATAAGATTGGTGTGTGAGTGCAGACTGATCCGATTGCTCGCATTGTCATCGTCTGTACAGTAGTCTGTTTTTTTACAATTTAAGCTAAAGGGGAGTATCGAATGAAACATGCAGTGACTAAAAAAGCGGTTGCAGTGCTGACATCCTTATTGCTGGTTGGCAGCTTTGCAGCAGCTTGCTCGAAGGACAATTCCGGGGGCGGCAATACAGGAACGAAAAACAATCAGGGGAATGAGCAAACGAATAACGGCGGCTCCAAGGATAGCGGGGCAGCTGAAGGACCTGCCAACTTTACGATCTGGCATCCGCTTAATCCCAATGCTCAAGCTGTGGTACAGAGCCTAAGTGATGTAGCAATGGTACAAGAGTGGGAGAAGAGAACAAACGTGAAGTTCAAATTCGAGCATCCAACAGGTACAAACGCTGATGCTCAGCAGCAATTTGGCGTGACAGTTGCTTCTGGCTCCTATCCGGATATTTTTATCTGGCATATGGGCAACTTCCAGGGCGGACCTGCAAAGCTTTATCAGGATGGCGTTATTATGAAGCTCAATGATTTGATTGACGAGCATGCACCGAATTTGAAAAAGGTATTGGAGGAAAACTCGCTAATTGCAAAACAGATCAAGGCGGACAATGGCGATATTTATGTCTTCCCTAATCTTAAAATTGGCGATCATGGTAAATATAAAACCTTTTCTGGTCAAATGATTCGCGAGGACTGGCTGAAGGAGCTTGGTCTTGAAGCTCCGGAAACAGTGGATGAGTGGGAAAATGTACTTCGCAAAATAAAAGAAGCGAAAGGGATCTTCCCATATACATCTGAGAAGGGAACACTACTTGGTTCCAGCAACTCTATGGATTTTATGGGTGCTTATGATATCGGCAAAGAGTTCTATTTGGATGGTAATGAAGTGAAGTATGGACCGTTGCAGCCAGCGTTCAAGGATTATTTGGCACGTATGCAGCAATGGTACAAAGAGGGCTTGATCGATCCGGACTATGCTTCCAATGACAATGCGGCTAAAGAAGCTAAAATGACATCTGGCAAGGCAGCAGCATCATTTGGCTATATCGGAGGCAGTCTTGGTTCATGGTTGCCTGCTTTGCAGCAAAGCAATCCTGATGCGATGCTGAAGGGCGTTCAGTATCCCGTGCTTAATAAAGGCGATGAGCCGAAGTTTACAGAAACAGGTTGGGATTACAGCAACACTGGTGCGGTACTTTCCAGCAAAATTAAAAAACCGGAAGCGGCTATTAAGGCTCTCGACTATCTATTTAGTGAAGAAGGCGCATTATTGAAAAACTTCGGTGTTGAAGGATCAACCTATACGTTGGAAAACGGGCAGCCTGTATACACTGATCTGATTATGAATAACCCGGATAAATTGCCGGTAGGTCAGGCTATGGCGAAGTATTTTATTGCGAACTATCCATTCCCTGGCTCGGACGATGACCGTTACAATGACCAGTACTATGCACTGGATGCACAGAAGGAAGCAGTAAAAACGTATGCACAGTTTTCGCAAAATGCAGCATCGGTACTTCTGCCTCCAATCGCTCTTACACCTGAGGAAGCTTCCGAGTTCGGCAAAATTATGACGGATGTTAATACGTATCGTGATGAGGTTGTGACAAAAATTATAATGGGAACAGCTAAGCTTGAATCCATTGATGATGCACTTGCACAGTTTAAGAAAATGGGCATTGAGCGCGCCATCGAAATTCAGCAAACAGCTTTTGAGCGTTTCCAAAACCGTTAATAAATAAACCGGCGGCGGAGGGCTCCCTCCGCTCGTCTGTTACAGATTGGCAATAGAAAAAAAGCGGGATGTGAGAGCGGCTATGCTAAAACGATTTAAAAAGGATTTAAGACAGAATAAAGCAATTTACTTAATGGTTCTTCCAGTCGTTCTATACTTTTTTATATTCAAATATTTGCCTATGTACGGCTCGATTATTGCCTTTAAGGATTACAGTATCCCAAAAGGGATTCTCGGTAGTGAGTGGGTAGGCTTTAAAAACTTTACGGACTTTTTTGATAGCGTTTATTTTTGGAGAGTGCTTCGCAACACGTTTTTACTTAGCTTTTATTCTCTTATTTTTGGCTTTCCAGCACCGATCATTTTGGCGATTCTATTAAACGAGATTAGAGTGAAGTTTTTTAAAAGTGCTGTTCAAACGATCACCTATTTGCCTCACTTTATATCTTTGGTCGTGATTTGCGGTCTTATTCTTGATTTTACTAACCGTGAAGGCTTTATTAGCGCAATTATTGAATTTTTCGGAGGCGAGCGGACGACATTGCTGTCGAATGCGGCAAACTTCCGTACGATATATGTAGCTTCAGGTATATGGCAGGAGTTGGGCTGGTCCTCGATTATTTTTTTGGCAGCGATCAGCGGCATCAATCCTGATTTGTATGAGGCGGCAAAAGTAGATGGGGCGGGCAGATTTAGACAGATGTGGAATATTACGCTGCCCAGTCTAATCCCGATTATTATGATATTGCTTATCTTGCGCATCGGAGGCCTAATGGATATCGGTTTTGAAAAAGTTATCTTGCTCTATAACCCGAATACGTATGAAACAGCAGATATTATTTCCTCTTTCGTATACCGGAAAGGGATTGCAGAGGGACAAGATTACAGTTTTACTTCTGCGGTAGGCTTATTTCAGGCAGTAATTAATCTGGCCCTGCTAATCGGCGCCAACTGGTTCTCGCGGCGTGTATCCGGCAGCAAGCTTTGGTAGAGGAGGAAAAGGATGATGAAGGAAAACGCTGTTGGCGACCGCGCATTTACGATATTCAACACAGTATTAATGTTACTGCTTGTCGTAGCGACACTTTATCCGGTTTATCATGTCGTAATGGCATCAGTTAGTGATTCCAATCGGTTAATTGCCCACCAAGGTCCATTGTTGGCACCGCTTGGTTTTAGTTGGGAAGCATATGCCAGAGTATTGAATAATCCGAATATTTTTAGCGGCTATGCAAACACATTTATTGTGCTTTTCGTTGGTACTTTTGTAAACTTATTATTTACGGCGCTGGGGGCATACGGGCTTTCCCGCAAATTTATGCTGCGCAAGCCAATTATGCTTGCTATTATTTTTACGATGTATTTTAGCGGCGGCTTGATTCCGACTTACCTGCTCATCAACAACTGGCTTCATATGGGGAACAGTCTGCTCGCGCTTATTATTCCTGTGGCGGTAAGCACCTGGAATTTGATTATTATGAGAACCTCCTTTGAGGCGCTTCCAGAGAGCTTGATAGAATCAGCAAAAATAGACGGCTCGGGCGAGTTTGGGATTTTATTCCGTATAGTTGTCCCCTTGTCGATGCCCGTCATAGCCGTTATGATATTGTATTACGGTGTTGCGCATTGGAACTCCTGGTTTAATGCGATGCTGTTTATCCGCAGTCGTGAATTATTTCCGCTGCAAATTATTTTGCGAGAAATTCTTATTATTAATGATACAAATTCAATGCAGCTTGGAGATGCGATGGCAGATCAGGAAGGAATTCGGGAAAGTATCAAGTATGCGACGATTGTAGTGGCTACCTTGCCGATTCTATGTATCTATCCATTCCTACAGCGCTTCTTCGCTAAAGGTGTAATGATTGGAGCAGTCAAAGAGTAGAATTACTTACTGCTGCTTATATGAATGACTAGAGAGTAATCAAGTGTTACCAGTAGATTTGCGCTTTTCCACGTTGACCTTTGCTCAGGCGGTGAATGATATCTATGAAACGTAAGGTATTTAAGTTTTGGCTATATTCCTATTTGTTTGTGCTTTGCATTCCAATACTGATCACCTTGACGGTATTGCTGCAATCACAAAATATGCTTGCCAAAGAGGTGCGCAGAGCGAATGACACCCTGCTGGATCAAGTGCAGCAGTTTATAGATAATCAGGTGACAGACATTCGCCGTGTTGGCACTCAGCTGTCATTCGATCCGACTATAGCTGTGCATTTGAATAGAGAAGACTTCAATACGCCTGAAGCAAGGTTCAAAAACATGGATATTATTTCAATTCTAAGAGCGTATACCTTTGCCAATGGCAATATATTTGATGCCTATATTTATATCAAAGAGAACGATTATGCGATTACAACAACGACTTATATGCCCGCTGATAATTTGTTTACAACACTGCATAAGTCATCGGAGATGGCGTTTGATTCTTGGCAGCAATGGGTGCGTGCCGGCAATCCGGGCAATTTTATGGAGCTTGGTGCCGGCTCGCTGGTCTATGTACAGTCACTTCCGTTGCAATCACAGAAGGATTCCAAAGGAACGCTCGTTGTCCTGCTGAATGAAGAGCGTTTTGCTGCTGCGGTATCACAGATCGGCTTGGCTAGCGATGGAGCAGTTTATGTACTTGATGGAGAAGGAAAGCCTGTCCTGTTAACAGGTACAAGAGACGAACTGGCGGCACTGCCAGTAGGCAAAATGAGTCAGGAGCGCGGATTTTTTGTAGAGCGTATATTAGGCAACAATACAGCTGTTTCTTATGTAAAATCACAGGACACGGAATGGACGTACATTTCTGTTATGCCAGAAAATATTTATTTGGCTGATGTGACGATGCTTCGTATTTTAATCGGGCTGGCGGTATTGCTTTGTCTTGGTATCGGCGGATTTATCGCTTTTTGGATGACGCGAAAAAACTATGCACCTATTCAAACGATGATGGACTTTGTATCTGCCAAAGTAAAAACAAATATAAAGACGATGCCGAATGAATTTGCTGTGCTTCAGTCATATATGACCGAGAGTGCGGCATTGCAGGATGAAGCAGCCAAGCAGAAGGAGGCGCAGCGCGTTATGTTGCGCAATCAGTTTCTGACAAGACTGTTAAAAGGAAGAGTGGATACCGGTTCAGCACTTTCTCATGCTGTTGAAGCCCATGATTTGCAGTTCAAATCTGCCCGGTTTGCTGTATTGCTTGTTCAAGTAGAGGATATCGATCCGCTATTCCAGACCAATCAGAATTTGTCCGAGGACAAAAAGGAGCAATTTGTCCACTTAATTATTACGAATATATTTGGTGAACTGCTTGGCGGAACATTCGATGTTTATTTTACAGAAGCAGACGGTATGATAGCATGTATTGCTAATGGCGGCGATAAGAATGCCAATCAACAGCTGCTGGATGCGGCAGCCTCGGCAAAACGTTTTATTGAAGAACGCTTTTTTGTCCGTTTCTCTATGGGCATCAGCTCCATGCATCAGCTGCGCTCCTCCATTCCGCAGTGCTATGAGGAGGCGAAAGAAGCTTTGGAGTATAAGCTGGTGCTTGGCTCCAATCAGATGATTGCATATGAAGCTATCGAGCAGCCTAAAAACGAGTTTTACTACCCGCTGGAGCTGGAGCGGCAAATGATAAACTGGGTTGGCTCCGGAGAGTATGACGAGGCTGCTGATATTTTGCAGAAGGTGCTGATTGCCAATGTATCAGAAGGTACCTTGTCCTTGCAGATGGGCAAGTTGCTTATGTTTGAGCTATTGGGTACGATGCTTCGTGCTGTTGAGCAATTCCAGCTGGATACAAGTGAAATTACAGATGTGAAGTCGAGACTGGTAACGCATATTGCCAATTGCGAGACGATGGCGGAGATGGAAGCTGCGATGCTGTCCTTTTTGAAAACGGTATGCGACTACTTACAGCAAAAAAAGAAGAGTCACAATGTAGATTTGAAAAGTAATATTGTGGAGCATGTACTGTCCAATTTAAGCGATTTGGGTATGAGCTTGACCAGTATCGGGCTTGCTTTTGACATTAATCCTACTTATTTATCTCGTTTTTTTAAAGAGCAGACGGGAGAAAATTTTATTGATTTTGTTAACCATCGCAGAGTGGAGAAGGCGAAGGGACTGCTGCTGGCGACAGAGGATTCTATTCAATTGATTGCCGAGCAATGCGGGTTTGCCAACAGTCAGTCGCTCTTGCGAGTATTCAAAAAGTATGAAGGTGTTACACCGGGACAATTCCGCAAGAGTGCGGTTAATAACGCGGCTCAAAGCTAAAAAAATGGCAATGGTAAGACTCCGAAACTATTGGAATCTTACCATTGCTATTTTGTGTTAGTCTATCTTTTTCAGTATAGGTGTTCCTTCCATTAATTCGATGTCTCTGGTACATGCTCCGGCTGAGTTTCTATTTTGCTGCCATCACCGAGGCGCAGCCAAGTAGAGAAATTACGCTCGCCTTCCTTCATTAGAATAACGCGAGCTCCGCGTACCATATCTTCTCTGCCATAAGTGTTGTAACCAGTGGCACGGCCATAGTGCAGCTTAATACCGCAATACTCGCCCCAGTAATCATTAATATGATCATGTCCGCAGAAGGTGCCCATTACATCGTTTTGTTCCAGCAGAGCGGAGAAGAAGCCGGAATTGATGCGAGCGGCGCACACACGTTCATGCTTGTGCCCATAGCAAATCGTTGTTCTCCACATATCATCGTATTCTGGTAGCGGGATATGGAAAAAAGCAAGAGCAGGAAGCGGCTGACCGTTGTTATGGTCGGTCCAAGCTTTGGATTGCTCAATATACCAATTCACTTGGCTTGGACGTATCCAGGCGTAGCCGTCTGTATGCGGGTGGGAAGAATAGTCGCCCGAATCAAGCGCATACAATAATGCAGCGGTGCTGTTGCCGTCTGAGCCTGTAATTGGAAGCACGTAGTTGCCTGTACCATGAATATGGTCAGGTCCTGCTTCAGCAAGTGTATAAGGCTGTTTGCACACCGCATCCATTAATTGCTCTCTAGTTATATCATGCTCCGTGTCATGATTGCCGAATACGATAGCCCATGGAATTTGGCGCTCCGTTACAGCTAAGATCGCAGCTTGCATTGCTTCAATCGGATTGTCACAGCGGTTCTTTCCGTCTTCTTCGCGCACGGCATAGATGAGATCGCCTGTGAACAAAACAAAATCGGGCTGCTCAGCATCTAAAACAGTATTCATCGTTTTGTTTGTTTGTTGATCCTTTTCTCGACCCTTTGCCCAGTGTACATCTGTAAATTGAACGATTTTAAATGTTCCGTCATGACGGAACTGCAAGTTCTGTGATGTGCTCATATCGAACCTCCATTATTCATTTTGCTATTTTAATAAAGCTGCGCAAACAGTATATTGTGTCTTGCTTGGCAATTATCTTGATGATGCTATAAAAATAATACCGATAACGACTGCAGCCGAAGCAGCTAGGCGTCGATAGCCTTGCGATTCTTTTAGCACTAAAAATCCTAGCAGTGTTCCGAATACGATGCCCACTTCTCGAAGCGGCGCCACCATAGAAACGGCGCTGTTCTGAGCAGCAAGCAAAAACAGGAAGTATGAACCCGGCGATAGAATGGCTCCCAGCCAGATAATGTTGAAGTGCTTGCGCACAACAGTTTTCAAACGACCACGTTGCAGTATAGCAGGTGTCAGTCCAAGCAGAAACCCGATATTGGTTACCTCCAGCAGAGCCAGCGGAGACATAAAAGCCAGATTGGCTTTGTCAATAATCGTATAGGTTGTAATACATAGCCCTACGGAAAACGCCAGCAATATGGGTCTGATCGAGGTGCGATCCTGGAAGTTTTGCTTGATTGGACCGAGCATCACGCTAAATCCGATGAGCATACAAAGAATCCCGATCCAGCCCCATAACGGCAAGGACTCTCCAAGAAGCAGAATACCGAATGCCGGAGTAAGCAATGTCGGTGTTCCACGCATAATCGGGTAGACCTGTGATAAGTCCCCTGCCTTGTAAGTATAGCTTAACAGCAGGGCATAAATACTTTGCATCGCCATGGAGGCTAATAATAGTACCCATTGCTTGGCTGTATAGCTGCTTGCCAGCAGCTCATTGATTAGAAGCGGCAATAAAATAATGGTAGCCGGGGCATAGATCGACCATAGAAACACAGATTTATCCGTGCTTTGCTTGGCAAATAAATTCCATATCGAATGAGCAAGGCCAGAGCATAGCACCAAAATAAGAGAAAAGACTAGGATAGCTGTTCACACTCCTTTAATATACAAAACAAGTAAAACAACAAAAACAACATAAAAACAACTAATAACAACAAAGTACACTATACCATATGGACGGCTTTTTCAGCAATATAGAAATGAACAGTTTACAGGAAAGTGGATTAATTTTTAGTCTTAAATTATAATACATATACATGTAAGGGTATTTAAGAAAGGAGAGTTTAATTTATGGCAAATACAGAAACCTCATCTGTAATGAAAGGCAGAGATTCAGAGGGAGAACAATCATTGGCTAATCATACTCGGTTGCATCCGATTCAGCATTTTATCTGGCTGCCATTAAGTGCGATTACATTAGTTACAGGTTTGGTGTATACGATTGTATCGTTCATTAAAGGAAACCCGGTACTATTGCCGCTACTTGTACTTGCTGCATCAATAGTAGGTTTTATTTCCGGTTTTTTGGCGAGAAGAAATGCTCTTGTTGTTCAAGATCGTATTATTCGAATGGAGGAGCAATTCCGCTACTTCCGTATAACTGGCGAAATGCCAAGCGAGGAGATTACAGTTAAGCAGTGGATTGCTTTACGTTTTGCTTCTGATCAAGAACTGGCAAAGCTTGCACAACAAGCAGGCAAGGAGCAGTTAACCGGCAAGCAAATTAAAGAGAGGATCAAGCATTGGCGATCTGATCTTCATCGAGTGTAAATAACTGCTGCACAATCGCATAATCATTTCAAATGATTAGTACTTCTCTCTCATATAAATACCCTCCTTCCTATTCAAGTATGGTAAAATACATAAACTGGACTATATCTGGTCTTTATCTACCAAGAAAATAATGGAGGATGAGAGTAGTGGGGAATAAATCTAAGAAGACGATGGATAAGCTGGACCCGCATATGCGACCGCTTGATCAACCCGATAAGGAGCTAAAATGGCTGTCGCCATTCGATGAGCCTTTCAGAATTTCTGGATTTGCCTGGTTTGATATGGAGAGAAAATTTCGCAGATTGCCAGTACTGCCGGAAGGTGCAATACCGCATGCCGTTGATCATATGGCGAATCATACGACAGGTGGACAGATTCGTTTTCAAACCGATTCTACCTCCATTACTGTCCGCGTAAAGCTGAGAGGCCCTGCAGATATGGATCATATGCCTGCAACAGGGCAATGCGGATTTGATTGTTATGTTGATGAGAGGGACACCATTAACCCGAAAAAGTATGTGAGCACGACTCGCTTTAATCATTTCCATACGGAATACGAGGCATCCTTCTTTAAAAATTGGCAAAAAGAGATGAGCAGCTATTGCTTGAATATGCCGTTATATCAAGGCGTAGATGAGCTATGGATCGGTTTGGACGCTGATGCAGAGGTCATTGCTGCTCCTGATTATATTTCGGACAAGAAGATTGTTATTTATGGGACATCAATAACCCAGGGCGGATGCGCTTCCCGCCCAGGCATGCTGTACTCCAACATTTTGAGCCGTAGAATTCCAATGGAGTTTATTAATCTTGGCATTTCCGGTAATGGCAAAGGCGAGCCTGAGGTGGCAGAGATTATTGCTCAAATCGAGAACCCGGGCTTGCTGGTGCTTGATTATGAGGGGAACTGTGTGGATACACCTACATTCCGCAAAACGTTACCAGAGTTTATTCGAATTTTGCGTGAAGCGCATCCGGAAGTACCGCTTCTTATCCCTTCAAGAATCCGTTACGGCAGAGAGGATATTACACCTCACTTGCGTGTGATGCGAGAAGAACGCAAGCAGTTTGAAATCGAAGTGGTGGAGCAATTGCGCGCACAGGGCGACCAAAACATTTTCTTCTTTGACGGCTCCAATGCGATTGGCGACGATAAGGACTACTTTGAATGTATGGTAGATGGCTCTCATCCAACCGATCTGGGCTTTATAAGGATGGCAGACGCTATGGAAAATGTATATAAAGCACTTGTAATGAAATAATTAAGGCGTAGTCTGATAACTCCGATGGTAGCAGATGTTGCCGAATATTTGTATTTTGCAAATGCACTGATTCTCACGTATGAGGAGAATCAGTGCATTTTTTTATTTGTAGTGAAGTTTAGATTTTGTAGCTGTTTTTTTATCTACAGGTAATCGACTGCCGACTGCCCCTCTGAATTGCTTACAGAAATATGATTATTTCTGCCGGGTAATCATTTGAAGTGATTATATCTTTCCTGCTGGAAGCTTCCTACAATGGAAAACAACTTCAAGTTAACAAGGGGCTGAGAGCAACAATGACTACGGATATTCAATTAGAAAATTTAGGTGCGAAAGTATTTGCAGCGTTTGGGCAGGCTGCAGCTATACGAACGCATGCCGGTATTAACAGTGTTTGTTTCATTAGTAATGGCACGCCGTCTTGCTTGTACGAGTTTGAACTGTTTACGGGAAAACTGTTGCATAAGGAAATGCTGCACGGTCTTGATTGTGTATGGGGAATCACTTGTACGCCGGAGGGCGAGGTATATTTTGGTGGAACTACTGACAAGCAACTATTCCGTTATTATGAACACGGCAAATTGGAGCGGCTCGGTGAGAATCCTTCCAATGAGTGGGTATTTAATATGGAATGTGATAAGGAATTTGTTTGGGGAGCGACTTATCCGGACTCCAAGCTATTTTCTTATAGTCGTCTTACCGGCGAGTTTAAAGATTATGGGACGATTGCCGAAACAGAGCACTATTTGCGTGGTGTAGCGCGTGACGGTGATTGGCTGCTGCTTAGCACAGGCAGCTGCAAAAAAGTGTTCAATCTGAACTTCCGGACAGGCGAGAAAAAAGAGGTTTTCTTGGAACAGCTATCCAATGAACAAGGCTTTTTGGATCAGCTATGGTATATCGGCGACTATCTGTTTGCTGCTTCAGACTTTATTAATTTGTATATCTACGATCGGCAGTCGCTTAAATTGTTGACTACTTTGTCGTTTGATAATTTGCTGCTGACTGATCACCCCCTTGATCCTGATCTTGTACTGTACAAGGATGGAACGGCACTGCGCGGCTGGCATTTGAAAGAACAGCAGATCTATACGATAGTCGAAACCGGGCTGCCTGCTGGTCGTTGCAAGTCGATCAAGTCGATTCAACTAAATGATGAAGACTATGTCGCTTTAGTTACGGTTAATGCAGAACAAGCCCTGATCAAACTATCTGATCTGTCTATTGCACGACATATATTGGCGCTTGAACCGCAACCGATTTTGCATACCGGACTTGATATTGCACCAAACGGAAAAATTTATATGGGCGGTTATCATCGGGGGATGGCGCAATATAACCCGGATACGGATGAAATCGAATGGTCAGTCGGCTTGTTCCCGCAAAATGAAGGGACGGCATTTTATGAGGGCAAGGTTTACTTTGGCACCTATACACACGCTCATTTGTATAAATATGATCCTTCAAAGGAAGTGAACTTTGACTGGACAGCGGAAGGGAATCCGCGCTGGATTGGACAAGTGGGACATAAGCAGGATCGTCCGTTTGCGATGACGGCGGGAGATGGGTATGTGTTCGCAGGTACTATTCCAGACTATGGTACACGCGGCGGGGCACTGGCTGTTTGGGATGTGCAAAAAAATGAGCTTACCACTTATCCTGGAGTTGTTGAGGATCAATCCGTGCTTGGCATGGCTTATCACAAAGGGAAGCTGTTTATGGGTACCACTGTATGGGGCGGGCTTGGTCTGGGTCCGGTTGATGGTCCGGCGAAGGTGTTTGTTTGGGATGCTGCTGCCCGTCAAATCATTGCATCCTTTGTTCCTCAAGTGAGTGACAGCAAGCCGCTTATGATTGGCGGTCTTACGGTAGGGTCTGATGGATTGATATGGGCTGCTGATGATGGCATTGTCTTTGCTTTTAATCCGGATACGTATGAGATTGTAAAAAGCAAAGTAATTTATCCGGCTGTATATGAGTATACGAAATGGCGTCCTGTTTTTGTGAAATTCGGTACGGATGGGCTGCTTTATACATCGCTTGCTCGAAAAATAATCGTGGTAAATCCTGAGACGCTGGAGCATAGAGTGCTAGGCGAGGGACCAATAGGCAACATGGGGCTGGATAAGGATAATCGTATCTACTACAACGACTATAATCAATTGATGAGGATTACTTTGGCAGGCGCTGTATTCGGATAATCATTTGAAGTGATTATATATTTTTGCTCAGTTTGGGCTTTATGATTGGGCTACATCAGGAGATTGCCTGGAGGAAGAAAGGAGCATGACTATGCAAGCGGATACTTCTGCGCAAGCGATTATCGAGCAGTCTGCCGATTTATCGCCAAAGAACCCTCTAAAGAAAAGAAAGCGGCTGACATTCTTTAGCGATTGGGATCTTTATTTAATGCTTGTACCCGGAATTTTGTTTTTTGCACTGTTTCGTTACTTGCCGATGTATGGCGTTATTATTTCATTTCAAGATTATAATCCGTTCGGAGGAATATGGAAAAGTGAATGGGTAGGGCTGAAGCATTTTATATCCTTGTGGAATTATGATGGCTTCTGGATTATTTTTAGAAACTCCATTTTACTTAGCTTGTTGAATCTCATATTCTTTTTTCCGGTACCGATTATTTTGGCGCTCATGCTGAATGAGGTACGCAAAAACCATTTTAAAAATATTATTCAATCGATTATATATATGCCTCACTTTATTTCATGGGTAGTTGTAGCGGGAATTTCTTACTTGATTCTTGCTACGCAAGACGGGATTGTCAACGAATTAATTGTGAAGGCAGGCGGTGAAAGCCAAAGCTTTCTAACCTCAAGCAACTGGTTCAGACCGCTAATTATTTTGCAAAGCATATGGAAGGAAGCAGGCTGGGGAACGATTATTTTCTTGGCAGCACTCTCGGGCGTAGATCCGCAGCTCTATGAGGCGGCGGTTGTTGACGGAGCCAATCGCTGGAGACAACTTTGGCATATTACGTTACCCGCTATTCGAAGCACTATTTTTATTTTGCTAATTTTAAGACTGGGTCATATTTTGGATAATGGCTTTGAGCAAATCTTCCTGATGTTGAGCGCAACCACCTATAGTGTGGGTGATGTCTTCGAAACCTATGTGTATCGGGAAGGATTAGTGGGAGGCAAGTACAGTTATACAACCGCTATTGGGCTGTTCAAATCGATTGTCGGTTTGATTATGGTTGTAGGAGCTAACCGACTTGCCAAGAAGTTTGGCGAGGAGGGAGTCTACTAATGCAGAAATTTAGAACCCCAGGCGAGAAGGCATTCGATATTTTTAATGCGCTTTTACTTATCGTTGCCGGGCTAATAACACTGTTCCCATTCTGGTATTTAACTGCAGTATCTTTATCGCCTATTGAGCAGGTGATGCGCGGCGGTCTTATTCTATGGCCGGAGAAATTAACACTGGAATCCTATCAGCTTATACTGAGCAATTCACATTTTACCCGGGCAATTTTCATTACTGTTGCTCTTACTATAGCGGGTACATTAACGAATTTGTTTATGACCGTATTGATGGCTTATCCACTATCCAAAAAGAGATTGAAGGGACGCCGCATTCTGTTGTTTATGGTGCTGTTCACCATGCTTTTCTCAGGTGGAATGATTCCAAGCTTCCTTGTGATGAAATGGTTTAACCTGCTGAACAGCTTCTGGTCTGTCATTATACCGGGTACAATCAGTGCCTTTAACCTGATCATATTGAAAAACTTCTTTCAGGGTATACCTGAGGAGCTGGAAGAATCGGCAAAAATGGATGGCTGCACCAATACAGGTGTGCTGGCGCGTATTGTACTTCCGCTATCCTTGCCGGCATTGGCGACATTTACGCTATTCTACGCGGTCGGACACTGGAATCAGTTCTTCTCATCCATTATGTATGTAACCAATTCCAAGCTATGGCCGATTCAAGTTATTTTAAGGCAGATGATTATTCAAGGATCAACGGAAGAGTTTCAGGCGGCAATAGCGAATGACGCAATGGAAATTATGCCGGAAACGATTAAAATGGCGGCAATCGTTGTTGCGACGGTTCCTATTTTGCTGGTTTACCCTTTCTTGCAAAAGCATTTTGCTAAAGGGGTCTTGCTTGGTTCAGTAAAGGGCTGATGGTATGCATCTGGTCTTTTCTGATATATAATCACACTGGAGGGGTTAACGAAATGAAGACATCAAAGAAATGGCTGTCTATCTTCCTATCCTTAGTTATGATGGTTGCGCTGCTGGCAGCATGCGGCGGTTCAGTCGGAGGCAAAGAGGAGAATAAACCAGCTGCTACAGGCAAAGAGGAGACTGTTAAGCCGAAGCAAAGAGAGAAAATAAGCATGATGTACCCGCTTAGCGGCGATGCTCCGCAAAAGAGTGAGGCTTGGAAGTATATGGAGGATCTGCTTGATGTGGAACTTGATTTGATTGCTGTCCCATCCAGCGGCTACAATGAAAAGCTGAGTTTGACAGTGGCATCCGGTGAGCTTCCCGATTTGATGGTATGGACGAATTTCCCTGATCCTGAGCTTGTGAAATATGTGCGTATGGGCGCATTCAAGCAATTGGATGATGTTGTGGGCAACTATAAAAATATAATGGAAACACCAGAGCAAACTTTTGAAAACGTTAAAATTGATAAAAAAATATATTCGATTCCAAGAACTCGCCCATTGCAAAATCTGGCGGTATATATTCGTAAAGACTGGCTTGAAAATTTAAAGCTTGAAATTCCAAAAACAGTTGAGGAATTCGCATATGTAGCCGAGCAATTCACAAAGAATGACCCGGATCAAAACAGCAAGGATGACACTTACGGTTTGGCGGTAGGTGAGCAACTAAGCTTCCTGGATCAGTTGTGGATGGCATTCGATACGGGCAATACTTGGAGAGAGAAAGAGGATGGCACGCTGGAGCACTGGCATGTATCGGAAGGCCGTAAGCAAGCGCTGGAATGGTTGGCAGATTTGTATGCAAAGGGTGTTATTGATCCTGACTTCCCAGTGATGAATTATCCGCAAGTAAACGAAAAGCTGATCGCTGGCAAATTCGGCATTGTGATTGGCGGAGGCGTACCTAACTTTGGACAATTTACTGCTGATGCTCAGAAGCTTAATTCAAAGGCTGAATTTGTAATGGTTGATCCTCCGATTGGACCGACAGGCAAGCTAGGAACAATGCAATCTCATGGATTTTATGGTCATTGGGTTATTAATAGCAAGGTTTCTGATGAGAAGCTGGCAAAGATTATGGAAGTGCTTGATTGGCAGGCAACACAGGATGCGCTGGACTTTAAACGTGTAGGGGTGGAAGGCGTCCATCATAATATGGTGAACGGCGAGCCTGAACTAACGGACAAATATAAAGCGGATGGTGTGTTGAACCTGGTTGCTCATAATAAATTCAATCCTTACTTTACAACACCAGGTGCGCCAGAGCATATTGTGCAGCAACAACTCGATCAATGGAAAAATATCGAGAAATTAGGAATACCTAATCCGGCGGTTGCCGTGTTGACGCCAAGTATGCAAGATCATATGGCTGATTTGGACAAAATGGCAATGGAATATTACGTAAATGTTGTAATTGGTCAAAAATCCATCGACACATTTGATTCATTCGTTGAGGAATGGAATAAAAAAGGCGGACAAAAGATTACGGAAGAAGTTAACGCATGGTACAAAGAAAATAAATAAGGTCAAGCGGAAGCAGGAGTTTACTCCTGCTTCCGCCTTACTGTATATAAGGCTTGGAGGAATTGAAAACCTTGAAATGGATAGCTTTGAATAACCGTTTAAAATTGAAGTTTATTATAGGAACTTGCTTGATTGCGATTGTTCCTATTCTTATTTTTAGCGTGGTGTCCTATCAAGCAGCTTCTTCCAGTCTGCAACAGGAAGTGGGCAAGGCAAAAATCGAAACATTAAAGCAAGTTCAGCAACGTATTGATGATAAGCTGATTACTCTGAACAAAAATGTGATCCAGCATTTATACATTTCCTCGTTTGATGATTTTTTGAAAAATAGAAATTATGCGGTTGATCTGGGGGCGTATCGCGATTTAAAATCAATGCTTAGCAGTATTGAAGTTTTGGTTGATAATGTAGAATCCGCCTCTTTGTATATAAGTAAGACAGATGAGGTTATTCATAATGAAACTGGAATACGACCAGCTGATGAATTGCTGGAGCCTGTATTGCATGAGCGTATCAAGCAAAATCAAGAGCTTTTCTTTTGGGCAGACGATTTGAATGAACATTCCAGTCATCGCAGAAGTTCGAAAAATATTACGTATGTGCGAGCTGTCCCGTTAAAAGGGGAAGGGCCGCTTGGCTATTTAATTATTCGCTTAAAGGACAGAACTTTTTTTGAAGTATATGACTCACTGGATAATACATCAAATAGTGAAATGATGATTATTACTCCTAATGGAACAGTGTTTTCCGACTGGAACCGCAGCTTGTTAAATGATGAGCTGGCAGATTATCAGATTGTGGATCAGATTTTAAAAGGGGAGCAGTTGGATAGTTCCTTCTATACAAAAATGGATAAGCACAACATGCTTGTTAGCTATTGGCAATCGCCGTTTAACCAATGGTCTTATTTGTCCATCACGCCAACAAAGGAACTTATGCCGCGCTTTAATCAAATCAAAGTAGTGACCTTCGCCGTTTGTATAGGTTTGATTATTGCATGTATGATTGCGGCTTTATTTATATCAAGAAGCTTTTATAATGGGATTCGATCGATTGTGGAGCGGATTCGGGGTAAAGCCTTGACCGACGGCGCAGAGCGCAAGGATGAGATAAGCCTGATTAATTCCTATATGGATACGCTACAGGAGCTGAATGATTCCTTGTCCAATCAGGTAGAACGTTCCAAACCGGAGCTGGCTTCCGGCTTTATTCAAACTTTATTGTTAGAGCCTGTGCGTAAAAAGGACCTGGAGCAGCAGTTTGATTATTTTAATTTGCCGCGGGTATCTGATTACTACACTTCTTTTTGTGCTGAGCTGCATGTAGCCGAGCATTTGGATGAAAAGGATTTGCAACTATTTGTTTATGCAGTAATGAATATTAGCGGTGAGCTATTTACAGAGCAGTCACCAGGAATGATTACGAAGCTTGGACCGGCTCAAATTGCAATTGTCATTAATCATAGCGTCGAGCAGAATAGTTTGCAGACAAGGCTTCATGAATCGTTCCGCTTTAGCGAAAGCCTGACTGAGGCTACAAAGAAATTATTGAATATTGACCTGACAATCGGGATGGGACGTTGCTATGAACGCGGGGATATACGCAAATCCTTTCTTGAGGCGCGCAGTGCCTTGCAATATCGGCTTGTCATTGGTACAGGGCATGTTATTTATGTTGAACAAGTGGAGCCGCTGCAAAGGGAGGCGAGCTTTGAATATCCTAATGAAATTGAGCAGCAGTTGATTATGCAGGTGAAGATCGGAAATATGGAGCAGGTGCGAATACTGCTTGATCAATTTTCCAATAAGCTGCGTGAAGCTCCAAATATGCAAGCAAGCCAGGTGTTGATGTCGTATGGACAGCTGGTTTCTCATGCAATAAGAGAGTTCTATCAAGTATCGCCGGAAGCTGCCGCTGAGCTGTTCAGCACCAATATGTTTGATAAGCTGGCGGAGATGCACACGATGGCGCATATGCAACAGTGGGTTTATCATCATATATTTTTGCATATGGCACAGCATTTTGAATCACTGCGCAACGAAAAAAGCTATCGATCAATGGAGCAGGTGCTAACCTATATTGCGGAGCACTATAATGAGGACATCTCCCAGCCGCAATTGGCGGAAATGGTTGGAGCACCTCCGTCGCATTTTAGCCAAATGTTCAAAGAAGAGCTTGGGATGACCTTTAGCGACTACTTGATCATGTTCCGGATGGAAAAGGCAAAGGAGCTGCTCATTGAAACGGATAAAAAAGTATTCGAAATTGCAGAATGCTTGCGATATCAAAACTCGCAAAACTTTATTCGCACCTTCAAAAAGGTGCATGGCATGACACCGGGAGAGTTTCGAGCCAAAGGAAAAGAAGGCGGTTAATAGAGGGCAGTTTGCCCTCTTTATGAGGCCGTCGATTAACTGTGGTTGAACGATAGCCCTTTATCATTCAAATCATTGAAGAAATCCAACAATTCACCTATATCATACGTTTTAAATACTAATCCCTTATTATCGAAAACAAGCATTACTGGAAGTTCATCTATATTAAGCTCTTTCTTGAAATCAACAATATAATCAATAGGATATTTTGCAAAACTTACTGGACTCTTAGGTGCAATACTCAGCAATTGATCCTCAAGTTCTGGTGGCAATTCGTCGTCTTCCTCAAAGTATATCGTTGTATAATAAGCACCTGTGTTTTTGGCTAGCAATCTTTCATACTTCTCTTCGAATGTCATTTCAAGCAAGATGATTTCCCTTACTTCATAATCCTCATCATCCTTATCTTCCTTCTTGGGAGGATTCACCAAAACCTTTTGCCCTTTTTTTAAATTAGCAATATCTACTAATCCGCCGTCTTCATCTTTTAGAACGGTATCGCTTAAACCATGGTGTTCAATCACGACTCCAAACGAATTCATGCTTCCTTTAAGTTTTCTGTTATGCCAATTGGTAATATCGAGTTCTAACAAATCTTTGCCTGGATCAATAGTGATAACAGTTGCAATCATTTTGTTATCCTCATATTGTCCGGAAGGCTTGTTTTGGCAAGCTGTGATAATCATTAGAGTAATCATCAGACAGACTAGAGAGATAGACACAATAATTTTTTTAGCAATACTGATCCCCCCTTCAAATAAAGAATTACTTACCTTTCGAACTTCATTAACATTATAGACGCAAATTGAAAATAAAAGGTTTCCATAATAGGATACAACAGGATAATTATGGTCTTTTATAAAGGGGCTTGCAGCATCATCAGCCTTATATCCTAATGATTCGAGGGATAATCATCAGCGGTGAAAAACTGGCTGTATTGCTCCAACTTTTGTGTCAACTCTTCAAATTTGATAAAGCGAGCTGCGCGATATACTTCCTTGCCCTCAGCGAATAGAATTAGCGTTGGAGAAGAAAACACAATAAAATCGGCCGCGCACTCAGGAGCATTCTCAAGGTAGAAGTATATTCCGGCTATGTCGTCATATTTTGAAAGCAACGGTTCCGTTTTCTGTAACACAGCATCGCAAACTGAGCAATGTCTAGTTTTAATAAGCACTAAAAGCAATGGCTCCTCCTTTATTTTCGCCATAACAGAAGCACGATCAAATAACTCAAGCATAAAAACACTCCTCTCTAATCTCATTGTCCAGCTTATCCAGCCTCCCCAGTCTTATTTCGAGTTGGTTATCAAAACTTTTAATGAATAGTGTATAACTAATCGAGTAACCGTGGATCTTCGCTCTGGATATTGGCTTCTTTAAGTATGGGCTTTATCCATATCATTTGCAAAGTTAGGCGAGAATCTGTACATATATAAATGCAGTTATACTTTTGTCGAAATAGAAACGTTTCGATTTAATTAAATTTAACAGTTGAATACGATTTCAATTTGGATTATAATTTATTCGAAACGTTTCGAAAGTATGAATAAAGTGATTTAAACTGATTTAAAATGACTTTTTATAGTTTTTTATTTTAAATCGAAACGTTTCACCGATAATTATGCTGCTTGATTATTTGGTTATTGGATGAATGCTGGATGTGATGGGTAATCTAAGCAGCGAGAATATTAATTTAAAGAGAGGGGCAAGTAAAATGAAAAATTCGTATAAGGTATTCACAGCAGTGATGTTAACTGCAGGTCTGCTAGCAGGCTGTGGTTCAAATGGCGCCAAAACTCCCGAGCCAACGGGAACAGCAACAAATACAAGCAATCCGGGCAACACTGGCGAGCAAGTAGAACTAAACGTTTGGGGTATGGGGGAAGAGGCGAAAACATTGCCTAAGCTGGCAGAGCAATTCACCAAAGAAAATCCTAATATCACCATTAAAGTCCAAGCAATGCCTTGGAACCAAGGTCATGAAAAGATGCTGACAGCAGTAGCGTCCAAAAAAGGACCGGACGTTATTCAAATGGGTACATCCTGGATTCCTGAATTTGCTTCTGCAGGCGCGCTTGCAGACTTGACTCCTTATATTGAAAAGTTTCCAGAGCTGAAGCCTGAAAATTTCTATGCAGGTGCTGTTGAAGCAGGTAAATACGAGGGTAAATATGTTGGTGCTCCTTGGTATGTTGAGACACGGGTATTGTACTATCGTTCTGATTTGCTGAAAGAAGCAGGTTATGATGCAGCTCCTAAAACATGGGAAGAGCTATCCGATGCAGCCAAAAAATTGGCAGCGCGCGGAGACGGCAAATATGGTATAAGCATTGACCCTAAAGAGCAATCTCTTGGATTTATGTTTTCTCGTCAAAATGGTGCAGAATGGTTTACAGCTGATGGAAAGCCAAATTTCAATGACGCTAAGTTTGTTGAAGCAGTTCAATATTTGAACAGCTTCTATCAGAATGGTTCTGCTCCTAAAGATTTGGGACTGGAAATTGTTCCAGCTTTCAAGGAAGGCATATTGCCAATGTTTATTAGTGGTCCGTGGATGATCAAGCTTATTAAGGACCAGGCTCCCGAAATTGATGGCAAATGGGAAATTGCAGTTCTTCCTAAAAAAGAAAACAATATCTCTTTGCTTGGCGGTTCCAACTTGTCAATCTTTGAGCATTCTAAAAACAAAGATGCTGCAGCTAAGTTTATTGCATTTATGAGCAAGCCTGAAACACAAGTGAAGTGGATGGAAGAGACAAGCTCACTTCCTGCAGCAACAGCATCTTGGGAAAATGATATTTTGAAAAATGATGCGAACTACAAAGTAATTGGTGAACAGCTTAATGCTGCACAACCAATGCCAGTTATTACACAATGGTCTCCAATTAGCGAAAATTACTTGAAGCATTTTGAAGTAATTTACCGTAACAATGTTGACGTGAAGAAAGAAATGGATGTCTTTAATGATGAGGCTGCCAAATTGATGAAGTAATAAGCGTTTCAGCATTCTAGCTCCCATAGAGCAAAATCTGAAGCAGGCCGGCTTGCAAAGGCCGGTCTGCTCTTATATATGCCGCAGGCGTGAAAAAGGAAGTGAGAACTCCTAATGAAACAGTTTTTCAATAACAAAGCACCTTATTTCTTCATTGCTCCAACTTTAATATTGCTAACCTTATTTTCTATCGTTCCGATAGTTGTAGCATTATTTATCAGCTTTACCAATATGGATTTGCGCGGTTTGGCTAATTTTGAAAACGTCAAATTTATTGGCTTTGAAAACTATATAGAGGTACTGGCTGATCCGGTATTTCTAAAATCGATATACAATACATTGTTCTATGTCGTGATCGGAGTGCCGCTTGTTATTTTGTTTTCCTTGAGCATAGCGCTGCTGATTAATTTGGGTACCTCCTGGCTGTTTAAGGCGTTTAGAGTAGTTTATTATCTGCCCTCCGTTACCAATATTGTTGCAGTAGCAGTCGTATGGGGCTATCTGTACAACCCTTCGCTAGGCCTATTCAACTACTTGCTCAAAGAGATTGGGTTGTCGGGAGTACCGTGGCTAACAGAGCCTACCATTGCCAAGCTTTCCCTAATATTACTCGCTTTGTGGAAGGCAATTGGTCTGAATATGATTATTTTTATAGCGGCATTGCAAGGAATTCCAAAATCATATTACGAGGCGGCACAGCTTGATGGAGCCAGCACTTGGCAGCAAATTACAAAAATAACCGTGCCAATGCTGCGTTTTGCTATCTTCTTTGTTTCGATTACAACGATGATCGGTTGGCTGCAATTTTTCGAAGAACCGTTTGTAATGACAGATGGCGGTCCGCTTGACGGCACATTGTCAGTAGCCCTGTTTATTTACAAGAACGGTTTTAAATTCAATAACTTTGGTTATGCGGCAGCAGGTTCCTTTGTCTTGTTTGTAAGTATAATTTTGATCACATTGCTGCAACTCCGCTTGCAAAAAAATGAATCCGATATGACCTAAGAAATGGAGGGATAGATTTGAGTACAGCAGTTACTTCAAAAAAAGGCAAGTCCAATGCTCGCCAGGACCGATTGTTTCAATGGATATCCGGCATTATTTTGAGCATAGGAGGTATTCTTTTCCTCCTTCCGTTCTTTTGGATGATTTTGTCGGCATTTAAGCCGGAGGCAGAAATTGTTCAAATACCGCCTACATTGTTTCCATCGAAATTTACGATCTACAACTTTCAGTATTTATTTGAAAACATGAAATTCGGTGTTTACTTGAAAAACACATTAATTATTGTTCTGTTTTCTTATATAGGCTTAATGCTTAATGCTATCGCGGGATTTGGATTTGCCAAATACGAATTTAAAGGAAAAAATATTTTGTTTATATTAGTGCTTGCCACCATGATGATCCCAAGTCAGGTAACGATGATTCCCGTCTATTTGATATTGAATACACTCGGATTGACAAATACGATGATCGGTATTGTTCTCCCAGGGCTGGTTGGTGCATTCGCTATTTTCTTGTTCCGGCAATTCATGTCCACTATACCGACAGAACTGCTGGAAGCAACGAGACTTGATGGTGCAAGTGAATACCGTATTTTTTGGCAAATCGTATTGCCCATCTCCAAGCCTATTCTTGCTGTTCAAGCGATTCTTACATTTATTGCTGGCTGGAACAGTTTTTTATGGCCGCTTATTATCGCTAATGATGAAAGCTTGTATACATTATCTGTCGGCTTATCTCTTCTTAAAGGGCAATATGCCGGCAACTTTGGATTGCAAATGGCTGGTGCGGCATTCATGGTTACGCCGGTCATTATTTTGTTTACGTATTTCCAAAAGCATATTATTGAGAACTTCAGTATTTCAGGTATGAAGTAAAGTAACGGTGGTGAAATGCAATGACCAAAGCTCAATTGCAAGCTTTGTTGAATGAAATGACGCTGGAAGAAAAAATCGGACAATTGCTGCAGCTTGCACCCGCCTTTTTTGAAGGGGCAGACAGTGCCGGACAAATTACTGGGCCTTTGCTTGGTATGGGAATTAATGAAGAAACGATATATCGCAGCGGCTCGGTATTGGGACTTGGTTCAGCAAAGGAGGCAATCGCGATTCAGGAGGCGCATATGCGCAATCATCGGCTCGCGATTCCTCTGCTTATTATGGCTGATGTTATACACGGATATGGCACAATCTTTCCAGTGCCGCTTGCGCTTAGCTGCTCCTGGGATTTGGAGCTTGCGAAAGAGACGGCAGCTATAGCTGCGAAGGAGGCAGCTGTATCCGGCATTCATATTACTTTTTCTCCGATGGCGGATCTATCTCGCGATCCTCGCTGGGGCAGAGTAATGGAATCATTTGGCGAGGACCCGTGGTTGAATGGCAAGTTTGCCGCAGCTCTTGTGAGAGGCTACCAAGGCGACGATTTTACGAAAGAGCCTTATAAGCTGGCTGCATGTATCAAGCACTTTGCTGCCTATGGAGCAGGTGAGGGCGGACGGGATTATAATACGGTCGATATATCGGAATGGATGAAGCGGGAGTTCTATTTGCCTGCTTACAAGGAAGCCTTGAACGCCGGCTGTGAAATGGTGATGACAGCTTTCAATACGGTAGATGGTGTGCCGGCAACCGGAAATAAACGTTTAATGAGGCAATTGCTGCGAGAAGAATGGGGCTTCGATCGGGTTATTATATCTGATTGGGGGGCGGTCAAGGAAATGATTGCCCATGGCGTTGCCGAGGATGAACGGGAATGTGCGCGCAAAGCTATTGAGGCGGGTGTCGACATTGAGATGATGTCTCCCTGTTATACGCATCATTTGAAGGAGCTTGTGGAAGCGGGAGAAGTGGAGTCAGCGCGGATCGATGAGGCAGTTATGCGGATATTGGAATTGAAGCAGAAGCTGGGCTTGTTCGACAATATGCATCGCTTTGCAGATGCGACGCTGGAGATGAATATGGTCGGTTCGAAACAGCATCGACAAGTAGCTTATAAATCAGCTTTGAAATCTTGCGTCTTGCTGCAAAACAATCATAAGGCTTTGCCTTTGCAAAAAGAAGAACGAATTGCTTTGCTAGGCCCATTCGCAACAAGTAATGATATTCTTGGACCTTGGTCATGTATGGGCAGACCGGAGGAGGCTGTAACTGTTTGCGATGGCATGAAAACATGGCAAGCGCAAACTGGACAAGGTTCTTTGACAACAGTGGGCTGCTCCGTTGAAAATATTTCGGATGAACAAATTTCTGCTATGATCAGTGTTGCAAAAACGGCTGACACGATTGTGCTTGCGCTAGGGGAAAGCTCAGAAATGAGTGGAGAAGCAGGCAGTCGTGCTAATATCAATTTGCCGGAGTCGCAGCTGCGCTTGCTTGGCGAAATACACAAACTGAACAAAAAAATTATTGTTATTTTATTTAACGGTCGCCCCCTCGATCTGCATGAAGTGTTGTCAAAGTCTGATGCTGTGCTGGAGGCATGGTTTTCAGGTACAGAAGGAGGTAATGCTATAACCGCGCTGCTTTATGGTGAAGGCAATCCATCTGGTCGGCTTACGATGAGCTTTCCTTATGCTGTTGGTCAAATACCGGTTTATTACAACCATTTCAATACAGGCAGACCGCAAAATGCGCCTGATGCTCAAGTGCGCTATGTATCGCAATATTTGGATATTCCTAATGAACCGCTGTTTCCGTTTGGATATGGCTTGAGTTACTCTGATATCGAGTACGGAGAGATTGCGCTGTCATCTGCCGAATTGTGTGCCGGGGAAGAACTGCAATTAACCGTTCAAATAACAAATCGAAGCGCAATTGCTGGAGAGGAAACCGTTCAGCTTTATGTACGGGATATGGCTGGTGAAACGGTCAGACCGGTAAGCGAGCTAAAAGATTATCAAAAAATTATGCTTGCTGGCAACGAAAGCAAACAGGTTATATTTACAATTACAGAAGAGATGCTGCGTTATCATCACAGTGATCTGCAATACAGCAGCGATCCAGGGCGCTTTGTTGCAATGGTGGGACCAAACAGCAGGGATACAGAGAAAATCATGTTTTCGTTAAAGTAATGTTAAAGTAAAAAGCTTTCGTTCGGCACTTGGAAAGGAGCGGGAAGATGAACATACAGAGAAAAGATAGAGAAATCATTGCTAGTGCAGATGAGCTATCCTTTACATTTTTGGAAAGCGGCGATTTGCGAGAAATTACCTATAATTATTTGATGATTAATCAAGTAATTTCCAATCCGTTGGATGGATCGATGAACAATATTTATTTGCGAGTTTATCAAAATAATCACTTAATGACCGCACCATTGCTTGGTGTGTATTCGAACAGCAAGCTAGCCTTTTCAGATAAGCAGATTAGCTGGAGCGGTGAAGCGCTAGGGATAGAGTACGAAGTCGTGTTTACATTGCAGCCAGGCTTGGTCTGGTTTTGGGAAGTGAAGCTAAAAGGCAATAACGTGCATGCTGATGTTATTTATGGGCAGGATATGGGGCTGGCTGATATGGGCGCAGTGCGTACGAATGAAGCGTATATGTCTCAGTATGCCGGGCATACCGTATTTGAGGACAAACATTACGGCTATGTAGTCTGCACAAGACAAAATCAGCCGATGTCAACGGGCTTTCCATATATACAGCAAGGTTCTTTGACAAGAGCAACCAGCTATTCGACAGACGGCTTTCAGTTTTTTGGATTATCCTATAAAGAAACGAATATTCCAGCTGCGCTTAGCCGCGAGCAGCTTGACAATAAAGTGTATCAGTACGAATTTGCGTATATCGCATTGCAATCCGAGCGGGTGGCGCTAAACGGTGCCGCATCGTTTGTTTTTTATGGTATGCTCAAGCCGGATCATCAAGAGGCGATAACAGAGCTGGAGTTTACGGATGAGGTATTGGCAGCCCATAAAGCGTTAATGCAGTTACCGAAGCAACAGTTTCAAATTGTCGATGAGAAAATTTCGCTCAACAAACAAATCGTAATGCCGTTGGTTAGTCAAGAAATAACGACAGAGGAATTGGAGCGTTTATTCCCAAGCAGACATCATGAGGAACGAGATGGCAATGAGTTGCTTTCCTTTTTTACCGATACTCATGAGCATATCGTGCTCAAGGCAAAGGAATTGCGTACAGAGCGACCGCATGGTCATATTCTAATGAGCGGCGGCAATGATAGGATGAACGAGCTTATACTGTCATCGACTAATTATATGTATGGTGTTTTCCATTCTCAAATAGTGTTGGGCAATACATCCTTCAATAAGCTTATGACGAACACACGCAATGCTTTAAATATTTTGAAAACGTCAGGACAGCGCATTTATATCGAAAAAGATGGCGGCATGCGCTTGCTTGCTATGCCCTCCCTGTATGAGATTGGATTTAACTATGCTCGCTGGTACTACAAGCAAGCAGATGATTGGATTAAGGTAACGGCTTGGACAAGCGCAGATTCTCCACAGCTTTGGCTTGAGGTTGAATCTGAAGCAGGCACACCTTATCGGTATTGGATAACCAATCAAATATCGATGAATGACAAGGAGTACGAACTGCCGTTCGTTATGGAACAGCAGGCAGGAGAATTAGTATTTCGTGCGGATGCTAATTCGCTAAGCCAATCCGTCTACCCTGAGCTGCAATTTCGAATGATAGTAGAGGGAGCGCCGTTCGAAGTAAGTGATGAGCGGACTATTGCCCCTCATGCCCCAGCTGGATCAGCCTCGCTTGTTGTATTGAAGCTGGGAGCAGCAAGCAACTGGAGATTAGCCGTATCTGGACAATTGAGCAAGGAACAGGCTATTTCCAGTGGAATAAGTCAACCTGACGTTAGTGAGGAGATTACGGAATATCGTGCTTTCCTGGCATCCGTAATGAATAACTTCAGCTTGACACATCCGAATGCTGATACTGAGCACAAAATGAAGAAATTTAATGCTCTGGCATGGTGGTATACGCATAATATGCTAGTTCATTACTCCGTTCCGCATGGTCTTGAACAGTATAGCGGCGCCGCATGGGGCACACGTGATGTATGTCAGGGACCGGTTGAGTATTTTATGGCAACAGGCAAATATGAGCAAGTAAAAGAAATTATGAAGACGGTATACACGCATCAATATGAAGACGAGGGCAATTGGCCGCAATGGTTTATGTTTGACCAATATTATCGCATCAAGCAAGAGGAAAGCCACGGCGATATTATCGTTTGGCCATTGAAAGTAATTGGTGATTATTTGCGAGTCACCGGCGACTTCTCTATTTTACTGGAAAAGGTGCCTTATACTAAACGAGACAGTGAGCGGACAACAGACGGCTATTCTATTTTTCAGCATATCATTAAAGAGCTTGCATATATAAAAGAACATTTTCTTCATCAAACGAGGCTATCCTCATATGGCGATGGCGATTGGGATGATACGCTGCAGCCGGCTAACTCCAAGCTAAAGCAATATATGATCAGCAGCTGGACAGTATCGCTAACGTATCAAGTATTCTCTCAATTATCGGAAGTGCTTGAAGAGCGTACAGAGCAAGCGGAACTAATGAAGCTGGCAGCAGAGCTTAAGGAGCTTGCCGCAGGTATCAAGGAAGACATCAATCAATTTCTAATAAAGGATGGCATTATATCCGGGTTTGCCTATATGGAGCAATCGGGACAAATCGATTTGATGTTGCATCCAAGTGATGATACAACTGGCATCAAATATCGTTTGCTGCCGATGACTCGCAGCATGATTGGACAATTGTTTGACACCGAGCAGGCAGAAGCACATTATCAATTGATCAAACAGCACCTATATTGTCCGGATGGGGTACGGCTGATGAATCATCCGGCAGCCTATACCGGCGGAGTAAGCCGTCGCTTCAAGCGAGCGGAGCAAGCCGCCAATTTTGGGCGTGAGGTAGGCTTGCAATATGTGCATGCCCATATCCGGTTTATTGAAGCGATGGCGAAGCTTGGCAAGAGCGATGAGGTATGGCGGGGACTGGAGATCATCAATCCGGTTGGCTTGCAAGAAGCTGTCCCGAATGCCGACTTCCGGCAAAGCAATGCTTATTTCAGCAGCTCGGATGGCAAGTTTGACGATCGCTACAAGGCCGATGCCGGATTCGGCAAGCTCCGTACTGGCGATGTACCCGTTAAGGGAGGCTGGCGCATTTATTCAAGTGGTCCGGGGATCTACATGAACCAGTTGATTTCCAACAGCTTGGGTATTCGTCAGCTTAATGGAGATTTAGTTCTTGACCCGGTGCTGCCTGCTGAACTGGACGGGCTTAGATTCCGCTATCAATGGGCTAACAATGAAGTGGAATTTGTATATTCCGTGCAAGGAAAAACAGCCAAGCGAGTTGTTGTTAATGGAACGGAAGCAAACGCATTGCCTGCAAACCGCAACAAATACCGCAGCGGCGGAATTGTGGTTGCCAAGGATGAATTGCAAGGTTTGCTTCAGCCTGGCATAAACGAAGTGAAGATTATATTGGAATAACAATATATTGGCAATGGTGTCCAGCAGCAGATTTGCTATAATGGATAAATAAGCTTGAAAGCAGGCAGTGAATGATAGGAGCGATAGCTGTGGTAAGCATCAAGGATATTGCCAAGCGCGCGGGAGTGTCTATTTCGACCGTTTCTTATGCGTTGAATGGAAATCCTAAGGTGACAGCAGAGACGAGCAAAAGAATATTGGCGGTTGCCAAAGAGTTGAACTACGTGCCTAATGCGGCAGCCAGAACGTTGAAAAAAAGAGAAACGAAAATTATAGGGGCATTTCTGACTTCCTTTGAAGGAGCTTTTTATGGGGAGCTATTGCAAGGGATGAAGGAAGAGATGAACAAGCGCGGTTACGATCTTGTCATTTGCAGCGGTAAACAATCCCATCGAATGCTTCCAGAAGGAATAATGGATGGAGCGATTATTTTGGATCGGGAATTCTCCGATAAGGAATTGCTGCAGTTTGCTGACCGAGGTCATAAGCTGGTTGTGATGGACAGGGAATTGAATCATCCAGGTATCATTCAGGTGTTGCTGGATAATAAGGCTGGAGGAACAATCGCTGTTGAATATTTGCTACGCAACGGACATAACAAGTTGTATGCTGTTACAGGGCCGGAGAAATCCTTTGATTCAGAGCAGCGTTTGGCAGCGGTCAGGCAAACAGTGGAGAGAAATGAGCCTATCGCTTATACAGAAATACGCGGTAATTTTGACAAGGAGAGCGGGATTGCTGCAGCACAGCGTATTATAGCAGAGTATGACGGACCGGCAGCTGTATTTTGTCTCAATGACGAGATGGCGATCGGGATCTATCATGCTTTGAAGGATACGCCGTACAATATCGGTGAGCATATTCATATCGTCGGTTTTGACCATATAGAAATCTCCGATTATTTGCAGCCGCGGCTTGCTTCTATCGATTATTCGGAAAGAAAATGGGGCGCAGTAGCTGCAGAAATGCTTATCAAACTTATTTCTGAAGAACATGCGGAGCATGAGCGCATCTATGTTGCTCTTGTTGAGGGTGAGTCGGTAAATCGGCTTTAGCCAAGTAAAACGAAAAGGCAGCATCTGTCGTTAGGATAACGGCGGATGCTGCCTTTTCGTTTTATTTTGATTTGCTGCATTATTTATGAAGCATTTGGTATACCTGCTCAACATCCTTGTCGCCACGGCCTGACAAATTAATAATAATAATTTGATCCTTGCCAAGTGCTGGCGCAAGCTTCTTCGCGTAGGCAACAGCGTGCGAGCTTTCCAAAGCAGGAATAATTCCTTCTGTACGAGACAATTCCTGGAATGCTGCAAGCACCTCTTCATTTGTGATCGTATAGTATTCAGCACGTCCGGATACTTTCAAATGACTATGCTCAGGTCCAATACCCGGGTAATCAAGTCCGGCGGCGATGGAATAGGTTGGTCTTGGATTACCTTCCTCATCAAGCAGCACCAGACATCTGAATCCGTGAATAACTTCAGGAACACCTTCAGTCAAGGACGGAGCTTGATCCGGCTCCACGCCAATCAACCGAACAGACGGCTCGTCCAGGTAATGGGCAAATGCGCCGATGGCATTGCTGCCGCCGCCTACACAAGCTATAACAGCATCCGGCAGCTTGCCTTCTTTTTCCATAATTTGTCGCTTCGACTCTTCGCTTACGATAGACTGGAAGTGTTTGACCATAGTTGGGAATGGATGCGGACCGACAGCAGAGCCAAGCAAGTAAAAGGTTGTTTTATAGTTCTGCACCAAATCGTTCAATGCCTCGTCAACTGCATCTTTAAGACGAGCTTGTCCTTTATGAACAGGAACAACCTTGGCGCCAAGCAGTTCCATTCGGAATACGTTGAGCGACTGACGCTTTGTATCCTCAGCGCCCATATAGATAATACATTCCATATCAAACATGGCACAAACCGTTGCAGTTGCAACGCCGTGCTGTCCAGCTCCTGTTTCAGCGATGATCCGCTTGGCGCCCATTCGTTTGGCAAGCAAAATTTGACCAACTACGTTATTGATTTTATGCGCTCCGGTATGGTTCAAATCCTCGCGCTTCAAGTAAATTTTTGCTCCGCCCCATGACTTCGTCAATTGTTCAGCATAAGTTAGTGGGTTTTCACGGCCTACATATTCTTTCAGATAATAACGAAGTTCCTTGTTGAAGTCCTCGTCATCTTTGTATTTCATAAACTGATCAGCTAAGTAATCCATTACTTCCTGTAACTCGGGAGGAATAAAACTACCTCCAAACTCGCCAAAATAGCCGGGTTTTTGCTGTTCTTGACTCATTGCGCCATACGCCTCCAATATAAAGTGAAAGTATCGTTTCAGATCATGCCAATCCTTTGTTGAGGCAAGGAAAGCAAGTCCATTTCTTCTGCCATCATATCATAACTTTACGTCAGGATTCCATGTCGCTATGAAGAAAAATTATTGCTCTTCTTCCAAAAATCCTTTGAAGGATTGCCGAATGACATCGCCTCGACTGATCACCCCTGCCAGCACGCCATTTTTTTCGACAGGCAGCTTTTTAATCTGTTTCTCGGCAAGAATAGCAGCGATATTCTCAACATCCTCATCCCACTGTACCTTAATCACTTTGCGTGAAGCTAACTGCATTACATTCAAGTTAAGCACATCACGAATGCGATCCTCATAGTTATTGCTGTCCCCTTTTATATAACTCACCATAAAGAACATATCGACAATAATATCTTCATGTCTCCCGATATAGCCCATAATATCTCCGTCGCTAATAAACGCTTTTATCTCGTTGCGTTCATTGACGATAGGAAGACCGCTAATATTATACTGAATAAACTTGTTTACGACGGCACGAATCGTATCCGTTTCCTTTACTTTGTATACATCACTAATCATAATATCGCTTGCTTTCATTTCTGCTTCCTCCTTTAAATATACTATTTTATAGTTTTAGAAATAATGGCTGCACAATTTCTTCTTTATGTAAATTATAAGCCTAATTGCATCGCTTTCAAAGGTAAAACCGTTATTTTTGCATCATACGAAGTAAATACAGCATTTTAAGATATGCAATAGGGACTGTCCAAAAGACCAGCACCTGGTCCTATGAGCAATCCCTAAATGTTAATTCAATGTTACAGGAGCAAGCCATGCTCCGAATGGAAGATTACGTAAAACTCCGTATAAGATGACGACGACAACCAGTACAGTAAGAACCGCTTGCCCTAATTTCTGTGCTCCTGACTTATTGAAAAAATAATAGAGCGAATATCCGGGTACAAGGGCGACAGGCATTGCATTGTAGCGGAAGCTTTGGTAAAAATCGAATTGCAGCAGAGAAGCAGCTGCTCGCGTCATACCGCAGCCAGGACAATACAAGCCAGTAACCGCCAGAATGGGACAAGGAATACCGATATGTGTTAACGGCAGCCAAACAAGCAAATAGAGCAATGCCAGCAAGCCAAGCACTGTGATCCACAACACAGCAGGCTTGGAACGTGCCCAGGCGACCACTCTATGCCAATTGGTTAACATCATTCTGAATCAAAGCATAGTTGATGAGGGACATTCCGAAAATGGACAAAATCAAATATAGCACAGAATTATCCGTTGGCTGGTAACCGCGCATGCTTTGAATATACGCCATCTGCTTGCCGGCCTGATATGCCCAAATAAAGCTCCAGACCCCACATGTAACCAGGGTGAGCAAAAAGTGTTTCAGTCCGGTAAAAGAAGGGTCGCCGCTCATTCTGCCAATATCATCTGTTAGCACAATAAACCAGTAAATAGCAAAAAGCCCGCACGTAACTAGCGATAGTATTACATATAAAGCAATATTCCGTCTGGGGATCATGTTACACCATCCTATTATGTATGAAATTAGTGACAATTTAATATGAACAGAAACAACTCTGCATCATACTATGCCATCGTCATTATATGAGAGCAGGCTCCTATTATCAAGAACTTTTTCCACATAATAAAGGAAACATATTGAAAAAAGAAAAAAATCCCCCTTTCCGTCTCTTCACATTTGGCTGTAGAATACCAAATAAATTCATATGGCAATTGCAACCAGGCTGAAGGAGGCTGTTTTCATGAAAGTTTTGAAATGGTTTTCAAAAAAGTCAATCCGTTTTAAATTGATTGTCGGAGTACTGCTGCTTGTTGTGCCATTGCAGTCGCTGCTCTTATTCGACAACTATTATGCCATGCAGGTTGTGCAAGAGCAGGTCGCAAATTCCAATCGCAATTTGACCGCCTTGTATATGGATCAGATTGATCATAATTTGGAGGAGGTATCCAAGTATTTGAAAATGACGGTGGCGTTTGAAAGCGATCTGGTTCTGTTTGATATTCCGGAACAAGACAATAGCGATTCATACCATATGGCAAAAATTAATCTGTTCAATAAAATTGAGCGTGATATTGCCAACTACAAATCGATTGATTTGTTATTCGTATATTCCTCAATCAACGAAGATTTGATTACAAATCAACCGCCAACCGAAAGCGTAGCCTCGATGCAAGCTACCAGAAACGGTATCAAACAAATGTTGCAGGAAAAGGTAGAGACGGCCTCCGGATTAGTCGATCAGTGGTTTACTTACAAGCTGAACGGGCAATTTTATTTGTACAAAATTCAAAAGATCGGGCAGGTTTATCTGGGAGCCTGGGTGCTCGCTTCCAAGCTTATGGTGCCGATTAATCTGCTCGATATGGGGGCGGACGGGAAGTCGCTGTTGGTAACTGAACAACTTGAAGCGATGGATGGTCAGACTGCTTTGGGCGACCAGGAGCAGTATTTGCAAGTAAGCACCCCTTCGAGCCAAGGTGACTTCTCGTTACTCATACTTATTCCTTATCGAGATATACTTGCCCATTTGCCCGATTTAAGGATTGTTTGGTATTTGGTGCTGCTAGGCTCGCTTATAACAATTCCGATATTTTATATTTTTCTGCGACATGTTATCTTGCAGCCGATTAATCGGATTGTCGCTATCATGCGCCGGGTTAGAGACGGCAGCCTGGAGCAACGCGTTGTTGCCGAGACACCTGTCTCCTATGAATTTGAGTTAATGAATGATGTATTCAACAGTATGGTAGCTCAAATCAAAAACCTGAAAATTAACGTTTACGAGGAAAAATTGCTGAATCAGCAAGCAGAGCTGAAGCATCTGCAGTTGCAAATTAATCCTCATTTTTTCCTAAATGCATTAAATACGATTTACAATATGGCTCAGTTTCGCAACTATCGGCTCATTCAGGATATGTCGGAATATATGATTAATTATTTGCGATTTATGTTCCAAAGCGGCTTAAAGTTTGTATCACTGGCTGAAGAATTAGCGCATACCGACAATTATTTGAAAATCCAGGCTGTCCGCTTTCATGAGGGCTTTACCTATCAGCTGAATTGCCCGGAGTCTCTTGGAGATATGAGCATTCCGCCGCTGCTTATTCAAACCTTTGTAGAAAATATTATTAAGCATGCGATTACGATGAATGAGCCGATCCAGCTTGGTGTAGACGTAGAGCGCAGTGCTAACGATACGCAAATGGTGCAAATCACAGTTTGGGATACGGGGAAGGGATTTTCTTCTGTTGTATTGCAGCAATTGGAGAAGGAACTGCCACAGATGGCGGAGACTGGCAAGCATATCGGGATTTGGAACGCACGGCGCAGACTAAAGCTGATCTATCCGGACGGGGCTAGTCTGCAGTTATCGAATGGGAATGCGGGAGGTGCGCAGGTCATTATGGAGCTGCCTTATCTTAAGCATGGGATGTAGCTTGTTCCTATGGGCATGAATGGACGAAAGGAGAGATATGATGTACCAGTTGCTAATAGTGGATGATGAGATTCATGCTGTCCATGCAGTACATGCAGGAGTGATTTGGGAGGAACTGCGTATTGTTAAAATCCATACAGCTTACAATATCGGTCAGGCAAAAGAAATTTTTCAACACTATCCTATCGATTTGATGATTTGCGATATCGAAATGCCGCAAGGAAGCGGTATTGATTTGCTTGTTTGGGTGCGTGAGCATTACCCGGCGACAGAATCAGTTTTTCTAACTTGTCATTCCAGCTTTGAGTATGCACAGCAGGCGGTACAGCTCGGAAGTCTGGATTATTTGCTGAAGCCGGTCAAGTTTAAGGAATTGCAAGCTATTGTGCAAAAGGGGCTGGAGAGAAGGAAAGAAAGAAGAGAGCAGCAGATTAACAAAGAAACTAGTGACTATTACTCCCGGTTATGGCAAACACATCAGCCTGCTTTGATTGAACAGTTTTGGCAAGATTTGCTGAACTATCGTTTGTCCTCCAGCCCGGAGAAGATGAAGCATGCTTTGCATGAAAATCAGCTGCCACTTACTGAATACGATCCATTTCTACCCGTGATTATTGCCGTGCAGCGATGGCAACGCCCGTTGTCGTCAAGAGATGAGCGGATTATGGAATATGCTCTTCATAATGCCGCCAATTATTTAATACTGCATCATTACAAAGGCTACATTGTGCGATATGGGGCGGATAGCCGCTTGCTGGTGCTCCTTTTTCAGACAAGCGGTAATCAGTTGCAGGAAGGGGAGCGAGCTTTATCCTTCAGAAGAAAACTGGAGAGCTATATGGACGCATGTCAGCAATACTTTAATTGTGAGCTGGCATGCTATGTAGGGGAAGCGACACCTGTCTATCAATTAGCAACCCAATTTTCTGAGCTGCTCAAGCTATACAAGCAAAATAAACAGAGCAAAGAAAGTGCAGCTAATACGACTTCTGCTGCGCAGATGTTTTTTCTGCAGGACTTAGAAAAGCCCGCCCGTCCGATGGAGCAGACGTTAGAGCTGGTTTACAGCTTTATTGCAGAACATATCCATGATGCAATTTCTCGAGACGATGTAGCCCACATGTACATTTGCATCCAGACTATTTATCGAGATTGTTCAAAAAGGAAACGGGAAAATCGATGATCGAGTACATTATGGAAGAAAAAATGCAGCTTGCCAAAAGGCTTCTGGCGGAGACGGAAATGTCAGTGAGTGATATAGCTGCACAGGTCGGTTACAGCAATTTTTCTTATTTTGCCCGTGTGTTTAAAACGACGGTACATATGAGTCCGAAGCAATTTCGCAAGTTAAGTCAGAATAGTGACAATAACAGGTCAGAATAGTAGCGGTGGCTGCATAACTGAACCTCTACAATTAGAGTCAGAAGCCAGCGATTCACATGATAGGAAGGGAGGTCAAGCAAATGTTAAAAACGTTTACAAAATATAAAACGCTGTATTTGATGCTTATTCCCGGATTGGTTTACTTGCTTATTAACAATTACGCGCCAATGGCAGGGTTAATTATCGCATTCAAAGATATTAATTTTGCAAAGGGCATTTTCGGCAGCGACTGGGTTGGCTTCAAAAACTTTGAATACTTGTTCAAAACAGCAGATGCATACATCATCACGAGAAATACAATTTTGTACAATTTGGTTTTTATTATTCTCAACTTAGTTGTCGCCGTAGCCTTGGCTATATTGCTCAATGAGTTGCGCAGCCGCTTTTTCAGCCGCTTTTACCAAAGCGTTATTTTGCTGCCTTACTTAATATCTTCTGTTATTATCGGCTATCTGGTGTTTTCAATGCTAAGTGCTGAAACAGGAATTGTGAATAAAACGATTATGCCGCTGCTCGGCTTCGATCCGATTATGTGGTATAACGAGTCGCAGTATTGGCCGTATATTCTAACCCTTGTCAAAGTTTGGAGTTCTGCAGGCTACTTATGTATCGTCTATTTTGCTGCTGTCGTCGGGATTGACCAGGAGTATTATGAGGCGGCAAAGCTGGATGGAGCCAGCAAGCTGCAGCAGGTTTTCACCATTACACTGCCTTTGATTACACCAGTCATTATAATTATGACACTGCTTCAGATTGGCAGAATCTTTTATTCGGATTTTGGATTGTTTTATCAGGTGCCGCTTGATTCGGGTGTGCTTATGCCAACGACTAACGTTATTGATACGTATGTGTACCGCTCGCTAATGCGAAATGGAGACATTGGAATGTCGTCTGCAGCAGGACTCTATCAATCTATAGTAGGTTTTATCATTATTCTTATTTCTAATTATACGGTCAAAAAGATTAATCCTGAAAATTCACTGTTCTAGAGAGGAGTAAGCATATATGAAAATAAGCCGTCTTGAACAAATTTCGATGCATATCGTTTTTATTATTGCAGCCGCTCTTTGTCTCATTCCGTTTCTGTTGCTTATTTCGGCTTCATTAACGAGTGAACAGTCGATTATTCAGCATGGCTATTCTTTATTGCCGCGTCAGTTCAGCTTCGAAAGCTATCGTTATTTGCTCAAAGAACCGCAAATGATCATTAATGCCTATGGGATGTCTATATTAATTACGACTATTGGAACGATCGTCAGCTTGCTGATGATGACCCTGCTTGCTTATCCCATTTCGCGCAGAGACTTGCCTTTTCGCAATGGCATCGCCTTTATCATCTTTTTCACCATGTTGTTTAACGGCGGGCTGGTACCAACCTATTTGATGTATACCAATATTTTTGAAATCAAAAATACAATGATTGCTTATATTGTACCGGGGTTATTGGTCAGTGCTTTCTATGTTATTTTGATCCGTACGTTTTTTACAATGAATATTCCAACGGAAGTAATTGAATCAGCCAATATTGATGGTGCGGGAGAGTTGCGTATTTTTTATAAAATAATTCTTCCTTTGTCCAAACCGGTGCTGGGCACTGTCGGAATATTTCAAGTAATCAATTACTGGAACGACTGGTTTAACGGGTTGATCTATATTACAGACAACAAATTGCACAGTATCCAGGTGCTGCTCAATACGATTTTGCTGAATGCGCAATATTTGGTCACCAATTTGGAGGCTGCGGATCAGCTAAATCCAACAGACAGCATTCCAAATCACGGATTACGCATGGCAATTGCAGCAATTGGCGTTATTCCGATTCTAGTAACTTACCCGTTCTTTCAAAAGTATTTTGCCAAAGGGCTGACGGTAGGAGCAGTAAAAGGCTAGATGAAATTAGTCGATAGGTGTTAGTTGATTAGCTAAAACGAATCTAATAAGGGGGTTATGTTATGGTCAAAAAAGCGGGATTTGTTTGGTTAGCGTTTATTCTGGCGGTATTCTTGCTATTGTCGGGTTGCGGGGAGAAGAAGGTAGTGGATGTGGTTCCGAATGTTAGCAGCAATACACAGGGAGGGACGAATAACGATTCAGATGCGAAGGAGCTTCCGCCTTATGAGGTCAATCTTGTATTCCATGGACCTGCACAAAAGGATCTTGATCGTGTAGCAGAAGAGATGAGCAAAATAACCAAGGAAAAAATCAATGCGACTGTCAAGCTGGTTCGGATCGAGCCTGCGGCTTGGGAACAGCAGTCGATCCTGATGCTTACCTCATCAGAGCAAGTCGATTTGATATTGACGGGGAGCACCAGCTATTCCAGACAAGTAGCGCAAGGACAATTGCTTCCCCTCGATGATCTGCTGCAGGAGCATGGGCAAGACATTATTAAGGCATTCCAGCCGGATGTGCTGGCAGCCTCCAAAGTGAACGGACAAACCTATGCTGTGCCAAGTATTCGCGATTTCGCATCCGATCCAATCGTATTGCTGAGAACCGATTTGCTGGAAAAATACAACTTGAAACTGGATGATGTGAAACAGCTGGATGATCTGGATGCTATCTTCAAAGTGATTAAAGAAAACGAGCCTAATATTAATGTACTTGGCAAGGCAAGCCCCGCCGCTTCAATTGCCAACAGATTGCTCGAAACCCAGTGGGATATATTAGGGGACTATATCGGTGTGCTTGAAAATCTGGATGAGCTGAAGGTTGTCAACCTGTATGAAACTCAAGAATATGCCGATATGCTCAAAACAATTCGGAAGTGGTATTTGGCAGGCTATATTAACAAAGATGCAGCTACCAGCAATGAAACAGCAGTCGATTATATTAAAGCGAATGTTGGATTCGCTGGTATCAATAAAGGAAAACCGGGTGCCATTGCACAAACAGAGAATAGAACAGAAACAAAATTGTCATCGGTGAGCCTGGGACAGCAAATTACGAGCACGACTAATATTACAAGCATTATGCTGGGCATTCCGACTAACTCCAAGGACCCGGCGCGTGCGATGATGTTTCTGAACCTGCTTAATTCCGACCCGGATTTGGTTAATCTGATTAATTGGGGCATTGAAGGCGAGCATTATGTCAAAGTGTCCGATACTTCTATCGATTTTCCTCCAGGTGTAGACTCTACCAACAGCGGCTTTAACTTGCGTCAAGGCTGGATGTTCGGTAACCAGCTGCTCTCCTATACATGGGTAACAGATGTGCCTGATTTATGGGTAGAGATGGATAAGTTCAATCGGGAATCGAAAAAGTCAGCAGCACTTGGTTTTACGTACAACCCGATTCCGGTAAAAACAGAGCTGGCTGCGATCACCAATGTGACACGACAATATAGTATGGCACTGGAAACAGGAACGCTCGATCCTGAAATTAATTTGCCGAAATTTATTGCCGCGCTAAAAGATGCAGGGATTGATAAGGTAATTGCCGAAAAACAGAAGCAACTGGATGAATGGGCAGATAACAAATAATAAGGAGTGCTGTGCAAATGAAGTTGTCAATTGGAGGATACTCGTTCAATAATACCTTTCTATCAGGAAAAATGGACGTATTCGGCTATTTGGAGTCAGTCAAATTTCGCTATCATTTGGATACGGTAGATTTGTACAATGGATTTTTTGTAGATAAAAGCTCGGATGTTTGGAAGCTATATGATGAAGCCTATTTGCGTAAAATTCGCGAGGCACTTGACGAAAAACAGATGACTGTTGTAAACATCGCCATTGATACGGCTTGTTTATGGGATGGTGATGAAGAGAAACGACAGCGCCAGTATGAAAATGCGCTCCAGCACTTGCATGCGGCAGCCATTCTTGGTGCCAAAACAGTTCGGATCGATACAGGCGGTTCCTACTCCAATGATCCGAACGGGGATTTTTACAAAATGGGTGAAGAGCAGTTTGAGCATATTGTGATGCGCTATCAAGAATACTGTCAGATTGCCGCAGATTATGGCTTTATGATCGGTCCGGAAAACCATATGGGACCTTCTCTCAATCCTCATTTTCTAAAGCAAATTGCGGAGGCGGTCAACCATCCGAATTTTGGTGTGCTGCACCATGTTGATCGTTGGAAGGTAGATCCTGAGCTCGGCGATAGCATCATGGCACCGTGGGCATGTCATGTTCACTTTGGCGCCAACACCTTGCAGGATGAACAGCGGTCTGTTCAGATTGCACGGACACTGCTTGATGCAGGGTTTGACGGCTATTGGGCAATTGAGCATAATGCGCCAGACAACCAATACGCTGAGGTAGAGTGGACGCTTGCAGCAATGAAGAAGGTACTGCATAAAGCGGTCAACCAGTAAGAGGGCATAACGCAGGAGCAGAGGGATTAAGGGATTCTGGAGAAACTCAGTGGTCGCCTTTAAAGACCGATTCCCGCTATAGCTACATAATACATAGAAGGAATCGGACTTTAACAGGGATCGGAAGAACCCTTTGTTCCGCCGCATTTCATCTCAGGTGAAGTCAAGCACTGGTTTCTGTTTGAACCTAAATAGGAGGCTACATTTATATGACAAAAATAAGAATAGGTGTAATCGGTATCGGTCTTATTGGTCAGACACATCTGGAAAATTATTCTCAGATAGGCGATGCTGAAGTGGTCGCTGTATGTGATATTAATGAGCAAGCTGCCCGTGAGGTAGCAACACGATTTGGAGTACAGGACGTATACACTGATTTTCGCCAGCTCTTAAAGCGGGATGATATCGATGCAGTTGATGTTTGCCTGCATAATAACTTCCATGCTCCAGTTACGAACGAGGCTCTGCTTGCGGGCAAGCATGTGTATTGTGAGAAACCGATCGCGGGCACCTTTTATGATGGCAAATCCATGCTTGATACAGCGCTTGCTGCTGATCGGATGTTGCATATTCAATTGAATACGTTGTATCGCAAAGAAACGAAAGCGGCAAAGGCATTAATTGATGGCGGCAAGCTTGGCAAGCTGTATCATGCCCGCTCTACCGGTTTTCGCCGTCGCGGACGTCCGTTTGTAGATGGTTATGGTACAAAGTTTTTTAACCGCAAGGAAACCGCAGCAGGTGGTGCACTGCTCGATATGGGTGTCTATCATATTGCACAAATGCTCTATTTGTTAGGTGTACCGCAGGTGCGCAGTGTATCAGGAAAAGTGTATCAGGAAATGGATATGGATGTGGCAAGAAGGAAGGAATCGGGCTTTGATGTAGAGGAGCTTGGTCTTGGTTTTGTTCGCTTTAATGGCGGAATGACGCTTGATCTAATCGAGGCATGGTCGCTGCATATGGGTGGACTGGAGGGCTCGAGCATTGTCGGAAGTCATGGCGGGGTACGTTTGCCGGCGGCCTCTTATCCGTATGAATCAGGTCCGTTCACCTTCCATTCGACGCAATGCGATATGGATATGGATAGCGTTGTAAATTTGGACGACATGGATTTACGATGGAGCAGACTACAACCAGACTATGAGGCTTACAGCTCCTCGCAGCAGCATTGGATTGCGGCCCTGCAAGGTCGTGTACCGTTATTGCCAACCGCAGAAATTGCACTGCAAACAATGCTGATAAGTGAAGGGATTTATTTGTCGGATCGGCTTGAGCGTGAAGTTACAGCGCAGGAGATTATAGACAGCTCCGTTTCGACAAATGTAACTGTTTAGTGAAGGGGATGAAATGATCGTGTCCAGCCTTACTGTCAGCCGAAGCATGCTCCGAATGTTGAAAGTATTCAATTTTGTTGTATATGGCGCGATTGCGATCTATAGCACTTTTTTTGCATTGTACTTAAAAGAACTCGGAATCTCCAATGTACAAATTGGGCTGCTCGTAGCTGGAGGACCGCTTGTTGGTCTTGTTGCCAATCCGTTTTGGGCGTATTGGGCGGATCGATTGCGCAATAATAAAATGATCTTACTCATCTGTTTGATCGGCAACTTTATTTGTATGCAATTTGTATTTATGACGCAAAACTACCCGATGATCTTTACCTTTATGCTGATGTTTTTCGCTTTTCAGACTCCTTTGTTCACACAAAGCAATAGCTTGATCTTGAATGTTATCGAAGGGACGAAGCATAAGTTTGGCGAATTTCGCGTTTGGGGCTCGCTCGGCTGGGCATTTATCGCTGTTGCTGCAGGTCCGGTTATCGGCTGGCTGGGTATAAGCCGGCTTTGGATTGTCTTTGATGTTATGATGCTGTTTGCTATCCTTTTTACTACTTTAATGCCAAGCGGCAATGAGCGGGAAGTGGAAGGGAAGTTCAGCAATCGCGGGTATCTTCGCGTGTTTAACAATAAATTTTTTCTGCTGTTTGTACTTTTGGGCGTACTTATTTCGATACCCAATTCTATTAATATGACGTTTCTCGGCATTCATATCCGTGATCTTGGCGGATCGGATACACTGGTTGGCTGGTCGGCGTTTGCGACAGCTATTCTGGAAGTGCCGGTTTTCCTGCTGCTGGACAAATATTTGAAAAAACGGTCACAAACAATGCTGGGCTGGCTTATTATTATTTGCCTATTGTTTTCACTGCGCTGGCTGCTTATGTCCATCGTTGCTTCGGCGCTGCAGGTTGTGCTTGTACAACTGCTGCATTCCGTCACCTTCGGCGGTTACTACTATATAGGCACACAATTGACCTCTCATCTTGTACCAAGTGAATATCGCTCAAGCGGTCAAGCGGTGTATGGATTAACATGGGGCGGCATTTCCGGTATAGCAGCGGGTGTCATTGGCGGATGGATGTTTGAGGAATTGAGCACGGCAACACTATATTTGATCTGTATGGCAGCGACAACAATTGGCGCTCTGGGCTTTCTTTTGTTGTGGCAGGCAGTTCGATTGCATATCAGCCGGTATGGAGTGGAAGATGGAGTAAAGTCGTTATCCGGTTAGTTAATCTGTGCCCAGGTCATCATTGCGGACGCTTTATCGTTTACGCCCTCAGCCGCAAAATGATATGATAAAACGTGAGACAGTAATTATAGTGAAATGAGGGAACGATTATGGACTTGGGCAAATTGACAGATATGGCAGGCGGAATGGGGCTTGATCTGGGCAAACTGAATTTGGAGCAAATCATTACCGATAAATTCATTAAAGATAATACGGTGCTTGATTCGGTACAGGGTTTTCTTAATAAGGTCGGAGTAGGCAGCTTGCTTGATTTGAAAAACATTTCGGGTGACAAGCTGGATGGCATCATTAAAAGCATTAGCAACTTTGGCTCCTGGAAGGACTTTCTGATGAAAGCAGCCGGCGGTCAAATTGGCGGCGGTCTTGGCGACAAATTGGGCGGATTATTTAAGTAGGCAGAGTACAGGGATCAACTAACGGATCTGCTACTGATCTGCCGCCTACTGTTGGGTTGTGAAGCTCAAAATATTGCTGTACCAAGAAAAAGTGGCAGCTCTGAAGTTCGGCAATTGCTGAACTTCAGAGCTGCCCTTCTTTTTTAGTGATATTACTTTTCTCGGTTGTTGCTAGGTTAGGGGCGAACTGTGGAGGAGCTTGTACTCGTCAACCTAACCGCAAACGGTTGCTGTGAGGTTGTCAATTCGGCTTCCTGGGTTGCCGGCTTACAAAGAGTCCATATACTGTCTGACAATTGGAACTGTTTTGGTGCCTAGCAGCTCGATTGCGTGCATCACGTCCTGATGCGGCATAGTGCCAACGTTAATATGAAGGAAAAAACGGTTAATGCCCAGGTTTTTATGCAACAAGATTATTTTCTCCGCTACATATTCTGGATCGCCTACATATAAAGCGCCACGCGGGCTGCAAGCTGCCTCAAAGGATTCAAAGGAGTATGGAGGCCAGCCTCGTTCACGTCCAATTACATTCATTTGCGCCTGTGTAGGCGGGAAAAAGATTTGTTTTGCATAAGCTTCCGTATCTGAAATAAAACCGTGTGAATGTGTAGCGATCGGCAGCTGTTCAGGATCATGCCCTGCTTTGGCAGCCGCTTCCTTGTACAGATGTACAAGTGGAGCAAAACGCTCCGGCATGCCGCCGATAATTGCCAATGCCAACGGCAAGCCTAGCTGCCCGGCACGTATAACGGAATCAGGGCTGCCGCCGCTGGCAATCCATACAGGCAAAGGCTGCTGTTCCGCTCGCGGATATACGCCTAAATCGCGAATAGCAGGACGATGCTTTCCTTTCCAGGTCACTTTTTCTGAATCGCGAATACGAAGCAAAAGCTCCAAATGCTCCTCAAACAGCTCATCGTAATGTTCCAACGAATAGCCGAATAGAGGAAAGGATTCCACAAAGGAGCCTCTGCCCGCCATAATTTCAGCTCGTCCACCTGAAATACCGTCAAGCGTGGCGAAATCCTGATAAACGCGTACCGGATCGGCCGATGAGAGTACAGTAACTGCGCTAGTCAAACGAATATGCTTAGTCATTGCAGCCGCCGCAGACAGGATGACTGCCGGCGCGCTTGATGCATAGTCTGAACGGTGATGTTCGCCTATGCCGTATACATCAAGACCAACTTGATCAGCTAAAACCATCTCGTTGACGGCTTGCCGCAATCTTTTGGCATGGCTCATCGGCTTGTTCGTTTCCGGGTCAATTGTTGCTTCCAGAAAAGTACTGATGCCTATTTCAAACTTCTGGTTAGATTTGCTCAATACACTCACTCCTTGTCTTCTGTGCAGAAACGCAGCTTGGCAGCCGATCAATCCATCTTATCATTATGATCAAAGTTAATAGGATTCATTATACTTTAAAATATATTGTTTCTCAACAAAAGTTAGTTTAGGAGCGGTGACCGAAAATTTAACAACTCGGAACCTAGTAAAAAAACGATGGTGGAGGTGGAGTTAACCTATCGAATCCTTCATCTTTAAACAGATTTATTATAAAATTGTACATAGATCTCCTAATAAAATGTTAAATTTCATCTTTAGAGGTTTAAAAAACTAGAATTTACAAATCCCAATCTTCTTTTTTTGTGATATATTATTTTATCTAGTGAAGTAGAGGTGAACCATAAGTGAAGCAGGTACTGGTAATCAAAAATGAACGGTCTTTAGCAAAGAAAATTGTTAGCGGGCTAAAGCAAGAAGGCTATTTCATTTTAACACTTCATAATGAAAACCAAGGTTTAGATATAGTATATGAGCAAGATTGGGATATTATCTTATTGGATTGGGATTCACTAAGTATACCTGGCCCGGAAATTTGCAGACAAATACAAGCCGTTAAATCAACACCGATTATTATTGTGACTGACAATGTGTCCAGCAAGGATTGCATAGCAGGGTTACAAGCAGGAGCAGATGATTATATAAGAAAACCATTTGAAAAAGAAGAATTAGTAGCAAGGATAAAAGTAATTTTAAGAAGAAGAGGGAGTATTCAGTCAAATGAGTCCCATTTTTTTTGGTTTAAAGATGTCTTCGTTGATGTATCCCGCAATATTGTGACCAAAGGCGGCGAAAATCTTCCGCTTACTAAGCGAGAGTATGACTTGCTGGTATTTTTAATTCAGAATAAAAATACCATATTGAGTCGTGAAATGCTCTTAAACCAGGTTTGGGGATACGATGTAGCAGTAACTCCGAATGTGGTGGATTTGTATATTGGGTATTTAAGAAAAAAGCTAAAGTGCGGAAAGAAAGACAGATATATTAAAACTGTACATGGCAGAGGCTATTCAATAATTGAATAGTCAGAGTAAGTTAATTGTGCTATCAATATTAAACATAATCGAAAAAACGAGTATAAGCAGGATTTATCCTGTTTTGCTCGTTTTTTTGTTTCTCAAGGCAAACAGCAACTTTATTTTTCAACCCACGGCCTTCACAAGATTTTCACATAATTAAACACTATAATATTCCACAGAACGTTCAAATGAAAGTGATTATCAGTAGCAACTGGAAGGATGACAATTTATATGTAGCTGACTTGGGTTTAATATCAAAAATATTAATTTTATTCATTCAATAATTTACTTGCTTATATCTTAGGAGGATAAATATGAAAAAATCTACTTATTTTAAATTAACTGTGACGATGTTTGCTATTTTTACTTTGGTTCTGTCAGCATGCTCCAATTCAAATAATAAACCAGTTCCATCGAATCAGCCTGAGAAAGCTTCTACGGTTGAAATTACGGATCTACATGGGAAGGTTACTGTTCCTGTAAATCCCAAAAAGGTCGTTGCTTTAGATAGCAGAACATTTGAAACTTTAGCTACTTGGGGTATTGAATTAGCGGCTGTGCCGAAAGCTGTAATGTCTCCTGATTCACCATATGTAAGTGATGAGTCAGTTAAAGATATCGGGAATCATCGCGAGCCCAATCTTGAACTTCTAGCATCTTTAGAGCCTGACCTTGTTATTATTGGTCAAAGATTTGCTGGTTTCTATGAAGAAGTGAAGAAATTGGTGCCGAATGCAGTTGTGATTGACCTTAATTTTGATGTTTCTACAGAAGCGGAAACACCTGGTGCAAACCTAGTTAATGGTCTCAAAAATGCTACCATTAATTTAGGTAAAATTTTTGATAAAAATGATGAGGCAGATAAGTTGGTAGCTGCTTTTGATAAAGTAATTGAAGAAGCTAGGGCAGGATATAACGGAAAAGATACCGTTATGAGTGTTGTTGTATCGGGAGGCAATATTGGTTTCTCAGCTCCTCATTCTGGACGGGTATGGGGACCAATGTATGAAATCTTTGACTGGGTGCCGTCGTTAGAAGTAGACAATTCTTCTTCCGATCACCAAGGGGATGATATTTCTGTTGAAGCAATTGCCCAAAGCAATCCTGATTGGATTTTCGTATTGGATCGTGATGCTTCAACATCCTCTGCAGGTGAATCTGTTCCTGCTCAAGACGTTATTGATCATTCTCCTGCTCTTAAAAACACAACTGCTATTACTAAAGGACAAATTGTTTATGCTCCAAATGACACGTACACAAATGAATCAATCGAAACTTACCTAGAGTTGTTTGATGACCTTGCAAAAGCTTTAGCTAAGTAGTACAAAGGAGTACAATGTGTTGAAAAATTTAACACCTAAATTAGCCGGGGTTGAGCGTTCTCAACCCCAGCATCATAAACACAATAAGTTATGGACCAAACCGTTTATATTTGCCATTATAACAATTATTATTTTAAGCATTATATCCTTGTTTACTGGGGTGTACGATATTCGAGGACAAGAGGACGGAATGGAGATGTTCTTCATTACACGTGTCCCGAGAACAGCCTCATTAATGCTTACCGGAGCTGCCATGGCAATGGCGGGACTTGTCATGCAGCTTATTACACAAAATCGGTTGGTTGAGCCTACCACAACAGGAACAATTGAATGGTCAGGTTTGGGGCTTATGTTTATTTATCTCGTTTTTCCTGCCCCAACCTTAATGCTAAGAATGACTGGTGCAATCATTTTTTCCTTTGTAGGAACGATGATCTTCTTTTTGTTTTTAAGAAGGGTCAAGCTGCGTTCATCTTTAATTGTCCCGATTATTGGAATGATGCTAGGAGCAGTTATATCTGCTATTTCGACTTTTATAGGGCTTGTTTTTCAAATGACGCAAAATATTGAAAGTTGGTTTGTAGGCTCTTTTTCATCTGTCCAAATTGGGAAATATGAATATTTATGGATCATTATATTAATTACGGTACTGATTTTTTTTTATGCGGACCGGTTAACCTTAGCTGGACTAGGGGAGGATGTCGCTACAAGTCTTGGCGTTAATTATAACAGGATTATTCTTTTGGGCACTGCTCTTATTTCCTTAGCAGTTGGTATTGTCGCTGCAGTCATTGGAAATTTGCCTTTCCTGGGGTTAATTGTACCCAATCTCGTTTCGATGTTTAGGGGCGATGATTTGAGGAGCAATTTTCCTTGGGTATGTGTGCTGGGAATGGGGACAATTATTGTTTGTGATATCTTGTCCCGAGTAATTATTATGCCGTTTGAAGTGCCTGTCTCCTTAATACTTGGCACAGTAGGCTCAATTGTATTTGTTGTTATTTTATTAAGACAAAGGAGGTCAAAGAGGAGGGCAAGATGAGTGAATTAGTAAACAGCAACCAATTAAATGTCAAAATTGATTCTGGCGTTCCTAATAAAAAAAGATCGGCTAGAGCCTTTCGTACAAAGAAAGAAGAGAAGCATTATTGGATATTGCTATCCATTTTAGTTGTTTTAGGTATTCTTTCTTCGTATGGACTATTGGTTTATAACAATCCCGTCCCAGTAACCTCTCCTTCTTTTCTGCCCGTTGTTTCAAGAAGGATGGTAGCCCTTGTTTCCATGCTTATTGCTGCCATTTGCCAAAGTTTGTCCACGGTTGCTTTTCAGTCAATTACGAATAACAGAATTATAACGCCGTCACTTTTAGGTTTTGAGGCTATTTATTCAACTATTCATACGAGTACCATCTTTTTCTTTGGCGCAGCAATATTTGTGAATTTTAGCGGTGTTGATTCCTTTTTATTTCAAGTTGTTGCCATGGTCTTCATGTGTCTAATTCTTTATGGATGGTTGCTTTCGGGAAAGTATGGCAACTTACAGCTTATGCTTTTAGTTGGTGTTATTCTTGGAACTGGACTAAGGTCTGTCTCCTCCTTTATGAGAAGGCTTCTTGCACCCTCAGAGTTTGACATTTTACAGGCCAGATTATTTGCTTCAGTCAATAATGCGGATTCTGCCTATTTTCCAATCGCAATTCCAATCGTAATCATTGCAGCATTACTGCTTCTTGCTAATTCTAGAAGATTAAATGTATTGTCGCTTGGTAAGGATGTCTCTACTTCTTTAGGCAGCAAGCATCAATTTAGTGTTATTTATACGCTTATCCTAGTTTCAGTTTTAATCGCCATTTCGACGGCTTTGGTTGGACCACTGACATTCTATGGATTTTTAGTAGCAACTTTGAGCTATCAAGCAGCGCAAACGTATGATCACAGATATGTTTTCCCAATGGCTCTGGCTATAGGTTTTTTGATCTTAACGGCTGCATACTTTTTTATGTATCATGTATTTAATGCTCAAGGTGTTGTTTCTATTATTATTGAAATGTTTGGTGGTATTACGTTTTTAATTGTAATTTTAAGGAAGGGTACTTTATGATAACGATTGAAAATGCCAGAAAGTTTTATAATGCTGAAGTAGAAATAGGGCCTCTGAATATAAAAATACCAAAAGCCGGTCTTACTTCATTGATTGGACCAAATGGCGCTGGAAAATCTACCACCCTTTTGATGATCGGCAGACTGCTCGATATGGATGAAGGTCAAATAAAAGTCGCAAATATGGATGTTTCTAATTCAAAATCAGCAGACTTAGCAAAAATTTTAACTATTTTACGACAAGAGAATCATTTTGTTACGAGGCTCACTGTCAGACAACTGGCTGGATTTGGTCGTTTTCCTCACTCCAAAGGGAGATTGACAAAAAAAGATGAGGATATTATTTCCAAATATATTGATTTTCTAGACTTGACTGATCTGGAAAACAGATATTTGGATGAGCTTTCCGGCGGTCAAAGACAAAGGGCGTACGTAGCAATGGTTTTATGCCAAGAGACTGAATATGTGCTTTTGGACGAGCCTCTGAACAATCTTGATGTTGCTCGCTCTGTCCAAATGATGGAGCATTTGAGACATGCCGCTAATGAATTTGGTAGAACAATTCTAACGGTTATGCATGATATCAACTTTGCCGCCAAATATTCTGATCGAATTTGTGCTATGAAAGATGGACAAATCGCTGCATTTGGAACAATAAAGGAAGTTATGGATCCAGAGATTTTGACAGATATTTTTGAGACTAAAATTGAAATTATCGATGGTCCTTATGGTCCAATAGCTATTTATTAATAGCACGAGAATCGGTGTAGGCGAATCTAATTCTGCTCGCTGCGTGTAGTCTTGTTGTCATCTCGCTGAAGTCGTTCATTACTTCCTTATAAAGCTTGTATTTTCGTCTCAGCTTTCCGTTCTTGCGGTAGAGCCGCTTTCAATTTTTATTCGAAAAAGTCGCATCCTACGGTCCTTTGCCAAGTCGACCGAACCAGTAACTACTTGGAGGCAAAGGTTTTGTTCCTCCAATTGTTCTGCCCATCTTGCAGGCAAATTGACCCGACATTGGTTATATAAGTCTCCATAGTGATGGCTCCAGCGCACCTTACTGTGTAAAGTGATCATTTTAGATTCTAATGGATTCTGAATGATCACTTTTTTATTGTAAAAAAATATAAAAAAAGAACGCATTAGATTTTCATCTGATGCGTTTTACATAAGTTTAGTGAGTGCGATTACTGGCTTCCGGTTTACTTTGTATAGTTATCAAAATAGCCTTGGATAAACACAATCGGCGTACCCTTGTCGCCGCTGCCCGATGTAAGATCGGACAAAGAACCGATCAGATCAGTCAGACGACGTGGAGTTGTGCCTTGCGACTCCATTGCACCAAGCAGGTCTTCCTGCTTATTCGTAATATACTCGGAAATTGCTTTTTTAAGCTCCTCGCCACGCAAATCAGCGAAGTTGTTATCTGCCAAATATTTCAGCTTCACTTCATTCGGTGTACCGCTTAGACCTGCTGTATAGGCTGGAGACACGACTGGATCAGCCAGTTCCCAAATTTTCCCCACCGGATCTTTAAAAGCGCCGTCTCCATATACCATCACTTCAATTGTTTTGCCAGTAGCCTGTTTTAACTGCTCTTGAATCTTTTCGACAATCGGCTGACAGTTGCGCGGGAATAGCTTAATGCTGTCCTCTGTTGATTTGTTGGAGCCTAGCAAGCCATACTCCTCGTTATATCCGCTGCCATCAACTGGTACACTAAGGATACTGTCGAGGTTATATATTTTTTCACCGCCATTAGCGAGCAGTATTTTTTTCGTTCTATGGCGAGTATGAATGTCACAAGTCAGCACGCTTTTGGTATATTCCAAAATTGTTTTTGGGTTATTGGAGAAAATAATTTCGCATTCTGAGCCGCAATCCTCAATAATGGAACGATAATATTCAATGTAATCAACACCAGTAAAGGTGTGCTTGTTATAGCCGAAATGGGTGCGGAATTGCTCCTCAGTCAATACATCTGTCCAAGGATTAATGCCTTTGACATCTAATTCATCAATTTCAACTAGATGATTGCCAACCTCATCAGAAGGGTAGCTAAGCATAAGCACTACTTTTTTCGCGCCTTTGGCAATGCCCTTCAAACAAGTAGAGAAGCGGTTGCGGCTCAAAATAGGAAAAATTACTCCCACAGTATCATTGCCAAACTTCTCTTTTATATCTGTCGCAATATGATCTACAGATGCATAGTTGCCTTGCGCACGAGCTACGATAGATTCTGTCAATGCTACAATATCTTTATCCTGAAAACGAATCTCTTCAACTTCAGCCGCCTTCAGTACACTATCCACAACAATCTGTTCAATCTGATCGCCTTGATTAATGATAGGGCAACGAAGTCCTCTAACAACAGTACCCACTACTCTTTCCACTTTACAATCTCTCCCTGTAAATTAGGATTTTTAATATTGCTGATCACATACTTTACTATACATGATGTAAATGATATAAGTAAAATGAATATATGTAATAGAAGATATAAGGGGTGTTTATATGATTGGCAAGCTTGATTTATACAAAGTCTTTTTAAAAGTCGGTCAAAGTGAAAGCTTTTCTCATGCTGCAAAGGAACTGTATATGACACAGCCTGCTGTCAGTCAGGCGATGCTTCAACTGGAGCGGGAACTGGATACCCGGCTATTCCATCGTACATCGCGCGGTGTCACTTTAACCAACGAAGGAAACCTGCTATTTGAATATGTCCATTCCGCAATTAATTTGCTTGATACGGGAGAACAAAAGCTGCTGGCATTCAAAAACCTGTCGATGGGGGAATTGAAAATCGGCGTGGGTGACACCATTTCTCGTTATTATTTGTTGCCTTATCTTGAAAAATTCCATAAAGATTATCCCAATTTGAAATTTAAAATAGTGAATGCGACTACTTTGGAACTTTGCACATTATTGAAGTCAGGCGGAATTGATATTGCGGTATGTAATTTACCATTAACCGACCCTGCACTGGAGCAGATCCCTTGTTATGAAATACAGGATATATTTGTATGCGGCATAGCATATAAACATTTGTTGGATAAACCGCAGCCATTATCAGAAATTATGAAGCATCCGCTTATTTTTTTGGAGCCAAAATCGAATTCACGCAAATATGTAGAGCAATTTTTAACAGCGCAGGGGCATCATCTGGCACCTGAATTCGAACTGGGCTCGCATGATCTGCTGCTGGAGTTTGCCAAAATCAATTTGGGAATCGCTTGTGTTACCAAGCAGTTCGCACTTGATGAACTTAAAGAACAGCCTTTATACGAAATTCCTCTTACAGAGCCTATCCCGTCTCGCCATATCGGAGTGTGCTACTTGAATACAGTTCCCCTTTCGCTTGCTGCGGCCCGTTTTGCAGAAGGGCTTGGTTTGTCTAAATCTCTATAGTATGCCACAATAGCATGTGAATAAAGATGAATGGGGGATCTGCCAAGATGTCAAATTTACCTAGTTGTCCAAAATGTGAATCCCAGTATACTTACGAGGATCGCGATATGATGGTTTGTCCGGAGTGCAGTCATGAATGGGTGCCAGGCGCTGGGGGAGAGCACGACCAAGGTCAGTTGCTTGTAAAGGATGCCAACGGCAATGAGCTGCAAGATGGCGATACAATCAGCATTGTGAAGGATTTGAAGGTCAAGGGAAGCTCGAGTGTTCTTAAAGTGGGTACAAAGGTGAAAAACATTCGGCTGATTGAAGGCGATCATAATATAGATTGCAAAATCGATGGCTTTGGAGCCATGAAGCTAAAATCGGAATTTGTTAAAAAGCTTAATGAGTAGCAGACTGCTGTAGCGGCTAAATGGGTATAAGCAACTTTTGTAGGCTAACGGTGGTTGCTATCGTGGCTAAATCAGCGAAATAAGCGCTAAGGCGCGGCTGTCGATAAACTGTGAACAACTTGGAGCAAAACAAAATGCTAGCTCACGGAAAGCGAAAACGGAACTGTAGAAGCGATAGTGTCCGCCTGTATGCAAATTTTCACCTTTACAAGGTCAGTTCCTTAAAAAATTTGAAAATAACAGCGGTCGGAAGTCCATTTTTGTTTGTAGTGACGCTTAAATTTTATGCTCAAGTTGTTTATTAACAGTTAATCGACAGCCTCAAGGCAACCGTCAGAGTTTTCAATAGTCTATTTCCTACAAATGAACCTTCATAATTTCCATCGTACTATCTGTTAGCACACCGGCTTCATAAAACTTGCGAGTGTATAAACTTAAGACAAGAAAGTTACTAGCTGGGAGCGTTTCATTTAAATACAACAACTCCCGGTTGATGAGATCGGCATGACGCTGAGGATTGGGATGACTGGTTAGCGTATTCCATGCTCTAGTTTGCAGTACAATGTCCTTGCTTTTAATAGCTTCTTCTAACTCCTCATCCGGCAATGCCAATGAAAAAATAGCAAATGCATCTTCAAACACATCTGTAACCAGCACAGAAGAGAGCTGTTGCAGGCTGTCAGCTACATGCAATTTGTGCTTGCCTCGGTTGCAATATAGAGCACCATCCTGCCAATAGAAAGCTTCCCCGGTTTCTGTAATCGGCAATCCATCCTGCCAGTGTTCGGGCTTTGCAAGTGGAATCGTTTCTTTATCCGTATAAAGAAAATATTGATGTGACGGATTCAATGTTCGGCAAACCTCGGGCCATCTTTCAGAGGTGTACAGGGATTCGCTGTAAAGTTGTACAAAGTTTTTCGGCTGATAGTATTTCTCCATGATGACTTGAGATGCTGTAACGGTCCATTCCTGCTGTGGGAATTCCCAAATTACTCGCAGTCCAATTCGATTATTTATGCCAATAGCCTCACTATAAATCCAATGAAGACCTTCTTGCAAATCAACGCTTTCATCTTCCAGACATCCATCATAGAGGTGGATCGTTACAAAGCTTTCTTTGTTGAAACCATCCGCCTCGAGGCGAAGCACGAAATGATCATTCTCTCTTTTATAATCAAGTAATTGTCCATCATGAAATCCCATTTGAAGCAATTCGGCAGTATACTCGTCAGTGAGCTGATTTATAGCATTCTCCGTCTGCTCCTCCTCATGCTTCTCTTCGTCTTTTGTTTGGTAATACTGCTCAAGCAGCTCTTTGCAGCAGGCACGCAAATCAGCACGAACTGTTGCCGGCAGCTCGGGTTGATTGATCATACCGTTGTGGATATAGGGGTGAAACCGTTCCGGTAAATTGCGCAATAAGCTTGAAGATATCATATTCAGCCATTCCTGTCGTTGTTTCCGTCCATCAAATTGAAGCTCTCGCTCCAGTTGGAACTTTTCCTCCCATTCCTCATCCGAACTAGGTGTCATAAGGGATCTGATATTTTGCTCACGTTGAATCTGTTCCAGCGATAATTTCCACATTTATAACAGTTCCTTTCAAAAAACACTTGAATACAACAGCGTCCGCAAGTCCATTTTTGTTTGTAGTGATTACTACATTTCGTGCTTAAATTGTTTATCTACAGTTAATCGCCAGCCTTATAACAGTTGTTTAAAGCAGACAGAAGGTTAGCAATACCGGATTGTGGTCACTGTTGGCGAACTGCAAATTCACACCGTTAACCGCTGTAATTTCAATATTGGGAGATACAAAAAATCCGTCGATGACTGCAAGAAAGTTCAGTCCTTCTTCGTATGCAACGTCTAACGTGCGCACAGACGGTGTCAGTGCATCGGCTGCCCACTTAAAATCAGCAGGACCAAAGCTGTCCGGAAAAGGCTGCAGCCATTCCGGCCAAGGCTGCTTCGCTGGGAAGCTGGCGGGATCTGTGCCTGGCAAAGAATGATTCCAGTCACCGCCAATCAACAAATAATTATTAGCACGTGTTTCTTCTGCTATATAGTTTTCCAAATAATCGAGCTGCTGTTTGCGAATTTTTCCTCCATCATCAAAGGCGGACAGATGCAGATTAAGCAGTACAAGCTCTTTGTCATTATCGACCTTATACCGGCTTTCGACAAAAGCTCGATCCAGCTCCATCTGCTGCACAGGCCAGCTCTCCTTGCCTGGCAAGTCGAAACGAGTATGGGATTGCGCCTGGAACGCGGACATTGTTAATAATCCGCTTTGCACACTGCCCATTGGCTTAAATACAGGTACGGGCACCCAGGGTACTTTGTAATTATAGGCAAAAGCACTGTGGAGTTGAGGCAGCTGAGAACGCAGCGCATCAACCTCATTCACTTTGAAGCTGCGTGATGATTTGACATCCACCTCTTGCAGCAATACAAAATCAGCTTCTTGCTTTTGCAAAAACGATCCCAAGGCTGTAATGTTCTCTTCTGTTTTTGCCTTGCTGCTGGAACGCGAATTAGAGCCTCCATCCATAAAGAAATCCTGATCCTGATCAAGACCGGCATAACCAAGATTGAAAGTGACAGCAGTAAGAGTTGTTCCGGCAGAGAGAGTTGCGTTTTGCGAATCATTTGCGGCTGTTTCTGTCAATGGCTCGCGCTCAGCAGGAACATAATCTGTTAACGTTACATATAAGAGAAAAATAATCACAATACAAACTGGTATAGAAATAAGACTAAGAAAAATAGTTTTTTTCTTCATAAACTGCCTCCGCAAATAAAAATTGTGATCTGAATTTTGAATTACTTTGATCAATCCTTGTTTAAAACATAAATTTGAAGCATAAAAGTGAAAACGCGTTGTTGTTATAGAGACTTTACCATAAATATGTAATTAAAAGTATACCCTGCAGCTATGGAGGCTGTTGCTAATAAAACATTTGCCGCTTTCGAAAAAATGAGAGGTTTTGCACGGGAGTTGAAAGATCTGTGATTTATGAAGCCTATACAATTAAAACAGATTGATAAGTAGGAGGTATAATAGATGAGTAACCTAACACATTCAGAGTTATTGCAGTTAAAAAGGTGGAATACGCCCACCATATATAATGGTTGGGAGGCGATTACCAAGCACAACATTACACAGGGGTTCAATCTGGAGGAAACAAAGGATTATATGCCGCATATGGGGCCTATGGCAGGTTATGCTGTTACGGTACAATGTGAGCCAAGCAATCCAGAACACCCTCGACAGAACGCTAATGCATGGAGTGAGTATCGAAAATATATCGCCAGCATCCCGGGACCTAAAATCGTTGTCGTTCAGGATTTGGATAAACCGAGTGTAATTGGAGCCTTTTGGGGCGAAGTGAACAGTAACATTCACCGCTCATTAGGATGTGTAGGAACGATAACAGACGGTGCCATTCGTGATATTGATGAAATGAACAACGCTGGCTTTAAGGCATTGGCTCGCAGAACTTGCGTTGGACATGCTTTTAGTACTCCGGTTCGTTGGGGAATTGATGTGGAGGTGTTTGGCTGCAAAGTAAAACCGGGACAGTTGATCCATGCGGATAAGCACGGATTTCTTGTCATACCCCAAGAAGATGAAGCTGGATTGCTGGAGGCATCTATATATATGGATGTCAATGAGTGCAATACTGTTATTCCAGCTGCAAGAAGCGTAACGGGCAAGACTGTTGAAAAACTGCTTTTAGAATTAAATGAGGCAAGCCAACAATTTGGACAAAACATGAAGCAAAAATTTGGAACCACCGGAGAATGGTAAAAAGGGGATAAAAAAATGATTATTAGTGATTTCAATTCATGGGAACAAGAGAAGCAAGCCTATGCTCCCATATTGCAGGAAGCGATTACTTATTTGAAGAATACAGATTTGCACAACATGGCGCTTGGACGATACGATCTGCGGGGAGATGATATGTACATAATCGTGGAGGAAGCTAAAACAGTAGTTCCTGAGGAACGAAAATCGGAGCATCATACTAAATATATTGATGTACAGATGGTTATAACAGGGGAAGAAATTCATAGGGTAGCTAAACAATCTGAGAAGAATAAGGCTATTGAGAATGAACTGGAAACGAAGGATTATGCGCTTTATGATCAAGTTGAGAATGAAATGGATATTCATTTAAAGCCGGGCATGTTTGCGGTTTATTTTCCGAGCGATCTTCATCGTCCTGCTTGCAGTCAAGAGGGCGCAACAACTACCAAACGCGCTGTTATTAAAATTAATAAAATATTGCTCGTATAACCCAGTAAGGGGGAAGCGGTTTGAAGATTGTTGTATTGGATGGATATACATTAAATCCGGGAGACCTAAGCTGGGAACAGTTAGAGAAGTTGGGTGGTTTAACTGTCTATGACCGGACACCGATAGACGAAATTATCGCACGAGCTCAAGATGCACAGGTTTTGTTGACGAACAAAACACCATTGAATGCCGCAACAATTCACCAATTGCCAGATTTGCGGTACATCGGTGTACTTGCTACAGGCTATGATGTGGTTGACGATATATCAGCCGCCAAGCAAGGCATTACCGTGACAAACATTCCGTCCTATGGTACTGATTCTGTAGCACAGTTTACGATTGCTTTAATGATGGAGCTTTGTCACAGCATTGGCGACCATGGACGATCTGTTCGGCAGGGTGAGTGGTCAAGCAGTAAAGATTGGTGTTTTTGGAACCACCCTTTAATAGAGCTGACGGGAAAAACATTCGGTGTAATCGGTGCTGGACGAATTGGCTTGCAAGCAGCACGCATTGCGAGCGCACTGGGGATGAATATATTGGCTGTGAACCGTTCTGGTCAAAACCATCATAAAGCAGATATCCCCAATTTAAAATGGGTAGAAATGAATGAACTGCTGTCTTGCTCGGATGTGATCAGTCTTCATTGTCCGCTTACAACAGAAAATGCAGGCTTTATCAATAAAGATACTTTGTCGATAATGAAACCAACTGCTTTTCTTATTAATACAGCGCGTGGAAAGCTTATCAATGAGGAGCACTTAGCTTATGCGCTCAATAATGATTGGATAGCTGGGGCAGCTTTGGATGTGTTGTCATCAGAGCCGCCTATCGAGAACAACCCTTTGCTCAAAGCCAAGCATTGCATGATTACGCCGCATATAGCTTGGGCAACGAAAGAAGCTAGAGGACGCTTGTTGGAGACGGCAGTAAACAATTTGGTTCAATTTATAGAAGGCAAGCCTTTCAATGTAGTGCATACCCGGTATTCTTTGGGCGATAAGCCTTTTGTCTTGTGAAATACGCGAACAAAGCTGGAATAAGATCCAAATCCCGATTCTTCAGCCACATCCGAAATCGGCATGTTTGTCGTACGTAATAGTGAACAAGCATGGCGTACCCGTAGCTCATGGAGAAAATCTGTGAAATGAATGCCATATTGATGAATAAACATTTCACTAAGGGTTGATTGGGGAAGACGAAACTGTTCGGATAAGCTGCCTAGAGTGATTGTCTCTTGATAATGTTTGTGAAGATAGTTAATAATAGGCCAAACCCTGCGAGCATTTGCCAAGCCATTCGAGCCTCGCGGGGATGAGGCCTGTAATTCTGACAGATTGCTTCGAGCATATTGAGCTATCGCTCTTATTAGATGTGCTTTTAGCATAATCGTTTTAAATGGATGATCATTTTCATATTCTTTGAGAAGGGAGGAGAAGCATTGTTGCATTTCTTCCGAGAGAGAATCTTGGAGCTGCACAAACGCTTTCCGTTCATTCATGTCATTTCTCATTACATACTCGTGCAAAATAAATTGTTTGTCGTCCAGCTCAGAAAATAAGTCCAATGAAAAATTACAAATATATAGATCTAACGGCTGATTTGGATCGGATACGATCTCATGCACCTGATAAGGAAGCAGCAAAACCATTGTGCCTGGAAGCATTTCGTGAGTTTCTCCATTAATGGTCTCTGTACCTTTGCCAGATATAACAAAAATCAGCTCTACAAAGTCATGACGGTGTTTCGGGGTTTTCAATTGGAGCTTTCGCTTAATATAAATGGGGAAGTTGGAGCTCATATTTGGGTATTCAAACAAGTATTCCGGGTACATACAGTTATACCTCCTGAATGTCCTGTTAATATTATGATCTATCATACAACTATATAAAAATCATGTACAGTTATTTATAGGCTCAGTCTCCCTGAAGAATGTTATTGTTCTATATGTCTGCTAAAATACCAGGAAATACACGAAATAAAAGGAGGAGCAAGGATGACGATCATTATTGCGATGGATTCGTTTAAGGGGAGCTTGTCCTCATTGGAAGCAGCGGAAGCCGTATGCAGAGGAATACATGATGTGCGACCTGAAATGAAGATGCAATTGTTTCCATTATCCGACGGCGGGGAAGGACTAACAGAGACAATAGTATCTGTCTTGCACGGCAAATATCGAAGATTAATGGTAACTGGTCCTTTAGGAGAGAAGGTTGAGGCAGCTTATGGGCTAATTCATCATGGTCGAACCGCTGTTATTGAGGCAGCAGAAGCTTGCGGTTTGGCACTTGTACCAAAGGAAAAGCAAAATCCGCTTTATACACAAACCTGTGGGATTGGTGAAATGATTGCAGATGCCATCCGCAACGGCAGTCGGGATTTTATAATCGGGCTAGGCGGTACAGCAACAAATGATGCCGGAATCGGTATGTTAACAAGTCTTGGTTGGCAATTTACCGATAAAAACGGCAATGAGGCGGGAACAGGCGGAGCGGCACTGGAGCATATTTTTCATATAGATAGCAGCAAAGTGCCGGCAGAGTTGCAGGAATGTCGCTTTCAAATCGCTTGCGATGTCGATAATCCATTGTTTGGATCGAACGGTGCAGCGGTCACGTTTGCTCCGCAAAAGGGAGCAAATGCCGAAGCAGTTGCTCAACTGGATAAGGGCTTGCGAGTATTTGCTGAGATAAGCAGCAAGGTGCTGGGAAAGGAAATTGCTTATCTGCCTGGTGCTGGTGCAGCTGGCGGTCTTGGAGCAGCATTCGCCGCATATTTGCAAGGGGAGCTTTGTCCTGGAATTGAATTGGTGCTTGAGCGGCTTGAGCTCGCCAAATATATGAAAGATGCGCAACTCGTTATAACAGGAGAGGGCAGATTGGATACGCAGACTGCAAGAGGCAAGGCGCCGCTTGGCATTGCCCGTCTGGCAGCCGAATATAAAGTGCCTGTTGTTGCCTTTGCCGGCAGCGTGGAAGAAACAGCTGATGACACAGATACATTTTTCTATAACAATGGGCTTACTGCCTGCTTTCCAATCGTGAGCAAACCGATGAGTCTGGAGCAAGCTATGAACAAGGAACAGACGCAGACGAATTTACGCCAATCGGCACGCCAGCTGATGCAACTATTGCAAACGGTAAGCCCGCAGTTTAGCAAGTAGAATCGTAATAATATGTATACAGTGCTTGAGTTCCTTTTTCACCATATCCAAGCTCGATAAGCTTCGTATAAATAGAAGAAGCAAGCTCAAGCCCGGGAGTTTGCAGCCCCATTTCTTTGGCAGCCTGTAATGCGATTCCCATATCTTTGACAAAATGTTTAATATAAAATCCCGGCTCCATATCCCCTTCCAGCATCCGCTTGCCCAAATTGCTGAGCGACCAGCTGCCTGCTGCTCCGGTTTCAATACTAGTCAATACCTTAGTAGCCTCAAGCCCTGCCGCTTGAGCATAAGCGAGCGCTTCACATACGCCAAGCATATTGGAAGCTATCGCGATTTGATTGCACATTTTGGTATGTTGTCCGGCGCCAGCTTGTCCCTGATGCACAATATTAGAGCCCATTAGTTGCAGCAAGGGCAGAACTGCTTCAAATACGGCGCTGTCACCTCCAACCATAATAGATAGCTTGGCATTTTGTGCCCCGATATCACCGCCGGAGACAGGAGCATCTAGAGCATGCATGTTTTTTTCTTGTGCTGCCCTGTAAATTCGCTGAGCAAGCATAGGGCTGGATGTTGTCATATCAATAAAACAGGTGCCCGGCTTAGCGTGATCCAGCATACCGCCCTGTTGCAAATAAACCTCCTCCACATCGTGCGGGTAGCCGACCATCGTAATGACGACATCACAAGCCTCTGCGAGATTTCCGGGCGAGTGATGAAGCGTTGCTCCATTTTGAACAAGCTCAGCTGCCTTCGCTGGAGTTCTTGTATAGACATGAAGCGAATATCCATTATTCATGATATGCCCCGCCATACTTTTCCCCATAACGCCAATACCGATAAATCCAACAGTTGTTTGCTGCGGTGAAATTGTAAAATTAGTTGTAGTGTTCAAGGTGAGCTCTCCTTCATTTATGGTTAGTATGAGGCTGTCGATTAAGGGCGAAGCTATCGCTTCTACAGTTCCAATTTTGCTTTCCGTGAGCTTTCATTTTGTTACAAATTGTCTACAGTTAATCGACAACCTCAGTGTACTACTTCAAAATGCGCATGGTATAGCTATTTTTTCGCTGTCCCAAGGAACGGAGGCTGGCAGCAATACAAAACTGCGCCGTGTAATACGTTCCCATAATAAGCAGATGAGATAAGTGGATAGAAGATACAAACATATTCCATGAGAGAATACTGTCTGATATGGCGAATAAAACGCTGCCAGCAGTCGCCCATTTGTTGCCGGTCATAATAGCCATCCATACCATTAAAGAGATAACGGCAATATAGATGAGAACCGGGATGATTAGACCGTTATTGTTGGATTGCACCAGTGCATGCACCAGCATCCAGCCCATAAATATGGCGAACAAAGTAAGGGGGATAATCGAGCTAAATCTGCCTTTGCTGTAGCACCAGTTACTTCTGAAGCTCCACAGATAAAATAGATGACCGATTAAAAAAGCAGTCAGTCCAACTGTAAACCAGCGCAGCAAGCCATCGCCGAGCATACAAAAAAACAGGCCGGCTATGATCATATGATGGTGTGACCGTACGATGCCGGACATTTTCTTGAGTTGCGACAATGCATAATAAATAATAAGCCACATCGGAATTAGTTTGAAAAGCAGCTTGAACCATTCAGGTTCGGCAGGGATCGCAAAGATATAAAGGATGCTTGTTGTGAGGATGACTACCGGAAGCAGATAGTTTTTCAAGCTCATCACTCCTTGCATTATTTTAAAAACCTTTTTATCCACGACAGGCCATTTTTCATAGACGGATATCGAAAAGGCAAATCAAAGGCAGTAGTCTGTTTAAGAATGCTTTTGCGATGCGAAAACAGCTCAAAGCTATGTTTGCCGTGATAAGCTCCCATACCGCTGGCGCCAACTCCGCCGAAAGGCAAATAAGGATTTGTAAAGTGATACACTGTGTCGTTTATACAGCCTCCGCCAAAAGATAATGTTTCAGTCAGTTTATTTTGCACAGATCGGTCTTCTGAGAAAATATATAATGCAAGCGGCTTCGCTTGTGCCTTCATATTATTCATAATCTCGTCAAGATCGCGATATGCCACTATAGGCAGGATCGGGCCAAATATTTCTTCCTGCATTATGGGATGGTTCCAATCTTCTGTTAAGAGCAAGGTAGGGGCTATACACAAGCGGGATCGATCATACTGACCGCCGAATATTAAATTGCCTCCATCCTGCATGCGAACAAGTCTATCGAAATGCCGTTCGTTTACAATATGGGTATAATTAACGTTATGTAAAGGGTCCTTCCCGTAAAGCTCTGTTATAGCTAATTTCAATTCCGCTAAAAAAACCTCTAAAATTTGTTCATGAACGTATAAATAATCCGGAGCTACACAGGTTTGTCCAGCATTCATAAATTTTCCCCAAGCTATCCTTTTGGCGGCGGTTTTAACAGAAGCATCGTGATGCACGATGCAGGGGCTTTTACCGCCTAATTCAAGCGTAACAGGAGTGAGCCATCGGGAGGCTGCCTCCATTACAATTTTTCCGACTGCATTGCCGCCTGTGAAAAAAATGTAATCGGTTTGCAGCTCTAATAGTTGTCGACTGGCATCAGCATCGCCCTCAACAACGGCAACATAATCGCTGTCAAAAGCATCAGCTGCTACAGCAGCGATAATAGCTGAGGTTCTCGGTGTTAATTCTGATGGTTTAATAATGGCTGTGTTTCCTGCTGCTATTGCTCCCACAAGAGGAGATAATGCCAGCTGAAAAGGAAAATTCCAAGGCGAAATGATAAGCACAACACCATATGGCTCCGGCATCGTATAGCTTTTGGCTCCCCAATGGGTAATAGGCGTACGTACTTTCTCAGGCTGCATCCAGCCAGAGAGATGTTTAAGCGCATAACTGATTTCGCTCAGCACGATGCCTACCTCGGAAGAGTATGCCTCCAGCTCTGATTTATGCAAGTCTTGCTGAAGAGCTCTAATAATTTGCTGTTCATGTTTTTGGATGGAGAGGTACAGTCTGCGCAATGCAGTTTTTCTGCTGTCTGCTGAACGGGAGTTTTGGGCATGAAGAAAAGCCTTCTGTTTTTGCAACAGCTCGTTGTAACGATTGGTCATATTCAGCACTCCTTTTCGATTACATCCTAACATAGCTGTTTATTTTTGAACATATAGTTGTTGGTATTGTGCGCAACCGTAACTGTTTTTCATAGTATAAAAGAAAAGCAGGCAAAATCGGGAGGAGATACCAACCGATTTTGTCTGCTCATTCTCATCAGTGCTCATTCTTTTCCTTGCATAGTTGCAAGGAGTGGATAGGAGTGGATCTTATCCAATACGAGCTACGCTTATAGTTGCGAATAATACTGTACCTGTAGGTGCGACACTATATAAACCAATGCGAGTGTTCGGCGTAGTTGCTGTATATACAATGCTACCCGCACCTGTAGAAGATATGGTTGTAATAACACGGCTGCCTGGGATAGCCAGGTTAGGGTCGCTTTCTTCCAATAACTGAGCGATAATATCACTGCCAGTAACAGAAAAGTTAATCAAGAATGTACCTTCTTGTAAAATCACATCGGCACCGTTGCTGCCAATAGCTCCATTCCACGAGCCAGCATTGGCTACAGGAATAACTTGATTGGCTGCCGCTATTGACAGTACACTGTCAAAATAGTAGTAACCGAATTCAGCGAAAGCAGGTCCAGCAGGTCCAGTCGGTCCTTCAGGTCCCTCATCACCAGTTGGTCCGATACTGCCAGCGGGTCCAGTTGGTCCTTGAACACCCGGGTTGCCTTGAGGTCCTACGGCTCCGGTAGGTCCAATCGGTCCGCCAGCAGGTCCAGTCGGCCCTGCAGGTCCCGTGGGTCCAACCATTGAAGGTGCGGTAAGGACAGTTTCCAGCTTTTCTGTTAATGTTTGTTCCTTTTTTCCAATCTCCCGCAACATTTGTCGTACACTGTCATTAGTTTGCAGCACTTCAGCAATGGTCGCAGGTGATTCAAGCGAGGAGTTAGGGAGAGTACCTAGTACATATTGCAGTTTTTCTCCCTCTGCGTTAATAATATGGCTAAGCCCAAGCTCTTCCATTGCGATGGAAGCAATAATCATATTAATGGCATCATCCCTAGTCAGTGTGATCACTGGACTAATGTTAGGGATATTTGGCTGTGACATATCATCACTCCTAATTCATATTCATATGTCTAACATATTCGAATAGGGCGAATGTGTTCATACATTTCATAAATAAGGAAAAGCCTAGTTATACCGAAGTATACTAGGCCAAGTTTTATTTTATTTAGATTTGACTTGCAGCAGGGAATCAATAGATCCGCCCTTTGTAATTATTCGAACTACCTCCGCCAGCAATCCCGAAACAGAAAGCTCGATAAATTTGTCGGAAGGCTTCTCTCCAAGCACGATACTGTCTGTAATAACGATCTCTTCAATATTCGGATGATTTAATCGATTCATAGCATGGTCAGAGAAAACACCATGAGTAGCGCAAACATAGACATCATTAGCACCATTGGACTTCAAAGCATTGACCACATTGACAATGGTTCCGCCCGTATCAATCAAATCTTCAATAATAATAGGAGTCATGCCGGCAACTTCGCCAATGATATGAGTAATTTCTGCTTTATTATGCTCAGGTCTGTTTTTAATCATAATGGCAAACGGGCAATCCATTAGTAGAGCGAGCTTCTCAGCAGTTGATGCTCTCCCGGCGTCAGGTGAAACAACAACAGGATTTTCAATTTTCTTTTCTTTCAAATAGTCAATAATCATGCCAAGTGCAGAAATATGATCAACTGGAATTTTGAAAAAACCTTCGATTGGATCAGCATGCAAATCAAGGGCAATGATGCGGTTAGCACCCACCGTGGTCAAAATATCCGCTACCAGCTTGGCGGATATAGGCTCTCTCGGTGCTGCCTTGCGCTCTTGACGAGCGTATCCGTAGTAAGGAATAATCAAGTTTATCGTTTTGGCTGATCCGCGCTTTGCAGCGTCGATCAGGACAAGCAGCTCGACCAGCATTTCGTTAACTGGATGCGATAAGGATTGCACGATAAAAACATGCTGATTACGGATAGATTCTTGGTATGTTGCATGTATTTCACCGCTGGACAGTCTGGATATAGCAACATCCCCTAGAGAAAGCTCCAGGCGACGGCATAGTTTTTCAGCCAGTGGACGATTAGATGTTCCGGAAAATATTTTGACGTTATTCATTCTTTCCTCCTCAAGTGACCAACAAGACATTCGATTCGTTTCTATTATATGTTATCTATTATAGCGCGATCTTTCAGTAGGGAGAAGGAAAATTTCACATCCGTTTTCAAGCTGACATTTTGTGCACGATACGGGCAGGCTTTGCAACCGTTGGCATTGTTTTTCGCTCCATTAAATTATTGTGTACCAGTGCTATTATAATTAATGCTGTGCCAATCATTTCGAAGTGGCTTACAGAGTAGCCTTGCAAGGCGATAATTGCGAATGCAGTAAGAGGAACCGCATTAATAAATAAGGTGCCATTAACAGCTGACAGCATTTTGATACCCATATTCCATGATAGCAACGCAAGGATGCCAGGAATAAGCACCATAAACGCCATTTCATATTTAATATCAATCAGGACCTGCAAGGAAGGAACAGGGAGTGCTCCTGCAGCAGATGCTGCGCCCGTAACAATAATGGAAACAATATTGCCGAGAATACAAGTAATCGTGGAGTAACGCAATGTTGACCAGTCCTTCATTTTCTCTCCACCCATCGAATACAGCACCCAGCCAATTACAGCAATCAGCATAAGAAACAACGGCAACAGATTTTGGCCTGCTTCTGTAAAAAATGATAGCTTGCCGTTTGTTATGACCAGAATGGCTCCAAGCAATGCAGCAACAACACTGAAGATCGTATGGCGTTTAGGTGCTTTGCGTGTCGTTATCCAAACGATTACAACTGAAATCATGGGCATAAGCACTTCCATAATAGAAGCTGCAACCGTTCCCGGTTCGCCCATCATCGACTGCCCCCAGAAAATACACATATTATATACTGTAAAAGCCAGTGTACCATACAAAGTCAAAGCAAGCCCTTTACCTTCCAGTTTGAACGCGGCTCTGCCTTCTTTTATCAATAAGATAATGCTTAAAATGACTGCCGCAAAAAAATAACGAATCGTGGAAAAGTAAAAGGGGTCAATTTTTTGCAGCGCAATATGCGCAACAGGAAACATCGCTCCCCAGGACATACTGGCGACCAGACATAGTAATGCGCCCCATAGGACATTCTTTTTAGACATGAACTCTCGCTCCTATATTTATAATCCGTTTCTCTCTCGTTACTTCTTATCATATCCAACAGCTCCCTTGCGGTAAAATGATTAAAACTAATGTTAATTATCATTATTAATGATAGTATAAAAAGGACAGCGGTTTAGAATTAATTAGATTGTAATCAGCTTTTACAGGGAATTTTATAGATGTCCAAGGAGAGGGTATTGTGGAGCTTAACGATTTAATTATTTTTGAAGCAGTTGCTCATCATGGAAGTGTAAGTAAAGCAGCAGAACAGCTGAATTATGTACAATCTAATGTTACCGGGCGTATAAAACGGCTTGAGCTGGAATTGCAAACATCACTATTTGAACGGCATAAAAGAGGAATGGTGCTAAATCCCGACGGCAAGAAATTACTGGAGCATGTGCGTGAAATTTTACAGCGAATAGATGAGGTAAGGCATATGTTTGTTCAATCAAATACGCCTTGCGGTATGCTGGATATAGGGATTATTGAAACGGTCAATGAGTTGCCCGGTATTTTGCATGCCTACTACAGTAAATATCCGAATGTGGAATTATCCCTCACGACAGGTGTAACAGAGCATTTGCTGCAGGAGGTACTTACACTTAAACTGGACGGGGCATTTGTGACAGGTCCAATTACTCACCCGCAAATTGAGCAGCTTGATGTCATACAAGAGAAACTTGTAATTGTTACCAAAGAAAAAGATTTTATGATGGAAGACATAACGAAAAGACCGCTTTTACTTTATAATAAAGGATGCGGATACCGGGGACGCCTGGAAAGCTGGATGAAGGTTGAAGGCATTGTTCCGAAGCAGGTTATGGAATTCGGTACTTTCGGTACAATAATAGGCAGCGTCGCAGCTGGGATAGGTTTAACTATTTTGCCGGAATCTTCAGTAGCCTCTTACGTTGCAGACGGGCTTGTATTTGCCAAGCCGATTCCACATCCGTTTCAAGATATTACAACAGTGTTTATCAGACGAAAAGAGTCATACGTAACCAATACGCTGCAGTCTTTTATTGATGAAATCGAAATAGCGGCAGCGGAGCTTTTTTTGAAACAGAAGGAGAGATCATCATGAAACGAATTTGTGTTTATTCCGGATCTAACGCGGGGATTTCCCCTGAATATGAAGCGGCGGCAGTCGAGCTTGGCAAATGGATTGCTGCTCATAATTATGAACTTGTATATGGCGGTTCAAAAATCGGCTTAATGGGTAGAGTAGCCAATACGGTATTGGAAGCAGGCGGCAGTGTAATTGGAGTGATGCCGCGCAATTTATTTATAGGAGAAATGGTCCATACAGGATTAACGAAGCTTTATGAAGTGAACAACATGCATGAAAGAAAGGCACTAATGTCCGATTTATGCGATGCATATATTGCTTTGCCGGGAGGTCTGGGTACTTATGAAGAGCTGTTTGAGGTGTTGAGCTGGGCACAGCTTGGCATTCATCAGAAGCCGGTAGGCGTGCTTAATGTGCTCGACTTCTATAATCCATTGATGGAAATGCTGAAACAAACTGTTGCAGCTGGATTTATGAGGGAAACCAATTTGCGGCTTATTCAGTGTGAGAGTACGGTTGAAGCTTTGCTTGCGAGAATGGAAAGCTATGAGCCGACAGCGCAGACGAATAAATGGGACGAGCTTCCGAGCAAAGAGAGCGTACAATAAATTATAAAGGTTAGTTACAAAGCACATAAGAAAAAGGGAGGTGCAACTATGTTGCTCTTCCCTTTTTCTCTCTGTCTGATGAAAAGCTGATTAATCAAGCTGTGCAAGCAAGGATCTGCTTAATTGATCGAATCGCTCTTTATTTATATATGGTGCGAAAAGCTGCTGCTTCTGTTCCTGCCATTGGTTGGCAAGTATCAGCTGGGCAGAGGCTTCTTTCATAATAGCCCTGTAGGAGGAGCTGATTTCTGAAATACGCTCAGAGGTTAACTGGTCTGTATCGGGGTCCATACATTTTTCGTACAAGTCGATCACAATATCACCCGGTTCAGGATGATATTCATGTGGAGCAGTACTGTCAAAAATCGCAAAGCCGAGCTGACGAACGATAACCATATCGACACTGCCGGGATCAAGACCGCAGCGGTATATTTCGTAGCTGAACCCCTTTTCTTCGGCTGCTTTGGCTATTTTGCGCAGCATCGTTGACTTGCCTGATCCTGCGCGCCCTTTTAGATGATATTTCTGCAACCCTTCTGCAAGAACGTGAATATAATCAATTGCGCCTTTGCTTGTGGCTGTACCTAAAAAGCGAGTATCAGAATGCGGCTCTGCTGCTTCGGAGACATGATCAGCAAATAATATATCGATGTATTGCTCTGTCAGTTGATTGGAGGCATTGAAATTAATATAAGGTCTGAAGACAGCTTCCCAATCATCATGTACAAGCAGGGCATTGCCGAATCCGTTGTAGGCAGCCTGGCAAGCCGACGCGATAAGCTGCTCCAGGAGCGACGCTTGTTCATAAACTGATGGCGGTATTGGCTGCTTGAATGCATCATCCATATTGATCTCAGTTCTGCTAATATTCTCAGGATCGAAATTTTGCAAAAGGGTAGTATAGAGGACAGCTGTTTTCAGTTCGGGGATAATAATGCCATCCAGATAATCCGGATTTAGCGGGTTATGCAAATACCAGACGGAGCGGCTTTTGCTCAATTGTATGGTTGCTATACGATGAAGAAGCTGTGAGATTAAGGGCTGCATGTTGCCTGTCAGTGAAAAAATATGATTGGTATGTTTAAGTTGCGACATCAATTCCTGCTTATATCCGCCAGCTGTATTGGCAGCTGCAAAGTAATGAAGGTTTTGTCCTTCTGTCATAGTCAATCGCTTCCTTTCCTGTGGAAAATCGCCTATATCTATCGTATTGCAGCAGGGGGAGAAAGGTTCATCGATAAAAATGTTTTCTTCATTAAAATTTAAAAAAAATGTAAAAAACGAAGGGCAGCCTTTTTCAATCGCTTCTTAAATTATGATATAATGCTCTACAGAGACTGTCGATTACCTCGATTATCTGTATTTATTTTATTCGGAGAGGACCATCAAGATGAAACCAATTTACTCAGGTAAGACTAAAGATGTATACGAGTTGGAGAACGGGGACTTTTTGCTAAAGTTCAAGGATGATGTAACCGGCGAGAACGGAGTATTTGATCCTGGAGCCAATACAGTAGGCTTGGTGATGGAGGGAGCAGGTCGTGCGGGTCTGAGCTTGACCAAGTTCTTTTTTGAGAAGTTGAAGGAAGCTGACATTCCTACTCATTACATCGATGCTGATATTGAGCAAGCGACCATGACGGTTATGCCTGCAACAGTGTTTGGCAAAGGGCTGGAAGTAATTTGTCGTTTTCGTGCTACAGGCAGCTTTATGCGCCGTTATGGCGGTTATGCCACTGAAGGGCAGGAACTGGCTGCGTTCGTCGAGGTCACTCTGAAGGATGATGATCGTCAAGATCCGCCAATTAGCGAGGATGCGCTGGCTATGCTGGGACTGCTGTCTCATGAGGAATATGCGGTGCTGAAAAACCTGACACAGCGAATTAGTATAATTGTGAAGGACGAGCTGGCACAAAAAGGTATTGATCTTTATGATATCAAACTGGAGTTCGGTCGGGAGCGAAAAAACAATCAAATTGTATTGATTGATGAAATTTCCGGCGGAAATATGCGTGCATATAAAAACGGAGAATATATTGAACCGCTTCTTTTGGAGAAGCTTGTCCTAGCATAAACATCATATTACCTATAAAAACGATGATTAAGTTGTCTTGCAGCTTCAACCTTGAAGCCGCGGGGCAACTTTTCTTATAAAAAAAGCAACAGGTGGAAACAGAGAGGATGGATGGTATTGTCTACACATACAAAAGAAGGTTTACTAGCTCAATTGCAGGCAGCGGGCATTGACCGAACCGGAACGCTCCTGATGCACTCCTCTATGAAAAGCATTGGAGATACGGAGGGCGGGGCTGATACGGTTCTGGACGCATTGTCTGAATTTATGCAGGATGGATTATTAGTGCTGCCGACTCACACATGGCGGGATATAAATGCGGACAACCCAAAGTATTATCCAGATACGACTTCGGTTTGTGTTGGGATTTTACCTGAACTATTTCGCCAAAGAAAAGATGTTCACCGCTCCTTGCACCCGACACATTCTGTTGCCGCGTTAGGTAAGGATGCCGAGGAATTTGTAGCAGGCGATGAGCGGTTTGATACACCTTGTCATCGCGGGTCAGCCTGGGGCAGACTGCTTGATCGCAAAGCGACAATTATTCTGGTAGGCGTAGACCAGCGCCGCAATACTTTTATTCATGGTATAGAAGAGTGGGCGGATATTCCTGGAAGAATGACCGATACACATGAGCAGTTGTTTACGATTCTTGCAGATGGGACAGAAATAGCTGTACCTTCAAGGCGTCATTGCGGGCTATCGTGGTCACAGCATTTCTGGAAGACGGAGCAGTATTTGGAGCAGCGGGGAGCCATTCGTCGTGCCGAGCTTGGCGATGCGTTAATGTGGGTGTGCGATACAGTCAAAATGACAGAGCTTATTATGGGGCTATTGCAGCGTGATCCGAATTTGTATTCTGATAATGAACCTATGGCATTGGAACTGGTTCAATAAAATGCTGCGAAATTGCAGGATGCATCGTAATACTATCTTATAAAAGAAGAAGGAGCGGGGCTTATGAATCCAATCAATCAAGAGAATGAAGCTTGTGATACAGAATTACAGCCTGCCCAATCTGAAACAGGTAGTTCACATGTGTTATATGTATCCTTGCAGGAAGCAGGCTATAAGAAAGATAAAGCAGTTGTCAGCGATATTCAGATAGAGGTTTCGCCTGGCGAGATGGTTGGCTTGATCGGACCGAATGGAGCAGGAAAAAGTACAACCATCAAATCGATTCTCGGTCTGACCATTTATCGCAAGGGCATTGTTCAGTTTGGTGGAGAAAAGCAACGTTACGCATATGTACCGGAGCAGCCAGTGTACTACGAGTATTTTACATTATGGGAGCATCTGCGCATGGCAGCGGCGGCTTTTCATATTTCTGAGCAGAAGTTTGTTGAAAAAGCGGAGCAACTGCTTACACTGTTTCGACTATCTAAACAACGCCATGCTTATCCGGCAAAATTTTCGAAGGGAATGCAGCAGAAGCTCATGCTGATTATTGCCTTTTTACTGGAGCCGGATGTTTATATAGTGGACGAGCCGTTTGTAGGACTAGATCCGCGCGCTACGCTGGATCTACTTGAATTGCTCAGTTATGAACAAAAAAGAGGTGCCGGCGTATTAATCTGTACACATGTGCTTGATACCGCAGAGAGAATTTGTGACAAGTATGTATTGATCAATCAAGGGAAAAACGTCGCATCTGGTCAGTTGAGCGATGTGCGGATTGCAGCAGGGCTTCCAACTGATGCTACCTTGTTTGAATGCTTTCATGTATTGACGCAAGAGGAAGAAGAATGACGGGGCAGCGCTTGTTTCTTCGTCGCTTTAAAGTCAGGCAGAAGCAGCAGTTGAAGGCATGGAATAGTGTTTTGGATTGGTCGGTATGGATTTATTTGGTCGTTCCAGGGATATTTATCGGGTGCGGCCTGTATATGGAGTTATGGACAAAGGAACTGCCTCAATGGTCGATAGACTTGCCTTGGCAATGGTTTGCTCATATCACACTGTTTATTGTGTTTCTCACTAATCGTGCTGCTATTTTTGTTGAACCTGCAGATCGATTGTTTCTAATGCAAAGCACATCCTGGATGAACAGATTACGATTCTGCTGCTTGCTTTGGACAGCTTTGCATACAAGCTTGTTATACATGATGGTATTAGTTCCGTTTCTGCCATTTTTACATCGCTTATATGATTACAGCCTGTGGCAGTTTACTTATGCCGGACTGCAAGTATGGCTATTTGGGCTAATATTTATTTATTTGGAGCATGGGCTTGTCAGTAAGTCTGGACTGAACGGCTGGAGAAAAATTGCTGCTGAGATAGTGATGGCAGGCTTAGTCGGCGTTCTTTTCTTTATGACGAGCTTAATTTACTTGGATGCTAACGGGTTAGTGCTGCTTGTTGCTGGTGCAGTCGCAGCAGTTCTGCTTTTGGGTGTGCTGCGCATTCCGATGAATGTAGAACAGCAAATCGAACGAAGTGAGAAAATGAAATCCAAAACGACAGAGCTGCTTATGAGTCAGGTTATCGAGAAGAAGCCTGTTATTAGATTAAGCAGACCGTGGGTATGGAGAACATCGCAAAAAATATTTAGAAGCAGTGATCCGGGCGCGGCTTTAGCAGAGTTGCGAATTAAGGCATATGTAAGAAAGCTTGCTCATGTGCAGCATATGGCAAGCTTTCTGTCGGTCTCCTTGGCGGCATTGATCCTTGCGCCAAAAGAGGCGGCGTTTGTCTTAGTTCCGTGCTTTATGCTAATTGCAGTAAGCTGGTTGAGAGCACAATGGGGACAATGGATAACTGAAGAGTTTATTCAACAGTATCCTTGGACGGAGCGGCAAAAGAATTATGGAATCGTACTCTCTCGCTGCATATTGCTTTTACCTGCATCAGCTCTATGGGGAGCAGTAGCCGGGTTTAAATTTGGCGGGATTGGGATAGCTGTTGCCGGATTAGCTTGCATTGCCGCTATATGGATGCTGTTGCACCTGTTCTTGCTTCGTGCGTACAAAAATAAACAAGTTGAAACGCCGTAGTCTCACCTGTTGTGCTTCCATCCATCTCCCCTTGTAATCTCATGCAAAGTTTGGGAAAATATCAACAAGACTAGAGTGCTACGGAAAAGAGGATAAATGATGAGCAAGACTTCTTTATATGGATTAACACTTGAGCAGTTGACAGAATGGCTGTCACAGCATGGACATAGGAAATCACGTGCAGCAGCAGTATGGAAATCCCTTTATCGTCAACGCGCAAGAAGCTTCGATGAGATGGAGGGGATTCAACCTGAGTGTCTGGAACTGCTCAAGGAGCATTTTGTGCTGGAAACTTTGGAGGAACATACGCGACAGGAGTCGGCAGACGGAACGATCAAGTTTTTATTTAAGCTGTCGGATGGCAATTTAATTGAAACGGTGTTAATGAATCATAAATTTGGACTATCTGTTTGTGTCACTACACAAGTTGGCTGCAACATCGGCTGCAGTTTCTGCGCAAGCGGCTTGCTTGCGAAAAGCCGTGATTTGACGAGCGCTGAAATTGTGGAGCAAATTATGCAGGTGCAATTTCATTTGGATAGCAGGCAAAAAGAAGAAAGGGTCACTCATATTGTCGTGATGGGGATCGGAGAGCCGTTTGATAACTATAAGCATATGTCAGACTTTATTCGAGTTGTGAAGGATCATAAGGGACTGGCAATCGGTTCGCGCAGAATAACGGTATCAACAAGTGGACTGGCGAAGAAAATTAAGGAGTTTGCTGACAGTGATTTGAATGTTAACCTTGCGGTATCCTTGCATGCGCCAAACGACGAGGTTCGTACCCGGATTATGAAAATTAATAAGGCAATTCCAATCGAAAAGCTGATGGAAGCGATCGATTATTATTTGACCAAGTCCAATCGCAGAGTAACCATCGAATATATATTGCTCAAGGATGTTAATGATCAGGTGGAGCATGCAGAGCAGTTGGCAGCCCTTATGGAGCCGCGCAAGCGACAGGTCAATATTAATTTAATTCCGTATAATCCGGTTGATGAGCATAGCCAATATCAAAGAAGTTCGCAAGAAACGATTCGCAGTTTCTACGATGTAATGAAAAAGAAGGGGATGAGTTGCAGCGTTCGCTTGGAGCATGGCACCGATATTGATGCAGCATGCGGACAATTGCGCAGCAAGCAAATCAAGTCAGCAGGTTAACAGGGAGGGGTACGGAATATGTCCAATTTGCAGTTGGGTTCACTTGTCCTCCATACTGAGCTGCTAGTTTATCTATTGGCTGGCATAGCAGGTGCAATAATAGTGAGGCTGTGCAGCCAAGGGATGGAGCGGGCAGAACAGATTCAGTCTGCAGCGTGGAATATTGTATGGGTATGGGTTGTTTTGTGGAAAGGCAGCTACGTCATATTTGACTTTGCTACGTTCAAAGACAACTGGAAATCTATATTATTTTTTGATGGCGGTCAGAAGGGTTTTTGGCTTGCTGCAGTTGTTTGTTTGATTTATATCGGACTATCCTTTTACAAATATGCAGGGAGACAGCATGTGGCGAAGCTTATAGCAGCTTGCCTGTCTGGTTGGCTGTTTATCTATAGCGCAGCGCATATTGTGTGGGGGTCAGAGGCAACTTGGCAACAGTATGCCATGCTTGCGTGGTCAATCCTGCTTATCGTACTTGTTAGCCGTTCAACATGGCAGTTTACAGGAAAAACACTTCCTAATTTGGGAGCGTTCTTATTGATTACAGGACTCGTCAGTTACTTGGCATTTAGTCAAATAGAGCTGAATTGGCGTCAGGCAGCGCCAGCTTCTTTGGCAGACCACAATGTTGGAATTAAGGTTGGACAAATTGCTCCCCCTTTTGAAACAGTAAATTTATCTGGCGAGGCTGTACAGCTGTCCGATTTTAAAGGGAAAACTGTGCTGCTTAATTTCTGGACAACCTGGTGCAGTGTTTGTAAAGCAGAAATGCCGCATGTGGAGAAACTTTACACGGACTTGCCCGCTGATCAATACGCCATTATATCAGTGAATGCGACCAGTCAAGACAGTGGTGCTGCACAAGCTGGCAAGTATGCTGAGGACAATCAGCTGTCATTCCCTATTGTACTAGACGAGTCTGGTGCAATATCAAAAGCTTATCGTGTTCGTGCATTTCCGGTAACTTATATATTAGATCCTTCAGGAGTTATTCGCAGACATCAAACGGGAGCCATCAGCTACGATGAAATGAAGAAAGCCTTGGAGCGGGCATCGAAGCAATCAGCTGAGCCAGGAGCTGCTAATTAACAGTTTGCAATGACGATTAAATGTTATGCTATTGTCAGCTTAATACTAATGATTAAATCTAACAGTACCTGTAATGAACAGGGCTGTTAGATTTTTTTTTGCGATAAAATCGGCAATTTTACTAAGATTGAGTTAATTCTAACAACTTTATTAGAAATGATATTGTTTTCTATAGAATGTTTTAAGACTTTCTTTATTTCCTGAATCATGTGATTTGATATATTAATTAAAAAGAAGAAACGGTAGTTGCAACTGCGAGGAGCGGCATATCAATGGTGTCTTGCGAAAGAGGAGGAGCTATATGATTCGAGTAGAAGGGGTCAATCATCAATTTAAAATAGGCAGAAAAGGAAAGGAAAGAATTGTACCAGTCTTGCATGATATTCATCTGCAGGTCAATAAAGGAGAGATTGTATCGGTTATCGGCAGAAGTGGTTCGGGCAAATCTACGTTACTGAATTTGATTTCCGGTTACATTAGACCATCTCAAGGCACTATCGAAGTAATGGGGCAAACAGTGACTGGCATGGATGAGGGGCAATGGGCAAACTTCAGATTGGGGAATTACGGGTTTATTTTTCAAAGCTTTCAGCTTATCCAAAGCATGACTGCTTATGAGAATGTCGAGCTTCCGCTGGTTTTGCGCGGTGTGGATGTCAAGGAAAGAAAAAAGTTGGTAACGGCTATGCTGGAACGGCTTGGGCTTGAGGACTTTAAGGGGCATTACCCGAGCGAGTTGTCTGGGGGACAACAACAGCGTGTATCTGTTGCCCGCTCGTTAATTTTACAACCGCCTATCGTGTTGGCGGATGAGCCGTCAGGCAGCTTGGATAGCGAGAACGAAAGACAACTGCTGACGATGATTAAGCAACTTAATCATGAGCTGGGAATTACGTTTGTCATTATTACGCATGATGATCAGGTAGCCTCCATTGCGCATCGTACCGTTACGCTGCAGGATGGACGAATTACGAACAGCTCCGTGTCGGGAGGTTTTTTTTATGAAGTTTAAAGATCAATATAATTTCGTCAAGCAAAATATAAAGAAGAATAAAACAAGATTGTTTATGACGGTACTGGCAACCGCAATGGGCTGTTCGTTTCTAATCGTGCTCGCATCCGCCGGTATTGGAATCAAGCAAAGTATTGTTGACCGAATTGTGGGCGACAGGCTTGTGACGGAAATATCGATTCACGGCAAAACAGATGAAGAAGGAAGATTTATGCATAATGAAATGTATGATGCTGATCTGGCGTTTTTTAAATCGCTGCCTAATGTAAAAGCGGTGCTGTATCGCAACTATATTTCGGAGCCCTTTAACCCATCAATAGACGGGGAAGCGGTTCCTGCAAATAATTTTATTAATCTGGACTTTGAAGAGGAACGAAAGGCAGGTTATAAGCTAAGTGCAGGAAAATTGCCGGAGCAAGGGAAGTTAGAAGCAGTTATTGGCTTTCATATTAGAGAGGATCAAAGTCAGGGAGCGCAATTGTTAACTGAAATTGCGCCTGCCAAGGAGTGGATTGGGAAGACTGTTAAGCTGGAGGTGCCAGCTGGCGGCAGTGATACAGGCAAAACAGAAAAGCTGGAGATTATTATTGTTGGTGTAGCAGCAGAGTCAACGAAGGAATGGCAAAGGGATCATACGATGTATTTGGGCAGTGATATCCTGCAAAGGGTCGAAGCGATTACAGGGAAGACTTACGGCAGTTTATCCAGAGAAGCAGTGAGAGAAGAGGGAGAAGAGCCGCAGCCACAAGCGAGGCAAGCGGAGCGCAGCTATGATTCCGTAAGGGTTATTACTACTCATATGAAGCATGTTCAAGGTTTGGCAGATCAAATTCAGGAAGAAGGGTATTATAATCACTCCATCGTCAGCGAATTGAAAAAAGTAAATATGATGTTCCTTATTATGACGATCGGTTTGATTTTTGTGGGAACCATTGCAGTGCTGATTGCATCAATAGGTATATTTAATACGATGACAATGGCGGTAACGGAAAGAGCGCAGGATATTGGGATAATGAAAGCGATAGGTGCTCACCCGTCTGTTATTCGTAAAGTTTTTCTATTTGAAAGTGCATTGATTGGTGTTATCGGTGCATTAATTGGAACGATCGTTTCCTACCTGATCTCAATAACAGTGAATGCAAGCCTACCCGTCCTTATTGAATCGTTAATGAATGAACAAGTACCAGCAGATTTCAAATTCTCGGTGATTCCTCCCTATTTGACCTTGTTGGCATGTGCTATTTCTATTGGAGTAGCTGTGTTATCGGGTTCACGACCGGCTGGAAGAGCTGTTAAAATAGATGTGCTTAGCGCATTAAGAAGAGATATTTAGTATAGATTAGGGAATAGTCTGTTCTAATTTCAATTATATGGTCTGTTATGCCGGTCAAAATGGTATTATAATGAGAGGAAGTAAAAATGATATCATTGAATTAACAGGAGTGTGACGATCAGTTGGACGATATTCCCTTATCATGGCTTATCGCTATTGGAGCGTTAATCATGCTGTCTGCTTTTTTCTCTTCGATGGAAGCAGCCTTACTGAATGCAAGCAGGATGAGATTGCGAAATTTTGCAGAGGAGAGTAAGCGAGGCGGCAAGAAAGCTGTGTATATCGTTGAAAATTTAGACAATGCTTTATCAGTGCTATTGTTAGGTAATTTATCGGCAACTGTAACGATAGCAGCTATGACAACATCATTGTTTTCGGAGGCTGGAAGCGTTTCTTCCGGACTGCTCTTATCCATTGTTATATCGATTTTGGCACTGTGGGTTATTGGTATTATGATTCCGAGAACGTATGGCAAGCAGCATGCCGACCGTTTTATATTGTTTGTAGCACCGCTGCTGCATATGTTGATGAAAGTTTTCATGCCGCTCACCTGGTTATTCGGCAGATGGCAGCAAGCCGTCGCCAAAAAATTGAATAACGGCGAGCAGCCCGCCTCTAATCATACAATTACTGAGGATGAGTTGAAGGCAATTGTTGAGATTAGCGAAGAAGAGGGCGTTTTGGAGAAGGAAGAGAAGGAATTGGTTTACCGTTCACTTGACTTTGACGAGATCATTGTTGGAGAAGTATTGACACCGCGTCCGGATATGATTGCGATTGAGGTAGGTCTTCCGATTGAGAAGATCAAGCAGGTGTTTTTCAAGGAGCGACTTTCCCGTATACCGGTTTATGATAAAGATATAGACAATATTATTGGAATATTGTCCGAAAGAGAGTTTTTCTCCGAGTTGTTGCAATATCAAACGGCAGATGTGCGAAGCTTGCTGCGCAAGCCAAAATTTGTTGTGAAGTCGATGAAAATTTCTGCTTTAATGCTTGAATTGCAGAAGAGCAACGTTCATATGGCAATCGTTATTGATGAGTTTGGCGGTACCGCTGGATTAATCACACTTGAGGATACGCTGGAGCAGCTAGTAGGCGAAATTTGGGATGAGCATGATGAAGTGATCAATATGATTACTAAAATAGATGAAACGACCTATGAGGTTAGCCCGCAGCTTAGTTTGGATGATTTCGAAAAAGCATTTTCCATTCCGGCAATAGAAAGTGATTTCTATAACTTGGGCGGATGGATATTTGGCAATATTGATCGTATTCCGCAAAAGGGTGATTCCTTTCAATATGAGCATGTTACGATAACAGTCGCCGAAGTAGAAAAGAAACGTGTAAAAAAGCTGACTGTAAGTGTACAAGAGCCGATAGTCTCACAGGAAGAGTAGATGCAAATATGAAGCTGGGTGGAGAACATACCGTTTTCCTCTCAGCTTTTTTTGTAATGACAGACAAAGGACGAGAGATTTTGCAAAGCTGAAAAGGAAGCTCTGGAAGTTGAGTAAATGGGAGCTTTCCACAGAGCAAATATTTACTCATTTCATGTTAACAGTTGCGCTTGCGGCTATTTGCTCATATTCAGCAGGATTCAGCGTTTTTTCCACAAATAGCCGCTATCGCGAGGCTGTCGATTAACGATGAACAACTTGGAGCAAAAAAATGCTAGCTCACGGAAAGCGAAGATGGAACTGTAGAAGCCATAGCGTCCGCCTTTATATGCAAGTTTTCACCTTTAAAAGGTTAGTTCAGTAAAAAATGTGAGTATAACAGCGGTCGGAAGTCCATTTTTGTTTGTAGTGACGAATAAATTTTATACTTAAGTTGTTTCCATTAGCCGATAGCTACCTAACAAATATTTGGCTCGATCTGTCTTTTACTATATGGACGAGGCAAAAGTAAAAAAAATACACCATTTGAGTAGAAAGAATGCCTGTACTTCATGGCTGATACGGATAGACTAGAATAAAACAATATGATTAGCACGAAAACACAAATTGCAAGAATAATACCGAAAAGTGAGGGCCTATGAATAAATATGACAATAAGTTGCTTGAGCTGGAGCCAGCAGCGGCATGGACAGATGCTTTTCCTATAGGTAACGGTCGATTGGGAGCGATGGTATTCGGGGGAACCAGCAGCGAACGAATACAGTTGAATGAGGACTCTATTTGGTTCGGAGGCAAAAAGGGCAGTGGGCGAAAGCTGTCCAAAGATAAGTTGTCCGAAATTCGCAGCTTGCTGCAAAGTGGTAATTTGCGTGAGGCGGAGAAACAGGCAATGCTTCATATGACGAATACGCCGCACTACTTTTCACCCTATCAGCCACTTGGCGATCTTGTTATACAATTTGAAAATATGGATGATCCGGAGCAATACGAGCGAAGTCTCGATCTAACTAACGCAGTTGCAACGGTTGATTATCAGATAAAAGATGTGAGATTTCGCAGAGAAGTGATTGCAAGCGCTGTTCATCAAGCGATTATTATTAAATTAACAGCATCGGAAGAGCAGCAATTTAACTTAATGGCAAGGCTAAGCCGCCGACCATTCGAGGGAATCGTTGAAACCCTGGATGAACATACATTAATTATGAAAGGACAATGCGGACCAGATGGGATTGAATATGCTTCTGTTTTGAAGGCTGTTATAGAAGGTGGAAGCTGTAAAGCAGTAGGGAATTACTTGGACATTGAAGGTGCCACAAGTGTTATGTTTATATTGACTGCCCAAACCTCCTTCCGTCAAACAAATCCGCAACAGGCAGCACTGGAAGAGGCGAATAGCTGTGTGGCACTATTATATGAACAACTGAAACAAGCACATATTGCGGATTATGAAGCACTGTATCAACGTGTTTCTTTAGAAATCCCCTACAGCAATAGAGAAGGGATGCAGCAAATTGCAACATCTCAACGATTGAAGCAGTACCAGAATGGTGCTGTCGATACAGGGCTGGAGCTATTGTTTTACCAATATGGACGCTATTTATTAATATCCAGCTCGCGCAATGGCAGCTTGCCTGCCAATCTTCAAGGTATTTGGAATGAAAGCTTTACTCCGCCTTGGGAGTCTGATTTTCATCTTAATATTAATTTACAAATGAATTATTGGATAGCTGAAACCGGAAATTTGGCGGAATGCCATACGCCATTATTTGATCTAATGGAGCGGATGGTTGAAAATGGGAAGGAAACAGCACGTGATCTCTACGGAGCAGATGGATTCGTCGCCCATTCGGTTACGAATATTTGGGCTGAGACGGATATATTTACAGCATGGGCACCTGCGATTTATTGGCCGACCGGAGGGGCATGGCTGTCGTTGCATATGTGGGAGCATTATCGTTATAGTGGAGACATTGCATTCCTGCAGAAGCGCGCCTATCCTGTGCTAAAGCAAGCCGTATTGTTTTTCCAGGATTTCCTGATGGAGAATAATAAAAGACAGTTGGTATCGGGACCATCTGTATCGCCAGAGAACACTTATATTGCGCCAAGCGGACAAAAAGGGTCGCTTTGCATTGGGCCGTCTATGGATTCACAAGTTATTTACAGCTTGCTTGAAGCGGCAACAAAAGCAGCTGCTTTGCTGAATGAGGATAGCGAACTTGTTGAACAGTGGCTCAGCATGCAAGAGCGTCTGCCAAAGCCGCAAATCGGCAAATACGGACAAATTATGGAGTGGTCAGAGGATTATGATGAGGCAGAGCCGGGGCATCGTCATATATCTCATTTATTCGCCTTGTATCCGGGCGAGCAAATTGTTCCGCGCCATATGCCTGAATTGGCACAGGCTGCTCGAACAACTTTGGAGCGCAGACTATCGTTTGGCGGTGGTCATACTGGTTGGAGCCAAGCCTGGATTGCTAACTTCTGGGCAAGACTTGGAGATTCGGAAAAAGCATATACCAGTATTAGACAACTGCTTGAACATGCCGTTCACCGCAATTTGTTTGGTGATCACCCTCCATTCCAGATTGATGCCAATTTTGGCGGGGCAAGTGCGATTCATGAAATGCTGCTGCAGTCGCATGGAGATGAGCTGCAATTTTTGCCGGCTTTGCCAAAAGCATGGCCTTCAGGAAAAGTGAGCGGGCTTCGAGCAAGAGGCGGATTTACGATTAATTTGGAGTGGGACAAGGAGAAGCTGCAAAAAGCGCAGATTACAGCAACGAAAGATGGACAAGTATCCATTTTTAGTCATGAGCAGCTTGTTTTCAAAGTGGGGGACGAGACTTTACAGGCTCAAATATGTAAGAAAAGCGATGTTTACAGTTTCCAAATGAAGGAAAATGAATGCTGTACAATAACATTAATTCCATAATTATTAGCCGGAACATGCATGAAAAATAAGAAAAAGGTCAAAATTATACACGATGCTAGTCAGAATCAAGCCTTCGAATGAAGGCTTTTTTTATTATGATTATAAAAAATAAATGGATACCGAGGTGATACAAAGTGAATTCTGCTAAGCAAATTTCGAATGTGGACGGACAGACAAATAAAAAGTTTTGGACACCAAAGCGGAAGGAAGCTTTGATTGGCTGGCTGTTTTTGGCGCCTGAAATTATCGGCATGTTATTGCTGAATGTTTTTGCTTTGCTGTTCTCATTATATTTAAGCTTTTCATCCTGGGATTTGCTGTCAGGCGTTTCGGGGATTAAATTCACTGGCTTTGCCAACTATGTAAAGATGTTTACAGATGATCCGACGATTATGTTGGCACTGAAAAACAATTTACTCTATACCTTTCTGACTGTGCCTATTCCAATTGCGATTGCACTTGTACTGGCAGTGCTTATTCATAGCAAAGTGTATATGAAGGATTACTTTAAGGTAACTTTCTTTATTCCTTATATTTCATCTATTATTGCTGTTGCTGCGGTTTGGAGTGCATTGTTCCACCCGTCGCTTGGACCAATCAACCAGTTCTTAATGGATATCGGTATTTCTGCTCCACCCAAATGGCTAGTTGACCCTAAGACATCCTTGCTCGCAATTGCGATTATTACTTCATGGGCAGGGCTTGGTTATACCATTATCATATTCTTGGCAGGTCTTACTAATATTTCTGAAGAGCTATATGAGGCTGCGGAAATTGATGGAGCTACCACCTTGCAAAAGTTTTTTAAAATTACAATTCCATTGTTGCGTCCAACGATCTTCTTCTTGTTCATCACAATGCTGATCGGTTCCTTCAAAGTATTTGATATTATCGCCTTCCTGACTGAAGGCGGACCGAATAACTCTTCAACAGTGCTAGTGTACCGAATTTATGAAGAAGGCTTTAAAAACTACAATATGGGCTATGCTTCTGCTATTTCATGGCTATTGTTTGCCATTATCGGTATCGTTACCGCATTAACTTGGAAGCTGAACAAAGACGAGTAGAAATAAGAAGGGAGAGACGGACATGCAGCTTGTGCAGAAAAATATAAGTAAAATTGTTGTAACAGTTATTATGGGCGCACTGTCAATAGTGTTCCTGATTCCACTAATTTGGATGATTTCAGCAGCCTTTAAATTCGAGAAGGACGTAATGCGTTTTCCTATCCAGTGGATTCCTGAGACAACAAACTTTATGTATAATTTCAAGGCGGTATGGATGGGACGAGTTCCATTCTATACATTTTATTTAAACTCAATCCAAATCGCTGTTATTACAACGATTATTACATTGATTGTTTCATCAATGGCGGCTTACGCCTTTACAAAGCTTCAATTTAAAGGGAGAAATTTGGTGTTTCTTGGGCTGATTTCTTTTATGATTATTCCCGATCAAGCTACGTTGATTCCACGTTTTATGCTAGTTAGATGGTTAGGTCTGTATGATACACATGCAGCGATTATTTTTATGAGTATGTTCTCGATCTACTTTACGTTTCTGCTTCGCCAGTTTATGGCTGGAGTAAGTGATGACTATATGGAGGCGGCTCGTATAGATGGTGCGGGTCAATTGAGAATCTTTGCATCGATTATGCTGCCGCTATGTAAGCCTGTTTTGGCTACAGTAGCGATTATCAAGTTCATTTGGACTTGGAACGACTATCAGAATCCGCTTATTTTCCTTTTAAGCAAAAAATTATATACCATTCCGTTGGGTATGACGCTCTTTAGAGACGACTATACCAATAACTATGCCATTATGATGATGGCTGCTCTATCTGCAATTGTGCCTCTAGTGATTGTGTTTATTGTATTGCAAAAACAAGTTATTAACGGTATTGCATTGGGCGGGGTTAAAGGATAGTAATGTCAAAATTGCACCTTAGAGCATGTATCAAAGTTGATAAATTGCTGTAAAGGTAAAAATAACAATCGTACATGCTCAAAATTTTACTCTTGCGGTTTGAGCTTTATCGTTATACTTAGGGCGAAGCAGGACATACTAAGAAAAATTTTTAGGGGGTAAGAGAACATGATACAAAAGAAAAAACGTAGTTTTCTAGCAATACTGGCTCTTGTATTTGCACTAACAACTGTACTTAGCGCATGTGGCGGCAAAAACGAAAACAATGGCACAAATTCTCCAAGCGCAAAGCCAGGAAACGGCGATGGCAAACAAGTAACAATTAAGTATTATAACTGGGATAACGAAGCTACTGAAGAGAACACAAAGGCTATGCTTCAAGAGTTTATGGATCAAAACCCGGATATTAAAGTAGAGCATGTTGTGCTTGTTCCTGGTGACTCTGTAGAAATGTTGAAGAAGCTTGACTTCTTGATTTCTTCTGGAGAAGCTGTAGACGTTGTACAAATCCCAAGCTTGGGTGCTGTACTAGAAAGAGCTACTAGAAATGCTCTAGCTCCGTTGAATGAGTTTTATGAAAAAGAAGGACTAGTTCCTGAAGAAGAATATTATGTAAATCCTAAAGTTGATGGTAAATATTACGGTATGCAACAAACTAAAAGTATTAACTATGTCATGTTGAACAAGGACGCTCTTGATGAAGCTGGTCTTGAAGTTCCTAAGTTTGGCTGGACATGGGATGACTACCGTGAATATGCGAAAAAATTGAACAAGGGCGAAGGTGTAGACAAGCGTTACGGAACGTACTTCCACACATGGGAGCTATACATGAACGCACCTGCTCAAACGGTTATGAAAGACCCGTTTGTATATGATGATGGTTCAACTATTTTGGCTGACCCAAGTTACAAATATTTCTTCCAATTGCGTAAAGACATGGAAGAGGTTGATAAGTCCGCTAAGCCTTATGCAGACGTATTGGCTGCAAAATTGAACTACCGTACAGAGTTCTTTAATAAAGAAGCAGCGATGATTCTAACAGGTAACTTTACAATTCCAGACCCAGGTAACCAAGAACAATATCCGCATGACTTCAAAACAGCCTTTGCTCCAGTACCGCTTCCACCAAAAGGAGCAGAGCCTAAAGAGTATGATAACGGCAAATACTTCACAAGCGGCGGCCAGGTGGTAATGGGTAACACTTCTAAAAATAAAGAAGCTTCATTCAAACTAATGCGCTTTATGACAACAGCTGATTCCAAGTCAAGAACTGAATTCTCTGGCTGGAAAAAAGCGGACAACAATGCTATTCTTGAGCGTCTGATCGAAGGCAAAGAAGAATGGTATGATGTAGAATCCTTGCGTAACTCTATTTCAAGCGAAGAAATTCAATTCCTAGATGCTCCAAAAGTTATGACTACAGGTACTTCTGAAATTACTAAAGTAATCGACGATGGCTTCAGCAAGTTTATGCTAAGCAATGAGCCAATTGATGAAGTTCAAGCTTGGATGGTAAAAGAAGCTACAAAAATTATTGAAGAAAAAGGTTTAGTGAAGTAAAAAATAGATAGAGCTTTGAAGGACGCTATTTCGGCTAATTCAAAGCTCTTCTTGCATAAGCAAAGGGGTAGAGAGATGGAGAAACAAGGAAATGCATTGCCGCGTCCAAGCCAGGCGCAGCTTGCCTGGCAAGATATGGAGATGGGGATGTTCTGCCACTTTGGCATGAATACTTTTTGCGATCAGGAATGGGGAGAGGGAACGGATTCACCGGATAAATTTGATCCCACACAGCTTGATGCCAGACAATGGGTAAGAACAGCCAAGCGGGCGGGCTTCAAATACTTTGTACTTACTGCCAAGCACCATGACGGTTTTTGCTTGTGGCCGACGGCAACAACGGATTATTCAGTGGCCTCCAGCCCTTGGAAAGAGGGAAAAGGCGATGTCGTTCGTGAATGTGAGGAAGCATGCCGGGCAGAAGGAATTGGTTTTGGTTTGTACTTATCGCCATGGGACAGGCATGAACCTTGCTATTCCGATTCTGAAGCATATGATGATTTTTATGCCAGACAGCTTGAAGAGCTGATTACAGGCTATGGTCCGCTTACAGAAATTTGGTTTGATGGTGCGGGTTCTGAAGGCAGAGAATATAACTGGCAACGTATTATGGATCTCATTAATAAGCATCAGCCTGATGCTATGGTATTTAATATGGGAGCGCCAACGATTCGTTGGGTAGGCAATGAGGATGGTCTTGCTCCTTATCCTTGCTGGAATACAGCAGAGTCTGCCAGAGTCAGTATGTTTAGTGATGCCTCGCTGAAATGGCTGCCGCAAACGCCGCGCTGGGTACCGGCAGAATGTGACGTTCCAATACGCAAGGATCGCTGGTTTTGGCATCCTGATGAAGAACATACCTTGCTTTCATTGGAACAGCTAATGGATATTTACTATCGTTCTATCGGACATGGTGCCGTCTTGTTGCTCAATATTGCACCGGATGTAAGAGGTTTGTTCCCTGATGCCGATGTGGACAGAGTGTTGGCGTTTGGTGAGGAGATCAGACGTCGCTTTTCAGCACCGCTTGCCCAAACCTCGGGTGAAGGTCATGTCGTGGAAGTTGTTTTGGATGAAGAAAGAGTTATCGATCACATTGTGACAATGGAACAAATTTCTTACGGTGAACGCGTTCGTGCTTATAAGCTGGAAGTATACACGGACAATGTTTGGAAAACAGTAGTAGAGGGCAGTGCTATTGGACATAAAAAGATTGATCGGTTTACACCGCTAGTAGCGAAGAAAGTCAGACTGACGGTGACAGAGCAGGAAGATCAGCCATTGATCCGCAGCTTGGCGATATACAACTGCACAGTTTAAACACTTGTATGATACAATTATTTTGAACAGTTAAAATAATGCGAGGAGCGATTAGCCATGTCTAGATTATCTTATCATCGGAGAATACAGCTGTCGTTTCTCGTGTTTATTTTTCTGCCAATTATCGCTGTGTCAGTTGGTTCATATATATTAATTAAAGACTCTATGATTGAAAAAGTGCAGCTTAGCAATGATAATTTCTTGAATGTAATCAATGATGAGATTGCACGAACCATCGATGATATTTCCTTTTCCTCCTTTTATATTGTGAACGATACTAGGTTTAAGGAATATTTGAGTGATTTTGCGGATACGAAACGTTTGAACAGTTACAACGATTATCAAATGTACAAGCGAATCGAAGATGATTTATCGCTTATTGCTTCCAAAACCTTAAATTATAATATCCGCATGTTCCTCGTAAATCGCGAACAATTTGTTATTTCATCAAACAGCGAAGGCATGAAAAATGTGCAACGCAATTTAAACTCCTTGTTGCAAAAAGTCGATATGAAACAATTGGAGTCTTTGCAATGGCTCGGTTTATTTACAGACTCTACCTCTAACAAAAGCGATTATTTTATTGCTCGTGTCATTCCAGTATTGCATAAAAATGAACCGGCTTCTGTCTTGCTGATTAGCATTTCTGATAGTTATTTTGAGGGCCTATTGAAGCCTGTGCAATTTGGACAAGCCGCTTTATTTGACGCCGAAGGCAAAGCTATTCTTAATAAAAGCAGCATTAATTATGAAGAAATAGAAAAGAAAAACAACAATCTGCGCTCCGAAATTGTTCTGGACAAGACGGGGTGGAAGTTAATATATGAAACGACTCAGGAAGCCTTGACCGGGCAAATTTCACGTACCTTTTATACAGCAATTGCAGGAATTATCGGTCTGTTTTTTGTTTTCTCGGTATTTTCCATCTATATAGCCAAAAAACTGTATACTCCTGTTCAAAAGCTGCAGCGTGTTGTGCGGCAATTCGGTATGGGAAATTTAGATATGCGCCTTGATGTAAAGGGCGAGGATGATATGGCGGAGTTGGGCAACTCCGTTAATACAATGCTTGATCAGTTGCAAAAGCTTATTGCAGATATCGAGCAGGAACAAGAACAGAAAAAAATAATGGAGCTAGAAGCGCTATTTATGCAGATCCGGCCTCATTTTCTTATAAATACTTTAAATTCAATCAAATGCAGTCTCAAATTGCAAAAAGATCAGCTGCACTCAGGTGTTATCGATTCTTTGATGAATTTGCTCCGCGCATACTTGAAGGTCAGCGAGCCTGTAACGCTACAGGAAGAATGCCGACTGCTGCGCCATTATGCTGATATTATGCAGATTCGAAATGAAATGGAAATTGATTTGCACTTCCAGCTGGATCGTTCAACTGAGCAGCTTATTATTCCGAAGCTTGTGCTTCAGCCTGTTGTCGAGAATGCAATTGTTCACGGACTGGTGGACGTTCCCAAGCCGCAAATATTTGTACGAGCCAGCTGGGAGAAGCAGGATGTTCTTATTGTTATCGAAGATAATGGCGAAGGAATTGAGGCAGAGCAGTTGGAATCATTAAATCATTATTTGCAGTATGATGATCCGGAACATTACTCATCCTATGAAAGAGTTGGACTAATTAATGTAGTGCGGCGATTGAGACTTACTTTCGGGCAATCCGCCTCATTAACCTTGCAGACGCTTGAAACCGGCGGAACTGCAGCAATTATCCGCATACCTATACAAGATAGAGAACTACTTGCAACAGGGGAGGCAGCGAAACTATGATGCATAAAGTGATGATTATTGATGATGATGTGCCAATGCTAAAAGTGCTGGAGCAAATGATTGATTGGGAAAAATTGAATTTACAATTGGTAGGTACTAGCTATTCCAGTGCAAAGGCCGCTCATTTATTTCAAGAGGTATCCCCTGATATCGTTATTACAGACATTGGTCTGCCAAAGAAGAATGGAATTGAACTTGCCGAAATGTTTATCGAGCAAAAACCGGGCGTCCGTATTATCTTTTTAACATGTCATGCTGATTTTCATTATGCACAGCAAGCTGTCAAGTTGGATGCCGATGATTATTTGATTAAGGACCAATTGACAGAGGAGCAGCTTAAGGACAGCTTGTTGAAATCGATTCGCTTACTGGCGCCAAAGGATCGCAGCGGACTAGAGAAAATGTCCAATTACAATAATGATTTATATAAGCAAGGTTTGTTCCAGCGTATTATGGACGGAGTGCGCACAGAGGAAATTTTGGAGCATGCCGGGCAACTCGGTATCAAATGGGAATACCCAAACTTCATGGTGGCTGAAGCAAATATGCTATATGCTACATTTGATGAGTTTTACGAAAGAAAGGATATCCCTTCCATTTTATATGCGGTTTACAATATTGCAGTAGAATTATCTGATTCTTATGAGGGGATTACAGCATTTCTGGAACAGGAAAATGTAATTATTATTTATAATTTCCGCCCAAATCTGGCGCATAACACAGAGCAGCATTTGCAACTTTTTATGGAAAATCTCTATGACCGCTGTCTGCAATTTCTGAAAATCAGATTGCGTATGCTCGTTTTTACAGATCGGGCAGATTTGCAAACTTTGCGTGCCATCTATATGCAGACCGAGCGTGAGCTTAATTTGTTTTACGAACCGGACGATATTATTGTGACAAGCCGCAAGCAGTTTAGTCGGGCAGTATTTTCTGCGCGATCTGAACAATTTTTGGAGCCTTATAAAGCGCAAATTGAACGTATGCTGGTAAAAAGTGATGAAGCAGGCATTGCTACAGCTCTGCAGGAAATATTGGTTACAGCAAAGGACTATAAAATAGAGCCGCAAGCATTTATGAATAATGCCGCCTTTTTGTTAAGGGAACTGGATATGGCCTTTGCTGGCCGCAGCGATGAGGATTTCTATTACTATATGGGAATAGCTAAAAGTGCGGATGATTTGCTGGAGCTGATGCAGCGTCGACTCAATGAGCTGCTGCTCAATCGCGGCGAGCGTGCAGCTGCGGCAATTCAGGAGCCTAAATTGCAAGTCATTCAAGCCTATATTGATGAGCATTTATTTGAAAATATTACTTCCATCGATATGGCGCATTATTTGTATTTGAATCCGAGTTATTTTTCCCGCTACTTCAAACGGCTGACTGGTATTAACTTTACCGATTACGTGCATCAATATAAGATGGAAATTGCTTCAAAGATTTTGAAAACATCTAATCAGACGCTTGAATCTGTTTCGATGATGCTTGGTTATTCAGATAGACCGTATTTTTCAAAGGTATTTAAAAAGTATATTGGCATGACGCCAAGTGATTATAAGCTGAAATATGGGCTTGGGAATGGTGCAAGTAAAAAATAGATGAAAAGAGATGGCTGTTAAGTATTGACTCCCACGTTGCGTGATACTTTATATTGTAGTTGAGCAAGAGTATACAACATACGATACAGTCAAGGTGACGATTAAGGTGAAAAGACCGATTAACTTTCTGTTTCTTGGCGAAGGAAAGAGAGTTGAAACGGGGGGAGCAATAATGAAGGTTAGTGAATTGGCCGAATCAGCCGGCATAAGTGTGCGCACACTGCATCATTATGATGAAATCGGCTTGCTAAAGGCGGACGAACTGACGGAGTCAGGATACCGGGTTTATTCCAAACAAAATGCTGAACAGCTGCAGCAAATTTTATTTTTCAGAGAACTTGGTTTTCCGCTGAAGCAAATTAAAGAAATTATACAACGTCCCGAATTTGATCGAATTGCTGCCTTGCAATCTCACCGAACAATGCTTGAAAATAAGCGCAACCAGTTGGATCTTTTGCTCCGAACGATTGAATTGACGCTCAGAGAAGCGAAAGGAGAGATTGATATGACGAATGAGGAACGTTTTGCCGGTTTTGATTTCAGCAGTAACCCGTATGAGAAAGAGGCGCGTGAGCGTTGGGGAGATAATGCAGTGGACTCATCCAATAAAAAGCTTGCTTCATACGATGCAAACGGAAAGCAACAGCTGGAGCATGAAATGAATATATTGTATCGTGAGTTGGCAGCTATTCGTCATTTGGATCCGGCAACCGAGGAAGCCCAATTGACCATTGCAAAGTGGTATGACATGCTGAATAAATTTGGCACTTATACGCCAGAAGCTTTTCGCGGGCTTGGTGAAATGTATATGGCCGACGAAAGATTCACCCAGAATATTGATCGTTTCGGCGCAGGACTTTCCTTGTTTATGAGCAAGGCCATGGCGGTCTTTGCAGATAATTGCAATAGTTGAATTTGGAGCAGTTGAATTGCAACAGTTGATCGTAATAGAATATGAAGCAGCAGAGGGGCTGTCCAATAGTCAATTCCATTGACTTTCTGGGCAGCTTTTCTGTTCTATTTGCATTGTGCGTAGACTAAGAAAAAAAGAAAATTGGAACTTGGTACAACTAATAAGGGTGGCTTCATAACTAGCTAATGAGGAGAGTCATGTCCGTTCTATAAACCGACAGCAGGGCTAGCCGCTCTGTTGTCGGTTTGAGTGTATGGTTACATGTTCTGTTGTTACCTATCTGCTTATTCTGTTTATACGAAAAAACGTACAAAGGTGAGCCAATAACCGGGTTCTGATTCAGACTTATACGAAAAACCGTACAAACTCGCTGGATAAACCAATGTTTGCGGCAGTTTATACGATATTTCATATAAAAATGCCATATTCTCCACATATATAGCGGTTTTTGTACGAAATTTCGTACAATGTAATATTTTTATTGCTGCTGATGACCGTCAAGCCGTCTAAGGTTTATACTAGAAAGCCCATTGCTTTTTTTACTCTATACAGTGTTTTAGCAGCGATTTCGGATGCTTTGGCAGCTCCTTCTTGCAAGATGCGATCAAGCTCCTCAGAGTGGACGATTTCTTCATATTTCTGTTGAATAGGCGCCAAGCGCTCGATAACGACCTCGGCAAGCTCCTTTTTGAACGCGCCATAGCCTTGTCCATCAAAGCGCTTCTCAATGTCTGCTATCGCCATATCAGAGAATACGGAATAGATTTCAATTAGATTGCTTACAGCAGGTTTTTCAGTCCAATTATAACGAACACATGCATCCGAATCTGTTACGGCCCGAGAGAATTTTTTGCGAATAACATCCGGCGTATCCAGCATCATCACGTAGCTGTTTTTGTTCGGATTGCTCTTGCTCATTTTTTTGGATGGATCGTCAAGTCCCATTACTCTTGCCCCAAGCTCTTGAGTGATCGGTTCCGGCAATGTCAGAATGTCTCCAAAGCGGTTGTTGATCCGTATAGCCAGATCGCGAGTCAGTTCCAAATGCTGCTTCTGATCCTCTCCTACTGGAACATGTGTAGCATCATATAGCAAAATATCAGCAGCCATCAAAGCCGGATAGGTAAATAAGGCAGCGCTGACACCATCTTTGCCCTCTGATTTTTCCTTAAATTGAGTCATTCTGCTCATCTCGCCGAAGTAAGCTTGTGTTTCCATAATCCAACCAAGTTCAGCATGCTCACTTACATGGGATTGCATAAAGATCGCATTTTTGTCGGGATCGATTCCAGCAGCTATATAGAGTGCCGCAATATGACGCGAACGTTCACGCAGCTCCTTTGGGTCCTGTGGCACCGTTATAGCATGCATGTCAGGTACGAAGAAAAAACCGGTGTATTCTTTTTGCAGCTCAACAAACTGGCGCAATGCTCCAACATAACCGCCGATATTCAACTCTCCGCTGGGCTTAATACCAGATAAAATTCGTTTTTCTTTTAATTCAGTCATTGTCCTAGCTCCTTTCATAATGGCAACAGCATTGAAATCATACAAGAAGCAACAAGCTATGTGCTCCGCATTCCGATGGATATGATAAGGGCAGATGTATAGTGTTGGAAACAAAAAGACTCCGCCCCTATCAACAATAGGGACGAAGTCTATACTCCGCGGTACCACCCGAATTCGGCATTACAGCCGCTCTTAGTCAGCAATCTATGTGCATATGCCTAATACTCCAGCACGCACAGCCAATTGCGCCTCATATGATAACGGCTGAGGATGCCGTCAAAGCCTACTGTCTATAGCATATGGTGTGATATGCTTGATATCGACGCATACGCATACAGAGTTCGGTTTGAAGCGAAAAGACCCATTCACCTGCTGCTTTGTGCCGGACCTCGCACCGTCCGCCGGCTCGCTTGAACAAAGATAATCAGGTTACTCCTTCTCTTCATTGCTGTTGCTTATTCTCAATTTACCTATAGCTTAAACTTATTTGTAATGTCCGTCAAGTAGCTGCAACTGGTTCTGATTAGGTTCACAGAAGTTCAAGTAAGTTATGCATTACGATGTCTTACAGTGATTTTCGTTACAGTAGGCATTTTTAAAGGTTGAAATTTGCATACAAGGGCGGATGCTATCGTTTCCCCAGTTCCAATTTTGCTTTCTGTAAGCTATTATTTTGTTTTGCTTCAAGTTGCTCAATAGTTAATCGACAGCCTTATATATAAGTATTCGATCCTGCTAGACATTTTGCAAGGAGGATTCTGTGCTGGTGCATAAAGGATTCATTGCTGAAGTTAAATGGATCGCATATTCCTCCGCTTTCAGAGCCAGTTCCTCCTGGCTTACCTGCAAGGCATTATATATAGCGAAAACCGGAAGGAAAGTAACTCCGATCATGCTCGCTGTAACTTCAAAAGGACGCAGCAATTGTTCAAGTGGAAACAGATTATAGCCTTGCGGACTATAGGCATAGTCCGAACCGCCAGCGGTTACCGCCAATCCCCATTCCTTGCCATGCAGCTTGTTGCCGCCCTCGCCGTACGCCCAGCCGTAAGTTAATACTTCATCAAACCATTGCTTGAGCAGGCTTGGGCAACTATACCACCATATTGGAAATTGAAAAATAATTCGATCATGCTGTAATAAAAGCTGTTGTTCATGTCGTACATCAATCGGCTTATTCCGATACATATCGTATAAGTAATGCACCGAATCTGCATGCTTGGCAGCTGCTTCTGCAAGTGTGAAGTTTACTTTAGAGCCGCTATGCAATTGAGGGTGGACGATAATAACCAATGTTTTGCGCTTCTGTTCCTGTTGTAGTGACTTTGATGTGTGAAGGTCGATCATTTCCGATCACGTCCTTTAATTTAAGAGTGTACAGTCAATATAACAAAACCTATAAAAAACCTGCGTGATATTTATCACAGCGCCACATAAGGTGCTCCAGCTACAATAAAGGTAAATAAACAGTGTGAATTCATTCACAAATACTGATGGAGAAACAGGGGAGGATTTCATCATGAAAAAAACATGGATGTTATTACTGGCTTTAATGTTAGTTGCTGTAACAGTTGCAGGATGCGGAGGAGACAAGAAGCCTGCTGAGCAGGGAAATAAAGAAACACCAACAAATTCCACTGCACCAGCACCTGCTGATGGTTACGCTGATGGCTCTTACTATGCTGAAGGAGATTTTGCAGAAAAGAGCGGCTGGAAGGAAGTTGTATCTATTGAAGTGAAAGACGGCAAGATCATTGATGTAAACTGGAATGCTCTTCATAAAGACGGAGGCTTGGATAAGAAAGTCAGCTCTGAAACAGGCGCATACGGCATGGTGGAACATGGCAATGCACAAGCAGAGTGGCATGAGCAAGCAGCTAAGATTGAGCAATTTATAGTAGAAAAACAATCAGCTGCTGACTTGAAGCTAAATGATGAAGGTAAAACAGACGCAGTGTCCGGTGTATCGATTGGCGCTGGCGAGTTCGTACAATTAGTTGATAAGGCGCTAAAAGCAGGACCTGTTGAACGTGGTGCTTATAAAGATGGTCACTACAAAGCAGAAGCAGCTCAATTCGATGAGAACAGCGGCTGGAAAGAAACTGTTGATGTGACGGTTATTAGCGGGAAAATTGCAGCGGTAAGCTGGAATGGCGTTCATAAGGATGGAGGAACGGATAAAGTAACACGTTCCAAAGCTGGAGAGTACGGCATGGTAGCTAACGGCAAGGCGCAGGCAGAATGGCATGAGCAAGCAGCTAAAGCAGAGCAATTCTTACTCGAAAAACAAGATCCAGCAGCACTTGCAGTGAATGCTGAAGGTAAAACGGATGCAGTATCTGGCGTATCGATTCATGTAGGCAGCTTCATTGAGCTTGCAGCTAAAGCGCTGGAAGGTGCGAAATAATAAATTGTTGTATGATTTGAAAATCCGATATTCAGGGAGAGACTTGGTATGAAGCAGATTATTGTATTAGGCGGTGGGTACGGCGGTATTTTGACTGCAAAGGGCCTTGCCAAAAAGCTTCGAAAAAATAAAGATGTCCATATTACGTTGATAGACCGTAAGCCGTACCATACTTTGTTGACGGAGCTGCATGAAGTTGCTGCGCGCCGGGTGGAAGAAGACTCGATTAAAGTAGATCTGAAGAAGATCTTCCTTGGCTTTAAAAACGTAGATGTTGTATTAGACAACATTGATCAAATTGATTTTGAAAAACAAAAGCTGCAAGGAAAAAATAAAAGCTATGCCTATGATTATCTAGTAATCGGTACAGGCAGCAAGCCTACCTTCTTCGGTATTACTGGCGCAGAGGAGCACGCATTCTCACTATGGTCGTATGAGGATGCTGTGAAGCTGAGAGAGCATACACTTCACATGTTCCGCGAAGCTGCAAAACAGTCGGATCCTAAAATTCGCAAGGAAATGCTTACTTTTGTAGTCGTAGGCGGCGGCTTCACAGGTGTTGAAATGATCGGCGAATTGGCAGAATTTACTGAGGAGCTTTGCAAGGAGTTTTACATTGACCGGGAAGAAGTCAGCTTGCATGTTGCAGATATGGTCGATACAATCCTCCCGATTTTGCCTAAGAAGCTAATTGCCAAGTCGGAAAAACGCCTGAGAAAAATGGGAGTAAACATTGTTACTGGCGCCAAAATAACAGAGGTATCCGATAAGGGTGTTATGGTTGGCGGCAAGTTTATCAACTCCAAAACAGTCATTTGGACTGCCGGTGTGGAAGGCTCTGATCTGGTTAGCGATATCGATGTGGAGAAGCAGGGACGTCAGCGTATTCAGACGAATGATAAACTGCAAGTTCCTGAGCATCCAAACGTATATGTAGTAGGGGATAACATTTTCTATATCCCTGAAGGCAGCGAGCGTCCTGTTCCGCAAATGGTAGAAAACGCAGAGCAGTGTGCGCCAATCGTAGCTCATAATATTGCATCAGAATTTAAAAATACAGAGAAAAAACCATACAAGCCGACTTTCCACGGTACGATGGTTTGTATCGGCAGCCGTTACGGCGTTGCTAATGTAGGGGTTCCAAAAATGATGATGCCTCTAAGCGGATTTTTCGCAATGGGTATCAAGCACTTAATCAATATGTTCTACTTGTTTCAAATTTGCGGATTCAACAAAGTTTATCACTATATCTTGCACGAATTCATTCATGTTAAAAACAATAGAAGCTTCGTAGGCGGACATTTTGCGAAGCGTTCTCCAAACTTCTGGTTGTTCCCGCTTAGGATTTTTGCAGGGTGGATGTGGTTCAAGCAAGGTTTCGACAAGATGGGCAAAATATTGGATGAACCAAGCGCGATGTTCCTGATTCCTGCCAAAGCGGCGGACGGTACATCTGGAGCATCTGTAGCTGGAGCAGCTGATGCTGTATCGGCAGCTTCCGATTATTCGGCAGAGGCATTAAGCGCATTGCCAGTACCAGGTTTTATTGAAAAAATGGTTGGCTGGTCAATGGATCTTATGTTCTACACATCGGATGGCGGATATACAGCTTTGGCGTATATTTTCCAAACAGGTATGGTAGCAGCTGAATTGGTTGTAGGTGTTCTGCTTATTCTTGGTCTATTTACTGCACCAGCAGCTGTTGTATCGGTTGCTATGGGAATCATGGTTTGGGTGTCTGGTATGGCGCCAAGCGAAATGCTTTGGTACATCGCGGCAGGTATCGCATTGATCGGCGGATCTGGAAGCACACTTGGTCTTGACTACTATGTTTACCCAAGATTGAAAAAGGTTTGGAAGAAGCTTCCGTTTGTAAAACGTTGGTACTTGTACACAGATTAATCTGGCGGATGGTTGAAGGAATGAAGAAAACAGTGGAGGTGTGGCGATTGTATCGCTGCACTTCCGCAATATAAAATACGTAATTTGAAATAATAGTAAAGTTTCAAGTTTTGAAAGGGGCTGTTCGTATGGAGAGGGAGCTGGTGCATGATACGCTTGGCTTGCTGAACGATTATATTCATCAACAAACGGATATTAAACTGGACGTTAACGATCGTTCGTTGCAGGAATTAGCGGAACTGATAAGCACTTACCATATGTCACGTCCTCGTAAAATGACAGTTTTATCTTGTTGTATGCTTATCTCAATGGGAATTAGAAAGCATAATAAACTGGATGAGTTTAGTCAAAAACAATTGGCGCGTAAAATATTAGATGGCGATTATTTGATTGGGATGATCTATAAGCTGGCAATCAGCAGAAAAGAGCAGAAATTGCTAGCAAGACTTACGCCCCTGTATAAAAAAATACAGTTAAAATCGCTGGATGGCGTACAAACCGAACTGATTATGAATGAGCTCAAGCAAGAAATAAAAAGCTATCTGGATCAACATAGCGCATAAGGAGTTGGGAGCTATGAACAAACCGTTGCATGAGCAATTGCATTTATCCATTCGGGAAATTGATGAGCTGCTGTTGCAAATTATCCAGACGGATAGTGAGCTGCAGCGGCCTTCTTTGCTTTATTCAAGCATTGAGAAGTTAATTCTTGCAGGGGGCAAGCGGCTTCGTCCCCTTATGGCGATTGTCGGCGGTAGATTTGGTATGCCTGAAAAAGCACATTTGTCCTGGAAAGCAGCAGGCTTATTAGAATACATGCATATGGCATCGCTCATACATGACGATATTATCGACGAATCAGAGCTAAGACGCGGCGAGCAGGCTCTCCATGCTGCGACTGATATTGGTACAGCGGTTCATGCTGGCAATTATATGCTGGCGCGCGCACTGGAGTGGTCAAGTGCGGATGATTCGATTGATGATGAATTTTATATGGGAGCGGAGCTGGCTGCTTTAATTACCGAGCTATGTATAGGGGAATATAATCAACTCCAGCATCGATTTGACTTTGATATGGGTTTGGAGCATTATATCGAAAAAACAAAGCGGAAAACAGCACTGCTCATGGGAGCCTGCATGTCTGCAGGGGCAAGGGCAGCAGGGGCAGATGAAGAAACTGCAAAGCGTTTATACACGTTTGGCGAATCGGTTGGCATTGCATTTCAAATTCAAGATGATATTTTGGATTTTACAGCTAGCAGCAAACAACTGGGCAAGCCTGCCGGAGCAGATTTGCGCAGCGGGCAAATCACTTTGCCAGTGCTGTATGCGCTACAGGATGCAGAGGCAGCACCTATCATCCGAAGTTTGCATATCAATTCTAGTGAGCAGCAATTTGCAAAAGCAGTCGATGCTGTGCTGGCCTGTGGCGGAATTGAAAAGAGCAAACAACTTGCCGCATCGTATACGCAAGAGGCAGATCGTATAATCAAACTGTTCAGCGATCATCCGAGCTGCAAGGATTTGCAAGTGCTGGCTAATTATTTTACACAAAAGAACGAGTAGCCTGGGATAGTTAGGAGAATAAAAATGTTGGCGGTGTCGGCGCACAGTAGGCATAGAGTGTAACGGCTAATGGTTGCCACAACGTCTAAATGGGCTAAAAAGCAACCTTTTGCAGTGTAACGGTTGTGTCAGCAGCTATTTGCGGAAAAAGCGCCAAAATCTACTTGAAATGATGAAATAGCCGTTAGAGCAACCGTTAGAAAAGTATAAATTTAAAAAACGCTACCCGAGTGCCTCAATGATATGCTCCCATCATTGTAGCAGTAGAAGTTTTTGTTTTTTCTACTGTCTATTATGATGGGAGCACTTCACAACAGCCCGTGGTATGCGTTTTTTGGTAAGAAAAGCTTTATCCGTTGTTTTTATATAAATGCTGCTTTTAAATGCTACTCTAATTGTTACTTTTAAAAAATGTCACTCTAAATTGTTATTCCTAATGTTGCACCAGATTGTTACTTTAAAAGCTGCCCCAGCAGTCGTTTGGCAAAATCGGAGGAAGTCTCGGCGGCGAGCTGCAGGTTTTCGTTGAAGCTGTTTGCTGCCCCATCCTCGTCCCCGGCTTTGTCTGATACAGCTTTAATCGCAATTACAGGGATATTGTAAGGAGCAGCCGCCTGAATAATAGCCAGTCCCTCCATATCAGAAACTTTGACCTCGGGAAAGTCATAAACAACCTGGTTTGCTCGCTGTTGGCTGCTCATAAATGAATCTAGTGTCAGCACTAATCCATGTCCAACTGCATATTGCAAACTGTCCTTATGCTTTGTGATTGTCTCGTGCACAAGCTTAAGCCAATTGTCAGCAAGAGGATAGGAGGCAGGCATACGCGGAACTTGCCCCTTGGCATAGCCGAAACAAGTTGCATCCACATCTCCATACTTGTATTCAGTCGCTACAATGACATCCCCTGCTTTAAGACTGTCATCAAAAGCACCTGCGGAGCCAATATTGATTATTAACTCAGGATGATGTCTTTCGATTAAAAGTGTCGCTGCGATGGCGGCATTTACTTTTCCAATGCCTGTTTCAACGAGAAGCAATTTTTGATCCCCATAGGAAGCTTCTTCAATAACGACCTTGCCAAGCTCTGTTCTATGAAGCTGTACGGTACTGTCGCGAAATGGTCCAATTTCTTGTGCCATCGCAGCAATAATCGCTATAGTCATCTATGCTCACTTCCCTTCCATACTTTTGACGGTAGTTATAGGTTATAAGACGGGCAACCGTGCATGACAGCGCAGGCAGCCGATCTAACCTAAATATTCAGTGCATTGTCATGCCGCCTGTAACATTGATTGCTTGACCAGTCATATACGAAGAGAGCTGGCTCGTCAAAAAAAGTACAACTCCGGCAATATCTTCTACCTTGGCAGTACGTCCTAGCGGCACTTGTGAACAATCCTCTTCGTATATTTGTTCAGCTGTCATATTGCGAATTGCACCGCCCTCGATTCGTTCCCGATGCTTCATTGGTGTTTCAACAATGCCTGGGCAAACGGCGTTGACCAAAATATTATGCTTGGCAAGCTCAATCGCCATTACTTTGGTCAGCCCCAGTACCGCATGCTTGGAAGCACAGTAGGCTCCCATAGCCCGATAACCGTTCTTGCCGGCTTGAGAAGCCATTTGAATAATGCGTCCCGGCTTACTAGCCTCAATCATTGCCCTTGCAAAAAGCTTTGACGTTAAATATAAGCCTGTTGAATTAATGGAAAATACTTTTTCCCAATCAGCAAGCTGACTGTCCACAACGTAGTCCATCGTAGATATTCCGGCACAGTTCACCACAATATCAGGAACTCCAATCCGGCTTAGTACTAGAGCGAACCAGCGCTCAATATCAGCCGCCTGTGATAAATCGAGCCTCATATAAATAAGCTGCGGATAGAGCTCTAACTGTTGATTTGCTTGTGATCGTGCATGCGGTGCATCAACAAGCTCGAAATCCTGGTCGATCGACAGATCGGCAGAAATGACCGTTGCTCCAGCTTGCAAAAGTTGCTGAACAATTCCTTGTCCAATACCGGATTGCCCTCCGGTTACCACTGCTAATCGATTGGTTAAGTCAATAGTTACCATCGGTTTTAGAGCACGCGCTCGAATGCGTCGCGACTAATGCCTGCATCAAGCACAAGCTTGGCATATTCTTGCGCCGCAAATAATGAATGGTCTCTATAATTACCGCACTGCAAAGCAGAAACAGCAGGTATATCTGTTGTTTCAAGTACCTTTTGCAATGTTCTTTCCAGAGCTGCAGCGATTTTCTCAGGTTCATGTTCATTCCAAAGAATCAAATAAAAACCGGTTCTGCATCCCATCGGCGAAATATCAATAATGCCCTCTACCTCATCCCGCAAATAAGTAGCGAGCAAGTGCTCCAGAGTATGAACAGCCGCTGTAGGCAGAGCATCCTTGTTGGGTTGCAAAAAGCGTAAATCATATTTCTGCACAGTGCTCCCCTTTGCATCACGCTCCAAGCCTGCTATCCGAACATAGGGTGCTTTTACAATATTGTGATCCAATTGGAAGCTTTCAACTTCTGCCATTATAAAAACCTCGCTTATAAGTTAATTTTAATAAAATAGAAATTCACAAAAATCAGTCCAGTAATTTCAATTCTTTTACAATACTAAGGAATAATTCGACACCATGCTCCAACACACCTTCATCAATCATAAAATTGGGGTGATGAAGGGGATAAACAGCGCCCAAGGACTCATTGCGAGCGCCTGCAAATACCATCGTGGATGGCACAAGCGCAGAGATAAACGCAAAATCCTCGCCTGTCAAGGCAGGCCGCACGGTTTGTATAGCACCACTGGTATATTTTCTAAGAGCAGTCTCCGCAATTTTCGTTGTTTTATGATTATTAAACAATGCCTGCGAAGGCGGTTCATTAGCCGGCAAATTGTCGGTCTCAAAGCGTATGCAAAAATCCGCTTCATATAGCTTCGTTATTTGCTCAAGTGTTTGTAGAAGATGAGCTTTCACCTCTTGCAGCAAATTGACATCCAGTGTTCGCAATGTTCCGCCAAACTCAGCGCGATCAGCGATAACATTGTTGTTTTTGCCCGCATGAAAATAAGTAACAGACATTAGCTTGGGGTTAAGCGGATCCGTCTTTCGCTCCAGTAACTGCTTGAATGTGGTGATTGCCTGCATGGCGATATGGATCGGATCCTTCGTTTCCTCTGGCTTTGCCGCGTGTCCGCCGCTGCCTATTATTTCGACATCAAACGCTTCTCCGGCTGCCATCAAAGCTCCATACCCGATTCCATAGCTGCCCGTTGGCAGAGAAGGGGAGACGTGCAGCGCATAAGCCTGCTCTACGCCTTGCAGAACACCAGCGCGGATCAATTCGCGCGCGCCGCCGCCAACTTCTTCTGCAGCTTGGAAAACAAAAATGATTGTTCCGCTTAGATACGGGGCATATGCCCCTAAAATATTCAAAGCACCCAGCAAAATAGCAGTATGAGCATCATGTCCGCAGGCATGCATGATTCCGTCATTTGACGAGCGAAATGGTAAATCATTATCCTCTTGAATGGGCAATGCATCGATATCTGCTCGAAATAAAACAGTTGGTCCGTGTTTTTTGCCGACGAGATGTACGACAATACTGGTTGGCGTTGGTCGGGTAATTTCGACTGGCAACTGCATAGCTTCGATTTGCTCTACAATATAGTTCGCAGTTTCAAATTCTTTGAACGACAATTCCGGATGCTGGTGAAGATAGCGTCGCCACTGCAGCACGCGGGGAAGATGTTCTTTTAGTTGTTCTGCAATATTTAATTTGCTCATGAGCCGCACCTCCAATATGTTATCAGCTCAAATAGAATGAAATTATTGTTTGTAATCCCAGGCAGGAAGCAGACCGCCCTTATACTCGTCGAGCATAGCTTTGCCGACATTATCCTGACGATAGGCATTCACAATGCTCAAGTAGATATCATTGTTTTTGTCTTCTGAACGAGCGACAAATATATTAATATAAGGTTTGATATTTTCGTCATCGGCAGAGATAGGAATAGCATAAATAGCATCTGTTGTTGGATTTAATCCGTTATCGATAGCAATTCCGCTGTTGGTAATGCCAGCTGCAAGATCGGGAAGCAAGGCAGGGATCAAAGTAGGGTCTACTTCAACAATATCCAGCTTAAATTTGTTTTCTGTAATATCTTGAACCGTAGGCATATAGCCTTTAGCTGCATCAACTGTAATTAGTTCTGCACGCTCCAGTACTTTAAGCGCTCTGCCCGCATTAGTCGCATTATTGGGAATAGCAATTTTGTCTCCTTCTTTTATCTCACTAATATCAGTCAACTTTTTAGAGTACACATTCAAAGGTGCTACCAAGGCTTCGCCGATTACTGCAAAATCATAGCCTTTATCAGCTACCTCCTGTTCAAGAAAGGCGTAGTGCTGAAACAACGTAATATCCAGTTCTTTATCTGCTAATGCCTGATTAGCAATAACGCCATCTGTAAAAGGAACGAAGGAAAACTCGATATTTTTCCCTTCTGCTTTCAAATTTTCTTTTACGGCATCCCAGATTACTTTCTGTGGTTCGCCTACAACACCGATTTTAACGACTGCTGTCTCACCGCCGCCTTTGTTGCTGCAGCCTGCCAGTACCGCCAATATAATAAGTAATGCGCTTGCCCATAGTTTCCCTCTCATAAATCCTCTCTCCTTTTTTAAAATTAGTAGTAAGATGTTTTTCGCAGTATGCTTTTTCCAGCCAGCTCAATAATGCTGACGATAATGAGCAGAGCGATAACTGAAATATAAGTTGCATCAATCTGATTACGCTGATAGCCGTACATAATGGCGAAGTTGCCAAGTCCGCCACCGCCGACAACGCCAACAATGGCAGACAGGCCAATCAAATTTACACTGGTAATCGTTGTTGCCCGTACAATAGCCGAAATACTTTCCCGCAAATAAATATGAATGATCAGCCCAAGCGAGCTCATACCCATCGCTCTCCCTGATTCAACAAGCCCTGGATCAATACCGCTTAGCGCGGATTCGATTTGGCGGGAAAAGAAAGGAGTGATGCCGACTACAAGCGGAAATATGGCTCCTGTGGTACCGATTGCTGTGCCGACCACCAGCCTGGTAACAGGAATAAGAGCGGCAATCATAATAATAAACGGAATGGAGCGCAGTACATTAATGACTTTATCTAGCACATTGTAGAGTATCTTGTTAGCTAATATGCCGCCAGGCTTGCAAACCAGTAGTACAATTCCAAAAAACAGACCGAGTAGAAATGAAATGGCACCAGCGACAACAAACATTTGCAAAGTTTGAAAGACAGACTCCCAAAATACATTTGATATTTTAGATACATTCGGCAGCAGCTTGCTGACGATCTGATCGAGCATCTTTTACCACCTCCGTCGCAACATGCTTCTCATGCAAATAACTGATCGCTTGGTCAATATTGAACCGATCTCCATCCAATATAGCGACAAGTCCGCCAAGCAGCATGCCGTTCACAATTTCAATATCGCTAGTAATGATGTTGACATTGACATCAAACCTTCTCGATACTTCCGAAATTAATGCTTCTGAAACAGTAGATTTAGTATAAGTTAACTTCAAAATGACCTGTCCCTGAGATAACTGTACTAAAGGAGAATCAATACGAATCAATTCGTCTATTTTGCTCATATTCGATGTAGTCTCCAAAAATGTTTTGGTCAGTGGTTGGCGCGGATGAGAGAAGACTGAAAAAACATCGCCTTGCTCTACAATTACGCCTTGATCTATAATGGCTACCTTATTGCAAATTTCCTTAACTACAGCCATTTCATGTGTGATCATTACAATCGTAATTCCTAATTTTTGATTCAAGTCTTTTAAAAATCGCAAGATCGATTTGGTCGTTTGTGGATCAAGAGCACTCGTTGCCTCATCGCATAACAACACTTTGGGATGATTGGCAAGTGCACGGGCAATCGCTACACGCTGCTTCTGTCCGCCGCTCAATTGCGAAGGGTAGGAGTTTCGCTTATCGGGAATATCTACAAGCTCTAGCAACTCTGTAATTCGCTCATTAACGGCTTGCTTGGATAAGCCGCTTTTTTGCAGTGCCAGCGCAATGTTTCCATACACTGTTCGCGAAGGCATCAGATTGAACTGTTGAAAAATCATACCAACTTGCCGTCGAAAGCTTCTTAGTTCTTTTCCCTTTAAGTTGCTGACGGTTTGCTGATCAAGAATCACTTCGCCGCTCGTCAAGCTTTCAATGCCGTTAATACAACGAATAAGAGTTGATTTTCCTGCACCGCTATATCCGATAATTCCAAAAATATCTCCTTTTTCTACTTCCAGATCGACGCTCTTTAAAACTTCTAACGCTTGATTATCTTTGTAGAAGCTTTTCGACACTTGTTTGAGCTGTATAAAACTGTCCGTTTTGTGCATATCACCGCTCCCCCTAACCGTCAACAGTCGCTAATAGAGCATAGAAATCATTAATTCCTAGTATTTCGATGTGAATTATAATTGTTAATATAGCACCGTTCAAATCGACTGTCAACAACCGATTATGGTATTCATTTGCTTTGTTGTTTTAAATCCCAAACAAAAAAGCCCTCTTTGTAAGTTCAAAGAAGGCTCAATACAGAGATCAGTGCTAATCAGTGCTTGACTTGAATTGAGATGGAGCGTTGCGGTTATCGCAAAAACCAAATGGCTGCGAGGGGGATAAGAAAGAGACATATATAACTGACATCCGTAATTGCCCACGTCATTGTCCGATAAGAGGTGCGCGGCGCATCTAGTCGATAGCTGCGCGCTTCCATTGCATCTGCCAGCGCAGAGGCTCTGCGAAAGGCTCCGGCTGTAACTGGGACAAGCAGAGCAATAATCATTTTTGCCTTTTGCTTCAGCGGTCGATTGGATAGTGAAAATCCGCGCGATACTTGAGCCTTCCATATCCGCTCTGCTTCCTCGAATAAAGCGGGGATAAAGCGCAGTGACACAGATAGCATCAAGGAGAAGCGCTGGACGGGTACACCTAGCTTTTGCAAGGGGCGCAATAAGCTGTTTAACGCTTTGGCGATAGCATCGGGCTGCGTCGTGAAGCTTAATACCGCAGCGTACAAAATGAACATAGTCATTCTGCCAGCCGAAACAATTCCTTTCTCCAAACCGCCGGAATAGATGGAGAAGGTGCCTGCTTTTAATAATCGGGTTCCTTCTGCCTGGAAGAAAATATGGAATAAAGCAATAAAAATCAACAGAAATAATAGAGGCTTGACTGCTCTGGCATAGCTGATTAATGGAATACCTGTCATACGCATAATGATAATCAAAAATATAAATGCCAATGCTGCTGTTAGATAGGAGTTTACCATGAAAACAACAGCCATAAAGAGAAGCATGCTGCAAAGCTTGGCTCGCCCATCTAATCTATGCAGCAACGATTGTCCGTTCACGAAACGTCCGATCATTAATTTGCGGTTCATAGCTGTTCTCCTTCCTTTATGGTTGTTGTCTGGTCCATGCTGCTTTAATTTCCGCAGCCAGCTGTGCCGGGCTAAGATAGCCTGCGGTCTGTGACATTGGAAGTTTGGCGGATAAAGCTTGCTGCAGCTCAAAGAAGGGCGGCGTTTGCAAGCCTGCCTGCTTTAATAGCTGTGGCTGCTGCATTAAATGCTTGGCATCTCCTTGAAAAATAACATTCCCCTCATGCATCACCAAATAATGCTCTGTGTAAGGAATAACTTCTTCAAGCGAATGTGTAACTATAATGACGGTTCGCTGGTGAACCGTGCACTGTTCATTCAGCAGTTCCATCAGCTCATGCTTGCTCATCGGATCAAGTGATGCAGTTGGCTCATCCAAGACAAGAATTTCCGGCTTGGCAGCAAGTACAGCTGCAATAGCCGTTTTTCTCATTTGCCCGGAACTAAGCTGAAACGGGCTCTTGCTCCAAAGCGTTTCATTAATTCCCATCATCAGGGCGGCATCCAGCGCAGCGGCGCTCGCTTCCTCTGTTGAGGCTTCAAAGTTAAGCGGAGCATACATTAAATCATCAAAGACGGTGTCTTCGAATAATTGCTGCTCCGGATATTGAAACACTAGACCGACGCGCTTGCGCAGCAGCTCCGGCAGCTTTGCGCGCTTGCCTGCCCGCTTTTTGTTTATTCGTTTCCCCGGAATGCCTGAAGCACCGGCATCGGCATCATCGTTGTCAGAGGAAATTGTCATATCCAATAGTTGCAGCCGACCACGGTCGGCTCTTAACAAGCCGTTGAAATGCTGGAGCAAGGTAGACTTTCCAGAGCCGGGAGCGCCCAAAACAGTAATGAACTTTCCCTTTGGCAAGCTGGCTGTTATATCATTTAACGCTGGTGGTAAAACGGTTCCGCCGTCTTTGTAGCTGAATGCAAGCTGCTCGATTGTAATGCCCATAGCTCCTGCAGCACCTCCTGTACATTGGCATGCATGCCGATTGGTATGCCTTGCTGTCTAAGCTCTTTGCATAGCTCAAGCGCATAGGGAGCCTGCAACCGGCAACGCTCCAACAGCTCGGCGTCTAGCATCAACTGCTCAGGCTTGCCGTCAGCAATAATCGTACCTTCTGAAAGCAGCAGCAAACGGTCAGCACGCAATAGATCTTGTGTATCATGCGATATCGTGATGATCGTCTGCTTATTCCTTTCGGCTGCCTTATATAATTGATCCAGAAAGCTCGTTCGAAAGGAAGCGTCGAGCATGGAGGTGGCTTCATCCAAAATAATAAGCTCCGGCTCCATCGCCATAACAGCTGCTAATGCAGCACGTTGCTTTTGTCCACCCGAAAGTGTTCCGGGGTGGCGTTCCAGTAGCGACAGCAACTGAAAAAGCTCGGCATAATGCATGACACGACTTTTTATTTCCTCACGAGGCAGACAAAGATTTTCCAATCCGAATGCAATATCATCCTCGACTGTTAAACCAAAAAACTGATTGTCCGGCGAGGCGAATAAATAGCCGATTTTGGCTCGCAGTTCATGGATATTGTGACGGGCAAGTTTTTGTCCGAATACAGATATCTCTCCCTTGTCTGCTAGAAAAAGGCCGTTGGCAAGCTTGGCAAGGGTGGATTTTCCGGAACCGTTGCTGCCTGCAAGCGCAACCCGCTCTCCCTTTTGAATAGAAAAACTAATGTTGTTCAGCACTTGATGCTGTTCATGGGAAAAACAGACCTCTGAAAAGCTGAGAGCTGCAGTATTCATTTGTTCCGCCATTTGTTTTTGTTCGGCTCTCATCGAAAATCTCCTTTCAAAGGTTAGTGTTATGAAGAGGCAACAGTCGCTGTTTTTCAATCGTATGGATCAAATGCTTGGCAGCGGCGCCTGTAAAGATGCCTGTTACGATGCCGGTCAGAAGCAGAAACGGCAAGTAATAATAGATTTTGGAGGTACCAAGCACAATAGATGCAGCGAAAAGCTGGCCTATATTGTGAGCAATACCTCCCATAATGCTGATGCTGATTAAACTGAATAGCTTGCTGCCGATCCGAATCATAATGACCATCACAAGAAAGCTGCCGAGTGCGCCCAGCACACTAAATAAAAAAGTAGAGAAGCTTCCCAAAATAAAGGCGGTCAGTACGGTTTTTAATAAAATTAAAGTTAGAGCATCCCTGGCTCCAAAACAAACGATACAGGTTAGTACGACGATATTGCCTAGACCGAGTTTGGCACCGGGAATAGTAACTGTAAACGGAATAAGAGCCTCAACGATTCCCAGCACAACAGCGAGTGCTGCAAAGATGGATATAAAAATAAGACGTCGAAGTTCATACTGCTCACGAGGCAAATGCATCCACTCCCTCATCGGTATCCGGACCAATCACTTCTACAAAAATACGGTTAGGCAAACAAACAATTTTATCATTAACATGATGAACATGACCAAATCCAATACATACCTTGTCCGGACAATCCGATTCAATCATTTCTATTCCATGCTCAGACACTCTTAGCAGATTGTAGCCGCGGTCTGTACGTATTTCAAATTCCTGCTCCTCCTCGGTTAATGCCACGGTATCATAGGGCTCGCCATTCACTGTAATAACAGCATAGGCGGCCTCTGTATGTGAGCTTTGAGAGAAGAGTGCGGAATAACCGTACCAGCCCAGAGCGATCAATAGCACTGCTGCAATAACAATATCTCCTCTTTTCATCGCTTGTAAAATCTCCAATCTGTAGTGAAATAGTTAGCTTTGTATATTAAGGTTAACATCTTCTTTTCAATGCGAGAATGACATTTGTCACAGGCGAGCGGGTTCTCATTTGATAAACTGGGTGCAGAGTCGACTTGGGAGGGGATGCTATGCGCCGTAGTTATTTGGCGGTAATGATATTGCTCACGTTTGCATTAGCGATATCCGGCTGCTCGAAGAATGAGCCGTCCGGTAAGCAAGAGGATGTTTCTGTGAGTGAAAATTACTTTATTTTTGATACCGTAGTTAGTGTTCGTGTTTACGATGAAAGAGTGACCAAAGAGCACTTCGATGATATTAAAAAATTGTTGGAAAATATTAATGAGACGATGAATCGTTTGGAAAAAGACAGTGAGGTAAGTCTTATTAATCATCAGGCAGGCAAGCAGGCGGTAGTCGTGTCGCCGGAAACCTATCTGGTTATTAAAACCGCTAAGCAATATGCTGAATTATCGGAGGGGCACTTCGATCCAACCGTTGGTCCGTTAGTTGATCTATGGGCGATTGGCAATGGAGGAACGGCTAAACCGGAAGCTTCATTAATAGAAAAAGAAAAGCAGCTGATTGATTATCACAAGCTAACATTAGATGATGACAAGCTGGCGGTAAAGTTGGAAGAGGCTGGCATGACCCTTGATTTGGGAGCAATTGCCAAAGGATATGCTGCTGATGTGATTGCTGAATATTTGCAAGAGCATGATTTTAAAAGTGCAATTATCGACTTGGGCGGCAATATTCTCGCTATGGGCAGCAAGCCAGGCGGTGCAGCTTGGGCGATTGGCATACAAAGCCCGGAGGAAAAGCGAGGAGCGCATTTGGGGACAATACCTGTCATTAACAAAACGGTAGTAACCTCTGGTGTATATGAACGCTACTTTATCGAAAATGGTGAGGTATACCATCACGTTCTGGACCCATACACAGGCTATCCTTCCTGGAACGGGCTGGCGAGCGTTACGATCGTAACAGATGTTTCGATGGATGCTGATGCAATGTCAACTGCAGTATTTGTGATGGGCTTGGAAAAAGGGATGGAATTTGTTGAGAGCATTGATTATGCGGAGGCTATTTTTGTAACAGAAGATAAAAAAGTATATGTGTCCTCTGGTCTGAAAGATATATTTAAATTGGTACACAAGGAATATACACTAGCTAATTAAAACACTATTTATAGAAAAATAATGCTGGAAGGAGATGTTGGTATGGTCCGTTTAGCCAGATTGTCGTCAGTTAAAGAAAATAATCTGGATGCGCTGCCGGTTCGGACAGCCTCTGTATTTTCGGATGAGCATATCCGGGCACTGAACAGCATGTCACAAACAAAAATTGTGGAGGAAAACGAGTATCTGTTCAAGGAAGGAGTCAAGGCAGATCGCATCTATCTTGTACAATCCGGGAGTGTCAAATTATACAGATTGCTGAGTGAGGACGCAGCAAGTACGCTGGCGTTATACTTTGAGGGGGATTTGTTTGGGGAAGCAGATCCAAAGTCGAAGACAGTTCAGCATTGCCGTGCACTAGCATTGGAAAGAACAATTGTGAGTGAAATTATGCAAAAAGATATTAATAGTTATGTGCGTGAGGATGGTTCTTTTGCTGAGGCATATGCTGCATGGTCGGGTTTGATGAATCGAATTACTCAAAGCAAATTTCGCGACTTTTTGCATTATGGTAAAAGCGGCGCTCTCTGCGCATTGCTGCTTCGACTATCCAATACTTATGCAGGAGAAACAGATGGAAAGCGATATATCAACAAGCGGATTACAAATGCAGAGATGGCAGAGATGATTAGCGCTACAAGGGAGAGTGTCAACAGGCTGCTGGGTGATTTGAGAAATAAAAAAGTAATTTCCATGATCGAGGGAAGAATCGTTTTGGATGATATTTCGTATCTTCGAAAAGTGTGTAATTGTGATAATTGTCCATTAGAAATTTGTAGAATGTAATTAAATCCCTTGTTGATTTTTCAATTTTTCTTTGTATAATTCTAGGTGAATGGCATGAGATATATCACTTTCTTGTGCAAGAACGGGATACAAAGAAACGGGGGGTGGCAAGCATGTCAATGGTTTTAGGGGGACAGCGTCTGCTGCCGGCTACCAATAAGATGAAGGATGTGGAGGCTATTTTGGCCTCCCCTTTTTCGTATATGGTGTTGCTGGGCGGGCATTTGGGGCAATTAAAGGCGACAGTTGATTTGGCAAAGCGGCATGGCAAGAAGGTGCTGCTTCACGCTGATTTGATTGACGGGTTGAAAAATGATGAATATGCCGCAGAGTTTCTGTGTCAAACGATTCAGCCGGCTGGTATTATTTCGACTCGCAGCAGTGTGATTAGCCGCACGAAGAAAAATGGCCTGATTGCGATCCAAAGGCTGTTCCTGATCGATTCAGACGCCTTAGAGAGAAGCTACTCGATGCTTGACAAGCATCGGCCTGATTTCATAGAGGTGCTGCCGGGAGTAATTCCTGATGTGATAGCCGAAATGAAGGAAAGAAGCGGTATTCCTATTATTGCCGGAGGTCTGATACGAACACCATTACATGTCCAGCAAGCACTTCATGCTGGGGCTGCTGCCATAACAACATCCAGAAAAGATTTATGGAGCGATTGGAATCAACAGGGAGGGACTTTTTAGATGGACAACCAGTATATATTGACTTTGGACCAAGGCACTACGAGCACTCGGGCTATGCTGATAGATAAGCAGGGGAATATTGTTGAAACAGTGAAAGAGGAGCTGAAGCTGAGCTTTCCGCATGCGGGCTGGGTTGAGGTTGATGCTGAAGAAATTTGGCATTCCGCCAAACGTTTGCTGCAAAAGTTGCTGCAAAAATCAAATGTAACCGCTGCACAAATTGCCGGAATGGGCATTACCAATCAACGGGAAACGGCAGTTATATGGGATAAGACTACGGGAAAGCCTGTTTATCAGGCGATTGTATGGCAATCTCGGCAAACCTCTTCAATTTGCGAGCAAATAAAAGAGGATGGTCATGCACCGTTTATCCATCAGCGCACGGGCTTGCTTGTTGATCCGTATTTTTCGGCTACAAAGGTAAAGTGGATGCTCGACAACGTGAAGGGAGTACGGGAACGTGCGCAAGCTGGCGATTTATTGTTCGGCACGATTGATACTTGGCTGATCTGGAATTTAAGCGGCGGAGCCACACATGTGACCGACGTATCCAATGCTTCGCGTACGATGCTGTTCAACATTCATGAACGATGCTGGGATGAACAGCTGCTGCAACTGCTTGATATCCCGGCAAGCTTGTTGCCGCAGGTACGCTCATCGTCAGAAATATACGGCGAGACACATCCGGATATATTGGGCGGAGCTGTCAAAATAGCTGGTGCGGCTGGCGATCAGCAGGCTGCTTTGTTTGGGCAAAATGCTTTTAGCAAGGGCGATACTAAAAATACTTACGGAACAGGCTGCTTTATGCTGATGAATACAGGGGAACAGGCGATTTTGTCAGACAAGGGCTTGCTTACAACCGTTGCTTGGGAAATCGATGGCAAGCTCGAATACGCATTGGAAGGCAGTGTGTTTGTTGCAGGCGCAGCAATATCATGGCTGCAGGAAGGGATGCAGCTGATTGAATCAGCAGCAGAAACTGAGCAGCTTGCCAGCAAAGTTGAATCAACTGATGGTGTTTATGTTGTACCTGCCTTTGTAGGCCTCGGCACGCCGTATTGGAATAGTGATGTTAGGGGAGCGGTGTTTGGATTGACACGCGGAACCAACCGTTCTCACTTTATTCGAGCTGTTTTGGAATCGCTCGCGTATCAATCGAAGGATGTGCTTGATGCGATGGAGGAGGAATCTGGTCTAACTCTGCAATCACTGTATGTTGATGGCGGCGTAGTTGCCAATAATTTGCTTATGCAGTTTCAAAGCGACTTGCTGAATGTACCGGTGATTCGTCCGCAAAGCAATGAATCCACTGCACTAGGTGCGGCATATTTGGCGGGGCTTGCTTGCGGATACTGGAAGGATCGGGAGGAAATTGCTTCTTTGCGCGGGATTGATCGTACCTTTAGTCCATCTGAGGAAGGCGACAGGTTTGAAGCGCTCTATGAAGGTTGGGTTAAAGCGGTCAAGGCTGCAATGATTTTTGCTTCATGATGCTGGATTTTAAAAACTATTTGTGTTAGAGTGTAGGTAAGTTAATATTCGGTCGGAGATTCGGAGAAACCACGATAACCGTTTTCTAATTTGTGCATTTTTGTGCGATTAAGGAAACGGTTCTAGTGGTTTCTTTTTTCGTGTATTTTCCCGCAACTGGGAATGCTAACACGAAGAGCGGCGCAAGCTGCGGGATGCACCTGGCTATTTGGGAGGATGGGTCAAATGAGAAATGCAAATCAGCAAGCTTTTAGCGCGCATAACAGAGTAAAGATGCTCGATGAGATGAAGAAGGCACCGCTTGACCTGCTTATTATAGGCGGTGGAATTACTGGAGCAGGTATCGCCCTTGATGCAGCGGCGCGTGGGATGAAAACAGCATTGGTTGAAATGCAAGACTTTGCTGCAGGCACATCAAGCCGTTCCACCAAACTGGTACATGGCGGCTTGCGCTATTTGAAGCAGTTTGAAATTGGAGTCGTTGCTGAAGTGGGCAAGGAGCGGGCGATTGTATATGAGAATGGTCCACATGTGACTACGCCGGAATGGATGCTGCTGCCGATGTATAAGGGCGGCACATTCGGTCCTTTTTCTACTTCAATCGGTTTGCGTGTGTATGACTTTTTGGCTGGGGTTAAGCGTTCTGAACGTCGTAAAATGCTTAGCCCGGCAGAGACTTTGGCAAAAGAGCCATTGCTGAAAAAAGAAGGCATGAAGGGCGGCGGCTATTATGTTGAATACCGTACAGATGATGCTCGCCTGACGATTGAGGTTATGAAAAAAGCAGTGGAATATGGTGCCATGCCGATTAACTACACGAAGGTCGAATCATTACGCTATGCTAAAGACGGACATGTAACGGGCGTGAATGTGCGCGACTTGCTTACTGGAGAAGTGTATGAGCTGTCTGCAGCAAAGATAGTCAATGCAGCAGGACCCTGGGTTGACCAGATTAGAGAGATGGACAAATCAAAACAGGGCAAAACGCTTCGCCTTACAAAAGGGGTACATCTTGTATTTAGCCAGAAGAAATTCCCGCTAAGGCAAGCTGTTTATTTCGATACTCCTGATGGCAGAATGGTATTTGCTATTCCTCGTGATGGCAAAACATATTTTGGTACGACAGATACAAATTATGTGGGAGATACGGCACATCCGGTAATGACCAATGATGACAGAAGCTATTTGATCAAAGCTGCCAACTTTATGTTCCCAAGTCTGAAACTGGAGGAAAATGATGTTGAATCCAGCTGGGCAGGGCTTCGTCCGCTCATCCAGCAAGAAGGCAAGGATCCTTCAGAAATTTCACGCCGTGACGAAATATTTGTTTCGCAATCAGGTCTTGTATCAATAGCTGGCGGCAAGCTGACAGGTTATCGCAAAATGGCAGAAACCGTTGTAGACAAAGTGATTTCCATTATGCGCCAAGAGGGGAAACAAGCCAATTTTCCGGATTGCCCGACGAAGCATATCCCCATGTCCGGCGGTGATATTGGCGGATCGAAAAATTTGAATGCCTTTATTATGCAACAGACAAAAGCTGGCGTTCAACATGGGTTCACTGAAGGGGAAGCAAAGTTTTTGGCGGGGCGTTATGGGTCTAATGTGAGCGGTATGCTGCAACAGGCTGCTGATGCAAAGCAGTGGGGGCAACCGTTTGGACTGGATGCGCTTGTGAGTCTGCAGCTATACTATGCTATTCATGAAGAGATGACAGCGAAGCCAGTAGACTTCTTTATTCGCCGAACAGGGGATTTGTTTTTTGATATCAAACGGGTGCAGAAGTGGGCGGTACCTGTAATTGAGACAATGACAGCAGAGTTTGGCTGGACAGCCGAGCAGAAGAAAGCATATACTGAGGAGCTGGATGTTGCACTGTATGATGCAGTTAAGCCTTCCAAATAAAGAAACAGAGCGCGTGCCGATCCGGCACGCGCTGTTTTATTAAATCGGCATTACTGCTTGTCTTCTCTATAATCTTCCACAATAACTTCAAGCTCGCCTGTTTCGGGATGGATCATTAATCCGTGCACAGGGATTTTTTTAGGGAAAAGTGGATGATTGCGGATCATTTTGACACTGTGCATAACGCCTTCCTCAGCACTCTTAAAGCCTCTCAAAAAGCGTTCCATCTTAATGCCGGCATTTTCCAGCGTTTCAACAGCAAGCGGCTCAATGCCAAACTCGCCGAATTTGCTAATCATACCTTGTGTATCCAGATTGGTCATTCCGCACTCATGGTGGCCGATAACCAAAACCTCGCGAGCGCCAAGTTCATAGACTGCTACAAGAATACTTCTCATTGCACTTCCAAATGGCTGCGTAAGAATCGCACCGGCATTTTTAATAAATTTTGCATCGCCGTTGCGTAAATTCAGTGCTTTTGGCAGCAATTCGAACAAGCGAGAATCCATACATGTAAGTATAGCAATCTTCTTATCCGGGAATTTATCAGTTAAGTAGTCGACATATCGTTTTTCTTCGACAAATTTTTTGTTGAATTCCATTAAGCGTGGAATAATTGTCATAGAAATCCTCCTTTTAACATTCATGTGTCCACTTCCAACTCAAGGAGTGAAGCAAAAATCACCTAAAGTCTATTATTTATCCAAAATCGTCGATAGTCAAATGAAGGTTTTGAGAATAAAGTAAAATTTTAAATGTTAATTGCGTAAAAGTGATAGATCAAATTCCGGAATCAGCTTCTCTTTCATCGCTTCGCCAAACAGCGTTTCGATTGCCCGATAGCCATCCTCGCCCAAATTAAGGCTGTATTCGTTAACATATAAAGCAATGTGAGATTTGGCAACCTCTTCCGACAATTCTTGCGCATGCTCGGCAACATATGCATTGGAAGCATCGGGATTTGCCCAGGCATATTCCAAGGAGCCAGTAATCGCTTCAATGATCGGCTGAAGCGGAACGTTGCGTTTTGCAATAATAGCGCCAAGTGGAATCGGATGCCCCATTTCTTCCTCCCACCAGCGTCCCAAATCTACTAATTGATGCAAACCGTAGTTTTGATAAGTGAATCTTGCCTCATGAATAACAAGCCCGGCATCAATTTCCCCTGACTGTACAGCGGGCATAATTTGATGGAAGGGCATAATAATTATTTCTTTTGCTCCGCCTGGAATATGTCTTGCCGCCCATAAGCGAAATAGCAAATAGGCGGTTGATCTATCGCTCGGCACGGCAATCCTTTTGCCTGACAGTTCTGCTCCAGCAGGCTCGCTGCCCCTATTCCCGGCAGCTTCTGACTTGGTCAGCAGTAGAGGCCCGCATCCGCGTCCAAGTGCCCCGCCGCAAGGAAGCAAACGATAATGCTCGATGATCCACGGGAGAGCAGCGTAAGAAACCTTCATCACTTCAGGACCTTCCTGACGGGCAGCCAGATGGTTCGTAATATCGATATCGGCATAAGTGACTTGCAGGGGAGGTGCATCGGGAATTAAGCCATGCGCCCATGCATGAAAAATAAAGGTATCATTCGGACAAGGCGAGTATGCAATATTCATTTCTGGGGTCAACTCCTTCATGAGGTTGTTATATTGTGAACTGACACAGTTCATTTTCAAGTATAGTGAATACAGTCTCCAACTGCTGCAAGGCTTCTTTTATTTTCCATGAATTACGATCACGCGGACCTGCAATATTGGATATAGTGCGAATTTCCATAACAGGAAGCTTACATATTTGAGCAGCAGTGGCTACGCCAAATCCCTCCATGCCCTCCGCAGCAAGATTACTAATTAATGCTTGCCGCATTTGAGCTGTAGCTTCTGTACCTGTGGCAGCGGAAACGGTAGCAATAGGAGCATGCTGGGCGGTCAATCCCTTGCTTTTCAGAAGCTGACAGCATGCGAGGCTAAGCTTATCAGGAACGGCAATTTTGCATTGTCCGAAGCCTAACTGCTCGACAGTCAAAAAGCTGTCATGATCCTCTGCACCCAAATCTGCTGCCCATATTTCGTTGGAAACAACTGTTGATCCAACTGGCGCAGAAGAAGCAAACCCGCCACCTATGCCTGTACTAATCACAAGTTTATAGCTGTTGTGACGACATAGCTCTATCGCTGTAGCGGCAGCTGCTGCTGCAGGACCGACCCCTCCTGCAATAACAGTATAGCAGCTATTATTTCCAAGACCTCGCCGAACGGCGTCCATTTCTGCTGCAACGGCTGTAACAATTAATATTGATGCTGGCATATGATCTCCTTTTGATGAACAAACATAGGTTATTATTTCACTGTATAAATAAATGATAGCATTATCACAAACAGCGGAGCAACATACCGGGAAAGTACCGCAATACTAATCATTTTCTTGCAATACAAAAAACGTCTGTGCCCAGTGAATGGACACAGACGTTAGAACAGCAGCACATTGCCGTCACTATTAAAACCGTGAAGCTGGTTTTCTCTTCAGTAGCAGCAAGGCGGCACCTGCGATAACAAGAACGACAGCGATATAAGGCTGTCCCGGACCAACCGCTCGCAAAATATAGCCAAGTGAGAATACGATAAAGAAAATGGCTGACAATGAGGACAAAATCCCAATTGGAAGGAGCAGCCAGCGATTGCGATAACCGAACCAGTAAAATTCCAAAAGTCCAACCGCAGGAGCCAATATAAAGCCCGGCCACATGTATTCCCATGCATTAAACAACATAGATATTTGACAGACAACTGCTACCGTAAGTAAAATACCGCCCGGAATCAACAAACCGCTGCCGCCGTTGCTGACGAATCTGAAATACAAGACATGCAACAAAATGCTGACCGGTAAAATAAACATCGTGGGCCAAAAATATTGAATAATAGATCCTGCGCCGGTAAAATTCCCGGTCACTAATAAAAGCAACCCCAGTCCAAGCAACCCCGCGCCTATAATTGCAGATGGCTTCATTCTCCCAACACTCCATTTCATTCATAATTCACTACAATTAATATCGATGCCGCAATCGTTCCTCACGACTATGCTGAACATAAGAGGTTTCAGCTGATGCCTGCTCGTTGCTGCGATGCTGATTAAACCAAATAACAATCCCTGCAACAATAATAAGTGCTGTTGCAATGCCGCTGTCTCCCCAAGTAAAAGCATAAGAAGGGATAAGGCTGCTTACTGCAGCGGCTGTAGCGCCAAGCGCGGTAAGCAAAAACGGAGCAACCAGATCAGGATGCGAAGAGTGTCTTCTTCGCGATACATCGATCGGCAATTCAGTCTGTTTTGTCGTTCTTTTCAATAGACGTATCAATCTTGGTTTAGCTACGAAAGAAAGCATAAATGCAGGAATGATCATACAGCTATTTCTCAGAATGACCAGATGGGCATTGTTGGAATCATAAACTGGCCAATGCAGTGCCAGATTGGTTACGACAACTGCAATGGAGAGAAAAACCAGACCGCCAAGCATATTGTTCAACTTGCGCAACCGATCATGCATTTCGCGCTCAGAGCAACTCATATGTAGTTTTGCAGCTTTCATACCAGCAAACCAACTGACAAGCATAAAGGCGAAAAAAGTGGAACGTTCCAGGCTCATCCATGCAGATAACATGTGCAACCTCCTTGTAATAGTAAGTCTTGTAAAATAAATCATTCATTTAAACCATATACATTCTATACGCCATTTAAACGTTTGACGTTTCTGAATTTACAACGATTCAAACTGTTATTTTTTCCGAATGATCATTTCTTTCCCTATAAACAATCGTACAACTTGTTAAGGAAATACGAAACCGTCGCGGGTCTTATCTATTCCTAGACTTCAGTCGGGGTGAAAAGGTTGCAGTATGATTGCAGTATTTCAATGTTTTCATTTATCGGAAAAGCACTATCTAACTATAGTATATATTGTCCAAGTTGCAGTGAATATGTTGACAGAAAAAAATGTTTATCATATACTTTAAAATAATTAGTAAATATAAATAAGTAAGTAAATATAACAGGAGGAATTATAATGACAAAAGCGGTATGGACAGTAGACGAGGCGCATAGTACGATTGAGTTTTCGGTCAGACATATGATGATTGCTAAAGTTAAAGGATTGTTTCACCAATTTTCGGCATCTGTTGAAGCTGATCCGGAAGATTTGACAACGGCAGATATTTCTTTCCAGATTGAATTGAACAGTGTGGATACAAGAAATAATGATCGCGACAATCATTTGCGATCCGCTGATTTTTTTGATATTGAGAAGTTTCCGGTTATGGGCTTCAAATCTACAATTATTTCTAAGACGGGGACTGCTTCCTATGAGGTGACAGGGGACGTAACCTTGCATGGCATAACCAAAACGGAAACATTCAAGGTGGAATTTGAAGGCAGCGGCAAAGATCCCTGGGGTAATGAGAAAGCCGGTTTCAGCGTAAAAGGGAACCTAAAGCGCAGTGATTACGGACTAACCTATAATGCTGTACTGGAGACGGGCGGAGTGCTGATTAGTGATGATGTGGCTGTTTCATTGGAAATAGAAGCTGCCAAGGCGTAAATCGCAAAGTCTTCTATTATTTGTATAGTATGAATTATTAAAAAAGATGATAATGTTGCTCTAATTGGAAAATAATAAACGCATGCGGTTCAAATCGACTGGATTCTACGGAATAAGTCGAAATTTGGCTGCGGCGTTTTTTTATTGCGGTAATGACTTGCTGGCAGTGCTTTAAAAGAAGTAGGATAGTATGTATAGAAATAGACAGCGGAAAGGATGCTTTTTCATGAAATTATTTCGTTTTGTTTTACCGTTCCTTTTTGCGCTGTTGCTTGTATCTTGCTCGACTGGCAATAAGCCTGATGTAAGTGAAGTAACATCGCCCTCCCCAACACCAGAAGTAACACCTGTGCCATCAGATGATTATCGAAAAGAACTTACCATTGAACAAAGTTCGAAATACCCGGGAGTCGATATTGCTTCGGATATAGATTGGCAGAAGGATTATCATCATGCTGTGCATTATCCTTTAACTGCCGATGCGGATACAGATCAAGAGCTTAGACAAATGATAGACGACAGAATTTTACTGTACAAGGAAAAACTAAAGGACAGGACGGAGCCAGCGAATGAGGATCAAGTTCCAGAACTGTTAATTGACTTCGAGATTAAATATATGTCGGATCAGTTTTTTACTGTTTTGTTTTCTGAAAATACATATCTTGGAGGAGCTAATCCTGAAGTCGCTTTGTTTGCTGCCAATATTTCACTGACGGAGAATAAAATATTGTCGCTTAGCGATTTATTTGTTCCTGAATCTGATTTTTTAGTGCAGCTATCTCAGCTTAGCCGGGATGGACTGTTGCATTCTGGACAGCTTGGCGATTTTTATGAGGCGGATTGGGTTGAGAAGGGAACGGCTCCAAGCGAGGATAATTTTAAAATTTTTACAATTGAAAAAGAAGGAATTACGCTCCACTTTGATATGTATCAAGTGGCAGCACGAGCGGCAGGACCGCAACAAATTCAGCTTACTTATTTGCAGCTGAATGATATTGTACGTGAAGGCAGAGTGCCTTATGCGCCAATTCCTCCAGCAGAACCATCGCCTGAGCCATCTATTGTGCCTACGGAAAGTCCGGTTGCGCCGAAGCCATCAGATAAAACCGGCAATGGCAAGAAAAGAATTGCTTTAACGTTCGATGACGGACCACATAAGAAAGTAACGCCACAAGTATTGGATACATTAAAAGAAAAAGGCGGCAAGGCGACATTTTTTGTTCTGGGCAACAGAGTTGGCTACTATCCTGAAATTATGCAAAGAATTGTAGATGAAGGTCATGAACTGGGCAATCATTCCTGGAATCACTCACAATTGACCAGATTGAAAAAGGATGCCATTCAGGAGCAGTTCACAAAGACACAGCAGGCAGTATTTGATGCCGTTGGTATCTGGCCAGGGCTGATACGACCGCCCTACGGCGCCTATGATGACACTGTGAAAGCATTGGCAGGTTTGCCGCTTGTGATGTGGTCTGTCGATACACTGGATTGGAAGCATCGAGACAAAAATAAAGTCATAAAGGCTGCTCTTAGCGGTGCCCGTGATGGAGGAATTATTTTGTTCCACGATATGTACACTTCAACCGCTGATGCGATTGGACCGATTATGGATAAACTTGCAGCTGATGGCTATGAGTTTGTCACGGTTAGCGAATTGCTTGGTTTCGACCCGGCAGCTGAGCCGGCAGCTGGAAAAGTATATCATTCAGCAAAATCTTCAAAAGAATAGAAAAAGAAAAAAAGGTGCTGTTAGCCATAAAGGCAGTCGCAGCACCTTTTTAATGTGAAAAAGGTTGTTTTTGTACGAAAAAGGATTGCGTGATTGAAACCTTCTCTATTATGATAGATGTAGATATTTGCCGAATGGGCATAAGGATAGAGGTTATAGTCCATAAGGCTTAATTGTAAAATGACAAGGGTGATCATCAATTGATGTATTATATTGTCCACTATATTCATGTGCTGGCTGCCGTTACAAGTCTGGGTGTAGCATTGATTTTTCCGATTATGTCACGCACCGCCAAAACAGCAACTGAAGCGAAGCAAACCATCGAACTTTTTCAAAAGTTGAAATATGTGCCATGCGGCGGCAGCTTTATTCTAATTCTTACCTCGGCAGTGTTGCTAATGCTTGAACCCAAGTTACTTACGCAAACCTGGTTTGTTTTGTCCCTTCTTTTCTATTTGCTATTGCAAGGATATACTGCGATAAGATTACCAAAGATACTCAAGCAACGTGAACTTATTTTGGAAGCGCATACAGATGAAGAGCTCCCAGTGCAGTATTATGATGTGCTATACAAAACGAGAGTACAGGAATTAGTTAGTCAGTTATTAGTGCTGTTGCTAATATTTTTGCTGGTATTCAAGCCATGGTGAAAAAGAAGGCTTCATATTTTGCTCTGTTTTCATTTGGTCATTTGCTTATGTTCCTCCGGTGTGTTATAATTTTATGAAATGAAAATAATTAACAAAATTGGTTTTGAGTGTGAAGCGTTTTTGACCAACGTGCAGAACAGGCGCCCGGCTTAGGCCGTGGCGGCTTTTCTTTGTTCTAAGAACAGGAGGATCGTTATGTATAATCATAAGAAGCATCAGGAGCCGGTACCAGAGCAAATGACTAAAGTATGGGAATGTGCTACAGATGGGTGCAACAGCTGGATGAGAGATAACTTTGCTTTTGATCATGAACCGAATTGTATGGTTTGCAGTGCTGTGATGAAAAGCGGCGAGAGAATGCTTCCTGTGCTCGATAACCCCAATAGCATAAAAGCCTAGCACAGTATTTGTTGTTTGAGAAAAAATGGATTGACACGGATTTTCTGTCTGTGGTAAAGTGACAATTAGATTTTAACGAAGGGAGGGTTACGTCAAATGATCAATCAAGTAGATGCAATGAACACCTTTTACATCTTTGATAACCATGCAAATTACGTAATCCGTCCGCGTATTCAAATCTGTCTATTGCAAGATTAATCTGCATATACAGCTGTTGAGCGCCGGATTACGTATTGCCGTAATCGTGCGCTCTTTTTATTTATTGCAGCTGCATCTGTCTTGTTTTATGGGGATAATGTAACTGGAATAATGGAAAGCGTGCCGATATGGCACGCTTTTTTTATTTGTTTTGGATAGAAAGTTTTTTGGGAAATGGGGGGGAAGTATTGTTTGATGTTTTATTTAAGCTGAAGTGGTATTTCAAATTGCAGTGGAAAAGGTATGCGATTGCCATTTCTATGCTTGTTATTACAGGAGTTATCGAGATAGTGCCGCCATGGCTTACGGGATATGTTATTGATGGCATGAGCCAATACCTTCTAAGCGCATCGGAATTTCAAAACATTATGTATCTTTGGATATTTCTTATCATTGTTTGCTATATTGTTACTTATACGTGGCATTATCAACTGTTTGGCGGCGCCTTTATACTGGAACGGAAGCTTCGATATACGTTGATGACGCATTTTATGAAGATGAAGCCTTCCTTTTATGAGCAAAATCGAACAGGTAATCTGATGGCTAGAGCTACGAACGACCTGGGGGCAGTGGCTACTACTGCCGGATTCGGAATTTTAACGCTTGTAGATTCAACGCTGTTTATGGTGACGATCCTTGTGGTTATGTCAGTAGCTATCAGTTGGAAGCTGACGATTGCGGCACTGCTGCCGCTGCCGTTAATGGCTATTGCGATGTCCTATTTCGGGAAGAAGATTCACGAGCGATTTATAGATGCCCAGAATGCTTTTGGAGAGCTGAATGATCAGGTGCTGGAATCGGTATCTGGTGTAAGAGTAATCCGTGCCTTTGTTCAGGAGGAGGCGAGTGCGGAGGCTTTCAGCAAAAAAACGGATGAAGTTTTCGAGAAAAATATTGCTGTTGCTAAAATAGACGCTTTGTTCGAGCCAACGATGAAAATTTTGGTTGGTGCAAGTTATATTATTGGACTTTGTTACGGCGGCTACTTAGTTTTTCATAATGAAATTACATTGGGAGAGCTTGTTTCCTTTAATATTTTTTTGGGTATGTTGATTTGGCCGATGTTTGCTATTGGAGAATTGATTAATGTGATGCAGCGAGGTAATGCATCATTGGATCGGGTAAATGAAACGCTGGGCTATAAGGCAGATGTGGTTGATCCTACTCAGCCGATGGAGACGGTTGCTCCAACCTCGATCTGTTTTCAGAATGTAACTTTTCAGTATCCGACCTCCGCAGTTTGCAATTTGGACGATGTTTCCTTTACTTTGCAACAGGGTCAAACATTAGGTATTGTAGGGCGCACAGGTAGCGGGAAGACAACCGTATTGCGGCAGCTGCTTCGTGAATATCCTCTAGGCAACGGAGAAATTACAGTTGGAGGAGTGCCCGTGGAGCAATTGCAGCTTGATCGCATATTGGGCTGGATAGGTTATGTGGCGCAGCAGCCAATACTGTTCTCACGAACGATAAGAGAAAATATTTTGTTCGGTTTGTCAGGCGAGCCATCAGAGCAGCTATTGCAGAGATCGCTGGAAAGGGCATCGTTTGCCAAAGATATTCAATTTCTTCCGGATGGGCTGGAAACCTTGGTTGGGGAAAAGGGCGTTGCGTTATCAGGAGGGCAAAAGCAGCGAGTCAGTATAGCGCGTGCGCTAATTGCCAATCCTGAAATTCTGCTGCTCGATGATGCGTTGTCTGCTGTGGATGCAAAAACCGAGGCTGAAATTATTGAAGGAATAAGAGAAGAACGCGCAAAAAAAACTACGATTATTACGACACACCGTTTGTCGGCTGTACAGCATGCTGATTGGATTATTGTGTTGGATGATGGCCGAATTGCCGAGCAGGGAACGCATGATAGGCTGCTGCAAAATAAGGGCTGGTACAAGGAGCAATACGACCGTCAGCAGCTGGAGGCGTTTATTGAGCGCGGAGAGGAGGAATAGTCATGAATACGACGGGCAAACGATTATTCCGATATGCATTGCACTATAAAAAAACGATTGCAATTGCACTGTTGTTGTTAATACTGGCAATATGTGCTGAACTGGTAGGACCATTTGTAGCCAAGCGCATGATAGATCAAAATATATTAGGCATCGAGAAAAAGTGGTACGCCATTACGCAAGAGAGTAAGTATGGTGTTGCTTACAATGGCAGCATTTATGTTCGAGAAGATCGGCTGGACAGCGAACAACAAATGAAACCGGATGCGGCAGTCCGCATATTGCAGGTTGGCAGAAGCTATTATTTTATTCATAGTGATATAGAGGTAGCGGGAGGAAAAAGAGAAGCTGTCGGCAACGAGGTACGTATAACAGATAGCCAATCCAATGAGACAACCGCTTATCCTGCGGTTAAGCTGAGTGCCAGTGAGCTGTATCAGTTTTACAAGCCGGAGTTTCCTGAGCTGCTGCTTTTAGCCAGCATTTATATGGGGATGATGGTTATTGCCGCAGTCTTTGCTTATGGACAGCATATTATGCTGCAGACGTCAGCCAACAAAATTGTACGGAAAATGCGCAATGATATTTATGCTCATACTCAAAGACTGCCGGTGGATTATTATGATAATTTGGCGGCAGGGCAGGTTGTATCCCGGGTTACTAACGATACGGAGGCTATAAGAGAGCTGTATGTTGGCGTACTTGCCAATTTCTTCACCGGTATTATTTATATGGTTGCGATTTTTGGCGCCTTGTTCCTGCTGGATTACCGGTTGGCGTTAATGTCGCTGCCGTTGGTCCCTATTCTAATCATTTGGATCAAGGTATATAGAAAGTATGCCAGCGGGTATAATCGGGTTATTCGAGCAAAGCTAAGTGAAATTAATGGGATGATTAATGAATCAATTCAAGGTATGGCGATTATTCAGGCATTTCGTCGTCAGAAAAAAATGACAGAGGAATTTGAAGAAACTAACTCACAGTATTTTAAATATCAAAACAAGATGTTGAATTTGAATTCTTTAACTTCTCATAACCTCGTCTATGTTGTGCGCAATCTGCTATTGCTCATCGTTATTTGGGTATTTTGGGGTACGTCGCTGTCAACTATTTTGACGGTTGGTATTCTATACGCCTATATTGACTACATGAACCGGATGTTTTCACCTATAGTAGGGGTAGTCAATCAATTATCGAACTTGGAGACGGCTCGAGTGTCTGCGGAGCGTGTATTCAAATTAATGGATGAGGAAGGAACGGATGTTGCAACAGGCAAGCTGGAAAGATATCGCGGCGAGGTAAGGTTTGACAATGTCAGCTTTGCTTACAAAGAGAATGAATATGTATTGAAACATATTAGCTTCCATGCCAAGCAAGGAGAAACAGTTGCTCTTGTTGGTCATACCGGTTCTGGAAAAAGCTCGATTATGAATTTGTTGTTCCGGTTTTATGATAATAAGGAGGGAATCATTTCGATAGATGGCAAGGATGTCCGCTCTATACCGAAGCAGTTGCTTCGTCAGCATATGGGAATTGTTTTGCAGGATCCCTTCTTGTTCACCGGCACAATTGCTTCGAATATTAGTTTGAACAATGAAGAAATCAGTCGTGAACAGGTTGTTGCCGCATTGAAGGCAGTAGGAGCATATGAGATGTTCAACAAATTGCCTGGCGGCATTGATGCCCCTGTACTGGAGAAAGGCAGCACCTTCTCTGCTGGGCAGCGTCAGCTTATTTCCTTTGCACGAGCGCTGGCGTATGATCCGGCCATCCTTATTTTGGATGAGGCGACGGCGAGCATCGATACTGAGACAGAGGCTATTATTCAAGAAGCGCTTGAAGTATTGAAGCAAGGAAGAACTACTTTTGTTATTGCGCACCGTTTATCGACAATTCGTGCTGCTGATCAGATTCTCGTTTTGGATCGAGGAGTTATCGTTGAACAAGGCAATCATGAGACATTGATGGAACTGCAGGGGAAATACTACGCGATGTATCAATTGCAACTGGGAGTACCGCAAATAGCATAAATAAATAGATAAAACCGTCACTTGCAGCCAATGGCTGTAAGTGACGGTTTTTTTGAAAGTCGAATTCATCTGTCTAAAATGATAGGATATATAATAGAGAGAGCATACATAAATGAGTTCCAATCATGCAGAGTATAATCTGCAGCCATTTTGCATGCAACAGTTCAATAGATGTTCATAATTGACTAATTGCTTTTGCTGATAATCCTTTGTTATAGTACATTCGATACGGCAGGAGGCTTCTTAACGGGAGAGGAGAAGATTCGGATGAAGTCCATCTTAAAAATGAAGTGGGCTGTTGCAGCCATTTGGATTATAGCAGCAGTCGTTTTAATGATTAGCGCTCCTTCTATGGAGGAATTAGTGCGCACAAAAGGGCAAATAACAGTGCCCCAGGGGTATTCCTCATCGATAGCTGGTCAATTGCTGAAGGAAATCGGCTCTGATGGAGAGGATGGCAAAGGTGGAGGCCATGCCTCGGTACTGGTTTTCTACCAGGAAAGCGGCCTCGGAGAGGATGCGCTTGCCGAAATTAAAGCGACCGTTGATAGCTTGAAGGCAGACAGCGAAAAGCTCGGAATACGGTCGATGATGACTCATTATGATATCGATGAGCTGAAGGAGCAGATGGTTGCGAAGGATGGCAAGGCCATTCTTGTGCTTTTGCAAACGGAGCCGCTCGAAGGACAAACAATGGCGGAGCAGCGGGATATGCTGTATGAAGCACTTGCCGACGTGAAAACAGATCATTATTTGACGGGTGACTGGCTGATTGCAGAGGATGTTATTCAAAGCTCGCAGGATGGCTTGAAGAAAACAGAACTGATAACAGTAGGATTTATACTAATTATATTGTTTGCAGTATTCCGTTCTGCTGCAGCGCCGTTTGTTCCGCTGTTAACGGTCGGATTCTCATATTTAGTTTCACAGTCGATCGTAGCTTATTTGGCAGAATATTTGGATTTTCCGCTATCCAACTTTACACAAATATTTATGGTGGCCGTATTGTTTGGAATCGGGACAGATTATTGCATTTTGTTGATTAGCAGGTATAAGGAAGAATTGTCTCGCAATGATAATAAGGTAGAGGCAATTATTACTACTTATAAAACCGCTGGGAAAACCGTATTTTTCTCAGGGCTTGCTGTATTGGTTGGTTTTACATCAATCGGTTTTTCAACGTTTATGCTATACAGATCAGCAGTTGCGGTAGCGGTAGGAATTGCGATCCTGCTTATTGCACTATATACGCTTGTTCCCTTTTTCCTCGTGGTGCTTGGGAAGGCAATGTTCTGGCCTGCAAAAGGATCGATTGAGCATAAGGAGAGCAGACTTTGGGGAGCGGTTGGCAGCTTCTCATTGAAGCGTCCTATTTGGGCAATTGTTATTTTGGCTGTTCTGATCGTTCCTTCATTAGTTGCCTATAAAGGGTCTATTTCTTATAACTCACTGGATGAGATTGGCGACAAATACAATTCGGTAAAAGGCTTCAACTTGATTGCCGACAGCTTTGGACCAGGTGAAACATTACCTTCAACGGTTGTAGTGAAGACAGATATGAAGCTGGATAATCCCGAGCATTTGGCATTGGTTGAAAAAATAAGCAGAGAGCTTGCCTCTGTAGATGGTGTGAAGGCAGTGCGCAGCGCTACAAGACCGGCAGGCGAAATTATTGAACAATTTTTAGTTGCCGATCAGGTGACATTGCTGGATGACGGATTAACTGAAAGCACCAAAGGGTTAGATCAAATCGAAAGCGGGCTTGCTGAGGCGGGCAAGGCACTGGAGAGTAATGCGCCAAAACTGAAAGAAGCAGTCGATGGAGCAAATCAGCTTGCAGCAGGCACCGATGAGCTGAAACAAGGAGTTGAGCAGCTAAGCGCCGGTTTGAAGCAGCTGGAAAGCGGCTTGAAAGATGGCTCGGCAGGAGCAAAGGAGCTCAGCAAAGGTATTGCTGAAGCCAAAGAAAGTGCAGGCAAGCTGGCAGCAGCTTTAGAGCAGCTTCGTCTTGGTTATAATGAGATGGGAGGCGGGCTTGCACAGCTTGCACAAGGCTACGATGCAGTTGCTGAATCACAGAAGCAGCTTGCAGACGGACTAACTGGCGCCGTTGCGCAGTTAGGAGCTTTGCAAGAGAAGTATCCGGAGTTGAGCAATGATGTACAGTTTTTAACTGTTACAGAGACGATTAAACAACTGGAGCAAGGATCTCATACGCTTGGTGCCCAGTTGAAAGAGATGAATAAGCAGTTAACTGGCGTGAGCGGCGGCATGAAGCAGGCTGATGACGGCTTCAAGGAAGCCATTGCAGGGCAGAATATGCTGGCCGCAGGGCTTGAGCAGCTGGTTGCGGGCTTGGATGAGCTGGAGCAGGGAATTACAGCTGCTGCATCGGGTCAAGGCAAAGTGCTACAGCAATTGCCATCGATGAGTGAAGGGCTAAATCAATTGTCTGGTGGGCAACAAGAGCTTGCGCAGGGCTTTGCTACAATGAATGATCAGCTAAGCGAGCTGTCAAGCGGCTTGACGCAAAGTGCGGACGGCATTTCCCAAGTATCAGAGGGGCTTGCTGCTGCCGGAGGGTACTTGCAAGGCTTGGCAGATGCTCCGAACAAGCAGATGAGCGGCTGGTTTATTCCGCAAGACGCTATTGATGATGAGAGCTTCCAGGCATCGCTGGATGTATATATGTCAGCGGACAGGCAACTTTCTAAGTTTGATGTTATTTTTGACAGCAGTCCTTATGCAGAAGAAACAATGAATGAAATAGAAGCTTTGGAAGCCGCTGTTCAACGCGCAGTTGCCAATACGAAGCTTGCTGATGCCGAAATTGCAATTGGCGGGATTACTAGTATGAACCATGATTTAAGTACGATTTCCGGCGAGGATTATTCCAGAACAGTTATTTTTATGCTTGTAGGTATTTCGATTATCCTGATTGTACTGTTCCGCTCAATTGTAATTACTGCTTATATCATGTTTTCATTAATTGTAACATTCTACACCTCACAGGCATTGGCAGAATTGATTTTTGTCCGGATAGCAGGGTTGTCGGGCATTAGCTGGGCAGTGCCATTCTTCGGCTTTGTTATTCTAATCGCTCTTGGCGTGGATTATAGCATATTCCTGATGGACCGATTCAAGGAGTTCCGACATATGGAGCCGAAAGAGGGCATACTGGCAGCGATGCGCAATATGGGTTCAGTTATTATGTCAGCAGCAGTTATTTTGGGTGGAACCTTTGCCGCAATGCTCCCATCGGGAGTTATGTCGCTTTTGCAGATTGCGACCATTGTGCTCTGCGGTTTGTTCTTATATGCTCTAGTTATGCTACCGTTATTCATTCCTGTTATGGTGAGGATGTTTGGCGAAGCCAATTGGTGGCCGTTTATGAAAAAGGATTAGAAAAACAGGAGCGCACAATTCGTGCGCTCCTTATGTTAATCAGGAACAGGGGGATACTTGTTGAAGCGAATAGCGATATTGTTCACTGGTGGTACAATCGGAAGCAAGAAGCAAGAGCAAGAAATCGATGTGCACGGCAACGGCTCTTATATACTGCTTGAGGCGTATAAACAACAGACATACTGCCGCGATGATATAGAACTGACAGCCTTGCAGCCTCTCAATATTTTGAGTGAAAATTTAAGTCCGGAGCATTGGCGTATACTTGCTGATACGTTGTTGCAATTAGATTGGAACGCTTATGATGGCATAATCGTTACGCATGGCTCAGATACAATTGCTTATACAGCAACATTATTCAGTTTTTTATTTGCGGATATAACGATACCGCTTGTATTTACAGCAAGCAATTATCCAATTGCTGATGAGCGCAGCAATGGCTTGCGCAATTTTGGCAGCAGTATTGATTTTGTTGCAGGGAATAACTTATCCGGTGTATTTGCTGTCTATGAGAATGATCAGCGGGAGTCTCTTGTTTATTTAGGTTCGCGAATGCAGCAATGTGCATCATTTACAGATCAGTTCAGCAGCCCTTACAATATTGTATATGGAAAAATGGTTGAGCGAAAATTTGTTCCGGTTGTACACCAATGGAATCCGGATAGTTCAGCTCTACGGCAGGCTGGACTGGGCTTTGACCGCGAGCAGGCTTTAGCGCGTTTATCTGTTCCAATCCTGTACATAAAGCCTTACCCGGGATTGAATTACAGCTACTATCAATGGATGGCTGAGCGAGGCAAGCCACGAGCTATTTTGCATGACTTGCATCATTCCGGTACAGCTTGTGCTTCCGATATCAGTGCCTATTCATTGCCTGCATTTGTCGAGAGATGCAAGCGGGATGACATTCCACTATTTATATGTCCCGTGAAAAATGCAGAGGATGCTATGTACTCTTCATCGATTGCATTAATTGAGGCAGGCGCTATTGTACTGGATAAGATAACGACTGAAGCAGCAGCAATGAAGCTTGCGCTCGCATGTTCTGTATATCATGCTAATGAGGATATTATCCGGTTTATGAAAGGCGATTCTTTGTATTTTGAAAGATATGAAACTTATGCTGAGGAAGGTGAAGGAAATGAGTGAGCAGTCCATTAAAATAGGAGAAAAGGTAGCAGATGTTGAGTTACTGGCGTCGAACGGAGCTGTTATAAAGCTATCAGACTTTGTTGGCAAGAAGCTTGTTCTATATTTTTATCCGAGGGATATGACGCCAGGCTGTACGCAGGAGTCCTGTGATTTCCGTGATTTCAATAATCAATTTTCACGTTATAATGTGGAGGTTATCGGGGTTAGTCCGGATGATCTTGAATCACATCAGCAATTTGCGGCGCAGTATGAACTGCCATTTTTGCTTTTATCTGATCCTGATCAGGAGCTATGCCGTCAATTTGGTGTTTGGCAACAGCTGAGCTGGCAAGGCAAAGAGTTTATGGGTGTTAATCGTTCGACCTTTATCATTGATGAGGCGGGCACATTGAGGAAGGAATGGCTCAGCGTCAAGGTGGAAGGACATGCCGAAGAGGTGTTGGAGGCAATAAAGCAATTGTAATGTTAAGCCATCTGCTGCGAGTGCACTCGCAGCAGATGGCTTTCTTGTCTTAGTCTGTTTCAGCATTCGCTTCTGTTTTCCAGCTTGGCAGCTTATTGACATAGTTATCGGATAGCTTTAACAATTGCAAGGCGCGTTCGAATTCTTCCTCACTAGCACTTCTATCACGGCTTAGACCATCACCAGCCAAGGAATAGTGTCTGCCGTCTTCATAACCGCTGCCTGACAAGAACAATTCTTCACTGCTCAGGAAGGAACCGGTAGGCAAATAGTAACGCTGTGGCAAGATATTGTAACCCTGTTGGTTAAATAAATCTTGACCGAAATGAATTTGCTCCCCAAGCGGTACACCAAGTAGATTAGCGACTGTCGGCAAAATATCTACCTGACCTCCCAGTTGCTCATGGACAGCTGATCCTGGATCGCCCGGATTGATCACAACAAACGGAATATTGATCATATCGGTATACGTATACTCACGTCCATAGATTTCTTCCATAAGAGCTTTTTCTTCGCGGGTCAAGGAATACATCGGCAATCCGAGATGATCCCCATACAATACGATCAGGCTGTCCTCCCAAACACCGCTTTGCTTTAAATCCTCAATAAACAATCCTAAAGCATAGTCAGCATAGTTTTGCGAGCGCAGGTAGTCACCGATCATGGTTCCTTGATAGCGTTCCGGCATTGTGATGCGGGACAGCTCTTCTGGAATAGTATAGGGGTGGTGAGCGGTCATCGAAATGACCTGCGCATAAAAGGGCCGCTCCTGCTTATGCATGCGAATCAATTCCAGCATCGTTTTTTTGTAGAGAATTTCATCTGGAGCACCGAAGAAAATAGCTTGTTCATCACCGAAATATTCTTGATCGTAATAACGATCAAACCCGATTGCTTTATACAATTCCTTTCGGTTCCAGAAATCTACGACATTCGTATGAAAGGTAGCAGTATCATATCCATGCTGGTTGAGCAGCTTGGGCAGGCTCGGCAATTCTTTATCCGCATATACTTGCGTCGCGGCTCCGCGAGCCGGAATATATAGAGATGTATTGACAACATACTCAGCATCCGAGGTGTTGCCTTGACCAACCTGTTGATAGAAATGATTAAAATAATGATTTTCATTTACCAGTTTGCTGAAGTTCGGCATAATTTCTTGTCCGTCAATATTTAAACCAACAAGAAAGCTTTGCAGTGACTCCATTTGAATAATGATCAGATTTTTATCCTTGGCAGATCCAAACTTCACAACATCTTCCACTGGAGAAATGTTTTTGACGGATTGAATATTCTCTTGTGTCAATTCCTTCTCATCAACAATTTCAGGTTCTTCCTTTGCTAGAATCGTATAGGCTTCATAATTTAAAATACCCATTTGCTCCGCTTTAACAATTTCGTTCATGCTAGCGCGGTTAGGAAGAATATTGAATAGACAAATTGCGATGGATACGACCAGCACAGAAAGAATCAATTTGTTGTTCTTCGGTTGATTCCAGTTGTTATACTTGCTCTTGCTGAACATAAAGAACGCCAGTATGATCAAGTCTGTAAAAATTAACAGGTAGTATGGATGGATTAGTGAGAAAACACTGTTGCGCACTGCTCCTACTTGATTCACTTGTCCCAAGGCGTGGTATGTAACCATAACGCCATAATACTTGTAATACATGATAGCTGCGAATAGAATAGATGTTATAACCAAATTGGCACACCAGTAATAAACGAGCTTTCGCCTGCCAGCAAGCCACTCAATCAGGCAGAAGATTGCCAGTACGAAAGGAACCTCTTTCAACAAAACAGTTATAGAGGCGCCGTTTTCAAAAATAACCGCCCAGGCAAGCAAACTTTTTAACAGCATGATAATGGAAAAAATGACGATTGGACGGGTATGAAACAACCGCTTTATCGTATCGAACAAGGTAAATCTACCACCCTTCACATAAAACACAAGCGACCTGTCTGGCCTCCTGTTATAGTTGCACTATCTATATATTTACAAGTGCTTAACTATTATTATGCAATTGGGGGCACTAGCTTGTCAAAGTGCGTGTAGTCTTTAAAAAAGCGTATTTTAGGCAGAAAAAGTAACTTTTTGAGGTAATTTGACGTTTATATAAAGAGAATCGGCACAATACTGGAGGGGAAGCAATGAGCAAGTTGAAAGCAGTAATCATACTGGTCGCAGTTGCTGTTACAGTTGGGATTACAGCGAATTGGGCTATGAAAAAAGAGGATAATATCCCTACAAGTACAGGGGAAAATATTGTCGATAGCAATAAAAATAGCTCGGAAAATAATGGTGAAAACGACGAGGATAATAATGGGAATTCTAAAAATAATTTAATAAATGAATCCTCGCAGCCATCTGCAACTGCTCCTCAACCAAGCCCAAGCCCTAGTGTGAATCCAACGGGCGAGGCTGGACATACAGATCATAATGAGGGTGAAGCAACATCAGAGCCGATTGAGACAAAGAAACCGGGTAATGATAATACCTCAGAAGCGATCAAAGAGTTTGGCGACTCGATTGAAGTTGTAGCAGAGCCTGAAAACATAACAGCGCTAATTAATCCTAATAATCGTTTGCCTGATGACTATGTGCCATCCGATTTGGTTTATCCGGATACCCGATTTATATTTAATGAGAAAATAGACAAGCGGAAGATGCGCAAAGAAGCAGCTGAAGCTTTGGAAGATATGTTTGCAGCTGCGGATAAAGCTAAAATGTATTTGGCAGGTGTGTCCGGTTATCGCTCACACGCTTATCAAACTGATCTGTTTAACCGATATGTAAAGAAGGACGGATTGGAGAAGGCGAGAACTTATAGTGCATACCCGGGTACTAGTGAACATGAATCGGGTCTGGCGATTGATGTGACAAGAAGTGATGGGAAATGTGCAGCCAACGATTGTTTTGGAGATATGGACGAAGCGAAGTGGGTCGCTGAGCATGCGCATGAATATGGCTTTATCGTTCGCTACCCCAAAGGGAAAGAGAAAGTTACAGGCTACCAGTATGAGCCGTGGCATATTCGTTATGTTGGCAAATCACTTGCAACGGAGCTGTATGAAAGTGGACAGACGTTGGAAGAATATTATAATGCAATTCCGGTTAATCGTTAAAATAAACGGCGGATTATTGCTTCTATAGGGGTGTAAAAATTAGATGAGTATGCTGCAGCATATGTACATTGTTATTATGCTTCTCAATATATTTCTTGCGATAACCGTTATTTTTTTGGAACGGCGCAATATTAGCGCAACCTGGTCATGGATAATGATTCTATTCTTTATCCCGATATTAGGATTTGTGCTGTACCTGATACTGGGACAGAAAATGAAAAAACGCAAGCTTCACAAGTTGCTTGGCGATCATAAGCGTATTATACAGAATACGCTTGAACAGCAAGAGCAGCAAATTCGCTCAGGAGAGTTGCAGTTTATTGATCCTGCTGCTGAAGCATACAGAGATGTTATCTATATGAACTTGCGAACGAGTTATTCCTTGTACACAAGCAATAATGAAACAGATATATTTATTGATGGCAATCAAAAGTTCGACTCGCTGATTGCCGATATCGAGAAAGCCGAGCATCATATCCATCTCGTTTACTATATTGTAAGAGATGATGATCTGGGCAGACGTTTGATACATGCTCTGACAGAGAAGGCAAAGCAGGGAGTCGAGGTCAAGTTTCTATATGATCATATCGGCAGCTCCCAATTGACCAAGCGTTTTTTTGCAGAATTTTTGGCTGCAGGTGGAGAGGCGATTGCTTTTTTTCCTTCCCGTATTCCTTATATTAATTTGAAGATTAACTACAGAAATCATCGCAAACTTGTTATTATTGACGGATTGATTGGTTATATTGGCGGTTTCAATATCGGGGATGAGTATTTGGGGCTGAGCAAGGAGTTTGGTTATTGGAGAGACACGCATTTGAAGGTATCAGGCGGGGCAGTGTTGCAAATGCAGGCTCAGTTTCTAATGGACTGGAACTTGGCTAGCGGCAGCATGCTTGAATTGAATGAGCAATACTTTCCGATTCGCGAGCAGCCTGATGGAAAAATAGGCATGCAGCTTGTGGCCAGCGGACCAGATAGTGAGTATCAGCAAATAAAGGATTCCTTTATTAAGCTAATCTACACGGCGCATGAATCGGTATGTTTGCAAACACCATACTTTGTACCTGATGAAAGCTTGATGACAGCATTGAAAGTTGCGGCAAATTGCGGGGTGGATGTCCGAATCATGCTGCCGAGCAGACCGGATCATTTCTTTGTATATTGGGCAACCAACTCTTATTTGGGAGAGCTGCTTGAGGCAGGAGTCAAATGCTTTATGTATGAGAAAGGCTTTCTGCATGCCAAAACATTAGTGGTTGATGGCAAGGTCGCCTCTGTAGGAACGGCAAATATGGATATTCGAAGCTTTAAGCTGAATTTTGAAATGAATGCTTTTATTTATGACACAAAAACAGCCAGAGAGCTAAAAAATATTTTTGAAACAGATATGAAGGATTCCTACGAGCTAACCCTAGAACGCTATAATGAGCGTTCATTGTTCAATCGTTTGAAGGAATCAGTGTCGCGATTATTGAGTCCAATATTATAGCTGCATTGCACAAGCTATAGCCAAACATAAGAAGGATTCTGCTCATCGATGATGACCAGAATCCTTCAACTGCTTATATAGCCGATATTCAATTTATTCTAACGCTCCATTCCGTGACCAAAACAGCATATCTTCCGTCTTGCTGATATGTCCTTTCCTGAAATATAAGGCTTTGTAAAGATTGATACAACTCCTTCTTATATTCCTCGCTGAAAATACTTCTTCCGTGCATAAGGACTTCGTGCCTTGCTTATTGCATAGAGTAGGTTATGCCTATTGATCTATCTGAATAACTTCCGCGTCCGTGCTGGAGACGAAAGGTGAATAATTTATCCTTCTGAAACGCACTTCCAAAAAGCAATTGATATATGAACCACCAAGCGGATAAATCTCTAACTGGTATAATCCTTTCTGACTTATTTAGCTTGCTCGATCTTGCGGATCATCGTTCATTTCTCATCTTGCATCATTGGTACCCGCATGCCCTTAATATTGAGATACTCCTTTCCTTGCAGTAATTGGTTAGAGTGGACATGCTTCGCTAACCGTCTCCATTGGACTATCCCCTTTCCTTTGATTATACTCATTATATACCATTGTTTAAATATTGTAAATATTCAGACAACTATTCGGAATGATTTTTTTTCTGCATAATAATGCTTTGGGAAGCAAGCGTCCAAATTTTAATCCAGGTGGTTATAAACTGCCCTAGATGCTTTAACAGCAAGGTAAGGAAGCCAGCCCATACTAAAGCTGAGAGAACAAACAATGAAGCAGCTGCAGCAGCTATTAACCACATAAAGAGTGTGATTAGCACAAATGGCAGCAGCCTGATCATTATTTGTCCGAGCAAAGGCAATAGTTTTCCTTCCTGAACAATGCCAATTTGCAGAGCGATACTGAATAAATGAACCAGTACCGCCCATAGTCCCCAGCCTCCCAGCCAAGGAGCTGCGTCGATCAGTATTTGAGGAAGGGCGGGGCTAGTCATAAGGATTCGAAATAGTTTTGGCGCGATCCACCAAAGAGGCAGTATGACGGCAATGGCCTCCAGCCAATAGATTAACATAATTGGCTTCCAGAATTTTTTGATGCCTTGTCTGAAGCGAGTACCTGTCTGCTCATTGATCTGGCTTCGAATGGAGTGAAGCAATCCGCTTTGCAGAAAGGGAGCAAGCAGCATTCTTGCTCCCATTAGTGCAACGATTGTCCAGACGTAAGGCATAATCATATCTGTTTTAAATAACCTGAATTGCGCCTCGGTCATAAAGCTCTGTACAGCATAATCATGCGGAGCAGCTGCAGGAAATCTTTTCAGCAGAGGAGTAACGATATTATCGACAATACGGTAGATCAGAAACCCCCAGCCAAGTCGATACAGAAAAAGAAAAATAACGATCGGAAGATGCTTGCCGGTAAGTTTCCAGCCGTGTGCGATAATTGATTTCATTGCAATCGCTCCTTGTGTAAATTGTAGTTATAATTACCAGGCAAGCATTTTGAGCAGCCCTTCGATAATGGATGTAGTGCCTATATTCCAGCGGGCACGTTTTTGTGAATCTAATTCGGCAATCATATAATTGTTTATTAACTGATTATCCAGCATATTGCTTTGCTGCGGATCAATCATAGCCCATAGCAGCGGCGAATCAGAGATTTCCTTGAATTTGACTGATGTCTGCTCACTATTCCATATTTTTGTTTTGATTGTGCCATCCTGGAATTTTAAGACGATGGGGATTGCTCCATTGTTTTCGCTTCTATTAATAGTGACGGTTGATTCGTGTGCTATGTTGTCACCAGACTTTTTCTTGACCACTGAAATATCAGATATTTCATAATCTGCGGTTTTATTACTATAAATAAAGGACTTGAAATAGTTATCCCAGCTTTGTTCAGTTACTTTTTCAACGGCTCGCTGAAAATCAGCAGTGGAAGGATGCTTGAACTTATACGTTTGAAAATAAACACGTAAAAGCTTGTTCATTTGGGCTGTGCCAATTTTACTTTCCAGATCGAGCAACAGCAGTTTGGAGCGCATATAAACATTTTCAGCGTATTGCCGATGGTTCTTAAAATGCCAGGAAGGTTGCGCCAAAGGGGAAGGATCAGTCATATAACTGGCTTCCGTACGCAAGTTAGACGTAACTCCATAAACAGCCTCCATAATTTTATCCTCTGAATATGAGGTTAGTCCTTCATCAAGCCATGCTTCCTCAAACTCATTATTGGCAACCATGCCGTACCAATATTGATGAGCAATTTCATGTGCAACAACCCGCTCTAATTCGTATCCCGGGTCGCTTTTATCAGCAGCAAATGCAGTCACAAGTGTAGGATACTCCATTCCTCCGGCACCGCCTGCTTTTTTTGGTGGCACAACTATGGAAAGTGTACTGTAAGGATAAGCTCCGTACCATTTGGCAAGCTTGGAAAGCGATGATTTGGCGGCATGGATGTATCTTTCTTGATGCGCTTCATGACTTGGATCCAAATAGAGCTTAATAAGCACTCCCGGAATACCTTCATCAGATAGAGGGGCCTCGCTGTAGATGAAGTCAGGGGAAGCTGACCAGGCGAAATCATGTACATCCTCTGCATAAAAATAATACTCAGTCCGGTTATTTTTCAAAGGTGTTGTTTTGGCTTGATAGCCAGTTGCTGCGACTTTATAGTTTTCAGGGACGTCAATTTTTACATTGAAAATGCCAAAGTTGCTGTAGAACTCGGAGTTTCCATGATACTGATGTAAATTCCATCCTTCATCCGCACGTCCGCGAGTACCGCTCGTTTCGTAAGCAGCTATTTTGGGAAACCATTGCCCAGCCATAATAAAGTTTCCTGAATAACCCATACGTGCAAATACTTCTGGCAGCTTTACTTCAAATGCCAACTGCAAGGTAACGGATTTTCCTGCTGCCACAGGCTCGGGAAGACGCAACCTTACTAATGTTTTGTCGCTTTTATTGCCATCATCAGGCTGCACGTATTGCAATCTTGGCAGCAAGCTCTCACCTTCTTGTGTCTGAAGCCGCTTTAGTTCCATATATCCGTGGCTGTTAGGAGTTGCTTTATCTTGTCTGAGCTTGCCACCGGACTCTTTCATAAAGGTTGATTTTGCAGAATAAAAGGCGTTTGGGTATAGATGGAAGTAAAGATCAGTTACCGGCTTTTTGCCCGGGTTTGTCCATGTTACTGTTTGCTGTCCCTCCAAGTAATGGTCACTTTCTCGAAGCTTGACACTTAAATGGTATTCCACAGTTCGATTGCTCAGTTTTTTCATTGTTGATTGCTCTGGTGAGTAGTTTTGCTCTGCAGCAGGCTTGACCCATTCTTCCTCAGCAAAAACAGGCAAAGCAACAGGCAACTCCGTGTTTAAATCTGTGTATTTGGTTTCGTTTTGCTTCGTATAGCCAAATTGAGATTGCCAGGCCTCATCAAAACCACTGTTTATGGAGATGCCTAATATAATTACTGCCAATATTCCAATAATCAATCCATTTCGATAGCGTGGACGCATTTCCAAATTCCCTCCCGTTGACAAGCTTCTAAAGCATGTATATGTTTGCAATTCCAAGAATATTAGCTAAAATGTAATTATTGTACTGGAAAGGTGTGACGACACATGCTGGAAGAGCAAAATAACGCTGAACCTAAGGCGAAGAAAAACTTATCGTTGAATCTGATCGGCGGTAAAAGACATAGAGGGTTTGGGGCAGGCTCAATTGATTTAAGTGATGTTGCCTGTATTATTATTGATCAGGGAGAGGCTTATATCGATGTTGGCGCTTTGCATGGAAAGAGCAAGATTGAGCGCGGTATTCGCTTCAGCCCGAACCGTGAAGATACACCGAACGGCCGTCAATGCTGGGTAGTTTGGGTAGCGGTGGATCGCGACGAGGAAGGCTCCTATTATGGCGGAGCGGCTGCTTGCGAGATGTGGATTGATACAGAGGCGAGACGCGGCTGGAAGCTGCTTCCTGACCATGTTAACAAGCTTGATGCGGCAATTAAACGTCGTGTGCTGCTTGATGAGCTTGGTGCTGATGAGAAGGCAGAACTTCAAAAATTGCTCATTGCGCATAACAACGAATGGTGGGAACGCTCATCGGAGGAAATTAAAGAGGCGTTGGGATAAAGCTTAATTGCTGCACCAAAACATAGAAACAGCGACATCGAATAACAGACCATCATAGGATGGATATCTGTTTCGATGTCGCTGTTTTTTTATTAATTAGATATCTGCATAATGCGGCTGTTGATTAACTGTGGGCAACTTTGACAACACAAGCTTATGCATGCATCCAGCTAGTGTTATTTCCTGTTCTAGGGCAGGATGGAAATTTGTCACCGATGTTAAGTTGTATCTTCTCACCATCAGCATCAATATATTGACCTGCTTCAGTTACGCGCTCACCCGTTTTGTGTTGATGGTCAGTATGACGCCAAGAAGTGTCCCTACCAGTTTGCGGGCATGCCGGAAAGCTGTCACCTTGCTTCAAATGACGTTTTTCTCCAGCTGCGCATACATAGCTTCCTGTTTCCATAACCTCGTCATGAGTGTGGTGTAGATCAGTCATTGTTTTCATTTTCGTTCCATCCTTTCAATGATAGATTAGTGACCTGCATGGTTATCATGTCACTTGCTTATTAATAAACTTCCTGTTCTTGTTTGAAACAAATTATTTATATAGTAAAAACTTGTTTCAAAGATCCACAGAGTGGTTAATGTATACTAAGAAGTTGATTCATAGTCAATTTAGTAATCATAAAATAAATCCAAAAGGAGAGATTTCAGATGGCAAATGAAACGAAAAGCAGTGGACTATTACTAGGCACGGTGATAGGAGGGACAGCAGGGATCATAGCTGCGCTACTACTTGCTCCTAAGTCAGGTGCCAAGATGCGGGAGGATCTCTCGAATAAATACCAAACACTTTGCAAGAAAACGAAAGACATGGTAACAAGCGTTGGTGATACAACGAAGGAAGTGGTTGGCAGTGTGAAGGAAGAAGCAGCAAGTCTTGCTAAACACGCCAAAGAATCCAATCAAAATATTAAAGAAACGATTACCTCATCAACCGAGGATATGAAGGATAAGCTGGCTGCTGACAAATAATTTATTTTTGACTTTGACTATCGAGAGTATATAAAGGTTAGAAGGTGGAGGCGGAGCTGCAACTGGGGCAGCTCCGCTTTTGTATGCAAATATTTGCTTAATATAGTAAAGCACCCTTTTAAAAGTTAACCGTTAGCATTTAAAAATGTTTGAAAAAGTCCTTTTGGTTTTAAGCCAAAAACCCGTTAATTGTTTTCTCAATCAACAATTAACGGGGGACTAGTCGCATCGATATATACATATTGCTCTGCCTTGTTATTCATGCAACGGGTTTTCGGCTAATATCTTCTGCAGCTTCTGGATCGCCCTTCTTTGGATGCGGGATACACTCATCTGCGAAATGCCCAACTGCTCGGCAATATGACGCTGTGACTGTTCGTTTTGATAGATTAACTTAAGAACTGTGCGTTCTTCCTCTTTCAAGTTGGCCATTGCTTCTTCCAAATCAAGTCGTTGTTCAAGCATCTTATAGTCATCAACCTCTGAATCTATCAGATCTCCGATAGATGCGCTTTCACCATCAGCGGAAAGAGGTGTGTCCAGAGATACATAATGATAGGAATCATTGGAGGATAAAATCTCAATAGTTTCTTCTTCGGACAATTCCATGCGAGCTGCAATTTCCTCAATATTTGGCGAGCGATGAAGTGTTTTCGATAATTCCTCAATAGCTTTACGTATTAATAACCCTTTTTCCTTTATTCTGCGTGGAACCTGGATATACCAGGATTTATCACGCAAGTAGTTTTTAAGATAGCCGACTAGGCTTTTCATCGCGTAGCCCTCAAAAGGAATTGCTCGGTCAAAATCATATTGTTTAAATAATTTCAGCATTGACAGCTGAGCGACCTGAAATAAATCCTCATATAAATCAGGTCTGCTCCGCGACATATTAACAGCAGCCACTCGAATAAGGGGTTTATAATGAAGCAGCAACTTGGTTGCAATTTCATTACACTCATTTTTTTGATACATCTCTATCCATTTTATTGTTTGTTCTTCATTAGGATTGGAGGAGTTGTTATTCATACGATGTCCTCATTTCCGCCCATTCTTTTTATTAGTATAATCTCTGTTCCCAAGTCAGAGCGAACTTGAACACTATCCATCAAAGCTTGCATCATAAATATTCCTAAACCGCCAGAAGCGATTTCCTCTAGCGGCTTGTCGTGAAGGGCTGCGGCAGATACTACATTTTGTTCGTATTCAAAGCTGCTGCCATAGTCTTTAATCGATATATGGATGCTATTATCCTTTAACGCGAACGCTAAATCAATTATACCGTTATAATGATCATTATAAGCGTGGAGCACAGCATTCGTACATGCTTCCGATACTGCTACTTTCATATCTTCAATTTCTTCGTATGAGAATCCGGCTTTATTAGCAATTCCATATAAAGTAAGCCTGACGATATCGATATATTCTGCTTGGGCTGGTATAGTAAGGTAGATTTTTGTTTTGTTCATAGTTCTCGTCCCCCTCTGGAATGTTTAAATACCCTTTACCTTTTTCCAAATACGTAATGTCGACATAACACCATCAATAATTGCGCTAGTTAGCTTTTGCTCATTTTGATGATTAGGATTTTGTTGCTCCTCAACCGTTACAGCAAGCTGTGCAGCCGATTCCTTGGCGATGCCTGTAAACACCTGCACAGTCCGTCCAATATCATCGGCTGCGCCAAACACACTATCCAAGGAGTTTAATTTTGTTCTGATATCCATTGTCATTTCATTTGTGTTATGAATAGCTTTTTTTATATCATCTGAAATATGTGAGACATCCACTCGAACTTGTCCGATCATTAGCTGCATTTCTTCTATTGCCGCCTTAAGTACTTTCATCGTCTGTACAATGGAGTACATTAGAATAATAAATCCAATGGCTATAATGACAATACCAATTTGTATAAAAAGCTCCACAATGATCACATCCTCTTTTAGAATAAATACCCCCGATAGATACGTTTGAAACATGCAGATTAAAAAGAGGAAAAATCGCTTTATGCAAGAACATATTTCATAGTGTTATAATTAGACTATTCTAGTTATTGGACAAGAAGTGAGAGGAGATTATCATGCTGGCAAATAAGAGATTTAATATCAGAATGAAAATTGCTATAGGGTATATCCTCGTCATTTGCTGTTTAAGCGTATCGATTGTTATTGCAACAGATAGAATTTCAGCGCTGCAAAAAGAGGTGCAAAATATTACAACTAGTGATATCGAAATTCATAATTTGATTGCTTCCATTCGAAGCGCTGCATTAAGTATGGAAACAGGGCAGCGAGGGTTTCTATTAACAGGTGATGAGGCTTATCTTGAACCATACAAAAATGGGAAGTCACAATGGGAAGCAAAATATAATAGCTTGTATTCGTATCTTTCTGATGATTTAAATACGAAAAGTGAGCTGGAAGAAATTAGGGTGTATATTCAAAGCTGGATTGATCAAACGGCTGAGCCTGCTATTGCCTTAAAGCAAAAAAACAAGTTGGCGGAGCTAGCGGATTTCTATAGTAATGAAGCAAGCAAACAAAATATAGATGATCTGCAAGGGAAGTTTGAATCCTTGCATGCCAAGGAGATACAGGCTACAAAGGCGTATGTCAGCGAACTCGAAAACAGAAATAGATTGCTGACGATAGGCATTTTTGCAATGTTGCTTACCGTGACGATTGTCGCTTTTATAATTGTTAGCTTTGTATCAGGTTCCATTGTGAAAACAATCAAGCAAGTTGTTAAAACGATTACAGATATTGCGTCTGTCGAAGGAGATTTGACTACTAGAATTAAAGTGAATACAAGAGATGAAATTAAGGACCTGGTTGAGGCAACGAATGAGTTGCTTACAAGCCTAGAGATGAAAAGCTGGATTCAAACAAAAGTGGCTGAGGTTGCCACAATGGGACAGGGGATTAATGATCTCACTCTTTTGGGGGAAACCTTTCTCTCGAGAGTTGCTCCAATGATCAATGCATCGTATGGTGTGTTTTATATACGAAAGGATACAGATAAGCAACAGCAATTAGTTAAAATAGCATCATATGCTGGACAGGCTGAATCAATTGGGAAATCAAATTTTAGTCTGGGGGAAGGGCTAATTGGTCAATGTGCTCTTGAGAAACGTATCTTTCTATTGAATGGTCCTCAGGAGCATTCTGCAATAATTACTACAGCTATAGGGCAAATACAGCCACAAAGTATTCTGATTATACCTATTGAATATGAAAATAAAGTTGAGGCAGTAGTAGAGTTTGCTTCTATGTCATCATTTACAGCACAGCATTTGAAGTTGCTGGAGGCGATTGAGGACGATTTTGGCATTGCGGTTAATAATGTAGGCGGCCGGATGGAGGTGGAACGGCTGCTAAGTGAATCTCAGGTGCTGACAGAGGAATTGCAATCTCAGACAGAAGAATTACAATCACAATCGGAAGAGCTGCAGATGCAGCAAGAAGAAATGCGTATGACCACAGAGCATTTGGAAGAACAGAATTTGATTGCCGAGCAGAAAACAAAGGAACTAGAAAAGATTAAAGAGGAATTGGAAAGTTATTCTGAACAGCTTAAGAGGAGCTCGCAATACAAGACTAATTTTCTAGCTAACATGTCACATGAGCTAAGAACGCCGCTGAATAGTATTTTAATTCTCTCTCAGATGCTGGCTGATAATGAAAATCGCACATTAAACGAGGATGAGACAGGGTATGCAAAGGTTATCCATTCCTCAGGAAATGATTTGTTAAAGCTAATTGAAGATATTCTGGATTTATCGAAAATTGAGGCCGGTAAAATTACCTTAACGATAGATGAAGTCAATTTAACGGAAATACCGGAGCTAATGAAACAAGCCTTTGATCCTATTGCAGAGAAAACGGGGATTGCTTTTAGAATGGGGAGCAATGAACGGCTTCCCTTTATATGGCATACGGATGGTCAGCGACTGCAGCAAATTATAAAAAACTTATTATCTAATGCGTTTAAGTTTACAAAAGAAGGCTATGTGGAACTGACGCTGGAGCTCGCCGATCAAGCTGTTGCTGAAAAAATATTACCGATATACAGCAATGAACAGATCCTGGCAATATCAGTGCGTGATACAGGTATTGGCATTCCTCTTGATAAGCAGCAATTGATTTTTGAAGCATTTCAACAAGCTGATGGCGAGACTAATCGAGAATATGGGGGCACAGGCCTTGGACTATCTATATGTACGGAATTTGCCAAATTACTTGGCGGTAAAATCGTGCTGGAAAGCCAGGAGGATATAGGAAGTACCTTCACTCTATACTTGCCCAACCTGGATGAAGCAACAGCAGAGTGGCTGATGCAGGGGCATATAGAGGCAGCTGCATCAACGGAATCTCAGGTTGTTATAGCCAGTCAAAGTAGTTGCGAGGATCAGGATGAAGACCGTATCTCTTTAAATAACTATAAGAATACGTTGTTTGAAAATAAAAAAGTGTTAATTGTTGAGGATGATGCCCGCAATGTATATGCGTTAGTCAAAGCTCTTGAGAAAGAAGGTATGCAAGCAACCGTAGCGGGGAATGGTTATCGATGTATGGAAATATTACAGAACAATGCCAACTTTGATCTTATTTTAATGGATATTATGATGCCGCTTATGGATGGGTTTGAGGCGATTAAGGCGATACGGGATAACCCTGCTCTGCGGGATATGCCAATTATTGCGCTTACTGCAAAGGCGATGAAGAGCGATCGAGATCGATGTTTAGCAGCGGGAGCTTCTGACTATATCAGTAAGCCTATCCAGATGGATCAATTATTATCATTAATGCGAGTATGGCTTACAAAGTAGGTGAAGCATTGAATAGTCAAAGGGAAGATATCGAAATCACTTTATTGCTGGAAGGAATATATCGTGCATATGGTTTTGACTTTCGCAATTACTTGCGATCCTCTATCCGTAGAAGAATTGTAAAGCGAATGCATGCCGAAGGTCTGTCAAACATAACTGCATTGCTTGAAAAGGTGCTGCACGAGCCAGGTTTTATAACACTTCTATTAAATGACTTCTCTATTCGTGTAACTGAAATGTATCGTGATCCTGAGTTTTTCTTGGCATTAAGGGAGGAGATTATTCCGAATTTCAGGAACTTACCTGAAATTAGAATATGGCATGCTGGATGCTCAACAGGAGAAGAGGTTTACTCTATGGCTATCCTGTTACAGGAAGAGGGGCTGCTTGAAAAAGCAAAAATATATGCAACGGATATGAATGAGCAAGCAATTGAGCATGCCAAGGCAGGTAAATTCCACTTGAAGCGGATGCAGGCCTTTACGAAAAATTATTTGCAGGCTGGCGGGCAGCAAGAATTTTCAGCATATTATATTACAGATCATAAGTATGCCATTTTTAAGCCGGATATAGCAGAAAGAGTAGTATTTGCACAGCATAACTTAGCAACGGACAGTACATTTAATGAGTTCCATCTTATTTTATGTAGAAATGTATTAATATATTTTGATTCTGTTTTACAACATCGTGCTCATAATTTATTTTATGAAAGTTTAACAGCAGACGGTTTTTTAGCATTGGGCAATATGGAATCTATTATTTCTGCAAACAAAACGCAATATGATGAGGTTGTGCCTTGTCAGAGAATTTTTCGCAAGCGTCAATAGAGAATTATAAAAAGAAGGAGCACTTGAAGCAAATACTTCATGGACTCCTTCTCTATTATTACTAGAGAGCAACAGTGCAACAGTTATGAAGTCTTATTTTTGGTCAAGATGACCTCGGTCCACTGACCGATCGTTTCAACGCTAACCTCATCCATCAGAGCCTGCATAAGATAGATGCCTAAACCACCGACTGGCAATTCGCTAACATCAGCTGCCTGAAGAGGCGCAGCCTTTTCCAGCGCCTCCGTATATTCAAAAGATGGTCCTTTATTTTTAACCTTAATTATCAAGTTGTTGTCATCATGCTGGAAACAGATATCAATTATATTGTCCTCGTCCAATGGAGAACCGTGAAGGACGGCATTATTGCAAGCCTCTGAAACGGCTACCTTCATATCCTCAATCTGCTCATAAGAAAAACCTGATTTTGAAGCAATGCCGTATAGGCATAGACGAACAACATCAATATGATCGGCATGGGCTGGAATTTGCAAACGAATTTCTTTCATGTTTAAGCTTCGGTCCCTTCTGTTAAATATCCAGAAATACCAGTCAAATCAAATAATCGTTTTATAGACGGAGGGATATCCTGGACAATAAAGGGCGCGTGCATCCCATCACGAATTTTTAGGATAGATACAATAATCCCGATTCCAGTGCTATCGATATAATTCAAGTTCTTTAGATTTAAAATTAATGCTTTTTCAGGTCGTTTCACTACAGGACCAAGTACTGCTCGAAATTGTTGTACAACCGCAAGATCCAAATCTCCGCTGATATATAAAATATATGCCTCGTTATTTTCTTCTTGTTTAATCTGAAATGGATTGACAGACATCATATTCACCCCGGTCATTATATTTGGTAAAAGATTACAAAATATTTTTTCCTTACTCTGAACTAATATGGTAATAAGAAATATATTCCAAATGGCCATTTTCTGGATTGATAAAAACCTTTAATACTGCTTCATTATGTCGAAAAACGAGACCATCCTCAGCTATAAAATCTGGTTTGCCAAGTGCTGCTCGTAAATCCTTGATAGCAACAGGAAGTTTATGTTGATCTACATATAGAAAAGGAATTTCACTGCCAATTTCGATGCTATCCATGAAATTATCTCTAAAAATAATTTTCATATCCGCATATTCATAGATAAGAAATTCTTCAAAGTAGGGATCAACAGTAATTCGTTGTGGAGCTCCCTTTTTTTCGATTACCGCTTTAATATCATCATCCAGCGAAATGCCATTAACCGTATTCAAATCTATCTTCTCTGAGGCAGCACGGACAATAGAAAACGTATTTCCCTCGTCTGTAATAAACGGGTTTGGAAGCAAAAAACAGCCTAATAGGCAACTGACTACTAAGACAATCTTCATATCATTTTACCTCCTGATACAATATTCATTCACTACTCATATATAAACCAAATGGGCTGGTTTGAAACATGAAAAGAATAGTATTGTGCAGGATAGTTTACTAGTCTACTTGCTTGTTACCTTAACCAGACAGATATCATCTTTTTGATTAGCATGGTTGCACTGTGGCAATAATTGCTGAATAATCGCATGGGGCTCTAATTCATGTTTGTTATCCAGTAATGCCAGAAGCTTCTCCGATGATACTTCTGCGCCGTTATTTAATGAGTCGGTGAGTCCATCTGTATATAAAAGTATTTTCATATCTTTTGTATAACGTATACTTTTTTTATTTACATGTAAAGTTGGGAATAAACCAATCGCTCCGCAGCAATGCTCAAGCAATTCAATTTTATTATCCATATATACAATGCCTGCTGGATGACCTGCATTCACATATTCGATTGTTTTGTCTTCAGTATCAATAACCATATAAATAGCCGTAAAATAGTAGTTGATCAGTTCATCTTCCATATGTAACTGATTCATATAACGATTCAGCTCCAGAATTGCTTGTTCCATATCGGAAATACGGGTAATTGTATCTCTAAGGATCGACGAAATATACATACAGACTAACGATGCGGATATACCATGCCCCATCATATCTAACAAAATAATACCATAGCGATGCTTATCAATCTGGTACCATCCATAGAAATCGCCGGCGAGCTCAGAAGAGGGCTGGTAAACAGCGCGAATTTCAATATTTTCGTCATCAATTTCCTTACTAAGCACACTTAGCTGAACTTGTTTTGCCAGTTCCAGTTTATTTTTCATTCGTTGATCGCGTTCTTTATGCCAATCGATTTCTTTTTTCAGCCTCAAGGCGGAACGAATTCGGGCAAGCAGCTCCATACGATTAATCGGCTTCATGACATAATCACTGGCGCCCGCATCGAGCGCTTCAGCCATTTTACTGGAATCACCGACAGCTGTTACGAAAATTATGGGGATATCCTTAAATCGCTCATCCTTTTGTAAAATCCTACAAGCCTCCAAGCCATCGACAACAGGCATCATCATATCCATCAGAATAAGTTCGGCTTCTCTTTCCTTCATAATGGCAGAGTAAACTCCTAAAATATCAAACAATTCCCTTGCAGAGGAGGCAAATTTTAAATCCATATAACCAGCCTTATTTAAAATAGTTTTAATGATAAGCTGATTTGCGGCATTGTCGTCTACAATTAGAATGCTCATTGTAAAGCCTCCTTCTATAAGATTTTATACCACTATATCATACTGGAAAGACCTACCCCAAAGGATAGGTCTTTCCAGTATGGTCAGAAGTTCAGGTTTTAGAAATAGGTGTAATAGTAAATCGAAGGGTCATACTCTTCTCCAAAGTATTCTGTTCCACTCCATGCAATTACCAGCACCTTATCTCGATCCATCTCGGCTTCCAAACGTTCAGCATCGAATTCAGAAATGCCCAGCGACCTCATTTTGGCACGAAGCTCATCTCCGGTAGAGCGGAAGATATTAGCAATGGCTGTACCTAAACCTTCTTCAGTTATCCCAATTTTGGCTGCGTCGGTTTTATCCGCAATACGAGAAGTTCTGTCTTTATCATGAGTGAGTACGAAGATATTATCATTCAAGTAACCTTCACTTTGAAATATTTGAACTTGATTTTGCACCTCAGTAATACTGTCTACGATACGTACCTTTGTAGTTGATAGGTTAATTACATTGTCCATTGTTATTCCTCCTTAAATTTGATGAGATTGGTTTTGTGATAAACGAAAGAGGGACTAAACCGTCCGTCTTTTGCCAAGAATAAGTGAAGCGATAAACAAAATAATGAACAAAACAAATAATATTTTTGCTATTCCGGCTAGTGTTGATGCAATTCCCAGGAAACCAAAAATACCAGAGAAAATGGCTAGCAGGAAAAACAGAAGTGCCCATCCTAACATATTAATCACCTTTCTTTCTTGTTGACGTGATTGATTGGCTTGCTATGTAATAACCAGATTAATTGAAAATGAAACAGTTTAATTTCCCACGTTTCAAAATATCGATAAGTGGTTTATAAGAATAGAAAGCAACAATTAAATATAATGAAGGCAGGTGCTCGACGATGAGAAAGCATACAATAAGTGTTAATGGGACTGAAGTGGTGTATGAAGAATGTGGAGAAGGCAATGAGCAAACGATAGTATTACTTCACGGCTTCTGTGGATCCCCTTATTACTGGCACAAAGTTTGCCCATTATTGAATGGCAAATATCGTATTATTATGCCGCAATTGCGTGGTCATGGCAGCACCTCTGCTCTTGATGGCGATTATTCAATGGAAGCTTTGGCGGCAGAGATTTATCAATTAATAGAGGAATTAAGTATAGATAAGGTAGTTATGTTTGGACATTCCTTAGGCGGATATGTCACATTGGCTTTTGCAGATAAATATGAGCATAAGCTGCTAGGATTAGGACTGATTCATTCCACTGCCTTACCAGATACAGAAGAAAAAAAGAAAAAGCGACTTCAAGATATCGAGGATATATCGGTAAAAGGGACAGAAAGCTATGTTAGAAAGCTTATACCAAAGCTTTTTGTAGAGTCCAAACTTGAAGAAATGAACACGGAAATATCCATTCTGATTAATGAGGGCTTGCGAATGAATGCGGAAGCCATGAGAGGAATACTTGAAGGGATGCGGCTTCGTCCAGACCGAAGTCATGTTTTAGCTGATGCGTCTTACCCGATCTTATTAGTAGCAGGATCTGAGGATAAGGTGGTTTCTCCGCTCGAAACTTTCACGGTTGCAGCGGGAGAATTAACAGATTCAACATTTCGTTATCCGCATATACTGGAGAATACATTTGAGAATGTCGCACATATGAGCTTGGTGGAAGTACCGAATCAGTTGTCCCGCGTCATGAATAATTACTTGACAATTCTTTACGAGAAAAAGGAACTCCGAGCATAGTAGGCACCTTATAAACGATGGATTGGAGCAGGAGTGCTGGTGCTGGGTATTTATTATATTCTCGAGCAATTTGCCTCGCGCCTATCATATATAGTGGTCAAAAAACACCCCTTCATAGCTGAATTTACAGCAATGAAGGGGTGTTTGATTGCGCAGCAATAGTAGAGCGATTTCTACCGTTATGTTTAGATTGATAGAGCGCGGCATCAGCCATTTGTTTCGTTTCTTCAAGCAGGCTGTGTTCATCTGCAGCTGCGATGCCGGCAGAGATGCTAATGCATTGTCCGGTTGGGGAGGGCGTACTCTCCAAAGATTGGCGAATTGTCTCAGCTAATTGGTAAGCGTTCCGCACATCCGCTCCTGGAGATAAAATAACAAACTCTTCTCCGCCGTAGCGGCAGCAGACATCATCGGCTCTAGCTGATTCCATCATCTTGGCGGCTAGAAACTGCAGCACAGCATCTCCTACATGATGTCCGAAAGTATCATTGACGGATTTGAAGTGATCAATATCTACAATAATGTAGCTGAAGGACAGCTTTCGTCTTTGCCATTCCTGCAATACTCTGTCCATAGTACGACGATTATTCAGCCCGGTTAATGTATCCTTGTGGGCTTCCAGTGACAAAGCACTGATTTGATTTTGCATGAAAAGCACGGCTTGCTCAATAGTTTTTCTAAGCTCATTTGCTTCATAATTCCAGCTGTGTCCGGATGGAACTTTTAGATTGCTTTGCCCGTCTATTGTTATAGCTTCAGCGAAGCTCGCCAGCTTGTACAAGGGACTGGAGATATAACGGGTTAACAGAATAACAGCAATAATGATTAGCAGGATCAGCGGTGCTGAATATAGCAATATTTTTAGAATAAGCTTGTTGGAAGCTTCTTTGATTTGGCTATAGGGTGTTTGCGATACAACTCCCCAGCCCACTTCTCCTACCGGTGCATAGCCAGCCAGCATCCGCTTGCCGACTGTATTGTTAACTTCCTTCTCACCTTGTGCTCCCGTCAGAACAGTGCTGACAGCCGAATTTGCCGAGACCTGCTCGCCAATACGACTTTTGTTAGGGTGATACAGCAGTTCCCCTTGCTTGGACACGACATAGATATATGATCCGGCAGTAGAGTTTTCTTCACTGTTTAGAAGCACCTCGAACACATTCGGTTCATTTAAGTAGATGCTGCCACCCAGCACCCCCAGGAAACTTCCGTTTTCATCAAAAATAGGGTGTGAGACTAGAATGATATACCTTCCGGTAATACCGGTATAAGGCTCGGATATAAGCGGGACACGCTGTGATAGTGCGACCTTTATAGCATCACTCTCCAGCTTTTTTCCGGTAGTACCCAGATTCTCCGGCAATGTTGCAACAACAATGCCTGTGTCATCAGTAACAAAGACAGAATTGAACATATGGCTGCTCTCTTTAATTAGCCTGAGAAGATGTACATGATCCTGATGAACTGATGCCGTACCAATTTGTTTGGCGGCAACGGCCATTGTTTTTTTTGCAGAGGCTAGAAGGTCATTTGTTGTATCAGCAGCTTTTTTAGCATTTATACCGTTTAATTCAAGAGAATTATTAATAAGCGCCTCTTTGTTGCTCTGATATCCTGCTGTGCTACTGACAAGAAGCGTAAGCAATAAGGAAAAAATAACGGTTGCCGCTACAAGAAAATGTAATTTAAATCCTTTTCGTTTCATAATAAGCATATTCTCCTTTGATCATCAGCTTCAGCAGAAGCTTCAAAGGTATTATACAACGTTTGGGACGATTAGGTGATCTGTCTTTTAATTGACCATATATTTCAATAACTTTATATTGAGGAGATCGGGTATGAGAAAGCTGAGTATAATCGTAATAAGTATAATGATATGTATGGCAGCATGGTCAAAGGCAGCTATAGCTGAAGAGAGCATACTCTTAGAGGAAAAGGTGTGGCAATCCACTCATCCATTTAATCTGATGCAGGATTTAAGAGAGATTTTGCAGGGCAAGCATAAAGCTTATGGGACTTTGCTGCATCAGTCTGTACGCAACAGCAGCTTTTTTTCAGCAGTATTTACAGCGGCAACTATTATGAAGCTATATGATTTTGCAGTCAGCAATGGTGCGAAAATAGCCGAGCCTTTGGAAATAATGGATTCCAGAGGGATAGAGCTGGCAAGGCCTGTATATGGCGAGTTGAATATTGTGATCAGGAAAGGTGAGCTTTCCCCGGAGTTGAAAAATTATGCTTCAGTTGCTATACGTACTTATAACAGGGGCACAGAACTTATCGAAGGCGATCGCTATGAGTCGGATGTTCAATTATTGAAGCGAGGGAAGTTCAACTATTCGATGCTGCTTGCGAATGAGAAGGCGGTCAGCCAGTCAACAGGCGCGATTTGGGAAAAAGAGATGGATGAACGCTTATATATTCATTATCTTCTACCAAATCATAGTTTGCTGTTAGATCAGGATAAACAGCAACTATTTGCGTATATCGCTGTATTTTTCGACGAGTTTGGGCAAGTGATAGGTTATCTGAAAGACAGCCTGCCGCCAATCGAAGAGAAGCTGGTGCCCAATCCTGTTATTGCTGCTCTGATGTATCATCATTTTTCTACTAAAGAGGAATCATTAAATACGGTAACTGTTCATCCCGATCGTTTCAAGGAACAGCTCAAGCTGTTGAAGGAAAAAGGGTATACGCCAATCAGGCAGCAGGATTTGATCGCTTTTATGAAAGGTGGAGAAACAGTAAGGCTGCCTGAAAAATCAGTTCTTATTACAATAGATGATGGATATGAAAGCAATTACGAATGGGCTTTTCCTGCCATTGTGGAGGAAAAGTTCTATGCCACAATTTTTAATGTTACAGTTAACCTGAATAAAAATACCAAATATTCTACCAGGATCAAATGGCCGCAAGCACGTGAGATGGTTCATTCAGGCAGGGTGTTGATGCAAAGTCATACTCACAAAATGCATGAATATGGCGCGGGGTTGTCTCAGGAGAAGATTGCGGCTGCAACAGCACCCATTGTTATTGACGGCGTATTGGAGTCGATGGCTCAATTTCGAGAACGTGCCAAAGCTGATTTGCTTACAGCAAAACAAATGTTAGAGCTGGAAACGTACAATCAAGTGTTTACTTTTGCCTACCCTTATGGCAAATATTCCGAAGAGTTGATTGAGCTGCTGCTGGAAACAGGTCACGAGGCGATGTATACAGTTGAGGAAGGCGTTATCCGCAAAGGTATGGATATGGCTAAATTGCCGCGGATCAATGTTGAAGGCTACTACGATGCTGAAAAGCTGCTGCGAGTTATCGAGAAGTATGCCAAAAGTTAAAATACGGGATTGCATTGCTATGTATTGTTCTCTAAAGTTAGTATCGAGACTGTCGATTCCGACCGCTGTTGTATGCGAATTTTGTTCTACTTCAATTTGTCCGTTTGAATAGACAGTCTAGTATTAAGCGTTAGTAGGTACATAAGCAAAAAACAACATAGGGCACCGTTTTATGTATGGTTGTGCCGTTGTTGTTCGAATAATAATGGAGGTTGAGTATGCGTTTTATAAAATTAATGCTTTGCTGCTTGCTTGCAGTGACACTACTGGCTGGAGATTGGATCAGCGACAGCAGGGCGGCTGCAGAACAAGTAAACAAAGAGAATGAACAACTGCTAGACAACTATTTTTCTGCATTTATCCAAAATCCTATGCCGACGCTAAATAAGATACGGTACAGTATACAGGATAGTCAATGGGGATTGCTGAAATTTCTCGCGATTCCAATACAAATAGCTTATCGCACAGCAACGTGGATGGGAGCCGAAATTGCTAAGCCTCTCGGATTGATGGAGCGCAGCGGGATTACGATTATACGGGCAGCATATGGAGAGATGAATATTGTATTACGGCGTTCAGAGATGCCGGAGCAGGTACGGAATTTTGCGTCTGTTGCACTGAAAGTATATGATCGTGGCGAACAACCACAAGCTGGCGATGCATTCGAGGCGGAGAAGCATCTCCTTAAAAACGGAAAATTTCATTATGATTTATTTCGGGAACAGTATGAAAAAAGAAGTGAAGCAGAACAAAATAATATTCAATATTCAGCTCCTACACAACTGTACAAGCAGTATTTGTTGGAAGACCGTTCTTTACTACTGAATAAGCAGGAGCAGAAGCAATTTGCTTATATCCTTCTATTCTATGATCAGTCTGGGCAACCGCTTGGCTATATAGCGGAGGATCTTCCCCTTATTAATCATAAGATGGTAACGAAGCCGACAATTGTTGCCCTTGTATACCATCATTTTTCCACCAAATCAGAAGAGATTAATGGAATTACCGTTCATCCCGATGAATTCCGCAAGCAATTGAAAATGCTGCGTGAGAATGATTATGTTCCAATACGGCAACAGGATTTGCTTGCCTATATGGAAGGCGGCGAGGAGGTTCGCTTGCCGCTCAAATCAGTGCTAATCACAATCGATGATGGTTATGAGAGCAATTATGAATATGCTTTTCCAGCTTTGGTAGACGAGCAGTTTTATGCGACTATCTTTTCTATCACCTCCTATATTGATCGAGATACCCACAATCTGAGCATGTTGACATGGGAGCAATCGAATGAGATGGTACAATCAAGCTTTGTTGATATTCAAAGTCATACGCATGCTTCACATTATGAGGGGACAACGGATAGTGGCACTAAAGGAGCTGCGGCGGTTACTCCTTTATTGATAGATGGCAAGCAAGAGACGCAATCGGAATATAAAGACCGAATACGAACAGATTTGCTCGAAGCCAAATCCGAAATAGAAGGTCGCTTGCACAATAAAGTGATTTCACTGGCTTATCCCTATGGCAGTTTTAATGATGATCTAATAGAGCTGCTTCATGATACGGGGCATAAAGTGATGTACACCGTTGAAGAAGGTGTTATACGCAAAGGAATGGATTTGGATCGTTTGCCGCGTATTAATGTAGCTGGACCATACCATACAAAAAGGCTTTTGCGAATTATTAGAAAATTTTCCTGAGGGATATGAAAACGGAGGTACTGGGATGGGGGTAAAACATAAGCCGTTTTTTTATCTGCTAGTCCTGTTACTCAGCTTTACTACGGCAGCAGGACGCATCGCGGCGGACTCGCAGTCATCTGCCATACAAAATCAGTATGCAACAACTATCGGGGCTCAATCGGGCTTGCAAACAGGATATGGAGCAGTCCGTTATGCGGTCGATCAAATGATAGCAAACCCGCTCCCATTATTTCGAACCCTGCACGCCCTAGTGGCAGATAATCGCTTACTGACTGGTGGAGCGCTGCTTTTCCCGGCAATGTTTGTCAAGCATGCTGCTATAGCGGGTTTGGGGTTGAAACAGGATATTCCGTTCAAAATAAAGGACAAAAGCGGAATTGAAATAATCCGGGCTGCATACGGCGAGCTTAATATTGTAATTAGACGAGAGCAGCTTGCAGATCATTTGAAAAATTACGCTTCGATTGCTGTATATACATACAATAAAGGTGTTTCGGATGCTGGAGCAGCCAATATACAGGCAATAGAGACTTATCGTCAAGATGCCAGAATGCTAAAAGACGGCATATTTGATTTTGAAGATTTTTTAACTAAGCATCGTCTTGAAAGCACAGCAAAAGCAATGCCGGATGGCGATCAGCTTCCTTTGCAGCTGTATAGTCAGTTTTTACTGCCTGAGCAGCAATTGTTACTCGATACAGAGCAAGAAAGCAGGTTTGCTTATTTAATTGCTTTTTATGACCAGACTGGCAAGCCGCTTGGTTTTATGCAGGGCGACTTGCCGCTTCTAGGCATGGAAATGTCGGATAAACCGGTTATCGTTGCATTGATGTACCATCATTTTTCAGATAAAGCAGAAGAAATTAATAGTGTTACTGTTCACCCGGATAAATTTCGCGAGCAGTTGAAACTGCTGAAGGAGAAAGGCTTTACTGCTATTCGCCAGCAGGATTTGCTTGCTTATATGAAGGGGCAGGATGGTCAGCGGTTGCCTGCAAAATCTGTATTGATTACGATGGATGACGGATACGAGAGTAATTACAAATTTGCCTATCCAGCTTTGGTAGAAGAAGAAATGTATGGGGTTATTTATGCGATAACATCGAGTGTGAATGATGAGACGGAATATTTGAAACGTTTTACGTGGGAGCAAGCGAGGGAAATGGTGCAATCTGGACGGATGCTTATCCAAAGCCATACGCATCAGTCGCATTATTATGGAGAAGCAAAAGGCGGTAAAGAGAAAGCTGCTACTGTATCACCTTTAATTATTAATGGAAGCTTAGAAACAGAAGAACAATATGAGCAAAGAATTCGTGAGGATATATATACCGCAAAATCGTTATTGGAGCAGCATCTTGCTACACCTGTTTTCTCTCTTGCCTATCCTTATGGCAGACATAACACAGTATTGCTTGGTATTTTGCAAGAAACAGGACATGAGCTTATGTATACAGTCAAGAAGGGAGTCATTCGCAAAGGGATGGATATGACCAAGCTGCCGCGGATTAATGTCGATGGTTCCTATTCGGCAGAACGGATGTGGAAGGCAATAAAAAAGCAGATATAAAAAGAAGCGGGGAAGCCCTCGCTCCTTTTTATATCTTGTAAAACGTACACTTAGATAAGTCTGTTTATTGGCCCCACCATCGTTTGAAGCCGTTCCACCAAGAGCGGCTTTTTTCTGATTTTTGATCATGCTCCCCATCAAGATCAGCTTGTCCCTCATTGGTTTGCTCGCTTGCTCCGCACAAGTCCATTTGTTTAGGCTCTGTACCGCTCAAGAAAGTTTCGAGTCGCTTGTCTGGACAAGCAGGGCTTGCCAACAAACCTGTTTTCGGTGAAATGTAGACTGTAACGATACCGTGATCAGGCACTGCAAATAATTTGGGAGGCACAGCTGCCAGTGCTTTTTCTGTAAATTCAGCAAAGATCGGTGCAGAACGCTGTGACTCTGCAACGGTCAGATTGCGATCCTTATCATATCCGGTCCAAACGGCTGTGACTAACTCTGGCGTATATCCTGCCATCCAGGCATCGGCAGCAGTTGTTCCTGTTTTACCGGCTACAGGTCGATGAATAAAGGAAGAGACTCTATAGCCAGTGCCTCCTTCTTCAAAGACGCTCTCCATCAGGCTGGTCATAACATAAGCTTCTGCAGCGGACATAGCTTGCTCATATTGCGGTTTGGCATGATACAGCAATTGCCCTTTCCTGTTTTCAATGCGTAAAATTGCCAATGGCTTATATTGCATGCCCTCTGCAGCAAAGGCGCCGTAAGCCGATGCAAGCTCCATAGGGCTTACCGGAAAGGTGCCGAGCGCAAGAGACGGCAGGGGGCTCATATGTCCGGTCATACCCAATTTCCGCACGGTGTCGATCACATTGCCCGCCCCGACGGTCATAATTGTATTTACGGCATAGATATTGTCAGAGCTGGCGATAGCTTTACGCATATCAATATGATCCATCACATACTTATCACCGTAATTGTGCGGTTCATACGTTTTTCTGCCGCTATCATAAGTGAAAATCGTAGGTTCACTCATAAACTGTGACAATGGCGACATATAACCGCTCTGCAGGGCAGTCAAGTAGAGAAACGGCTTGAAGGTTGAACCGGGCTGGCGCGTATGGGCGAAGACGCGATTGTACTGATTCTTAGTGTAGTCTCTGCCTCCGACCATTGCTTTAATATAGCCGTTGCGCGGGTCGAGTGCTATCAAAGCAGCTTGTTGATCCGAATCAGAAGGCATTTTATCCTTAATAGTTTGCTCCGCTGCCTGTTGCATGGATAAATCAAGGGTCGTATAGATAGTCAGACCGCCTTCATTAAGCATTTGCTCATCAAAGCCAAGCTCTTCTACAGCAACTTGCTTTACATAATCGCGGAAGTACGGAGCCGTTCCGGTATTTTGGCTAGGCTGATAAGGCAGAAATGCCAGCACCTCGCCATAAGCCTCATCCGCGTCTTTTTTCGAGATTGCCCCCTCTTCCACCATTACATTAAGAATAAGCCGCTGTCGGTCTTTGGCAGCCTTCATATTGTTATATGGAGAATAGTATTTGGGTCCCTTGGGGATGCCCGCTAATAAGGTGCTTTCGGCAAGCGTCAAATCCACAGCATGTTTATTAAAGTAGTAGCGGGCAGCAGCTTCAATGCCGTAGGAGCCGTGACCGTAGTAGATTTGATTCAAATACATGGCGAGTATTTCGTTCTTGCTATAATTCAGCTCTAGCTGGGCAGTATAAACAGCTTCTTTTATTTTACGCTGCCATGTGCGCTCATGAGTAAGATACAAATTACGGGCTAATTGCTGGGTTAAGGTGCTTGCACCTTGCTTGGTTGACATTTTTTTTACATTAACCGCAAGTGCGCGTGCCATCCCTTTCAAATCAAAGCCATGATGATCATAAAAACGTCTGTCCTCAATCGCCAATGTCGCTTGTATAACAAATGGCGAGATTTGATCCAGCGAGACGAGAAAACGATTTTCTCCAGCATGCAATGAATCAATAGTATTGCCATTTATATCAACGATGCGTGTGGTTTGACTGACAAAGGTAGCAGGCAAGGACTGCTTGCTAATATACAGGTATAGCCCACCCATACCAAGAAGGGTCGATAAGCCGATAATAGTGAGCCATTTGACAGGTCTTTTCAACCATTTGAAGCGTGATAGTTTCTCAGACCAGAGCAGCAAACGTTTAGATTGTTTTGCCTTCATCCGCTTAAAAAAGTTCATGATGAGAAATTCGCTCCCTTTTTCAAAAATACGACAGAAAATAACGCAAATATTTTTGTTTTAAATAGCTGGCTAATTAGCATTATTTTTCGTATACTTTCTAATAGTTCATTGCTGGATGCTTCTTATCTAGTATGGAAATATTGCAGGCATGCTATTCATGATATAAGAGATAAGAGGTTTTTTTATTAAGTGAAGGACTATAATATATGTGAGAGATTGACGGAAAGAAGGTAATGGCATGGAAATGTGGTACACCGAGAAACAAACAGACAGTTTCGGCATTACAGCCAAAATTACAAAAACATATGTGGACGAAAAAACTGAATTTCAACAGCTGGATATGATTGAAACAGAAGAGTTCGGCACAATGCTTGTACTTGACGGCATGGTGATGACAACAGTGAAGGATGAATTTGTCTATCATGAGATGGTAGCTCACCCGGTATTATTCACGCACCCGAACCCTGAACATGTGTTGGTAGTAGGCGGAGGAGACGGAGGCGTTATCCGTGAAGTGATGAAGCATCCAAAAGTAAAAAAAGCAGTGCTTGTAGACATTGATGGAAAAGTAATCGAGTATTCCAAAAAATATTTGCCTACGATCGCTTGTGAATTGGATAATCCGCGTGTTGAGGTTCAAGTGAATGATGGCTTTATGCATATCCATGATCATAAAAACACCTATGATGTGATTATGGTAGATTCTACTGAGCCTGTTGGTCCAGCGGCTAATTTGTTTACGCGAGGCTTCTATCAAGGAATCTATGAAGCGCTTAAGGAAGATGGCATTTTTGTAGCACAGACAGATAATCCTTGGTTCAAGGCTGATCTGATTGCTAGTGTAAATAAGGATGTGAAGGAAGTATTCCCGATCGTACGTGTTTACTGCGCTAATATTCCAACTTACCCAAGCGGCTTGTGGACTTTTACGATGGGTAGCAAAAAATATGATCCACTTCAAGTAACTGAGGCGGATATTCCGGAAATCAATACGAAATACTATAGCCCGCGTTTGCATCAGGCTAGCTTCGTATTGCCTAAATTTGTAGAGGACTTGGTGAAATAAAGATGAAACTCGATCAGCAATATTCAGGCAACGTTTTTATACTGAGCTCAGATGATTATAAAGCATCAAAAGCAGTTATCTATGGAATGCCGATGGATTTTACAGTCAGCTTCCGTCCAGGTTCGCGCTTCGGTCCTCCGCGCATTCGTGAAGTATCAATCGGGCTGGAGGAATACAGCCCTTATCTTGACCGCAGTTTAGAAGATATTACTTATTTTGATGCCGGAGATTTATTATTGCCATTCGGCAATGCAGCCCGCAGCCTTGATATTATTGGTGATTTTGTGCGCGGTGTGCTGGCTGATGGCAAGATGCCGGTTGGTCTTGGCGGCGAGCATTTGGTGTCCTGGCCAATTTTCAAGGAAATGTATGCAAAATATCCAGATCTGGCTATTATCCATTTCGATGCGCATGCCGATTTGCGTGAATCGTATGAAGGCGAGCCATTGTCTCACTCCACACCTTTGCGCAAAGCTGCCGAGCTGATGGGTGGAAGCAATATTTATCAGTTTGGTATTCGGTCCGGTTCGCGTGAGGAGTGGCAATACGCACGAGAAAAGATCAATTTTCATCCATTCGAAGTGCTCGAGCCTTTGAAAAAGGTGCTTCCTGAGCTTGCAGGACGTCCTGTATACTTGACGATCGATATTGATGTGCTGGATCCATCAGCTGCTCCCGGCACAGGTACAGCAGAAGCAGGCGGTATTACATCGAAGGAATTGATTGATGCCGTTCATGCCATTGCCCGTTCGGAAGTGAAGGTAGTCGGCTGTGATTTGGTCGAGGTTGCACCAGTATACGATCCGACTGAACAAACACAGATCGTAGCCTCGAAAGTCATTCGCGAGATGCTGCTGGGTTTTATTAAGGAATAGGCATCAAATAAAGAGCAAATGTTCATAATGAAAAAGAGCATGTCTGATGCGGTTGTTGCGCATTGCAGGACAGGCTCTTTTTTTCAACATATGAAGAGGTGAAAGGGAGGTTGCCAAGATGCAGGTGAATTCGTTTCCCCCGCTTATTGGAGAAGGGGCGAGGGTATTAATAACAGGCACAGCGCCAAGTGTAAAATCACTCGAAAGAAAACAGTTTTACGGAAATCCGCAAAACTACTTTTGGAGAATTATGTACGGCTTGCTAGCTCCGCCAGAGCGCCGGGAGAGTGGACATATGGAGAGCTACGAGGAACGAAAATCATTTTTGTTGCAAAACGGCATCGCTCTTTGGGATGTAATTGACAGCTGTGAAAGAACTGGCAGTCTGGATGCAAATATTAAGGATGAAAAGCCAAACCCAATACCGGATTTGATAGCCAGCTATCCTTCTATTTGTTGTATTGCATTTAACGGAAGTAAAGCCTATAAAACTTTTCAAACATATTTCGGCAGTTCGTTTCAGGAAGAACATCCGGATGTAGCCCTATTGCCCTTGCCATCCAGCAGTCCGATTCCTACAAAATATATGCGGTCTTTGGAAGATCGTCTGACGGCTTGGCGAGCGATTATGCCTTATATGGAGACAACCTTTTGATAAAAATGGGACTTTCTATTTTAGCTGCAATCGTTGAAAAATAACGGCTTCCTGTATATAGTAGTAAAATAAGAAAACAGAGTAATGGAGGCTGTCCATTCATTGATAGCAGAGAGGGTTAGCGATGAGTGATAAGAAAAAGGTACGTATTGAACTGGTAACCGTTCAAGATGGCGAGCAGGCTGTATTAGCCTACCAAGGTGAATTATTTGTTAAAGCCCGATCATTATTTGTGCGTTATACTGAACAGGAAGAGGATGTACGTTGCCTGGTACGGATAAGTGCAGGTGAACTATCAGTTGTGCGCAGAGGTGCGGTAGACTCCGAGCAACTGTTTGTACCGGGAAAAACATGCAGGGGCAATTATAAAAGCCCATATATTCAATTTGATTTGGAAACACATACAACAGCTCTCTTCGTATCGGAGGGAGAGCTTGGTGCACATAACGGTATGGAGCAATATCATTCCGACTATGCAATAACAGTTCCGGACACCTTGCCGTTCACCGTATATTGGGAATATGCATTGGTAACAAATGGTCAACTGACCGGACAATTTCAAAATAAGCTTTACATACGAGAGGATGTATAATGATGACTGCAAATGTACTGGAGATGAGAAACGAGCAGGTGAAGCTAGCTATTGTTGATGCGATAGTGGCAGCGGCAATAGCCGATCGCGAGCTAATTCCTGCAATCGTTCTGGAAGTGCCAAAAGATAAAGCGCATGGTGATCTCGCCACTAATGCAGCGATGCAGCTTACTAAAATTGCAAAGCGTAATCCGCGGCAGATTGCTGAGGCGATTATCGAGCATTTGGATATGAACAAAGCATCGATTGAGTCGGCAGAAATTGCTGGCCCTGGGTTTATCAATTTCAAGCTGAATAAATCTTATTTATATCCCATTATACAAGATGCGCTTCATTCAGGAGAAAGCTATGGCAGAACAACTATTGGTGGCGGTAAAAAGGTGCAGGTTGAATTTGTCAGTGCCAACCCGACCGGCAGTCTGCATCTGGGGCATGCTCGCGGAGCAGCTTTTGGCGATGCGCTTTGCAATGTACTGGATTTTGCCGGCTACGAAGTGACACGGGAATATTATATTAATGATGCTGGGAAGCAAGTTGAGAATTTGGCTCTATCGCTGGACGCCCGTTATCGTCAAAAGCTGGGTCTTGAGGCAGAAATGCCGGAAGACGGCTATTATGGCGAAGATATTATTGGGTTTGCAGCGGGACTGGTTGAGCAGGAAGGCTCCCGCTTATTAGATATGTCCGATAAGGAGCGATATGTATTTTTACGTGAATTCGGTTTGGAGCGTGAGCTGAACAAAATCAAGCGTGATCTTAACCGCTTCCGGGTAGGATTTGATGTATGGTACAGCGAAACCTCTTTGTACGAAAGTGGACAGGTGGAAAAAGGGCTGCAAGCATTAAAAGATTCCGGTCATGTTTATGAGGAAGAGGGGGCTGTCTGGCTTGATACTGTACCATTTGGCGACGACAAAAACCGCGTACTAGTGAAAAATGACGGTTCTTACACTTATTTGACGCCGGATATTGCCTATCATCTCAATAAATTTGAGCGCGGCTTTGATCAATTGATCAATATTTGGGGTGCTGACCATCACGGCTATATTCCGCGTGTGAAGGCAGCGATGGCGGCACTTGGCAATGATCCGGAGCGTTTGACGGTACTTATTGCACAAATGGTCAGTTTGTATCAAAATGGCGAAAAAGTGAAAATGTCGAAGCGTACTGGCAAGGCAGTAACGATGGAAGATTTAATGGATGAAGTTGGAGTGGATGCTATCCGTTACTTCTTTACAATGAGAAGCATGGACTCGCATCTGGATTTCGATATGGATCTGGCGATTTCAACGTCTAATGAAAACCCTGTTTTTTATGTGCAATATGCTCATGCGAGGATTTGCAGTATTTTCCGTCAAGCGGAAGAGGCGGGCATTAAGCTTAATGATTTGAGCGCAGTGGACTACAACAAACTGAACACAGAAGCAGAATTTGATTTGCTACGCAAAATGGGGGAGCTTCCGCTGGAAACGACGGAGGCTGCTCAGCAATATGCACCGCATCGTCTGATCCGGTATGTGTATGAGCTTGCTTCACAGTTGCACAGCTATTACCGTGCAGAGCGCGTTATTACAGAGGATGCCGCCCAATCGCTTGCTCGTCTTGCTTTGCTTGGTGCGGTTCGCACTACGATCGCGAATGTTTTGCGTCTTGTCGGGGTATCAGCTCCGGAAAGAATGTAGGCTGCAGTCTGCTCAAATAGAAGGAGGATCATATTGTACAATCGATTACGATGTGTACGAGTATGATCCTGCCATGCAATTAATATTGATCTGCCAAATGAAGCATACGAGAAATATCGAGCTCGCCGATTGTTCGGCGGGCTTTGTAGTTTCTTAAGGGCTGAATAGAGCGTTTTATAATCGATTTAATTTGATAAGGAGTCAGCTTTGGATAGAGAGAGAGCAGCAAGGCAATAGCTCCGCTTACATGGGAGGTTGCCATAGAGGTTCCGCTCATCTCGTTATAGTTGCCCTGCGGCCACGCTGACACGATTTTATCGCCTGGCGCATAAATATCTATGGCGGCGCCACGATTGCTGAAGGGGGCAATTTTGCGCATCTTGGCAGTTGCCCCAACCGCGATTGTATGCGTGTATCGAGCCGGATAATCAATTGTACGCTGCTTACCGTCATTGCCGGAAGAGGCGACAATAATAATGCCCGCCTGACTGGCGTTAGTAACGGCGTTCAATAGTGCTTTATTGCGTTTGCGCATACCGAAGCTCATATTGATAATATTCATTTTATTGGCGATGCACCATTCGATAGCCAGTATAATATCTGAGACAAAGGCGCTGCCGTTATGATCAAATGCTTTTATAGGTGCAAGCATGGCTCCGGGAGCCACGCCTGTCATGCCGCGTGTGCGGCTGCCAGCTGCAATAATACCGGCAATATGGGTGCCGTGACCATTATCATCAACAGGCAAACGATTGGTGTGGATCAAATTAACACCATGCAATAGCTTGCCGCGCAGATCAGGATGATTAAAATCTACGCCGGTATCAACAACGCCAATTCTAATTTGCGATCCAATTGTTTTTTTCCATGCTTGAGGTGCTTTAACTTGCTTTACTCCCCATGGCAATCCTTTTCCGGGCATTGCTGTAGAGATTGTTGAAGGAACGGCTGCCAATTGCACAGCATTGTCTTGTTCCATGCCTATATGCTGCGCAAAAAGCGCCATCCAGCGCCAATCATCGATTCGACACGAGACGGCTTGAGCGGAGTGCATGATTTTAAGTTTGGTGTCATCTATAGATTCGGCACATTTATGCCACATTTCAATGAATCGCTGAAAATGCTCCGTATTGTGGAATTGGATCATCCTTGCTGCAGAAGCGGAGGATGCCTTGGAAATTTCAAAACTTAATTTGTCAATAAATCCGGCAATATTCAAACAGGATCCCTCCTTGCGGATGATGCTCCCACATCTTATGAAAAATGTGTGCAAATCGTATGAGCCACCTGCCTCTTTAAAAGAAATTAGGCATAAAACGGTGTCAAACGCCGCATAATTACATAGGATAGATGAAGAGCATGCAGGCTCTTTAAAGTCCCGATGAAGTTGCTGGCACAGCAGCCGAAGGCGGGCGGATACAGTCATGGACGAAGGGGAGATCCCTTCGTCTTTTTAAATTTTGGCATACAATCCGAATCTGCTGATATCATGTAATTATCGGACAAACAGGTATGGTATTGGGCTGTTGTGGCACATACTGATGCGAAGACGAATATTAATGAATTGGCGGAGGAAGATAGAATACATGGCATACATATAAAAGCGGTGCTTGCAATTTTGAATGAAATAGGTTTTACTATACTTTGACTAATGATTAAACGGTAAAATATTGAGTGGCAAGAGAGGATGTGTCCATATGAGCAGCAACAGTATTTCAATTAAAATTGATCCTGAACGTGTGAAAGAAATGCCAATGGTGGATTTGGCTTTCGAGGTGTTGAAATCTGCTAATACGCCTTACTATTATCGTGATCTCATGATGGAGATTGCAAAGATACGCGGCTTGACGGAAGATGACATTAAGCAATTTATTGCTCAAGTATATACAGAAATTAATATTGATGGACGTTTTGCATGTGTTGGCGGCAATGTCTGGGGCTTGAAACGCTGGTATCCGGTTGAGAAGTCGGAAGATCCGGTTGGCAACGCAAAGCGCACACGGATTATTAATGATGAAGATGATATAGAAGATGAGGATTACAGCGAAGAAGAGTTTGAGGCAGAAGAAGAGTACGAGGACTTCGAAGCTGAAGACTATGAAGAAAGCGATGAAGATTCAGAAGTTGATGATGTCGATCTTGAGGAAGAGATTGATGAAGTCGACGAAGAAATAGAGGAAGAGGAAGACGAGGAAGAAGAGTACGAAGATGAGGAAGAGGAAGATACGCCGTAATCAATTTCACTTCTTGCTCATGAATCGGTGCTACCCAGTAAATGGTATGTGTCTAGTAAGCAAAACTGTTGCTGTTTCTTCTTGACAGGTGCTGTCAGGGCAGAGTAAACTATTGCATGGGCTTTAGATTCGGATAGTAAATAACGCATATTTTGATGCAAAATAAGAAAAGTGCCCCCGTGTTGCAACGGGTGTCACTTTTTTTGTTTGGATGGCATAAAATTGATATTTTTTCCGGGATTTCAAGATAAGCTGACCGATAAAAAATGGCTTAAATGTACAGCAATGCTGTGTAACAGAAGGCAACAGTTTTGTAATAGACAACTATAGATGTATGGAGGGTTTAAAACAGTGACCAAATATATATTTGTAACCGGCGGCGTAGTGTCATCCCTGGGCAAAGGGATAGTTGCGTCCTCACTAGGACGTTTGCTGAAGAACAGAGGGCTTAAAGTAACGATGCAAAAATTTGACCCATATTTGAATGTGGACCCAGGTACAATGAGTCCTTATCAGCATGGTGAAGTATTTGTAACGGATGACGGTGCGGAAACAGATTTGGATTTGGGTCATTACGAGCGCTTTGTAGATATTAACCTATCCAAAAACAGCACGGTGACAGCGGGGAAAATTTATTCTCATGTCATAACAAAAGAACGCCGGGGAGACTATTTGGGCGGGACTGTTCAAGTTATACCTCATATAACAAATGAGATTAAGGAACGGGTTTATCGAGCAGGCAAGGAAGCCGGCTCGGACGTTGTTATTACCGAAATTGGCGGAACGGTTGGGGATATCGAGGGCTTGCCGTTTCTAGAGGCGATCCGTCAAATTAAAAGTGAAGCGGGACGCTCGAATGTGATGTATATTCACGTGACGCTTATACCGTACATCAAGGCTGCCGGCGAGGTGAAAACAAAGCCGACTCAGCATAGTGTAAAAGAATTGAGAAGCATTGGTATTCAGCCGAATATTATCGTTTGCCGTACAGAGTATCCACTTGCTGAGGATATGAAACGCAAAATTGGCTTGTTCTGTGATATAGATGAGAAGGCTGTTATTGAGTGCCGTGATGCAGCAACATTATACGATGTTCCGTTGATGCTGCGCGATCAGGGAATGGACGATATTGTCGTCAATCATTTGGGACTAAGCACAGAGCCGGCAGATATGAAGGAATGGGAAGCGATGGTGGATCGCGTAAAAGCTTTGCGCCATACAACAGAAATTGCAATCGTTGGCAAGTATGTTGCACTTCATGATGCTTATTTGAGTATTGTAGAATCACTTAGTCATGCGGGCATTTCCTCCGACTCTGAAATAACCATTCGTTGGATTAATGCAGAAGAGCTTTCTGAGCAGAATGTTGCAGCAGAGCTTGCTGGTGTACATGGTATTTTGGTACCGGGCGGATTCGGCGATCGTGGTGTAGAAGGGAAAATTAGCGCAATCAAGTATGCGCGTGAAAACGACATTCCATTCTTCGGCATCTGTCTGGGCATGCAAACGGCTGTAATTGAGTTTGCTCGCAACGTCGCAGGACTTGCACAAGCGCATAGCTCAGAGCTTAATCCAGCATCACCGCATCCTGTTATCGACCTTCTTTCGGATCAAAAGGATGTCGAGGATTTGGGCGGAACGATGCGTCTTGGTTTATATCCATGCAAAATTAATCCGGGTACAATCGCATCTGAGGTTTATGCGGACGAGTTGGTATACGAACGCCATCGTCACCGTTATGAGTTTAATAATGCATATCGTGAGCAGTTGGAACAAGCGGGACTTGTTATTTCGGGAACGTCGCCTGATGGTAGATTGGTAGAGATGGTTGAAATAAAAAATCATCCATGGTTTACGGCTGTTCAGTTCCATCCGGAATTTACATCAAGACCAAATCGACCGCAGCCGCTGTTCAAAGGATTTGTAAGTGCGTCTTTACAATACTCACAGCAATAAGGGAAAAACAGGCCGGAATTAGTAAGTGTGAAAATTTTTTTCAACAGAGACAACTTTTTCTTTTTTTGTGGAAGGGATTTATAGGAAGCTCAGCGAATACAATACCGTTAAGAGGGCTAAAAGCGTATTAACGCGTAATTTCTTGCCCATATGCGGGGGTGTAATGAGCTTTGGAGAAGAATAAGGTGTTGATTGTTGATGATCAAAACGGTATTCGTGTATTGTTGGTAGAGGTGTTCAGCAACGAGAATTACGAAACTTTCCAGGCAGCTAACGGTAAGATTGCACTCGAAATTGTTCGCGCAGAGTCTCCTGATTTGGTACTGCTGGATATGAAGATTCCTGGAATGGATGGTCTGGAAATTTTGAAGCATATTAAAGCAATTGATCCACATATCAAAGTGATCATGATGACGGCTTACGGAGAACTTGATATGATTAAACAAGCAACGGATCATGGTGCCTTGATGCATTTCACCAAACCGTTTGACATCGATGATATGAGGATGGAAGTTAATAAGCAACTTCGAGGCGGTACAGGTATGAGCCTCTACGCCAAGAAGACATCATAAAATAGAACGGTATCGGCTAATGAAGCGATACCGTTTTTTTATTTAGCTTGCGTCGAAAAAAAGAAAAGCGGTTTCATTTTTCAATATTGCAGCGTTATGTGAAAAGCGGCTTCGTATTTAACAATTCTAATAAACAAGCTTTACTAATTTCAGCCCGATTATGGTATAATAACTCAGAATGACAAGTCGGAACGGGCTTGACCTAGAATGTTACTTATAGGAGGAAGACAAACTATGCCATTAGTATCAATGAACGAGTTTTTGCCTAAAGCGAAAGAGAATAAATTTGCAGTGGGCCAATTTAACATGAACAACCTTGAGTTTGCTCAAGCGACTGTTGAAGCAGCAATGGCTGAGAATTCACCATTTATTTACGGTGTTAGTGAAGGTGCTCTAAGATATATGGGTATCGAGTTTACAGTAGCTATGGCGAAAGCTGCAGCTGAAAAATCCGGATTGCCGATTGCTTTGCACCTTGACCACGGCAGCAGCTTTGATGTTGCTATGCAATGTATTCGTGCAGGCTTCTCTTCTGTAATGTTCGATGGTTCACACTACAGCCTGGAAGAAAACATCGCTTTGACTAAAGAAGTTGTTAAAGCTGCTCGTGCTATGGGCGTTTCTGTCGAGGGTGAACTGGGAACTATCGGTGGTGTAGAGGATGATCTAAGCGTAGATGAGGAAGATGCAACTTTGGCTAAGCCGGAGGAAGCAATTCGTTTCTACGAAGAGACTGGTGTGGACTGCGTAGCTATCGCAGTTGGTACAGCACACGGCATGTACAAAGGCGAGCCGAAAATCCACTATGATATTATTGAGAAAGTTGCTAGTGCAATTCCGGTTCCGGTAGTTCTTCATGGTGGTTCTGGTGTGCCTGACGAAGCGATTCGCAAGTCAATTCTTGCTGGTGTTGGCAAAATCAACGTTAACACTGAAAACCAAGTGGCATGCACAAATGCAATCCGCGAAGTTCTTAATGCAAAAGCTGACGTGATCGATCCACGTAAATACTTGACTCCTGCACGCGATGCTATGGTACAAGTTATCCGTGAAAAAATCCGTTTGTTCGGAAGTAGCAACCAAGCTTAATTGGTTCAAGTATAGAAGGAAAGAAAAAACCGCCTTAGTGCAGCAGGAAGTCTGTGAATGTATTTGTCAGCATAGGCTTGCTTAACGCAAGCATTTGCTTGCAGATGCCAGGGCGGTTTTTCCTTTGCCTGCTAACGCTGACTATGATAAGGTAGTAGAGATTAGATAGAGAGTTATGGATTCTCGTAACATTCATCAACTTGCAGTTTGTTTGTATCTTGTATCATTTACACCAGTTTTCGTTTCATCTTGTGACGTACCCATGGGAGGACCATACATTTGATGGAAAAAATAATGATACGCGGCGGACGGCCATTACACGGAACCGTTCAAATCAGCGGCGCCAAGAACAGCGCAGTTGCATTAATACCAGCCGCAATTTTAGCTGAATCAGAAGTTATTCTAGATAATTTGCCGCAGATTAGTGATGTAGCGGTATATAGTGAAATATTGCAAGAGCTTGGCGCCACAGTGGAAAGGGATCGCGATGTGATGAGGATCAATCCGGCCGACCTATGTTCGGTGCCTATGCCCAACGGCAAAGTAAAGCTGCTGCGAGCTTCCTATTATTTGATGGGGGCTATGCTCGGTCGTTTTGGTGAAGCCATTATTGGGATGCCCGGCGGTTGTAATTTTGAGCCGCGTCCGATAGACCAACATATAAAAGGGTTTGAGGCGCTGGGTGCAGAGGTTATTAATGATCACGGTTCTATGAAAATTACAGCCAAGCAATTGCGCGGCGCAAAAATTTACTTGGATGTTGCGAGTGTTGGGGCAACAATTAATATCATGCTGGCGGCTGCAAAGGCCAAAGGCTCCACAATTATCGAAAATGCGGCAAAAGAGCCTGAAATAATAGATGTAGCTACATTGCTCAACGCTATGGGCGCAGTAATTAAAGGTGCAGGGACAGAAACCATCCGTATCGAAGGGGTGGACAAGCTACACGGTTGCCGCCATTCGATTATTCCTGACCGTATTCAAGCGGGAACCTATATGATTGCTGCTGCTGCGACACGCGGCAATGTACTAATAGATAATGTTATTCCGAAACATATGGAAGCTATAACTGCCAAGCTCGAAGAGATGGGCGTAGAAGTACACGAAATGGATGAGTCGATCCGGATTATTGGCAAAGAAAGTTATGAACCGGTAGATGTTAAGGCGCTTGTATATCCAGGCTTCGCAACTGATTTGCAATCGCCCATGACAACTTTATTGACACAGGCTGAGGGTGTCAGTATTTTGACAGATTATGTCTACGGCACAAGATTTAAGCATGTTCCCGAACTTTCCCGGATGGGAGCCAATATTCGTGTTGAAGGTCGATCCGCTGTTATTGAGGGAAGCAAGCTGAATGGTGCGAAAGTGAAAGCTGCTGATTTGCGCGCTGGAGCTGCGCTTGTAATAGCTGCTCTTGCTGTTGAGGGTGAGGTAACCGAAATAACAGGCGTAGAATATATCGACAGAGGCTATGATGATCTCGATGATAACTTGCGTCGACTTGGCGCTGAAGTTTGGCGAGAATATGAGGAATAATTTTGATTTGATAACATAGAATTGCTTAACAACATAGAATAGAAGAGATATTATTGGTAATGCTAGATAATCAGCACTTGTTTTTACTTTTGTAGACTATGTATGATGTCACATCTATTCCATAATATATGAGAGAGTTACTGTTGCAAGAGGCAAACGGTTTTAGAAAGATGACCGTAACGAGCTTATTCAGCTTTGAAAATATGTGATAGCTGAGTATCGATAGCTGATTACCTCTTGCTGCGGATGATAGTTATCATATTTTGGTATGTTGTTACCTGATTTGCAATTAAACTTTATATAAAGTGGTGAGATTATGCCGGATGTTCAGATAGCTGAACTTGAGGGATTAAAATTAACAGAGCTGTATAAGCTCGCAAAAGAATATCAAATACCATATTATGGTACGTTGAAAAAGAAAGAATTAATATTTGCCATTCTGCGTGCACAAGCTGAAAAAAGCGGCTTTCTATTTATGGAAGGTGTGCTGGATGTGCTTCCGGAAGGTTTCGGTTTTTTACGACCGATTAATTATTTACCGAGCAAAGAAGACATTTATATATCTGCCTCACAAATTCGTCGATTTGATTTGAGAAACGGTGATCTGGTTTCAGGGAAATGCCGTCCTCCTAAGGAAAATGAACGATATTTTGGATTGCTGCAAGTCAATGCGGTAAACGGCGAGAATCCAGAGACAGCATCAGAGCGACTTCACTTCCCTGCTCTAACTCCTCTTTATCCCGAAAAAAAACTCGTATTGGAAACTACTACCCAAAAAATTTCTACTCGAATCATCGACTTGCTCTCACCTGTTGGTCTAGGTCAGCGCGGATTGATTGTAGCTCCGCCTAAAGCAGGAAAAACATCACTCATGAAAGAGATTGCAAACAGTATTTCTGAAAACCACCCGGATATTGATCTTATTATGTTATTGATTGATGAACGACCGGAGGAAGTTACAGATATGCAGCGGTCGGTTAAGGGAGAAGTGATCTCGTCCACGTTTGATGAATTGCCAGAAAACCATATTAAAGTAGCGGAGCTTGTTTTGGAGCGAGCACTTCGACTTGTTGAGCATAAAAAAGATGTCGTGATTCTAATGGACTCTATAACTAAGCTTGCCAGAGCGTATAATTTGGTTATACCTCCATCGGGACGTACGCTAAGCGGCGGTATCGACCCGGCAGCTTTTCATAGACCGAAACGATTTTTTGGCTCCGCTCGGAATGTGGAGGAAGGCGGCAGCCTGACCATTATTGCAACTGCGCTGGTGGAAACAGGTTCTCGGATGGATGATATTATTTATGAGGAATTTAAAGGGACAGGGAATATGGAGCTGCATTTGGATCGAAAGCTTGCTGAGCGTAGAATATTTCCTGCACTTGATATGCGTCGTTCGGGTACTAGACGCGAGGAACTGCTTTTGTCCAAAGAAGAATTGGATAAAGTATGGGCAATTCGCAGAGGTCTTACCGATACCCCTGATTTCATAGATAATTTCCTGAAGAAATTGAAAGAGACAAAGAACAATGAACAGTTTCTTATGTCGCTTGATATTTCCGAAATGAAGCAGCAGGATAAGCCTGCGATCAAATCAAGCGGTCCATCTAATTCGCCGCGACGCGCATCTGTACGCACTACAACTAATAGTTAATTAGCAACGTATGGAATTTGATGGGAAGATAGCAGTTTTACATTGCGTGGCATGTTCTATTCATGCTATAATCCCTTCATGTGTTATTTTAACTCTGGGTTCGCAAAGAGCTCAGGGCAGAAAGAGGTGAACGAGATGAAACAAGGAATTCATCCAGAGTACCACGTTGTAACAGCAACATGTTCTTGCGGAAATACGTTCGAAACTGGTTCTATCAAGTCCAGTATTCGCGTTGAGGTATGCTCCGCTTGCCACCCATTCTATACGGGTAAGCAAAAGTTCTTGGATGCTGGTGGACGTGTAGATCGTTTCAAAAAGAAATACGGCATGTAATTTATATTTTGCCACTAATTGGCAGAATACAACAGCCTCCCTTAGCCATCCTATGGTTAAAGGGAGGTTTTTTCATGGAAAAAAATAATTATAAAATTCGACCTGCTGCGCTTGTGCTGGTAGCAGTTGCAATATCGCTTACTGCTGTTTTCTCAGGCTGTACCAAAGAATCAGATTTAAAGCAGCAGCGTTACGAGCCGGACGGCTTCCAAGGCTACTCTAATACAAATCCTAATCTGTTCAAGCCTTATACGACAATGTCCTATCAGGAGAGCGTTGATTATATCCATGAATTGTTAACATCGGTAAAAGGAATTTCCAAGCAGACTCTTCGTTTTAAAGGTAATGAGGTTTTATTGGATCTGATCGTAACAAAACAAATGGGTGAAGAGGAAATGACGAGATTGCAAACGGAGACGCAGCAGCTGCTGCAGCGTCACTTACCGGAATACCAGGTACGGGTAACTGTTGATAAATAATTAAAATGTTGCGATTTGTTTCAGAATGTACTATACTTGTCTTTGCCGTGCTAGATGGGGAGACAGCGGTGCCCTGTAACTCGCAATCCGCTACAGCGAGATTGAATTCCCGCCCGAGGTTATGTCAATGTAAGGCTTGGCGCTTGTGGACAGTGTTGAGAGTTGGGTCCTTCGCAATGAGCGCTTATGAACCTGGTCAGGTCCGGAAGGAAGCAGCCATAAGTAAGTTTGTTCATGTGCCGAGGGAGTGCCTGACTTGAGCTGAATGCATGAATGCCGCTTGGATTGCATTTATCGGAGGCGGGTGCACGGTACCTACTTTTTCTGATATGAGACTGCTCTTGCAGCGGATGATATAATGCATAAGAAGTGCCTGTATTGCTGTTACTAGCAGTACGGGCACTTTTTTGGTATGAGAACAAATGATGGGCTAAAGGCGTTTCTTCTCAACGACAAGTTGTAGTATAATAGAAAAAGCTTTGTGAAAGGATGAATAGGCGTGTCACACATAGCTTTATATCGAGCCTGGCGTCCGCAGACGTTTCAGGATATGGTTGGACAACAGCATATTATTCAGACATTGCAAAACGCTATCCGTGAAAAACGAGTCTCACATGCGTATTTGTTTAACGGCCCGCGAGGCACCGGCAAAACAACCGCAGCGAAAGTATTCGCCAAAGCTGTCAATTGCGAGCGTGGATCAAATGTTGAGCCTTGTAACGAGTGCGCGGCTTGCCAAGGAATTACAGCAGGAAATATTATGGATGTTATTGAGATCGATGCCGCATCAAACCGCGGAATCGATGAAATTAGAGAGATTCGTGATAAAGTCCGTTATGCGCCTTCCGAAGTAAGATATAAGGTTTATATTATAGATGAAGTGCATATGTTAACGGCTGAAGCTTTCAATGCGCTGCTCAAAACATTAGAAGAACCTCCTGGTCATGTAATATTTATCCTTGCGACAACTGAGCCCCATCGCTTGCCTGCGACGATCATATCGCGTTGCCAAAGATTCGATTTCAGACAAGTATCTTTGGAAGAGCAAACAGCTCGACTGAAGGAGATTTGTCTGGCTGAGGGCTTGCAAGCGCAGGATGATGCTGTAGAATATATTGCGAGATTGTCTGAAGGCGGAATGCGTGATGCGATCAGCCTGCTTGAACAGGTATCAGCATTTGGCAGTGGAGAAATTACACTTGAAGGTGCTGTAGATGTTACTGGAGGGCTTGCTGCTGAACATTTCTTTCAGTTGGCGAATGCTTTGAAGGAACGCAATGCCGCTGCTGTGCTGCCATTGGTTGAACAACTGATGCAAGCGGGGAAAAGTGCAGATAAATGCATAGAGAACTTGATTTACTACTTTAGAGATCTGCTTGTACTGAAACTGGCATCTGGTGGTGTTACAGACCGCATAGTTGATGCAGAACAATTCAAGCAGATGGCGGATGCTTTCTCATCAGAGCAGCTATTCAGAATGATTGATGAACTGCATGCCTATCAATTAGAAATGAAGCATGCGTCGCAGCCGCAAACATTGTTTGAAGTGGCTATGTTGAAATTATGCACCCTGAGCGGTAATCAAGCGGGGGCGCCGGATGCAGCGGCAGGACAACAAGCAGCATCTTCTTCTGAAACAGCGGCGTTGCGCCAACAAATTCAGATGCTGGAGCAGAAAGTGGAACAGCTGATGCGCTCTGGAGTTGAAACCGGCGGGCAAGCCGAGTCGTCTCAGGCAGCACGATCAACAGTGAATCGAGGCGGCAATCGGGCAACAGGCAACAGGGGCGGGTTCGGCTCAGGCAATTCCAGCTTCCGAACCAAAGTGAAGCTTGATCCGTATGTCGCGGCTGCTAATGCTCCTGAAACGGTGCAAGCGCGTATGAAGTGGAGCGATTTGCTGCAAGGTGTTCGTGATGAGAAGGTTACTTTGCATGCCTGGCTAAAGGATGGGGAACTGGCCGCTGTTTCAGGCGGAGATCTGGTCATTGCCTTCAAAAATGACATTCATCGTGAGACGGTTGAAAAACCGGATCATCGAACGATTGTTGAACGTCATGCAGAGCAGATACTTGGACAGCCGCTTCGTTTAGTGACAGTTATGCAAAGAGAATGGCAATCCGCTTTTAATGAAGGAAAAAGCCAGGAGGCTGCCGAAATATTAGAATTGCAGCCTGACCAATATGGAACAGCTTCGACTGGTGATGGCAGTGGCGGTGCTGTGAATGATATATTGACAACTTCATCACAGGAAGCAGGCGGTCAACCAGAATGGATAGAAGAAGCAGTAAAGTTATTTGGTGAAGATTTGGTTGTTATAAAAGATAAAGACTAAAATAACGAGGTGTATAGAGATGAATAATATGAATCAGATGATGAAGCAAGTAAAGAAAATGCAAGAGCAAATGATGAAGGCTCAGGAAGAGCTTGAAACAAAAGTTATTGATGGCAGTGCTGGGGGCGGAGCTGTTACAGTTACGGCTAATGGACACAAGAAGATCTTGTCTATTACAATTAAACCCGAGGCTGTTGATCCGGAAGATGTAGAAATGCTTCAGGATCTTGTGCTGACCGCTGTGAACGATGTATTGACTAAAGTAGATGATCTGGCAAACAAAGATATGAGTAAATTTACAGGCGGCATGAAAATTCCAGGCTTGTTCTAAAACGGCTGGCAATTGACGTGCTGCAAGAGCTGTATGGGTGAAAGGAGCTGCAACGTTCTTGTATTATCCGGAACCGATAGCTAAATTGATTGACTCTTTTACACGATTGCCCGGTATAGGACCGAAGACGGCAGCTCGTTTGGCCTTTCATGTGTTGCGTATGGAAGAAGATAATGTGATTGATTTCGCCAAAGCGTTAGTTAGCGTGAAGCGCAATTTATTTTATTGTTCTGTATGCTGCAACATTACTGACACTGATCCTTGCTCAGTATGTCAAGATAAATCGCGGGATGCTTCTGTGATTTGTGTTGTTCAAGAAACGAAGGATATGGTTGCGCTTGAACGCATGAAGGAATTTAACGGTTACTACCATGTTCTGCAAGGGGCTATTTCTCCAATGGAGGGAATTGGTCCGGATGAAATAAAAATTGCAGAGCTGCTTAAGCGTTTGGGCGATGATACGGTACAAGAGCTAATACTCGCTACTAATCCGAACATTGAAGGAGAGGCAACCGCAATGTATCTCTCGCGGTTGGTCAAACCTTTTGGATTGCGTGTTACACGTATTGCTCATGGTCTGCCGGTTGGCGGAGATTTAGAGTATGCGGATGAAGTAACATTGTCCAAAGCTTTGGAAGGACGCAGAGAACTAAGCTGATTGAACCATTATAAGTAGACTAGATAGTGATGAACGGCGCGCGAGTTTGCAAACGAGCTCTAATAGAGCTTGCTGCATACTCGCGTTTTTTGTTTTAGCACTTCAATACACAGGCAGGTTTAAAAATATAGCCTCGCAATCGTAAAAAAGAATAACAAAGGTTCTAATTCTCTTATTTGCTATATAGAAATAGTAGAAAGCAAATAAGAGGAGGGCGGATATGGGACAAGCTGAGTTTAAAAGGAGTCATCCGTTATCTGAAGAGGAAATGCAACAAGACATTACCCAAGCGATTAAAGAATGGGATGAGGCGAATCGTATGTTTCAGTTTGCGCAAACCGATGAGCAAATTGATTATGCGATCTATTCTTTAATTGCATGTGAAAAAAAATATAGCATGTTGCTAAAAAAAGCGAAAATTCAGCATCTAGACAAAAAAAATAGTGAAGCAACAAGAAGTGAAAGAGGAGGCGAACGCTAGATATGAAGCTAATTTGGGCAGCAATGCTAATGCTATCTTCTTCATTTCTAATTTTTATACTTATAAAAAGAAAAGTATCATGGAACTGGTTTTGGAGATTTTCTTTGCACCTAGTCGCAGCAGCCGGTGCTTTGTACTTTATTAATGAGTCTGGTATTGCCCCACAAGCATATATTCCGATCAATCCAGTTACAGTAAGTACAATTGTTGTGCTTGGAGTACCAGGAGCAGCTTTATTGGCAGGGCTGCAATGGATAGTGGTATAACTATTTGAATATGCGCAAATACATCTATATATAGAAGGAAGATAACTGCGCACGTAAAGATTTGCAAAGCGCGAACTTTCTAGTGTATGCATTAATCAAATAAAAAGGAAAGAAAGTGTTGACGGAACTTGTCGAAGTATGCTACATTAGAACTCGCGCTTGAGATATTTAAGTAGTAAACCTCAAACGTAAGCAAGCAAAAAAAGAAAAAAACTTTTTCAAAAAAAAGCTTGCAATTAGGTAGTCAACCATGATATATTATAAAAGTCGCCGCTGAGACAACGCGGTTGACACGGAAAAACAGCA
>JBEBPB010000005.1:0-254257 GCA_040396195.1 Paenibacillus nanensis
TTTGTACGAAAAATCGTACAAACGCCGCCATTGTGTGCGCGAAAGGGGTAGCTTTATACGAAAAATCGTACAAACTCCACCTTTGGGCGAACGATCCGTGTAACTTTATACGAAATTTAGTACACGTCTCCCCTAACGTATGATGACTCGTTAGGGCTGCACAAAAGTACGAAAAATTTTCGACTTATTTTTCGAATTAAATTGTTTAGCTGTTATTGTTAATAAGACTAAGACTATTCTTCTTGTGAAGAGTGGTCTTTTTTGTATGATGGAGGCAAAAGTAAAGTAATAAAGCAGCATGTAAATCTTTGCAATTTATTTACTACTATTTATTTGCTACCATATATGATCAATCCGAGATACCTCTACCGCAACTAACACAACTACCACAAAGTTTAAGACCCGCAGGAAAAAGTAAATTATGCGTCGGATTGCATCGGATTTGGGTTATCAGAAGCAACTGCAGAATTTTCATGTATGGGCTTAGCGGCTTAGCGAACTGGGCTTTCTGTCTTAAACGATGATATCTCTATAAGAGATTAGTCTGCATTGTATAATAGTCTCTTGTTCTACCTGCTCCGTTTTGGGGCAGGTTTTTTATAGTATGATAAAGTTGAAAATTTGCAGCTTTTGAATGACAGTGCATAGGAGATGAGAGATATGAATAGGAAGTTTGGAATTGGAATCGTTGGTTGCGGCATTATTGCCAAAAGACATATTAAATCCTGCTTGATGCTAAATGAGTATTGCGATATTAAAGCTGTTTCAGATATATCTATGGAAAAGGCAGAGGAGGCTGCGGCGCTTGCTGGCGGAGATACTGCTATTTATACCGATTATAGAGAGATGCTAAAGCGTGATGATATTGATGTTATTGCGTTATGTACTCCGCCATCCTTTCATAAAGAACCAGCAATAGCTGCTTTTGAGCATGGCAAGCATGTGCTTTGTGAGAAGCCGCTGGCTCCTTCCTTGCAGGATTGCGATGAGATGATTGCTGCTGCTAAAGCCTATAACCGCAAGCTTGCGACTGTATTCCAACTGCGCTTTTTGCCAGATATTCAAAAAATGAAACGCGTGCTTTCGTCCGATGTTATGGGACCAGTCGTTTATGCTCAAATGAGCGGAAACTATTGGCGTGGCAGCAAATATTATGATGTGCCTTGGCGTGGTAATTTCAAAAGCGAATGCGGCGGAGTAACGATGAATCATTCGATTCATACACTGGATTTGTTTCTATGGCTAATGGACAAACCATTGCAAAGCGTACAAGCCGAAATGGAAACGCTTAATCACGATATTGAGGTTGAGGATTTATCAATGGCAATTTTCCGTTTTGAAGGGGGAGCTGTGGCACAAGCGAGCTGCTCGTTAAATACGGTGAAGGAAGGACATACGATGAGCTTTTCTTCAAATAATCACTATATTAGCTATCCTTACTCTGTCCATGCAGTAAAACAATCCGATACGGGCGGAGCCGCGCGAGATGAGGCTGAGATCGCCAAAATGGATGAGTTGGCTGCAGCGGTTGTGCCGGAGCTTGATTTGCCAAAGCCGGATCATGCGGATTCCTACTATGATTTATTCCAAGCAATTACTCATAACCATGAGCCGATTGTCAGCGGTACAGAAGGACGGAAAACGGTTGAGGCAATTACCGGGATTTATAAATCGGCAACGCTTGGACAGCGGGTTCAATTTCCGATTGCGGCAGATGATCCTTGGTATACGGCAGAGGGCATTGTGGAGCATGTGAAAAAATCGGAGCGGGGGGAAAAAAGATGACCATTGTAAAAGCAGAGGCATTCTCATTCCATCTGCCGATGAAGGGCTTATTTAAAACGTCAAGGGGCGTTATTGGCGGTGGAAATCTGGGGCGTACTGTTGTGCTGGTCAAGCTGACAGATAACGCGGGAAATACAGGCTGGGGCGAAGGTTCACCAAGCCGAATATGGTCATCAGAAACGATGGAAACTGTTGTATCCACATTGGAAAAATATTTGCTGCCGGCTGTTATTGGCAGGGATGCATCCGATTTTGCAGGGCTTCATCAAGCGATGAACGCGGTAATCGCACCATCGTTCTCGACTGCTCATCCGATTGCCAAAAGTGCGGTTGATATTGCTGCGCATGATTTGACAGGTAAGGCGCGCGGTGTTTCTATCGCAAAATTATGGGGATACGAGCCATCGAGCGAAGCGATCATCAGTTGGACAGCAAGCGCCACCGATATTGACGCATTGAAAAGCTCCGTTGATGAAGGATTGGAGCGCGGCTATGAAAATTTTAATTTAAAGCTAGGAGCCAATCCATCCTTTGATATTGAGCAGTGCAATTATGTCAAGCATAGAGTGCCAAAAGGATTTCTTTGGGGTGATGCCAATGGAGGGTATGCCTTCCATGATATTATGCGCATACTGCCTGAGCTTGAGCGCAGCGGGTTGGATTTTCTGGAGCAGCCTGTCGCTTCCAATCAGATGCGGGATATGGCGCGAATTAAGGAGCGCATCCATATTCCGCTTGGTGCAGATGAGCCGATTGTGTCGCCACGGGACTTGATGGAGTGGATTCGTCAAGATTTGATTACAGCCTATGTAGCCAAAACAAGTCGCAATAGCGGGCTGTTTATGTCGCGCATTTGTATGGAAATTGCGCAATATACGCCGCTGATGATGATTTGCAGTGGACTAACTGAGACTGGAGTTGGCGTAGCAGCTAATCTGCAGCTTACTTGTGCATTTGGCCTTACGAAGCCTTGTGCCTGGAATGGACCGCAATTTTTGGAGGACGATATACTGGAAAAGCCATTTGAGGTGAAGGACGGAAAAATTCAATTTCCTGAAGGTCCGGGGCTTGGCATAACGGTAGATGAAGAAAAGGTACGTTATTTGGCGGAGCAGGAGAGGGGGAAATAGTATGGGGCAATCGATTCATACAGCTACAGCAGGCTTGAAACTGGGATTAATTGGGCTTGATACTTCGCATGTTATTAAATTTGCTGAAATACTTAACGATTCAAGCAATCCGTACCATATAGAGGGAGCCAGCATTGTCGCCGGATATCCAGGGGGATCAGCGGATTTGCAAGCCAGCTACAGCCGGGTTGAAGGGTTTACGAATCAGCTGAGAGAGCAGTTTCAGGTACCCATTTTGCAATCACCCGAGGAAGTGGCTGAAGCGGCAGATGCATTGCTCATTACAAGTGTCGATGGTAGAATTCATCAGCAACAATTTCAAGCGATAGCCAAATATGGCAAGCCAGTATTTATTGATAAACCGTTTACTTGTTCTTCGCAGGAGGCAGAGGATATTTACAAGACCGCGGCAGATCATGGCGTTGCTCTGATGAGCTGCTCTTCTCTTCGTTATTTGGAACCATTGCGGCAAGCGCTTGCTGAGGATGCGAATGTGCTTGGAATGGACTGCTATACACCAATGGCACTGGAGCCTGCCAATCCAGGCTGGTTCTGGTATGGCATTCACGGGACAGAAATGTTGACTAAAACATTGGGAACTGGCTGTGAGTATGTACATGCTATGTATAATGATAATTTTGAACATACTGTTGCGGTATGGAAGGACGGTCGAATTGGAACCGTTCGCGGTACAAGAACAGGGAATTTTCAGTACGGGGCTATGCTGCATTACGCCAACCGCAGTGTCCATATCACATCTGCTGCACCTCAAAAACCAATGACAGCGATTATGCTGGAGCATATTATTGATATGTTTCGTACCGGCAATCCAGATGTAGCGCCTGAGGAAACTCTTGCAATTATCCGCTTTATAGAGGCAGTCAATAAAAGTAGAGTGGTTAAAGGACATGTTTATATATAAAAATAGTTCGATGTAAAATTATGTCTTTGTGAAAACAGGAAGGGACAGTATATACTAGATAATCTACTGCAATTATCTACATAAATATTAAAGCGAGGGATACTATGAAACGGATAATCAGATTTCAATTCAAGGATTTGAGGCTGAGGACCAAGTTTTTAGTATCCTTTGTTGTGTTGATTTTTATTTTCTTGCTTATTAATAGCGTGCTTAACTACTATGTATCCATTAATTCTATTCAAAAAATATCTGAGCAGCATTCCACGCTGCTGCTGGATCAGGTTGCACAAAACTTTGAACAGAAAATGCAAGAAATGGAAGATATGTCGTTTGTAGAGTATAAAAATGCGGCATTTTGCAAAGTGATCGCTGATAAAAATGCCGACCAAACAGATAATATATTCAAAGCGCAATCCATTAAGCAGTTTCTGTACAAAATGGTATACGGCAATGACTTTATCCCATATGCAGCGGTGTATGAGCCGGAGGGGCGGCTGCATTCACAGTTACGTACCGGATATGCTGGAAATACCTATTTGGCAAATCAAGTTTTGTCTGTCGAGGAAATGAAAACGCTTGATTATAAACGTGGTAAGCCGGTTTGGGGACGCGGCAGCAAAGATTTGATTTTTTTGAAACGAGCTATTTATGATATTAACAGCTCGATGTATTGCGGTTCGCTGGTACTCGGGATAGAAAGCAGTTATTTCAAAGCGATTTACCCGAACAGCGAGGGCATCGGTGAAATTATGTTTACAAACAAGGCTGGCGAGCTGATTATTTTTGATGACAGCTACTCGGAGGAACTGTATGAATCGTCAGTGAGCCGTCAAGATAATACATTTTTTCATAGCAATAATAAATATATTTTTATCGAGCATACTTCAACGGATGGTATGTGGAGGCTATTAAATATTGTTAGTTTAGAGCAGTTCACCTCATATATGAATCCTCTTCGATTTTGGGCGATCGTAATTTTTATTGTAGCGTTTGTTGCGGCATTTATTAATATCGCTTGGCTGACTAATTCGATCACGAAGCAGCTTCATATTTTGGTGAGCAGCATGAAGGCTTTGTCTGTAGGAGCATTGGACACAGTTATCAGAACTGATGCGAAGGATGAAATAGGTGTTATTGCAGAAAAGTTTAATCAAATGGCAGCTACAATCAAGGAGCTGATTCATACTGCAAGTCAAGAGAAGCTGCAGAAGGAAAGAGCTGAATACAAGCAGCTGGAATCAGAATATAAAGCATTGCAGGCACAGATGAATCCGCATTTTCTGTACAATACGCTCGAGTCTATCCATAGTGTCGCCAAAATTAATCAGCAGCAGGAAATTGGACAAATGATTTATTTGCTGGGCAAGCTGATTAGAGAAAGCATTAGCCGCAAGCAGGATTTTATACCATTATCGGATGAAATTGCGTTTATTAGAGACTATTTAACCTTACAGGGCATTACCTATGAATCACGCTTGCAGGTGGATTATGATATTCAGGATGAGTCGCTAAGCAGCATCGTTCCGAAATTTATTTTGCAGCCGATTGTCGAAAATGCAATTATGCATGGTATTGAGATGAAATCAGGTGTTGGCAAGATTATAATTCGCAGTTGTATTGATGGAAATACGTTGATCATGACTGTTGAGGATAATGGTATAGGTATGGAGCCGGAAGTGATTGAGGAATTGCTAAGACCCGAACCGGATGAATCCGTTGTTCCTAACCCGGAACGAACGAGAGTTGGGTTACAGAGTATTCATAGAAGATTGCAGCTTTTGTTTGGCAAGGAGTATGGGGTTGCTATTGAAAGCAAAGTAGACCAGGGAACAATAATTATAATCAGACAGCCGGTTAATGCAGAAAGGGGGATTACAGTTGTTGATGAAGGTCGCAGTAGTCGAGGATAAGCCGCTAATTAGAAGAGCAATTACGGAAACAATAGACTGGAAGGGGATGAATTGCGAACTAGTCGGCAGTGCTGGCGATGGACTGGAAGGAAAAAAAATAATTGATCAAATGAAACCAGATATCGTTATTACAGATATTCGCATGCCGGATATGGACGGCTTGCAATTAGCAGCTTATGCTGCAGAGGCGCTGGATAGCTGCGAAGTTATTGTTATTACAGGGTATCAGGATTTTGCCTATGCCAAAGAATGCGTTCGTCTGGGCGTATTTGAGTATATATTGAAGCCGATCAACAATGAGGAAATTTGTGCTGCTGTAATAAAAGCGGCAGCAAGTTTAAAAAGAGAACGAGAAGCTGTACAGGTGAATAAACAGATCTATTCATCTGCGCTGCGGCAATTTCTGTCTGATGTGACCAGCGGACAGCTGCAAATAACGGAAGCAAAATCGTTAATGCAAAGTGAGCGGCTTGCTGGACATCGATTTGCACTAGTTGTGTTGCGCGGAAATTATACAAGAGATAACGGGAGCTCTAAAAATAATGAAGCTATTGGAAAAGAGCGTGCTTCATTTGATGCGTTAATGGAAAAGGACTTGGTGGCGGGCAGTTCCGAGGTGCATCGATTGCATTTTGATGGCAGTCAAATATATATTTATATATTTTCTCCACAGTTATTCGAGGCAGCGATAGAGAAAATAATGGATGAAAAAACAGAAGCGTTAGAAAGGCTTATAAAAGAGTATGGAAAGGGAAAGTACCGTTATGAAGCTACCTTTCCAATACGGACATGGGAGCAGTTGCGGCCTAACTATCTGGATATAGCTCATAAGTTGAGTATGTACTTCTTTAATTTGGAGGCATTGCAGTCCTCGGAGCAGGTCAAGCTATCGATATTGCATGAATTGGAACAGTTCCAGGCGGATTTGGCAGCTGACAGCATTGCGTCTGTCAAGGAGCGAATTAAGCCCTATTTGGGCGCGATCTCAACTTATGCTTCTGGAAATGTTTCAGTAGCGAAAGCGCTGGTTTCCGAATTATGCATGACGATAGCCAAATTTTATTACAGGAAATCTAATCAGGAATTGATTATGGAAAGAAGTCTGAATGAATTGCTGCTAGAGGTCAATGAAATCAGCAATATGTCACAAGCGGAAAGCTATTTGCAATTGCTATTAGAAGAGTGCCAAAAGTTAGATGAGGATGCCCCAGCCAATTATAGCTCTCTGGTTAAGGGAGTACTTCGCTTTATCGATGACAACTATCAAAAGGATATTGGGCTTGCCAGTGTTGCCTTGCAATTTCATATTAGCAGTGGGCATTTGAGCAGACTTTTGCGAAAAGAAACCGGAGCCAGTTTTGTTGATATCGTTACGCGTACCAGAATTAAGGCTGCAAAGCGATTGATGAGAGATTCGTCCAAACGAATTCAAGAAATTAGTGAGCTGACAGGTTTCAAAAACTATATATACTTTTATCAGGTTTTTAAAAAGTACGAGCAAATTTCACCACAGGAATATAAAAATAAGCTTTAACTGCCGCAGGTTGTGCCCCCTTTTCACTTCGCTGTGAGGAAGATCACGAAAATGAAAGATGCACGAAAAACTAATATAATGTTAGAAATACACAATAGTATGCGCTTTCATAAACTGATTTAATAGAGATATCGGATTAATCTTATTTAAGTCAGGGGGGGATGGACGGAATGAACTCAGAAGCCGTATCAGAAACTGTGATAAAAGGTACTGTCACTCCGCCGAAGAAAAACCGCTGGAAAGCAGTGAAACGTGAATGGTCAAAAAACTATGATCTGTACTTACTGCTGCTCCCGGGAGTTATCTTTTTTGCTATATTTCGCTATATCCCAATGGCGGGATACATTATAGCGTTTAAAGATTACAACATGTTTAAAGGATTATGGGCAAGTGATTGGGCAGGTTTCAAGTATTTTAGAGAAATGGTTGATCTGTTGAATTTCTGGCCGATGATACGCAACACGATTATGCTGAATGTTTGGTCATTAATTTTTGGATTTCCGGCACCAATTATTTTAGCGCTGATGCTGAATGAAATACGAAAAAAATGGTTTAAACGAATCTCACAATCATTATTGTACATTCCTCACTTTATGTCCTGGATTATCCTTGGAGGTATTGTATATAACGTACTTTCTCCAACTTACGGTATCGTCAATGAGGTAATGCGCAGACTGGGTATGGAAGAGATTTACTTTATGATCGATAGTGTGTGGTGGGTAATTTCTTATGTTGGATCAAGTATTTGGGCCGGCGCTGGCTGGGGGACGATTCTTTACTTGGCTGCGATGACAGCGATAGATCCCGCTCTATACGAATCGGCTGAAATTGACGGAGCAGGTCGCTTTAAAAAGGTTCTCCATATTACGATTCCGGGTATTATGCCAACTATTCTCATTTTGTTAATTATTAATATCGGAAATCTGACAACTGTTGGTTTTGAACATATTTTCGCCATGCAAAATGCTGCTGTTCAAGATGTATCACAAGTTATATCCACCTTTATTTACAGCTACGGTATTCAGCAAGGCAACTTTAGTGTAACAACAGCTGTAGACACTGTTCAGTCTCTAATCAACCTGGCATTAATACTGGGAGCCAACTATACAGTGCGTAAGATGGGGAGGGAAGGCTTGTGGTAGACAAGAACGAAGCTGCGAAGGTACGGTTCAAGCCCAAAAAAGTATATCGCACCGGCGATGTGATCTTCAATATATTCAACTACGGGATAGTTGCATTTCTAACGTTTCTCTGTGTTTTCCCGTTCTTAAATCAGTTCGCAACCGCTTTCAGTGGGGAGTTTGCAATTAAGACAGGAAAGGTATTTATTTGGCCGGTTGACTTTCAATTGGATGGCATTAAAGCGGTGTTGATGGATAGTGTTATTTTCCGCGCTCTATTGGTTACGGTGTTCATTACTGTAGTCGGCACATTTTGTAATGTACTTTTTACAGTAATAACCGCCTATCCATTGTCGCGTAGAGATTTAAGGGGCAGAGTCCCAATCATTAACTTTATCCTTATTACAATGTTATTTTCTGGCGGGATGATCCCATCTTTCTTACTAGTCAAGGAGCTGGGATTGCTCAATAATCTTGCCTCGCTTATTATTCCAGGCATGATCAGCGCATTCTATGTATTTATTATGATGTCTTTCTTCCGCGGTTTGCCGGAGGAAATCCGTGAATCAGCAACTGTGGATGGCTGTAGCAATATCAAATATATATTGAAGTTTGTGCTGCCGCTATCCAAGGCATCACTAGCTACAGTAGGTCTTTTCTACGCGGTAGCACATTGGAACAGTTACTTCTCAGCCGTTTTATATATCGATAATCCGGATTTGTATCCGCTCCAGGTGAAGTTGCGCAATATTTTGTTGCTATCGCAAATGGATACATCACTGGAGACTCTCAGCAATGAGTTTGGACTTAGCTTAATTCAGGAATCTTTGAAGGCTTCAACAATTGTTTATTCCACAGTGCCGATTTTGCTAGTTTACCCTTGGTTGCAAAAATATTTTGTTAAGGGTGTTATGATCGGTTCTGTTAAGGGATAGAAAAAAACTATTAGGAGGAAGGTCAATGAAAAAGCGGCAATATGTATTAACATTTATAATCGCGGCATTACTTGTTTTTGTTGCAGCTGGTTGTTCGGGCGGCAACTCGCCTAAAACTCCTGCAAGCAGCAATAACGGACAAAATGAACAGACAAACAAGGGGAACGAAAAGGAAGGAAATGAGCCACAAAAGATAGAGACAATCAGAGTGGCGATTTGGGAGCGCGGTAACGCTCCTGAGGGGCAGAAGATTACAGATACACTAATGTCCCGTTGGGTGAATGAGCAAATGGAACCGCTTGGAGTGAAAGTGGAATATGTTCCGCTTCCTCGTTCTGAAGAGTCTGCCAAGCTGAGTGCTTGGATGGCATCTGGCACAGCACCGGATGTGGTTCTGTCTTATGACATCAATACGTTTTTGAAATATGCTTCGCAAGGCGGTCTAGCTCCGCTTGATCAAGCCATTGAGAAATACGGTCAAGATATTATGGAGAATAATAAGGAAGCGATGGAAGCAGTAGGTACTTATGGCGGAGAGCGTTTTGCAGTAATGGCAAGAAAGCCTAGCGTAAACGGTCCTACGATGAGTATCCGCCAGGATTGGTTGGATAAGCTTGAACTTCCAGCACCTACAACTTTGGATGAGCTATATGAAGTGCTGAAAGCGTTTAAAGAAAAGGATCCAGGCGGTGTAGGTAAAGATAAGGTTATTCCTTACTCTATCCCAGCCATCGGTCAAGCCTCCAGCGCATTTATGTATGGTACAACATACGGTGCAGGAATGGGCAATGACGGTCCGGCCAGCCAAATTTACTTTGCAACAGGAAAAATAATAGATGGCGAGTTTAAGTCAGCTGTTGTTTTGCCTGAAGGACGCGAGCATTTCAGATTTATGAATAAGTTGTACAAAGAGGGTCTTATTCCGAAGGAGTTCATTACTGATGTTAACTCTCAAAAACATACAGAAAACGTAATGGCAGGCTATGTTGGCTTTATGGATGCTAACAAGCAAGCCTATGCTTACAACGAGGAAATGATTAAAGGCGGTGTGGCAAATGTAAACTGGATTACACTCGAGCCGCTTAAGGCTCCTAACGGAGAACAGATTATTAACGCTGGTTCACCATTCGGGATGTTCATTATGGTACCGAAAACAAGCATCGATAAGACAGAAGCTGTTGTCAAATATTTGAACTGGATGTCTGATCCAGATGTAATCGTTACTTTAAATGATGGTTTTGAAAATGAGCATTACAAGGTAGAAGATGGTATTCGTATTATCTTGGATGCGGATAAAAAGAAAAATGAAATTAGTTGGTACGCTCCAGATTTGGCAATTATGAGTTTGGGTCTGCCTTGGTATCCTACTGATTTGGCTAAAATTCAGTATGCGGACAAAGGCGAGCAATTTGTGAATGGTGTTATTCAATATCGTGAGCTTATGACACAGTATGGAAAATTCCAACCAACAATTACAAACGAACGCCCTTGGTCTGAAAAAAATATGAGTGCACTTGAGGCTATGTTGTATGAAGAGCTTTCAAAAGTAATTATCGCTCAGGATTTTGATGCTGCCTATGATACTTTGATGGAGAAGTGGGGAAAAATGGGTGCTGATAATTACGACAAGGAAGTTACAGCAGGTTTGAAGGAAATTGGGACAATTCAATAAATAAACACAATGTTGTTCTAAATTGAAAACAGAAGAGATGAATAAACACAAGCCGGCTATGCCTCAAGGGTTGCAAAACAGGCTGCCGAGTGTTGATTCATCTCTTTCTTTTCTACTACCTATTAAATTAGAGGCTGGTGAGAAGGCATGAACATCGGGCAAGCGGTTATGAAGTATGAACAGGATATTATTCGGGAGCTTAGCCATTTGATTGGTATCAGAAGTGTCAAAGAGCCGGCAAAGCCCGGTATGCCTTACGGTCCAGGAGTCGCACGAGCACTCGATTATATGCTGCAGCTTGGCGAAGCGCTCGGATTTAAAAGCTGCAATGTGGATGGATATGCAGGTCATATTGAGTGGAGCGGCGGCAATGAGATCGTCGCTGTTCTTGTTCATCTGGATACGGTGCCGGAGGGAGATGGCTGGAGAGGGGATCCGCTGGTAGCAGAAATAAACGGCGATTTGCTAACCGGACGAGGTGCCTCGGATGATAAAGGCCCAGCTGTGGCGGCTTTATATGCACTGGCTGCACTTCGCGATGCAATTGATAAGCCGGAGAGAACAATTCGCATCATTTTTGGCACAGATGAGGAAAATGGTATGACGGATATGGATTATTATTTTTCCAAGCAGCCGTTGCCAGACTATGCTTTTACACCCGATGCCGCTTATCCCATCATACATGCTGAAAAGGGCTTTCTGGTAAATACTTTACATGAAGCTAGGCACAAGAGCAGTCAATCTCCAGTAATAGCACTGCATGGTGGGGAAGCTGCCAATATGGTTCCCGATTACTGTGAAGCGACGCTTGATGGAAAAAGGCTGTCCGAAGCAATGATTTTAAAACTCGAAAAGCTTGTTGCGGAAAAAGAAAATGTAAAGCTGATACATGAAAATGGTGTTTTGATTTTGCAGGTAAAAGGAAAATCCGGACATGGAGCTTACCCGCCTTCCGGTATTAATGCAGTTATTCTTACATTAGAGCTATTGTTCCGGGCTGACTTGCTTCAGCCATATGACGAGCTGCTCTATGATCTATATCAACATATTGGCTTTGAGGCATTTGGCGAATCGCTAGGCATCGCGTGTGAGCATCCCAAACATGGAAAATTAACTGTTAACCTGGCTGCGGTTAAGCTGGACCAAAATCAGGCATCAGCAGTTTTGAATATAAGATATCCCGTAGTTGCAGACGGTGCGCAGTTGTTGCAGCAGCTTGAACAGCGGTTTGCAGAGAGGGGAATTCAGTTTCTTACCGAGCAACATATGGAGCCTCTTTATATTGAAGAGGATCATCCGTTAATTCAAAAACTTGGTTATGCTTATGAGTTAATTATGAATGAGCCGGCAAAGCTGCTTTCTATCGGGGGTGGCACCTATGCCCGCAAGTTGCAAAACAGAGGGGTTGCTTTTGGGGCAGGATTTCCGGGGCGCAATCATGGGCCAGGCGCACATCAGCCTAATGAGTGCATCTCACTATCAGATTTAATGCTGCATGCGCAAATATGTACACAAGCGCTATATGAATTGCAAAAAAAGGGAGATGAACAGGATGACAGGTCAGAGTCAGATCAATAAGGAAAGCTTCACAGCGCATCAGGAGGAGCTTCGGCTAATCGCAGTTATTGAGCAGCAGTGGAAAGATCATGAGGAGAAAATCAGAACGACGGAGGATGAGCTGGAGCGTGAAGTATTGGTGGGGCGAGGTCCGTTAAGCTTGCTTACTGCTCTGTACTGTCATCCTAATTCCAGTTACTACAAGGATGAGCAATTGCTTGATTGGATGATGTCCGCTTGCGATGGGTTGCTTGCTGGGCAATTGACCAGCGGCTGTATCTCGCTTGCCAATTGCAATATTGATTCGCCGCCAGATACGGCATTTCAAGTGCACGGGATGACGCTTGTTTATTCTGTGATGAGAGACAGCGGAATTAATGAGCTGGGTGAAGCCATGCAGAAGATTGAGCTGTTCTTGCAGCGGGCGAAGAAGTGCTTGCTAACGGGAGGCATTCATACGCCTAATCATCGCTGGGTCATGTGCGGCGCGCTTGCGAATATGTATGAATTATTCCCGGATGAAGCTTTGAAGGAAAGGGCATTTGAGTTTTTCTCGGAGGAGTTGGATATTACTTCGTATGGAGAGTGGACAGAACGCAGTAATGCGATGTACAATTCCGCACTTGCTATTCATCTGATCGATGCTGCAGAGGTGTTCGGCTTCGAGTCTGGCTGGGAAGCGGTGCGCAGCAACCTGCTCATGATGCGTTATATGTTCCATCCGGATGATACAATTGCGACTGAATATTCGGGGCGTCAGGATTTGGGCGTACAGGCAAAAATGAATGACTGGTATTATACATCGCTGCATCTAATGGCGAACAAAGAACAGAGCGAGGAATTAGTTGCATTGGCGAAGTATGCGGAGCAAACGGCTGCGGCAGGCTCGCATGCACTTTTGTACTGGATGCAAAAACCTGAAGCGATGGCCTTGCCAGACAGCGATGCAGCCATGCCTGATCAATATTCTATCTTTTTGGGAGAAGGAAACAGTACATTAGTACCTGTCAGTATTCCTTACTTAGGCAAGTTTGTTCAACATCCGCATGGTGCTCCTTTAGTTAGACATAGAAGGGGAGATTTGAGTGTAACACTGATGTCCGGACAGCAGGATATACTTTATTTGCAATATAAAAAAGCAAGAATGGTCGGTTATCGGATTGGGCTGGGCTGGTTCGGGATCGGTTCAGTGGCCTTTCCTTCTATTATTCAAAAGAATGAGAGTACCTATCAATTGGAGGTTGATTTGGAAGGATGCTATTTTGAACCGCTTCCCCGCTCCAAGACAGAAGGACTTCATGGAAGCTTTGTAGATATGCCGAACCAGGAACGAGGAAAAACGCATCAAAAGCAGCTTAACATTACACTGGAGGTAAAGCTGCTGGATGATGGCGTTGATCTGACTGTTATTTCGCAATCAGTGCCTAATATTTTTGTTCAGCATATTTTTCAATTTACACAGGATAGCAGCTTTACGGGAGAGGGCATTAAACAGACGGAGCATCCGCTTATTAGCAGATTGACAAGCGGTGAAGCCTGCGTAGAGCAGGGAGATGGCTGTATCTCGATCGGTCCGGGAGAGTATCGTCATTTGGAAATTATCCCGCGCAATGACCGTGTAAATCATGAATTGAAACGACTTGTGATTAATAGTAAAACACCGATCGAGCAAACCATATCGATACGTTGTTTTGAGGCTGTCGATGAACTGTGAACAACTTGGAGCAAAACAAAATGCTAGCTTACGAAAGCGAAGAAGTCCATTTTTGTTTGTAGTGACGATTTAATTTTATGCTCAAGCTGTTTATTAACAGTTAATCAACAGCCTCGCTTTGACCGCAAATGAAAGGTGGAGGAGCAAGAATGAGAGCTGATACTTTTGAGCTATTTCGAACATTGACCGAAATGCCTGGTGCTCCGGGCTATGAGCAAAAAATAAGACAATTTGTGAGAGAGCAGATCACTCCATATGCGGATGAGGTGCTAACCGATCGGCTTGGCAGTATTTTTGGAGTGAAGAGAGGCAAGGATGCAGGACCAAATGTGCTTGTTATGGGGCATATGGATGAGGTTGGGTTTATGGTTACGCAAATAACAGCCCACGGTATGCTGAAATTTGCCCCGCTTGGCGGCTGGCGTTCGCAAGTGCTGCCTGCTCAGCGCGTTCATATTGTAACAGCTGATACGACGCTGGATGGCATTATAGCAACTCCGCCTATGCAAGTGCTGGATCGTGACAAGGCGATTGCTATCGACAAGTTGTTTATAGATATTGGAGCCTCAAGTAAAGCAGAGGCTTTGACGCTAGGCGTGAAGCCGGGGCAGCAGATCGTTCCTGTATGTCCGCTCACACCGCTTGGCAATGGCAGCATCATCATGGCAAAAGCCTGGGATAATCGCTACGGTGTAGGGCTGGCTATTGAGCTTTTGAAGGAGCTGCACGGTGAGGAACTGCCTAATACGCTCTTCTCTGGAGCAAGCGTGCAGGAGGAAGTCGGGATGCGCGGTGCGCAGACGGCAGTTGAACTGGTAAGACCGGATATTGCTTACGTGCTGGATGCAAGTCCAGCCAACGATGCTAATGGTGATCCAGCTGCTTTTGGACGTCTGGGGGAAGGCACGCTGCTGCGTATACTGGATGCGGGAATGATTACTCACCGCGGGCTGGTAGAGTTTGTGACGGATATAGCGGATACGTATAAAGTGAAATATCAATATTATGTCGGCAAAGGCGCCACTGATGCAAGCAAGGTGCATTTGAGCGGGATTGGCGTACCGTCAACAGTAGTAGGGATTTGCACACGTTATGCTCATACACCGGCATCATTGATTCATACGGAAGATTATGAACAAGCAAAGGAACTGCTCAAGCAGTTAGTTAGACATACGGATCAAACAGCGCTGGACACGATTACAAGATAGATGCCTGCAAGGTGCAACGCTTAAGTTGTTGGCGCTAGATAAGAAAGGGGGAGCAACGGATGGAGTGGAATGCCAAATGGATTTGGCTTGATCAGGAAGCACAGCCAGTTAATGAGCAGGTCTGTTTTCGCAAAACAGTCGAGGTCAGCAAGCGAAGCGTTAAAGAAGCGACTATTCATATTAGTGCTGACACTTGCTTCTTTTTGTATATAAACGGTAAGCGAGCAGGCAACGGACCGATACGCTCTACTCCGCAGCATTGGTTCTATGAAAGCTATCCTATCGGACATTTGCTGCAGGAGGGCAGCAATGCGATTGCCGTTCAAGTGTGGCATTACGGACATTCAAACTATCAATATATTGAAAATAGAGCTGGCTTGGCAGCACAACTGGACTTTGTAAACAAGGACGGAACCGTTAGCAGTATTGGGACTGATAGCAGCTGGAAATCGGTTGTTCATCGAGGGTATAAGCGAAACACAGTAAAGCGCAATGTCAATATCGGCTGGCTGGAAGTGTATGATGCAAGAGGCTGGGATGATAGATGGAAAGAGTCACAGTTTGATGACAGCCATTGGCAGCAAGCTTACGAAATATGTCCGGTTGGAAAAGGAGAATGGGGCGAGCTGTATCCGCGTGATATAGAACCATTTGCTCAAAATCGCATTTTTCCAAGACAGGTAGTGTCCTCATCCGAGGTCGAGCCTTTGCAGCAGGTGGTATCTCTAAATATGAGAGAGCTGTTCTTTCCAGGCAATAAGGATGCGAATGTCAAAATATTCAGCGGCTTCTTCGGTACTTTACTAGAGCTTGATCATGCTGCGCAAGGAAAGTTGACATTTGCCCATTCGCCCTGGAATGGCGTGCAGGGGCGGTTTCGGATTAACGGCAACTGGTATAAGTCTGGAGAAGAGCTTGAGCTGCCTAAAGGACAGCATTTGTTTATGGTTGAGGCATTCGGTGTATATAACGATGTATTCAGCCATATGGAATGGGACTTTAAGGAGCCGATCCGGTTTATCCATCCTTTTAAGAAAGAACTGGCTGCGGATGAATCGCCATTTGTTGTATGGGGGCCGTTCGAAACAATTGTTTCCAATGCAGACGGACATCATCCCGTATATGGCGGTGTTGAGAAGCGCAGCGGGCTTGACCGGGAACTGCCTGTCTTTGTAGAGGCAGGGAAGGTGAATTCATTGGAAGCGCTCGAGGCGCATAAGGAAGAACTGTTTACCATACCTGCGGATAATGTTATTTATAATGAAATGATTTATTCGTTGATGCATCGCAAAGAAGGATTGGCTTCTTATGCTGTGCGCAAGGAGCATGAGCGGCTTATTTATGATCATGAAAGTCCTTCTGTTATCGAGCTGCCGAAGCAGGGCGGTAATCGGGAGTTGATTCTTGATTTCGGCAAACTATATGTCGGCGAGGTATCGTTGGAGCTTGATGCGGCAGAAGGCACTGTTATCGATGTCTATGGCTTTGAAGCGTTCGTAAACGGCAATATTCGCTACACCTCTGGATTGAATAATGCATTTCGCTATACAGCAAGAGAGGGACGGCAATCATTTCGCAGCGTGTCGAGAATGGGATTCCGTTATCTGATTATTGCGATTCGCAATCAGACCGCTCCGGTGAAGCTGCATCGTGTCTATTTGGAACAGTCGGGTTATCCGGCAACAGATAAAGCAGTATTCCGCTGTTCTGATCCGCTGCTTAATGATATTTGGGAAATCAGTCGCCATACATCAGAAGTATGTACAGAAGATACCTTTGTGGATTGCCCAACCTTTGAACGAGTGTTTTGGGTAGGCGATTGCCGGGTTAGTGCACTAGTTAACTATTATTTATTCGGTTCCTATGAACTTGTGAAGCATTGCTTGGAGATGGTGCCGCGTTCTGCAGATAAAAGCCCTTTACTGTTATCGTGCTTGCCGACGGACTGGCAATCGGTTATACCGATGTGGACCTTTAGCTGGATGATTGCAGTAAATGACTATGCAGCATATAGCGGCGATCGCAGCTTTGAAGCTGCCATTTACCCGGAATATGCGAAGGTGCTGGACGAATACTGCAAGTTTTTAAATAAGGATGGCTTGTTTGATATCAGTTCCTGGAATTTAGTAGATTGGGCGGATATGGACATTCCTTATGTCGGAGTAGGAACAGCTCAGCATGGCGCGCTGGCTTATTGCTGTCAGCTTGGTGCTGAAATGGCGAAGCGGCTTGGAAAACATGATGAAGCTGTGAAGTTTAATGCACTTGCTGTATCGATGCGCGCTGCTTTGAAACAGCATTTGTGGATGGAGGAAGAAGGCGCATTTATTGACGGTCGCTATCGTACGGGCGAGTTTTCCAAGACCTTTAGTCATCAGACGCATATACTGCTTTATTTGTTTGGAGCGTTTGATGAGGAGTTGGAGCAGAAATTGGAGGCGCGTCTGCTTGATCCTCCAGAGCACTGGATTTCTGTTATTTCACCATTTATGTCCTTTTATTTATTCGATGTATGGCACCGGATGGGACGGATGGATCTCATTATGGAGCGGATCAAACTCGTTTGGGGAGAGATGGTGCGCCAAGGCTCGACGACAGCATGGGAAACATACCCGAATACGCGCAGCTTTGCTCACGCCTGGTCGGCAGCGCCGTGCTATGTACTTGGCAAGCATTTGTTAGGTATTAACCGTATCGCTGACGGTTTTGCTGCTATTGAGCTGGAGCCTCCTCTAATCGACGAGATCAGCTGGGCGGAAGGAGCAGTGCCTACGCCATATGGAAGGATTGACGTTGTCTGGAGCAGGGAGAATGAACAAAAAATGATATCAGTCACTGTTCCCGAAGCGATCAAGGTGGGGACGAAGAGCGCTGAAGAAAATGGATGGCAAATTCATATAAAACGTGTTAGCGAATAAGGGAGGATGAAACGTGGTTAAGCCGTTTATCGATTGGGAGCAGGTACAGAAAAATATAGACAATTACGGCTGGGCACAGCGCGTTCATCGTCAATTGCATGAGTATACAGCGGGCTGGATGAAGAGATATGAGGACAGTGTAGAGCGTATTGCAGGCTGGGGACATTACTATTTCTGCAGCGAGTGCTTTGTAAAGCTGCCGTTTGAGCCAGATGTGCCTGATGAACATAAATGCACCTCCTGCGGCCACCGCAACGAGGGAAGTGAGTATGATGAGGCATGGAATTATCTGTACCGGGATGAGGTAGCCAAAACCGTATTTTATGCAGGCGTATTGTTTCAATTGAACAAGGATCAAGCATATGTTGAGTGGATTCGCAAAGTGCTTCGTTTTTACAGTGAGCATTACGATGAGCTGGAAGTGCGTGTACCGAGCAACTTTGTTGGGAAAATAGCCGGTATTAACCTTTGCGATGCTGTCAATGTTATTTGGCTATTGCAAGGAATGCAGCTTGTGAAAGATGAACTGACTGAAACTGAGCTGGAATTGTATAAATCAAAGCTGTTTCTTCCTGAAGCTGAGCTGTTGTTTGGTCAAAGCCGGATTATTAATAATATTCCGTGCTGGATGATGAGCGCAGTTGCTATGATTGGTATGTTTTTCAAAGAGGAAGAATGGCTGGACAAAGCTGTGCTAAGCGAATTTGGGCTCATTAATCAGTTGTCCAAAGGAGTGACCAGAGAAGGCTTTTGGATGGAAGGCTCCTTCCACTATCATTTCTACTGCGCAGAGCCGTTTTTGTACGTGCTGCAATTTGCCAAGCAATATGGTGTAAAACTGCCCTCAATAGAAGAAACGGTGCTGCGCATGTATCAATATCCGGTTCAAATTGCTTTTCGCAATGGCAGATTTCCGAATCCCAATGACGGCTGGCCGCTCGTATCCTTTAGCGCCTACGCAGGTCAGTATGAATGGATGAATACTTTGCATCCAGACCCAAGTCTGGAGCATGCTTTATCGATTAGCTACGATAATTACTATATGCCATCCTTTGCATTTGGCGGTATGTGTGATTCACATCCGGATGGCTGGGTGCAACGGCTGTTGTTTGGCAAGGATCACTATGAGAAATTGGAAATGGGACTGTTGCCGTCGCGTTGCGATGATCATATCAAATTCTCTATGCTGCGTAACGAGCAAGTGGAATTGTTTGTGAAGTACGGATTCCATCAACGTAATCACTCTCATCCGGATACGATGAATATTGAAATTTGTCTGGCGGAAGATCCCGTGTCCTATGATATATCGAATACGGGGTATGGATCTCAGCTATTTCGAGAGTGGCAAAGAAAAAGTGTAGCCCATAATACTGTTGTGGTTGATAGACATGATCAGGTTGAGCGGGCAAGCGGGATTGTCGAGTATTTTGACGAGACAGACAATAGCGCGAAATTTCGAGCGAATGATGTATATGAAGGTGTGGATTATGTAAGAAGTTTGGAACTCGATGGCTTGCAGCTGAAAGATACATTTGTTGTACAGAGCGATGACGAGCATACGATGGATTGGCTGTTTCATTGTGCGGGTGAGCAAACTACCGATTTTGTTACTGCCCCTTGCGATCCAATCGGGACAGAGGATGGTTATCACCATTTGCTGGACCTGCGTCGGTTTGCGACAGATGATAAATGGGAAGTACGTTGGGAGCTGGCAGATAAGACTGTTGTTCTAGAAATGGAAGCAGAGCCGGGAACAGAAGTATATTTGTTCAGAGGATATGAATATACAGCAGAAAAAACAAGGGCTGGTGTGCTGGTGCGGCGGCAAGGTGCAGGGACGGTATTCCAAGCGACATATACGATGAAGTTGAAATAACAGCAAGTATGCAAAAATGAGCGGAGGCGGGGTTTATGAATAGAGAGAATATGAGCAAAGAGGATATTTGCGCTCATCTGGGCGATGATTATGATCGTTATTTGGGAGCGATTGTACCGCCGATTTTTCAAAATACATTGTTTACGCGTAAAACGAAAAGTCACGGCTATACCTATACAAGAGTGTCCAATCCAACACTGGATGTAGCGGAACAAAAGCTTGCGGCTTTGGAAGATGGTGAGCAGGCATTAGTGTTTTCATCTGGAATGAGCGCAATAACAGCGGCGCTGATGTACTTTATGGAGAAGGATTGCCATATTATATCGCTCAAAAGTGCATATACTCCAGCTCGCAAGTTTATCGATACGTATATGGTTAAATTTGGCGTGGAAAGCACCTTTATCTCAGGGGAAAGTGTAGTAGAATTTGAGCAGTCTATACGTCCGAATACTAAAATTATTTTATTGGAAAGCCCAGTATCCAATGTATTCTCCATGCAGGATTTGGAGCAGATCGCTGCACTGGCGAAGAGTAAAGGCATTGCCACGATTATCGATAATACGTGGGCTACGCCATTATTCCAAAATCCTCTTAACTTCGGTATTGATATAGTAGTACATTCCGCCTCCAAATATTTGGGCGGGCATAGCGATATTATTGGCGGGGTTCTGGTTAGTACAAAGGATATTACAGAGTCGATTATGCATAATGAACGTGGCATGTACGGAGCGGTCATGGACCCTCATCAAGCCTGGCTGCTTACAAGAGGGCTCCGTACGTTGCCGCTTAGGATGGAGAAGCATCAGCAGAGCGGTTTAATAGTCGCCAAGTTTTTACAGGAGCATCCGCTTGTAGAGAAAGTATATTATCCAGGCTTGCCGGATCATCCGCAATATGAGCTGGGACGCAAGCAAATGTCAGGCTATTGCGGTCTGATGAGCTTTATACCTAAGGGAGCAGTACAGCCAATCACAAGCATGCCGAAGGTGATGAATGTATTTGAAGTAGGACCAAGCTGGGGCGGCTTTGAGAGCTTAATGAATTTCCCGGGCGCCGGCATTTCAGAGGAAGCTACTGAACTAACTGGCATACCAGCCGGATTAATTCGTATATCGGTTGGATTGGAGAGCGTGGAATCGATTATAGAGGATTTGGACCGGGGATTGCACAGCTTGAAGGAATAAGACAGCAAGATAAGATTTCTGGCTCTTGCAAGTTTCTAGAGTTTTATTTTGGATGGGAAAGGCGGCTAGGATAAGATGCAAATAAAAATATTTAAAGCACTATGGGGCATGCCAGGGGAGTATGAGCAGCAGTTGGAACGGATTGCTCAGGCAGGTTACAGCGGTGTCGAGGCGCTAGTGCCGCCTGCAGAGAAAACGATACAATTCAAGCAATTGCTTGAGCAATATAAGCTGGAATATATACCTATGATTTATACGGATGGTGATCATCAGGCTAGCTATCGCGAACGATTGGAAAGAGCAATGGAGTTTCAGCCAAAAAAGGTAAACTCCCATAGTGCCAAAGACTGGATGAGTGATGATGAGCAGAGAGCATTTTTTGAGTTTGCGATGAAAACAGAGCAACAGCTTGGAATCAATGTCGCCCATGAAACCCATCGCAGCCGAGCGACTTATTCAGCTTGGAATACAGCCAAGCTGCTGCGGGAGTTCCCAGAGATGAGATTGTCAGCCGATTTCAGCCATTGGGTAGTTGTATCTGAGTCATTGCTGGAGGATCAGATGGATAATGTGCGATTGGCGATGGAACGCACGATTCATTTGCACACGCGGGTAGGATTTCGGCATGGGCCACAAGTTTCTGATCCACGAGCACCGGAATATGCTTTGGAGTTGGAGCAGCATGCGCGTTGGTGGGACGATATTTATCGCTTGCATTTGTTACGGGGAGAAGATGAAATAACAATCGATCCGGAATTTGGACCGCCCGGCTATATGCATACATTGCCATATACAAAGCAGCCAGTGGCAGATTTATGGGATGTGTGCCTTTGGATGGCTGAATATAATCGCGAGCGATTATCACAAATCAGTTGCGAATAGGGAATAGCTTTAAAATGAAAGGGGCGTAATAACGATGACAAAAGCTAGTTTACAGCGAGCAACAATAGAAAATCTGATCGAGAAAATCATTGGCGGCATGATTCATATTAAAGCCGAGATTAAAGAGGATACTCCAGTTAGTATTATTTCAATGGATAAATGGGATTGGTCGCAAGGTGTCGGTCTATTTTCACTTTATTTGTACTATAAAGAAACGAATAATAAGGAAATACTGGACTATTTGATCGATTGGTTTGAAAATAGGATTGCCGAGGGGCTGCCTGATAAAAACATTAACACGATGTGTCCAATGCTCACTCTCAGCTATTTGTATGAGGAAACGGGACGGGAGGATTTCTTCGAGCTATGCAAGGAATGGGTGCATTATGCGATGACTGGCATTCCGCGTACACCAGAAATGGGGATGGCGCATGCTACAATCGACGGCCCGAATGAAAATCAGCTATGGGATGATACGCTGTATATGACGGTGCTGTTTGTAGGCAGAATGGGCGGCCTAATGAACAATGACGAATATTATCAAGAGAGCATTCGCCAGTTTCTCGTTCATCTCAAATATTTGACAGATACGTCAACAGGCCTGTTTTTCCACGGTTGGACCTTCGATGGCAGCCATAATTTTGCAGAGGCGCTATGGGGGCGCGGCAATGCTTGGTATACTGCCGGACTTGTTGATTATCTAGATATGGTTAAATTGCCGGAGGGCGTAGCCCAATTTCTGATTACTTCATTAGAACGTCAGGTTTTGGCACTCTCAAACTTGCAAGCAGATGACGGTATGTGGCATACAGTATTGAATGATCCGACCTCTTATCGTGAAACGTCGGCAACTAGCGGATTTGCTTATGGTATTTTGAAGGCGGTGCGCAAAGGATATTTGGATGAGAAATACCGCGAGTGCGGTATAAAGGCGCTGCAAGCAGTATTAAATCGCATTACGGAGGATGGAACGGTGCTTGATGTATCTTATGGGACTCGTATGGGGGAAACCGTAGATTACTACAAAAACATTCCGCTATGCCCGATGCCATACGGTCAGTCGATGGCACTGCTTATGCTTGCTGAAAGCTTGAAGCATTTTGACTAGCAGTTTGACTGCGGCTGTCGATTAACTGTGAATAAACAACTTAACTGCAAAATTCAATCGTCACTACAAACAAAAATGGACTTTCGACCGCTGTTGTATGCAAATTTTTATTGAATTTTTCCTTATAGAGGTGAAAATTTGCATACAAGGCGGGCGCTAGCGCTTCTACAGCTCCATTTTTGCTTTCCGTGATCTTAAGTTAATAGGTTGTGTTATGTCAGGCTTTTGCTTGAACAGACTTGCGATATTGGCTTGGCGATAAACCAACCGTATTTTTGAACAGCTTGTTAAAAAAACTAAGATCATCGAAGCCTGTTTCAGCAGCAATTTCTACAATTTTTGTATCTGATTGCTCAAGAAGTTGTTTTGCTGCTTTAATACGTATTTCGTTGCGAAACTCGATAAAGGTTTTTCCGACATATTGCTTGAATTTTGTAGAGAAGCTGGCTGTGCTCATTCGGCACATATCACTCATCTGCACTAAGGTAAGCGGCTGAGCATAATGCTTCCTAATAAACTCGCTAATTTGTTGCATAATTTTTTCGTCTGTGGACAGCATCGTTAGCGGAGTATGCTTGCGATCATGGTAGAAGCGGCTCAAAAAAACAAATAATTCGATCAATCTGGTCTTGGTCAAAATGCGATAACCGAGCTTTTTTTCTTTAAAATCAAGCACAATCCGATCAAGCAAGGGCTCAATTTCCATTTGCTCCGCCGGCTGCAGGCGCAAGTGAGCTTCGAAATGAACAGTTGAACGCAGAAAGGGCTCCACATAGAAAAAGTCGACGAAGGAAGCAACATCAGCAAGCGATTCCAGCTCGCGTCTTAAAAGAGCGGGCTGAAACAGTACATTATATACGATTAGCGGTTGTTTGCTGCCACTGCGATAAGCATGCTTCTCTCCCGGCTCAATCATAAATACATCGCCCTCGGATATGCTGTGGTGCTGTCCCTTATAAGAATGTTCACCTTGTCCCTTGGCGACATATACAAGTTCGAAAAAATCGTGTGAATGCTGCTCAACGATTTCATTAGCTGTAAAACGGTAAGGGGCAATATAGAATTGGAAAGAATCGCTTTCCAAAAAAGTTTTACTATTCATTAAGGTCATTGGATACACTCCTGCCAAGCTGTGAAGTTTAATTGTGCCATCATTATACTTGAAACGCTTACAAAATCATAGTGAAATGATGTCAGAAAGCGGCATAAAACTATATAATAGCAGAAAGGGTGAATAGTTTGAAGTTTAGAACATTTGGTAAAACGGGCTGGCAAGTATCAGAAATAGGCTTCGGCGGGTGGCAACTGGGCGGAGAATTCGGTCATGTGGATGATGCAGATTCTATTCGCACCTTGCTTGCTGCATTTGAAAGAGGCGTTAACATTGTAGACACAGCTCAAATGTATGGCAAGGGAAGATCAGAGGAAGTAATCGGCAAGGCGCTTAAAGAGTGGAGAGGCGATCATATTTATATTGCTACCAAAGTTCAGCCAACAGCCTGGCCTAGACCGGAAGAGGATAATCCCGAGATGGCAGGTCGCTACACGCGTGAGCATATTCGTGCTAATTGTGAGAACAGCTTGCGCAGACTTGGAACAGAAACGATTGATTTATATCAATTGCATGGATGGTTTCCAAAAGGAATAGAGCATACTGAATGGCTGGATGCGCTTTGTGAGCTGCAGAAGGAAGGCAAGATTAGAGAGTTCGGTGTATCTATTCGCGATTATCGTCCTGAAAACGGAATTGAGCTAGCAAAAAGCGGTTGGGTTGCTTCGCAGCAGGTTGTCTACAACTTGTTCGAGCAGCGACCTGGCAGTGAATTATTTGAAGCTTGCATGGAAAATGGCGTTGGCATATTGGCAAGAGTACCATTTGATGAGGGGTCATTGATTGGGAATTGGACAGAAAATACGTATGAAACATTTGGAGAAAAGGATGTGCGCAGATTCTACTTCCGTGGTGAGCGCTTTATGGAAACATATCGTGCCATAGAGAAAATGAAAGCGGCAATTGCAGCATATACTGGTGAGAAGGAAGTTAGGTTGCATGAATATGCCTTGAAGTTTTGCTTGTCGCATGAAGCAGTGAGTTGTGTAATTCCAGGGATGAAAAACCTACAGGAGATGGAATCTAATATTCGTGTCTCCGATTCAGAGAAGCTGGACCAAGGATTGCTCGATATATTGAAACCTTTTAATTGGCCACGCAACTATCACTCGTAATGACGGTTTAAGCGAGAGTAAATAATCTAACAGCAAAGAGGGCGGTTAACGATGGCTATGCCAATGGAACAATTTATTGATCACGCATTTAATGAATCACTAGGGCAATTTCCTGTATACTGCGAAAATAAAAATGATGATCCCAATATGCACGGATTGCATTCTCACCATGGTTATGAATTTCACTTTTCATTTTCTAGCAAAGCTTTAATGATGGTAGGAAATCAGGAGTTTACGGTTAAGCCGGGGAAAGTGTTTATTATTCGTCCATTAGTATACCATGCTGTGCAAGTGAATCAGGAATCTGTATACCGCAGAACGATATTGTCTGTAGAGGAAAATTATTTTAATGCGCTGCTTCAAACGGATAAGGAAATTGTTTCTATTGCAGAGTCATGGTTTCCGCAAGACGACATTATTTCCCTGGAAATGACACTGGATAGTAAAGACCTTTTGAAAATTCAAAGTATTTTGCAAGAGGTAGAGGGCGAACTGAAGGAAAAGAAGAAGGGCTATGAGCTATATGTGAAAACATTGCTTACTCAGCTTATTTTACTATTGGGAAGAACAAAAGAAACGGCTGTAAGTGTGGAACGTGCCTCGACTGAAATGCGTGAGATTACGATGCGAATGATGGAGTATATTGTGGAGCATTGCTGTGAGGGGATGGACATGTCCGCACTGGCTGAGCAATTTCATATATCTAAATCATATATGTTTAAAATATTTAAAATGTTCACAGGCTACACGCCTTATCAATACCTGATGCTGGAGCGTATTGCTCACGCCAAACAAATGCTAAATAAAGAAAGTGAAACGATTACTCAAATTGCATCACGTACAGGCTTTAATGATTCTTCTCACTTTATTCGCACATTCAAGGAGGCAACTGGCATGACCCCAGGTGAGTTCAAAAACAGCTCCAAAGGGCATGGATTTCGAGCGAATGCAACGGGATAATTTGAAAAGAGAACGCCTTTACATCTACGGTTGTAGTAGCTGTGAAGGCGTTTTAAATTATTGCAAATTTCAAAGACAGATCTGTTTCACCTAATAATATTAATAGCTATAGAGTTTTTTGAGATCAGAGAGTTAGTTTGTGAAGATTATTGGAGGTACGATTATTACATAAAACAAGTAAGCAAAGAGGTAAAAAAAAGTGAAAAACAAAATAAAAAAGGAGTTCAGGCTGCCAACTTTTAGCAACGCTTGAACTCCCCAATATTAAATCAGCTTATTTGCGTCTTGCAACAAGGGGGAACAATCCACCGCTAAACGGTTCGCCTGCAACTTGCCCTGCGTTATCTGTTACAGCATGTTTCTTGCCACTGTAAACTGTGCCGTCCGGCATAAAGATGATCGCAAGTACACGACGCGGCTTGTCGCTATGGTTCGCATGAGCATAGTGGAAGGTTAGACCATCATGGAAGGTACAGCTGCCTTTTTTCAAAGGTACTTTAACCGGCTTTGTTTTCTCCAGCTCAGTGCCTTCGATTTGCTCATAAATGTCTTGCGGGTTTGCCAAATCAATACCAGTCAGTTTGCCGACTTTGTGAGAGCCAGGCACAAACATCATACAGCCATTATGCTCATCCACATCATGCATAGGAATCCATACAGATAATGCACCTGGCTCATTCATTGGCCAGTAAGGGAAATCTTGATGCCATGCTGTTGGTTTAGAATCTTGCGGCATTTTCCAAAGACCATGATCATGGAATACCCGAATTCCATTTGCTCCTGTCAGTTCCATTGCAATTTGTGCCAGCTTAGGATGGAAGCTATAGCGGCTCATCCCGCCATGGTCGCGCCAAACGTTAACTTTTTGATTCAATACTTTATAGTAACTTCCACCCTTTTCAGATGTAGCAATAGAGTTTGTTCCGTCTTGTGTCATTGCCTCTTCCAAAAACTCGGAAAGCTCGTTCAACTCTTCCTCTGTCAATATATTATCGACTTGTACAAATCCGTTTTCCTTGTAGAAATCTACTTTGCTTTGTTCCAAATAGTTTGTCATATGATTAACTCCCCTTCAGTTCAGGTTGTTGTTGCTGTATATAATGTAACAAATCTGTAAGCGCTTAAACTTGGTTTTTTTTATAAAATCATAAGGCAATTTTGCAAAATGTGATTTTTTTAACTTTATCAAGAGAAAAGTTTCGAAGCGGTAGCGCCCGCCTTTGTATACGACTTTTTAGCTAATAAGGATTCAATTCAATAAAAATTTGCATACAACTGTGGGCGAAAGTCCAATTTTGTTTGTAGTGACGATTGAATTTTGTGCCCAGGTTGTTTAATGATAGTTAATCGACATAATAAACGATTACAGTACGTATGATTGGACGCGCTTACATGGTGAAATAGTTTTGTGATACGCTAGCAGATTATTGTGCAATACCTTTTAAACACCATTCGGTACAATACAATTAAACGTTTTACCATGAATAAAAATTTAGCAACACTTCATGAGGTGAGAAAAAATGACTGAGAAAATTGAAGTGGATTTGAATGATTACAGTTTTTTGGAGCAGGACCGTGAGCTTCGCCGCGGATTGCTGCGTCCGATCGATACAGCGGCATTGTTGAAAACGTTCTATTGGCTGGAGTTTGAGCTTTCCCGTATTACAATGGGCTGGGCACCATCGTTTGCTGATTGGGATATAAAAGGGCAGTTAGTCAGAATGTCGTACTTGCACACAACGCATATGATTTTTTTGGAGGAAAGAATAAACGAATTGCCAGGAGCGAATATTGGTCGCAAGGACTGGACACCAGAGGCGATGCGTGAAGCGTTCGAGCGTATTTCGATTGCATCTTCAACAGAAGCATTTGCGGCTTCTTATAATTACGCTGTTATTAAGCTGTATGAACGTTATGATAAATTAACGCGGATGCTGGATACTATTTTGGATGCGCCGACGTTAGAGCGACTGAAGTATATTTCTACGGATCGAAAAGAGTTAACGGAATGGGGAGCAGAGCATGCTCAATTCGCCTTTATGGAGGATATGAAGGCTCGTGCTGAATTTTTCAAATGGCAGGATTATGTTAATGCAACTTGGAAAGTGATGGAGCTGAAGCTGGATAAGGAAGGAAGAGGCAATGAGAAAGAGTGGCCAGTTTATCTGGTGGAAAATCCGGTAGGACCAGTGCCTCCGCAAGCAGCAGTCGATCCACGCTATCCGCTTGTTGATCTTAACAAATATAAAAGTGCGATGTTTGATCCCAAGTCGCCTACTCATGATAGCGTCAAGCATATGATTTTTATTAACGCTTCTGAAATGTCAGCAGCAGAAACAATGACTTATTTGTACTATGGTGTGCAGCGCATGCCAATGGAATTCTACTACGACGTAGCGCGACATACATGGGATGAAGTTCGTCATAGTCAAATGGGTGTTCGTCGTTTGAGACAGATGGGCTATAAAACAGAGGATTTCTCATGGCATCCAAGCACTGTGCCATCCAAGGAAAATATGGACACTGCCTTCCCGGAATTCTACTCTGCGCTGACGATGGTCATGGAACCGTGTTCATTTATTAAAAAGCGAAAATCGATTGATGCATTTCTTGATCATGGCGATCCGATGTCTTCTATTCAATCCGAGTTTGATATTGCTGATGAGCGTCTGCATGTCAACTTCGGTAAAAAATGGGGAGCAAAGCTGTTCGAGCATATTGATGATTTTGAAACAGCACAATCTGTGGATAAAAAAGCGAAGCAGATGCATTTGCAAAAAATGGGCTACTCACAGGAAGAAATTGATGGAGTGCTTAACAACTTCCCGGAATTTTGCGGATTTGCAACAATGGATTTAAAATACGAAAAGTATTAGCAAAAAAATGAATAAAAGACTTTAGTCTTATGGACTAATTGTGACAAAACCGTTTTTCCCTCAGAAACAGAGGTGGAGAGCGGTTTTTTTCCCTTTAAAAAGAAGGAATTATCCCTTTGGAAGGGGAATAAATAGGAACAAAGTTCTATGAGTTGTAAATTGTTTTAACTGGCAAACTGGAACAATACCGGATATTTGGGAGGCAATTTCGAATGAAGCAGCAAAAGCCGATGTCAGCTTACTTGCAACCGTCACCGTATATGAATTTTTATGACAACAAGATCCAACAGCTTATCCAATCTTTTCACTACGAGAATGAAGTAGACAAGATTAAAGCAGTCTACGAGTTTGTAAGAGATGAGATAAAGCACTCCTATGATATTCATGCTATGGAGGTTACTAGACATGCATCCGAGGTGCTGAAGAAGGGGCACGGTATTTGCTATGCGAAATCACATTTGCTGGCTGCGCTATTAAGGGCGATTAATGTTCCGGCAGGAATTGCTTATCAGCGACTGACCTTATATGACAAGCCCGAGGACGGTTATTGTATTCATGCTTTAAACACTGTATATTTGAGAGAATATAATAAATGGATCAGGTTAGACGCTCGCGGCAATAAAAAAGGCGTTCATGCCGAATTTTCAATTGAAAAAGAAAAGCTTGCCTTTCCGATTAGAACTCATTTGGGTGAGTATGATTATGTAATTAACTTTGCGGAGCCTCATCCGCTTATTATTCGTGCCTTGGAGAGCTACACAGATTGTTGCACCATGTATAACACGGGACTTCCAACAGACATTACAGAATATGATGAGAGCGAAAACGAAAACAGATTGTTGAGCAATGAGTGATATGACAGACTTCATCTAAATGATGATACAATTCCGTCTGAATTGCTTTGAGGGAGAAGGAGCTAGTAGTGGAGATTTTGCTTATTGTGATTGTTATAATGATGTTCTTGGGACTACTAGCGACTGCTGGAATGCACAAGAATCATATGCGAAAATTAGATGATATGCAGCGGTCATTGGATGATCTTAATCAGAAATTAAGAGATATGAAAAAGTAGTCAATAGGAAGGAGAGCCAGCTATAAGCCAAACGAGTAATGCGTCCAAAAAACTTGTTGCAATTATACGGGAAAGGCTTCATAATGTACTTACGAAGTTACAAAGCTTGAAGGATAACAATTTCATATTGTACTTACTCCAAAGGGGAGTAGCTGCAGCAGCAGAGTCGTCATGACGAGATAATATCTCCGGTTCTGCTCACAACAAATATTGTTGTTTGCGAGACCTTTGCCTATTTTATATAGGCATAGGTCTCTTTTTTATTGCTTTGTGGCAGCTGGACATTACAAAAAATGGGGGATGGATAATGGATTTAGGGTTATGGCTAGAGTATGGCTGGGTATTGCTTGTATTGATTGTACTTGAAGGATTGCTTGCTGCTGATAACGCGCTGGTGCTTGCTATTATGGTCAAGCATTTGCCTGAAAAGGAGCGTAAAAAATCATTATTTTATGGTTTGGCGGGTGCATTTGTATTCCGTTTTGCTTCTTTGTTCGCTATTTCATTTTTAGTTGATATTTGGCAAGTACAGGCAATCGGTGCTGCTTACTTACTGTTTATGGCTATAAATCACATTATTCGAAAAGTGGTATTTAAGAAAAAAGAGGATGACAACGAAGAGGATAAAAAAGGAAAGAAAAAAGGCAGCGGCTTTTGGATGACTGTTTTAAAAGTGGAAATTGCAGATATTGCTTTTGCAGTTGACTCCATATTAGCGGCTGTTGCGCTTGCGGTTGCATTGCCGGCTGCTCCAATGGGCAATATTGGCGGAATGAACGGTGGCCATTTTATCGTTATATTCCTTGGCGGGTTTATTGGATTGCTTATTATGAGATTTGCAGCAAACGTCTTTGTAAAGCTGCTGGAGCGCAGACCTGGACTTGAAGTGGCAGCATTTGTAATAGTTGGCTGGGTAGGTATTAAACTTGCTGTCTATACGCTTGCTCATCCGGCGCTTGCAGTTATACCTGAATCATTTGCTCATTCAACTTTATGGAAGGCAACCTTCTATATTGTGCTTGTTCTCGTTGGGGCGTGCGGATGGATATTTTCCAGCGATAAAAGTAAAGAGCAACATGAGGTCGAAAAGATACCGAAGGCAGTAGAAGGAATTAAAAAGAATAAGTCGGAGGCTTCCGTATCCTCGCATAAATAAGTTGGAAGCGGCATGCTATTATAGAGGCTTTCCCAATATGAAACAGGCTGTTTTGGGACAAGCCCAAGTAAAAAGGCTGGCATAATCAGAGGAGTACGGATGGCCAGCCTTTTTACTCCCTACAAGCTCAACCAGACTTTGACCTTAAGGGGTTATGAGGAAAGTCATAGCAACAGTAATAGCAGCTTAATATTTTAATTTAAGCAGGTTTTGCTCACTGGCAAAAGTGGTGCTGTTGAACAATAAAAGAGCTTGCTCGATCTGTTCCTGCTCCATATATTTGCTTATCGGACCGTTATAATAACGTATATCGATGACATGAATATTTCGGACATGCTCTGCTAAAAAAGGAAGCATGCTATGTGCATAAGAGTCTTTTATGACAAGCAAGCTGTCCAAATCCACCTCATCATCTGAGAGATTTGTTGTAATGGTCATTAAAGCATGAACACCGCCTTGAAAATAGGAATACTTATCCTTTTTATCCAAATATGCAGGGTCATATAAGGAATCAGTTTTTGTATCATCATCGGCTATATAAATGTCATACTGGTGCGGTTGAAGTGGAATATAAGCTTCAATCGTATCAGGTTTTACGCCACTGAACAGGCTTCTCGTATGAAAGCTTCCAAGAAATTGTTTGGTTACAGTTTGAATCTGAAAGTCGCTTTCCCTTTTTGGCTGCCAGCCCATCTGTTTGGCATATGCCTCGTAAGCAACATAAGCGCCATAGGTTGTCCAGTGATGATCCGTTTTGTAGAATAACTGCCTCCCGTCCTTGGGAGCTGAATCCAGAATAGACAAGCCATCCAAAAAAGAAGTTTCTGATGTCAGCTTTTCTTTTATAAAGGAATGAATGGAGGCTTGTGGAAAGCTTTGTGCCAGCCACGGCATTTTGTCGGCGTTTATTCCAATCGATGTTGGCGCCAGCAGCATCGTTATCTTGTTGTGGCTGTTATTGACAGCAAACAGGTTAATAGCTTCTATATAGGAAGTAAGCTTCTCCCAATCCGGCTCCTCCAGCTTTTCTAATAAATAGCCTTCTTTGCCGAGATAAATTTGATTATTTTCTTGCTGCAGTCTCCCCTGCTCCATGATCGATTTGGCAGCGACCCATTGCTTGCGATAAGGAAAATGATCTGTAATAAAAATTTCTGTATCTTTAGTAAATGAGCCATTGAATAACTTTTCAAAGCTAAAGCTAGGAAAAGCTTGTAACGTTCTGTTTTCAAGCTCCGAGAAGGTTTGTTTAGGCAAGATAAAAAACAACAGACATAGCCCGCTTAATATCATGACAAAGCTCCAAGTGTACCATCGGTGAACGATAGTATGGTTTGCGGATTCCTTCATGTCGGCAGCTCCTCTCTATAAGCTAGGCAAAGCAATATATTTAAAATCGGAAGTAAAGAAACGGGTTGAAGCTTGCGTCGACCAGATAAGCAATTGACGCTGCAAGCAAGAGCATATGCCAAGCCAGCATAGCAAATTGAGCAGTCTGTGTCTTTGTATTGAATTTTGTCTGAAGTTTTTTATGCCAAGGTGCTGATGCTGCAATAAGTAGAATAAGCAAGATCGCGTTCGTATATAACAGATATCCAGTTTGTTTGCTCCACAGCGGTATGTCGTTGCCTCCAAACATAGCTTTTAAGTATTCAATAATACCGTCAAGCGATTCAACTGCAAACAATACCCAGCCTATCAAAATCAGAATCAACGCCAAGCCGTGTCTAATAAAAGCCGGAAGCTTTACCATAACACGCAGCAGAAACCATTTTTCGATCATGAGCAAAATACCGAAGTAAACACCCCATAATAGGAAGTTCCAGCTAGCCCCATGCCAAATGCCTGTTAAAGCCCATACAATTGCGATATTGCGTAGTTGCATAAGCAGTCCTTTTCTGTTGCCGCCAAGCGGAATATATACATAATTGCGGAACCAGGTGCCTAATGAAATATGCCAGCGTCGCCAAAATTCGGTCATGCTTTGAGAAATATAAGGATAGTTGAAGTTTTCATTGAAGCGGAAGCCTAGCATTAGGCCCAGACCAATCGCCATATCAGAATAGCCGCTAAAGTCAAAATAAATTTGAAAAGCAAAGGCGGCAATACCGAGCCAAGCCATTGCGGCAGGCAATGACTCTGCAGGCTGAGCAGAGACTTGACTCCAAAGCAGTCCGATATTATTTGCCAGTAGCACTTTTTTTGCAAGACCGGTTATAAATCGTTGGACACCCTCTGAAAACATAGCATAATTGACGGTTCTTCTCTTGAGCTGCTCCGCAATTGTGGTATATTGAACAATGGGTCCAGCAACGAGCTGTGGAAACAAAGAAATATAGCAAGCAAAATCGAGCCAATTGCGTTGCGCTTTTGCATCCTTGCGATAGACATCTATAATGTAGGAAATCGATTGGAAGGTATAAAAAGATATGCCGATTGGCAGTGGCAATTCCAGTAAAGGAAGCGAAGTTCCAAGCCACTGATTGAGATTAGAAATGGCAAAATCGGCATACTTAAAAAAGCCCAGTACGCTTAAATTAACAATAACAGATGCAGTAACTATAATTTTTCGTCTGGCAGGGCTGTATTCGGGCTTGCTGAGCAAGAGACCGAATAAATAATCCGCCATAGTGGACAGAAGCATCAGTACAATATATACCGGCTCTCCCCATGCATAAAAAATCAGACTGGCGATGAAGAGTACCGTATTTCTGGCTGGGCCTGGCGACAGATAATTAATAAGTAACACTGCCGGTAAAAAGACAAATAAAAAAATTAAGCTGCTAAAGACCATCGGTTGGCCCCCAATATAAATTTTTAACACGATAAAGTGCCATATTTATGGCATAGAATAGGGATTGCCCAAAAGATCATTATTCGCTGACCTTTGGACAACCCCGTTCAGGCTTACTTATTTTAAACTAATTATTGTGCTTGTGCTATGAAAAATCCGTTAAACATTTCAACAATTTTATCGGCATCTTCAGAAATAACGAATAATACATAGTTGTCTTTTACTACTGTTTTGAATTTTTTTGCATTTTCGTATTGATCAGGCAAGTAAGTTTCAAACTGCTTTTGAACAGCTTCAGCACGTTTTTTCATGCCTTCTTCCACTTTAGCAACGTCTGCTGCATCCTTCACTTTTACGATTGCAATTTCATTTGTTTTTGTATTCATCATTGGTGTTTTTATAATCGCTTGCTCTGCAATTGCCGGATCAAAGAAATACATCTCCTTGATCATATCAGCTTCTATATCAACTAGAGCAGGTTGTTCAATTTTTCCAAGAATTGCTTTGATCATATCATCTGGTGTGCTGGTTGCAGTTATCGCAGTACCTTCACCGCCGCTGTTATCGTCTTTTGAACCTTCATTGTCTGGTTTTTCATCCGGCTTGTTCTCACCGTTCTCTTTCTCTTTCTCTTTATCCGTATTGTTATTTTGATTTTGTTCTGTTTGTGGTTTCTCTGAATTGCCAGGCTTGTCCTTCTTATCAGTGCCTCCACATGCAGTTAATGCTAATCCCATTGCTACCACCAACATAAACGCGATTGCTCTTTTTTTCATATTCTCTCCAGCTCCTTTTAGTTCTTGATAAATTTTTATTTGTATGGTGTTTCATGATTACAAACGAGCTATGTTACAGGATTGTTGCAATTATATTAAATTTACAACTATTGAACTAGAAAAATAAACCATAAAAACCGTGTCCGATTTTGTCGTTGTTGTTATTTTTATGTAAAGAAAGATTCCCGTTGTTACTGAAAAAAGAGACGTATATTGTGTATGTTTGCATAATAGCTTTTGCAGGTTGCATTAGGTTATATTTTCCGCTTTATAAGCTTTTATGCCCCAAATCTATAGTTCTAGATTCATACTTTGCAAAAATAGGAGCAATTATCACAGATTTATTCGATTTTTCAGTTAAACGATGATAAAATGCATACAATAGCATATTGCGAACTTTAACTAAGATCGGTCTGTAGGAGGAACATGAAATGAAGTACACAAGTACGAGAGGAAAAGTAGATAATATTGGTTTTATTGATGCCTTTATGATGGGGCTTGCCGATGACGGAGGGTTGCTGATCCCAAAACAGATTCCGCAGGTTTCAATAGATACAATGAAGCAGTGGCAGAAGCTGAGCTATCAGGAGCTAGTGTTTGAAATTTTCTCACTCTATACGAATAATGAAATTCCTGAGGATGAGCTAAAGCAATTGATTGAAGGAAGCTATGCAACATTTCGTTCTTCAGAAGTAACGCCTGTGCAGAAATTGAATGATGAATTGTATTTGCTGGAGTTGTTCCACGGTCCTACCTTTGCGTTTAAAGATGTAGCGTTGCAATTTATGGGGCAGCTTTATAGTTATGTTGCAGAGAAGAAGGGTGAAAAAATCCATATCCTTGGAGCGACTTCTGGAGACACAGGTGCATCTGCAATCGAAGGTGTGAGAGGCAAAGACGGAATTAAAATTTGTATTCTGCATCCTAATGGCAAAGTGAGCCGTGTTCAAGAGCTGCAAATGACAACGGTACAAGATGATAACGTGTTGAATTTGTCCGTTGAAGGTAATTTTGACGATTGTCAGCGTATGATCAAGGAACTGTTCGCTGATTTGGATTTCAAAGCGAAAAATCATTTGGCTGCCATTAACTCCATCAACTTTATTCGCATTATGGCACAGACGGTTTATTACTTCTATGCTTATTTCCGTGTATTGGAACAAACGAACCAGGAAGTGGGCGACATTAGACTGAATTTCAGTGTTCCAACTGGAAACTTTGGCGATATTTTTGCCGGATACTTGGCTAAACGCATGGGCTTGCCTGTGAATAAGTTAATTTTGGCAACTAATGAAAATAATATATTGGAACGCTTTATTCATGAAGGTATCTACAAGCCTGGAGATTTCCGCATGACATATAGTCCATCGATGGATATCCAGGTTGCAAGCAACTTTGAACGCTATTTGTACTATGTAACAGGCGAGAGCGCAGAAACGGTTGTAGCTTTGATGGATATATTCAAAAATGAAGGGCAAGTTGAAATTAATAAAGAAACACTTGCCAAGGTGCAAGCTGAATTTGCATCATACGGTGTTGCAGGTCAAGATTGTCTGGATACGATTTCCAAGCATAACCAAACTGAAAATTATTTGCTTGATCCACACTCAGCATGCGGCGTAGCAGCAGCTGAGAAATGTGCAGAAGCGGGTGAAATTACAGTATCGTTGGCAACGGCTCATCCAGCCAAATTCGATGAGGCAATCCAGCTTTGCCACATTGAGCAGCAATTCCCGGAACAAATTTCGGTACTGTTTGGCAAGGAGCAGCGTCAAACATTAGTGGATGGCGAGTTGGCAAGCATCGTTGCAGAAATTGAAACATTCTATAATAACTAAATCCGTGTTATGATAAAAAAAGGCTATCCCCTCACTGCTGAAGGGGAAGCCTTTTTATGTTTTTTAAATGTTCTGCTGAAGTAATAGATATCATTAAAGCCTGTTTTGGAGGCAATATCCGAAATAGACAGCGAGCTGTGCCGAAGCAAATAGTCAGCCTTGTCCAGACGCAACGTTGTAATGTACTCTGTAATTGTCCGCCCGCTAATATCTTTGAATAAGCGACTAAAATGATAGCGGCTGAGTCCGGTCATATCAGCAAGCAGATCGACGGATAGCTCCGCAGCAAAATTTTTCTCAATATATTGAAAAACAGGGTCGAAGCGCTCAATATTTTTCATACGCTGCACATATTCATCCTGGGTCAGTTCATTTGCCAAATGATTGCGGAGCAGCAGTGTTAACAGTCGATATAGCTCGGATTTAATCGCAAGCTCATAGCCGAATTGTTGTTGAGACAACTCTTTGACAATAATCATCATACATTGCTGTACAGCGTTGTCATCCTGAATATGGTTATGGAGAAGCAGTCTGTTTTGCGATATAGGAGTAATGAACTTGCTTTCGGCAGCATCGACAAACTGGCTTTGCAGCAAGGAAATGTCCGCTATAAGCGCATAGTATGAAATATGCTCGGACACATTCACGCCGTAATGCAGCTCATTGCTGTTCACAACAATCAGATCGCCAGCCCTGGCCTCAAGAGGCCTGGAGCCGCATTCAAAAATAGCCTGCCCATGAACGACATATATAAATTCCAAATGCTCATGCCAATGATGCGGAAACAGAACTCTGCCGTATTGCTTTATAGAAATTTGATGAACTTTTATCGGGAAGTTCGGATTCGGCATATCCATTGACTCGCGCAAGGATTCAATTTTTTTCATTACTGCTCAGTTCCTTTCATTGCTGATCCTATAAACTATGGAAATAAGAAATAAATCTACACAATAGCACAAAAGTACAAATAAAGCGCACAGCACTTCATGGTATGTTCCTCTCATTACATTATAATACGAAGTGAGAAGTTATTAAACTATCTTACAAGCATACTAATTGAGGTGACTTTAACAATGAAAAAAGTTCAGGTTGGCGTTATTGGAGTAGGGTCAATTTCACAAATGCACTTGGATTCCTACAAAAATCACGAAGGTGCAACGATTTATGCAGTTTGCGATTTGAACGAACAGCGTGCTCAGACTGTTGCAGAAAAATACGGCGCAACAAAAGTATATACGGATTACAATGAATTGCTGGCTGACCCGGAAATTGAGGCGGTAAGCATCTGTACCTGGAACAATACTCATGCTGAGATTAGTATTGCGGCACTACGTGCAGGCAAGCATGTTTTGGTTGAGAAACCGCTTTGTCGTACAGTAGAGGAAGCGTTAGAAGTGCAAAAAGCAGTTGAAGAAACAGGTAAGCTGCTTCAAGTTGGTTATGTTCGTCGTTATGATGCGAATGCACAGTTGCTTCGTTCGATGGTAGACAAAGGCGACTTTGGCGAGCTTTACTATGCGAAAGCATCCAACTTGCGTCGTTTCGGTAACCCGGGCGGCTGGTTCTCCGATGTGGAGCGCTCCGGAGGTGGCCCGCTAATCGACCTTGGCGTTCATGCTATTGATCTGTGCTGGTATATGATGGGTCGTCCAAAGGTTGTTTCGGTAAGTGCGAATACGTACAAGAAACTTGGCAATCGTGCCAACGTTAAAAACTTGTCTCATTATAGAGCAGCGGACTATGACGCTGAGAAAAATACAGTTGAAGATTTGGCTAACGCTCTTATTCGCTTTGAGAATGGTGCGTCCATTATGGTAGATGTTAGCTTTACGCTTCACAGCAAGAAAGATGAAGCTGTTATTAAGCTTTTCGGAGATAAAGGTGGATTCGAGATCGATCCTAACCTTATTATTGCAACAGAGAAAGATGATACGATTCTAAATATTATTCCACAAACAGATAACGATCATTTTGAGTTTGTGAGTGCATTCCAAAACGAAATTAACCATTTCATCGATTGCGTAACAAACAATAAGCAACCGATCAGCCCGGTATCCGATGGTGTTGAAATGATGAAAATCTTGTGCGCAGTATATGAGTCTGCTGCTAAGGGAGCTGAGGTGCGCCTATGAAACCAGGACTAAGCACATATAGCTTGCATCAAGCATTTTCTGCAGGCACAATGTCTGTAAATGACGTGATTGCCTATGCTGCAGAAATTGGTGCGGAACACGTTGAAATCGTACCTATCGGTTATAATTTGGTAGAAACACCTGAATTGATTGAAACTATTAAAAAGCAAGCAGCAGAAAGCGGCGTTGAATTGTCCAACTATGCGATTGGTGCCAACTTTGCAGATTTGAACGATGAGGATTTCCGCAAGGAAATCGATCGTGTCAAAAAAGAAGTAGATGTTGCAGCAGCACTAGGCGTAAAGCTGATGCGTCATGACGTAGCAAGCTCGCAAGATCTTTCAATCGGCAATTTCACAAAGCAGCTTCCTCGCTTGGTTGAAGCTTGCCGCGAAATTGCAGACTATGCCAAACAATTCGGGATTACAACAAGTGTGGAGAATCACGGTTATTTTATCCAGCACAGCGATCGTGTACAGGCGCTAGTAAATGCTGTTGATCGTGACAATTTCAAGACAACTCTTGATATTGGCAATTTCTTGTGTGCTGATGAAAACTCAGTAGTAGCTGTGAAAAATAACATTTCCTACGCGTCAATGGTTCACGTTAAGGACTTCTTGTACCGCGATGCATCGGTTCAGCCAGGTGAGGGGTGGTTTAACACTTCAAGCGGAAACTGGCTAAGAGGTACAATTGCAGGTCATGGCGATATTGATATGCTGCAGGTGCTCACAGTTGTGAAGAAGAGCGGTTATGACGGTTACTTGTCCTTGGAGTTTGAAGGGATGGAAGAGTGTAAGCGAGCATCCAAAATTGGTTTGGACAATATTAAGCGCATTTGGAATTCTATTGAATAGAGGAGGAGCAGCATAATGGCAATGAGCAATAAGATTGGCGTTATTGTAGACAGCTTTCAGGTTGGCGTACGCGAGGGCTTGAAAAAGGCTAAAGCAGTCGGTGCTGACGGCGTTCAAATCTATGCAGTAAAAGGTGAGTTTTCCCCAGGAGCGTTAACAGCGGCAGACCGTAGAGAGTATCGCGATTTTATCGCTGATCTTGGTCTTGAAATATCAGCAATTTGCGGTGATCTTGGCGGACATGGCTTCCAGGATGCTAGTGTGAACCGTCAAAAAATCGACGAATCCAAAAGAATTATGGAGCTTGCCAAAGAACTGGGCACTGATATTGTAACGACTCATATTGGTATTGTTCCAGATGATAAGAATGGTGCAGTATATGAAGCGATGTACAAAGCTTGTGACGAGCTGAGCATTTTCGCTAACGAAATGGGCTCCTACTTTGCAATTGAGACTGGTCCTGAAGTAGCCTCTCACTTGAAGGGCTTCCTTGATACTTTGAGCTCCAAAGGCGTCGCTGTTAACTTCGACCCGGCGAATATGGTTATGGTTACTGGCGATGATCCGGTACAAGGCGTATATACTTTGAAGGATTATATCGTTCATACCCATGCGAAGGACGGCATTCAGCTTCGTCCGATCGATTCCCGTGATGTTTACGGCTTTCTTGGTTATCAAAAAGGTATGGATCATGAAGTTATCGCTCAGATGGCTGAGTCTGGTGAAGCATTCCGTGAAGTTCCGCTAGGCGAAGGAAAAGTAGATTGGAAAGCATATATGCAAGCTTTGCAAGATATTGGCTACACAGGCTACCTGACAATCGAGCGTGAGGTTGGAACAAATCCTGAGGCTGATATTCAACTGGCTGTAGATTTTCTTAAAAAGCTAAAAGGCTAATCGGCATTATTATAAAATAAAAACCGCTAATTCTATTCGTAATAACGGATAGGATTAGCGGTTTTTTTGTTGTGAAGAATTGCATAGCCTGAATAGCTCTGATTTGTTCTACCAGATCATCGGAATTGTCCATTATCAATTTTAGTAATGCTTGTTAAGCTAGACGGGAACGACAAAATTTCATAGTTTACGAATGGAAACAGAGTCGAGTCCAGCAATATAACTTGGAAAGAAGCAATGAGAACCAGCAATTAGTTCAACATATATAGAATGCGATGAATAAAGATTTGATGCAATAAGGAGGCTGTTAGAGGATGAGAAACGAGATAGTTTGCAAGGATATTACAGTAATTGGCGGAGGTCTTGCTGGAGTGTGTGCTGCAATTGCAGCAGCAAGACTCGGTTCCAAAGTAGCTCTAGTGCAGAATCGCCCAGTGCTGGGCGGCAACTCAAGTAGCGAGGTAAGGGTATGGGTTGTTGGAGCAACGGGTCATGGCGTGAATCGATATGCACGTGAAACAGGCATTATGGGGGAGTTATTTGTAGAAAACCAATATCGCAATCCTGATGGCAATCCGTATATTTGGGATTTGGTTGTGCTGGAGAAGGTGAAGGCTGAACCTAATATAGAGTTGTTTTTGAATACCGATGTCCATGAAATCGAATTATATGAGCAACAAGCGGATGAACAGACAGAAGGACAGACAGAAGAACAGGGAGCAGGCATGATTCAATCAGTTACTGGCTGGATGATGGGATCGGAGCGTCGCATTCGTTTTGAGAGCCCCATGTATATGGACTGTACGGGAGACGGATTAATCGGCTTTATGGCAGGAGCGAACTATCGGATTGGGCGTGAGGCGCGTCATGAATTTAAGGAAGACTGGGCGCCGAAGGTTGCTGATGACATAACACTTGGCAGCACCTTGTTTTTTTATACAAAGGATGCGGGACATCCGGTCAAATATATTCCGCCAAGCTTTGCAAAAGATATTACACAGACAAGCATCCCGGTGCGCCGGGTAATCCGCAGTGGAGATAATGGCTGTCATTATTGGTGGATTGAGTGGGGCGGGGAGCTGGATACGGTTCATGATAATGAGCGGATTCGCGATGAACTATGGTCAGTTATTTATGGCATCTGGGACTATATCAAAAATTCCGGAAAATTTGATGCTGATCATATGACACTGGAATGGATAGGCTCTGTTCCGGGAAAACGGGAATATAGAAGATTTATTGGTGACTATACATTAAACCAAAATGATATTATGGCACAAGTCGAATTTGAAGATCGTATTGCCTTTGGCGGCTGGTCCATTGATTTGCATCCGCCGCAAGGGATGTATGCAGTAGAGAGCGGATCGAAGCATTATCATGCTGAGGGCATCTATCATATTCCGTTTCGCAGTCTATACTCCAACAATGTGGACAATCTCATGTTCGCTGGACGAAATATAAGTGCTACTCATGTAGCATTTGGAACCACTCGTGTTATGGCAACATGCGCAGTAATGGGAGAAGCAGCAGGAACAGGAGCTTCTTTAGCTGTTCGGAAGGGGATAACGCCTCATCAGTTGCAAGTAAACCATATGCAGAAGCTGCAGCAGACCTTGCTGCGTCAGGACGCTTCTATAATCGGGCTTAATAATCAAGATGAACTTGATCTGGCAAGAACAGCAAAGGTAAGTGCATCAAGTGTACAGACGAAGCTGCATATTACCGACTCGTTGGCAGCTTATCCGCTGCACAAGTCGGCAGGGCAATTGTTCCCGGTTTCTGGACGACTTGATGGTGTGCAGTGGCTAATCGATTCAGAGTCAGACACCGAATTAGTAGCAGAACTTTACAAAACAGGAAGAAAAGAAAATTATATTCCTTATGAGCTCGTTAAGACAATTACAGTAGCTGTGCCAGCAGGAAAGCAACAATGGGTGGAAACCAAATTTGAGTATGTGAACGGACATCAGCAAGTTGAAAATGTATTTGTTATATTGCGCACTAATTCGCTACTATCTCTTCATCAATCGCAGGCAGCATTCTTCGGGGTGCTAGGCTTCCATCATCATATAGACGAAACGAAAAAGGTATTGGAAGCAAATGATCATCAAAAAATTGTACAATGGTCCATGCATGGTTTAACACGTAAACCATTCTGTATGAAAGTAAGCCCGGCAACAGAGGCTTATCACGCAGAGTCTGTCATAGACGGGTATGCCCGTCCCTACGGCGGTCCTCATATATGGATGTCAGAGCCTGTTAGTGAGCAGCAGGAAGAATGGATTATGTTGGAGTGGGCGAAGGAATGGGCAATCAAGCAAATTGAAATTGTCTTCAATGACGATGTGAATGAGGACTTAATTAATTTGCATCGTCACCGTACACCGTTCGAAGCGATTCCAGAAATCGTGAAGGACTATCGGCTGGAAGCTTTTATTGCAGGAGAATGGCAGGTGCTAGTACGAATCACAGGCAATCATATGCGCAAGCGCAAGCATAGTCTGGAGCAGATTGTCTCGACTAAGCAGCTGCGACTTGTGGCGGAAGCAACTAACGGTAGCGAAACTGTACAAGTAGTGGAGATACGGGTGTACGAGTGAACTAAAAAGAACTATCTGAGGATTTATCAAAAATAGAAACTGAACGTAAATGAGTGATAAACTTTTTTCGTTCAGTTTTTTTGTTTTTCCTATCGGACAGAAGAGATAAATAGAACAAATCTTTGCTTTAAACGACTGACAATGGAGCATAACTATACAAATTACTTAGAATAGTTTTATGGTAGCAAGCTGGTGATATAATAGGATCACTAAAGTTTGACCTTTTTAATACTGAGAGCGGAGAGAGGAAGCAGATGATGGTGGCACTTAGAAAAAAACTGTTTCCGCAAAAATTAAAGTATCGGCTGTTTATGGCTTTTTTTATTCTTATTCTACTTCCATTTAGTGTCCTGCATTTTTATAATTATCAGCGTGTTGAATTAGTAATTCAACAAAAAATAAGCGAAAAAAGCCATGATCAGCTAGAGCAGATTATCCAATCATTAGAAGATGTTATGAGTATGGCATTTAAGACGTGGATTATGCTGGAGCAAGACGTAGCGGTCAAGTCAGTGCTCATGCATCCGGAGAGACATACGATTTTGGAAAATAAACGAGAAATGGAAGAAAAGTTTATATCGATTAATAGCAGTTTGTTTTTGCTTAATCCGATCGTTTATTATACTGTACTTGATTTAAAGGGAAATATATATACATCCTTCCAGCCGCGCAGGGCATTGAAATATGAAGAGTATGCCAGTAAGGACTGGTTTAATTCGGTTCAAGGGAGCGACAGCTCCGCCAATTGGATAACCAATGATGAAAATTATGTATCTAATGATATATCCTCAAGCAAGCAGCTTCTCTCAATGTATATGGCTTTCAAAGATAAAAACAACAATAGAATGCCATATGGAATTGCGCGGATTAGTGTTGACTATAATTATTGGTTTCAATCTGTTATCAATCGTTCTTCAAGAGAGCAAAGTTATTATATGGTAACTGGGGATGGACAAATGGTGGCGCAATCCTCTGCACAGCTGCTTTTATCGGATGAGGCGCTGCAACGGATTGTTGAGGCAAAAGAGAAAGGATTTTTTATTGACAAAACATCGAAAACTCTTGTGAACTACAGTTACATTCCAACTCTCGATTGGTATATGGTGAACCAGACGCCATCTGAAATACTGTTCAATGACATTGAGCGGATGAAAAGTCAATATTTTTTAACGTTCGCGGCTTTTATGGCTCTGTTTATTATGATGACATTTCTTATATCCTCAACTATTACCCGTCCCCTATATCATTTGCAGAAAAAAATGCGCGATGCTGTGCACAAAAGTTTAAGGATTCGGTTGCCGCAGGACAAATACTCAGGTGAAATTCTTGAGCTGACACGTACCTATAATAATATGCTTGACGATATGAATACACTTATTCAAAAGCTGAAAGAGGAAGAGCGTCAGAAGGAGGCAGTCCATTTTCGCATGCTATTATCACAAATGAATCCTCACTTTCTGCTCAATACATTAAATACAATGAAATGGAGCGCTATTCGCAGTCAAAATGAGGATATTGAAGAGATGTGTGTTTCACTTGGAAAACTTCTGGAGATGAGCTTGAACTCTGAAATTGATATGATTCACTTGAAGGATGAATTGGAGCTTGTACAAGCTTTTGTGCTTATCCAACAGATTCGTTTCAAATATAAGCTTGAAGTGGAGTACGATGTAGAGGAGCACACGCAATTTGCTCTAGTTCCCAAATTCAGTATTCAGCCGCTCGTTGAAAATTCGATCAGACATGGTATCGGTGGAAATGGTGATCGTGTGAAAATTGTAATCAAAATAACTCAGATAGAAAATGAGCGATTATGCATTGATATTATTGATAACGGCGTAGGCATTAAAAATATAGAACCGCAGCAACAGAGTAAAAGCAGGCGCGGCATCGGTACTGCTAATTTGAGAGAACGACTGGAGCTTTTATTTAAAGATAAAGGACAGCTTATCATCAACAACTCTGAAGCTGGCAGGGGGACACATGCCCGTATTGAAATACCGTTATTGCTATCTATGCCTTATAAGCAAATAAATGGAACCCAACAAGAAATGGGGGATACATAATGTGGCGAGTCATTCTTGTTGAAGATGAAGTGTTTGTAAGAGAATCCGTACGGGAAATCATTGATTGGAATAGTATGGGATTTGAAGTAGTCGGCGAAGCAGGAAATGGTGTTGACGCCTTGCAACTTATTAAGCAGGAGAAACCGGATCTGGTGCTCGCTGATATCATTATGCCGCAAATGGATGGGGTAGAGCTGCTCAGACAAACGAGAGAAGCAGGTTATGTCAGCAAGTTTGTTATGCTTACTTGTATGAGCGAGTTTGAATATATGAGAAAAGCGATGGAGTATGGTGCATCTAATTATATTTTGAAGCTGTCGATGAATGTGAAGGATTTGCGGGAAACCCTAAGTAAAATAGGGACTGAGCTAGAACGAGAGGCTGTGAATCGTGGGGATGCAAGGATATTGCAGTCGAAGAAGCTTTTGGACGTTCCATTTGATCAAACGAAAAGCGGTGCGGTATTCGGGGAGAACGAAGAAGAGCGAATTACGCATCCAGAGGTTAATAAAATTATTGCTTACATTCATGATAATTATGATAAGGATTTATCAGTCAAGTTTCTTTCGCAATATGTGGTGATGGGAGAAAACTATGTTAGCGCATTGTTTAAGAAAAAGACAGGACAGACGCTTATTCATTATTTGCATCATGTACGAGTAGATAAAGCGATTTGGTATTTAATGAATACAAGGTTGTCCATTTCTGAAATTGGACAGAAGGTTGGGTTTGCGAACGATAACTATTTTATCAAAATATTTAAGAGGATAACGAAGCAGACGCCGAGCCAGTACCGAAAGGAGAACTGATCACAAGAAGTAGGAAAGGAGTGAAGAAGGATGCTGCAAGGAGCAAGACATTTGTGCAAGTATTTATGCATGTTGCTTGTTATCATAAGTCTGACTGGCTGCAGGGCCGACTCATTAGAAGGTGGTGGTCAAATAGGAACAGTGGAGAAAAACGAGCCAGTACGATTGGTAATGTGGGGAGGGGTTCCTCCAGAGGCAGGGCCTGCCCAAGTGATGGAAACCTGGAATCGGGAGCATCCAGACATTCAGATTGAGTATGTACGGTATGTTAATGATGATGATGGCAATTTGAAGCTGGATACTGCGTTACTTACGAGTCAGCAAATTGATTTATATATGAACTATACTTTTTCTCAGCTTGAGCGGCGTGCAGATACAGGAGTAGCGCTTGATCTAAGCCGATTTACCGACTATGATCCTGTTGCTAGCTTAGGTATAAATGCTGAAGAATGGAAAGTGAGGGACAAGTACTACGGGGTGCCTACGAAGAAAAATGTGTTTTTTGTAGCATTGAACAAGGAAGCATTAGAGCAAGCTGGCTTGCCTATTCCGAAGGACTGGACATGGGATGAGCTGAGGATGTATGCCAAGCTCTTGTCCGGGAATGCAAACTATACATATGGCTTGCTGCAGCATCTGGAGCCTTTTACTGACCCCATTGATTCTATACTTGTTCATGAGGGGGTTACTAATATGCAGGGGCGCTCAAACATGGGACATCCACGAATAGCAAAGTGGTTAAGTATATTGCAGACGATGATGGAGCAGGATCGCTCGACCCCGCCATACGGTGAACAAATTACAACAAAGATGCCTGTTGAGCAAATGTTTCTCAGTGGAGAGGGGGCTATGCTGAATATCGGCGAGTGGCTGTTTCGCAGTGCTAATAATTTAATTGATTATCCCAGAGATTTTACCATTGCTTTTGCACCTGTTCCTCGTATGGTTGAGAAAGCAGATTATGCGACAAGAGGCGGATTGGGAGATATATTGTCCATTCATCCCAATTCTCCACATATTGAAGCGGCATGGTCTTTTTTGCAATGGTATGCGGAAGCAGGTATGATTCCAATGGCTTCAGGAGGCAGGCTGCCCGCATCGAAGAAGGCGGATATGAACCGAGCAATGGAAGCTTTCCTTGGTGAGCATGCGGAATTATATGATGTGAAATCACTGGAATATGTGTTGTATGACGACGATACGCCTACCTATGTGCGGAGTGTATCACAGCAAATGCTGGACATGCGCACAGAAGAATACGAACGTTTTTTACTCGGGGACCAAACACTAGAGCAAACGCTTGATCATATGAAAATGAGGCATGAAGCTCTTATGAATCATGAGTAGTATCGTTAATAGATCGAATCTTAGCTTTTTGCACTTGCTAACCTTAGATGCATGATTCTGTTCTATCATCTGCATAGATTTGTTTATCGAAGCGCAGCAGAATGTTCAGTATACTGATTTCATTCAAGCCAATCGGGACTAGGCTATGATAGGCGATGATTAGGAGGCTAGAATTGTGAACAACCAAAAGAAAACGCTATCAAACGAGAAATTTAAGAAGAAGTGGGGAAAAATATTTGTTAAGCTGGTTTCAGTATGCATGTGTACCATACTCAGCATGCCATTACTGTCGACAACCAAGGTACTTGCGCATCATAATAACGGGATTCCGCCGGAAAAAATTATGGTGAATCAGAGCGGCTATAATCTCAACTTGCCGAAACGTTTCACGGCTCCACTGGCCAGTGATCAGACTACATTTATCATTAAGCGAGTAAAGGATGAGGAAGTTGTATTTGATGGTTCGATTCAAAATCAAGTTGGTGATTTTTCAGCTTTTAATCCGGTTGATATAGGCGAATATTATATTGAAGCAGGTGGAGAACGCTCAGTACCGTTCACAATCGGACCTTTTTGGATGGAGAAGGTGTCCTATCAGCCTGCTCTTAACTTTATGATTGACTCTCGTTCCTGGATTGGCGATGTGATGGATTCAACGGAGACAGGAGTTGGTTGGCGTGATGGTCATCAGTTTTCCTTTGAAATTCCTACGCTGGTACTGCAATACTTGTCTAATCCGATTGTTTATGAGCAAATGCCACGGCAGATCACATATGGCGGAAGAAATGAAACGCCGACAATTATGATTGGTGGTTTTGGTGAAGGTGCACAACGTGATGCCAGTGATGTACAAAAGAAATGGAGTGGTATTCCTGCTGAGCTAAGCGGGCTTGACTATATGCTCGTAAGTGAGAAGGATCGCTCGTTGCCTCCTTTTGAGCAGTATAGAATGTATAGTGTAAAAAGCGAGCAGCCAACGACTATCTACGCGATAGTAGACGAGGCTAATCTTCCAGTATGGATTGCTTCAGATGGATGGAACGATACGTCTTGGACTGTTCAAGCTGAAAACGGCAATAGAAGTGTTGTTTATAGCAAATCATACGATGCTGGCTTGATAGATTTGAAGCGTGGCATGAAAGGCAATGGCACTACGTATGTATTTTCCAATGCTGTCGAGCTATTGGAGGCGCCGGATATTGTAGAATTAATAAAGTTTGGAGCAGAAATGATCTATGTGCAAAATGGCAAGCATACGCTGCTCAAAGAGCAGTTAGCCTATTTCTTATACGCCTATCCGTATTTACAGCAATGGGTTTCTGAAGATAGATATGAAAGTATTCTTCAATATGCTGTTACATTATGGGGGGATTCCGACAAAGGCTCGCTTTATTGGCACGATACATGGCATGCGAAAACACCTCACACAGCTGATTTATTCCAAACCTATACGCAAATCGGCACGATTAAAGGGGAATTGCCGCCTGGTCATTCTGTAGTGCCGAACTTGCTTATGCATGATGTAGCTAAGAGAGAAGGGCTATCTGATGCGGAACGCTACTTTGATGCCGCATACAATCAGACAGAATGGCTGATTGAGCATTTGGATTGGAAAGACCCAGATGTGACAAAAGGACAGCGGATGAGTGAATATGTAACTGCTGTTTCCTTGGCTCATTTTGCCAAAAAATATCCCGATCAAGCACCGCCAGGATTAATTGCTAAGTTGATAGAGTGGGCGTCAGTCATGGTGGATCGCTCTCAAAATATGTGGGATTTTCGCAAATATACGGATGATCAATGGGTACCGATCGAGTTGTTCCCGCATGATCCTGCTGGCTGGAATGAACCTGGGAACGTAGCAGGTTTCCCTGCGCCAGCATTGGCAGTCGCAGAAGTAATTGGCGAAGGGGAGTTGCGTAATCGTTTAGTTGAACTGGCGATGTCTCATTTTGATCATACATTCGGACGTAACCCATATAATAGACATTTCTCTCATGATGCAAATCGTGATTATAAAAGTGAACGTAAAGAGGAGATTGCTGCAGCTTCAATTGAACAGCCACTAACAGCTGGATGGGATAGCGTCAAAGGGAATTGGGAAGTAAAAGATACAGGAGTAAGTGGCGAAAATATGCTTCAAAGTACGGCGGCGACATCTACTTCCGACATGCTGATTGTATCGAAGATGTTAGCATCGGGGCTAGTATCCGATCGTTACGCGATAGAAGCGGATTATCGAATACAGTCGGGAGATAATGCTAGCGGTAAAAGCGGCGGGCTAGTTTTTCATTATATTGACTCGGGAAATTACTATCATTTCCGCTTGAATCGTACTGGAGCTGGCGTGAAGCAAGTGCAGCTTTACAAATGGGTGAATAATACGGCTAAGCTTATTAAGGAAGTATCTTTTGACTGGACTAGCGATGCTTGGAATCATATGAAAATAGAGCTTAATGGTAGCCGAATTCATGGTTATGTGAATGAGCAATTACTTATTGATGTAGAGGATAATACTTTTTCAGATGGAAAGATTGGCTTCCGCGGCTATGGCACGACAGTAGAGGCAAAGCAGCTTGAGTTGAATCAATATCATACGGATCATGAGGTTGAATACGGCTGGTTCGATGAATACATTGGAGGCTTCGGCAAGCTGCAGGGTGTGCGCGGTGTACTTGATGCATCTCCGAAGAATCATGCTTATCCATATCAGCCCGATGCGAAAAAAGGCTACACGGAAGGCTGGATAGCCTTCAATACAGCATGGAATGCAGCACTTAGCTACTTGACGCTTCATGAATCGGAAGTGCAGTTGATGGACAATAATTTTACTTCTAAGCAGGCTACGGTAACACCTGGTTCATCATTTGGCATACGTTTGCAGGCGCCGCTAAATATGGATTACGAAAGGATTGAGCAGGGAAGAGTTACTTTCCAGGCAAGCAACGGTGATAGGGAAAGTATAATAGTGACCGAATCCGGGGTAAATAGTTCATTTTTTGATGGCATTGTTTCTCTATCTGAAGGGACGGCAACGGCTTGGGATGGGCAGCTTCAAGTAGAACAAGGTGGCTGGTTTACTATGAGCTACGGTTATGGAGATTATGCGACTGTTACGCGATATATATGGAATGGGGAAGCTTTTGAGCTGGAGCAGCCAACACCATCAGAGGGTCTGTTCGCAACGCTTGCCTCTTCGACCCGGCAATGGAAAGCGGGGGAAAAAGCAGAGCTTAGAGTGATGCTGACAAATGCATCGGATGAAATGCAGACTGCTGAGGTTCAACTGCAAATGCCTGCGGCATGGGAAACTGATCAAACTTTGGAAATAGTAAGTGTTCCACCTAAATCAAATATCGAAATTACGTTTACACTAGAGCCTGGTACCATAGCACGAAGTGCTGAACTTCCAGTTGTAATCACATACGGTGAGGGCAAACAGCTTGTAAAAAGCTATAAGGCTGCTTTGAATTATTTGAAAACGGAAGAGAATAAAGCGATGGAATTGTCGCAGGATTATAATGAGCTGTGGTCTAATGTAACCGGGACAGGGGGACATATACTGCTAGAGGATGGGAGTTATGCTTTTGAGCATCAGGTGCAAACAAATTCAACGATGCTTGCCATTATCAATAACGGGCAATGGCATGATTTTAAGCTTCAGGCAGATGTGCAGCTGATGGGAACAACAGGAAATTACTTGGGTGGTTTAGTATTCCGATATTTGGATCAGAACAATTATTACTCACTGCGTCTGAACAGTACAGGCAATGCAGCTAATCCGTATGCAGTAGATCTGTTAAAGGTGGCTAGCGGACAAGCTCAGGTATTGCAAACAGCTCCGTTTGCATGGATTCCCGGCGAATGGTATACCATGCAAATAGAAGCAAAGGATGATCAACTTAACGGCTATATAAATGGGGAAAAGCTGCTTGAAGTGACTGACAGTCATGTGATGCAGGGGGCAATTGGGTTTAGAACCTATGCGCGAAATCAGGGGAAGGCATTATATAAAAATCTGACGTTTGTTGAAAGAACAGGAATGGCGGAGGTTCCTTTTGCGGCTATTGATGAGCTGCTTGCAGCGACAAACGAGGCGGAGCAGCTGATGACTCAGGTTTCAGTTGGAACGGGAGCAGGACAGGTAGATCAGACTAGCATGGATGCTTTGATTGCTGAGCATTTGCTGGCAGCATCAGCGCTTGATCGACTAGATACCGTGCAAGCTGAGCTTGATGCGAAAGCAGCAGCACTGAAGAGCGCAACTATAAACTTTAAGCAAGCGATGCTGGATAAAGGCTGGTCTGGTCCGTTTGTTCCTTCAGAGCCGAAGTCGCCAGTAGAGGATACCAAGATACGCAAGATAACGGAGAAAGAATGGAAGCAGGCAGTGAATGGGCAGCTTGTTATTGTGTTGGAGGAGGGGCAAACTAGCATAGAATTGCCTATACAGACTGCTTTGTTAAATGAGCAAGTTAGTGTAATTGTTCAAGCTGCTGGCGCAGTGATCGAGTTGCCTGCTAAACTGCTGCAGCAACTGAATAAGACCTATGTTGGGATCGGTGATGCAACCTATCAGTTAAAGCTAGAAAGTGAAGCTATGAATGAAAAACAGAGAAAAGCGTTAGGCAAGGAATGGAGCAATAGTGATGATAAGGTGTTTAATGTTGAACTATTGCTGAGCGAGAAACAAGAATTGGTAAAAGTAATCGAAGCTAGTGTTCTAGATGCTTTTGAAGGGCAGCTCATTCTCCGGTTAAATGATGACAGAGTAAGGGAAGCAGAGGAATGGCTGCTGTCTATAGATTCGATGGGAAGACGGTCCAGTGGCATTATGTAAGCAGTCAAATGCAAAATATTAAGTTAACCGCAGGAGGCAGCTATGCAGTGCTGAGACATCAGATGGCGTTTATGGATGTTGTACCAACACATTGGGCCTATCGCACGCTTCAAGAGCTGACAGCAAGACAGATCGTTAAAGGCATTGATGTAGCTAATTTTAAGCCGCAAGGTCTAACAACGCGTGCGGAATTTACAGCGCTGCTTGTTAGAGCGTTGGAATTGTCTAAGCCTACTGATCAAAGCGAATTAGCTAATGTTTTGTCATTTGATGATATAGCAGTATCATCAGCATGGTACGCAGCAGATGTGGCAGCAGCATGGCAGGCAGGTCTCGTTCAAGGTGTATCAGAGGCAAGGTTTGCACCGAATAGTCAAATTAGCCGCGAGCAAATGGCAGCTATGATCGTTCGTGCCTATGAACTGAAGGCTGGTGCGATCGAGACGACTGGTGATGAATTGATCGGGTTCAAAGATAGTGAGAAGCTGTCTGAATGGGCTAAAACCGCGGTAGAAAAATCTGTTTCATCTGGACTTATGAAAGGCCAAGCACAAAACCGCTGGAATCCCCAAGCAACGGCTACTCGTGCGGAAACGGCACAGGCTATCTTGAATTTATTAAGAAAAATGGAGCAATAAACGTCAGAAGCTATTGAAATCTAAACCGCTCTCAAGTAGTTGTTAACTACGATGGAGCGGTTTTTTCTAATCTTACGCTCCTTAAACTATCACAAACTCACTCTCTGTCAATAGAACAAATCTGTTTAAAGTTCGGTGATGTCATTGCCCGCCAATTACAACCTTTTGTTCCATGAGATCAGCAGATTTGTTCATTATGTGAAGCGCTTTCGCTTGATAAGCTAAGGGTGTCAGCAATGACAAAAATAAATGCGCTTCAGATACGAGGAGGTCAACACATTGAAGAACAAAAGATGGCTGTCTGTTTTACTAGTATGTATGCTGGCAATTGGTATGCTGGCTGCTTGTTCGGGCAAAGGTAACGGGGGCAATACGAATGGAGGAGCAAGCTCTCCTGCGCCAACAGCTACTGAGAAAGGGAATACGGACACACCCAAAACAGATCCGGTTAAGCTGACTATGTGGGGAGGCGTGCCGCCAGAATCAGGTCCTCAGGCTGTCGTGGATCAGTGGAACAAAGAAAATCCAGATATTCAAGTGGAATACGTACGTTTTGTAAACGATGACGATGGCAACTTGAAACTTGATACGGCTATGCTGACAAACCAAGGAGTAGACCTATATGTGAACTATACAATGTCGCAAACAGAGAAGCGGGTAGAGGCTGGCGTTGCACTAGATTTAAGTCAATTCAGCGATTATAACATTGATGAGAAAATGGGACCTGATGCGAAGCTATGGCAAATCGATGGCAAGTATTATGGAATTCCAACTAAGAAAAGTGTATTTTTTTTCGCGCTAAACAAGGATTTGCTCGATGCGGCGAATCTGCCGGTTCCTGTCCTCTGGACATGGGATGATGTTCGTTCGTATGCTAAGCAATTAAACGCTGATGGTCGATATGGATTAATTCAGCATTTGGAACCATTCTTTGATCCAATGGATTCTGTGCTTGTAAAAGAAGGCTATACGAAAGCAGATGGCACTTCTAACTTGGATCATGCATTAGTTGGAAAATGGCTGGAAACGTTAAACGGCATGATGAAAGAGGATAAAACAACACCGGAATTAGGTGAGCAGCTTGCTACGCAATTGCCAGTAGATGGGACCTTTCTTGGCGGTCAAGCAGCGATGATCAATATTGGCGAGTGGCTAATTCGCAGCTCGAATAATATGACGGATTTCCCTAGAGATTTCAAAATAGCATTTGCGCCTGTTCCGCGTTTGGCAGACAATGAATCGGACTTCATTACTCGCGGCGGTCTGGGGGATTTTGTCTCAATCAATGCGAAAACGAAGTACAAAGAGGAAGCGTGGAAGTTCTTAAAATGGTATTCTGACGGCGGTATGGCGCCAATGGCGGCAGGCGGTAGATTGCCTGCATCCAAGGATGCAGACAAAAAAGCAGCTATGGACAGCTTGCTAGGCGACATGGCGGATACGTATGATATTCCTTCGCTTGAATATGTGCTTAATCAAGATCCAACACCTACATTTGTACGTAGTCTACCGCAGCAAGTTGTTGATCTTCGTACCCAAGAGTATGAAAAATATTTCCTAGGAAGCCAAGATCTTGCGAAGACGCTTGAAAATATGGTCAAGAGACATAATGAATTTTTGAAATAGAACAAAGAATGAGACAGGGAAGAGGGCAAACTGCCTTCTTCTCCTCTAATGACAGGGGAGTGGAGCTCCATGAAAGGAAACTGGCTGAGAAAGCAACAATTGCTAGGCTATATCTTTATTGCACCTAATATGTTGGGCGTTATCTTATTTTTCATACTGCCTGCGATCTATTCCTTTTATTTGATGTTTACCAATTATAAGTTTATGAATCCGGAAGTTACTTTCGTAGGAGTTGATAATTTCAAACGCCTATTTAGTGATGAAGTCTTCTATATTTCGTTAAAAAACACTCTAATATTCCTGCTCTCGGTACCAGTCTCGATTATGATTGCTTTTTTTGTAGCGGTTGTGCTAAATAAGTCCGTTTATTTGAAGAAGTTGCTTAGAGCACTCTATTTTATGCCATATATTACGAGTGGTGTCGCGATTGCCTTTGTATGGATGCTCTTATTCCAACCTAAATTGGGCCCGATCAACGGCATGCTGAAAGCGATTGGAATTGACCATCCGCCTGGCTGGCTGTCCTCAATGGATACGTCTATGCTGGCTATCGATATTATTTGGATTTGGTTTATGCTCGGCTACAATATGATTATTTATTTGGCAGCGTTGCAGGAAATTTCAACTGAGCTGATCGAGGCAGCCAAAATGGACGGTGCAAAGTGGTGGCAATCGATCCGCAGCATCGTGTGGCCGCTCGTTAGTCCGACAACATTCTTGCTGCTTATTACAGGCATGATTATGACGGTCAAAACATTTGGTATTATCCAAGCGATTACGCAGGGAGGACCTGGTAATAGTACCACGATTCTTTCGTTGTTTGTTTACCAGAATGCTTTCCGCTATTACGAGATGGGCTATGCCTCTGCAATTTCATGGGTATTGTTCATCATCATACTAATCATCACGATGATTCAATGGGCCGGTCAAAAGCGCTGGGTTCACTATTGATTGGAGGAATAAAGGATGAACAAAGTAAAAACGATTGGTACAATGCCTCCAATTTCGTCTAAATCGCCAAAAGTATCTAAAGCATCAGTAAGGGAACGGGCTTGGGAGTGGAAAAAGGTTATTTCAACATTAGTCATGCTCTTTTTTGGCATAGTGATGATCGTGCCTTTTCTATGGATGATCAGTACTTCTTTTAAGACCCCTTCTGATGTATTCGTGTATCCAATTAAATGGATTCCAGAACCGTTCAACTTTGATCATCATATGAAGGTTTGGACAGGCGAAAAAAGCTTTGTTACGTATTATTTAAACTCTTTGAAAATATCAGTAATCAGCACGATCGGAGCGACGTTCTTGTCTGCTTTTGCAGCATATGGCTTTTCCAGAATTGTTTTTAAGGGCCGCAATGCTATGTTTCTTGTCTATCTATCAATGATGATGGTGCCGCCCCAGGTTTTGTTTATTCCCAAATTCATTATGTTTGAGTGGGCTGGCATTTATAACACACATTGGGCTTTGGTTTTACCAGGTATGTTCACAATTTTTGGTGTATTTATGATGAGACAGTTCTTCTTGTCGGTACCATATGAAATATCCGAGTCGGCGTTTATTGATGGTGCGGGTCATTTTCGGATTTTCTTTCAGCTGGTGCTGCCGCTTGCAAAGCCGGCGCTTGCAACCTTGGCGATTATTGATTTTTCATGGCATTGGAATGACTACGAGAATGCGTTGGTCTTTTTGATTGATGAAAGATTGTATACTGTACCGCTTGGCTTGCAAAGCTTTATTTTGGAAAACACAATTGATTATAACGGCATGATGGCAGCTGCTACAGCTGGAATTATTCCGATGATTATGGTTTTTTTGATCGGTCAGCGTTTTATTATTCAAGGAATTTCCAACTCTGCGGTAAAAGGCTGATTGCCAACCTTACAAGGGGAAAATAAGCATTTTTTTTCTATCAAGAAATAAAGTGCATAGATTTGAAAAGGAATCTATTCAATTTACAAATGCAATCTTTTATTATAGTGGCAAATAGAGACAGCATGTATTGAGCTTCTAGCAAATGGAGGGTGACTGGTGTGAGAGAAGAAACAGTAAAAACAGATATTACAGTAATTGGCGGGGGGCTGGCAGGGGTCTGTGCTGCAGTAGCTGCGGCGAGACTTGGTCAGAAGGTAGCGCTTGTGCAGAACCGTCCTGTGCTTGGAGGAAACTCCAGTAGTGAGGTGCGCGTTTGGGTAGTTGGAGCAACAAGTCATGGCGTAAATCGCTATGCAAGAGAGACGGGTATCATGGGCGAGCTGTTTGTGGAGAACCAGTATCGCAATCCGGATGGAAATCCGTATATTTGGGATTTGGTTGTGCTGGAGAAGGTGAAGGCTGAAGCCAATATTGAATTATTTCTGAACACGGATGTTCATGAGATTGAACTGTCGGAGAAGGAGGGTAGTCAGGGAGCAGGAGTGATTAAGTCAGTAACCGGCTGGATGATGGGATCGGAGCGCCGGATTCGTTTTGAAAGCGAAATTTATATGGATTGTACTGGGGACGGATTGATTGGCTTTTTGGCGGGAGCTAATTATCGTATCGGACGTGAAGCTAGACATGAATTTAATGAGGAGTGGGCACCGGAAGTTGCAGATAATAGTACACTGGGCAGCACACTGCTTTTCTATACAAAGGACGCGGGACAATCAGTCAAATATATTCCGCCAAGCTTTGCAAAGGATATTACTCAGACGAGTATTCCTGTACGGAGGGTTATTCGCAGCGGAGACAACGGCTGTCATTATTGGTGGATCGAGTGGGGCGGGGAAATGGATACTGTCCATGACAACGAACGAATTCGAGATGAGCTGTGGTCTGTTATTTATGGTATTTGGGACTATATCAAAAATTCCGGAAAATTCAACGCCGATCATATGACGCTGGAGTGGGTCGGATCCATACCGGGCAAGCGTGAGTACCGCCGGTTTGTCGGTGATTATATGCTGAATCAAAACGATGTTATTGCTCAAGAACCATTCGAGGATCGTATTGCCTTTGGCGGCTGGTCTATCGATTTGCATCCGCCGCAGGGCATGTATGCGGAGGAAAGCGGTTCGAAGCATTATCATGCAGACGGAATTTATCATATCCCGTTTCGGAGCTTGTATTCCAACAATGTGGATAATTTAATGTTTGCAGGACGAAATATAAGTGCTACTCATGTAGCTTTTGGAACTACTCGCGTTATGGCTACTTGTGCGGTTATGGGAGAAGCGGCTGGTACGGGGGCAGCGCTAAGTGTTCAGAAAAGGATAACACCTCGCCAATTGCAGCTGCATCACTTACATGAATTGCAGCAAACCTTGCTTCGTCAGGATGCTTCTATTATTGGGCTGAAAAACGAAGATAATTTAGATATAGCCAGAACTGCGGTTGTAAGCGCATCAAGCCAGCAAAAACAGCTGCATATTACAAATGAAGCAGAACGTTATCGACTTAAACATAACGCCGGACAACTGCTCCCAGTTACAGGGAGCCTTGATACTGTACACTGGCTGATCGATGCAGAGCAGGAAACGACACTTGAGATTGAGCTTTACAAAACGGGACGCAAAGAAAATTATATTCCGCATGAATTAGTGAAGACAGTCAGTGTCAGAGTAAATAAAGGAGAAAAACAGTGGGTGGAAACAAACTTCCACTATGAGAATGATCGTGATAAACCTAAAAATGATATTGAAGCTGGAGAAAATGTATTTATCATATTGCGAGCCAATCCACATATAGCATTGTATTTGTCTGCGCAACCGTTTTTTGGCGTATTAAGTTTTCATAATCAAGTACAAGATTCCAAAGATTTTGCAGATTTCAACGAAACTCAAAAAACTATGGCATGGACAATGGGGAAATTGAATCGCAAACCATTCTGCATGAAAGTGAGTCGAGAAACAGAAGCTTATCACGCTGACTCTGTTATAGATGGCTATGCGCGTCCTTATGGTGGTCCTCATATATGGATGTCAGAGCCTGTTAGTGTTAGTGGGCAGCAGCAACAATGGATTGCATTAGAATGGGATAATACAGTATCCATTAAGCAGGTTGAGATCATCTTTAATGATGATGTGAACGAAGACCTTATTAATTTGCATCACCACAGAACGCCTTATGAATGCATCCCGGAAATCGTAAGAGACTACCGACTGGAAGCATATATTGCAGGAGAGTGGCAATTGCTAGAGCGAATCGAAGGCAATCATATACGCAAGCGCAAGCATAGTTTGGAGCAGACTGTAACCACCAAGCAGCTGCGACTTGTGGCGGAAGCAACAAACGGCAGCGAAACTGTGCAAGTAGTGGAGATAAGAGTGTACGAGTAAGCTGGGTAACATAAAGGTAAAGGTCAAGAAACAGAAATGATTAGAAACGATTAACAAGAAGATCGCCTCCACATCTGACTATCGAAACAGAGGCGATCTTCCTATATTTTTGGCGCATATGGGGTTGCAAGTACGAAGTCAATGAGAGGTTGTTTTGTTGCGATTCTTCGCATCCTGATGACGGCGATCGATTTTGTCCTGTTCCAATTGCTGAGCTTGATGGCTGTTTACAACAGTTTGCTCCAAATCGTCAACAACGCCGATTAAGTTTTGATCAGGATTTTCTTTTTCTTTTTTCATAATGATACCAGTCCTTTCTAAATTGCAATTATGCATGTGTAATCGTATGGAGTGCTTGCGCGCACTCACGAATATGGCGCATATAATCATTAATTAATTGCTGGATCGTTTCATGATGTTCGTCGACGGAACGTCCGGCTTCTTCCACATCTATAAAATCTACCTTCACTTCACGGCTATCCACATATTCCACTCTGAAGTCAAAACTATACAATTGATGACCGGCTGTTTCGATCGTAACACGTAATGCTTTTTTATCAGCTCCATCTGCAATGACAGTGGCGCTATCCGTTTCTGGAATTAATGAAGGCAATGTTTTTTGCCAAGCCTCAACTAACTGTTGCTGATTAATACGCAGTTCATCCTGTTTGCTCATCCATTTCCACCTCCATGACGATAATATGTGGTATAAAACGTTTTTTTATGTAAGAGCATTGTATACAGAAATAAAAAAGATCCAGAGCTTGCAGTTGAATCCGTGTAAAGTTGTCTTGTCTTTACAAATTGTAATCTGTTTTTTAATGAAAATATTGATATGGAAATATTGATTTAGTAATCCACAAAATATAGTGAGGTGCTATTGGTATGAGGTTTCCAAAATAAAGCTTAAAACGGATAGCGAGGGCTAATGCTGAAAAAAACAGCCCCCACTTCATAATGAAGTGCTCCCTGTCAAGTGGACAGTGTAAAAAACAAAAATAGTTAGCTTGGATGCCACAGCTCGTCTTAATAGAGTTGAGGCATCTTCGTTATGAAACTTGCCGGTATTCGATAGGTGACAAGCCATCTAAACGCTCTGTATAGCGGTAGTTGTTGTAATAGCGAATATATTCGCTAACGTCTTTGAGGACGTCTTCATAAGTATCATACTTTGTAAGATAATAGCATTCTGACTTGTAAGTACCCCAAAATCGTTCAATAGGTTGGTTGTCCAAACATCGGCTCACACGAGACATACTTTTCTTAAATCCGTATTTTACATGGAGTCGGTTATACTCATGAGACGTGTACTGGAAGCCTCTGTCGCTTTGTAGTAGAGGGGATACGTCAGGATTCTTCACGTAAGCCTTTTTCAGCGTATCCATCACGAGTTTATTGTTGTTGGAATGACTTAATGCCCATGAGACAATGGAGTTATCGTATACATCAATTATGGCGCTTAAATAAGCTTTGCGACCATTTCCATACTTCAGTTCTGTTACATCTGTACACCACTTTGAATTAGGAGAAGTGGCATCGAAGTTACGGTTCATTACATTTTCAGCTACATGGATCTCAGGGGCTTTCACATAGCTTGGTCGTTTTTTGCGAATGACTGCTTTGAGTCCAAGCGCACGCATAATTCGATAATAACGCTTTTTGTTGTAATTCTTTTTGAGTTTTCGGATAGCCAAGTATCCCTTTTCGCTTGTCATAACGAAGCTTCACTTCTTTGGCTAACGCACGAACTTCAAGTTCCCTGGCAGATGGTGTCCATTTTAACCACTTATAATAGGCAGATCGAGCAACTCCTGCTAACGCACACAACTTCCCAATTGCGTAACCTTTTTCTTTGTTCAGTTCTTGAATGGCTTGATACAAGTCTTCTTGCCGAACGAGGGTTAGCGTGTATTTCGTTGCTTGATCTCCGCTAACTTTTTTGCGAAGGCGTTCTCCATCTCCAGGTATTCGTTTCGAGCTTCTAATTCTTTAATCCGTAGCTTAAGACGTTCATGCTCATCTAGTTCCTCTACAGGCTTTTTGCGACCTCGACTGTCCTTAAGAGCATCCTCACTACCAGTTTGATATTTCCGAACCCATGCGTATACTTGCTGATAGGATACACCGTATTTTGCGATTGCTTTCTGATAATCTAAATCATTGGCGATTGTATATTGTGCAATTTCAATGCGTTCTTCATAAGTTGTTTTACGTCCTTTGTTCCTATGAGATAGTCTTTTTCCTTTACGAGTAGGTTTTAATTCTATCTCATTAGTATACTTGGAAATCCATTTCACCAAAACACTGCTACTTGAAATATGGTGCTTTTTTGTTGCCGCTGCTAAGGAGTAATGACCCGACAACACATCTTTAATAGCAGCAAGCTTCAACTCCTCTGAGTATGTTTTCCACGTATTTGATTCCTTTAACCCATCCAAACCATCTGCTTTATACTTTCTTATCCAATCCTTAACCGCACCCTTACTAACTTTAAGCTGTTTTGCTTCATAGTTTGGATTTGACTTATGCTCAAGACACCGATGTACGGCGTGTAATTTTACTTCTAAGGAAGTAGGACTTCTTTTAGACATTAGAAAAACTCCCATCATTGTAGCAGTAGAAGTTTTTGTTTTTTCTACTGTCTATTATGATGGGAGCATATCATAATGAAAGGGAAGGCTGCTTTTTTATAGGTGATGCTAGGTATGTTTATATTATTCGTACCAGTAGCCTTTATGTCCTTGTTCAAGACGCATTAAAGCTTCTAGGTAGTAGTAATCGCCCCAAATTACGTAGTCATCAGGAGAAATACCGCCTCTTACATGATAGGAGCCGCGTTCGATCAGCCCTTGTGCATCCGGTTTGCCAATTGTAGCATATCCTTTAACCAGTCCTTTGACAGAGCGTTCTGCACCTTCTTGCAGCCAACCACGATCAGGATGATCAGCAGGAAGCAGCTTCACAATTTCTAACAAGCCGCACGCTGTTATTGCTGATGCTGAGGAGTCGCGTTTCGTATCTGCATGGATCGGAGCGTCGAAATCCCAGTACACAACATCATCTTCAGGAAGACGGTCAAGGAAGTAACGAGCCATACGGATAGCTGTATCCAAAAAGTCCGGATCCTTCGTATAGTGATAAGAAAGTGCAAATCCATAAACACCCCACGCTTGTCCGCGTGTCCAAGTAGATCCGTCCTGCATGCCTTGATGCGTACCGCCACGAATGGAATTCCCGTTAGTTTGGTCAAAATAGAAAGTATGATAAGAGGAAGCATCGCCGCGAACCAGGAAACGACGGCTTTTATGAGCATGCTTCACCGCAACGTCATAATATTTGCGATCGCCAGTCTGCTCGTACGCCCAATATAACAGTGGCAAATTCATCAAGCAGTCGATAATGATACGACCACCATTGTCTGGATCGCCTTTTGGCCCCCAAGCTTGAATAATTTGTGCCTCTTCACGCCAGCGTCCGAGTAGATGATCAGCAGCTGCGATAGTAAGTTCCTTGGCAGCTTCATCTTTTTCTACCATCCACTGAGCTTTGGACGATAAGGAATACAAGAAGCCGATATCATGGTGGTCAAGCACAGTTTTTGCAGCTAGACGCTCGCGGAAACTTTCGGTTGTTTTTCTGGCTGCGTGCAAAAAAGCATCATCTTTACTGTATTCATAACAAAGCCAGAGCATACCAGACCAAAATCCATCTGTCCAATCTGTATTAGGGTTAAGTTCATAAATATCGTTTTGGCTGACATGAGGAAATTGATCCTTGAAGCGATCAATATTATTGCGTGTTTTTACAACTGCATCTTCAATAGCTGCTTTCCACATCATTTATCTCTCCTCGCAATTGGAATTGAATATAGCATTAGCTTAGCAAAGAAAAGAGAAGTAAAGTTTAATTGTTTTGTGATAAAATGTAGTTTAGTTGCGGTTCGTTCTGGTTTGTTATCAAGTTGTTTTATTAGAAGCAAATTCTTGATATACGAAAAATCGTACAAGCCGGCTGTATGCAACCGCCGAACGTCGCAGTTTGTACGAAAAATCGTACAAACGGTCAGCATCAAGCCGCCGAACGTCACTGTTTATACGAAAAATCGTACAAACTGGCTGTATGCGACCGCCGAACGTCGCAGTTTATACGAAAAATCGTACAAACTGGCTGTATGCGACCGCCGAACATCTCAGTTTGTACGAAAAACCGTACAAGTTGGCTGTATGCAACCGCCGAACGTCGCAGTTTGTACGAAAAACCGTACAAGCTGGCTGTATGCAACCGCCGAACGTCACTGTTTATACGAAAAATCGTACAAGCTGGCTGTATGCAACCGCCGAACGTCGCAGTTTGTACGAAAAACCGTACAAATGGTCAGCATCAAGCCGCCGAACGTCACTGTTTATACGAAAAATCGTACAAACTGGCTGTATGCGACCGCAGAACATCTCAGTTTGTACGAAAAACCGTACAAGCTGGCTGTATGCGACCGCAGAACATCTCAGTTTGTACGAAAAACCGTACAAGCTGGCTGTATGCAACCGCAGAACGTCGCTATTTATACGAAAAATCGTACAAACTGGCTGTATGTAACCGCCGAACGTCGCAGTTTGTACGAAAAATCGTACAAACTGGCTGTATGCAACCGCAGAACGTCGCAGTTTGTACGAAAAATCGTACAAATCAGTCTATAGCGCCACCACCGCAGGCAAACTATTATTTACACCATGCTTCTAGGCCTAATGATGGCTTAATAAGGGAGGATGTTGGTTTGAATCGATTAGAGACGATTAATTTTCAAAACAATCCTTTTATGGGTAGCTTTTTTACAGAAGCAGAGCTGTTTTATAAAGGGTACTTTCATACACATGGTGGAATTGAGCTATTGATGGTGCATGAAGGAAAAGGCTCAGTGACTATTCCACAACATGTTTACAAAATGGAGTCGGGAGCATTGTTTTTATTTCAGCCTTATCAGCTGCATCATGTCCGTGCGGTAAATACCGAACATGATCCCTATGTACGCAGTGTGCTGCAATTTGATCCAGTTGCTCTGGCACCCTATATTAAGCCATATAAACAATTGGAACAAATATTAACTTATATATGGAAAGGCAAGCTGCCGCAGCAGGCTTTTTTTGATTTGCCCAAGCGTTATCCGCTTGAACAGGATTTGCGTTTTTTCCAGCAAAACTATGCAAACGACAAAGAACGTCGCCTTGAGCATTATGCTTTATTGATTTTGCGTATTTTACAATATTTGCAACAGGAAATTGCAGCCTGGCCTATTTCGATTGAGCCGTCAGCAGTTCAATCAACTTCAGCATTGCCGCATACGGAAGCAATTTTGAGCTGGATAGAGCAGCATTATGCCGAGCCGTTTGAATTGGAACGTCTAGCTGATGAATTGCATTTGTCCAAGTATCATGTATCACATTTATTCAAAGAAGTAACGGGTCATACCGTTACAGAATATTTGCTTGCTTTACGCAGTAAAGAGGCGTGCCAATTATTGGTCAACAGCACCTTGCCGGTTGCCGAGATTGGTGCTAGAGTAGGTTGGCCAATTCCGTCGCATTTCATTCAGCAATTTAAACGTTGGGTTGGATGTACGCCGCTTCAATACCGCAAACGGAATCAATTCTAATTCCGCTTAAATCTATAGTTCATTCCGTATTTAGGTATAGGAATAATTGTAATTTAACGTTATAATGGTGCTTAGCGAATAAATGAAAAAATGATTTTGTATAGGGCTTACTTATACTGATCGGTTAGGAGCATTGAATTAATGGAAAAAGTATTGATCTTTGGACACAAAAATCCGGATACAGATTCGATCGCATCAGCATTAGTTTACGCTGACCTTAAATCCAAGCTTGGTTTGAATGTAGAGGCAGTGCGTCTTGGCGAGGTTAATGGAGAGACGGCATATGCGCTTGATTACTTTGGTGCAAAGGCGCCACGTTTGGTTGAGCTTGTGGCGGAGGAAGTTAATAATGTCATTCTTGTTGACCATAATGAGCGTCAGCAAAGTGCCAATGACATCGAGAAGGTTCGTGTAATCGAAGTTATTGACCATCATCGTATTGCTAATTTTGAGACAAGCGGTCCACTATATTTCCGGGCGGAGCCTGTAGGTTGTACGGCAACGATTCTTAACAAATTGTACAAAGAAAACAATGTGGAAGTTAGCAAGCAAATGGCTGGACTTATGCTTTCTGCTATTATTTCAGATTCCTTGCTGTTTAAATCACCAACTTGCACAGAGCAGGATGTAGCGGCAGCTCGAGAGTTTGCGGCGATTGCAGATGTTGATGCTGATACTTATGGTTTGGAAATGCTTAAAGCAGGCGCTGATTTGAGCGACAAAACAATTGAGCAGCTTATTTCACTAGACTCCAAAGAATTTGCAATGGGGAATTACAAAGTTGAAATAGCTCAAGTAAATGCGGTCGATGTTAACGATGTGTTAAGCCGTCAAGCAGAGCTTGAGTCTGCTCTAAGCGGACTGATTGCTAGTAAAAAACTTGATTTGTTCGTTCTGGTTGTAACAGATATTTTGAACAATGATTCTGTAGCATTGACGCTTGGCGCCAAATCGGATGCGGTTGAGAAGGCGTATAGCGTATCACTGGAAAATAATAAAGCTGTACTTAAGGGCGTTGTTTCTCGTAAATCACAAATTGTTCCTGTATTGACTGACACGCTTAGCGCGATGTAATTTATATATAATTATAGTGGGACGAGCCACGTAAGAGATAAAACAGAATAATAAGAATAGCAGTCTGGAGGAAAGCTCCGGACTGTTTTTTTGAAAACAACAGTGCTTGTAAATAAGATGACAACGCTTTAGGCAAAATAACGTGCAACGGAAGAGGGAAGACTATGTTTGAAATTTTGCAATATACGGTTGAAAAGCTTCATGATCCCTACGGCATTATAACGGGAGATCGCTATGAGTTTATACTTGATCTTCAGGTAGACGAGGAAGATGAATTGTTTTCTGAGGAAGGAATTTCACTTCGAGTTATTATGGCTGTTGACGGAGAAAAATACAATATCATGAAGTATGAGTTTCTCGAAGGAGCAGCTCGCAAATATATAGCTCTTGAAATGGAAGACGACGAGTTGAAATTTGTTGAGCACTTTTGCAAGGAAGAGCTGGAAGCTGCTGAATAAGTAACAAAAAAGGAATGCAGCTGCGTTTAGGAAATCAACAGACGCGAAGGAATAGCTGTTTGAACAGCTGTATCATGATATAATGGTACAGACGAATAATGGTTTGGTGGGATGATGAATGGAAAATCCATTGACAGGCAGTGCTTGTGATGAATCATGCAATGGTACAGAGGCTGATCTAAATAGTGTACGCAGCAAACTTGTTGATGAATCTGTTGCATCTTCGCTCGCTGATGTATTCAAAACATTGGGCGATCCGACGCGCGTGAAGATTGTACATGCTCTATTGCAGTGTGAGCTATGTGTACATGATTTGACGCAAGTGCTTGGGATGGGGCAATCAGCGGTATCACATCAATTGCGTTTATTGCGAAATATGCGTTTTGTAAAGCGTAGAAAGGTTGGCAAAACGGTCTATTATTCTTTGGATGATGATCATGTGGAGCAAATATTTCTTTTAACACTGCAGCACTTGAGTCATGAATGATTTATTAAAAAGATAAACAATGCCTGATAGCCGCGAATATGCTGGTCCTGCCCTGTGCAGCTCAGCAAGTCGCGGTTTTATTGCGGCAGGAGGGGAGAGCATCATGTGGTTAACATTTTCAGTTCTGGCTGCAATTTGTTTCGGGCTTAGAGGTTCCCTCTATCACTGGACAAGCCAAAAACCGCTGAGTCGTAATTTGTTGCTGTTTGGAACCTTTGCAAGCGGCGCTATTATTAACTTGGTTTGTGTCTTTATTTATTCTTCCAATTGGAGTACCGCGAGCTTGGTTGGTATAATGATGGGGCTATTGTCATTTGGAGCTAATGCGAGCATGTACAAAGGTTTTGCGGAAGGCAAGGCATCTTTAATCGCTATTATTACGGCATTGCCTTCAGTAGTCGTTGTTGTTATGGCTTATTTTCTTTGGAATGAGCAGCCGCTTGCCATGCAATGGGTAGCTTTTCTTATTATTATTTCTGGTGTTTTATTAGTTCGTTATTCTAACGACATTACGCTCAAAAATTTACAAGGAGCGCAATGGGGATTGCTGGCGATGGTGCTGTTTGCCTTTAATGACCTTTCAGGAAAATGGTCGACTATATTGGCAGCGGAGATGTTTCCGACCATGTTCTTTATGTTTATAACAGGAACGATCTGCTTCGGTGCTTGGTGGCTATTTGAGTTGAAGGAAGAACGGCAGCAAAAAGCTGAAATTGTTGCTCAAATTAGCCAGCATGGATCAGGTGTGCCAACAAACGGAGATGAATTTACTGCGGCTGCTGGTGAAGCGCGCTGGAGCATTGGTAGAACTTTTGCGACGGGGTTAGGTGTGGGAATTACCAATGCTGTTGGAATGATGCTATTGCTAACAGCTTTTGAGTATGGAAAAGCAGGACTAGTCTCGGCTGTAGCTGCTATCAACGTACTTATTGTATTGCTTTATACAAGATTTGTTGTGAAAGAGAAGTTTACGCCTACCGAGGTTGCAGGAATCGCTGTTACTTTCGCTGGAATTATTGTTATGCGTTTGTTCAGCGCTTAAAATTAAGCAAATGAAGGGCTTACTGCGATGACGATTTTTTTTCATATTTTGTTAACGAATGTTTTGCCGATGAGCTTTATGATTGCTCTTGGTATTATATTGCAAAAAGCATTTTCCCTAGATATTAAAACATTATCCAAACTTAACTTTTATTTATTCTCGCCAGCATTTATGTTCCAGCTGCTGTATACGACTGAAATATCCGGAACCTTAGTAGGGAAAACGTTGTTATTTCTGCTTTTGTTTATGTTTTTACAGTATGCAGTTATTGAAATTGTTATTCGAATACGAGGCTATCGGCCTAGCATGAAAAGCTCGATGCGCAATTCGGTATTGTTCTATAATAGTGCGAACTATGGTATCCCGCTTAATCAGCTCGTATTTGCAGGCAATCCGATTACATTGGCTGTGCAGGTAATTATTATGATGGCACAGTCGCTTATTCCGAACACATATGGGATTTATAATGTAAATGCCCATAAGGCAGATATGAGGCAAGTTTGGAAAACCATTATTTCGATGCCGATCATATATGTTATTCCTGTTGCGCTTAGTTTGCGAGGTTTTCAGATTTCGATTCCACAGCCGATAATGACTCCAATTGAGTATCTATATAATGCTTTCATAGCGACTGCTCTGATTACTCTCGGAGTACAGCTTGGCAATATGAATTGGAAAATAAAAAAAGAGCAACTGATCGACGTTGGCATATCGAGTTTTTTGCGCCTTATAGCAGGTCCGGCATTAGCCGCATTTGTGGTGTTTTTGCTTGATCTGACATTGGGAGTCGATAAGATTGTCGCTGCGGCGCTTATCGTATCCTCAGCTGTTCCTACTTCACTAAGCAGTGTACTGCTAGCAGTAGAGTTTGATAACGAACCTGAATTTGCATCACAATCAGTGTTTCTATCGACGCTGCTAAGTATCGTGACGGTAACGGTAGTTATTTTTATGCTTCGATTATAAACAAGATAAAAATTGAACAGCTGATAGAGGAAATATCTCTGTCAGCTGTTTTTTTGTAAGTCTATATCTAAGTTTGCATTTAAGTTGTTCCGCTAGTCTAGTTTAGTTCAAGTTTTGAAGTATCGCTCTATATGCCAGCACTGCCTCATAATCATGAACGCTAAAAATAGTCGGGTCAACGCCGGACTTTACAATAACAGCATTCTCGCGTTGGTTTACATAAATATGCTGACCATATATTCCTCTAGCCATAAATTCAGAACCGTCGCTGCCTAGCGGCTTCCACCATTGATATTGATAGCCGAAAAATTCTCTTGCCGCTCCAGGCATCAGGTCTGCACGATCAGGCTCGATAGATTCCTTAATCCACTTTTCCGAAATGATCTGCTTGCCGTTCCAGTTTCCATTGTTCAAATAAAGCCGCCCGAATTTGGCATAATCGCGTAATGTCGCATTAACAAAGGTAAAGGCAATCGGGCTGCCATGCAAATCTGTATTCCAGTAGGCATCATCCTCCATACCAAGCGGCTGCCAAATTTTCTTTTCCAAATATGCAGAAGCTTTCATGCCAACAGTTTTTTCTAGAAGCATACATAGGACTTGTGTATCTACGCTTTTATATTCGAATTTTCCTGCAGGCTCCAATCGGGTTAGCTGTTGTATATATTGTTGAATCGGCACCTGCTTATCCCCAAATACATCAGCGAGGAATGTATGTATTTCCGCATCTTTGTCTGAATAATCCTCATTAAATTTAACTCCGGAAGACATTTGCAGGATATCTTTCACCGTAGCTCCATCGTAGCCTGTGTCTGTTAGCTCTGGTAAATAGGTTGTTATAGGGGCATGTATATCTTTAATGGCACCCTCATCAACTGCAATCCCAATAAGTGCGGATACGATGGATTTTGCCACGGACATGGACATCGCCGTAGTATGTCTAGAGTAGCCATTCACATATTGCTCAGCAACAATATTGTCATTTTTTATAACAATAAAGCCAGTGGCAAATACTTTCTGCAAAAAGTGCCCAACGCTAAAGATGCTTCCATTTACCTCATAATGAACATCATAGACATGCTGCAATTGTTCATTGAATTGAAATTTTTTCTGTGGAGATCGAATATCCTGCTTGGGCATTAATCGATCCATATTACGGAAACTCCAAGATATATTTTCATCGTTCAACATCGTTGCCAATTTAGACAGATCATATAGCGGCTGTTGTACAGTTTCAGTTAGATTAGACAATGTCGTTAAACCTCCTGTCAGTTATAGATATAGTATACCTTAAAGTATGAAAAATGAGTAAAGCGATAGATAAATTTGTATGGCTATTAGATGTCGCAATGGATTTTATAAAATAAGCATGCAATACGAGGTTTGTTAAAAAAATATTGCTTCAATACGATATATCGTTTATTATTTAGTTAATTCGATATATCGTATTGAGGGAGGCGTTACGATGAGTAAAGAATGGTTGGCGGATGAACGAATTTTTGTAAGTGCAGAAGTAGAGCCTGATAGAAGTGTAGCGGGCAAGAGATATTTTAGCAGAGGTGGAGTAAAGTTTGCTCTATTGGAGCTGTTGGCGAAGGAGCAAATGCATGGCTATCAAATGATGAAGGCGTTGGAGGATCAATCCGGGGGCTTATATAAGCCGAGTGCAGGAACAATCTATCCAACCCTTCAAATGCTGCGGGATCAAGAGTTAATTTTGTCCGAAAAACAAGATGGCAAGCAAATATTTACGATTACAGAACAGGGAAAAGCATTTTTGGAAGAGGAAAGAATGACACAAGCTGCGGACAAGGAAAGGCATTCAAGGGAAGGTAGGAAACACGAGGAGAGAGGTCATCGGGGACACTATGGACATCACGGAAACCATAGTCACCGAGGGCATCACGGACATCACGGACATCACGGACATCATGGTCACTATCATAGAGGGCATCATCACCATGATGAAAAGCATGGACATAGCGATTATCGCGCCGATGCCGATGAGAATGAAGGAGAACCGGATGCAAGAAGAAATAAGCGGCTTACACCAACAGGCCGTGAGCTTATTCATCTGATAAAAGCGGCTGAACGAAAGGCGATTCAAGATGGAGAAAGTGCTGAGCAGTTTCGAGCTATTATGTATCAATTCAAATCTTCACTAACAAAATTTGTAGAAAGTGATGAGGAATGATTGGAAAACAGACAGGAAGTGATTGATGGATGAGTTTGAATAGTTCGTTAAATGGTCAGAGGCTGTTGTCCGACTTTGTACGAAAGTCATGGTATATTTATGCCTGCTCAATATTGTTCCATCTTACAGCCAACTTGTTCAATGTTTATTTTCCGAAAGTGCTTGGACAATTTACGGATGATCTGGATCGGGGCAGTCTGAACTATAATGCTGTACTGGAGTATAGCTTAGTGTTGCTGTCTGTTGGAATATTGTATGTTGTTTGCAATGCTATTGCGATGTATCTCATTATGAGGGTCGGCAGAAAGTTTGAGTTTGATGTTAGGGGGAAGCTGTTTCGTCATTTCTCCGAACTGAGTGAAAGCTTTTATTCTAAAAACGGTACAGGCAAGCTGCTTAGCTATTTTATGAATGATGTTACAGCTGTGCGGGAATCGATTTCGATAGCTGTTAACCAAGCAGTGTCAGCTATCATTTTGTTGGTTTTGGCTGTAACGATGATGCTGGCAATTGGAATACCTCTATACCTAATAGTGGCTTGTGTAACTCCATTGTTATTTATACCTATTATTGTTACTACGGTTGGACCGACAATTAAACAACGTTCGAGAAAAGTGCAAGAAGCGCTCGGTGCGATGACCGAAACAGCAGAGGAGCAGTTTGGAGGCATGCGGGTTACTAAAAAATTCGCTGTAGAACCCATTATGAATCAACGCTTTGGAAAAAAGGTTGATCAAATTCGAAGCGAGCAACTGAGTCTGGTTAAGGTATCCTCCTTTTTTCAAGCGAGCATTCCGTTTCTTGGTACGGTGTCACTTGTGATAGCACTTGCTTTTGGCGGTTATTTAACCGTAACTTCGCAACTTAGCATCGGTAATTTTGTGGCGCTGACCTTGTATATCAGAATGCTGATGAATCCTTTGCAGCAGATTGGCAATGTCATTAATACGATTCAGCGTTCACGTGCCTCTCTAGAGCGGTTGTCAGATCTGCTTGCTATGAAGTCTGATATACAAGAAATTGAAAACCCGGCAATGGTACAGTTTGAACATTCGGCGATTCATGTTGAAGGTTTGAGTTTTGCATATAGAGCAGGCGGGGAACCGGTGCTGAAAGATATTAATTTGCATATTAAGCCTGGCACAACCGTTGGGATCATTGGGAAAACAGGCAGTGGAAAAACGACGCTAATGAAGTTGTTACTTCGTCTATATGATCCGCCATCTCAAACTATCTTTATTGGCGGCGAGGACATCCGCGACTTGTCTCTGGAAAATTTGCGTACCGGTATCGGATACGTCCCGCAAGACGGTTTTCTATTTAGTATGTCGCTGCGGGATAATATTGCTTTTTCTAATCGAGCTGCAGAAGATAGCAAGGTTGAGTCGGCGGCAAAGCATGCGCAAATATACGATAGCATTCAGCAGTTCCCTAATCAATTCGAAACAAGGCTTGGGGAACGAGGCTTAACTTTGTCCGGTGGTCAAAGACAGCGAACTGCTTTGGCACGAGGTTTAATGACAGAGGCACCGATGCTCTTGCTTGACGATAGTGTAAGTGCGGTCGATGCGGTGACCGAAACGAAAATTATTGACATGCTTAAAGCTGAAAGAAAAAACAAAACAACAGTCATTATTGCTCACCGTATAAGTGCAGTGAAGCACGCGGATGAAATTATCGTTTTGGATGAAGGACGTATTGTTGGGCGCGGTACTCATAAACAGCTTATCGATCAAAACGGCTTATATGCGGAGCTCTATGCGATTCAGAAGGAGGGGGATTCACATGCGGCATCAGCAACATAATTGGCAGGACTCGCTGAAAATTGGCGATGGAGGAAAAGCAACAAAAGAAAAGCCGCATTATGTGCCTGCCTTCCGAACCTTATTGCGCTACATGAAGCCTTATCGCTGGGCAGTGTTTGGAGTATTCATATGTGCCATTATTGCGATCCTTTCGGATCTACTGCAGCCCTATTTGATGAAAGTGGCAATTGATGATAATTTGCAGGCGGGCAAGCAGGATTATAAGCAACTGCTTATGATATGTCTTGTATATTTCGGTTTATCATTAACAGGTTTTGTATTTGCTTATTTGCAGAGCAATCTGCTGCAATATATTGGGCAAAATATTGTTGCTACGATTCGAAAACAGCTATTCCAGCATATTTCAAAGCTATCCATGAGTTATTTTGACAAGGTGTCTAGCGGCAGTCTTATTACGCATGTTTCCAGTGATACAGAGGCATTAAACCAGTTTTTTAGCCAAGTATTGCTCAGTTTGTTCCGAGATGGATTAATGCTGGTGCTTATTATAGTGATGATGTTTCAGCTCGATGCTGAGCTTGCCTGGTATTGCTTGATTCTGTTGCCGATTGTATTTACAATTGCAATTTTATTTCGCTCCTATATGCGGAAAATATATCAGCTAACCCGGAGCCGCTTATCCAGTATGGTTGCTTTTGTAGCTGAAAATTTGAACGGGATGAATATCATTCAAGTATTTCATCAGCAAAAGGAACAGCAGAAACAGTTCGCTGAGAAGAATGGATCATTTTTCAAAGCTAATTTGAAAGAGATTAGAACACATGTTATTTTTGGACGAAGCTTTGAAATCATTTCTAATCTTTCAATAGCATTTGTTATTTTGCTTGGCGGTAGGGCGGTTTTGGATCAACAGCTGCAATTCGGTGTTCTATATGCTTTTATAACGTACATTAGACAATTTTTTCAACCAATTAATACGATTACCCAACAGTGGAATACATTGCAATCAGCAACAGTCGCTGTTTCGCGAATTTGGTCTGTTCTTTCGGTAAAGCCTGAAATTACAGATGATGCAGCATTGCACTACATTGAACGTGGAAATAAGGAATTGCGAGTAGAGGATGTCAAAGGATCGATTGGTTTCAATCAGATTAATTTTGCTTATATAGAAAACAACCCGGTTATTCGCGGACTGCAGCTGCATATCCAAGCTGGGGAAATGATTGGGGTGGCTGGTACAACCGGAGCGGGAAAAAGCTCGCTTATTAGTTTGCTATGCCGTTTCTATGATCCGCAAGAGGGTACAGTTACAATTGACGGGATTGATGTTAAGCATATCAGACAAGAGAGACTGCATCGTATAGTTGGACTGGTGCAACAAGAACCATATCTTTATTCCGGCTCCATTATTGATAACGTCCGAATGTTTGATGAAACAATCAGTCGCGATGCTGTTATGGAGGCATGCCGAGTTGTGGGGGCGCATGATATTGTAATAAGGATGGAAAATGGGTACGATACAGCTCTTTCTGAACGTGGCAACGGCTTGTCGGCAGGCGAGCGGCAGCTATTATCATTTGCCAGGATCATCGTATTTCAACCCAAAATATTAATATTGGATGAGGCTAGTGCCAATTTGGATTCGCAGACAGAGCAATTAATATCAAGGGCGCTGCAAACTGTCGCTCAAAATCGAACGGTTATCGTTATCGCACATCGCTTGTCTACAATTGTCCATGCTGACCGTATTATTGTGATGGAGCAAGGGCAAATTGCTGAGCAAGGCAAGCATCAGGAGTTGATGAGAGAAAAAGGACGTTATTACAATATGTATATGCATGCAATGGATCGGGATCAGTTGAATCCGGCGCAGTAGTTCGAAGTATACGAATAGTCCATAGATCGATAATATCTAATATAGCTGCAAATAGATGTAAATCTATGTAAATAGAAAACAGCCCCATTGCCATAAGTGAAGTCGTATTCTTGATATACGAAATCAATTGGTTATGAGGGCTATTTTTAGTTTGTGTAAATGGGGGAAGTGATTGCTGTTTTTATTAAGAAATAGAAATACTTTTTACATATAAACGGCTGGACTCTTCCCAAATATCGCCAGGTTCAAGAGTAGCTAGACCTATATCATTGGCATCCAAACTTGTATTCGGTGCATTGACAAGGTTAAGCTGCGGCTCTGGACAGAAGAAACCCGGTTCAGCATTGTTATTATAAATCATCCATTGCTTATATGAGGCTCCAGCATCATAGACTAGCACAGTACCTGTTCTTGTATCAGTCAGTTCCATAAAATTGCGCCCGTTCTGCATCGAGACGGTATAATGATTGTCCATCGGCGCCCAAAAAGGATTGACGCCGCTTGTTTTCATTAGTTTCTCCTCAGCTGTAAGCGGCTGAAACTTTTCGGTGGGCAGCATACGCTCGCTAAGTTCCCAACGATTTCCTGTAGTCATTTTGAAGCTGTAATCATCGCTTGAGCTCTGCGGATCAAAAGGCGCATTGACAGTAGTATGGAATGCAATTAGACAAGGCATTGCTTGCTCGCCTTCGTTAATCACCTGTACTTGCTGCAACAAGCCCTGATCACTCAAGGAGTAGCGCAGCCGAATAGTAAAGGTATGAGGCAAATAAGTATAAATAGGATGATCTTTATGAACTGAAATAGACAGCACTACATAGCATTCTGTTTTTGTCGTCCCAAATTCTTCAACCGTAAATTCTTTGTCATAGAAAAAACCATGCAAATGGTTCTGAGTATTCTGTTCATTAACAGGGAAGCTATAGGTTGTACCATTCCATGTAAAGGTTCCATCTTCATAGCGATTCGGAGGGAAAAGCACGGGAATGCCGTGCACAATCGGGCGATCCCGGAATGCATCCATTTCAGCAGCTTGAGGTTCACGCAAGAAAGAGATTTGTTTTTCTATATCGCGGAAAGCAATTAAATTGGCTCCAACTTTTGGAAGAACAGCGGCTTCATAGTAACCATATTGCAGCCAAATTGCCTCTTCATCATGGAAGTTTTGTTCGAAAGCCTGATTCAATATTTGTTTAGTCATAGGAATGCCTCCAATAAACATTGATGATAGTGTGGTACAGATTATAGAATAACAGGGCTTCATGAAACAAACAACCGTCCCTTTTCGATGCATGCATCGAAAAGGGACGGTTGTCAGGAATTGCATTCATACTGCGATAATGCTTTCCACTACGAAACACCAATATTATTGGTCTGCTTGGAGAAAAGCTGCTGGATCATAGATTGTTTGCGACGATTAACGGAGACACGCTTGGCGTCTGTTGTATCTTCTCCAAAATAAATGGTGCCGCTTGCAATCGACTTGATCTTGCTAATGTTAATATAGCAGTTCGAGCTGATTTGAAAAAAATTGCTGTTGCTGATCAGCTGATTCAATTGGTCAGAAGTCATTCTTTTCTTTATATTGTAGTTTCTGCCGTGAAAGCTGACTAGGTCTTGGACACCGGTCTTAAAGTACAAAATATCTGATTCCAGTTCGAAATCCTCATACATATTCCGATCCTTCAAAGCTACATTCACCATCTCAATTCCCCCTTAGAAATGTGAATATTAGACTGTTAGCGCTTTCATTATAGCACAACAGACCTATAAAAGAAAAGAGGTATTAGAAAAAAATATGAAGCATCCATTGTCTGCCCGGCAAAGCTATGATATGTTCAGATCATGATATTTTTTTGGTTAGAAGAAGGGAAGGGATAAATGTGAGTAAAAATAATGTAATGTATATTGGTTCTTATGGTGATTTGGGAGAAGCGACAGTGCATGTTGCTGCAATAGATCAGGCTTCGGGCAGGGTGGATGTTATTCAAGCGTATACAGGTGTACAGAGTGCTTCTTATCTATCGCGTAACTCTAACGGCAAGATACTCTACGCGGTTCAGGAAGTAGAAGAGACGAATGGCGAGCCAGGCGGTTCTGTTGTTGCTATTGCCATTGATGAGGAAAGCGGATTACTGCAGGAAATAAGAGGAACAGCTCTTACAGGCGGTGCCCATCCTTGTTATATACATACCCTGACAGATGGCAGTGCGGTTTTTGTAGCTAATTATACTGGCGGAAACAGCGCTATGCTGCCACTGGATAGCGAAGGACTATTTGCAGGTGCAACAGCAGTAATCGAGCATGGCACTGGATCAATGGTTGATCCGGAACGACAAGAGGCAGCCCATGCGCATTTCGTAACAGCGATGCCTGGCACGAATTTTGTTTGCGCAGTTGATTTAGGGATGGATGCGATTATAATATCTCGTCTTGATATGAATAATAAGTCGATAGAAAAACATAATATTGTTGCGATGGAACCGGGAAGCGGACCACGCCATCTTGTTTTTCATCCTAAGTTGCCAATTGCATATGTAGCGAATGAATTGTCTTCATCTATTACAGTGCTTGAAGTGAATCAAGCAGCGGGCAGTTTACAGCCAGTAGCAACGGTATCATCTATACCAGCTGACTATAAGGAATATAACGATGCTGCTGATATTCATATATCCGCAGACGGTCGGTTTTTATATAGCTCTAATCGAGGACATAACAGTATCGCAGTTTATGAAGTCAACCAGTCTACCGGAAGCATAACACCAATTCAACATATTTCCTGCGGCGGTGAGCTGCCCCGTAATTTTACGCTAACGCCGGACGGAAATTATTTGCTTGCTGCGAATCAAAAAAGCGGTACGATTATCGTATTCGATGTAAATCAGGACAGCGGTATGCTGATGCAAACTAATTACAAGCTGGAGCTTCCAAGCCCAGTCTGTATCCAATTTGGCAATTAGCAACATATTCTGACGGCTGGACCTCTAGGAAAGGCAGGACATATTGAATGGCCTCACGACAACAAAATTCACTACCACAGCATAATACTGCAAAGTCTGCAGCTGTTTATCTCATTTTATTTGCAATCAGCTCCGTGCATTTACTGAATGACTCGATGCAGTCAGTTGTTGCAGCGCTGTTCCCAATTTTCAAAGAGAATTTGCACCTAAGCTATAGTCAAGTAGGATGGATTGCTTTTACATTAAATATGACCTCATCGGTCATGCAGCCGGTTGTTGGCATTTTTTCTGATAAAAGACCGATGCCAATGCTGTTGCCGATCGGTATGGTCTCCAGTATGGCAGGGATCGCAGGGCTTTCGATTGCCCCTAACTTTTTTTGGCTAATTATTTCTGTTGTATTCGTTGGGCTTGGTTCAGCGGTTTTCCATCCGGAAGGCTCGCGTGTTGTTCATTTGGCAGCTGGCAATCGGCGTGCTTTTGCTCAGTCGATCTACCAGGTCGGCGGAAACTTTGGGCAGGCGCTTGCCCCGCTAATGACGATGTTTATTTTTATTCCGCTTGGACAGCGCGGGGCAGCATGGGGTATGCTGCTGGCGGCGGCAGCTATTGCTATATTAATGAAAGTAGTCCCTTGGTATGCAAAGCATTTGGCGCTTGAAGGTGCTTTGAAGAAGAAGCAGGGTATATCTAAAAAGGTATTGCATAGTAAAAATGTAGTCGTTTTTGCATTAACTATTTTATTTGTAGTTGTATTTGCCCGTTCCTGGTATACAGCAGCGATTGGCAACTTCTATCAGTTTTTTGCTATAGAAAACTATGGTCTTACAACTAAAGCCGCCCAGATTCCCCTATTTCTATTTATGGCGGCAGGGGTAGCAGGCACATTTTTTGGCGGTATGCTGGCAGATAAGATAGGCAGAAAAAAAATGATGCTCATTTCTATAGTTGGCGCAGCGCCATTCGCTCTAATTATCCCGTATTTGCCGCTAGGCTGGGCATATCCGGCAATAGCATTGCTTGGTTTGGTGCTGCAATCCGGATTTGCTGTTAGTGTAGTTTATGCACAAGAGTTAATGCCGGGGAAAGTTGGCACAGCTTCCGGCTTAATTACAGGTTTAGCATTCGGGATGGGGGCATTAGGCGCTGTTGTGCTCGGAAATTGGGCAGACATCTATGGATTGCAAGCTGTTATGATCGGATGCAGCTTCCTCCCATTAATCGGCGTGTTATCATTCTTGCTGCCGAAGGATCAGCGGGAGCAATAAGTATAGTGAGGCGGTTCAGAAGTTCAGGAAACTGAATTCTAATCGCCTCATTTTTATGACATATACGTGTTAATTAATCGATCATTACTAATAGATAATTGATTAAGTATCAATATATACAATAATCTAGTATAATGCAATAACAGGTTTGTTTTCCTCTTTTTACAAGAAAGGAGATTGGATTGTTTACACTTGTGTAGTTCGAATATAATAATCGAAAAAATATTTTAAAACTCATTCTCTAGACGGTTCACATTGAACAAGCTGTGCATTATTATTATAGAGGTGCTTTTTGCATTGGCTATATAAATTAAAAAAGCCCAAAGTGATTGAAGAGAAGCATCGTAAGTTGCAGGATCAATGGTCGGCTACGCTCCAGCCATATACAAAATGATTTCCATTTGACCGCAGCAGCAGACTTTTCTTTAGTTTAAGTCAGTGATAGGAGTGTGCGTTTCACATGTCAGCTCAAGCTGAAGCTCTCAATAAGCCGGATAGCTTATTAAAGAACAAGTTTTTTCAAACGATCATATTATCCAATGTGATTTTGCAAGTGGGAATTTGGATTAGAAATTTCTCAATCCTGATGTACGTAACGGATAAAACAAACAATGATCCATTCGCAGTTGGATTAATGGGCTTTGTAGAGTTTTTGCCGATTTTTGTGTTTTCTTTTATTGGAGGAGTATTTGCTGATCGCTGGAGACCGCGTATTACAATGATTTGGTGCGACTTTCTATCGGCAGCATCCGTTATACTCGTATTAGTTGTACTGGCCAATGGTTCATGGCAGATGGTTTACTTAGTGACCTTTTTATCCGCTATACTCTCGCAATTTTCTCAACCTTCAGCCATGAAACTGTTCAAGCAACACATTAAATCAGAACAGCTGCAGTCGTCAATGGCAGTGTTTCAATCGCTAGTTGCTATCTTTATGGTGGTTGGTCCTGCAATGGGGATTGCAGCTTACCATGATCTTGGCATTGAAGTTTCCTTGGTTATTACTGCTGTAGCCTTCTTTATTTCAGCTGCTGTGCTTTATCGTATACCTAAAGATAAAGCAGTTGAAACATCAAGCATTGAAGGCAGCAAAATATGGACGGAGCTTTCATCTGGCTTTAAATATGTTTGGCGCAGCCCTGTGTTGAAATCGATGGGAGCAGTTTTTGCGCTTGCCGGAATAGCGGTAGGGATTGTGCAAACATTGAGCTTATTTATCGTTCTGGAGCGATTGGGGCAACCAAAAGAGTTTCTAAAGTACGTGCTTATGGTAAACGGGATTGCAATGTTAGTCGGAGGCGGCATCGTGATGTCAGTTGCCAAAAAGGTAGCTCCGCAAAAGTTGTTGGCAATCGGAATGTTGCTCAGCTCTATAGCGATTGTTGTTGTCGGTTGGTCACAAAACTTAACAGTAACGCTCGTCTTTCAGTTTATTAGCGGATTAGGATTCCCATGTATTCAAATCGGGATAAGTACGCTTATATTGCAATGGACAGAAGAAAAGTTCGTAGGTCGTGTGAATGGCGTACTAACTCCAATGTTTATGGGCATGATGGTTATCATGACGCTTACGGCAGGTACTCTCAAACTTCACTTCCCACTTGTTGGTATTTATACAACTGCCGGAATCCTAATGCTGGCAGGAACTTTGCTGCTTGTTCCACTGTTTAAATATAAAGCACCACTAACATCGAATTCATTGCAATAATAAAAATCGGTTATCATTTAGAAATATGACCCTGGCTTGACAAATTATTCATAACGCTGTAATGTTGCATTAATTACTTTTTTGACACTATGGCGTTATAGTTACTAAGTTAGCTTGCACGCCACTTTTATGCACAGTATTTACTAAACTATAGTTGAGGCGACTCAAGTTGAAGTGAAGCACACTTTCTCATCAAGAGAATAGTGTGCTTTTTGACGTGTATAGAAATTTAAAAGTAAGAGCACGGAGTTTAGTTCTAGGAGGGTGAAGCGAGAAAATGAATGGTTTGGAGAAAAAAGAGCAAGGGAAACTGAATATATTCGGCAGTCAGAAGAAAGCAATTATTTCAATGATGCGTATAAGAAAAGCTGAAAGTAAAATGGCGATCTTTTTTATAATAATTATAATTGCAAGTATAGCAGCTGCATTTTGGCTATTTAATCATAAAATCATTGCTGCGAAAGAGGAACTGATCGAACAGAAGAAACAATTTTCTTTATATGCAAAAGAGAATTATATAGAAGTAAAGTTGGAGAGCTTGAAGGGGGAATTTGAGGCAGAGCTATTATGGCCAAGTGATCAAGTAGAGCTGCGTTATGAAAAAGCAGCAGATAAGAAAAGCAAAGGTAGAAAATCCATGTCAACTAACCAGATGGCTAGGCAGTCGGCTGATGGAAGATGGGCGGTTGTCTGGACATTATCTCCCGCTGAGGCAGGTGAATATAAGGTATTGGTGAAGTCGCATATCCGTGAAGATATTCAGTTATCACTCTACCAGCCATTATTTGCTGATCTTGCTCATCATTGGAGCGAGAAGGCGGTAGAACAGTTTTATCGGCTCGGAATTGTAAGCGGGACAGGCAATGGCAAATTTTCTCCCGATCAAGCAATAAGTCAAGCTGCATTTATCAAAATGGTTGTGCTTGGATTAAGCAAAGAAGAAGGGGATTATTATCGCTGGAGCAGTAATTTTATTACAAGTATAAAAAATGAACAGCTAGGAAGAGAGCTTTCATGGCAACAATTTCTACAAAAGAAAACGTACGAAGCAACTAGAGAGAAGATTCACTGGTCTGTGCCTTACTATAAGACTGCAAAACTACTAGGTATCCATGTTGAAAAACAAAAAGAACAGAAGAATCTATCCAAACAAACAGTTTTTAGCCGGGCGCAAGCGGCAGCCTTACTTTTACATATTTTAAAGTTGCAGGAGGGAGAGGGGAAAGATACTGGAATACCTTCGTTTATGCTGCAACATATTAGTTCACAGAGCTATCATAAGGCAGTGGAACATATGGTAAGGCTAGGAATTATGAATGGCTATTCAGATGGCAGTCTAAAGCCGGAAAAAGAACTGACAAGAGCAGAAGCTGTTCAGTTAGTTTCAAAATTCTTTGAGCAAATGGAGAAAAGATAACTATTTTAACTGTATTTTATAGGGATATTTTCCTATATGAAGGGGGATTTTGGACTAAAGTGCAGAATCTATACTAAGGTTCATTCAAAAATAACTAGATTTTGCATTGGAGGAATAACAATGAAAAAAATAGGCATGTTTTTTATAGTAATTGCATTGATCATTGCAATGCTCCCGATAGGAGACAATAGGGTTACATACGCTGAGGAGAAACCGAAAAATAAAGCACTTATAGAGGAAAACAGCTCTATAAACAATCCATTCAAGGACATTGATAAGCACTGGGCAAAGGATAAGATATTAGCCGCCTATGAAAAAGGCCTTGTACAAGGCAAGGGAAATGGCTATTTTAAGCCGGATGCTGTCGTTAAAGCAGATGAATTTATTGTTATGATGCTACGTGCATTTGCCGTAGAAGAAAATGGAAGGATGGTGTTTGATCCGGCGTGGATGGAGGCATTTCGTAAATTTCAACCAGGATTTTATGACGAACTAGAAGTTGCTGTTCAAAAAAATAAATTTGAGTTTCAATCAGCGAAGACTGGCTATTGGGCAAAGCCATACGTTGATTTTCTCTATCAAATGCCTTACTTGCTAGAGTTCGATTCAGTCTTCCCAAAAGAAGATAAACGATTTGAAAAACAACTCAAAAGGGAAGAAGCCAGTTATCTACTAGGAGCATGGTATTCGAGATTTGAAGGTTCATTCGATAATAATTATGAAGACTTTGCTTCCAGGAAAGTAACACTTAAGGATTTCAATACTTTTACACCTATTGTTGGTTTGTATCGCACAACAGTTTTATTAGCTGGATTAATGAACGGTTATCCGAACAACTACTTCTATCCGCATCGTTATGTGACGAGAGCTGAAGCATTGACTATGGTACTACGATTACAGGATAAGTCATTGCGTCAGCCATTCAAGCCTGATCTGAAAGGTCAGTATTATACAGAACATGATGAATATATTGCTTTGTACAGCGATAAATTTAAATTTGACACATACAAGCAAATGGTTGCATTGGGCAATAAACATTTAAAAACAGGTCATTTAGAGTTAAATCGTGGCTACTCCATGCATGTATTTGCAAGTAAAGATGATGCAGATAGCTGGGACTACTTAACTCGAAAAGGACTATACCATTTACGTCCAAATATTGAACTAGGTGTGGCTGTAGATTATGGAACATCCAAAATTGTTAATGTGATGTATCCGACCGATAAAAAAATGCCAAACAGCAAAGCATATTTCGATGCTATTTTAGAGCTGTTTGCAGGTAAGGGAAAGGGACAAGAGCTATACAAAGAAATGCAAAAGTACGAAAAAGATTTAACATCTTATAAAACTACATTTACTTGGAATAAGAAAAAATTTGGTATATACCAAAATGGAGCACAACATATTGTACTAGAAATGTACTACTAAAGAGGGGGAGTTATAATTGCCGCACAAATGGAAAAACAAAGTTACCGCCTTATTATTGTTAGTTATGTTATTTAACATATTGCCAGTAGATTTACTCACTGAGTCCGCCCAAGCAGCACAAGTAAAGGCTCCTGCTACTATAAATGGAGAGAAAAATAGTTGCGGTTATAACTTAGCTGTTGATGGTCCAATCCCTGAACATGTGAAGCCATGTAGTAATAATGGATTTAAGTTCAATTCTAAATTCTATTATCAAACTTGGATTTTAAATAATAATCCAAAGAAAACGGCACCGCCAAGAAACCTAATTGTATATGGATCTCCGGAAGAAGTAACAACAGCACAAGGCTTTAAAAAAGGGATGCAGGATGCGGCTGCCAATGTGATTAATCCGAAAGATGGGGAAGGTCATTTTTATGTGTACGATAAAACGTATGGTCGAATGGTATTTGGAGAATGGCGTTTTTTAGGGTATGACGAAGGAGGCACACTATATCCTAACGATCATTTTATTCGTGACAGTGGCGATACAACAACGCAACCTGTAGATAAGCGCTGGATTTATGAACCGTGGAAAAATTTACCGGATATCTATAAATACAAACCGGGTAGTCATGGTGCAGTTTATGGTGGAGATTCTCCAACCGATATAAGATTTGATAAGTTAAAATTAAATATTGATCGTTCCATTGGGTTTAATTTCGCGAATGCACCAACTGTTATGTATTCCGATCGAGATAGAATTCTTCCAAAAGATAAAAAATCAATAGACGTTCGCAATTTCATGAACATTGGACAAGAACCAACTGTATGGGAGCCGGGTATTGGGATGATGTATCACTGGCACCCAGTTAAGAAGCAATTGTTCTATCAATCCTTTCCGCTGTTGCAGCTGGAGCCGGCAGAAAAGAAGCAAGTAAAGGCAGCTTGTAAAGTCGAGCCAGTCAGCAATAAACCTGTTCCGCTTGGAAAAGAGCGTTTTGTTGAAGTGGAAGTGAGGATAACAGGTACACTGCATGATGAAGACTATATCGGTGTACGTGATCTGGAGGCTGAATTTTATACTAGAAAGGATATTGATTACTGGAAGCTTGAAATAGAGGATGCTTTAACAAAGAAAAATATTGTTCGTTCCACAAAGGTGAAGGGGGATGGTGCTGTGCTGAAGGAGAATACAGCAACGGCAGTATATAAGCTGAGGCTGGACACTGAAACATTACATAAGAACGCAGATAAAAACAACGATAATAAAGAGCAAAGTAATAAACTGCCAAACACCTGGACATTCCCTTTGCAAAGCAAAGCGTTAAGCTTTTTTGCAAATCATAGTGAAGCCACACCTTCATTTGTAACGACAACATGTGCTGGAGAAATACAATTTATGAGCAACCCGAATGGTCATATGAAAAGCGATTTTAATCTGATACCAGAAATTCATATAGAGAAGTCATCAGATTTGTCAAAAGAAATGCTTGGTTATATAGATTATTCATACGGCAAGGATGTAGATTACTATACCTTTGAGATCAGCAGTTTGACAGACAGCTCGAAAAAAACAGTAACTTTTAATCCGGCAGTTCCAGAAATAAGGAAACCTGAAAAAGGATATTTGGATCAAGAGGCAGTAAGTAAATTTTTGAATGAATTTATAAAAGAAAAATTTCCGAATGAAGTGGTGCGTGAAAGAGTTAAGCATGAATTTGAGGTTAGGCAAACGATAGTTGATCAGGATGTCAAAATCAATAATAAATCTACTGCTATAAAAAAAGTAACAGTTATACATAACCCCTCTATTCCAGAATCGGCATGCAGTTCAGGAGAGTATCATCTCCCTCAATTTATTTCTCCTAATGCAGACTGGCCGTTTGATTGGTATGACATAGTTCCCTTCCCGGTGAAAGAATCACCTCCAAACTTTATCCCTGCAGGCTTTTGCGATGATCCAGTCGATTATGCTTCCTTTGCTAAGCGTGTAACAATTGATGGAAATGAAATTGATGCAGACCGCTTTATTAGCGGTCAGTTTATTTTTGGCGAAGAATTGCAAGGGATTCGCAATGTTACGATGTATTTTATTGCGCCTGACGGATCAGAATCAAGCTTCACTCGACATGTTGTTGTTCATGAATCGAAGCCGCAAGTTTCTATTAAGCTGGAAGGATTGTATAAGCAAAATAGAACGATGCGAGCGTACGATCGCTCGGCAGCAAGCAATGATGCGTGGACGGAGGCTAATGCACCGCTCGAAATAACCTCATTTAGCTTTGTAAAGCCCAATGAAGCTGCATTAAAATGCCGAACAAGCTTTTGTGAATCTAATTTATCAGAGAAGCTGTTTATGTATAAGGAACCGGGTATCTATCAAATATCGATTGCTGCTAAGCGTATTATTCCTTATGGCAACGGGCAAACCATTATACGTTATTCTGACCCGTATGTGGTAGACTACGAAATTTTGCCTGATAATCGTCCTGCTATTATTGCTCATGCATTTAGCGAACAGATTAGTCGTCTTGATGGTTTGCCGTTGTTTTACGATACACAGAGCACAGATGGAGATTTTATAGCTGAAAAAAAACTTCAAATTTTTTATGACTCCGCGCATGACGGTAATTTTAATGAGCTAGTTTATGAGACGGACAAGGATATCGATGAGCTGCCGATTTTTGATCAGCTTGGTCAGTATCAAATTGTGGTGGAGGCAAAAGAAGGGACAAATGAGGAACGTCTGTTGGAGTTTATTACGGATCAAGATAATAAGAGGCATATCTATTACGGCTACTTCTCAGTAGATAACTATGCTCCCTTTAGTCATTTGTATTTGGATACTCCAGCTGAGATGGCTGCGATGGATATTTATTTTTTACTGGACAAAAATTTGAAGCAGCAGACTGCGGATTATATAAAAAGCAATCGTGTTTCACTTGTGAATGATTTTACACGCTCCAATATAAGAGCGAATATTGGGATTTGGGATATGAAGACATATACTTATGAGGAAGCTGCAAGTACATATTACAACACCGGCAGCGCTACTCCTCCACTCACTCTTAGTTATACTTCACCGGATGGATATTCTGGTACACTTACACGCTCGTCAATTAGCGATAGTCCATACAGTAGAGACGAAGGTAGGTATGTAACTGTTACAGATCCCAAGACACAAACCGATACTTGCTATAATGATGTATATACTTATTATGATGAAAATGGAAATTTTAAAACTAATTCCTCTTGGAGCCAATGTGATGCGACAATTTATTATAATGATGGACAATATAAAGGGACGCTTTCAAAAAACGGCTCATCGCCATTAGGTGCTTCTTGCGGCGCTAAGGGACCAGCCAATGGATCATGTGTTAGAACTTGGGTTGCTACCTATTCAGGAACGGTCAACTGGACATATACGAAATGGGAGCCCAATATGGTGAGCTATCATGATTATACTGGTTTTTATAAAGGGAATATTTATAAAGATGTGCGCCAATCGTATGACGCAGGTTTTATGACGGCGTTAAAAAATAAACAGGTCGTTTATATTACAGATCACTCGATTTCAGAATGGTATGATGTGCAAAAAGTGTTGGACAAGCATGATGCCGCATTCACTATAATTGGGAAGCCTGCGGCAAAGGAACAGCTTAAAGCTGCAGACATTGCATTTGAATATTTAGAGAATGACAGTGAGACAGAGAGCATGCTGGAGCGTCTAATCGAGCATATGGCGAAAAACAATCCGGCTGTACCCAAAACCTTAAAACTGGTTGGGGACACGGTGAAAACATATCGAGCACAATTTGATTATGAAAATGATAAGTTGCCAGCCGAATATGATCTGTTGCAAATTACACATGATCCTAATTATTTTGACAACAGTTTAGGAACAGAAAGCTTCGCTGGACAACGATTGATTGCGGAGAAGAAAAACAGTAACTGGCATCAATATGAGGATGAGATTACATTAAGCAAGCCAGGCAGGTATATGTTCTATCGAAAAATTAAAGATAAGCCTTCTGATCGTTCTGAGATGGAGAAATATAGCTACGAATCCAATGAAGCGGCAGTTGAAGTTATTGTCCATAGACGACCGATCGCTGATGTTAGTTTGGATTTTGACTACATTCCGCAAAGTAATACGTATCAGACACAATGGATTGATCGGAGTTATGATCTTGATCATAACATAACAAGAGCTGCAACGGATCGAGGCATTCAGGATAGAAGCGTTCGATTTATGAACAAAACGACGGGAGAGGTATTTACTGTTATACCGGATCAACTTTCGCCGGGCACCTATGAACTAGACTATATTGTTCAAGATATAGAAGGCGAGTGGTCAGATCCTGTACATAAGCAATATATTTTGCCTGATATAGTGCCTGTTCAAATGAAAAGCAACTTGAAAACAGCATATGAAGGTTTTTCTTTGAAGAGTGTGCCGGCCAGCGAGCAGTTAGTCGCTTACGATCTTTGGACAAGGTATCCATATGAGATCAATTTGCAGTTGGAGTTGGATAACTATATAAGAAAGACAGTTGTTTACTACACTGGAAGCAAGCAAGGGAATGATATATTCTGGAAGGATGAAATATTGAAAATTCCTGACACAACCCCCGATGGTTTATATACCTTTTATGTACGTGGAATTGGATCCGCCGCGGGAAGTCGCGAGGTTCATCAGTATACTGTTAGAGTTGTTACCCCTATACAACTGAAGAGCACAATTACAAAAACCAAGAAACTGAATGAATCCGAAATTTCAGTTGTACTAAATAGCAAAGAGGATTCCACTACAATTTTAACAGTCAATGAAACATACAATTTTATTGCTGAAACTACCAAGTACCCGGATGAAAAGCATCGAAGCGATGCGGTTACAGTGACCTTATTTAAAGGTTCCCCTTATCAAAAAACATACAAAGTGAACTCAGAGTTAATAAACAGCCAAGGTTTTGGAAAGAAAAAATGGCTGCATACACAGAAAATCGGGGCAATGCCGAATGGAAGGTATGTTGTGGAATGGAAAGCAGTTACGCCAAATGGCAATGTAGAATCCGTCAATCAGACGGTTCAGATCATAAATAATCGTCCCCCGACAGCAGATTTCACGTGGGAGCCTGTTCCGGTTTATGAGGGGGATTCTGTGCAATTTCGCTCTATTGTTGATGATCCGGATAAGGATAAGCTGTTACTGCTTTATGAACTGACAAGTCCTTCTGGAAAAACGAATAGTTTTAACTATTCCCTTGAAGCACCTTATCCTTTAACTGCTCCTATTTACAGAATGATTGAGCCAGGTAATTGGAGCATGAAATTAACGGTGAGTGATGGAAAGGCGCCAGAGGTTGTTGTTAGTAAAATAATTCAAGTATTGCCCCTATCAGTGCAAGGAAAGGTGCGTCACACTGACAGATGGGATGAGCTTCGAAAAGCATATAACCTCAGAAAAAGTGGAAAAGAGCAGCTGCCTAGAGATTATCAGATGTTTTGGGCAGGTGAAAAATTTTTAGTTTATGCTGTTACAAGTAAGACAATAACAAAAACGGTAGCTGAAAAAGTTATAGTTCGATTTGAAGGCCGTGAATATGAATTGAAATTAGAATCATCTCAAAACATGAATTGGCATGGCGAGATATGGCATGAATCTTTTAAAAATATTAAAAATGGGTTATACAGCTTCTTCTTTACTGCTTATTACAATAATGGGACTGTAAAAGAAGATAAGGTTCAGGTGCAGATAGAAGGAAATACAGCTCAAATAACAGGTGTGCATAGAGTACAATAAGCAGGTTATCAATACATTAAAAAGGAGTTGCATCCAGAGTCAGTGTGCACTGACTCTGGATGCAACTCCTTTTTTAATCTATATTTGATCTATAACGAACAGAAGTAGCAGTAAAAGCTATTCAAGTACAATCTTATTCTAGCATAGCTCTATTCTGCAGTTTCATTTTGCAATAAAAAGCTTTCAATGGCGGCATATGCAGCGCCTCGTACAGCAGAACTTTCTCCTAGTGCAGCGAAACGAACAGCCAAATGTTCACGGTTATGTGGAAGTGCTCTTTGTTTAGTCATTTGACTAACGATAGTATCCATCCATTTTGCAGCTTTCGTAATTCGATTGCCCACGATAATCAAATCAGGATTAAATATATTGGCTATATTTGCTGCCCCGGCACCTAATAGCTTAGCGGTATCTTCAAGTAGTGAAATCATTTTTTTATCGCCCTTGTCAGCAGCAGCTAGCAGTTGCTCCAGATTTTCGAATCCGAAAGGCAATGCTCCTTCAAGTAATGCCTGCTCGGATGCATAAAGCTCCCAACAGCCTCTATTGCCGCAACTACAAACTTTTCCATTCAAATCCACAGTCATATGACCGAGTTCACCAGAAAATCCCGAGGACCCTTTGTATAGCTCGTTATTCAAAATAAGTCCTGTGCCTATTCCTATGCCTGCACTTATATATATTAAATTGGCAACGTTTTGCCCAGCACCATATTTTTGTTCTCCTAGAGCGCCTGCATTTGCTTCGTTTTCAATCGTTACCTGTACTTTATATCGAGTTTCCAGTTCGCTTCGTAGATCAAGCTGGTGCCAGTTTAAATTAGGAGCAAATAAGACAGTTCCTTTTTCATCAACTATTCCCGGTACACCAATGCCGATACCAACCAGCCCGTAAGGAGATTTTGGCACCTGTTTTCCAATTGTATCAATAAGCAATCGAAGAGAAGCAAGGACTGTATGATGGTCCCGTACTTTGAGCGATTCCTGTCTTTCGATCAGTACATTGCCATGCAGATCAGTCAATATACCATGAATGTAATTGACACCTAGATCTATACCGATTGCATAACCTGCATGGTGATTAAAGTGAAGGATAACGGGTTTTCTGCCACCGCTTGATTCCCCTGTCCCGCCCTCTATAACCAGATGATTGTCAATCAAATCCTGAACCAAACTAGATACGGTTGCTTTATTTAAGCCAGTTTTTTTTGCAATTTTGGCTCGTGAAATTGGCTCCTCATTGAGTATGCAATCCAGTACGATACGAGTATTCATTTTTTTTATAAGGGCTTGGTCGCCCGTTAATTTTACTTTCAAAAAAAGCCCTCCGATAGTACGAATTTTGAGTGCAGACTTAGTATAGCATAAAACTTAGTTTGTTTTTTGTATAAACAAAGAAGGAGTTAGTTAGGCATAGATAATATCAATATCTGGAAATATTGAATTATTTACTTCTCTATTATACTATTTAGCAATGACTATATAGAAAAGGAAGATGTTGGTTTATGAAAAAAGGGGTCATTATATTAGCAGCCGCAATGCTTATCGCAATGTTGGCAGGGTGTGGAAAACAGAAAAGCGATGAGGAAAAGTTGCAGGAAGCATTTCAAGAAGCGTTTCAAGAAGCAATGGGCTCATTAGGAGCTAATGCTCCAGAAGCAGGCACCCCAGAAGCTGTATTGAAAGAAGCTCAAAATTTTGTAACCAGTGAATTATGGAATGATGGATTCGTGGACTTATCTTGGTTTATTAGCTCGGGTACGAGCAGTACAGGCGACTCTATTGATATTGCATTTACTGTGGAGCAATTGGGAAAATCAATTGAGAAAAAAGCAGAGATGGATCAAGCGATCAGCGGACTAAGTGACAATTATAAGGAAGCCAAGGCGTTATGGGAAAAGCTTTCTGCTGAGACAGACAAACTGTATGAATATGTAAAAGCTAACCCTCCTGTAGCCGAATCGGAAGATAAGGGCTATGATACTGGTCTATTCAAACAATACCAAGAAGCCTTTGACAAAGAAGTAGATACTTGGTTAAATAGCTTGGATAAAAAATAACAGCAAGCGTGTGGATTTGTTCCGCACGCTTTTTGATAATTTTATTGGAGAATCTGAGTACATGAGAACCTTAGAATCTTAGATACTGATACTGAGATACAAAGATTGAGTTGTAGTCTTTATTCGAATTTAAATTGAGCAGTCTGTTGGCAACTCCTCTAAAAGAACATTATGAGCATGAAAAGTAGAAGTTAGGAAAAGTTACTCTTTTTTTTTGCGCTAGTGCGCTTATGATGAACCAACATCTGCACTTGATCCAATAACTGAAATGAATATTTATAATCTTTTTCACAATTTATCTAGGGAAAAGACTACTATTACAATTTCACATCGGATTGGTCCGACGAAATTCTCTGATCGTATCATTGTAATGGATAATGGAAGAATAGTTGAAGAAGGGGATTTTCAAACACTGATTGATCTTAAAGGTTTATATTATAAGATGTATATTTCACAAATTCAATTATATGGTGAAAATAATATTTTAAGCAAGGAGGTTCATTATGCGACAAACTGATGTTGTGATGTCGATTTCGAATATTAGAAAAAGCTATCGTGCGCCAGGCTACAAGGTAGAGGCATTAAAAAGCGTTTCTTTTGATTTGCATAAAGGCGAATTTATAGCTGTAATGGGAACTAGCGGATCAGGGAAAAGCACTTTACTAAATATTTTAGGGGCACTGGATAATCCCGATGAAGGTTCTATGGTGGTAAAGGGTATAAAAAATGCCAATATATTCAATGAGCCTGATGCTACATTTTTTCGTGGCGAAAATATTGGGTTTATCTTTCAGTCATATAATCTATTAAAAGATCTTACTGTTGAAGAAAATATTGCACTGCCATTGATCTTAAAAGATGTTAAAGCTCATGAAATAGAGAAGTTAGTTTCACGAATGCTCGCATTGATTGGTTTGGAAAAGTGGAGAAGGCATAGACCCGTTCAGCTTTCCGGCGGACAGCAGCAAAGAGTTGCAATCGGAAGAGCATTAATTACTTCCCCACCAATCATATTAGCTGATGAACCAACTGGTAATTTAGATTTTAACACTTCCAATGAAATACTTCACGTATTGCTTGATTTGAAGGAAAAATTGAATCAAAGTATTATTTTAGTTACGCATGATCCTCAGGTGGCTGCCTTTGCGGATCGTGTGTTGTTTTTTCATGATGGAGATATTGTTGATGAGCACATCTGTATCGATAAGGATAAAGATATGGAAAGCATACTTCTCAAATTTAAACATACTATGAGGCCCAAGCCATGATTACTTCGTTGCGTGGGATAGCGTTTTCCTTTTTTCGTGCAAATAAATTTCTAGTTATTTCTTCAATTGCAAGCATTGCGCTCTCCGTTTTTTTAATTGTTACAATGACTGTATTTTCAAGCAATGCGAAGCAGTCTTTGGTTAATGAGATGAAAAAGTTATATGGAGATATGGATTTATCTGTTGGGTATAATGCAGATCAAAGCAAGTTCATAGATAGCGAACTATTGAGTCATCTCATCTCATTTGACGAGATACAGGACGCTTCAGCCGTTTTAATTGATCGACTCATAATAGATTCTCTTAATTCGGACTTTTACACAATAGGCGTGGATCAAGATGAGCTTGTACAGAGCCGCTACCATTTTACGAAGAAGTTATCGGATGAAGACATTATTATGAATGCTTCTCTTGCAAAAGCAATGAATGCACAGGTTGGCGATATAGTTTACGTTGAGAATAGAGCATATACTTTAATCGAAATATTGGAAGATTTGAACACAACGGGGACAATAACTGACATTATTATAGTATCTAGAGAACAGTTGAAAAGAGCGGTTTATGAAAAGACCGGAATTGAACATGAAGCAACTTTTATTGTTATGAAAGCAAAACAAGAAGAACAGATTACCGCTTTAGCACAAGCATTGCGTAATTTTGATCAAGAACTTAGAATTGATTTGGCTCAGGACGATGAGTTTTATAAATTGAATCTACAATCTTTAACTATTTTTATGATTGTGATGTCTATACTCGTTCTAATTGTTTCTACATTATTTATCTACTCAAATTCAGATGCATTTTTGTATAAGTATAAAAATCAGATGGCGATTATGAGGACGATTGGAGCATCTAGGTCTCAAATCTTTAAAGTGAGCTGGATTCAGTACAGTCTTATTAATCTTGCAGGATCAGCAACTGGTTTTAGTTTGGCTATAGTTTGTAATCAATTCATGCAAAATTGGCTGGGAAGCTTGTTTTCCTATGATCGTGTTGGTACGGCTTTCCAACTTACTTCTGCCTTTTTAGTGACGATCGCCTCAATTATAGCTATACAATTATTTATGGTTGTGCCTGCCTATAGGAGTTCCAAGATTTTGCCTATTAAAATAATGGAATTAAATGAAAGAAATGATTTTTCAAAGAAAAAAATAGGTAAGGTTCTAGGTTTTCTTTTCTTAATATTTGGATTTTTCACTTTATTTTTCGGATTTGTTCATAAAGCGAATGGATCTGAAAGTGGATATTTCTTATTAGGGGCAATGCTGTTGTTATTAGGTGTATTTCGTTTAGTCCCTGTATATTTACCTTCTTTTCTTATGACTATTGCACCTGCCATTCAAAAGTTATTTGGTCATTTATCATATATTTCGATTAGAAATGTCATTCCTCAAATACGAAAAAATACGATGATTATTTTAACCATTAGCGTGTTAATGATCATAACCGTAATGGGATCAGCAATTTTTAAAATGATAGTGACAAATGAAGAAACCTATCTTAAAGGACAATTTCCAACAGATATTGTAGTGAAAAGCCGACTAGGACATAATTCTACCATTGATCATGCTGATATAGAAAAGTCAGTGAACGCATTAATTAAAAATGTCGAATGGAGTACGCTTAGTACTGCTGGCTCGGCATACATTAAAAACAATGATAAATATGTGGCATTTAATTATGGATTGGCAAGCTTGAACAAGATGGCATCCAGCGGGTTATTGCCTAAGCAGGTGCTCAATGAACCAGCAGGTGGTATTATTTTAACTGCGGGAATGGCGGAGCGTTATAAGCTGCAAGTTGGCGATCGTATTGAGCTAGGACAATATTCGGAAGAGAGACAATCAGTTATTATTCCAAGAGGATCGGTAGAAGTGAAAGCTATCCATGAACGACTGCCAGGTGGGCCATACGATGCGTTAATGGACTGGAGTAATTCAAAGGTAGACAATCGTTTTAACGTTTTTGAAAAAATGTTTATTCATTCTTCTGAGCCGCAAAACACTCTTGCGCAACTAGAAGAATTAAAGCGTCTGTATCCAGGACAAATTGAAATAAGCAGCTATGAGCAAGCCATGAAAAAGTCGAAGGAAATGTTTATCCAGCGATGGTCCATTTTTATTGCTGTGTTAGTCATTGTATTAATAAGTGTCATGATGGGCGTTTGTAATATGTTGATTCATAATATCCACTCCAAGCGCCGGGAATTTGCTATTTTAAGAACGATTTCTGTCACCGAAAGAGGGATACAAAGCGTTATTCTCATCCAGGTTACTGTCTATTTATTAACAGGAATAATGTTAGGAATAGGACTTGGCATGCTGCTAGCTTATATCGTTAGTTTAATTGATTCGGGATTTGTCCAGTTCGATTATAAAACGGTAGGAATCGTCTCGTTCGTTATGCTGGGTATTGCTTATACAGTAGTGACTGTATTCATACACTCCATAAGGAAAAGTAAACTAACATCAGAATTGATCCTTGATAATAAATAACTCAAACTTCGCAGCTTGAAATAGACAAATAAGCCTTGAGGTAACTGGGCAAACCAGCGATCCACTGCTGTAGTTGAATTTTAATTAATTTTGAGAGTTTTTTACTTGCCATTGGGGTTACTTCATTAATCAAATCAAGCAGCTGCCGTAAGGCGATCACCCAATCCATGGTACCCACTTCATTGCGGAGCGATATTAGGCTATACAAGTACTATTAAAGTTAAGTCTGAAATATTATATTTGTCGATATTGTGCTTGTATCGCTTGTTACATTAAGCAATATCAACAATTCGACAAAACCGGATTAACTAGGATATAACTCATATAATACCCAGTTATTTCTATAAGTTTTGACGAGCACCACCCTAAATTTGGTAAAATTGTACTATAGAAATGTATTGAAATATTTGGAATAATTAATGTTGAAAGGTAAATATAGAAAAGTATGGAAGAGTAATTTTTCGCGGAACTATCAATTTAGTTATCGAGAAGAGTTTTTTGAGATTTTTAATTGTTTTGGAAGTGTTAGTTTTACAGGAGAAATAAAAGCTGGGATTTTTACCAAACTCGGAACAACACATAATTTAGAGGTGCAAATGTGAAAAAAAATATTATTGTAATTGTTTTTCTACTTTTTCTTATTGGATGTTCTTCAAAAGTAACCCAAACTTCAAATTTTGAGAACGGACAAGAGCAATATACATACGAGCAATTCGAAAATTATTTTTTATATTTTAAAGAAGAATTCTCATCTTCCAATTTTGTGAATATATCTCCAGTAGATTTAATAGTCCAAACAACATCCTTTCCTGCGAATAAGTTAGTTTCTAATAAAATAGATGCTTTAAATGATAATGTGAAATATCCAATGAGATATGAAAACTATTATAAGTCCAATATATCAAATCTATTAGTCAAAGTTAATTTTATCTTTCAACCTGATAATCATACGAAATCATTCGTAACAATTAATACAATAAATCATTTAGATAATACTAATATAATAAGTGAATATAAATCAACACAACGTCCACTTTTAGATGAATATATCATAACATGGAATGGTATGCTTATAATTATTAATTTCATTGATTCATCTAGCATACCGGAAGATAATTATCAAGAAAAATATGACGATTTCATTGAAGAAACTGTTATGTTTTATAAAGACTTTGAGAATGTGTTATTAAAAGAACAATAATAATCACAAAAGAGCCGCATGGGAAAGCATACCTGCGACTCTTTTTCTGCTTTATATTATGTTACATTTAAATTTTTGGGTAGCTCTGTTAAATTCTCATTTCCACATTAAATGGACTCTGCTTTTAATACCTGCTGCATAGACAACAGTGATGTCATTCACCATATCTAATAGTTGAATATAAAATATCCCTGCGTTTTTTTTACAGTTAAACTCTTGATCTAATTAATTTAGTGAATTCCTCATTAGTGTGTTTAGCTAAATTCGAATAATTAATCAATGAAATCTCTCCTTTTACAAATGCCCACAACTTGCCCACAAACGTGCCGTGTAAGGTGGTGTTGTATCGTGTATTTTCCACCATAAAAAAGCATTTTAGCACAGCATTAAAAATACTTAGTTTATTGAATAGACAAACTAAGTTCAAGTATGTTATTCTGTCATTACAAAACAAATTAACAACAAAATTAGCAGTTTCTAAAGGAGGATTTTGTTCTCATGAGTTATTTCTCTAATATTCCTGTCATTCAATTTGAAGGCAAAGGCTCTAATAATCCGTTCGCGTTTAAACACTACGATGCAAAGCAGGTTGTGCTTGGTAAAACGATGGAGGAGCATTTGCGTTTTGCTGTAGCTTATTGGCATACTTTTAATGCAAATGGTACTGATCCGTTTGGTGCGGGTACGATGGTGCGCAAATGGGATAGTCTTGATGGCTTGGATCGTTCAAAGGCTCGGGTGGAAGCTAACTTTGAGCTTATGGAAAAATTGAATATGCCATTTTATGCTTTTCATGATGTGGATATTGCGCCAGAAGGTGCAACGTTGCAGGAAACGAACAAAAATCTTGATGTTATAACAGCAATGCTGAAGGAGCATCAGCAATCTTCTGGAAGAAAGTTGCTTTGGAATACAGTAAATATGTTCACTAATCCTCGTTATGTGCATGGTGCAGGAACGACTTGCAATGCGGATGTATACGCTTATGCTGCGGCACAGCTTAAGAAAGGCTTGGAAGTGGGCAAAGAGCTCGGAGCAGAAAACTATGTATTCTGGGGCGGGCGTGAAGGTTATGAGACATTGATTAATACAGATATGGGCTTGGAGTTGGACAATCTTGCCCGTTTGTATTGGATGGCCATTGAATATGCGAAAGAAATCGGCTTTGATGCTCAGTTTCTAATTGAACCAAAACCGAAGGAGCCAACAAAGCATCAATATGATTATGATGCAGCAACTACGATTTCTTTCTTGAGAAAATATGGATTAGAGAATCATTTCAAGCTTAACTTGGAAGCGAATCACGCAACTTTGGCTGGTCATACATTTGAGCATGAAATTCGCACGGCAGCTATTAATGGAATGCTTGGTTCTATTGATGCCAATCAGGGAGATCTGCTGCTGGGCTGGGATACTGATGAGTTCCCGACAGATTTGTATGCAACAACACTTGCGATGTATGAAATTTTAAAAGCTGGCGGTTTAGGTCGAGGCGGTGTTAACTTTGATGCCAAAGTACGTCGCGCTTCATTTGAGACAGATGATTTGTTCTTGGCACATATTGCCGGCATGGACAGCTTCGCATGGGGCTTGAAAGCAGCAGCAAAATTAATCGAAGAGAAGATTTTCGATGGCGTAGTGGAAGAACGCTACAGCAGCTTCCAATCCGGTATTGGTGCGGATATCGTCGCTGGCAAGACAACACTTGCATCATTGGAGCAATATGCGATGCAAAACCAGTTAATCGTTAATAAATCAGGACGTCAGGAACGTTTGCGTCTAGTGCTGAGTGAAGTTATTTTTAGCGTGTAAATAGCTTAAACTCTATAGTATTTAGTATTCAATGCTAAATGTTAGTGTAGTGTATAGTGAAGTTTACGGTAACAGGCTTATAGCGAGTTAATTAAGGACTGCATATTTTTTGCAGTCCTTCGGTAATTTGATTGCAGCTTTCAAATGTCGCAGGGAGGTTTTGGCAATGAGTTATGTTATAGGAATTGACTTGGGAACAAGTGCAGTGAAAGCGTTGTTAGTAGAGAAAAGCGGCAAGGTTGCAGCCGAAGCGACGCGCAGCTATCCACTATTGCATAAGCACGCTGGCTGGAGCGAGCAAAACCCGGACGATTGGGCAGAGGCAACGATGGATGCGATTCATGCTTTGCTTCATGAGCATAATGTTGATGCAAGCAAGGTAGAGGGGATAAGTTTTTCGGGGCAAATGCATGGACTTGTATTGTTGAATAAAGAAAAACAGCCTGTGCGTCATGCTATTTTGTGGAATGATACGAGAACTACTGCTGAGTGTAGGGAAATTGAACAAACGCTGGGCGAAAAGCTGATTGACATTACAAGAAACCCGGCATTAGAGGGCTTTACATTGCCTAAAATATTGTGGGTAAGAAAAAATGAACCGGAATTATTTGCGCAGGCAGAAGTTTTTGTATTGCCTAAAGATTATGTGCGTTACCGATTAACTGGCAGTATCGAAATGGATTATTCTGATGCAGCAGGTACACTGCTGCTTGATGTTGCCAATAAAGAATGGAGCAAGACTGTGCTTGATGCATTCGGGCTAAAAGCAGATCTTTGTCCACCGCTTGTTGAATCGCATGCATGTACCGGAACGATTACCGAGCAAGTATCATTAAAAACCGGATTGGCAACATCGGTCAAAGTATTTGCTGGAGGTGCTGATAATGCTTGTGGAGCTGTTGGAGCAGGCATTTTGTCGGAAGGGCTTACGCTTAGCAGCATAGGCACATCAGGTGTTATTTTATCTTATGAGAATGACAAGAAGAAGGATTTTAACGGCAAGGTTCATTTCTTTAATCATAGCAAGGAGGATTCCTATTATGCTATGGGAGTTACACTGGCTGCTGGTTATAGCTTGAGCTGGTTCAAAAATACGTTCGCTTGTGAACAAACATATGATGAGCTTTTGGATGGGGTAGGACAAATTACACCTGGCTCCAATGGATTGCTGTTCACTCCTTACTTGGTAGGCGAGCGTACGCCATATGCAGATTCGAATATTCGCGCCAGTTTTATCGGGATGGATGGATCGCATAGTCGCCTTCATTTTGTACGGGCAGTGATGGAGGGAATTATATTCTCTTTGAATGAGACCGTAGTTATGTTCAGACAAGCAGGCAAGACGGTTGATAATGTAATCTCTATCGGCGGCGGAGCTCAAAATCCGGTATGGCTGCAAATGCAGGCAGATATTTTTAATGCTAATGTATATGCTTTGGAGAATGAACAAGGACCGGGATTAGGTGCGGCTATGCTGGCAGCCTATGGATGCGGTTGGTTTAATTCGCTGCAGGAGTGCTCAGGAAAGTTTGTGAAGCGAGGAGCTTTATATGAGCCTGATCCGCAGTCTGTTGAGCAATATGCGCAATTGTTTGAAATTTACCAGCAAATTTATAGTCAGACTCGCAATATGAATGAACAGCTGACTGTGTTTAGAAAGTAATGAACTCACAATAATTGATTTACCGCATATACGCTTGAACGAAACGAATATGCCCCGACATTAAAGCAGAGTAAGGTTGAATCTGCTTCATGCCGGGGCATTTGTTAATTTATTAGCACTTGCTCGGCAGCGCTTGATCCAGCACAATGACCGGTAGAAAAAGCGGCAGTAATATTGTATCCGCCAGTGTAGCCGTGAATATCCATTATTTCTCCACAGAAATAAAGACCGTTCATAAGTTTGGAATGCATCGTTTTGGGGTCGATTTCCTTCAGATTTACACCGCCACCCGTTACAAAAGCTTCTTCAATCGATAAGGTTCCATGAATTTGTATCGGGAAGATCTTCAGTAATTCTGAAAAATTCATCCATGCTTGCTTAGCGATATTATCATAAGTAATATTCGGATCAATTGCAGATTTATCAAATAAAAGCGGGAGAAGACGTTCAGAGATTAGCGGTTTCAGAACATTTTTGATCGCTTTTTTCGGCTCATCCCTAGCTAGTCGCAATGTGCCGTCATATACCTCTTGCAAGCTTTTTTCCGGAAATAAATCAATAGAGGCAAGTATGTGATTCGCTCCTGTTTTTTTCAGCTCCTTGACAGCAAATTGACTGCAACGAAGCGCGATAGGGCCCGATATGCCAAAATGGGTAAAAATCATATCGCCCGTATGAGTAATGATTTTTTTCCTCTTTGCATTCCAGATCGATAATGAGACGTCGCGCAGCGACATCCCTTGCAATTCCTTGCTTTGAATGAACTTTTCATGGGAAACAAGCGGAACCTCGGTTGGAAACAGCTCTGTTACAGTGTGACCGGCTGCTTCTGCCCATGCGTAGCCATCACCTGTTGAGCCTGTCGCCGGTACAGATTTTCCACCAGATGCTATAATAACAGCTTTGCTTCTCCAAACCTGCCCATTCTTCAATTCACAGCCGCATACCTGTCCATTTTTATAAATAATGTTATGAACGGGATTGTTAGTCATAATAACAACGCCTTGTCTTTTAACTTGGCCGACTAGTGCGTCCACAACTGTTTTTGCTTTATCGGATACAGGAAACATCCTGCCATTGTCCTCCTCTTTAAGTCTGATGCCCAAGGATTCAAAAAAGGCGACAATATCGCGGTTGTTAAACTGTGAAAATGCACTATGCAAATACTTGCCGTTTCCTGGTATATGTTTAATTAATTCATCTAATTCCTTTGCGTTGGTGACGTTGCAACGGCCTCCTCCAGAAATGCCCAGCTTGCGACCGAGCTTGTCTCCCTTGTCAATTAATAAGACAGAAGCCCCTCTTCTACTAGCCGCAATGCTTGCCATAAGTCCTGCTGATCCCGCCCCAACTACAATTACATCATATGACATTTTGTACGCTCCACTCAATTTTTTTGCGATATTTATAAACAAATCCCGATATACTATCGATAAAAAGATACTCTATACAGTATAATCGAAGTTAATACGGAGTAAAAGCGTGAAAAGGAGCGTGAGGCGCGATGCTTCATCAAGAATGGAAAATAAGCGGCAGTATGAATTATGAGCTTTATGCCCAGCAGTGGCTTCCGGATTCAAAAGATGTTCACACTGTTGTATGCTTGTCGCATGGCAGCGGCGAACATAGCACGCGTTTTCGCAACTTGGCGAGAACTTTTACAGATCAGGGTATAGCAGTGCTGGCGCTTGATCATCATGGACACGGCAAATCAGATGGCAAACGAGGTCATATCCCTTCACTGGATGCAGCGGTACAGGATGTGGCAGGACTTTGTTCCTATGCCCAAAAAAGATTTCCCGAGCTACCGTTATTTTTATATGGTCATAGTATGGGTGGTAATATTGCAGTTAATTGTGCGTTGCGTGCCAAGCCGGATATTAAAGGGTTAATATTAACAAGCCCTTGGCTGAGACTGGCATTTTCTCCGCCAAGCTATCAAATTTGGATAGGAAAAAAACTGGCTAAGCTGTTCCCGGAAATGCAACAATCAACAGGACTCAAGCATGAGGATTTGTATCGTCCAGGCAACGATCAAGCGGTTTCTATGGTAAATGATCCGTTGAGTCATACAAAAATTTCATTGCGGGCATTTGTTGATCTGGAGGAAGGCGGTCAATGGGCTATTGAACATGCAGGACAGTTGCAAATACCGCTTTTGCTTATACACGGCGATGCAGACCGGATTACGTCTTATGCAGCTAGCAAGGAACTGGCGCAGGCAGCAGGTGAAAAATGCACATTTGTAACATGTGAAGGCGGCTATCATGAATTGCATAACGATATTGACGGGGAAAAAACAATTAATCAAATTATAGCATGGATGAGTAGTTAAGGGGGCTCTGCTTCGTGTTAGAGTTGCTTCTGCAGTTTTTTTTAGCCCTGATTCCAGTGTACGCCTATCAATTGTGGCATGATATTTCACATAAATTAAAAGACTTTAAAACATTCATTATAGTTGTTAGTGGAATAACGATGTTGCTTTGCAAGCTAGTTGAGATGAATTGGCATGACATACCTGTAAGTTTTCAATTGCTGCCTTATCTAGTGGGGATTTTGTATGGGGGAAATTCAGCATTAATCCTCTTATCGTTGGTATATGCCTCCATATATTTGGGCACCGGGATAAGTGGCTTGCCATTAGTTGCTGCATGGCTAGTTGTAGCAGTTAGCGCTGTAGTTGCACAGCTTATGCTAACGCATTATAGCAAGTTGCAACGAACTGCCAAGATCAGCAGAGGGCTCCAGGCGGCATCAGCTCTTTTTCTTGTTACGTTTGCAATAAATAGTATCTTTATTTATGAAAACGATATAATGAAAGCATGGTCTGTAGAAAGCCTGCTGCTCCTGGCTTTTTCTGCCAGCTTGTTTATCGGTGCAACTTGGTATTCCTTCTTTCGCTTCGAGGCAATTGCCAAAAAGGAGCATCTATATGAGGCCTACAAGCAACTGTACAGCAATTTTTCTAACGAGGCGGATAAGCTGAAACAATTTATTGAACGGGCAACCCTTGCCGTCATTTTAGTCGATCGCAATGGATATATTACACATATTAACAGTGTAGCGTTATCTATTCTACATATAAAAAAAACATATCGGAATCCTGATCAGCTTTTGGGAGAAAGGTTTGAAAATGTTTTTGAAAGAGTGGAGGGTCAGTTTGGCATTCATTTGCTCTCAGATGCTTTAATCGGTAAAACAGCTTCTTTGACGCAGGTGCGTATTGAACGTTTGATGCTGGTTTGTACAACAGTCACTTTGTTTGAGGTGCAAAATAATGAGGTGTCAGGTGCTGCACTCATCGCTCAGGATATAACAGAATTAGCTTCCTTGCGCAATGAGGTGGGCAGAATGGAACGTTTGAGCATTGTAGGACAAATGGCAGCCAGCATTACTCATGAAATTCGCAATCCGCTCGCAGTTATTCGAGGGTTTATTCAGTTAATGGTTGAACGCGAGCACAATATACAGCATCAATATTTTCAAATTATTATGGAAGAACTGGATCGGGCGAACCTTATTATTAGTGATTTTTTATCACTGGCGCAAAATAGAGAAGTTAAAATGGAGCTGACCTCACTCAACAATATTTTATCGGAATTATCACCTTTGCTCGCTGCTGATGCGAATCTGAGAGGACAGCAATTAAAGATCGAACTGCAGGAATCTGTTCCATTGTTATTACTTAATGATCGTGAAATCAAGCAGCTGTTGCTTAATTTGGCGCGCAATGGGATGGAGGCAATGGAGGATAAGGGAACGTTATATATTAACACCTACAGCAACGATGACTATGTCTTTTTGCGAATTCGGGATGAAGGCATGGGGATTTCTGAGGAAGCGCTCAAGCATTTATTTGAGCCATTTTTTACAACACGTGATAGAGGAACAGGCTTGGGCTTGCCGCTTTGCCTAAGCATAGTAGAGAAGCATAACGGCTGGATTGATGTGGAGTCTCGGGATGGCAAAGGAACAGATTTTACAGTCCGGTTTCGAAAAGGAAGCTAATGAATGATGATTTAACTATACAGCTAAGTGGCTTGTTCACAGTTAATAGCCGGCTTTTTATTTAACAGTCAAACGACAGTCTCCTCTTGTAAATGAGTATGATAATGCTCTAAAGTGTGCAATCTAAATAAGCATATGCGAAATGGATCATGCCGAAAGGCATTTGCTAGTCAATAATGCTCAATCCTGGGACAGTTGATGATAAGAATACAGTTTCCGTTTACACTTTAGAGCACGAACGGTATAATAGTAGCTAAAATATTGTAACTGGGAGTGTATGTACGATGTCTATGTCATTTGAAAGATATATGTTTGATATGATTCAACCTATGCGCGATGAGCTTACTTCGCTTGGAATTAAGGAATTGCTAACACCGGAAGATGTGGAAGCTGCTATTCCTGATTCAAAAGGCACAGCTTTGGTAGTCATCAACTCTGTTTGCGGCTGTGCAGCAGGGCAATGCCGTCCAGGCGTAGCGATGGCGCTTCAGCATGAAGCAACGCCAGATCAGCTATACACTGTGTTTGCAGGACAAGAGAAGGAAGCAACAGCGAGAGCACGCGAATATTTTGCACCATATCCCCCGTCGTCACCTTCAATCGCATTATTGAAGAATGGTGAATTGGTTCACTTTATTGAGCGCCATTCCATTGAAAATCGTTCAGCAGAAGAAATTGCAGCTGATTTGACTGAGGCTTTTGATAAATTCTGTAAGTAAGGAGCTAGTCGAAAAATGAGCTTACAGCAAGAGATTATTAAACGTTTTGGCGTAAAACCATCCATTGAACCTGCAGAAGAGCAGCGTAAGCGTGTTGAGTTCCTAAAGCAGTACATTGTGAAGTCAAGAACATCCGGTTTTCTTATTGCGATAAGCGGAGGACTGGATAGCGCGGTTGCAGCAGGACTGTGCAAGCAAGCTACCGATGAGCTGGTGCAGGAAACGGGTCAGCCTTATATGACGCTTGGCGTTTTTCAGCCGTACGGCAATCAATCCGATATAGATCACAGCTATGAAGTGGCAGAAGCCTTTCAGTTGATTCATAAAACGGAAACGAATATTGAAGAGGCTGTTGATGAAATTGCACTGGAAACAGAACATAGCTTTAGGGCGATTCAAATGTCTCGTCATATTAGTCAGGCTGTGAAAGGCAATATTAAAGCAAGGACGCGTATGGTAATCCAATATGCGATTGCTCAAGAGCTGAACCTGTTAGTCGTTGGAACGGATCATGCCTCTGAGGCACTCACTGGCTTTTATACGAAATGGGGCGATGGAGCTGTTGATATTGAACCATTGCAGTCATTGAACAAAAGACAGGTATACGAGCTAGGCGCTTTTATCGGCGTTCCAAAAAGCGTATTGGAAAAGGCTCCGACAGCTGGTCTTTGGGATGGTCAGACGGATGAGAATGAGCTTGGCATCAAATATGATGACAATAATGATTATTTGGAAGGCAAAGAAATTGACCCGGTTGTAAAAGAAAAGCTGGAGCAGCAGTATTTGCGAACTGAACATAAACGTTCTCCGATTCCTGGAATTTAAAGCTGATGAGAGGCAGAAATAGTACAAACTATTGCTGCTAATCTGCTTTATGACAGAGCGGAATATAAAAAAGCTGTTTTCCAAGTCGGAAAACAGCTTTTTTTCACATATCCTTCACAGAAGGTGGCTCTATACAGCCATGCGCGACTTATGGAATTCTGTTACAATAAAGGCTGTGTTTCTATTATGAAAAATTATGCGGGGGCTATATAAGAATGAAAAAAATAGCAGTGTATAGTTTAATGGTAATGCTTCTGATGTTTTCGTATGCTACGGTAACGGAAGCTGCCAGTACGATTGTTCAAACGAATGAAGAGATTGCATATTTGGCGGCTGCTCATGAGCATAATGGCGGTGAGCACGATCATAGCGGCGGTCAGAGTCTAATGGTAGCCATGAGAATTGCCGATATAACAGCGGCAATAGCTGTTGCTGGCGTGTTGTTTTTTAGATATATACTGTGGCGAAGCGAAGAGCAGGCACCGGGCGGATTTTCGTTGAAGGCTGAACGAATTGCTATGCTGACAGCAGCAATTGTTTGGCTTGCAACAGGGCTTGCGAGACTGATGATGCTATCAGATCAATTAGGCGGTATTCCAATCTCGACGATAGCGACATCTACTTTGGTTGGTCAAGTTTCAGTAACGCGACCTGCAGGTGCTATTATTGTATTGCTGCTTGCTTTTGCTCCGCGAAAGGAACAGGTATGGGCACGACCAATGCAATATGTAGCAGCGCTTGCCCTAATGGTTACATTCCCGCTGACAGGTCATGCCAATGGAGCGGAGGAAGGCGTGCTTGGGCTTATAGTTGCCCATACTGTTCATATAGCGGCGGCGGCAATATGGATTGGAGGACTTGCCGGTATATTCTCGCTTGCAGGCAAACCGTCAGGCATCCAGAGGCTGAATGAAGTAACAACAAGGTTTTCCAAATGGGCGCTGCCCAGCACAGTCCTTATTATTCTTAGTGCCTGCTGGCTGGCATTCGCACAAATTACGTCATACAAACAATTATTTTCTAACCAATATGGTTTTTTACTATTAGCAAAAGTATTTTTGATGTTGCTCGTTATAGTGATTGGGGCACTGCATAGACTATGGTTTATGCCCGCGATTGAAGCTGCTGCATCACCAAACAATCCGCCATCCTCTGGTATTGCGGGGTTATTCGCACAAGGAGGGCAAGCGGCAGATAACAGCAAAACCGTCCAGCGCATGCTGGCAGGCGTACGTGCTGAAATTGTGGCGGCAATCTGTTTAATTGTAGTAGCAGGCTGGCTATCCTCCACTCCACCGCCAAATAGTGATGCAATCAGCTCGGCTGAGCCTGTTCACTGGCATGAGATGGGCGAGGAAGTGCATATGACGCTTCGTTTGTCCGGTGGTTATGAGACGGAGGAGCAGCTTGCTCGCTTATATGTATGGTTGCCGGAAGGAATAGGAGCACCTGAGTCCACTATGGTGAAAATTGAGTCTCTAGACCCTGAGAAAGCAGGCGAGGCACCGATCGAAATTCCATTTGAATTGGATCCCGATGAAGAAAATAAATTAGAGTTTCCAGGCTTTTTGAAATATAATTACAGCGCGAAAGGAGCCTTTGCTGATTTGCTGGTTCCCAATAAAGCAATTGTGGATGTAAAGGATTCCTTAGGAAATGAGTTTCATTTTGAGAAAACAGTCGGCGGCCCAAGCTAGTAGCCGGAATCGAAACGGAAAGGGTAAGAGATGATTATTGGAATTGGGCATGATTTGGTTCAAATTGAACGAGTTACCAGTATAGTTGCCGCCAAGCACGGTATACGGTTTATTGAGCGGATATTGACAGTAGGGGAGCAGACAATAGCAAAGCAGTACGAGAACGCCCGACTGCATCAATTTATTGCGGGCAGGTTTGCGGCAAAGGAAGCAGTTTCCAAAGCATTCGGTACCGGGTTAGGCTCCCAACTCAGTTTTACAGATATTGAAGTTCTGCCTGGTCAGTTTGGCAAACCGTTCTGCAAAGTATCTCCCCAAGCAAAATTATGGAGCAGTCCCGGTATGAATGAACTTCAAGAAAGATGTATCATTCATCTGTCGATTACACATGAGCAGCAATTAGCCTCTGCCTTTGCGATTGTTGAAAAGATGTAAGGCAACAGCAGGCTTTATTCAACGATAAATTAAAAAAGAGGCGTGCAGAAGTCAATTACACTGACATTCTGCACGCCTTTTTATAATGATTGCATTATTTTTTGCCTGACAGCCATGTGGCCAAACCATCGATTTCTTCTGCTGTAAGTCGGTCCTTGAACGGCTGCATATCTTTGCCGCCTTCTTCAATTTGCTTGGCAATTTCTTCCTTGCTTAGACGATCGCCGATTTGCTGCAGATTGGTATTAGGCCCAATTCTACCCTGCAAATCTGTACCATGACAGCTTACACAGCTTACTTTATAGACTGTAGCAACTTCCGGAGTAGCATCAGTCAAATATTTGCCGGTAATTTTCTTGTCTGCTCCCGGTCCCCCGCATGCAGTCACAGCAGCTGTCAATATAGCAACGGCACAAAGCTTGATTCCTGGGGATATATAATTCTTTCTCGCCAATTTGTTAATTCCTCCTGTTATTATGTAATGATAGAATAGGATTGCCGTCTATTAACCTGTATAATAGTATGCAGCAGAAAAATAACGTACATCAGCTATTAGTATGATTTTAACATAAATAGAGATGAAATAGTCAGCAAGAACGCAGCGAAAAGGTGGATGAAATGAACGAGGAAGAACGCAAGTTATTTTATAGTACGCAATTGTTAATATGGTACAGACAACAGAAAAGAACATTGCCCTGGCGGGAAAATCGTGACCCGTACCGGATATGGGTATCTGAAATTATGTTGCAGCAAACAAGGGTTGATACAGTAATTCCGTATTTTAATCGTTTTATTGACAAGTTTCCTACTGTAGATGTATTGGCTTCGGCACCAGAGGAAGAGGTGCTCAAGTGCTGGGAAGGGCTCGGTTATTATTCGAGGGCGCGGAATTTGCAAGCCGGGGCGAAGATGGTGATGCACAACTTTAACGGCATTATTCCGAATGATACTGCTTCTGTCGCAAGCCTGAAAGGCGTTGGCCCCTATACAACAGGTGCGATTATGAGCATAGCATTCAATAAACCCGAGCCTGCGGTGGATGGAAACGTGATGCGCGTATTATCTCGATTTTTTTTGCTGGAGGATGATATAGCCCGACCTGCGACAAGAGTGTCGATTGAGAAATTGGCAGCTTCGTTAATACCAGAAGGTGAAGCGGGCGATTTTAATCAAGCTTTGATGGAACTGGGGGCATTAGTTTGTACACCGAAAGCTCCTTATTGTCTGACTTGCCCTGTGATGGAACATTGCGGAGCGAGAATAGAGGGAAGAGAGCTTGAACTGCCGATCAAGACGAAGGCAAAACCGCCTCGCAATCAATGGCGTGGTTCAGTCATTATAGAAGGAAAAGGCTTGCAGGCAGGTAAAATACTCGTTCGTCAGCGACCCGCCGAAGGATTGCTTGCGCAAATGTGGGAAATTCCTCATATTCAGCTTATCGATGACGCAGGAAAAGCATGGTTTGCAGAAAAATCTGCCAAGGAACAGCCCGAACTCGCTCATTTGCTTATTCAAATGGCGGAGGCAGAAACGAAGCTATTAATTAGACCAGTAGCATGGTTTATGGATGCTGATCATATATTCAGTCATATTCATTGGCGAATGAGAGTCTATGTTGCTGATTTTGGCGAGACAGCTCATGGAACTGATGATTTGATTACGGCTGAATCACAAACAAGCTATTCATTGCAGCAAAACGCTGAATTGCCTGGTTCTTATCGCTGGATAAGCGAGCAGGATATGGCGGAGCTGCCGTTTCCCAATTTGTTTTTACGTATTTTAACTAAATATTGGCAGGAACAAAAGCATAAGGATATAAAGCAGTTGAAGGAGGAATTAGTATGAAGCAAACAAACGAACCATTGCTTGAGGAACTGAAAGCTCACAAAATTATTGCTATTTTGCGTGGAATTGAAGATAAGCATGCGGATGCTGCAGCGGAAGCTCTTATTGACGGCGGAATCAAGTTTATGGAAATAACATTAAATACTGATGGAGCGTTTGGGATGATCAGTCGATGGCAACGAAAATACGGTGATAAAGCATATATCGGAGCTGGAACAGTTACCAATGTGCAGCAGGCGAAGGAAGCTGTTGCTGCAGGTGCACGGTTTTTAATCTCTCCTAATGTGGACGAAGCCGTTATCGATTATGCTGTGCGGCAGGATATTGCGGTGTGGCCGGGGGCGATGACGCCAACAGAAATTGTGCGGGCATATGAAGCTGGAGCTGCTGCAGTAAAGCTGTTCCCTATGGCATCGCTCGGTACCGGATATCTTAAAGAAATAAAAGCACCTCTTAATCATATTCCAATCATTGCAACTGGCGGTGTTGATCTGGATAACTTCGCCACTTATTTTGAAGCAGGAGCAGCTGCAGTCGGAATGGGCAGCAAGCTGATTAATTTGGAATGGGTACGGCAAGGCAAGCTTGATCAGGTGCGGCAACGGGCAGAGGCATTTGTTGCTGCTGCAAATCAGCTGAATTAGGCTAACCATCTTTATAAACACTTCGATTTAAGTTGAAGAATCATAAGGAGGCATAGCGTGAGAAGGTTTTTCAGACGTTTGCTGTTCATTACCGTGCTTATATTTGCTTTGAAGCTAGCCTATAACTATGCATTGCTGCATATTGATTTTGATATGAAAAAGCTTGCATTTTGGAATGATTACGGGAAAGATAGCGAGGTCAAAATAACAAGGTCTGGTATAAGTAATCATCCAGCCTATGAAAGTGCCAGTAGTGTAGCGCCCAACCCGGCAAAAGTCCCTGCCCAAACGCCACAAGGGATGGAGCAAAGGGACGTATATCAACAGCTGAACCCCCAAGTTGCTGAGCAATATCAAAAACTGGAGCTGCAGATCAGACAAGCACTGCTGGATCGACAAACGAAATTTTCTTTAACGTATAAAGGGAATCAGGAAAAGCTTTCGAAGCATATTCAGGATTTAGTAGAGCAGGCAATAAGAGCAGATGATTATACCGCTTATGTGCTTGCATCCTATAAAATTTCCACTAATAGCTGGGGAGACAGAAATACGATTACGATTGAGGCGGAATATCGTGAATCGATAAGCGAGACAGCATTTGTTGGGCGACGAGCCAGCGAGATTTTAAGTTGGATAATTAAAGAGGGCATGAATGACCATGAAAAGCTGCTTGCTGTCCATGATTGGCTGGTTGACAATATTGTATACGATGAGTCGCTAACCTATTACACAGCTTATGATGCACTTACCAGGGGAGTTACTGTATGCCAGGGCTATTCATTGCTTACATATCGCCTGCTCAATGATGCAGGCATTGAAACGATCATAACAGAAGGCGAGGTAAATACTGGTCCCCATTCCTGGAATATGGTTAAGCTTGATGGTCAATGGTACCATCTGGACGTTACATGGGATGACCCGGTGGGTGGAGATGGAAGCATATCATACAACTATTATCTCGTAACGGATGATCAGTTGCGGAAGGATCATACATGGACGATGATATATCCTCCTGCGAACCGGCTTTATGATCAGGCTATCAAAAACAAATATCCGGAAATTAGGGAACATATCGGTTTGCACTGGTATGATGATGAACATACAGTACATACGGTTAGTGATTTAAATCAACTTTTACAGAAAGCGATTAAAGAAAGCAAAACACAGACAACCTTTCGCTATGAAAGTCCAGTAGTAATTAAGGATGCCCTTAATCAAGCAGCGGAACAGTTGAATATGAAGATTTCATATTCAGCCAATTATAAGGAAATGACAGATGGCAGATCCCTGCTTGTTGTACTTGATTTGCAATATTGAACGAATAGAAAAACCGGCTTGCTGATTCCTTGCAGAGGGAAACAAGCCGGTTTGTTTATTCATTTATAGAGATTGATTAATCTTCGCTTATTGCTGCTTGCGGGCAGCGGTCATTTGTTGCCAGATCGAACCTGCAGCCTCCTCGCCGCGCTCAATACGTTCCAGCGCCATGCGAGCCTGCAGCTGGATTTCGAACTCGGGATCGGTTGAAGCTTCGCGCAAGCCTTCCAGCGCTGTTTCATCGCCTGCTTCATATAAGAAACGGGCAGCTCTCCAGCGGACAAGCTTATTTTTGTCCTTCAAAGCTTGCACCATAGGACCGACCGCCTCTGTAAAGCCGATATCGGATAGGGTATCACCTGCTGTCCGTCGAACAGATGCGGATTGGTCTTGCAAAGCATTATACAAATATGGCAAAGCTGCTTTGGATTGCAGATCACCCAAATAGATAACTCCCAGTCTGCGAATCGATGTATTCGCATCCTCAATGGCTTTGCCGAGCAATGGCAAGCCTTCCTCTTCAGCGACATAGCGATCAAGCGCAGCGTAACGCTCCTGCCAATCCTCAGATTCGAATGCGGCAAGCACCTCCTCGCAGGACAACGGCGCGGGTCTGACGACTGTTACTTCGGAAGTTTCAGACGAGCCGAGTGCAAGCGAAGCCTCAATCAAGCCGCTCAAGCGTTCATCTGTGTATGAAGCTTCCAGTTCTTTAATGATTTCTTCTGCTATTTCTTCAGGATCGCCATAGCGTACTCCAAATTCCTCCAGCTTGCGCTCGCGAATCATTGTAGAGCCAGCAGCTTTATTGACAGCCTGTATAAACTTCTCCGGCAATGCTTTGCGCACTTCTTCATTGCCAAACTGTACCCTTATTTGCATAGGAATACCGCGGTACATTTGTACCAGCACCTGTACCTCGCCGTAACTAACTGTACCTGCCGTATTATTCTCCTCTTGCATAGCCGTCGAGCTGTCAAACAGCTGACCTGCTTCATTCAAAATAGCAGACCAGTCGGCACCCGGTCTACGGTCAAGTGCAATAAAGTCAGCAGTTCTGAATACGCCGCGAACGCCTTCGATTGCGAGCAGCCTTTGGTAAAGCTCCGGCGCCTGCTGCGCGTCATCCTTTTTATAATTGAGACGCTGTCCGCGCGGCAATAGCTCATCGACATTTATTTTCATCGAATTGGGACTTGGGGTCGGTTCAATAGAAATTAGTTTCATTTGGTCAGCCTCCTTAAAACAACTGCAATGTGATAAATATACTATAACATTTTTTGTACTAAACTAAGAAAGTATATTTAGTATACAGAAAAATATAGTTATAAAGCGAATATCCACTGTCAGTGATTCCATCGAGCGATAAAAGCTGCAATTTTATGATCGATTTGCATTTACATGCCTCACCTTGTTATCTTAGTAGTAATCTTAACGGGCTAAGAAGGTGACTGAATGCGTAATCCAATGAAAAGGTACATGAATATGGACCCGGTGAAACAGCAAAATTCATTAAAACAGTTTAAGCGTTGGCGTAAGGAGCGAATCAGAAAATTAAGATATAAAGATTATTCATATAAAGTGCCTAATGTTGAAGCTGATTTGGCGTATCTCAAAGAAAATACAAAGCAAGCGACAATTACCTGGATTGGACATTCCACATTTTTTATTCAGCATAGCGGGCTTAATATTGTTACTGATCCAGTTTGGGCTGGGCAGATGGCAATGCAAAAGCGGCTTTCTCCGCCAGGAATTGAAATGGAGCAGATGCCATCCGTAGATGTTGTGCTTATTTCCCATTCGCATTATGATCATTTGCATATAGCTTCTCTTAAAAGGCTTGATGGAGAAAAAACTATACTGGTTCCTGCGGGACTCAGTTCAAAGCTGAAACTTAAGGGCTTTAACAATGTGCAGGAACTGAACTGGTGGGAATCGGTCAAGATCGGTGATGCTACTTTTTCTTTTGTCCCTTCGCAACACTGGACGCGGCGTAACCCATGGGATACGAACAGCTCGCATTGGGGCGGCTGGATTATAGAGGGAGAAGGACAGCCATGTATTTATTTTGCGGGGGATAGCGGTTATTTTGCAGGCTTTAAGGAAATTGGAAACAGGTATATAATAGATGCAGCTTTGATGCCAATCGGCGCATATGAGCCGGAGTGGTTTATGGGACCGCAGCATGTAACGCCTGAGGAGGCTCTGCAAGCTTTTGTGGATACAGGAGCTAGAATGTTTATTCCGATGCACTATGGTTCATTCAAGCTGGCGGATGATACGCCGCGCGAAGCGCTTGATCGGCTTGAAGCGGAAAGAAACAGGCTTGGCATTAACAAAAATTTGATTAAAGTGTTGGCGCACGGTGAAACACTATGTGTTCCTGATGAGGAGAAGACGGCACTACTGGAGGACATGAATACAGATGAGCAAAGCAACTCTTAAAATAGGCATGATTGGTGCAGGCGCCATTGGAAAGGTTCATATGGAGATATACTCCAAAATTGAAGGAGCGGAAATCGCGGCATTGACAGATGCCTATTTGCCGCTTGCTAACGAGCGTGCAAAGGAGCACGGGATTAAAATAGTACATGAATCGCCAGCTGCATTGATTGCAGATCGAGAGCTTGATGCTGTAATCGTAGGTGTACCTAATAAATTCCATGCTGAACTAGCTATCTCAGCATTGGAGGCAGGCAAGCATGTATTGCTGGAGAAGCCGATGGCAATTAACGGATCAGAAGCTGAGCGTATTGTGGCAGCTGCCAAAAAATCAGGAAAACAACTAATGATGTCGCATCAAATGCGTTGGACGCCGCTTAGCCGTGCCGTCAAGCAATTAATAGATTCTGGACAGGTTGGAGAAATTTATAACGCCAAAACAGGCTGGTTCCGCAAAAAAGGAATTCCGGGCTGGGGATCGTGGTTTACACAAATGGAGCAATCAGGCGGCGGGCCGCTTATCGATATCGGTGTTCATATGCTGGATTTATCGCAATATTTGATGGGATCGCCAAAGCCGCTGTCTGTATATGGTTCGACTTATGCGAAGTTTGGACCGGAGCGCCGAGGTATCGGCAATTGGGGTACACCAAATTGGGACGGATTTTATGATGTTGAGGACTTGGCTTCTGCATTGATCAAAATGGACAACGGAGCTACTTTGTCACTTGAGGTAAGTTGGGCAGCTCATGCGGCAGGTTTGCCGGAGGAGCCGTTTATTTATTTGATGGGGACAAAGGGAGGTATTTCAATTGTTGGCAAAACTGCCACCTTTGAAACCTATGAGAACGATGAGGTTGTCACGAAAGAGATTGAACCGCTCGAAGGCGATGAAGAACGTATTTTGATGGCTCGCCATTTTGTAGACTGTATTCATAATAATACAGAGCCGCTTACCTCCGCATTAAGCGGTTATACAAATAACTTGATTTTGGATGCGATATACGAGTCCTCCAGAAGCGGAGATGCGATAAAGCTAGGCTGCTGAATTTGTGCTATAATGATCTGTGAATATGGACAATGAGTGAAGGACGGGATTAAATCAATGATTAGTACTTCAGGAATAACGTTGCGCTTCGGCAAGAAGGCGCTGTTTGAAGATGTAAATATTAAGTTTACGCCAGGCAATTGCTATGGCTTGATCGGTGCTAACGGTGCCGGTAAATCAACATTTTTAAAAATTTTATCTGGTGAAATCGAGCCGTCGCAAGGCGAGGTTCATATTACACCAGGCGAAAGATTTGCTGTGCTAAAGCAGAACCATTATGAATTTGATGATTTTGAAGTGCTCGAAACTGTTATTATGGGCTACAAGAAGCTTTATGAGGTTATGAAAGAGAAGGATACTTTGTATGCGAAGGAAGACTTTACGGATGAAGATGGGATGCGCGCAGGCGAGTTGGAAGCTGAATTTGCAGATATGAACGGCTGGGAAGCAGAGTCGGAAGCTGCTGAAATGCTTAACGGACTTGGGATTACTACTGAGTTTCATACAAAAAAAATGAGCGAGCTTGGCGGCAATGAGAAAGTACGTGTTTTACTTGCACAAGCTTTGTTCGGCAATCCGCAAATATTGTTGCTGGATGAGCCTACGAACCATTTGGATATCGAATCGATCCGCTGGTTGGAGGATTTCCTTTCCGATTATGAGGGGACTGTAATTGTAGTCAGTCATGATCGTCACTTCTTGAATACGGTATGTACACATATTGCAGATATCGATTTTGGCAAAATTCAAATGTATGTCGGCAACTATGATTTCTGGTATGAGTCCAGTCAGCTAGCCCTTTCTCTTATGAGATCGGAAAATAAGAAAAAAGAAGACAAAATTAAAGAGCTGCAAGCATTTGTTCAGCGCTTTAGTGCGAATAAATCAAAATCAAAGCAGGCAACATCGCGTAAAAAATTGCTGGATAAAATTACGCTTGATGATATTCGTCCATCTAACCGCAAATATCCGTTCATTATATTTAAAGGTGAGCGCGAAGCAGGCAAGCAATTGCTTTTAACTGAGGGTCTGACCGTTTCTGTGGATGGAGAAAAAGTGATCGATAATATGACTATTTCGATTAATAAAGGAGATAAGGTTGCATTTGTTGGGCCGAACGGTATGCCGAAGACAGCTTTGTTTGAAGTGCTTGCTGGTGAGCAAGAGGCTGATTCCGGAACCTATTCGTGGGGAATTACTACCACACGTGCCTATTTCCCGAAAGATAACTCTAAATATTTTGATGATGTAGAGCTTAATTTGGTAGAATGGCTACGTCAGTATTCCAAAGATCCGGATGAAACATTTTTGCGTGGATTTTTGGGTAGAATGCTGTTCTCTGGCGATGACGCGATGAAGAAAGCAAGCGTTCTTTCCGGTGGAGAGAAGGTTCGTTGTATGTTATCGAAGATGATGCTTGAGGGAGCAAACGTATTTATTATGGATGAACCGACCAACCACTTGGACTTGGAATCCATTACTGCACTCAATAACGGTTTAATGGATACGGAGTGTACGATTCTATTTACCTCTCATGACCATCAGTTCGTGCAGACTGTAGCAAACCGAATTATTGAGATTACGCCAAACGGTATTATTGACCGGATGACGACATATGATGAATATCTGGAGAGCGATGAAATCAAAGCAATCCGTGAGAAAATGTACGCAGAATAATTAATACAAATAAAAGCGCGAGAAGGAACTATTACAGGCTCCTGCTCGCGTTTTTTAATTCTAAATAATTAACTTGAAAATCGCAGCAATTATGCAGCGTTTTTTTGTTTTTTTCAATAATTTCTCATTTTTTAAACAGATAATAATATAGTAAATAATTCCCTTTGTCCCATGCAGGATAAGGGCTGTCAGTGATTCTTATCACTCCAAATATGTTGCCCGTACGCATAAAAGACGGACTATGGTCAACACTGTTTCTCTAGACCCACACAAACTATGTAAAGTATGATACCTTTATCAAGTTTAACAGGAGGACCAAGACACTGGAACAGTACGAGGACATCAAAAAAGCAGAAAAGGGCGCCTGGGTAAGCATCGCTGCCTATTTGGCTTTAACAGCATTGAAGCTTGGAGCCGGGTATTGGTTTGCGTCGAATGCCTTGACAGCAGACGGTTATAATAATTTAACAGATATAGTAGCATCTCTCGCAGTGTTGATCGGGTTGCGTATTTCTCAAAAGCCGCCGGATAAGGATCATCCATACGGACATATGCGTGCCGAGACTATAGCAGCGCTGGTTGCATCCTTCATTATGGCTTCAGTCGGGTTGCAGGTGCTGTTTTCAGCTGTGCAATCAATGGTCAAAGGAGAAGTGCAGGCGCCTAATATGATGGCGGCAGTCGTTGCACTATTTTCAGCAGTTGTGATGGGCGTTGTATATATGTACAATAACAAGCTGGCGAAGAAACTAAACAGCCATGCGCTTGATGCTGCCGCCAAAGATAACTTGTCAGATGCACTTGTAAGTATAGGGGCTGCGGTCGGCATATTCGGGGCACAGTTCGGATTGCCTTGGCTGGATTCAGCAGCAGCAATTGTGGTTGGACTTCTCATTTGCAAAACGGCATGGGATATTTTTTATAGCAGCACCCACGCCCTTACGGATGGATTTAATGAGGAGGAGCTGCAGTCTCTAAGAACATCTATTTTGAAAACAAAAGGTGTTCAAGGGATTAAAGATATTAAAGCTAGAATTCATGGCAGCAAGGTGCTGCTTGATGTTATAGTGCTGGTCAATCCGGAGTTGTCACTTATTGAAAGCCATCGAATTTGTGATGAAATAGAGCATCGGATGGAAAAAAAGCATAACATTATGAGTGTTCATGTTCATGTCGAGCCGTTTTTGCTACAATAAGATGCCAGATAAAGGGACAAAAGACCAAAAAAACGGTTGGTAAATTAGACCAAAATTAAAGTTGCAGCATTTAAAAATGTGAAAATAGTCCTAGATGCAATGAGAATTATGAGTTTTGGTTTAAGGGTTGTAAATTATACCAATATGCATTTATACTGGGCTCAGCTTCCAAGAAAGGCATCTCTATGGCAGAGATGTCTTTTTATTAATTTTTTCTTAGCAAATATTAACTCGTCCAATACTCCCAACTGGCATAAATTGATTTGGGCACTCTGGTCGATACTTGTCTCTATCTCGTAATTCTACAATGAATACGTCGCCGCATACCGGCAAACCAATCATCATGAGGAGGCGTAAACATTGCAAAAATCTGCAAGAAAGAAAAGAGCGCTGGCAGCAGTAGCTATTACCGCCAGCTTGGTTATGGGGACAATAGCTTGGCCTGATCTGCCATCTGCACAAGCGGCATCATCTGCCCAACAAGTTGTGCAATCGATAGAGTCCACGCAAACAGCTGAGGTGAAGTATGGTGTAAATATGCGTGCATCCGCATCTTCTTCCAGCAAGATTTACAGAATGCTCAAAAAAGGTGAGCAAGTTCAAATATTAAGCAAGGTAAACAGCAACTGGTATAAGGTGAAGGACAAGAATGGTAAGGTAGGATATGTTTCTACCAACAGTAAATATTTGAGCCTCTCCAATACAACCGCAGGGGAAGGCAATTCTGCAGGAACTGATGGGAACAACTCAGCAGGCAACGAGAACGGCAAGGATGATACAATTGCAGGAACTTCAGCAAAAGTGATATATGGTGTTAACTTCCGTACACAGCCGAATGCATCCAGTAAAGTAATCCGTATGCTGCCAAAAGGTGAGTCTGTGACTATTCTGGGGCAGGAAGGCAGCAACTGGTACAAAATAAAAGATGGAAACGGTACTACTGGTTATGTTTCTTCCAATTCAAAATATTTATCATTGAATGGACAAACAGTGCCAGGCGGCAATAATGGCGGCAGCAGCGGAAACAATAATACAGGCGGAAATAGTAACGGCTCTGGAAGTACAGGCAGCGGAAATGTTGACCAAAGCAATGCAACGGTTGAAAAGGTGATTGCTGCGGGAATGAAATATTTGGGCACGCCATATGAGTTTGGCTCTAATCGTAATTCAACAAAAACTTTTGACTGCTCTGCCTTTGTTCAACGCGCATTTCTTGATGCTACTGGTAAAAAACTGCCCGGAGATTCAAGAAAGCAAGGGCAATATGTAAAGGATAAAGGAAATGCAAAAACGAGCATTAGCAGTTTAAAGCGCGGTGATCTTATGTTCTTTATGTCCTATAAGGGAAGCAGTGCTTCCTCCTACAGTGGCGTTAATAAGTCAACGCAAAGAATAACGCATGTCGGTATTTATTTGGGCAATAATCAAATCCTTCATACGTATTCAAAAGAAAGCGGCGGTGTCAAAACGAACAATATTAAAGGCACGCATTGGGAACACCGCTTCTTATACGGGGGAAGCGCCTTGTAATAAAAAAATGATGAGATTCCTGTCAAGGGTCTCATCATTTTTGTTTCATAATGATATGGTTTGATTATTCCATATTAGTTGTCCGCCGTTGTTCAACAGTTAAGGGCAATGCAGGTTTACTGGCAGTCATGTCAGAAGAGGATTGTTGTTGCTCAGGCAAAGCTTGAATTGCTTCAGCAGGAGCATCTTCGGTTTGAACGATTTCGGCATTTGCATCAATAATTGCTGCGGCTGCTTTCTTCTTGCGAAGACGATTTCTAATAATAAGAAATGCTGCGATCAGCGGGATGCTTCCAAGGAAAATATAGAGGGAAACGCCATGAACCATATTCTCTGCTGTTTTACCATACATGTAAAATAACAAGCCTACTGCATAAAATTTAACCGCTCTGCCGACAGCCGCATATGCGATAAGACGCCATAGAGGAAAGTTAAGACAACCGGATAAAATAGTAAATACTTTGAACGGAATAGGTGTGAAGGAACCGATCAGTATAGCGGTTTCCCCGCTTTCCTGGAACTTTTTCGTCGCAGCTTCAATCCATTCTTTCTTTAAAAATTTATAAAGAACAGATTTGCCCATCAGTTTTCCAAGCAAATAACCGACTGGTGTGCCAAGTAAACAAGCAATATAGCCGAGTGTAGCAAGTACGAGTGCATCGGAAGGATTAATAAGGCTCAAAGAGACCTGCAGGAAAAAGGCGGGTATTGGGAATATCACCGCATCCAAAAAGGAGTGGATAAATAATCCCCAGGGACCAAAGGACTTCAAAAAATCTAAAATGGCTTCAATCATGTGCAGGCTCCTTTATATTGGTCTTGCTAGCTTATTATAGCATACTGATCTTTTGTTAGTCTCCTAGACCTGCGTATAGGAATGCATACAGCTATGTCACTGCAAAGGTAAGCAAAAGAAAAACTGTCATTGCAAAAAATGCAAGACAGTTTCTGGGCAGCGTGTAGGACTATAGTTCGTATTTCGTATATTGAGTAGCTGATTGCGAAAAGCCAAAGCGCCTTGTTGCTCATGAATGAGCTGGAACCATTTGTCGACAACATCATTGGAATCAAGCATTTCTCCAAAGCCTGCTGAAATAAAGTGATCGCAATTCTCTTCCTCCTGACCAGGGATAGGCTCATAAAATAGCATAGGCAATCCTTTGCTCATCCCTTCTGTACAGGTCATGCCGCCAGGCTTTGTAACAAGCAGATCGGCAATGTCCATAAGCTTATGAACTTCCTTGGTGAAGCCCATTATTATAATATTCGGATGCTGGAAAATAGGATCGGACTGCATTTTTTCTTTCATCTTCTCATTTGATCCGACGCAAAAAATAAGCTGCGTTGTTTCGCGCCACTTGGTCATATAGGCAAGGGCATTGTCCTCATAAAGTATACCCCAGCCTCCGCCCATAATGAGCACAGTTGGCATATCCTTCAATTTAAACTGCTCGCGTACAGCTTCTTTGTTATGTGAATCCCAAAAATTTGGATGTACGGGAATGCCGGTTATTGCAACACGCTCCGGGTGAATCCCTCGACTGACAAGTTTTGACTTGACCGTTTCGGAAGAAACGAGAAACTTGTTTACTTCTTGTCCGATCCACGAGCCATGCGCGTCATAGTCTGTAATTAATGTATAAAGCGGAACGTCAGCTCCAAGCCGTTTCAGACGAGCAACAACAGCATTGGGAAACGGGTGTGTACAAATAATAATATCAGGCTTCAATTGGGAAATAACCTGTGATGTATGAGTGTAAAAGCCTCTGTGCAAAGCAAGCTGCGTAATGCGATTCAAAGAACGCTGATAGTTGCTTCTATACATTCGTCCTACCATTTTGGGCTGGTTGCTTACCGCTTTGCGATAAGCGGAGACGATTAACGGGCCTACAACCGGATTCAAAAACTTTCCAAGCTCGATGACACGTGTTTGAATGCCGGGGCAAAGCTGCTTTAATCCTGCTGCAAGAGCATGAGCGGCCTGAGTATGACCGGAACCAAACCCTTCAGATAGCAGCAATACTCGTTTTTTACGCATAAATTCACCTACTTTTCTAATTCAATATTACTGCGCGTTGAAATACAATACAAGATAAAATGTAAGGCTTGCTAATACTATTTGAATATTTTACAGTATTTATAAGAGTTTTTTGTTGCTAATCTTAACTATTGCTTTTAATAAATGAGTATTCGTACAACGAGTGGAGGGACAAGTTATGTATGCCAATGAGAGTAATGCAGAGCTGACTGAAGGTCAATTGGTGCATGCGGAAGTAAGAACGGGGAAATATATCGGTGAAATTGTACAATTCAACGGTCCGCGTGCTGTTGTAAAGGTGCTGGCAGTAGTCAAGCATCCGGATCAAGGGGATTTGCACAGCTCCTTTAATCCTGATGCGGCCATGTTCCATGAACGCAGAGCACTTAGTTATACAGAAAAAACAACGGTTCTGAAAAGGGATTTAAAAGCGTATAACGGATCAGTTCCTGATTATAAACAATCCCTTCTGCAAGCAGCGGAGGCCGAGATTATTGCATTAGGCAAATTAGAGCGATGGGCTGCACAAAGCCTGGAGATCTTGCAGGAACTTAAAAAAGATTACGAAAAATAAAGGAAATATATAATATGGAAATTCCAGCAAAATAGATGAGACCATTTCTTGTATATGAAGATTTATTCTATACTTAAGCATATCAATCGGTAAGGCTGCTGAAACAATTGGCGGTCTTTTTTTATATTGAGCCCCAGGAGGAAGCTGCCATTCAACAAAAACGAACACCTTCGCTTCTCCAATTCCATTTAAGAATTGAAATTTCTAGGCAATAAATAAGATTCTGTTTAAGAAAATAACCTATTGTATGGTAAAATAAAAGTGAAATTAAGCTATTTATAAAAGGATGTCTTTGTGGATTTGCCTTCTTAATTTAAGGTCTAAAATGCAAAATAGCTGCCGTATAATTGGCAATAGAGCTAAAAGTTTTTTTATCATCTTATTAAAGAGAGGATAACAGCGATGAAGCTTTTTAAGCATGCAACTGCATATCCGACTGTATACGGTGCTGCATTACTGGAATCCGGCTTTGCCGTTCAGGAAAACGGTATAGCTTCGCATGATATTATTCGTCGTGCCGGCTTGATTCTTGCTGGTATTGAAGAGAAGCAAGCTGCTGAATGGCCAGCAAATAATGGTGCTGCGTTACATACAGTGCTTTTTCATCAGCTGTTTGCTGATTTTTTTTCTCAATCCGCTATTCAATTGCCGCAACCGGGAGAGTATGCTGCAGCAATGTGGTACTTACCCTGTGACCTGGCAACTCGGCAAGCTTTGGAGAAGGAAATAACGGAAACGGTGGAGGAACAGCAGTTTCGCATTTTAGGATGGCGTGAAGTGCCGACGGATGAACAAGCGGCAGTAAGGAGCAATTCACCTCCGCCTTATATTAAGCAAATGTTTATTGTTCCTGCAGATTCATCCAAGCAACTGAAGCTTGATGAGGGCTTGGGAGAACAAGCCCTGTTTCGTCTCCGAAGAAAGCTTGAGCAGCTTGTTGCAGCCCATAGTTTGCCAAGCGGATCGCTTGCCGGGTTGTCCGCCAAACTGATCGCTTATCATGCGCCGTTGTCTGCGACTGATTTCTTTGAGTTTTACAAGGATTTGAGAAATCCGGTTGCGGCTGCTCCATTAGCGGTTGTATATACTTATCGTTATGGGGAAGAGAAGTTTGGCTGGACGTTGCCCTTTTGTTTGCATTATATGTTTAGAAGCGGAAAACTGCACTCAATTGAAAGCAATCGTGATATGCTGCAATGTCGTGTGCAGCAATTTCGTGCGCCATATGTACAAGGATTGAAAGATCCACTTGAATTAGATGCCTTGGAATGTCAACTAGACAAGCGTGAGGATTATTACGGATCAGTGCTTGCGGACAGACTTGCTGAACAGTTCTATTTGTCTGATCGTTCAATTGCCCAATCTGCTTTGCAGATGATGCCGAATTTGGCGTTATCTGCTTCACCGCTAAATAAAACACTGCAAGCTTATTATCAGTTTAATAGCACTCAAATGGAACCATGGGAAGGGCCTGCTGTGCTAATATTTACGGATGGAACGCATGTGGGCGCAATGATTGACCGCAATAGTTTCCGCTCAGTACGATATATTCGAACGAGTGATGGTTGTGTGTTGCTGTCCAGCCGACCTGCCAATTTCGACGTGCAGGAGAAGCATATTTCGATAAAGAACAGATTACGACCCGGCAGAATGCTTTATATAGATATGGCACAGCAAGAAACAATTTCTGATGCTGAGCTTAAGGATAGACTAGCGGCGGTGCATCCTTATGAAAAATGGGTCGGAGAGCAGCTAATAACGCTTAGCGAATTGCCGGAGTCTCCGCTTGGAGGAAGCTGGGAGACGAATGAGCTTGTAGAATTGCAAATCCGATTTGGGTACACTTCAGAAGATGTGCACAAAATGGTTGAGCAGATGGCGGTTACGGGGCAGGATCCTATTTTGTCGATGGGCTTTGATGCGCCGATAGCACTTTTGTCTATGCAGTATAAGCAGCAGCGGCTGTATAACTATTTTAAACAAGACTTTCAGCAATTGCTCAGTCCTTCTATCGACCCAGTTCGAGAGCAGGCATCTACAGCAACACAATTAACGCTTGGACCAGAGAGAGACTTGCTGAGCGCAGAGGCTGTAAGTTGCAGACGAATTTATTTGGAGACACCTATACTATTGAATCAGGAACTGACCAAACTGCGCAGGCTGCGTCGTCCTGGATTAAGAGCTATGACACTGCCAATTCATTATGAGGTAAGCAAAGGAGCCGATGCAATAGTTGCCGAATTGGAGACGCTTGGCAAAGCAGCGGTACGCTTGGCGGAACGAGGCTATTCTCTAATCGTGCTGTCTGACCGTGACACAACTGCGGAGCAAGCGGCTATACCAGCGCTGTTGGCTACCGCAGCTGTTCATCAAGCTTTGGTGCAGGCAGGTATGCGCAATCGCTTGTCCTTGCTGGTCGAGTCAGGCGAGCCCAGGGAAACGCATCACTTTGCTTTGTTAATCGGCTATGGAGCAGACGCGGTCAATCCCTATCTTGCTTTGGAAACCATTGAGGACTTGATTGACCGCAATATTCTCAAAGGAATTTCAGAAGAGAAGGCTGTGCGCAATTTTGTACAGGCGGCAACTCGTGGTACAGTGAAAGTAATGTCCAGAGCTGGTATTGCTACTGTGCAGGCCTATCGTGGCTCTAGAATGTTCCAGATTATTGGACTTGAGGAGGAATGGTGCCGCCAATATTTCGGTAATACGAAGGTTGTTTTGGGTGGTCTGAGCCTGCAAGAGCTTGCTCAGGATACAGCTGGCGCGCATCACCAATCGCTCGCTGTCAGTGTGCAGGACGGGGCGGACTATGAATTGGAGAGCGGCGGTCAGTATCAATGGCGCAAGGATGGAGAGGAGCATCTGTTTCATCCCCAAACGATACATACACTGCAAACAGCTGCCAAAAAAAACAACTATCAAACCTATCTCAAGTTTACTGATTTGGTGCAAGGGGACCGCAAGCGTCATTTGACGTTGCGTTCTTTACTGGAGTTTTCCTATGAACGGTCTGAACAGATTGCACTGAATGATGTTGAGTCTGTAGAAAGCATTGTCAAAAGATTTCGTACAGGAGCAATGTCATACGGGGCAATTAGTGAAGAGGCATGGAGAAGTCTTGCAGTTGCGATGAACCGTCTTGGCGGTAAAGCAAATTCTGGTGAGGGAGGGCTAATTGAGTCTGACTCGGAGGAAGGCTCGGAATTAAATAAAATCAAACAGATTGCTTCGGGACGTTTTGGCGTCAATCTCGCCTATTTGCAAAAAGCAGAGGAAATTCAAATTAAAATTGCGCAAGGGGCAAAGCCGGGCGAGGGCGGACGTTTACCCGCTGTAAAGGTGTATCCGTGGATTGCAGAAATTCGCGGCACTACTCCGGGTATTGGCTTAGTATCGCCGCCTTCGCATCATGATATATACTCAGTGAAGGATTTGGAAGGCTTTATTGCTGATATTAGGCTGTTAAATAACAAAGCGAAAGTTTCTGTTAAGCTAGCGGCAGGAACCTTCGATGCAGAAGCGGCTATTGAAGCGGCAAAAAGTGGTGCAGACGGTATTCTTGTAAGCGGCTATGATGGCGGAACGGCTGCTGCGCCAATCGGTTCTTTACGACATGCCGGCTTGCCTTGGGAGATTGGGCTTGCAAATGTGCATCAGGCACTGTCTAGAGTGAATTTGCGCAAGCAAATCAGACTTGAGACTGACGGGAAATTGATGACAGGACGCGATGTTGCTATCGCTGCATTATTGGGAGCAGATGAGTATGGCTTCTCAACAGCACCGCTTATTGTGCTTGGTTGTATTATGATGCGGGTTTGTCAATTGGACACATGCCCGGTGGGGATAGCAACACAAAATCCGGAGCTGCGTAAAAAGTTTGCTGGCGATCCAGAGCATATTGTGAACTATATGACTTTTATTGCCCAGGAATTACGTGAAATTATGGCTAAGCTAGGCTTTAAAACGTTGGATGAAATGATTGGTCGAACGGATAAGCTTCAACTTGCAGCAACGAATGAACGGATGCAGCCAGCCGCATTGCAGCTTAAGCAATTATTGGATCTGCATAGGAAATTGAAAGCAGAGGCGATGGCACACGATGGCGGTACACAAACTTCACCTGTAATAACTAATGGGGCTGCTGTTGCTGCGCTACAAAGACCGGAAATTGCCGAAGAAGCAGCCCTTTTCTCGATTAAGGTTGCGCTGGAACAAGGCAAACGATTTAGTGAATCCTTCGAGCTAACTCAAAATATGCGTGCAGCAGGAGCTGCTGTAAGCAGCTTGGTTGGTCAATTTTTGTCCAGCGGCAGTTCCTTGCCTGATGATTTTATTTGTATTACTTATAATGGCAGGGCAGGAGATAGTTTTGGGACATTTGCCCCGCGTGGCGTAACATTGTCTTTGATAGGTGACAGCAATGACTTTTTTGGCAGAGGTTTGTCTGGCGGAAGAATTGCCATCTCACCTGCCCGGGAAGCGACTTATGAGGCGCGTTATCAAATTATTACCGGCAACTCGGCTTTGTATGGTGCTACAAGCGGAGAAGCATTTATTAACGGAGTAGCAGGTGCCAGATTTGCCGTACGCAATAGCGGAGCGACTGCGGTTGCTGAAGGTGCGGGTGATCATGCTTGCGAGTATATGACGGGCGGGCTGGTCATTATACTTGGGGAAACGGGACGCAACTTTGGAGCAGGAATGACAGGTGGCACCGCGTTTATATTGGATGAGCAGGATGATTTCTATTACAGATGTAATCTTAAAACAGTCAAATTAGAAAGAGTAGAGCAGGATGAGGACATAGACATATTGCACAGTTGGCTGGAGAAGCATGTTTTATTGACAGGCAGCCCGCTTGCTGCTAAAGTATTGCAAAATTGGGAAACCTCTTACGAATGGTTTGTAAAAGTAACTCCTAAGCGCAGCCGGCGCCAAACAGATTAGTGTTTTGCGCCAGGCTGTTTCAAACAAGAAGTTAGTGAAGAAAGATATTTTATGTCAAGGAGGATAACAGATGGGAAATGTACTAGTTGAGATAGAAAATGTAACAAAACGAATTGGAAAAAGAACCATTATTGACTCTTTGTCACTCAAATTAATGCCGGGTGAAGTGTTTGGCTTTTTGGGCCCTAACGGCTCAGGAAAAACGACAACGATTCGTATGATGGTTGGACTTATGGCTATGACCTCAGGGGAAATTAAAATTGACGGCTACAGTATTAAAAGCAACTATGAAAAAGCAATTAAGCAAGTTGGTGCAATTGTAGAAAACCCTGAGATGTATAAATATTTGACCGGGTATCAGAATTTGCTTCACTTTGCAAGAATGATACCCGGCATAACTAAAGAACGCATAAATGAAGTAATTCAATTGGTTGGCATGCAGGCCCGTATCCATGAAAAGGTTAAAACCTATTCGCTTGGCATGCGGCAACGGCTTGGAGTCGCGCAGGCGCTGCTTCATAATCCGAAACTGCTTATTTTGGACGAGCCTACCAATGGTCTTGATCCAGCTGGAATCCGTGAACTGAGAGACTACTTGCGGCGTTTATGCCATGAGGAAGGAATTACTGTATTTGTATCGAGTCATCTTCTTTCTGAAATGGAACTAATGTGTGATAAAGTAGCGATCATTCAAAATGGTAAGCTAATAGATATTAGGACGATTAAAGGTGTTGAAGCACAAGCATCAAACAAATCCATGATTATCGAAACAAATAATGCAGAGCTGGCAGCAAGGATACTGACTGAAAAAGGTGCGGCATTGCAAGTTAAGGAAAACGGCATACTGAATGTTACAGGCAATCGGGAAGATCGCGCCGCGTATAACGCATTGCTGGTTCAAGCAGGAGTTATGGTCTATAGCATTCGAGAAGAGCAGAAATCGTTGGAGGATCAATTTTTGGAGGTTACTGGAGGTGAGCAAATTGGGTAACTATTTGGGCTTAATCAAAAATGAAAACATGAAAATTTATCGTCGTCCAAGAACTTTTGTTATGCTTGGAATTATTGTTGGCTTTGTATTGCTCATTTCGATTCTGTGGCTATCCTTCGGCAATAAAGATACGTCGATGTGGGATGTTGTTATGATGGAGACACAGATACTCTTTATGCTGGTTACGATATTTTCAGTTGTAATTGCAGCGGGTACAGTTGCAGAAGAGTTCTCAACAGGTACGATAAAATTGTTGCTGATTCGGCCGTGGACACGCTCAAAAATTTTATTATCCAAATACATTTCAGTACTCTTGTTTTTGCTGCTGACAACAGCCCTGCTCTTGGGAAGTGTGCTGCTCATTAACTGGCTTTGTTTCTCATTGTTCCAATCAAGCGAGGCAAGAGCTTCGATTGAAGAGGAATTGTTGATGAAAGACACACCGTTGGTATTCATATTGAAAACATACGGGCTGCAAGTGATTTCATCTATTATCACTGTAACAATGGCATTTATGTTGTCAACTATATTTCGAAACAGCGGATTGGCGATTGGTATGGCGCTATTCCTACTGTTGGTAGTTAATAATATTATGCAATTGGTATCCCTATTGAAATACAAGTGGATTGATTATATCTTATTTACCCATTTGAATCTTACACAATATTTGTCCGGTATGCCTATGCGCGAGGGAATGACTCTGCAATTTTCATTAGTGGTGCTGGCGTGCTACTGGATCGTATTTATTGCACTGACATGGCTTGTATTTAAAAAGAGAGATGTAGCAGCATAGAAGCAATAGTCCAATCACAATGAATAACCTTCCGATGCTTTAGTCACAATATAGAGGAGCATAGGATTTCGTCATTTAATAAAATGTACGAAATAAGAGAGGTGGCAATATAGTGATGGGCAAATCGAAGGAAAAACAAAAAAAGTCTTTGCACAATCACCCGACTGATTCACATCTTGGAGGGCGTGAGGATGCGGACATGGATATCGATCGTATGGTTAATGAAGGTCTTGGCGGAGGCAATGTCACGATTCATAATGGCTTAATCGGTCACTCCACTACAGATACGATGAAAGAGGAATAAATTGAAAGCACGGGACGGATCTATTTAGTAGACCGCGGTCCGTGCTTTTTTTATGAAGAGGTAGAAAGGAGTAAGTTTTAGGCAGCAAGCAGAAAAAAATTATCCGCCATAAGCATCTCTAAATGCATGAGATAAAATTTTTGGTTCCACTTCCCATAATGCGGCTATATCCGCACATACATTGTCCTCCCACCAGTTTGCCTGCGCCTTTTTATTATGTTGATGCTCTACAATCCAAGCTAAATTTTCGATGACTTTTTTTATATAGATTTTTAAGGCGCTGTCAATCTTCTCGGGAGCGATCCAAGTTTTTAATCTTTTAGCTGTCCGGTACAATTCCTTGCTGCAGGCTCTTCGGATTGTGCGTACAGATGGCAAAGGGGTTGTATGTTTTTGTTGCAGATGCTTCATTCGGGACATCGCCTCCTTTTATGATGCATGGTATGCAGGTCGTGAGGCAATGGTCACAATAAGAATAACAGTTAGCGAAAGGAAAAAAATACCTGTATTTGCGCAATGAAAGGTGAAGTGTAGTATAATTGAGGAGTGTGGCTGGCAGTAAATTGCAGTCGCATGCAATAATTAATGATCGAATGAAAAGAGGCGGTTAGCGTTGAATTTATTGCATAAAAAAGGTACGGGAATTTCGTCCGAGCAGTTTATAGCAGGTATGACCAAAAACAAGGAGCAATTTGTAAGCTGGCAGAAGCAATTTGCATGGCCAAGCGATGAAGATAGAGCATTTTTTGCCAAGTGGCTGACTGAGGATAGAGAAGTAAGCTGCTTTATATTAATGGCGGAGTGGTGCGGGGATGTTGTTCGCAATATTCCGGTTGTCCTACATATTTTGGAGCAGTGCGGAATTGATCCGGAAATTCTTGTAATGGAACAACATTTGGAGACAATGGATCAATTTCTTACGTTTGGCGGGCGTTCCATTCCAGTTGTAATATTTACAGATAAGAATGGAAATGTGCTTGGTCAATGGGGACCGCGACCTGCTTATATTCAAGAGCCAATGGCAAAATTCAAGCAGCATAATACTGATCGTGAAGCAGCCGACTATGAGGCTAATCTTAAGGATACAAGGAATGAAATTTTGCGGCGTTACGGGGAAGGTACAGAATATCAAGCCTTGATAGTAACGGAAATGCGTCAGCTTTTGGAGAGGATGTAGGCAATGAAGGCGGAGGATGTTACTTTTCAGATTGAAACTTTTTCTTTGGGGCCACTGCAAACAAATGCTTATTTGCTGATCAATGATAAAAAAGCAATTGTCATCGATCCAGGTATGAATCCGAAATCGTTGTTGCGACGTATAGAGCAGCTTGAAGTTAAAGTTGAAGCAATTGTATTGACACATGCTCATTTTGATCATATGGGTGGTGTGGAAGAAATACGCACTGCTGCCGGTTGCCCGGTATATATTCATGATTTGGAGGCGGATTGGCTAACGGATGCTGCCAAGAATGGCTCTACACGCTGGCCTGATGTAACCCCTCCGCTGGTCACAAAGCCGGCAGAGTATGCGCTGGAAGAGGGACAGAAGGCAGAATTTATTGGGCATACATTTCGGATTATGCATACGCCCGGACATTCACCAGGCAGTATTAGCCTCTTGTGCGGCAAACATCTATTTTCGGGAGATGTATTATTCCGAATGTCTGTAGGTCGAACGGATTTGCCGGGAGGAAGAGAAAGTGATTTGTTTAATTCCATTCAATCGAAGTTATACAAGCTGCCTGATGACACAATCGTTTACCCAGGTCATGGCGGCAAGACTACAATAGGTTTTGAGAAAACGAATAACCCGTATATCAGATAGCCAATGCAGGAATATGAATAAAGGAAGGTGCACCTCTATTGTCGAACAATCCAACGGAGCTTACGGAGCATGAAAGAAATGATACTTTTACAGGGCAAGAAGCGGAGGGGAAATTTGCAGCCAAATTGACCCCAGAGCAAAAGATAGCTGAAACTAAGAAACTGATTGAGCAGGTTAGCGTGCTTGCTGAACTGCCGAAAACGAAAGTAAAAGCTGCTGTTGAGTTGCTTGATGAAGGGAATACGATTCCTTTTATTGCCCGCTATAGAAAAGAGGCAACGGGAGAACTGGATGAAAACGAGCTGCGGCTGATTGAAGAAAAAATACAATATCTGCGCGGCTTGGAGGAGCGGAAGCGGGATGTTATCCGCATAATAGAGGAGCAAGGAAAATTAACTGAAGCCCTGCGCTTACAAATAGAATCAGCTGCTAAACTTCAGGAAGTTGAGGATTTATATCGTCCGTATCGCCAAAAGCGGAAAACAAGGGCGAGTGTTGCCAAGGAGAGAGGCTTGGAGCCGCTGGCAGCCTGGTTATGGTCGCAGCCTCGGGAAGGACGGCCGCTTGAGGAAGCGGCACGATATATTTCAGAAGAGTTGGGTGTAGAAACAAGTGAGGCTGCGCTTCAGGGGGCAATGGATATATTGGCTGAGAATATAGCTGATGATGCTTCAATCCGGGCATGGATTAGAAGGTTTACTGGTGATCAGGGAATTTTGATATCGACAGCAAGGGATGACAGCACAGAATCTGTTTACGAAATGTATTATCAGTATCAGGAGCCGGTTCGCAAGCTGCCGCCGCATCGGATTCTGGCAATGAACAGAGGAGAACGGGAAGAAGTACTGCGGATCAGCTTGGAGGTGCCAGTTGATCGCATTGCTGAATATATACAGCGAAAGCTCATTAAAAACAGTGCGTCTGAGGCTGTTAAATCTGTGTTAGTAGCTACGACCGAGGATGCCTACAAGCGTTTGTTGGCGCCATCTATCGAAAGGGAAGTACGAGGAGAGCTGACAGAGACAGCAGAAGAGCATGCGATAGCGATCTTTTCCACGAATCTGCGCAACTTGCTTTTGCAGCCCCCAGTACGCGGCAATCGGGTGCTTGGTGTTGATCCGGCTTTTCGTACCGGCTGCAAGCTTGCGGCTATTGATGACACAGGCAAGCTGCTAGAGGTTGGCGTGTGCTATCCAACCCCGCCTAACAATAAGATTGCTGAGGCAGAGAAGCTTATTAATCAAATGATCGATAAATATAATTTGCAGTTGATTGTAATTGGCAACGGCACAGCTTCCAGAGAAACGGAGCAGTTTATAGCAAATTTGATTAGCAAACGAATCAATAATGCTGCTGCAAGTAAGGGAGCTGACCCAGGGCTGCAATATATTATTGTCAATGAAGCGGGAGCGAGTGTCTACTCTGCATCGAAGCTGGCACAAGAAGAATTTCCTGCTCTTGATGTTGCAGAGCGTAGCGCAGTTTCGATTGCCCGCAGATTGCAAGACCCGCTTGCTGAATTGGTCAAAATTGAGCCGAAGGCAATAGGTGTTGGGCAGTATCAGCATGATGTCAGCCAAAAAAAATTAGGAGAGACATTGGGCGGTGTTGTAGAATCAGCTGTTAACCATGTTGGGGTAGATGTAAACACAGCCTCAGCATCCTTGCTCTCATACGTAGCTGGCATTAATACAACAATTGCGAAAAATATTGTGAAGCATAGGGAAGATAATGGTCGTTTTACAGACCGTAAGGAATTGAAAAAAGTAGCGCGTCTTGGTGCGAAAACGTATGAACAATGTGTAGGCTTTTTGCGCATCCCTGAAGCGAAAAATCCGCTTGATCGTACAGCGATTCATCCTGAGTCCTATCCTGCTGTTGAGCAATTGTTTGGAAAGTTCCAATTGGAGCTTGGACAAATTGAAAGCAGTGAGTTGAAAAAGGCATTAGGTGAATTGAATTTGGAGAAGGCGAGCGAGGAACTGGGAATTGGACTGCCTACATTGAGAGATATTGTGGACAGCTTGCTACGTCCAGGACGTGATCCGCGTGAAGAACTGCCGCCGCCGATTTTTCATACTGATGTGCTGCAGCTTGAGGATTTAACGGAGGGGATGGAACTGCAGGGGACTGTCCGCAACGTTATTGATTTTGGCGCATTTGTAGATATTGGCGTAAAGAATGATGGTCTTGTTCATATATCGCAATTAAGCGATAAATTTGTGAAACATCCAACTGATGTTGTTTCTGTTGGAGATACAGTAACGGTATGGGTGTTAGGTGTGGATTTGAAAAAAGGAAGGGTAAGCCTGACGATGCGCCGTCCTCAGTAATTAGAATAAAGGAGGAATAGAAAACAATGATTAATACGGATATTCAAACTATTGCAGAGATAATTAATGGACGGAGAGCCATTCGCCATTATGAATCCGAATATGCGATTCCAGAAGAGCAGATTCGCGAAATGATTGAATTGGCAGCTAGGGCGCCATCCTCATCCAATCTTCAGCCGTGGCGATTTATCGTTGTCAATGATAAGGTGATGCAAGAGCAGCTTGTCCCGATTGCCTATAACCAAAAACAGGTTGGCGAGGCATCGGCAGTAATTCTTATATTTGCAGATACAAAAATGTATGAGAAAGCGCAACAGATCGCTGACAGCGCGTATGAAGCAGGCTATGCTACAGAGGAAGTTCGTGACCGGATGGCAGCAGGAGCGATCAAGCTTTACGGCGAAATGCCGCAGGAGCGTCTGAAAGATATTGCATTGTTCGATGCCGGTTTGGCAGCAATGAATATTATGCTCGTTGCTCGCTCCTATGGATATGCAACTGGACCAATGGGCGGCTTTGATCATAAAAAAGTAAAAGAAATGTTCCAACTGCCAGAGCATTATGTTCCTACGCTAATGCTTACGATTGGTAAAGCAGTAACACCAGGGCATCCTTCAGCAAGACTTCCAGTTCAAGAAATTTTGGGATTCAACAAAAAACCAGCACAATAAACGCATTTGAAAACAACCGGACAATATGAGACAAGTGATTTCATCTTGTTTCTTTGTCCGGTTGTTTATGTCCACCATAAAAGCCGCCAGTTAATCTCTACAAACATGTAACAACAAAACACGAAACTTTGGAACACTTATGTGTGCGGCAAAGATAAATCGTCTTGTTGAGGCTCCGCTCCAGTTTTAGTGCGATAAAAGTACCAGCAATCGTTCAGCATTTTTATTTGTCTTCTGTCACGCTTGAAAAAAGCACGCTGCATTTGGTTGCATAGCCATTGCGGCATGTGCATCCCTCCCTAAAGTACATTTCTAGATGTATTACTATACTATGGGCATAGGTGTTTGTACGTGCAGGTCCATTGTAATTTCCTTGCTGGCGAAGTAAAAGCAGCTGTTCCCGACTTGGAGAACAGCTGCTTAAGAATGATGGTTAAGAATGTAAACCATCTTCGTATTCCTCGTACCATTGCTCTAACTGAGCCTGAAGCGCACGTATCTCTGTTAACAATGAGATAAGCGGATAAGCTTGTTCTTTGATCGCAGCAAAATCGCTCTCCAATTTGTTAATATAGTCCAATCCAGAAATAATCGATAGTGAATGATTATGCAATTCAACATTATCGCATTCTGCTATCGCGTATGCTAAGCTTGGAATATGCTCTGCAGTTAGTTTGTCGATTTCTTTGTGTAAACGCAAGTTCAGCGCGCTTAATTGGTAAGCATGTGATTGCGGCATTTCGACAAAAGAAATCGCATCATCCTGTTTCATTAAAACGTATCGCATGGTTGCCATTATAGTGTAGCTCTCCCCTCAGTCATTCGATCATGTACAATCTCCTTCAAACAGTGTAGCGTATAGCAGGTACATAATTCAAGTGAAAGAGGCTGAACACGCTGCTTGTATTATCGACCTAGCAAAAGGGGGAAGAGGAGCTGGCAACAGAAGAATATTCCTTGTAAAAAAGATAACGAGTGAGGCTATATATGTGCTAGGAGGGAAATGATGCAGAAGATCAATGATCAGCAATTGCAGCAGTGGGTGGAACAAATATCATTAGAAAGCTTCGGACAGCCCTTCAAGCATAAGGCAACATTCAATAGCAGGTTGCGAGCAACCGGAGGAAGATATTTTACCCGAACGCATCATATAGAGATCAGTCCGCATCAGTTGCAGGCCTTTGGATTGGAGGAGACTGAAAAAATAATAAAGCACGAGTTATGCCACTATCACCTTCATTTGTCAGGCAAGGGGTATATGCACAGAGATGCAGAATTCAAAATGCTGTTAGCACAAGTGGGCGGTTCACGATATTGCAAAACGTTGCCGGAACGGGAAACGAAGCATAGCAGCCGTCCAATACAACCGTTTCGCTACAAATTGACGTGTCAAAACTGCAGTATGGTTTATATGCGAAAAAGAAAAGTAAATACTGCGCGATTTGTTTGTGGAAAATGCAGGGGAAAATTATTGATGGTTATGCTTGACAATTGAAGCGCAACATGGTAAATTAATAATTGTCGATTTTAAGATTTTCCCTGATAGCTCAGTTGGTAGAGCACTCGACTGTTAATCGAGTTGTCACAGGTTCGAGTCCTGTTCGGGGAGCCATGGAGAGATACCCAAGTGGCTCAAGGGGACCCTCTGCTAAGGGGTTAGACTGCGTAAGTGGTGCGAGGGTTCGAATCCCTCTCTCTCCGCCACAATCGACGATAGAAGACCGGTTCCCGGTCTTTTTTTGTTTTTTTGGTCGTAAGTTGATTGAAAATATTTCTTCCCAGTTGCAAATCAGCAAAATGCAGGCAGAAACAGATGGTGAAGCCGTATCCTTTTATAAAAAATGTGGATTCTTGATCCTATCTCTAGGTGAGATTTATTCTGGCACAGAACGTTTTCTATGCACTTGGGAGCTTGAAAAAGGCAAGCGCATAATTTAATAGCCACTACAGACAAAAATTAACTTCCAACCGCTATCGTATGCAAAATTGTTACTGAGTTTCTCATTTTACGAAAAAGATGTATTACTTGCCCTAACGGTTGCCCTGGCGCTTATTAGGGGATTTTCACACCTTATTAAATTGTTACGGTTATCTTGGCGGCTATTTCACTTTTTTAAGTAAATTTCGATGCCTTTTTCTTAATTAGACGCTGTGGCAACCGTTAGCTTTCGAAAAGTTGCTTTTCCACCCGATTAGCCACCAGGGAAACCGCCATGCGATATTATTTATAGCTTGATTTATGATGCAGCCGCCACCGTTTTCAGAGCTAACTATCAATCGCTTATATTAAGGTCGAGTCCTCGCTTATAAAAAAAATATTTTTTTTAAAAAATAGCTTGCAAGATCGCAAATAAATAGATATAATATATCTTGTCGCCAAAATGATAGAAGCTTTTGAAACGACAATCATTACAGTATGGCCCGTTGGTCAAGGGGTTAAGACACCTCCCTTTCACGGAGGTAACAGGGGTTCGAATCCCCTACGGGTCACCATTTCCTTGTTGAAGAAATAAGGAGTCTTGTACAATAGTAAGAGCCATTAGCTCAGTTGGTAGAGCACCTGACTTTTAATCAGGGAGTCGAAGGTTCGAGTCCTTCATGGCTCACCAGTTTTCTTAACCGGTCGCTGGATCGGGATTTTTTCATTAAAATGCGGTCGTGGTGGAATGGCAGACACGCTAGCTTGAGGGGCTAGTGGTAGCAATACCGTGGAGGTTCGAGTCCTCTCGACCGCACCATAATAAAACTAGCTGAAACTCTTATGTTATAAGGGTTTTTTATTTTTTATTTTTTTCTAATTTGTTTTTTATAACGGGTGTTTTTCTGAGATAATATCACTTTGGGGACGGATTGGGCACGGATTTTAAGTATCGTGATTACTTTTATTAGGTAGATATTCATATCTATTGAACAAATTTTACTAGGCTCCGAATAATCGGGGTCTTTTTTATTGGGTATTTGCTTTATTTTTATTCTTGTCTAATCAAATTTGTTGTTTCTTACATAGCTTATAAAGAGTTTAAGATTATCAACTTATAAAGTTGCTTGGAGGTAATGCTAGATATTGCTGTGGACTAGTACGCTTCTTATGTTTTGAAAGATTGATGTATGAATAAAGAGGTGGAGATAACTGTGAAGTTTAATTACAAACAGGATTTTATTCCTAAATCAACACCGTGCAATCGACGTCCAGGTCATTCCATGAATGCTACAACAATTACAATACACAATACAGGGAATCCAAGTTCAACTGCATTAAATGAGCGTGCTTGGCTTACAAATCCTAGTAACAATCGTACGGCATCTTACCATATTGTTATAGACGAGCGGGAAGCCATCGAGTGTCTGCCTCTCAATGAATCCGCTTGGCATGCTGGTGACGGTAGTGGTATTAAAAGTGGCAACAGGACATCGATAGGTATTGAGATTTGTGAGTCAGGCAACTATGCTCAAACTTTGAGTAATGCTGTTGAACTGGTTGCGTCCATGCTAAAGGAACGGGGTTGGGGGGTAGATCGACTACGAAGACATTTTGACTGGTCTGGCAAGATTTGCCCACGACTGATGTACGATGGCGGTAAATGGACAGGATGGATCGAGTTTAAAAAAAGAGTTGCGGCACAACTAGAGGAGGATGCGCCAATGACGGCAGCAGAGCGTAAGGAAATGGAAGACTTGAAAAAACAGGTAAGTGAGCAGAGGGCGATGATTGACGCTCAAGCTAATGCTCTTACCGCCGCTACAGGACGAATAGAGGCGCCGGAATGGTTTGTACAGGAGTTTGGCAGCAATGATTTGGGCGGCTTGCTATTGGATCCAGCTATGACAAAAGAGGGCTGGAGAACTGTAGCTATTGCATTACGCGCTCAAGGTTTTGGAAGCGGACGCGATAAAAAAGTAGAAATTAAATAGTAATTTTTCATTCCTGAGAGATAAATGGCGTGAAGTTGGGTTTGGTATTGGGATTCAATATAACAGTAGTTGGGAGGTATTTCTTAAAAATGATGAAGTTTAACGAAATAGTGCAAGCTCCCCTCCCCTATATATGAGTTAGCAGATTTATCGTTTATGCCGCCAAAGATGGCGGTCTTTTTTATTTCAGTACATTAGCGTTTCATTAATAGCGTTGTATTAATGTTTTTTGCTCTGCATTTCCATAACTTTCTGCAACTAATGGAAGAAAGCAAATATTACTAACAATATTAAAAAGAATTTCTCCATTTGATTAGTTCATGAATATAGTAGTCCATTTGGCACTGTATAGTTTCCAGATGACGCATTGAATGAATATGGCTTTGTGATCTCCTATTATTATTGTTGTCATTGTTATTGTTGTTATTACTGAGTTCCAAGTCATCCAGGGCCATTTTGGCAGCAGCAGCTGCAATGCCATCTCCAAGTGTTGTAATGGAAGCGCCGATAAAGGCAAGTCTCGCAATATGAATTTCTTTTGCGGAGGCCTCTTGAGAGTTATCGTTGCGACTTTGCTGAGGTCTCATAACTCATTCCTCCCTGTTTGGCTATAAGGTGATATAGGCATCATATGCATCAAATTGCCGGATTGCGATTCGGACGGGGTAATTAATTATGTTCACAGAAGTTGAATTTGTCTGGCTATATTGATCGCGTTCTTTTATAAAAGTTAAATTAAGCCTCAGTTATTAATTATGTAGAATATTGATTAAAACAAGCTATTGTTAGAATTAGAATAGTAATAACAGCAGTAATAACAGCAGGTGGGTGAGTGGCTATTCGTATCGAACGGTTGTATTTGTCAGATGATAATAGGGTTTCTATAACGGCATATTTGCATGAACCTGATGTTAGCCATAATGATCAAACAAAGCGGCGGGCAGCAGTTGTTGTTTTTCCGGGAGGAGGGTATAGAAGCCTGTCTGACAGCGAGGCAGAGCCGATTGCGCTCAAATATTTGGCAGAGGGCTTTCACGCATTTGTGCTTCGTTATTCTGTTGGCGAGCATGCAGCTTATCCCGCTCCTCTATTAGATGCTTCACGCGCTTTAGCTGTCATTCGGCATTATGCAGGTATGGATTATGGCTGAAGGAGAAAACAGGAAAAACCAGCTTTCACGCAGAAAGAAAGGGCTCAACAGAGTTCGGCGGAGAAGCTTATGATTGGCATATGGAAGAAGAACTGCATAATAGCCGCTGGACAGCTGAACGGGCAAAAGCTTTTATCGAGCAGCAAGCTGCCAAGGAAGAAGAACCATTCTTCCTAAGTATTGGTTTTCAAGATCCTCATCATCCGCATGCTTTACCAATAGAAAGGGCAGAGGGGGGGAAGGCGGGGCAAATGTCGCCGCCTGCTTATGAAGAAGGGGAACTGAATGACAAGCCGCCTCACTTTGAGGCTGTCCACAGCGGTAAATGGACAAAGGACCACCCGTTGCATGGGGAGTTTCCAATGGCGGGTCAATCCTCGCACGGCTATGATTACAGAACAGTCGACCCCGACGAAGCACAGCTCGGAAAAGCGTATTACTATGCAATGGTGGAAATGATCGATGAAGCGATAGGCAGCATTATGGAAGCTTTGCAACAAGCCTCATTGGAGCAAAATACAATAATTTTTTTTACGTCAGATCATGGAGAACTGCTCGGCGATCACGGCATCTGGCTGAAGGGGCCCTTCCACTATGAGCCGCTTATTAATGTGCCTTTGCTTTGTTACGGACCGGGTTATTTTTCAGCATTAAAGCAAGATGCCGTTGTAAGTTTGGTAGATATTGTACCAACTATATTGGAGCTATGCGGATTACCCATGCCTGCGGAGTTGGATGGAGTTTCATTAAAAGGATTATTGCAAGGCAGATCATCTGAAGCCAGACAAGTTGCTTTAGTGGAATATGTAGATGATCCTGAAGGTTTACGTTTAAAAACAGTTGTTTCTACGCGCTATAAGTATACCGTTTACTATGGTGAATATGGCAAGCAGACTGGTGAACTATACGATTTGTTGTTAGACCCGGCTGAGAAAACAAATGTTTGGGGAAAAGAAGAATATATGAGTGTGCAGCAAAATATGCAATGGCAGCTCTTGCAAGAGCTCGAGAAGTTAGAGTCAAGAGCGGAACGAAAAGTATATGCTTGAAAAACAAGCCGAGCCGTTTTTTTACTAGCTGCCTAGCTGCCAAATGGATTGCATATGATGCAGTTTTTTGCCAAGTGCCTCCATAAAAAAGTAGTCGCCAAATATCGTATATACTCCTTGCCCATTTTGTTGCTTCAACACTCCTGGAGTATGCAAATTATAATCGGTATATCGAGTCGCAAGCGTATGCAAAATACGATTTTCAGCTTGCTCAATGATCGGATTGCTTTCGTATTTCAAAATTTCATGAAAAGCACAGGCAGCTATGGCGGCAGCAGAAGTGCCTACGTTCAAATGTGTATTTCCGGGATCGGTAAAATCCCAGTTGATCCAGCTTTTATTGCCGCAAGCAGCGGCTGGTTGGTTGGAGGGCAGCTTGAAATCCCACAGAGGAATACCATCTTCCTCACAGTACTGAATAAAGGTAAGGGATAGACTAAGCGCAGCATCCAAATATCGTCGATATCCCGTATAGGCATAAGCAACGGTAAAGCCGTAAATCGCCCAAGCCGTCCCTCTTGCCCAGTGAGAATCGGGGGAGTAACCGCAATAATTGTCTTCTCCAAGCGGTTTTCCGGTATGTTCGTCAAACCGGTAGGCATGGCAGACTGAGTAATCATCTCTAATAAAAAAGCGCAAGGTTGTATCGGCATGAGCCTCGGCAATATTTCTATAAAAGGGATGTCCAGTTTGTTTACTCGCCCAAAATAATAACGGCAGATTCATCATACAGTCGATAATGGCAAGTCCTTTGCTCTCTGTGAAAAAATGGTTTTTCGCCAACTCGGGAGCAACATAGTCAGGAATTTGGTTGTCCATTCTTCCCCAGGCACGAATATAGCTTCCCTTTGGAACGAAACGCTTCGCCAGCTCATCGGCAGCCTTGATTGCCATTATCTTCAATTGCTCATCATTCACAAGATGGTGTAGGGCTACAACATAAGGCGTATACAAAAAGCCTAAATCGTGCATCGTTTCCATAGGGGTGCTAAATACTTTTTCTTTGTATTGATCAGGAAAGCTATAAAGCCAACGAAGCCATTTGGGATCTATAGTAAGGAAAAAAAGTAATGAACATGAAGCATCTCTCGATTTTCTGCACATAATCATGAAGTAATCTATACACACATGTAAAAGCAACAATGGAGTGGTAGAAGCACTAGCGACGATCGCATATTGCAACCAAGATATTTAAGACAGTTTATCGACAGCCTCCATACGGTTGCTAAGACGCCAGTCGCTAGGTCGCTAAAAGGCAACCAGGAGAGGAGAGTTGGGATGAAGAGCAGCTTTAACATGGATACACTCGTTCCTTCTTTTGAACATATTGTTCAGCGACGTTGCAGCCCAAATTACATCGTCCCGCCGTCTGTAAGAGATTTTCATAATTTTATGTTTATATTTTCAGGAGAAGGATTTTGTGTGCACGGCAACCAGACAGAAGCGATTAAGGGGCCTATGCTTATTTACAATCCGCCAGGTACAAGGTTTGGATACTATGCAGGCAGGCATGCAACAATGCATATTGTAGGCATTAATGTGTATTTGGCGAATGTAAGATATAAGAATAAAGGCTGGATATTGGACAAGGCGGATCAATTGGAACTGGCGCATAAGATGAAAATTGAGGAAACTGAAAGATTGCTTAAGCTGTTGGAGAAGCTTGTACAATGCTGGTCATTATCAAAAAATATGACAAGTTTACATTGCCGGAGCTGGTTTATGGCGCTATTGGCAGAGCTGCCGAGATTGACTGGCAACAGTAGATCTGCTTTGACAGAAGCAGCAATCAGACCAGCCCTGCAATACGTGCATAAGTTTTATAAAGAGAAAATTACGCTGGAAACACTAAGCAAGGAAGCGGGGCTAGCGCCAAGCTACTTTGGTATGTTATTTAAAGAAATAACAGGATATTCTCCGATAGTCTATATACATCGCTATCGAATTGAGGCGGCCAAGGAGTTGATCGACGCCGGTTTTTCGGTAAGTGAAGTTTCACATAGCGTAGGCTTTCAAGATTCATTTTACTTTAGCAGAGTGTTTAAAAAAGTGACAGGAGTTTCTCCCAAAAAATACGTAACAGATATGTTAATACCTGATTAGACCTCGCCAGGACAGCGAATGGTTATTCCTTTAGGGTAAATAATCATTCGCATTTTTATATTTGCTGGGGGTAAGCAGTTCGCGTAATTAGAGTTGGATTTTTTCGTGGAATCCGGTAAAATAATACATATTGTATAATAATCCACTGAAGGGGCTGTTCTGTGAGAATGATCATTGCTGCTTCTCTTTTAAGTTTCATTTGTATACTGACCGTTTTGTCAATTGTAATTTTTCACTTTAAAAAACAGCGGAATCGAATGATATTTTCGGGAATTCAAGAAATCGATCATATGGACAGTCATCATTTTGCTTATTTTGTAATTCATTTGTTTCATGGGTTCGGTTATTCGGTTAAGCATTTTTTGCAACAGGACCCTTCCTGTTTGGATATTGTGTTCAGCAAAAATAATGAGCAGATGCTCGTTCAGGCGAGTAATCAGAAGAAATTTTTCGCAGCCGATGCAATAAATCGCTTGGCAGAGGAAATGTCACGCAGTAAAGCAACGACAGCCTGGCTAATTACTACCTATGATTTTACACCTGAAATCTATGAGAAAGCGCTAGCAAATAAAGTTGAGCTGATCAATCGTGATAGATTGATAGATATGGTCATCACCTTGAAAAAAAATCAGCAAATGCTGTCCATGCTCGGAGTCGGAAAATGAGAGCAATACTAGTTGGACCATGAGGAATGGAAGTTTGAGGAAGAGAATAAACCAAATACTTACAGTAATTCAAGTCCGCCAGAACAGCAGCAAAGGCTGCATAGAGCGGGCTATTTTTGAATTTTGAAAATAGCAACTATTTTGACGGATGCTGCGTATAAAAAACATATATAGATTGAAAACTGTTATCATAATATAGCAGATTGCGTAATACATATAACATAGAGTAGAGAAGAAAGCGAACTGGTTACAAGATGAAAGATAGAAAAAGTGAAATTTAATGTCCATAGTGACATATTCCCTAATTAAAGTTCAAATGTTTCAAAAATGTTTCAAAACGATGCGGTATAATTAATGGAGCTATAAAATGAGGTGAGTATTCAAATGATTTGGCTGGTTTATGTTACAGTGGCAGTAATTGCAGTTGCATGCGGCTGGTTTTATTTTGTTCGTTCTGTAACGAAGCATTTCGGGCGCCGAACTAAAGAGGCGAAAATGAATACGAGATGGTACAGCACTTTATACGAGAACCATGAGGATGCGATCATTTCGGTCGATCATAATTTTAGAATTATTAGAGTGAATCAATCAGCCGGACGATTGCTTGGCATCGATCTGGAGCCATATGAAGGACGTCCCGTGGAGGCGATTGTTGCTGCAGTGCATAAGGATGATCAGGAAATGTTGCGTGATTATTTTATGCGGGCGTATTGTGGAGAAGCAGCTTCGTTTGAGACTAAAGCAGTTCATGAAGACAAGAGAATTCGTGATCTTCACATTTATTGCATGCCGTTCAAAATCGATGAACAAACAACCGGCAGCCATTTTGTATTAAGGGATATTACAGAAGAAAATGAATATATCGATCAAATGAAGCAGCTTGCTTTTATCGATGAGTTGACAGGGCTTTCGAATCGGCGCAGATTTTATGAAGTGTTGGAACAAGCCATATCACAAAGCCGCCATGAAGAACGTCCGTTTGCCGTTTTGCTGATGGATTTGGATGGCTTCAAAACGATTAATGATTCAGTTGGTCATTTTGCAGGCGACCGTTGTTTGCAGCAGGTTAGCAAAATGCTCAGCGATGCAGCAAAGCCGTATGGCGCAGAGCTTGCAAGGCTCGGTGGCGATGAGTTTGTTGCTGTGCTGAAGGATGAGGATATTTGGACAACGTCAGCAACGTTTGCCAAGCGCATACTTTCTTTGCTTGAGGCTCCGATGATTGAAAAAGGCGAGCAGTATCATATTTCGATTAGTATTGGGATAGCTATATATCCAGAGCACAAGCTGGATGTGGCAGAATTGCTGAAAGCAGCAGATGAAGCTATGTACGATGTGAAAAGCAGCGGGAAAAATAACTTTAAGTTTTATAAAGAACGCAATACTGCTGATGTGAAAAAAGATGTTTATATTGCTCAAAACAGAGCAAGTAAAGAAATGGCGGCGGCTAAACAGCAGTACGGCAATGGAGTATTTGCTATTAGCGATCTCGAAAGATTATTAAATGATGATTCCGCCGGAAAGTAGTATAAATTAGTTGAAACGAAAGCCCCTGCCTTGCAACTGTATGCTGCAAAGCAAGGGCCTTATATTTAGTCTTTCATTTTCTCATGATCATTGGAAAGCTTCAATACATCGAATAGCTTAAACAATAGACCGAATACGATAGCTACTATTGTAGCAAGTGACATACCTTTAAGCGCAAGTTCTCCGATAACAATTTCAACACCGCTTAGTCCGGTAATCAGTACGATTGTCGTTAAAAACAGATTTGTTGGCTTGCCGTAATCGACTTTGGATTCAATTAGCATACGCAAGCCTGATGCTGCAATAACACCGAATAGGAGCAAGGATACTCCGCCCATCACTTCTTCAGGAATTTCTGAAATGAGTGCGGAAATTTTTCCTGAGAATGATAGTATAATTGCGAAAATTGCTGCGCCGCCGATAACAAATGTAGAGTACACTCTTGTAATAGCAAGTACGCCGATGTTCTCACCATAGGTTGTGTTCGGCGTTGATCCGGTAAAACCGGAAATAATTGTGGAAATACCGTTACCAAGCAAAGAGCGATGCAGCCCGGGATCTTTTTGTAAATCCTTTTCAACAATATTGCTTGTCACAATCAAATGCCCGACATGTTCTACAATAACGACGAGCGCTGCAGGTGCGATAGCGATGATTGCTGTCCAGTGAAACTCAGGGAACGTAAAGGTCGGCGATGCAAAAAAACTGGCATCGTGGAACCTGTCAAATTTCGCCATCCCCATAATATTAGCTAATACATAGCCGAATATAATTCCGAATAAAATCGGAATGATACGCATAAATCCGCGGAAAAGCACAGAACCAAGCACTGTTACAAGTAAGGTTGCCGTAGACAAAATAATTTTGTCTGTATTGTAAGTCCAGTCTAAAGCTCCGTTAGAAATCCATCCCGACTTTTCAGCTGCTACCGGAATCAGTTCCAAACCGATTATAGCGACAATAGCACCCATTGCTGCGGGAGGGAAAACAACATCAATCCATTTTGTCCCTGCCCTTTGCACAATAAAAGCAACGATAACGAAGATAACCCCGACAACAATAAATCCGCCAAGTGCGGCAGCATAGCTGTTATCCCCGTATACCTTACTAGCAACAACAACGCCAGCCGGTGTTAGAAAGGCAAAGCTGGAACCGAGATATGCCGGAATTTTACCTTTACAGATAAAAATATAAAGCAAGGTTCCGATACCGTTCATCAACAAGCAAATTGCCGGATCAATACCGAGAATATTTGGTACCAAAACTGTAGAGCCGAACATGGCGAACAGATGCTGCAAGCTAAGCATTGCACTTTGGCCAAGCGGCGGCCTTTCATGAACCCCGATAGATTTTCTCATTCGAACCCTTCCTTCTACAATTATCAACATGTTATAACCTTTGTTGATTCTACCGAGTCTTCTAATGTTTGGCAAGCAGAAAATTGTCACACTGCAGCGAAAGATGGACGAAAGTGGGACAAGCGTTATAACATACGCAGAAAAATAAAGAGGGATCTACGATTGATTTTTAAAAAAATGTTACTAAAATAAATATGATGCGTAAATAAAGAATAGATATAGACAGCGAGAGGAGAGATGGTATGAACTTTACAAATCAAGAAGGTCAATCTGCTTCCCAAACCAATAACAATATGAAGAAGCCTGAAATCAAGCCGGCTACGATTAAAAAACTGACATGGCTTGCTATCATTGCAGTTCTTGTTATTTATTTGGGATCAACATCTTTTTATACGGTGCAAGAGCAGGAGAAAGCTGCCGTATTAACGTTTGGAGCTTACGATCATGAAAAAGGAGCAGGGCTGCATTTCAAATGGCCGTATCCGATTCAGGAAGTCGTGCTGGTTCCTGCGGAGCTGACACAGCACATTATGCTTGGATACCATGAGGATAGTAAAGGGAATATGGATACGATTGACGAGGAAGCCATGATGATAACAGGAGATGAAAATATTGTGCTCGCGGATGCTGTTATTACATGGAAGATCTCCAATATTGAAAAGTATTTGTACAATATAGATGAGCCGGAGCTGTTTCTGCGCAATGCTGCAAGTGCCTCAGTACGCTCTGTCATAGGAGCGCAAAAGCTGGATTATGCGATTACGGATGGGAAAACCGTTATTCAGGAAGAGGTGCGTCAACGACTTGTTGAGCTGCAAGAGAAATATAATACCGGTATACAAATTATCGATATCAAGTTTCAGGATATTGAGCCGCCAGGCGGCGAGGTTGAGGCAGCATTCCGTGATGTAACTAATGCGAGGGAGGAAAAGAATACAAAAATCAACAATGCTACACGCTATGAGAATGAGCGCATACCTAAAGCACGCGGTGAAGCGCAGGCGCTAATTGAAAATGCTGAAGCCGATAAAAAATCTCGTATTTTGAATGCGCAGGGTGATGTAGCCAAGTTTAATGCAATCTATACGGAATATGCAAAAAATAAAGATGTTACACAAAGTCGATTGGTCATTGAAACTTTAGAGAAAATATTGCCGAATGCTCAAATCTTTATTACAAATTCCGGTTCGGAAACAGTAAATTATCTTCCGCTTAATGAGTTGCTTCGCGAGCGCGGCAAGAATCCGACATCCCAGCCGTCAACCCAGGGAAATTCAACAAATCCATCCCCTCAATCTCAACAGGAAGCTAATGGAGGTGGACAATAATGAATAAAAAACTATTTGGAATAATAGCGCTGGTTGTCGTACTAATTATTGTTGGTGCCGGATCATTATATATCGTTAAGGAAGGCGAGTACAAAGTGGTGCTTCGTTTTGGAGAAGCAAAGCGGGTAGAAGCAAAACCTGGGCTTAAATTTAAAATACCATTTGTGGAAAACTTGATGACTCTTCCCAAGTACCAAATGACTTACGAAAGTGTGCCGACTCAAATTTTAACGAAGGACAAAAAAATGCTGTTTGTGGATAACTATACTGTTTGGAGAATCGATAGACCCGAAAAGTTTATAAAAAAATTGAAAACGATAAGCGGGGGCAAAAAACGGATCGATGAAGCAGTATACAACTCGGTGCGACGCAAATTGTCAGAAGTGAATTATGATAATATCATTAGCGAGAATACAGAGCGCGGAAATATTAATGAAGAAATTACAAACGATGTTATTGCGGCTTTAACACGTGATGACTATGGCATAAATGTTATTGATGTGCGTATCAAACGGACGGATCTTCCTGAAGGCAATAAGCAGAGCGTGTACAATCGGATGATATCAGATCGTCAATCGATGGCGGCACGCTACTTGTCAGAAGGTGATGAGGAATCCCGTAAAATTACATCAAAAGCAGATCGTACCGTGAAGGAATTAATTGCAGAAGCTGAGTCAAGCGCGAAAAAAATAATTGCGGAAGGCGAAGCGGAAGCGGCTAAAATTTATAATGAAGCTTATGGCAAGGACCCGGCATTCTATAATTTATATCGTACCCTTGAGAGCTATATTGTCACAATGAAAAATGAACCAGTCATTATGCTGCCAATCGAATCGCCATATGCCAAAATATTGTTAGGTGAATAGATACAGCACAGCAAATACACACCAATACCATAAACACCAGCGTGTTAAATGGAGTAACACTGAACAATAAAATTGAACAATAGGCACAGAAAATAAATGATAAAGCTTGCTCATTTTTGATGGGCGAGCTTTTTTATATGATGAATCGTATAAAAGCGGTACACAAGCGTGAGTTTCGGGGCGGTTTATACAAAAATCGTATATGTTGACCAATTCTCTCTGGGTGGTATCTATTGTCCCCCCGTAGTGTCATTCATACGTTGTTCCTCGTAAAATTCCATCCAAAGCTCTCCCAAGTGCCTCTCAAAGTCGCAGCAGCAACCTGTATAACAAAAATGCATACAAGCAAGTATACAAACAATACGAGGCTGTCGGAAGTCAGTTTTCACTAACCACCTATGACAGCCTCTTTCAGAAATCAACAGTTGCGCTCTTGCCAAGCGCGTATCTATTAGTATAAGGAAATAGTTAAGGTATCACGTTCAGAAAAGGAGTGTAGTGTAGCTTCACTACCGATGATTTCGACGCTGATTAATGAAGCGATACAAGTTTTCAAAGCATTTTTGCCCGTTTGTATTTTTCTGTGAAGTATGGTTACGAGCTTGTCCAGTGCTTGCTTATTAGTATCTGTTAAGTATACGGGTATAGTCTTGTCTTGGAATTGCATGACGGTTCTCATCGTTATACCTCCATCCAAATTTAATTTTTGTCTAGTTCTCTATACGAGTTCAAATCTTCTTGTAAGTATAATAAAACATAAATATTAAATAATTCTTAAAAATGAATAATAAGAAAGTTACAAAGTTGTGACTATTCAGTATATTTGAATTTTATCCGCAAAAACTACAAATGACAAAATAGCATAAGAAAATGCTAACTGCGGAGCTGTTATTAAGTAGAATGGAATCTTATAATAGCAGTGATAAACAAATATGAATCAGCGTTCATTTACAAAAAGGAGTTGTATAACATGACACGTATGAGCATTGGCTTGCAATTGTATACTTTACGCGATGTAATGGCAGATGATTTTGAAGGCACGCTCCGTAAAGTTGCAGCAATGGGATATGAGGGCGTGGAATTTGCAGGATATGGCGGTATGGCAGCAGAGGATTTGAAGAATTTGTTGGACGAGCTTAATTTAAAAGCGATTGGTAGCCATATTCAACTTAGCGCTTTGGAGGAAAATCTGGAAGAAGAGCTTCGTTATTTGCAAACCATTGGCGGAAATTATGTTATTTGTCCGTGGTTCCCTGTAGAGCAACGTGATTTGGCATCATGGCAAAGTCATATTGTGGCATTTCAAAGCATTGGCAAACGTGTTGCTGAAGCTGGTCTAGTGTTTGCTTATCACAACCATGATTTTGAGTTTCATGTGGAAATGGATGGGGAATTTGTTTTCGATGCCATTTATAATAAGGTTGATGCGGATCATCTGAAAGTGGAAATGGATATTGGCTGGGTACAATTTGCGGGCAGAGATCCGCTTGCTTATATTGCCAAATATGCAGGGCGGTTGCCGTTGCTTCATTTGAAGGATTACCGCAAAGGTGAGGCGGGAATTGATACTGTTGAGCTTGGTCGCGGGGAGTTAGCTCTTGTTGATATCATTCATGCGGCTGCTGATGCTGACGTTGAGTGGATCATTGTCGAGCAGGATATGTGTGCTAATCCACCGCTTGAATCTGTAGCAGAAAGCATGGAATGGCTAAAGAATAATTACTTGAATGCTTAATAGCTAACAATCGGAATGTGTAGAATATATAAAAAAGGAGCATGAAAATGAAAAAAATTCGTGTAGCAGTTATCGGCTGCGGTTCTATTGCTAAACATCGTCATATTATTGAGTATGCTGCTAATGAAAATGTAGAATTGGTTGCTTTTAGTGATCCGGTTATTACTCGAGCTGAAGAGTTTGCTGAAAAATATGGAGCAAAAGCATATGCAGATCATAAGCAATTGCTTGCAGAAGTAAAGCCTGATGCAGTAAGTGTATGTACACCAAACTATGTACATGCTTCTATTAGTATTGACGCAGCGAATGCCGGTGCTCATGTATTGGTTGAAAAGCCAATGGCTGTTTCTGATGAAGAAGCAGCAGCGATGGTAGAAGCAGCTGCAAAAAACAATGTAAAGCTTATGGTTGGTCATAATCAGCGTTATATGCCTCCCCATGTGAAAGCAAAGCAAGTATTGCAAGCTGGCGCATTAGGAAAAGTGCTTACTTTCCGTACATCATTTGGTCATCCGGGACCGGAAGGCTGGAGTGTTGACGGACGTGGAAGCTGGTTTTTCCGCAAAGACGAAGCAAGCATGGGCGCAATGGGGGATTTGGGTGTTCATAAATCTGATCTTATTCGCTGGTTGCTTGACGATGAAGTTGCAGAGGTGGCAGGCTTTATTGGAACAATCGACAAGAAAGATACTGATGTAGATGATAATTCCTCTTGCCTGGTAAGAATGAAGAGCGGTGCGATTGGTACACTGGTAGCAAGCTGGACATATTACAAAGGTGAGGACAATACAACGATTCTATGGTGCGAGAATGGTGTCATGAAAATTGGTACTCATCCTGATGATCAAGTTATTGTTGAGCTTCGTGACGGTACTGTGGAAAAATATAAGGTTGGAGCAATTTCGACTAATGATAAGCAAGAATCTAGTGGTGTAGTCGATGCGTTTATTGACTCCATCACGAATGATACACCATCTCCGATTAGTGGAGAAGAAGGTCGCAAATCGTTGCAAGTTATTTTGGCTATGTTTGAATCTCAAGCGAAGGGCCAGTTTGTAAAAGTGAACGCGTAATAACTGTTTTGCATGCTATTTTTGTAAAAAGATCTTGTATACATCAGCATATTTGTGCTGAATGCAAGATCTTTTTTTTGTTTTTTCCCCAATCTCCTCATTATTCCATCTTAAAAAAATCTAATAAACACCTTATACAGAAAAAAATATGCTTTAATATGTATGGCAAATATGAAGAGCTTCTCATAAGCAGGATGAGGATAAATTCATAATGACGATTTGACGCGGGTTTGCGCACATAATTAGCTCATTTGGAAAATTTTGAGCCATGAAACTGCAGGAAATAGCATGCTACCATAGTCACGTCAACACAAGCTGATTATGGGAGATGAAGTGATGTCAACACAAAAATGGAAGAAGAGAGCGGCAGTAGCAGTTATTTCAACATTTTTATGTGGGGCGGCAATTGCTCCTCACAGCTATGCAGCAGAGAAGAAGCAAACAACCGATGCAGGAATGGGGCCTGTAATCGAATACGTTCAACAACTACAGTTTCAGATTTGTTCTCTGGTTGCTGACAAGTATGGTTTGCAATCGGGTAAATTGGACCTGTTAAATCAATTGCAAAAATGGATAGCTACTTATCCATCAGTATTACAGCCGAAGCCGACACAAGCGCCGACAGCGACGCCAAAGCCGACACAAGCGCCGACAGCGACGCCAAAGCCGACACAAGCGCCGACAGCGACGCCGAAGCCGACACAAGCGCCGACAGCGACGCCGAAGCCGACACAAGCGCCGACAGCGACGCCGAAGCCGACACAAGCGCCAACAGCGACGCCGAAGCCGAGTCCAACCAATAATGGAGGACAGGCAACAATTGATGAACAGATTTTAAATTTAGTCAATCAAGAGCGACAAAAGCTTGGACTAAAGGATTTAAAGCTTGATAGTTTGCTTAGTAAGGTGGCAACTGAAAAAGCGAGAGATATGGATGAGAATAATTATTTCAGTCACACCTCCCCAACATATGGTTCACCATTCGACATGATGGCTTCTTATGGAGTTTCGTATAGATATGCAGGTGAAAATATCGCCTCTGGCTATACATCAGCGGAAGCAGTAATGAAAGGATGGATGAACAGTCCTGGACATAGAGCTAACATTGTCAACGCCAACTTTACAAAGCTAGGTGTTGGAAAAGTAAATGGACAATGGGTGCAAATGTTTATAGGATAAAAAATATTAAAGGAGTTTTTATTTTTGAAGAAAACAAAATCTGCAATTTTGATGGTATGTTTGATGACTATTCTTTTTACAGCAGGTACTGCTAGCGCAGGAATTACGCTGTTGAAGGATGAAGCATTATGGAAGGAGAATGGGCAGGCAACGGCCTCGGTGGAAAAGCCGTCACTCGATAATCCTTCCCTATCTGTAAAAGCTGCAGAAGATTTATATAACAAGCAGATTGACGTAACAAAAGTGAAATTTATGTCGGCGCCAGCCAATGTAATGGAGCAGCGATTGAATGCAACTGTTTTTGCAGCAGATCCTACGTCAATTGAAGAAAAAGCTTCAGAGGATGAAGCGAAAAGCAGCGCAGCGGCAAACCAGCCCGCTATTGCGAAGGAAGCGGCCTTGCCAGCAAAAGAAAAGGATCCTGCTCCAAAAGTAGAACCTAAAAAAACAGAAGTGAAGAAGTCAGAGCCTAAGAAGACAGAATCCAAGAAAGTAGAGTCTAAAAAAGTAGAAGCTAAAAAAGCGGAGCCTAAAAAAAGTGTTGCACCCACACCTGCAGTGAAAAAAGAGGTTGGAAGCAAAAAGCCAGTCGCTGTTTCAGCAAACAAGACAAAGGATGCTCCACTTGTAACAGCAGCGAATGGAAAAACATATCGCTATAAAAAGGCACTGGACATGAAAGCAACTGCCTATTCGGCAGCTGCTTCTGAAAATGGAAAATGGGGAGCTGTTGATTACTTTGGTAACAAGCTGAAGGTAGGAACAATTGCAGTTGATCCTAAAGTAATACCGCTTGGTACGAAAGTGTATATTACAGGCTACAACTACGCAGGGCTTCCCAAAGGCGGTATGATTGCTGTAGCAAGCGACATAGGCGGTGCGATAAAAGGTAATCGTGTAGATGTCTTTGTACCGGGGAGCAGCAGTGAAGCCAGTACATTCGGTATTCAACAGCTAAAGGTATATATTATAGACTAGCGGGTTTGTCCAACAGTTGTGAAATTTTTACGATTTCATAACCGCGTTCTTGAAGCAACTTAATAATTTTCGGCAAAGCCTCGATGGTTCCCATCAGGCTTTGTCCTTTTCCACCCCCTGCATGCTGCAAAATAATGGAGCCTGATTGCAGGGTCTTTTTTATATTATCAATAATTTGTTCGCTTGAAGGATCGTTTTTCCAGTCCTCTGAATCAACATCCCAGTTTACAATAATGAAATCTTTTCCTTTGCTCCATTTCATTTGTTCCTCATTTATTTCTCCATACGGGGGTCGTATAAAGCGCGGTGTACTTCCAGTTATTGATTTAATAATTCGGTTTGTTTCATTTATTTGGTATTTGAATTTATCCAATGTAAGCTTTGTAAATAGAACATGGTCATAGGAATGATTGCCGATATCATGACCTTCATCCAATATTCGTTTAACCAATTCCGGATGCTTTAATGCGCGATCGCCTACGATAAAAAAGGTTGCTTTTATTTTGTGCTCTGCTAAAATGTCCAAAATTTGTGGCGTAAATCGTTCATCAGGAGCATCATCAAAACTTAGAGAAACTTGATTAGAATCACGTGGTCCATGCAAAAAATAATGTTCCGGAAATTGCTTCTGTAACGCTGCCCAAGAAATAGCTCTTGATTGCAGCTCGTTTGGTTTAGATTTCTTCTTTGTAGAAGCTGAAACTGAGTTCGATGGGCTTACGGCGGCTGCTGCTGCAAGGATAAGAAGCAGAACCAACAGGAGGCGCAGTTTAATTCTCAAATGGAATGTATTGGGCAGCATATTGTTTAATCATCCTTTATTTCGTATAGTTTTAAGCATTCACCATTTAACTTACCCCAAACGATAAGGAAAATTCGCAGTATGCAAATGGAGTCATTAGAAAAAAGCTTCTCCCAACGCATATTTGCGCTTGGAGAAGCTTCACTATGTATAGTTATTTAATTTTAAATACTTGGATTGTTCGTTGCAGCTGAGTTGAGATAGACAGCATTTTTTCTGTTTCCTGAGCAACCGCTTGTACTGAAGCGATTTGCTCATTCATTGATGCCGAAACTTGCTCTGTGCCAGCTGCAGACTGTTGGGTAATAGCTGATATATTCTGAATTGTATTGGAGATGTGCTGAGCATTTTCAAGCATTGCGTCACTTTCTTCTGCAAAGGATTGGATTTGCTCTGTAATAAATTGCACACTGCTCACAATCTCTTTAAAAATAGCCTCTGATTGTTGGATATGCTCCGCTTGCATTGCAACTACTTCCTCATTAGCCTTCATATCATTGATTGCCCGTTTAATGCGCTCGTCAATATCTTTAACCAAACCGAATACTTCCTTAGTGGATGCTGAAGATTCTTCTGCCAGCTTTCTAACTTCCTGGGCAACTACTGCAAAGCCCCGACCATGCTCACCTGCACGAGCTGCTTCTATTGATGCATTCAGGGAAAGCAGATTAGTTTGCTCAGCAATATCAGAAATTGATTTGGTAATAGAAGAGATGCCTTGAGCACTTTTGGCAAGCTCTTGAATAGTTTCAGCTACCTTGCTTGTTGCCTCCATATTTCTTTGCATGCTCTCTGCTTGTACCTCAAGCGCATCGCGCCCTCTGTTAACCAATGAAACGGTATGATCGCTGCGCTCATTCATCTCATGAGTCGTTTGAGCGTAGTTCGCTACCTTTTCTTCGATTTGTGTGATGGAATGGCTCATTTCGGATACATCGTCCGAAATCTCATTGGCACCGGTAGCCAGCTCATTTGCTGATGCAGCTACTTGCTCCATTGCGGTTTGAATTTGTGTATTCTTCTCAAAAATTCCTCTGCTGGTCTCGGCAACAAGTCGAGTGATATTCGTTGTTTCCGACAAAATATCTCTCAGCTTATCGATCATACTGTTAAAGGAATTAACGATACCGCCTGCTTCATATGATCCTGAGTCAATTTTCTGTGTAAAATCGCCTTTTGAAATACGATAAGCTGCATTTGATATTTCATCAAAAGAGCCAGTTAGCGCACTTTCAAAAAAGGATATAGCAGGAAGTAAAATGATTGCGGTGACAACGGTTACAATAATTATGGGCAGAATGGGGCCGCCAGCGATTAGCATTGCTATTATCGTCAGCACTGCAAACAGCAGCAAGTTTATGTACACAGTTACAAGCAGCTTTTTGCGCACGGACAGAGAATAGTACCATTGACTCATAAACATACTCTCCTTTTTTTGGTATAAAAACAGTATATCATCACTAGAAAAAAAGGTCTATAATCGCAACAAATAATAACGTTGTATATAGGTAATTAGTTCTCGATATTAATTTTATTGGGTATAAAGGCGCATTTTTCTATTCGGAAAATACTAATAATCTTTTCGGTGATACCGATTGTGTGTCATGATACGATGTTTTTGGAAGAAAAAAGAAAGTTACTGTCGAAGGTGACTGTTATTAAGAGGAGGAATGAACATGACAAAAGATTCTGCTTCATTAACAAAGCAAATTGATTTTGTTTTTCGGCAATTACAAAAAGAATTAACGGATGCAATAGCAGGAACGGTCCAAATTCATATCCGAAACAATACAGTTGGCAAATTTGGAATTAAGCATCATCCTATTAATTCAAGCAATGGACAATTGGAGGAGAGTTCTGGAAAAGGAATGACAGAGCTGCAAGTAAAGGCATTTCACCAAATGGCGATCGATGCATTGAAGTATAGAAAGAACTGGACACATGGAGAAATAACGTATGACTTTGCAGTCAGAGGCAAAAACAATTCTTGGTCCGCAAGCGTATTATTTGAATCTAATTATAATATGGCCTATTGGAATTCTAATTTTTCAACAGCAAATTATAAGCAAAAATCCTATTCTAATCGTTTTTCGCAATAAACATCTTGAATGCAAAGCTAGAGCAAGTCTGCAGAACACAGCAATTATTGCTGTTGTTCTGCTTTTCTGCGCAATCGGGCTTTAACGATAAATCCGGCGCCAGTGCTGAAAAAGGCAAGTGTCGCAAATAAAAGTACAAGCCAGCCGTTGTGACTGATGGATATTGCGGTAAGACTCATAAAAACAACAGTGATAATAGCAAAGAAAAGTGAAAGATGTTTAGGCATAACGGGCTCCTTTTTGATCAATCTACCTGTTGCAAAAAAAAAATAAAAAAAATATTAAAAAATTTGAATACGATTTTATTTGTTGCACATAATATCTTTGCAAGCTTGCAACACACTAAAAGTGCAGAACTCGAAGGGAGAAACACAAAAATGGCAAACAATAACCGCAGCAGTAATCAACTAGTAGTTCCACAAGCTACTCAAGCTCTTAACCAAATGAAAATGGAAGCAGCTCAAGAATTGAGCATCCAATTCTCAGCAGACGGATACAATGGTAACCTGTCTACTCGTGACGCTGGTTCTATCGGCGGATACATCACAAGAAAACTTGTTCAAATGGCTGAACAACAATTGTCTGGAAATATGCGTTAATTCTTGCTTATACATGAAAGAAAAGCTCAGGACAAAACCTGGGCTTTTTTTTATGCCATACGATCAATGCGGTCTGCAAATCTGATTTTATCATGATTAGATAGAAATATAAACGACAGCTATCTTCATTAAACTCTAAATTGCATATCGACATAACAAAAAAACGCGATTTATTTTTTGCTCGCATTTTTTGTTAGTGTTTTAGTAAGTATTCAATTTCAATCGTTTGTTTAAGCGTTTGTCGCTAAGCCAGCCAATATAGGTTCCTGTAGTTGCAAAATTTAAATCCATTAGAACAACTGCTACAAAAGGGTACTGCTTGCGGTGTCTGTAACGTACATCGAACCAGCGTACTTCATAGCCCCATGAATGCTCGATTACTTCTGAGCAAGCAAAGTCGGTCAAATATAAGAAGGCACCTACAGCAGCGGTATCTTTCGATTTACTAACCGCTTTATGTGTAGAGCAAGCGACATGATCAGCCCAAGTCAGCGTTTTATTATTTAAGCCCCCAATTTTAAAACTCCCATCAGCACATGCTTTCACAATATTCCATTTCATAAGAGAAACAGTGGGAATCGCATAATAATGCTCGTTAGCTTGGCGTGTTGGATCAATTTGAGGGAGGAGCCTCAATACTTGGTGTGCGGCTTTAGTTCGCCAGGCAAAATAGATCATTAACAGTAAATAAAGAACAGGAAAGATTTGCTCTGGTCTTGCAATTTGAAACACCCATAACGATATTGCAACAATGTGACTAATAAATAGAAACGGATCAAAAATGTGAATAATATTCCATGAAATCCATTTCTCTGAAAAAGGTCGTAAAGCTTGCGTACCATAAGCATTGAACAAGTCTGTAAATACATGAACGGAAACTGCGAGCAGAATCCATCCGCCCAGATGCACCCATGACAATCCTCCTTTGTATATCAACTGCAGAATAGAAGTGATAAGCACCGTCCAAATTGCAATTGCAGGTAAAGAATGTGTAGGTCCGCGATGGTTTTTTATATACAGTTCATTGCTCTTAAAACGCAATAAGCCATCCATATCAGGTGCTTGAGAGCCAACAACTGTTCCAATGATAACGGCTTGTTGCAAACTGGGGTCAGCGGCACAAACCGGATCGGCCATCGCCAGACCAGCTAGTCCAATGCCCATTAATAGGTGTGTTCCCGTATCCAAAATAAATCCTCCTTATACAAGCAAGTGGTCTGCATTTTGTGATGCCTTACAAGTTGAGCTATAATTCAATACATGCCACTGACTTTTCGTCTTGGCATTTATGTAGTGTTTTCCAAACTTAGTGAATTTATGAGGGGAAATCCCGTACGGAAAGGAATAATAGCATGTATATATGTTTTGTTGAATATAAAATAGAGCCTTGGCACAGGGAGAGCTTTCTGATTTTTACAGCAGATATAAAAAAACAGTTTCCAGAGGTACTTATTTACGAGGGAGCCGATCAGCCGAATTTATTTGTTGAGGTATGGAATTGCCAAACGAAAAGTGCTGCCGAACAAATAAAAGAAGAACGCTTGAGCGGGCGTTCTCCTTGGGCTGTCCTGACAGATTGGATCGTTGGCGGCCGAGCCAAGCTGCATGTGTGGACCTTTCAGGCTATATAGCAACTTAAAAATGTACTATCTGGATTGGATAGGTGTCTCTTCCGTTACAACAGAGCCATGAAATGGATATTCATATGCAACAGGCTCATCAAAAGTAACATAATCCAAATTAAGCATTAGCAATAAATGTCTGACACCTGTTTCGGGATCGCTAATAATAATATGGTCACGTCCTGCGGCTTCAATTCTGCCTCGAAAAACTTTAGCATTCCATTCCTTATTGTTTTCGTAGGTCATATAGAAGGTAGCTATTTTACCGCGATTCAAGCGTAAAATGTTTTCTACATAGGACTCTTCTCTGCCAGCCGTGCCGGGGAAAACGGTTCCTGTCGGAGAAATCATTGAACCGTTGCTAACAGGCGGGGGCATTGTCATTGGATTGACTCCATAATAGTAAGGCATATTATTACGTGTCTGGTTCCATGCAGATTGGCCGCAGCCTCCTTGTTGTCCATAATAGAAATTAGGTTGAAACATAAGTCAACTCATCCTTTCAAACAAGGTTTTTAATTTAGTAAACATTAGGGCATTCGTTCCTGAGCGGCACGAAAAAACAATGGTTTTTATATCGACCACTATGATTCTGATCCCACCATGTTGCCGGACAAGCTCCTGTTGGACGGAAAAACCATAGAGCATTCGATGCCGGATGCTGGCGTTCGCCACGAATGGAACGTTCTGCCAGCCGAATATCTTTATCTCTTGCGGATTGGTAAAAATAACTTTTTTGTATAGCCTCGAATCCGCCGGGACTTTGATAGACCATATCAGGAATAGAACGGATATTACGAAAATCAAGACAGTTTCCCCGCACACGGTTTACTCCGACATTGCCGACCATTAACATGCCGAGTTCCCCTTCGCCTTCTGCCTCAGCACGCATCAGCCGAGCAAGCATCTTGGTGTTCTCTGAATTTGTTTTAATAACAGCCACTGCGCTACTCCCTTCTTCGTATGATGAAAGCCTATAGGCGATTTCCTATACGACAGTTTATTGGCAAGAAACGAAATTGGTGACAAAATGAAGAAGAAAATTGCGTGTCGAAATAATGAACAAAGGCTTGGAACGTTGTTTTTAAGCCGATTTTTAGGTATGATTAAGGACGATTGTATGAGATAGAGTGACGTTTTTCATTGAAATTGGGAGGATCGCTTCGTGTTAAAAGACTTGATTGCTTTGACGAAACCTCGGTTGCTGCGTTTGAATATGTTTGCCGCGCTTGGGGGATACTGGGTGGCTTCCAAATGGCAAATTGATATTATGCTAATGATTTGGATGCTGCTGGGCTCAACCTTTACTATGGCATCTGCAACCGTAGTGAATAACTATTGGGACCGTGAATTCGATCTCCGTATGGAGCGGACAAGAAATAGAACGCTTCCTATGGGAAGAATGACACCAGGTCAAGTGCTTGCGTACGGAATTATTATGGGAATAGCGGGTATAGCCATTTTGTACTTCGCTGTGAATCCACTGACAGGATTGCTGGGACTGATTGGCTGGCTTGCTTATATTGTTATCTATACAATGTGGCTGAAAAGACGGTCGACCTGGAGCACATCTGTAGGCGGTATTGCCGGGGCGATGCCGCCGGTAATCGGATACTGTGCAGTTACGGGAAACGCTGATATCGGGGCTTGGCTGTTGTTTGCATTTTTGTTTCTGTGGCAACCAGCTCATTTCTGGTCGCTTGCTATTCGCAGAGTAGAGGAATACAGAACAGCAGGATTTCCTTTATTGCCTGTAGTAAAAGGAATCAAGCGCACTAAGATACAAATGATTCCTTATATTGCATTGTTGTTTCCTACAGTGATTTTGCTTTATGTGTACAACTATGCAGGTATTTATTTCTTGATCGTATCATTAGCATTGACATTGATTTGGTTTGTGCATACTATTGGCGGACTTCGAACCGATAATACGGACAAGTGGGCCAAAGTCAACTTTATTATTTCTATTAATTACTTAATGATCGTATTTATTGCAATGATCGCCAACACATTATCGTAAACATATTAACTGAGGTGAATAAGATGAGTTTTGTACGCCAACATGGTTTCAAAATTGCTGTTATTGCGTTATTGCTGGCAGTAGGCGCTTATTTGCTATACTCCTATGTATGGAAGGAGCAAGAGCCGCTTCCAATAGAAAAAGCTGCTCCGAATTTTGAATTGCAAGATATAGACGGGAATACAGTGACACTGGATACGGATAAAGGAAAAGTACAAATTGTCTATTTCTTTTTTGCCAATTGTCCGGATGTCTGTCCTCCAACAACATTCTTGCTTTCACAAGTTCAGGAAAAGCTGATTGAGCAAGGAAAAATGGGCTCGAAAGTTGTATTCAATTCGATAACCTTTGATCCAGAACGTGATACAGCTGATGAAATAAAGGCATTTGCTGAGCGCAACTATGCTAAATTGGAAGGCTGGCACTTCCTGCGCGGTGAAGAGGAAGCAACAATTAAACTAGCTGAAGATTATGACGTCGGGGTATTGAAAATCGAAGAGCAGAATACATTTGCTCACTATAACTTTATTATTATTGTTGACCAGAATGGTCAAATTCGCAAATGGATCAACGGCAGCGATGAGGAACTTACAGCTGATGATATTGTGAAAGATATTAACAAGCTGCTCTAAAAATACTTCGATAAAAAGTCAATTAAGTGAAAGACCACCAATGCTCACATCCACCTAGAGATAGGTAGGTTTTGAACTTTGGTGGTCTTTTTTGATCAGCTTGCCGAGCAACTAAAATCGATCCTTTTCCCACTGAACAAATGGCAATTCCTCATAGCGAATAAACTCTTCCAATCCAGCCTTTTCTAATTGCTGCACTAAGTAATCAAGCGGGGTATGCTCTACTCCTGAGTATCCTCGTCTTGTATAAATATGGTCGGCATCAGGGAATATATCTGCGAGCAGCTTCCTGATTTTCTTCCCGGATGAATCGTTATCAGTAAAAATATAAACTTGTTTGCCTGCTCCGCCTTGTCTCAATTGCTCCAGCAGCTCAGTTCCCGGAGTGCCGAAGGTACAACTGATTTCCAGTTGGTCTCCAAGCACTTTTTGCAGTTGTCGCTTATCATTCTTGCCCTCAACGATAATGAGGAAGTCCATAGCGTGCATTGGCGTCCCTCCTTGTAAATGCGACTATGCCCTTTCAATGTTAGTGTAACATCAAAGAAGCGGGAAACAAAATCGATTAGTTTTGTACCTGCGCGTTGCCTGTATAAGTGCGCCAATGTATAATCGGCAATATCGTAACGGCGATCATAAGAAACATAAAGGCAAGATAGTAAGGTGAAACAATATGGCGCAATTGTCCGGCTGCGACTGGTCCAATGAACGCGCCGATTGATGTTGCAACCGACAGGATGGAAAATGTTTTTCCATATTTTTCTCCACCGCTCAACTCAATTAACAAGGTGGACAACGCTGGCAATGTTACTCCTTTGCTCATTCCAATTGCAAACAGGAAAAAAACAAGCGGAACTTGCATTTCAGATGCAATGCCAAAATAGAACAAAGCCAAAGCAAAGGCCCCCCATAATGTTCGCTGAAAGGCAGATAAATTGTTTAGAAACATCATACTTAGCGTCACTAGCGCCCCGATACTAATCACTGAAAACAACAGACCTGTTGTCATCATCGCCTCTGTAGTTTTGGCTAGCAACGGTATTTCAAAAGAAAGAATTCCCTGTGCACAGCTTAGTGCGACTGGCAGCAAATAAATGAGCCAAGGAACCTCTTGAGGCGCTAGCTCTGGCATAGCTGTATGATTGCTCTTTTCCTCCTTTTTCTGAATAGGCAGCAATGGCGCTTTTATGTCTTTTATAAAAACAATAGCAAGAATAGAAGTTCCGATCAAAATCCAGCCGAGCATTGTAAAGGCAGCGGCAAAGCCGATTTTGGCTACGAGATAAGCTCCGGCAGCAGGAGAAGCGACAGCAGCAATTGTATGGACCAAGCCATTGCCTGCCATTAGCTTGCCTTGCTCCTTCAAATCACTGGACATGCGGGCAAGCAGCGCCATACATGCCGGCGACAGGAAAGCAAGGACAAAGCCGCTTATAGAACGAAGCACAAGCAGCTGCCAAGGATCCACTACATATGCCTGTACCAGTAAAATAATGCCGGCTCCCATTAAGCTGAAAATAATAAATTGCTTGCTGCCTAATCGGTCAACACCGATTCCGGCGATAACATTGCCAGGCAAATGAGTAATCGAGTACATCCCCATCATAAGCCCAACAAACGATGGAGCAGCACCTAGCGATATAGCAAACGGAGTAAGAATTGGATACTGGGCATGCAGGTCGAAAAAGGCGACAAACAGAAACAGATAAAGCCATATAGCGTTCCTCACTAATGAAGCCTCCTTAAATTATCGGTCATATCTACTTGTACGTAAAAGGTGGACAGGATATGTCTAATCCCAAAATATAGCGTATTTATTTAGAGACATTTACGTTGGATAGCTGCTACGCTATAATATTTTGTATTGAACAGAACGAGAAGGTATAATAATGGGGGGAAGCAATATGGATTTTTTGAATTTTTCTAATTATGACTTAGACACCTGGATGACGTTTTTTAAAGAAAAGTGGATTATTATTGCCATTGTACTGCTTGTTTTATTTTTAATTATGAAAGTAGTCAAAACAGTAGTGAAATGGCTGCTGGTTCTTGTTATTGTAGCCGGCTTAATTATTTATAGCGGCTACTCACTGGATGATGTAAAGGAGTTTGGCAGCAAAGTTACGGATACATTGAAGCAGGAAGCGCTGCAGGCGATGATCACAAGCGCCAAAGATGCCAAATATGAAGTGAATAAAGATGGCTCCTTTACAGTAAAAGCATCGGCTCTAGAAGTAAAGGGCAAGGCAGGCAGCAACACTGTAACGGTTTCGTTTCAGGGTGCAGAGCTTGGCAAGCTGGAAGTAGATAGTACAATTAAAGCATTTATAGAGCAGGCAAAAAAGAACAGCAACTGAGGATTGTAACGGTTGGCGGTTCCGGCAAATGCATTTGCCTGCATAGCGAGTCTGTCGATTAACTGTGAACAACTTTTTGTTTGCAATGACGAATAAGTGTTATGTTTAAAGTTATTTATGAGCAATAATCGACAGCCTCATAGCATGTGATAGGAGAGAGCAGGATGCAGGAAGAGGAACAAAAACGCCAGAGCAGCAAACGAAGAAACTTTTCATTTCGGCTTAATTTTTTCTTTTTTATTATTTTTGCCTTATTCAGCCTGTTGATTGTAAGGCTGGCGGTACTGCAATTTGTTGAAGGACCGCAATTAAGTGTTGAAGGGATTCGCAAAAGTACGCGTTATAATGAAATTGCTCCGATAAGGGGCAATATTTATGATGCCACCGGTAATCCGATCGCTTATTCGACATCAACTCAATCCATTTATTACAGTATTCAGCCATCATCGGGGACGGAAGAATCAGTGAAAATAGCGAAGCAGGATGCAGAGAAACTGCAGAAAGTATTTAGCGAATTTGGTGATCAGGAAGATATCATGACCGTGGATGATATTATTTTTCATATGGATTTGGAATTCAAACGAAATACGATTTCCACTCCGCGTCGGATTAAATCGGGGCTGACCAATGAAGAAGTCGCCTTTTTTATGGAAAACAGAACCAATTTTAAAGGCATCGAAATTATCGAGGAAAGTGTCCGGCATTATGATAAGGATACCGTTGCTGTACAATTGGTCGGGTACTTGAAAAAATATAAAGGCGTGCGTGAAAGCTACGAGTTTTATAAAGAAAAGAGCAAGGAAACAGAGCCTGATCTGAAATATCTGGAAGAGGAGGAAGTGGGGCTTGACGGAATCGAGTATATGTATCAGGACATGCTGCGCGGCAAAAACGGTCTGAAAAGCTACCCTGTGAACAATAAAGGTCAAATTATTGGGCCGATGAGGTTTACTCCGCCAGAGAAAGGTTCCGATGTTTATTTGACCATTAACAAAAAAGTACAGCTTAAAACCGAAGATGCGATTACGGAGCATCTGGAAGTCATTCGCAAATCATCCAGTAAATTCGAACGTGCTGAATATGCCCAAACCGGTTTTGCAGTTGCTATGGAGGTAGATACAGGCAAGGTTGTGGCTATGGCGAGTATGCCGGACTACGATCCGAATATTTGGGCTGGCGGCAGTATTAGTACAGAGAACTGGAACAATTTTATGAATGTACTGCCTAATGGTACGATTAGAACCGTTTATGGCAGCTATGAGACGGATAAAGAGCGTAATCGCCATCCCTCCTCCATTGTTCCGCTCGGTTCTACGATTAAGCCGCTAACTGTTTTAATTGGTTTGAATGAAAAGCTGTTCCCACCATCGAAAGTATATACAGATACGTCCAAATTTGTATTTGGTAAAAAGGGATACGAGCGGGCAATCAATAACTCGCAGTTCAAACCTTTTGGCAGAATTAATGGCTCGCAAGCGATCGAGCATTCCTCCAATGCCTTTATGGCTGCAATGATTGGCAACCCGCTGTATATGCGCGGGTCTGTCGATGGCAAGAGGGGGATAGATATATGGGATGACTATATGAAGCAGTTCGGTTTGGGTGTTTCGACTGAGAGTGGCTTGCTTGGGGAATCACCCGGAGTAATTGACTATTTCAATGAGGCAGAGAGTGGGAGTGAGCAGTCCGCGTTAATATTTTCCTCTTTTGGACAGATGGGACGCTATACAACCTTGCAGCTGGCTCAATACACAACGATGCTTGCCAATCACGGGAAGCGTCTGAAGCCGCAGTTTGTCAACGAAGTAAGAGACTCTTCAGGAAATGTTATAGAAACATTTGAGCCGGTTATATTAAATGAGGTCGACATTCCGGAGGAATACTGGAATGTGATTGAAAAGGGAATGAGCAAGGTTTCTGTGCGCGGATTTGAAGGCTTTCAGCATAATTTTATGAGGAAAACAGGGACTTCAGAGCAGGATGTTGCAACAAGAAGAGCGAATAACGCTGTATTTATAGCCTATGCTCCTGCTGAGAATCCAAAGCTTGCAGTTGCAGTTGTTGTGCCGGATGGAGGCTATGGCGCATATGGAGCAGCTCCTATTGCCCGGAAAATATTCGATGCATACGATGCTGAAATCGGCTTGACAGGAACGCCTAACAAAGCGCTAAAAACACCGGAAGAGCTGGAAGAGGAAGAAAAACAGGCTGAAGGAAAGCAAGAGGAAACAGAACAAACCGAGCAGACTGAGCAAAATGAATAAATGAAATAAGAAAAGCATAAGTTTGGTGGAAACACCTGGACTTATGCTTTTTTGTCATGCAAGTTAGTTAAGTAAGTTGTTTGAAACAGCGACTATGCCTAAATTCAGGAAAAGATATAATGCGATAATTTGGTTTCTTAGCAATATGTGCTAGAATAATAAGGATGGAAAGTCGCGGATTATGGAATTTGATACAGTATAAAAAAGAGAAACAGGAGAACGAATATATGAAATATAAATTGCTTGCTATTGATATGGACGGAACTTTATTGAATGATCAAAGTGAAATTAGTAATGAAAATGAACAATGGATTCATAAAGCGCTAGAAGCTGGTGTAACGGTAAGCTTTTCTACAGGTCGAGGCTTTATAAGCGCCAATCCCTATGCCGAGCAAATCGGCTTGCAAACTCCGATGATTACGGTAAACGGGGGAGAGGTTTGGAGTAAACCGCACGAGTTGTACAAACGTACGGATATGAATGCTGACCATATTGAGAGGTTGCATCAATTAGCGATTGCTAATGAAGAGGCATGGTTTTGGGCATATACGACAGAAGGTATTTATAACAAAACAAAATGGATAGAAAAGGATCGCACTTATTCTGATTATACTTGGCTGAAATTTGGATTTAATACTGAAAATGACCTGCTTAGAGAACATTTACTTCAAGAGGCAAAGTCTTGGGATTGCTTCGAAATAACCAATTCATCACCTTGGAATATGGAGTTTAATCCAAAAGGGGTAAACAAAGCTGCCGGCATAAAGGAAGTTTGCAATCTTCTAAATATTTCTATGGAAGAGACGATTGCGGTAGGAGACAGCTTGAATGATATGGCTGCAATTTGTGCTTCCGGGCTTGGCATTGCAATGGAGAACGCACAGGATGAAGTGAAGGCAGCGGCAGACGCAATAACGGTACACAATAACAAGCACGCTATTGCGGAAGTAATTAAAAAATATATATTTGAATTGTCTTGAGCGACAATATGATTGAAAATAGCAGTTGGAAACGATTGGGCTATAGAATGGTTAGAGGAGGAAGTATGTGGAGATAGTTGGATGGATATTAATTATTATTTTATTCGCTGTCGGCATGGCGGGGGCGATTGTACCTATATTGCCGGGAGCGCTAGCCATTTTGGCAGCATTTTTTGTCTACGGCTGGTTTTTCTCCTTTTCTCCTTTTGGAGCCTGGTTCTGGATCACGCAGACGCTGATTATCGTTGTGTTGTTCGTCGCGGATTATGCGGTAAGCGCATGGGGAGTAAAAAGATTTGGAGGAACAAAAGCCTCTGTTATCGGCAGTACGATCGGTATTATCGTCGGTCCGTTCGTAATACCTGCATTTGGACTCATTATAGGGCCGTTTGTCGGTGCTTTTTTTGGTGAATTGCTTACCGGAGCCAGTATGATGACCTCCTTTAAAGCAGGTGTTGGCTCTATAGTAGGTTTGTTTACAAGTACTGTTGTCAAAATTATATTACAGATCGTCATGATCATTCTATTTATTGTTTGGATTGTATAAGACAATATACGCAGCCTTTATGGATAGGGGATGGCAATAATCCATCATGTTAAAAAAAGATACATTAATTAGAGGAACATTAATTCTAACAGCAGCAGCATTGACTGCCAGGGTGCTCGGGTTATTTCAGAGGGTGCCGCTTGATTATATGCTAAGTGAAGAAGGCATGATCGCCTTTACGATAGCCAATCAGGTGTATATGGTATTGCTGACGATAGCAACGGCAGGTTTTCCTAGTGCAGTCAGCAAAATGGTTTCTGAACGTTATGCATTGGGGCAGCCCGCTGAAGCAAAGCGGGTTTTTCAAGCAGCACTTGTATTTGGTGCTGTAACCGGGTTTATTTTGGCAACATCATTGTTTATATTTGCTCCTGCTTATGCAAGGATGACTAATTTGCCAAGCTCTTATTTGGCTGTTCGTGCAATTGCTCCTGCCTTGCTGCTGTTTCCGATAATTGCTATGATGCGCGGTTATTTTCAAGGGAGGCAGTTTATGTCTGCCGGCGGAATCTCGCAAATCGTAGAGCAGTTTATGCGAGTAATTCTTGGTCTTGGCTTAGGGCTTGTTGTTATTCAGCTTGGCTGGGGGGATGATTGGGCGGCAGCCGCAATAACATTCGGTAGCGTGTTTGGGAGCGTCGGGGCTTTTTCTGTGATGATCTGGTTTGGCAGAAAGCTGAAAAAGCAAGACAAAATGACTGCGCCCAAGAAGAAGTTCAATGCTGAGGGTGCTGCAGCTTTGATGTATACTCCGCCAAGACAAGTAAGCGGCAAGCCAAGCACAACAAGGTATCGTGATATTTACAAAGAGATACTGGCAATGTCGCTACCAGCTTTGCTTACTTCCATGACCGTAACTTTGATTTATTTCTTTGACACATCCTTCTTCAAGCGACTGACAGGAGGATTTTACACAGAAGAAATGTCAAATTTGGTGCTCGCTGATTATGGAATAAAAGCTATTTCATTAGCTGGTATTCCGCCTATACTAGCTATAGCACTCGGATCAACCATTATTCCGGTCATTTCGTCAGCCTATTCGGTCAAAAATATGAAAGAAGTTCAAAAGCAAGCATCACTTGTTATGCGAATTGTCTGTTTTACAGGTGTTCCTGTCGCAATTATGCTGACAGTTGCATCTTTTTCTGTAACAGGCTTGCTATTCGCCAGTCCAAGCGGTAGTGAAGCCGTTGCATTTTTGACCGTTGGAACGATTGTGCAAATTACGATGATGACAACTAACTCTATTTTGTATGGAATGGGTAAACAAAAAGAGTCAATGAATCATACGATACTCGGGTTAATTTTAAAAATAGTGTTCAGTGTTGCGCTAGCGCCTTTTATGGGGATATACGGATTTATTATTGGGTCCACGGTATGTTTCCTAGTTATTACGTTGCTCAATGTACGTACCATAAATGCCGATGTAAAACTGAATGTGCTTGGCAGCAGATGGATGAAGTATATTATTGCTGTTGTTATATCAGCTGGAGCAGGATGGCTTATCGAAACCTGGATACTGAGATGGACTGGAGGCTGGCATGCAAAGCTGTCCTATTTCTTGGGCGCTTCGATGACAGCTGCAGTAATAGGCGGCATCTATTTGTTATTGCTGGTCGGTCTGAGGGTCGTTACACCAGAGGACATTGCGTTATTCCCAGCTAAGCTTAGAAAACCGTTTCAACTATTAATGAAGCCCTTCTATAGAAGCCGACAGCATTAATAGGGCAGTTGTATGGACAAGCTTGAAGAATACAAGGATTAGACAAAACAAGAGCATTTATGCTGTTTACAAAAACATTCCAATTCTTGTACAATCAAGGAAGCTATAGGTTTAGGCTGAATATATGTTAAGGGAGACACTCGAATGTCCAAAAAAATGTTAAGAGGTTTTATGTTGCTGCTATTGGCAATGTCGTTATTAATTGCGGCAGGCTGCCAGGCTGTTGGCGGCAAAGACCTTAATAGCATGCTTAGCAATGCTTTTAAGGTAACTTCATCAGAAAGCAAGCAATCACTTTCCTTGAAATTCGATCTGAACGAGGATGTATTGGCGTTTTATGATGTGACGGACACCTTTATGTTTTCATTGTTATCTGACGTTAAAATTGAACTTGATCAGGTTCGCGTAGCAGATCGCGATAAAGGTGAGATGTCATTTGAAGGGAATGTTACCCTTAAGGATACAAAACCAATTCATTTTGCCGCTCAATTGACCAACACACTGATGTCTTTCCAGGTTGATGGTGCCAAGCAGCCTTTTGTGATTGATCTACGAGAGTATATGGATGATGAAGACGATATGGAATTGGATCTGCTTGCAATGAACCAATTTCAACTCAAAGTGTTTGAGAAAGCAAGCAGTCTTTTCATTGGACATTTGCCAAATCCAAAAACATTGACTGTAGAGCCTGTTACAGAGAAAATTAATGGCATCGATACTTCACTGTTTCATGTACATACTGAATTCGATGGTGAAGAATTGTGGAAGCTGGCTAAAGGATTTCTTGATTCCCTACTAAAGGATCGTGAAGGAATCACAGCTTTTATGACTGAGCTGTTTACATTGTTTGAAGAAAATGCTGAAATAGCTTACTGGCTTGAGGGTTTTTATGATAGTTCTGAGCTAGATGCGCCAACAAAAGAGGAAATGATTAAGGAAGCCGTCGAGGAACTAATTGAGGAAGTATCAGAGTTCCGCAAGGAGATGGATAAATCTTCAGTTTCGACTGTTATGATGCAAACCTTTATTAATAAAAATCTTAAATTGGAAGCTGATTTGTATTTTGATGATAAGCTGGATATGAGAAAACAAGATATTAAGCTAAGTTTGGACTTTGCCAATGGAGAAGATGCAGCTTTCATTCCATTCGGCAAGATTGAATTGACAAGTGCATCAGAAATGTGGAATGTCAATGGTGAAGTAAAGGCTGATAAACCAATAGTAACAAAAGATAGCGTAGATTTATTAGAACTGGATTATATGGAAGGCTTTGAAGTTGTTAAGCTTTTTGAAGAGGACTCATTTATTTATGATTTATTGAAAAATAAATTGCATATCACAAAGCAAGAGTATTATGCATTTAACGATGAATATAACGCGCCTGTTATGATGCCGGGTTATATTACACTTGTACCGATTCGTGATGTAGCTTATGCATTTGGCGCCGAAACATCTTATGATGCCAAAACAAAAACGATTACTTTGAATGATATTGCAACAGGAACAATTATTAAAACTCAAGTAGGCAGCGATATTGCAATTGTAAACGGAAAAGAAGTAAAATGGAGTTTCCCAACTACAATTATTGATTCTACCGGTTATGTAGCAGCTCGCAGCCTGTCTGATGCGCTTGAAGCAAAAATTGAATGGACAACAATATATGAAGACATCAAGATGCTCGTCATCGAACGTGAGTTGTAATAAAAAAGCTATTTTCAGGTTAAAATCTGGGAATAGCTTTTTCTCTTGGCAAAATTCCTTGCGGTTAAAAGTTGAGAAGGCAGGGCAGCAAATGTCGAATATTACAAGATTCACATTTTAAACATGGCTTTTGTACAAGCAAGTCGCTATAATTGATATGTTATAAATTTTTTGGAAATAGGTGATTTTTTTATGGTAACCGGCCGCTTTCGCTTGTTAGCGAATATTACCTGCATAGGGATGCTGCTAGTACTTCTTGCCGGAGCATTAGTTACGAATACGGATTCAGGAATGGGCTGCGGCACTGACTGGCCGCTATGTAATGGAAAGTTTATTCCCGCTTATACGCTGGAATCAATGATTGAATATTCGCACCGTTTTGTAAGCGGAATAGAAGGCATTCTTGTACTTGTTGTTGCCATATCTCTCTACAGAAAGTATCGCAGTAACAAGGCAGTCTTCAAAGAGCCTTTTTTGTATGGTGCTTTTGCACTTGCGTTTACCGTTATTCAGGCATTGATGGGAGCGGCAGCAGTGAAATGGCCGCAAACGCCTGCCGTAATGGCGATTCACTTCGGAATATCATTAGTGGCTTTCGCCTCAACCATGCTGCTTGTTATTTGGGTGTATCGTGCCAAGCATGAAGTTCCGCCGATCTACAAAGTATCAGGAAAGTTGGCAATGCCGCTTCTGGCGCTGTCTATTTACAGCTATGTAGTCATTTATCTTGGTGCTTTCATTCGACATACCAAATCAGCAGGCGGTTGTTCAGGATGGCCTTTATGTAACGGTGAGTTGATTCCTGATTTGCAAGGAGCAACAGGGGCAGTGTTTATACATAGAGTTGCGGCATTGATTTTTGCACTTGCAGTTATAAGCATTTATTTTTATGTGAAAAAAGTTGAAGGCAGTCAAGAGGCTGGTCTAACTCGTGCTCTAGGCTGGGTAGTAATTATGGTTATAGCACAAATATTTAGTGGTGCTTGGCTAACAATTACGGTTACTAATGAGAACTTGTTTATATTTACGAGTCTTGTCCATAATTTGATTATTGTTGCCTTATTTAGTGTTTTACTGGATGCGCTCATCCGAGCATGGCGTTTCGGGAAGCATAATTAGAAAACCAATAAGGGGGCTGTTGCCGGCATGCTTAGATTTTTATTTAATGAACCGCAATCAGTGCCTGAAGGTAAGCTTCTGGAGACTTATCAAGCGATTGATCAATTTGTGTCGCTTCTACAAAAAAAAGCAGAAACGACCAGGGCTGAACAAACAACCTTTATGGAGAAGCTGCGCAAGTATGAAATTTGGTCGCTCGGCTTATCGGCTTCTCTAAATGAGCTTGAGCAAAGCAAATATGCTTCAGCCATGTTTTATAAGGAAATTAAATCTAGCTCATTGAAAGATATGAGCAATGAGGAACGTTTGAATTACAATCGATATGTTTATTTTGATAAAGACGGATTTATTCGTGTATTCTCCTTGCTGGATAAGCTAGGTACTTTTTTAAATGAAATGCTTCAAATGAAAACAGAGCGCATAAAACCTCATTTTTCTTACTTCACTGTACTTCGCAATATGCGCGAGAATAAGGCGCACCCAGAGCTGACTTGGAAACTAAATGATGTCAAAGAACAATATAAGGAACCGATGAGTCGTCTGCGGAAAAGACGAAACACTGAAATTCATTATATGAATTCCGAGATGCACGATGATTTGATTTTGAGCCAGCGAATGTACGGAGAGGACAATCCTCTGGAAAATTTGAAACAGCAAGCCAATGATTTATCAGATTGCTTGATGATGGCAACCGACTCATTGTCGCTTGTGTTTCAATACGGCTGCAAACTGGCTCGTAAAAAACAGCTGTAAATTCAGGGGAAGCGGGGATTAATGTGGGATTGCAGGGGAAAACGGCACTAATTACGGGCAGTGCAAAAGGGCTGGGGAAGCGTGCTGCTTTGCAGTTGGCAGAGCAAGGCTGTCATATTGTGTTGAATTATAATTCCAGTGAAGCGGAAGCGGCCAAAGTGAAGGGGCAGGTAGAAGCTTACGGTGTTAAAGCTATAATGGTGCAAGCCGATATAGGAACACCGGAGGGGACAGAGAAGCTCGGCTCAGCAGCTGAAAGCTTTATGGGCGGTGTAGATATTCTTATTAATAATGCGGGCCCCTTTGTTCGTGAAAGAAAGCTGTTTTCACAATATGATCAACAAATGATCACCAAATTAGTCAACGGTAATTTGCTTGGGGCGATGCTCCTTGATCATAGAATGCTTCCAGGTATGATTGAACGACGCTGGGGAAGAATTATTCACTTTGGATTTGGTCATGCCGGCGAAGCGCGTGCGTGGCCGCATCGTGCCGCATATGCTGCTGCTAAGACCGGTTTAGTCTCGTTTACCAAGTCGCTTGCAGTCGAGACTGCTCCTTATGGCGTTACGGTTAATTTAATAGGCCCGGGTGATATACGAGGTGACAATAAGGAATTATCGATCAATGAGGCTATTCATATGCATGATCCAGAATCGCCGCTAGGCAGACCTGGGACAGGAGAGGATGTCGCAAGGGTGATTTTGTTTCTTTGTGAGGAGAAATCGAGCTTTTTAACGGGCAATGTAATAGATGTAACAGGTGGATTCGATCCGATAAAAGCCAATATAAAAGGAATTTAGACAATAACAGCGAAAAGCGAAAAAAAGGCGTTCAGAGCTAATTTGCACCAGCTTGCTGAACAGCCTTTTTTTCTTTAATTGCTCAGTATTAGAATACTTGAACAACCTCTACAACGCCTTCCACTTCTTCAAGAAGTGCGCGCTCGATTCCTGCTTTAAGTGTGATTGTGGAGCTTGGGCAGCTTCCGCAAGCACCCATTAGACGTAGTTTAATAATGCCGCCTTCTACATCGACTAATTCAACGTCGCCCCCGTCGCGTTGCAAGAACGGACGTAATTTATCTAGGACATCAAGCACTTCATCATACATGGACTCTCTTACTTCGTTACTCATTGCAATCAACTCCTTTCTACCCTATTATAGTACAATAAGTAATTAAGTTAAAGCTGGTGACAATATGTTTAAACCATTAGTTGAATTTTGTGCAAGCAATATGCATCATGGCACAGATAAAGTAATGCAACAATTCGAGCAGGACGATCAATATGAGGTCGAGGAGTATGGCTGTTTGGGCAACTGCGGTGAGTGTTACCTAATGCCTTACGCCCTTGTTGACGGTACAATCGTAACTGCAGAAAAGGCGGATGCGCTTTATAATAATATTGTAAAATTTCTTGAGCAGCAGCAAGTGGATCAAGCAGCATTGGACAAGCTTCTTGATGATATGGATTAGTCATAGGTTATTGTAAGCTCAAATTATCCTTTATGACGTTTGGAATTCCATAGAACACCGCTTTTAATCAATCGGGGAACACGACCAAGAATCGGGGTATGCCCCATTATGCCGAATCCGCTCTTTTTCCCTAATGATCCAAGTACACCCTTTAGTTTAATGGCGCCCAGCTTGGGCATTCGATTGTCCCAGAGCGCAAGGAGCACTTCCGAAACTTGCTTGCCTTGTGCTCCTGCCGCTTGACCGCTTGGCGAGAAGGGAAGCGAAGCACAATCGCCAATAATATACACATTTGTATGCTGCGGCAATTGATGGTATTCATTAATGATCAGCCTCCCCATTGAATCTTTAGGCAAGTTGATTTGCTGTACAATCGGCACAGGCTGAATGCCTGCAGTCCAAACTGTTGCATCCGTATAAATAATATCAGACGGGGCATTTGCATCATGCAATTGACCCTCTTCTACACGAAATAACTGGGTGTTGCCTCGCATTTCTATTTGATGTTCAGTAAACCAATCCATAACAAAGGTTTGAAGCTTTCCGGGAAAGGCTGACAGTGGTTTCGGTCCCCTGTCGATCAGCCGAATATTCAAGTCCGGTCTGCTTTCTCTTAGCTCAGCAGCAACCTCTACACCGCTCAGCCCCCCGCCGATAATAGAAATTTGTCCATGCGGCTTCACATTATTGAGCAGAGAGTAAGTTTTCCGCGCGGCTCCGAAGGTTTGAATACTTGTTGAAAATTGTTCTGCTCCTTCGATGCCATGATATTTGTCCGTGCAGCCTAATCCAAGGACAAGCCAATCATAAGCTACTGGCTCCTCGTCTTCCATATAAACAAGCTGTTTCTCAAGATCAATATTGGTAATTTCTCCGTACAAAATAGAAAGTCGTTCATCTTCTGGAAAATTGACTCGCAAATCCAGATCAGAGGCAGTGCCTGCTGCTAATGCATAAAATTCGGTTTTCAAACCTTGAAAAGGCATACGGTCAATTAAAGTAATGGAAATATCTGCGGGAAACTGTTTTTCAAGCAAATCACTAACGAGTGCCTGACCACCGTAGCCGCCTCCTAATACCACTAAATTTCTCATAAGACCAGCACCGCCACTTCATTATTATTGTTGTAGGATTCACCAAATCCCAAATAACTACTCATGCAGCAAACTCTACATTTCATCCAGCTTATTCATAAACCTTAATCTCATTATAGAAAGTATCACGCTCAACAGGAATCCGTCCTGCTCCTTTAATCAACCAAATTAAATCCTCGCGTGTAATCCCCTCTGGAGTAAGTGCACCTGCTGCGTGACTAATTTTTTCCTTTACAATCGTTCCATGAGCATCCGAAGCTCCCATTGTCAGCGCGACCTGTGTAAGCTGTACGCCAATATTGATGAAATAAGCTTTAATATGCTGGAAGTTATCCAGCATTAAGCGGCTGATTGCGATTGTTTTCAGATCTTCAAATGCAGAATTGCGACGGCGAATACCTGCTCTTGGGTTGATTGGCTGCATAGAAAGCGGAATAAAAACTAAAAATCCATTAGTCTCATCTTGCAGCTCTCTTAAGTGCATCAAGTGACGAATACGATCTTCCTTCGTTTCTATAGCACCGTACAGCATCGTTGTATGTGTTTTCAGCCCTAGCTCATGAGCTGAGCGATGTACATTCAGGTAAGCAGTTACGTCAGCTTTGTCGACATGCATTTTTTTGCGATAATGGTCAGACAAAATTTCTGCTCCGCCGCCTGTAAGTGATTTAAGACCAGCAGCCATTAATTCTTGCAACACTTCTTTGTAGGAAAGACCGCTAATTCTTGAAAAGAAATCTATTTCTGCAGCAGTGTAAGCTTTTAATGTAACTTCGGGATAACGATCGTTTAAAGCTCGCAAGGAATCTACATAATATTGGAAGGGAACATGTTGGTTATGGCCGCCAACAATATGAAATTCACGGACTCCAGGATGAATATGCTGTTCAACATAATCAATCATTTGCTCGCCAGTAAGAGTATAAGAGCCTTCATCGCCTTCGTCCTTGCGGAAATTACAAAAAGCACAACGGGATTCGCAGACGTTAGTAAAGTATAAGCTCATATTTTCGATAAAATAAACTTTCTTGCCGTTCTTTTTTAAATTGACTTCATTGGCTAATTGACCAATTGTTAACAAATCATCAGATTGATATAGGAATACTCCGTCTTCTAACGTAAGGCGCTCATTGTTGCGGACCTTCTCTACAATATGTTGCATTTGAGATGATTGGTTGGGTAAAATAATATTCATTTCTTATTCCTCCGCATATACGTAAACTTACTTGTGAAAAAAATAACAAAGAAACAACTTCTTTAATTATAAACCTCGTGGACAATAGGGGCAAGGGTAGAAACCATTCGAAATAAAGTAAGCTATTGCATAGTTCAAGGGAGAGCTTCATAACATAATCTGATGATAAGCTGCTAAAAGTATATACTAGTCCGTCTTGAGCGATATTTCGATATGCAGTATACTATAGTAACAGGTTTTATTTATTTAGAGTTATTGGAGGGATGTCGCATGATCACAGTTAGTGAACTCGCATCTGAAAAAATAAAAGAAATGCTGGAGGAGCAAGAGCTTCCCAATCTTTTTTTGCGTTTAGGTGTTAAGGAAGGCGGCTGCAGCGGTTTTTCTTATGGCATGGGCTTTGACGATGAGCTCAATGACGGTGATGAAGAGATGGAGGTTGACGGCATTAGAGTAGTCGTTGACGATGAGAGCAAGAAATATTTGTTCGGCTTGCAAATTGATTTCAAAGAAACGGCGATGGGTGGCGGTTTTACAATCGACAATCCTAACGCTCATGTAACTTGTGGCTGTGGTTCCAGCTTCCGTACCAAGACTGATGCGGGCAAGCCGGACAAAGACTGTTAATATCCAAAACTCCCTTTGCATGGATGCAAGGGGAGTTTTTTTACTGGGGAATTTTCAAACAATCCCTAATTTTGAATAGCTTTGTAGAAATAGATCGCATCGTTACAACTCACCTGAATTCAATCCATACGTTTTAGATGGAGCTATAAAAAAATGCTGTATCCCAAAACAGCCAACCATAAGCCGACGTTTGGGATCAGCACCAATAAAAAGTAAACTTTTTCCACACATTATCCTGCCATTGTTTAGTTCCCCTGATGTATAAGCAACTGATCATCAGTGAGTTGCTGGCGAATAAGGTTGGCAGCATGCGCTACTTCTTCTTTACTCGGAGGCTCTACGTCATCTAGAGCATAGTCCAATCCTAGCTGTTCCCATTTATATTTTCCCATCGTATGATAAGGAAGCAGTTCTAGTTTGGCGACAGTCCCCAGTTTCTCTATAAACTGTCCTAGCTCGATCAAATCTTCATCATGGTTCGTAATTCCCGGTATAACTACATGTCTGATCCATAATTGTTGCTTGCGTTCTGCCAAAAATCTTGCAAATTCCAAAATTCGTTTATTGGACTGAGTCGTTAAAGCCTGATGCTTTTTCTCGTTAATCATTTTAAGATCAAGCATAATGAGATCGGCTGCATCGAATAATCCGAAGGCATCTGCATGATGGGGCTCACAAAAGCCTGACGAATCCAGTGCTGTATGCAGACCCAGTTCTTTTTTTACCGCACGGAAGAGGGCGGAAACGAAGGGAGCCTGTAATGTTGGCTCGCCTCCTGAAACCGTTAATCCTCCGCCTGAACGTTTATAGTAATGGATATAAGGGCGAATTTCTTCAATAATTTCAGCGACGGTCATCACTTTGCCTGTTCCTGTATCCCAAGTATCGGGATTATGGCAAAATTGGCATCTAAGCGCACAGCCTTGCAAGAAAAGGACAAAGCGTATGCCCGGCCCATCCACCGTTCCAAAAGTTTCGACTGAGTGGATCCTTCCTTTCACTTCCAAATCCGACTGCGAAAGAGTGGCTTTAGTCATAGTCGTTCATCCCTTTCTTTTGGTCATCGTTGTTTCAGTATTTATATTACATTTCACCGTGGAAAGTACGGCTAATGACTTCAAGCTGCTGCTCTTTGGTCAATTTAATAAAGTTGACTGCATAGCCGGATACCCGGACTGTCAGTTGAGGGTACTGCTCAGGATGCTCCATCGCATCGATCAATGTAGCTCGATCAAATACGTTTACGTTCAAATGATGGGCATCTTGCGACATATAACCATCGAGCAGGGAGGACAAGTTGTTCATTTGCGCGTTGCTGTCCTTGCCCAAAGCCTTTCCAATAATGGAGAAGGTGTTGGAAATACCGTCAAGCGAATGGCTATACGGCAACTTTGCGACACTGGATAGGGAGGCTAACGCCCCCTTTTGATCGCGTCCATGCATGGGATTGGCGCCTGGTGCAAACGGTTCGCCAGCTTTGCGGCCGTCCGGAGTAGATCCGGTCTTTTTGCCGTAAACGACGTTTGATGTAATAGTTAGAACCGATTGTGTTGCAGTAGCGCCGCGATAAGGCTTATGCTTTTCAAGTTTGGTCATAAATGTTTTAACTAGTTGAACAGCTAACTGATCTACACGATCATCATTATTACCGTATTTCGGGAAATCACCTTCAATTTCGAAATCAACAGCAATTCCTGCCTCATTGCGAATTGGACGAACCTTTGCGTATTTAATAGCGCTCAAGCTGTCTGCAACAACAGATAGTCCGGCTATACCACATGCCATTGTACGGAAAATTTCACGGTCATGCAAAGCAAATTCGACTCGCTCGTAGCTGTATTTGTCATGCATATAATGAATAACATTTAATGTGTTCATGTATAGACCTGCCAGCCACTCCATTACCTCATCAAAACGCTCCATTACTGAATCGTAGCTTAGCACTTCATCAGTTATCGGGGCAGCTTTAGGTGCAACCTGCATGCCCTGCACTTCGTCCACACCGCCGTTGATCGCATAGAGGAGGGCTTTAGCCAAGTTCGCTCTGGCTCCAAAAAACTGCATTTGCTTACCAATTCTCATGGCGGATACACAGCAAGCTATGCCGTAATCATCGCCAAATTCAGGACGCATAATATCATCATTTTCGTATTGAATAGAGCTTGTTTCGATCGATACCTTAGCGCAGAATCGTTTAAAGTTTTCTGGCAAGCTCTCTGACCATAGCACCGTTAAGTTTGGTTCAGGTGCCGGACCAAGATTATATAGCGTATGAAGCATACGGAATGAGTTTTTCGTAACTAATGTTTGACCATTGTCGGACATACCGCCGATGGATTCTGTTACCCAAGTAGGGTCGCCGCTGAACAGCTCATTATAATCCGGTGTGCGCAAAAACTTAACAATACGCAACTTCATAACGAAATGGTCAATAATTTCTTGGGCTTGCTGTTCTGAAAGAGATCCTTCCTGCAAATCTCTTTCAATATAAATATCAAGGAAGGTTGATACACGTCCAAGACTCATTGCAGCTCCATTTTGCTCTTTAATGGCGGCAAGGTATCCAAAGTATAGCCATTGTACAGCTTCTTTGGCATTAACAGCTGGCTTGGAAATATCAAAGCCGTAGCTGGCAGCCATCGCTTTCAGTTCTTGCAGGGAGCGAATTTGCTCGGAGTGCTCCTCGCGTTCGCGAATAACCTCTTCTGACATAGCAGCTTTATCTGTCAGCTTCATATCGGCTTTCTTGGCCTCGATCAAACGGTCGATCCCATATAAAGCTACACGACGATAGTCGCCAATAATGCGTCCTCGACCGTAGGCATCAGGAAGACCTGTAATGATACCGGCACGGCGTGCTGCACGCATGTCAGGAGTATAGGCATCGAATACGCCCTGATTATGTGTTTTGCGGATATCTGTAAACAATTTTGATATTTCTTGCGGAAGTTCGAAACCATAAGCCATACAAGCATCCTCAACCATGCGAATTCCGCCAAAAGGCTGTACGGAACGCTTGAATGGCTCATCTGTTTGAACGCCAACGATTTTCTCCAGGCTCTTATCCAGATAGCCGGGACCATGCGAAACGATGGACGATGGCGTATTGACATCCACATTAAGAACTCCGCCGTTGCGAAGTTCCTTTACAGTAAGTTCGCTAACAACAGACCATAGTTTGTCTGTCGCTTCAGTAGGACCCTCCAAAAAATCAGCATCTCCATCGTAGGATGTGACATTGCTGGCGATAAAGTTTCTTACATCAATCTTGTCTTGCCATACCTCTTCTTTAAAGTTTCTCCAGCAGAAGTTTGCAGAACCAGTTTGAACAGCAGTCATTTTACATTCCTCCATTCCAAATTGAAAAGCTAAAAATAAATGTTTCTATAAATCAATCCGGCATCATGTGTCGATGCCATAGTAAGCTTGGTGATAAAGCTCAGCTAACTCTGAAATAAGCGGCATGCGCGGGTTGGTCGTTGTACATTGATCCTCGAAGGCTGAACTGGCAAGCTTTTGAACAGCGACTTTAAAGGCGGCTTCATCAATTCCAGCCTCTTGGAATGTATCCGGTATGCCAAGCACCCGATTCAGCTTGTGTACAGCTTCGATCAGACTGGTTACACCTTCTGCCGATGTACGAGCTGGCAAGCCGAGCATCCGGGAAATATCCGCATAGCGTGTATCTGCTTGATAATGATCGTAATTGGCGTATGATTGAAACTTGGTTGGGCGCTGCGCATTATAGCGAATAACATAAGGAAGCAGTATAGCGTTAGTTCGTCCATGCGGCAAGTTGAAGTGTATGCCGAATTTATGTGCCAGACTGTGGGTTATGCCTAGCTGCGCATTGGCAAATGCCATACCTGCTATTGTCGAGGCATTGTGCATTTTTTCACGCGCTGTTTTATCGCCTGCTGCAAATGAATGCTCCAAATACTCGAACACTAACCCAATTGCTTTCATCGCCAATCCGTCAGTAAAGTCACTTGCCATAATAGATACGTAAGCTTCGATTGCGTGAGTCAACACATCCATACCGGCATCGGCAACTGTTTCACTTGGCAAGCTGTAGGTAAACTCCGGATCGATAATAGCAATATGCGGAGTGAGCTCATGATCCAGCAACGGATATTTATCTGCGCCGTCTTTGCGATCAGTTATTGCCGCGTATGAGGTAACCTCTGAACCGGTACCGGAGGTGGTCGGGATTGCTACAAGTGTTGCCTTTTGACCAAGCTTCGGATATTTGTATACTTTATTATGCATATTTAAAAATTTCATTTTGGCAGATTGGAAGTCAGTGTCCGGGTATTCATAAAACAGCCACATCGCTTTTGCTGCATCAATTGATGAACCGCCGCCCAGAGCAATAATACAATCCGGCTGAAAACGGTGCATGATCGCTGCACCACGATGAACGGTTTCCAGAGATGGATCTGATTCCACATCGGCTATAATTTCAATTTGTACAGGTGTTTTTCTTCTACGCAAGTAATATTCCACCTTGTTGGCATAACCGAGATCAACCATATTGCGATCTGTTACAATAACAATTCGGTGAATATTCGGAATTTTTGATAAATATGCTGTAGAGCCCTTTTCAAAATACATTTTTGGCGGCATTTTAAACCATTGCATATGGATCGTTCGTTCTGATATTCTCTTTAAGTTAAGCAGCTTGGCGGAAGACATGGCTGTATTTAAGTCACCGTTGCCTGACAATAGGAACGGCAAGCTGGAACTGTAGTGTCCTCCTATAGCATCGATAGTTGAAGGTGAGTTGACAAGTATACGAATCGCTTGCAGCCTGGAGGCGAAAGCAGAAACAACAGCTTGATTATGAGAGTGAATAATTGCTGTATGAGCTTCTCCACCAAAGCTGATTACCTCAGCTGCGCGTTCGATGCCTTCCGTGGCATCTTTTACCTTATAGCAAGCCAGTATTGGGCATTGCTTATGAGTGGAGAGCGGGTAATCCGCACCAGTGCCGTCAAGTTCGGCAACCAAAATCATTGTTCCGTCAGGAACAGAAATATTTGCCCGTTCGGCTATCCAGATTGCCGGCTTCCCTGTAAGCTCATTAATGCCTGGTGAATTTTTGGTTGTAAGGAATAACTCTGATACAACCTCGATTTCTGCCTTGTTCAGAAAGTAACAGCCAAGCGAGGTCATCATATGCCTCATGGTTGGATAAATGCTTTCTTCAATAATAACAGCTTGCTCCGATGTGCTAAGCATACCGTTATCGAAAGTTTTGGACATAATCAGATCTGTTACAGCCTGCTTTAAGTTAGCTGTTTTATCAATAAGACACGGGACGTTGCCAGGGCTGAATCCGAGACACGGCTTGCCTGTACGATAAGCAGCTTGCACGGTTTCGGTATCTCCAGTCGCCAATATAAGCGATACATCGCGATGCTCAAGCAGATGCTTCGTGGCTGCTGCAATATCCTCCTCCAGTTTGGATGGAAATTCGAGCCACTGAATGCAATGCTTCGGCGCTCCGGCTTGGATGGCTGCCTTAAGTAACTCTGATGCAGCTTGACGTCCGGATTTTTCTGCAGCCGGATGAAAAATAAACAAAATCGGGTTGCGTGTTTTGATAGCCAGCAAAGCTTTGAATATAGTGGCAGAGACCGGGTCAGTGTAGGGGATTATACCTGCAATTATGCCTGCTGGTTCTGCGATAATATTGTAATTTTCATAGTTGTTTGTTTCGATTACGCCGACAGTTTTATCATCTTTCATACTATTGCAAACGGATTCGGCAGCAAGCATGTTTTTTGTAATTTTATCTTCATAAATACCTTTGCCTGTTTCCTCTGCAGCAAGCTTGGCAAGCTTCATATGCTGATTTAATGCGGCAAGCGCCGTTTTTTGCACAATATGGTCAATTTGTTCTTGTGATAGAGACAAAAACTGCTCTTGCGCAACTTTGGCGCGGCTCACAAGGATGTCGCCCGCAGTTGCGGCTGAGTTTTTCTCAAGCGCGCTCAAATCCTTTGCGGCCATATGCAATCACTCCTTTTATACAAATAGGATGTAATTTCATACTATCGCAAATCGCCTGTTTTGCATGTGAGTTTAATCACGAATGAAGGCCGATAGAAGCTCGGATATAAAAAAAGAAGCACCTCCTCTTCGACCGATATTCCGTCGTATGAGACAATGCTTCCCTTCAAATTTTGATAGTTATTTAATAGAAAAGTTATAGCTATGCATTGCGGTCAGATACGACAAATTTCAATCGGACATGCTGGACATTCGGGACAGCCAGCTGTTTCTCTAAGTTTGCTCAATTGCTTGACATGGATTAAACCATCGCTTTTTTGCTCTACAATGCCATCCTTCTTCATAGCACTGAGCATTCTGTTAATCCCTTCGCGAGTTGTCCCTGCCAGCTCTGCCAAATCACTGTTGGTCAGCTTGATATCAATGACAATGCCATCTCCTGTCATAACGCCGAAGCTATTGCACAAACGGATCAGAGTAGAAGCAAGCGCTCCATGTTTTCCGCCCATTAGCAAATCGCGCAATTTGGATTCGGTTTGACGCTGCATCAAACTCATCCACATAGCAAACCGATAAGAGAATTCGCCGCTTTTGCTCATAAGCAGCTCCAATTGAAGCTTGGAAATAACACCAGCTTCGACATCTTCAATAGCCTCTGCACTATAACGATGCATTGTATCCCAGGCGTCAATGTCGGCAATAATATCATTACTCTGTGTGATAGACAATAATAAGTCCTTGCCTTCGCTAGTCGATTTACGGAGCTTTAATCTGCCGCTCTTGATCCAGTAAATCGAATTAGCCTCATCTCCCTCCCAGAAAAGATGCGAGCCTGCCGGAACTTTCTTTATATGCATAATAGAAGCAAGTTGGTCCAACTGTCCTTCTGTAAAAAACGAAGCATTACCTTTATATTCATTATTGGCATTAGCTGCCGGAGCCGTACGTTCTGCTGTGTTGGCAAAATAGATGCTCATTTCCTCAACCCCTCAGTCTTGTTACTTTTATCATACTATCGGAGCTGTCAGGGTGAAATCAGGGAGTCCACTGATTATGATAGGGATTTTCCCTGACATACAGAAGGAGCATTAAGCTTTATACTGTATTTACAACGGATTAATATGGCCGGCGAGAAATTTTTTACGGGAATACCTGCTAAGGAGGGAACTAAAGTGACGGTTGTGAAAGAAAACATAATCAGAACCTCATTAGAACAGCTAAGACAGCAATCAAGCAGCGACTTTGCAGCTTTGGGCATAATTGACAGCGCATTGCGCAAATTGTCCTGGAGCTATGCTAAAGGCAGTGTGAGCAACCGCACTCTTCAAGTTGTACAAAAAACAACAGGAGGGCTGACTGGAACTGTTATACGTTCCGGCAGACCGAGTAAATCACATATTACAGCTACGGAATCGGAGCGTTTTAAGCTTGGTGAGCCGTTGGTGCTTACTGAAAAGCTGGATACTACTGTAACGCTGCCGGTTTTTTATGCGGAGCAAATAGCCGGAATTGTATTGCTTGGAAGACGGTTCAAACAGAATTATGAGCTAAAAGAGCTGGATATTGCTTATAATGCTGCCGAGCAATTAGCAGGTGTATTGTTTCAATAAACGATCTGATCTGGACTGACATTAAGTGAGAGCGTTTTCGATGGATAATTGTTCATTGCCTCAATAAATATGCTGATAACAATAGCTCTAACTGGTATAATAGTAGGAGTATTGCAGCGAGGTGAGAACGAATGATCAAATTGTTAATATGCGATGATCATGCTGTAGTCAGATCCGGGCTATCCATGCTGTTGCACGGGCGCAACGGAATTGAAGTAATCGGTGAGGCTTCAGAAGGAGACGAAGCTATCGAGCTTGCCGAGAAGCTAAAGCCGGATGTTATACTGATGGATTTGAGCATGCCGCATGGCAAAGATGGGATGACAGCAACGACAGAACTGAAAAAATTAATGCCAGAAATAGCTGTGCTTATTTTAACGATGCATGATGATGAGGAATATTTGTTCCGCGCTATTCAGATCGGAGCTTCTGGTTATATATTGAAAAACGCACCGCATGATGAGCTGATTTCAGCGATACAGTCTGTTGCAAGCGGAGATGCATATTTATATCCAACAGCAACCAAGCGCCTGATGGGCGAATATTTGGATCGGGTAAGGAATGGAGGAGATACGGCGACACCGTATGACTCCTTGTCGGATCGCGAGCGCGAAATACTTAGCTGGCTTGCCAAGGGGTACTCCAACAAAGAGGTTGCGGAGAGTTTGTTTATTAGTGTTAAGACTGTTGAATCTCACAGAAGCAAGCTAATGGATAAATTGGGCTTGAAAACTCGTCCTGAACTAATCAAATTCGCGCTGAAGAAAGGGTTGTTGGATTTTGAATAAGCATGCCTGGAAGTTGATTCAACAGGTAATGAGCAGGGAGGAGCATACATGGAGCAACAAGCATCAGAGCAACAGGTAAATGAAATTATTGGTGAAGATGTTGAGCTTCTTATGGCAGGATTATCTGAGCAGCAGATGGATAAGGAATTGCTTGAGCGAGTTAGAAACTCGCTTAAACAATTAACGGATGTCAAATTTGCGCTCGATGAATCATCCATTGTTGCCATTACAGATGCTAAGGGCAAAATTCAATATGTTAACGATAAATTCTGTGAAATTTCAAAATATTATCGTAGTGAATTGATCGGTCAGGATCATCGCATAATAAATTCTGCCTATCATGGCAAAACATTTTTTCGCGATTTGTGGAGAACGATTTCTTCGGGAGAGGTTTGGCGAGGAGAAATTAGAAACCGTGCCAAGGATAACAGCTATTACTGGGTCAGCACAACGATTGTTCCTTTTTTGAACAATAAAGGCAGGCCGTATCAATATTTGGCGATTCGTACGGAGGTAACCGATCGCAAGCTGACAGAGCAGAAGCTCAAGGAAGCAATGGTCAAAGTAATCGAGATTCAGGAGGAAGAGCGCAAGCGCATATCCAGAGAGCTCCATGATGGAATCGGACAGAGCTTGTTTTCTTTGCTTATTAGACTGGATAGGTTAATTGAGGACCATAACGAGATTAATGATTTGAAAACACTCCGCAAAGATGTATCCGTTATGATGGAAGATATTCGTGGGATTGCCTTTGAGCTACGTCCGTCTGTACTCGATGATTTAGGCGTTGTTCCAGCTATACGCACCTATATCGAGAATTTTTCAGAGCATTTTGCAATTGAGGTTGAACTGGAACAAAATTTCCGGTGCAGATTAAATACAGCGAAGGAAACGGCAATTTACCGGGTTATTCAAGAAGCGCTTACCAATATTGCCAAGTATGCTGAGGCTGATAAGGCATTTGTCGAGATTACGGAGCATAATGAAGAAATTATTGTAACGATTCGAGACCAGGGGCAAGGCTTTATACTGCATGATTGCGATCGCGGGGTAGGTTTGTTCAGTATGGAGGAAAGAGCGCGCAGTGTCGGAGGCGTGCTTGATATTTGCTCATCCCCAGGCAAGGGAACAGCGATCAAGCTATGTATTCCGCTGAATTAATCAGCTTTTTGGCGGTAAAGTGATTTAAATCACTTTAGATACATACATTTTTGCCTATAATAAAAGTAACAACTGCTCCTCATATCAGGTTGCGAGCAGCAGAAAGGGAGTAAGCGGACGATGAGAGAATGTATTTTTCACTTCAAATTGATACGTGGATCCCATACAGAAATGCTTCGCGGATTAATTATTCTTGGAGCTAGCGAGAAACCGACTATTCAGGATTTTATCGACGCATTTGCACGTATGGGCTATAAGGTTGCACTTGAGGATGAGAAAGAGCTGATTTTTGCATCATTGGACACTCGTGATCCTTATAAGCTGGATATAACAAAATTGGAGATTAAAGGCGAAACGGAAGATAAGGCTGCAACGGATGCCGAGTTAAGAGCTATATTGGAAAACTTAATTAAACCGAGCTGGTAGTCAGCTATTGAAGATTGCATGATCATGTCTTTTCTATACGATCCAAGCCGGGGCGGCTGCTTAGAGCAGCTGTTCCGGCTTTTCATTTTTTTTTGATCCTGTTATGTTAATACTATAGACAATACACTTATAGAAATAAATAATTAACTAGCAATTCTTAATGAGCAAGGAGGCAAGGGCAACTGTGACTTATCGAGTATTTATTATAGAAGATGATATGAAAATAGCGGAGTTACTTAAGAAGAAGCTGGAGCAATATGGCTATGCTGTGCAGTATGCTCTACAATTTCGACACATTGCAACGGAATGCAAAACATATGATCCGCATATTATTTTGCTTGATATTAATTTACCTTATTATGATGGATTTTACTGGTGTCGCCAAATACGTATGCAATCCAGTGTTCCGATTATATTTTTGTCTGCCCGCTCCGGCGAGATGGATCAAGTGATGGCAATTGAAAATGGCGGCGATGATTATTTGACCAAGCCTATTCAACTTGACTTGTTGCTGGCAAAAGTAAAGGGAATTATTCGACGTACCTATGGCGAGTATGCATATGGAGCTAATGAAGAGAAGGAGCAACGATATGTTCTAGGCTGGCAAACTGAGGAAATGACAGCTTCCACTGGAGAGGTGCAAGTATATGGTTTGAAATTATTGCTAGAGCGCAATGAATTGCACTGGAAGGGGCATAGTGCATCGTTAACTCAAAATGAAATGCTGCTTGCTGCAGCACTGATCAAAGAGCATGGATTAGTTGTATCCCGCGATGCACTGCTCGAAGCATTGTGGGATGATGTCAGTTTTGTTGATGATAATACGCTTACCGTAAATGTAACAAGACTTAGAAAGAAGCTAGATGATTTAGGCTTGCCCAAGGTCATTGAGACTATTAGAGGAAGCGGGTATAAATTAGTTATTGCCGAGCAAAGAAGTTAGTCTTTTTGCGAAAAACGAGGCAAGTTGGGAGAATCCAATGATGAAAAAAACAGAGCGAAAGATGCTCGCTATATTTATGAAGGACCGGTTGCCTTATATCATTACTGTGTTATTAATTACAGGTGTTTATCTCGTTTTAATGCTATTGGAATGGAAGCTGAATAATGAAATAGTTCACGGCAACACGATACTCTATTTTGTACTGCTTGTAATACTGATTATGAGCAGCTGGCTACTATATGATTATTTGCGACAGCGCGATTATTACAAGGAGATGGAAGCAGCTGTTCAATATTTGAGCAGTGTAAGGGACTCTCTATCTTTGTATACCGTTGTAACTAATGAACAAAAACAAGTATCAGAGCTGCTGCAAAAGCTGCATTTGGCTTATCTGAATGAGCTAGGGAAGTATCGCCGAAAGCAGGAGATGCATAATCATTTTGTATTGCAGTGGGTTCATCATATGAAAACACCTGTATCTGTTATTGATTTACTGGTGCAGGATGCGGTTGATCGCTCTAAACATTCCAAGGACGCAGAATATGAAGGGAAGGGGAGCTTTATTCAAAGTATACATGAAGAGAATGACCGGTTGGCACGGGGGCTGGAAATGATGCTGTACACTGCTCGTCTGGATAAGTTTGAGTTTGATGTGCATATTAGCAAAGTTGCCCTTCATGAGATTGTTCGTCAGGCTATCAATGCGAATAAACGTCTTTGTATACAGCGTCGTATATTTCCTAAAGTAGAAGGCGAGGCGTGGGTGGAAACAGATGGTAAGTGGATACTGTTTATTATCAATCAGCTGCTAAGCAATGCTATAAAATACAGCAAACAGAGCGATGGCTCCCGTCAGGTCAAATTTACCTTTCATAAGGAAGGATCAACCGATTCTATAACTATAACTGATTGTGGTATCGGGATCGCTCCGCAAGATGTTAAGCGGATTTTCGATCCTTTTTTTACAGGCGACAATGGTCGAACAGAGGGAGAATCAACAGGAATGGGGCTATATTTGTCCAAGCAGGTATGTGATAAGTTGGGGCATAGCCTATCAGTGCAATCCGAGTTGGGAAAAGGAACGAGCATGACCATTGATTTTACGCTGCAGGGCATACATTGCCTGTATGATTAGTTCCTGATTGAGCTAACCAGAACTAGACTCTAGGGAGATGTGACAATATTGTAAGCTTTATCAGCACATATTGAAAGATACATCGATAGTTACTTCAAACTTAACGCTTTATACTAAATTTATGACTGAGAAGTAGTTTTTGAATATCCAGCAGGTATAAAGAGTTGAGGAGGAGTTTATATAATGAGTGTTTTGAAAGCACAGGGGCTTGGCAAAATATATGGTGGTAAAGGCAATGTTACTTATAAAGCGCTTGAAGATATTGAATTGGCAGTAGAAGCGGGAGAATTTGTAGGCATAATGGGACCGTCAGGAAGCGGGAAAACAACATTACTGAACCTGCTTGCCACGATAGACAAGCCTACGTCTGGAATAATGGAGATTAATGGTATCGATCCATCCCGACTAAATGAAAAAAAGCTTGCCTTATTTCGTCGCCGCGAGCTGGGATTTGTATTTCAGGATTTCAACTTGCTCGATACATTATCGATGAAAGAAAATATTGTTCTTCCGCTTGTAATGGAGGGCATCCCCCCTAAAAAAATATATGAGCGACTGCATCCGATTGCGGAGCTGTTGCAAATATCACATATACTGGACAAGCGTACTTATGAAGTGTCCGGCGGTCAAAAGCAAAGAGCGGCGATTGCCAGAGCGATCATTCATCAGCCTTCACTCGTTCTTGCCGATGAATTAACGGGAAATTTGGATTCCAAATCTGCCAAAGATGTGATGGATTCCTTGAAGGATATGAATGAGCGGTTTAAAGCGACAATTTTGATGGTAACGCATGATCCATTTTCGGCGAGCTATTGTGAGCGAATTTTGTTTATTAAAGACGGGAAATTTTTTACAGAGATAAGACGCGGCTCGAACAGACAAGCCTTTTTCCAGCAAATCCTTGATGTACTTAGCGTATTAGGAGGGAATTTTGATGACGTTTCGTTCTCTCGCGCTTAGCAATATAAAGGGCAACTGGCGTGCTTACAGCGCCTTTTTCTTCAGTAGTGCATTTTCTGTTTTTATCTTTTATATTTATGCGGCATTTTTATTTCACCCTGAAGTGGACAATGGTTTTATACTGGCAGCAGACAAAGTGAAACAGGGAATGATGTTCTGTTTATATCTGATTATCATTTTTTCTTTTCTATTCGTGCTGTATTCCAATTCGGCATTTTTAAAGACAAGGAAGAAAGAGTTTGGTCTGTTTTCATTATTCGGCATGACTCGCAACCAGCTGCGCAAGCTAGTCATTTATGAAAATATTGCGATATCGCTACTAGCTATTTCAGTCGGTATTGGTGCTGGAATTATTTTTAGTAAATTATTTTTTATGGCGCTGGCTGTTCTACTCAGACTGGATGAGACTATTCCATTTGCAATTCCGTTCAAGGCGGTCTGGATTACCGGCGGTGGCTTCTTTGCACTGTTTTTTGTATTATCGCTTTGGTCATCGCTTATGACCGGGCGTTCACAAATTATTGATTTGTTGAAGGAAGGTCAAAAACCAAAAGGGAAGCTTGTATATTCCAAATGGCTTGTCGCATTGGCGGCGTTTAGCTTGATCGCTTGCTACTCGATGGCATCGATAATGGACGGGGAAAACTTTCTGGTTCTATCCTTGCCGATTCTGTTTTTTGCAGTAATTGGAACCTATTTTTTCTTCACCCAATTAAGCATCCTGTTTTTGCGAATGATTCAAAAAAGAGAAAAAACATATTTCAAGCGTACGAATATGCTGATCTTTTCGCAATTAGGCTACAAAATACGTGATAATGCAAGAATTTTATTTATTGTTACGATTTTGAGTGCTGTTATTCTTACAGCGATGGGCAGCGTTTATATTATGCAAATACAAATGAAAGAAGAAGCATTTAGCACACATCCGCATGCTATAGCGTTTACTGAGCAGGGGCTGGACAGCGAGCGAGTGCTGAGTAGAGAACAGCTGGAAAAAGCGATTGCAAGCAGTGGACAGTCTATTAAATTCAAGCATGAATTTACAGGTGTACCTGTATCGGATTATTTGGCTCTAATTATAACTACGGTGAACAATCGTGAACTTGGCTTTAGCGGAGAGGGGACACAAAGGGCAGTCATTATTTCACAAACAGAATTCAATGCAGCTGCCAAGCAGCTAGGGATACAGCAACTGGATTTACCGAATAATAAACTGGCATTTATACGTACCTCCTTCAATGACACACATATTTTTGCGACAGGAAGTTTTTCTGGAAAGGTGATGGGCGAGCCTATTGAGCTGGCGATTGATCAATGGATAAATAACTTTGCGATGAACAGAACAAATCTTTCAACCGCGACATTGGTTGCTAGTGACGAAACCTATAATGGGCTTATCCAAAACGTACCGGAAAATGAGCGGATTAAATATTATGGCTATGAGCTGAAAAGCTGGGAAAAAGCAGCCCAGCTTGGAGAGCAGCTAACGAAGGAAGTTCCGAACGATCAAAGACAAAATTTTAATACATCGCGTATTGAAATCTTCGAATCAAATCGTGAAGGCTCATCGCTCACATTATTTATCGGATTATTTATTAGCTTGTTATTTTTTGTAGCATCCGGCAGTGTGCTTTACTTTAAGCTATTTACAGAAATACAAGAAGACAAGCAGCAGATGCAAGCACTGGCTCGTATTGGCTTGACTAAAAGTGAAATGCGTCGAACCGTTATTTCTCAAATAGCGATATTATTTTTTATACCGTGCATAGCAGGCATAGTGCATTCATTTTTTGCAATGATATCACTTGGCAATATGATGAGATCATCCAATTGGGTTTACTCCTTTGTTGTAATGGGGATTTTTGTTGGCATGCAATTTATATATTTCCTGTTGGCAAGCAGAAGCTATATGAAGGCGTTAAGCAGTCAAAAAGCATAAACAAAAAAGCAGTAAGGCAAACGGTGCAATACCTGCCTTACTGCTTTTTTAGAGCATTTTATGAAGGATTATTGAAATGAACTTCGATTTGAACAATTTCAGAGCGGCTGCCTATTCGAATCGGCGGTCCCCAAAATCCGTAGCCTGATGTTACGATCGAGTGCATATTCCCTTTTTGCAAATACCCCCAATCGTTTTCGAACAATCGCTTTGTAATCAAGTGTGCAGGTGCAATTTGTCCGCGATGGGTATGTCCTGAGACAAGCAGATCAATACCATGCTGCTGAGCAATATCAAGTTCTTTTGGCTGATGCTCCATCACAAGCAGCGGTATGTTTTCATCCAAAGAATCGGTTATTTCACTCAGTTTGATTCGTGCCTTATCGGTATGATCTTTGCGTCCTGCTACGTAAAACAAATCCCCAACTAATACAGCCTCGTCATAGAGCACTTTAATATTTCCGCTTTCAATCACTGAAATGATTTCTTTAATGCCCTCACGAGATTTGTCATGGTTGCCGAGCGAAGCATATACACCATATTTTGACTTTATGCCAGCCAGTATGGCGGGAATATCCTGATCGATTACCGGCTTCAATTGATCATCGATAATATCTCCGGGGAATAGGACCAAATCAGGCTCCAGCTCATTAATCATTTCTACCATTTTGCGAGCATGATTCTTTCCAGACAGTATGCCAAAATGCATATCGGAGGCCATAACGATATTGAGTGGACGTTCAATATTTACGGGCTTGTCGATTGTGATATTGTATTGGCGCACATAAGGACTATAGGCAGAATAAGAGCCGTAGATTAGAATACCGATTAAAGTAAGCAAAACAAGACTACCTATTGTAAATCTTGTTCTTTGCTTTGGCAATTTTGTTAATCCAACCAGCCATATAATCAAATGGGCAACAGGCAGCAGTAACAGCAGCAAGGAAAAAATAGCGAGCCACCATGCCCCGATGACTTGCAGGAAAGGCTGCGTATCAAAAAAACGTCCAGCAATAAACGATAAGGCTAGAAAAGAGAGTAGAACAATATAGACGATTTTAAACTTTCGAGAAACAACCGGATGAATAAACTTCCAGCCGCTCCAGCCTATGTAAAAGACAAGCAGTGAATATACGAGTAAAAATAGTAAACCTATAACAATAAACATAAGAGCCTCCCTTCATTCTGTTGTTATTATAACAGCTCATTACAACAGTTTGCCTGAAAATAACGTAAAATATAAGAGGGGCGCAACGTTGCACCACAAGCTGGCTTATGGTATTGTGTCCCCATAAACAGCAAATTGGGAGAGTTGAAGTTATGAAATCATTAGTATTGGCTGAAAAGCCCAGTGTTGCGAAAGAGCTTGCACGCGTATTGGGATGCACGCAAAAAAATAAAAGCTATATAGAAGGACCGAAATACGTTGTAACATGGGCACTTGGGCATTTGGTTACACTTGCGGAGCCTGAAGACTACGACAAGAAATATAAAAGCTGGACATTGGAAGATTTGCCGCTGCTTCCATCACGGATGAATTTGAAAGTAATCAAGGAAACCTCTCATCAATATAAAGCGATCGCACAACTTTGCAAACGAGCAGATATTCATGAGCTTATTATTGCTACTGATGCCGGACGGGAAGGAGAGCTTGCTGCCCGCTGGATTATGGAGATGGCTCATTGGAAGAAGCCGTTTAAACGGCTTTGGATTTCCTCGCAAACAGATCAGGCTATAAAAGAAGGATTTGGCCGTTTGAAGGATGGACGCCTATATGATGATCTGTATAAGTCGGCAGTTTGCCGGGCGGAGGCGGATTGGCTGATCGGCTTGAATGTCACACGCGCGCTAACCTGCAAATATAATGCTCAACTTGCAGCCGGTCGTGTCCAGACGCCAACGCTTGCTATACTTATGGAAAGAGAGCAGATGATCAATCGGTTCCAGCCGCAGCCTTATTGGACTGTTAGTGCTCAATTGAACGGATTTGATGCTTTGCTGCGCACCAGTGAGAACCATGATGGGAGGCTGCAAACTCGCGAAGAGGCCGAAGCGGCAGTGAAAAGGCTGCTGAAGACAGGAGCAGCGGCTAAGGTAGAGCAGCTCAAAACAGTGGAGAAAATGCAGCCGCATCCAGAGGCATACGATTTGACCTCTTTGCAAAGGGATGCTAATAAGAAGCTCGGCTTCTCTGCAAAGCAAACCTCTAATGTATTGCAAAAGTTATATGAGCAGCATAAGCTGGTCACTTATCCGAGAACGGACTCCAAGCATATATCAGCCGATATTGTGCCTACCTTAAAAGGCAGATTGGAGAGTGTTGCAGTAGGTTCTTATGCTGCACTTGCAAGAAAGGCGCTAAAGGGCAATTTGAAGTTGTCCAAAAGAGTTGTAAATGACGCCCTTGTTACAGACCATCATGCTATTATCCCTACAGAGCAATTTGTAGCGCTTCATGCCTTAAGCAGCGATGAGCGTAAATTATATGATTTGATTGTTCGCAGATTTCTGTCTCTTTTTTACCCTTCCTATCGCTATGACGAAACATCTGTAACGATACTTGCAGGAAACGATCGTTTGTACGCAAGGGGCAAGATGGAAAAGGAAAGCGGTTGGAAAGAAGTTTATGCGGGCAGTTTTGCTGATTCGGATGAGGAAGCGGATGACTCCGATACAGATGGAGAGCAAGAGTCGAGCGCAGGGCAGACAAGGCAGCAGAAATTGCCTAGTCTTGCAAAAGGACAGCAGTTGGCAATCAAACATGCATCGTATAAGCAGCTGCAGACAGCTCCTCCAGCACGTTATTCAGAGGCAGCCTTGCTTGCCAAGATGGAAAAACATGGACTTGGCACGCCTGCAACGCGTGCTGACATTATTGAAAAGCTGCTGCAGACGGATACAATCGAACGCAAGGGCAATAAGCTGCAGCCGACCGGCAAAGGAAAACAGCTGATTGAGCTGGTTGTGAAGGAATTACGCAGCCCTGATATGACTGCCAAGTGGGAACATGAGCTGGAGCAAATTGCCAAGGGAAAGGGCAATGCGAAGCAGTTTATGACAGGCATTCGAGAACAGGCATCCAAATGGGTTGGCGAAGTAATTAGTACAGAGAAGCAGTATAAGCCTCATAATTTGACAGGCAGATACTGTCCGCAGTGCAATAAGCCAATGCTGGAAGTGAAAAGCAAGCGCGGCACCAATTATGTGTGCTCTGATCGAGAGTGTAATTATCGGAAGGCATCCGGACCGGTACTGTTGAATAAGCGTTGTCCGCAGTGTCGTAAAAAAATGGAGTTGCATGAAGGCAAGGCAGGCAAGTATGCCCAATGCAAACCTTGTAATGTTATAGAGATGCTAGGAGATAAGGCGGAAGGAAAAATGCATAAGCGTGAGCAGCAAAAATTAGTGCAGAAGTATAGCGACCAAGCACCGCTTGCCAATAGCCTGGCTGAAAAGTTAAAGGCGGCGTTGGAAAAGCGTGAGGATTAGAAGCTGCAAAAAAAGTGATGGAAACAGCTAACTAAAATGAAAGCTCTGGTTTCAGTAATTACTGAAATCAGAGCTTTTTTGATAACTAATCTTCTATTCTCATCCATTTAATAGGCAGATTGATAGGCAAGAGAGGAAAAATAGAATTACAGCTTATACCAAAGACAAATATCCAAGAGAAAAGCAGAGTAGGGACATATTGTATAAGTATAGCTAACTAAGGAGAGTGAAAGAAATGTCAGTTGTACGAGGAAGTGGACGTATGCTTGCCAGTAAACTTTCAAAAACAGATGCTCTATTATCTAATTCTGAGATTGCCGAGCATATCCCGCCAACAAGGAGATTTTCTGTAAGTAATTTAAGAGAGATGTTGAATGTTCATGGAATGGTTGTTATAAAGCCGGTAGTTGGTTCTGGCGGGGTAGGGGTCATTAAGGTAACAAAGCATAGCGAAAACAGCTATTCTTTTAAATATTATACAAAAACAAAGTCATATCATTCATTTGATCAATTAATTGCTGGACTTAGAAAAAATATGATGAAGAAAAGATACTTGATACAAAAAGGGATATTTTTGGCTACTGTGAATGGAAAGCCGATTGATTATCGAGTGAAGTTTATTAAAGAAAATGGCAAATGGCGTTATGCTGCTATTGTTGGGAGAATAGCTCGCTCAGGATTGTTTGTAACTAATCTGCAGAGAGGAGGGCGCATGGTTAGTGGTTCGAAAGGAATTGCAATGTCACTTGGAGCATCGCATATTCAATCTAAAAAAATGAAAATGCGTCGGTTGACACAATTGTCCACCAAAATTTTGGAGAGTCGTTATCGCGGCTTAAACCAGTTGGGATATGATTATGGTATTGATAAAAGTGGGAAGATATGGATTTTTGAAGTAAATACAAGGCCGCAATAAACCTGTAAAAAATGAACAATTAGTTTAATAGCATTTCAGATTCCAATTAAAGTTTTTTATGGTTTTTTTGTCAAAAGAGCATGTGGATAACCTTGTCCACAATATCCCCATTGAAAAGTCTCATATTTCGACTCTTGTGCACAAATTGCGCACAGGGTATCCACATGCATATGTGGATATTGTCGTAGCTTGTCCGCTAAAAACGTAACGTGATACGATACAACTATAGTAATATTTACTCTATTATATTGCAAAGGAGGTAGCGGACAATGAGGCAGCTGTCAGATGAAATGTTAATAGACACATACTATGCTGCTGTCAAACATCAGCTTGAGCCAGACTTTATTATGTTACTTTTTGCTGAACTAAAAAGACGTAAAGTAGACTCTAAACAATTGGATCAATGGTTAGTTATTGCATAACGGATGACCGGCAAGTAATAACAACTTGGGATTTCACAATATTCCTCAGGCATTAGATGCTTGTTCACAGCACAATTGCCGTACATTCAATAATGTTATTAGCTGCAACCCCGCTACATCTAGAAGAGATACCACAAGCAGTATTCCAATAAAAATAATGTTGTTTTGAAACGGGTGTCCTTCTATGAAAAGGCCGCCTGTTTTTTTATATCATTGTATTCATTTTTTTGCGAAATTATGCAATTTGTATACTGCTCTAAAGTTTTTCGTGCAATTTACCCTTGAATGTTTTATGAAAACTATGTAATATGTCTAGAGTATGATGTGATTTATTTTTATGTATTATGACACAATTTGTCTGTTAGTTAACTCACAGCGCAGCAAAGATTCAACATATTTCACAATATGTTGGCGCAGACTAACCAAATGAAACATTTAATTTTGATTGAGTTTGTGTAATTTTTCACAATCTTTATAAAGAAAATTAGGGAATGGAAGGGATCTACGATGAGCAGCATACCAAAAATTGTTATTCTTGGTGCCGGGTATGGCGGTGTACTTACTGCACTTCGCCTCCAGAAGGAATTGAATTACAATGAGGCAGACGTAACTTTGGTAAACAAGCATGACTATCACTACTTCACGACACATCTGCATATGCCGGCAGCAGGAACGGATCATCCGGAGAATGCACGCGTAAGCATTTCTAAGTTGATTGATGAATTTAAAATTGATTTTGTTAAATCAACAGTTGTGCAAATTCGTCCTCAAGACAAAAAAGTTATTTTGGAAGATGGCACGCTGTCCTATGATTACTTAGTAATCGGGCTAGGTGGAGAGCCGGAAACTTTCGGAATTCCAGGTCTTGCCGAGAATGCTATGAACATTCGCAGCATCAACTCTGTACGCCATATTCACAAACATATTGAGTACCAATTTGCTTGCTACAAGCGTGAACCGCATCGCACGGACTACTTGACATTTGTAGTTGGTGGCGCAGGCTTTACAGGTATTGAGTTTATTGGTGAGCTTGCTGACCGTATCCCTGAGCTTTGCAAATACTATGATGTAGATCCTACATTGGTGAAAATTTACAATATTGAAGCTGCGCCAACGGCACTTCCAGGCTTTGATCCTGAATTGGTTGAGTATGCTATGGATGTGCTTGAGAAGAAAGGCGTAACGTTCCGCATTGGTACAGCTATTAAAGAATGCACACCAGAAGGTGTTGTAGTAGGCGAAGGCGAAGAAATCAAGTCTGCCACTGTTATATGGACAGGTGGTATTCGCGGTAACAGACTTATCGAGGAAGCTGGATTCGAGACGATGAGAGGCCGCGTTAAAATTGATGATAATTTGCGTGCTCCAGGCAGCGATCATGTATATATTATCGGTGATAACTCGCTTATGTTTAATCCTGAAGGACGTCCTTATCCTCCAACAGCACAAATTGCTATGCAACAAGGTGTTGTTTGTGCGCATAACTTGGTGGCATCGATTCGCAATCAACCACTTAAAACATTCGATTTCAGCAATAAAGGAACAGTTGCTTCTCTTGGTAAAGGTGAAGCGATTGGTATTGCTTTCGGCAAGAAATATAAAGGCCGTGTAGCAGCTTGGTTGAAAAAGTTAATCGACATCCGTTACTTGTTTATGATCGGCGGTATTCAGCTTGTTCTGCGTAAAGGGAAGTTCTTCTAATGAGACATTGCAGCGTACAAGTTCGCGGATTGTTGACGAGAGAGGAATTGTATCGTTATAACGGTTTGATTGAAGCAGGTTCTTTTTTGGAATCCCATTCTCGCTATGATTTGGCTTATGCGGTGCAAAAGGAAATAGATATTCTAATCATGCCTGCTATTGAGCGCTTAAAAGAAAAGGGACGGCAGCGTGATCGGGCAACTGAAGAGTATTTGGCCGCCAAACAGTCAAGGCTTGAAGAATCTGATGAAGAATGAGTAGTATCGAAATTTGCGTCGATATGAACAACGTTAAAAACGCTTTGTACCGGGAACGAAAAGTTCTTTAGGTACAAAGCGTTTTTTGTCAGTATTTAAAAGATATGCCCGTTTTTATTGGACTAGATGGTTAACAGGGCAGTGAATTTTTCTGAGTCTAACAGGTTTCCGACATAGAAATCACCAAATTCGCCGTATCTGGCGCTTACTTCATCAAAGCGCATTTCATAAACGAGCTTTTTGAATTGCAATGCGTCATCTGCGAATAAAGTTACACCCCATTCCCAATTGTCAAAGCCGACAGAACCGGTAATAATTTGCTTGACCTTGCCTGCATAGCTTCTGCCAATCATGCCGTGGCTGCGCATAAGACTGCGGCGCTCATCCATACCAAGCATATACCAATTGTCATTGCCTGAACGGCGTTTGTTCATCGGATAGAAGCAAATATGGTTAGCTTTTGGCAAAGCTGGCTTCAGACGTGCTATTACCTCTGGACTTTCCATAGGATCAGCGCCTGGCTTCGCCAAATAGTTGCTAAGCTCTACAATGCTTACATAAGAGTAAACCGGATATGTAAAGCTTGCAAAAGTGGTTTTGTTAAAAGCCGTTTCGATCGCGTTTAGCTCTTCCAGACTTTCCCGAAGGTGCATAAAAACAAAATCTGCTTTTTGACCAACAATGGAATAAACAGCAGTGCTTCCTTGTTTCTGCTCTTCTACAGAGGACCACTCTGCCAAAAATGTATTTAATTCTGCTAATGCTTTTTCGCGTTCTGCTTCATCAGCAAGTCTCCATGCCGTCCAGTCGATGCTGCGAAAATCGTGCAAAGCATACCAGCCTTCGAGTGTAAGTGCTGCTTCATTCATGTAGCGTACAGCTCCTTTTCAGCTATTTATTATATATCATGTCCATTGTATCAAAGCGCTATGGGCGGGGCAAATGACGGTACTGTGACATTTGCCCTTGCCTAATTGACTTCAAAACGTCGATTCATTAAAATGTAAACGAGAGATTGAAAGGGGACGACCACATGAGTGTTGATATTGTAGATATAGTCCAAATTATCATTGCAGCAGTGCTTTTTTTTGTTATGATGTTTGGAATTGGCTTTATACTGAATATGCTATTGAAAACAACCTGGTTTCCGGCAATTCTGTTTGTGCTTGTCATAATCGGAGTTGCAATATGGTCGCCGTGGGACGAGGCATCAAGACCTACTCTAGACAATTTGGGAACCTACACATTGATTTATTATATTCCGATAATTGGAGCGTTAATTGGGGCATTTGTGAGCGGCTGGACGATAAAAGCTTTGCGTAAGGGCGGCTACAAAATGTTTTAGCAAGCAGGCATGTGAATTGTGAAAGACTGGCGAAGCCGGTCTTTTTTTGTGGATAGAATTGTGGAGATACGGATTTTATATTTTAGCAAAGGAAATGATTTTTCTATTCAATACCAGTAGTCTGTCAACGCTAAGGAAGCTTTTTTATGCTAGAATAGAGTGTAAGATAGACAAAGAATGAGGTTGCTGAATTATGCAGATACATAATTTATTGTATTTTACGGAGCATCACCGATTTTACAGCTTTCGTGACTTTTCTCTAAGCACGCTAGATCATAAAATGCTGACACAAATCTACCAACCTATGATTGGCGCATTCGCTATTTCACTATATCATCAGCTTTTTATGCAAATTGATGAAGGCAGGACGGGCTATTCCAAGCTAGAGCCGCTGCGCAGAATGCTGCTTGGCTGCGGATTGGATATGAATGAGCAAAGCCGAAAATATTTGATAGATCAAATATCCAAACTTGAGGCGGTTGGTTTGCTCTATACATTTCGTGTAGCAGCATCCGGCGGATCGGAAATTATTTATGAATTCGAGCTGGCTGCTCCGCTTGGTCCGCAAGATTTTTTTAGTACGATTCATCTGGCGATGCTGCTGCGTGACAAGGTTGGCAAGTATGCGGTTATTGAACTTCGCGAAGCGCTGGCAAGCTGTGAGCCGGAGGAATTGGCGCATGCTCATCATGAAAAGGAAAATATATCTACTCCGTTCTATGAGTTGTTCAAGCTGAATACGCAATCCTATGATCATGAATTGGAACAAGCGTTAGTGGAGACGGCTCCGGCTCGAGAATTGGCAAAACGTACCGAAACAGAGCCTGTAATTAGTTTTGGCGAGCTAATATTGCGTTTTCCGCGCAACTCTTCTAATCGGTCCTTTGTGGAAAGATTAAGATTGCAAGCAGAGCATATGGGGCAGATCAATTATGTAGCGTATAAATTTCATTTGAATGTAGTTGATATATGCAGATTGCTTGATGAGGACGGCGTATTTGATGAGATGGGCAAACTTTTGTCTGATGAGCTGCAGCTTAAAGCGAGCCAAATGTACAGACAGGACAAAAAAAGAGCAGAACAAAGAGAACGTACATTGGCAAAAACTGAAGTTTTTTCAGGTGCTGTGCAGCAAACGGATGAAACTGGTGTAGAATATGAAGTAGATGAACGATATTTTTTACAGGTTCCTGTTCAATTGAATAACTTTTGCGATATTCAGCAATACAATATGCTCATGCGCAACGAACCATATACACATTTTCTGAAAAGGTTCTTCCCTGGAGCAATACCGAATTGGCTCGATCAGCAGTTTAACCAAATTGATTTGAATTATAAATTACCTGAGCCGGTAATCAATATTTTGATTCATTATGTGATCGGAGCTAATGACAGCAATCGGATTACAAAGTCTTTTATCGATGCGGTAGCTTCAAATATGCTTATAAAAAAAATAGATACGTTTGAAAAAGCGGTTATATATGTTAGAGAGCAAGCAAAGCTGGAACTCGTAAGAGGCAGCCAAGGTGCTCAAGGAACGAAGGGACAGGCAGCTGCGGGCAAGAGTGGCGCAACTCGATTTGGCAAGGGCAGCCAAAGCCGCAAGCCGGTTATACCGATTGTTTCGAATAGTCAGGTTGCTCCATCCGTTAGTGATGAGGAGATGGAAGAACTGCGCAGACTGGCTCGCAAGCTGACGGATAAATAATATGAGGAAGCAAAGGACGTGAGAGGATGGAATCATTAGGCGATCTGCTGAAAAAATGGCCTTCAGGTCGGACGATAACAGAGCAGGCAGAGCAAAAGCTGAAAGAGATAGTGGAAGATCCTCTTGTCACAAAGCTTCGCGCCAAGCATCCTGAAATTGATGAGCGGCAAATCAAGCTTAATATGAACAGATTTCATCAGTATTTATCAGAGCATCGCAACTGCTCCAATTGTCCGGGGCTTGATCTTTGTCCGAATGATTACGAAGGTCATTATACGATGATTTATGCGCAAAATGTGAATGAACAGTTTCAATTGTATGATCGTAAAACGGCTTGTAAAAAGTTTCTGAGCAGGCAGAAGGAAGAGAGAATCAGAAACCGGATTAGAAGCTTTTATATCGATAATAAAGCTCTCAATCGATCATACTCGCCTGAAGAAATATTGGAAAACGATCCGGAGAGAATGAAGGCAGTCGGTCAGGTTATGAAGTATATTGATCGCACGAAAGAACAGGGCTTGCAGCAAAAAGGATTATATTTGGCTGGCAATTTTGGCACGGGGAAAACATTTCTGATGTGCTATATGCTCCATGAGCTGGCCGAGGTGGGCTTTTCTGGCGTTATTGTCTATATGCCTGATTTTGTAGAGGATTTGAAATCTTTGATGCATGATGCGGCTAAATTGAAAGAGACTGTTGATTTGATGAAGGAAACGGACTTATTAATATTTGACGATATGGGTGCTGAGAACCTGAATCCATGGGTGCGAGATCATGTGCTTGGAGCGATATTGAATTATCGGATGGAGCGCAAGCCGACATTTTATACGTCGAATTACGAGCTGGAGGCATTGGAGCAACATTTCAGCTTTACAAGCAAGGATGGAGAGGAGCTCCACAAAGGTCAGCGTTTGATGAACCGGATTGCACCTTATGTCGAAATGGTTATGGTTACAGGAGTCAATAAACGAGGGATATAACTAAAAGAAAGCAGCTTGTTTGCAAGCATCAAAAGAAAAACGGTATATCCTGCTGGAGGACATACCGTTTTTCTTTGAAATATTAAGCGCTCTTGAACTTTGTCTTGACTTAGCTTATATTTCTGGGAAGGAAAGCATGGCTTGATGCTGTTCGTCCCTGAGCCGCGACTGTGCGTAGCCAGTGGCTACAGGCAGATTAAGTTGAAATAATAAACTTCACAATAACTGCCGCTGCGAATACAATCGTCATAAAGGCAAGCATACCGCCGAAACCGAACACAACATCAAATAAGTCATGGCGTGGTTCGCGGTTGTAGTGCTCGCGCGGATCTTTTACATTTTCCATAGTGACGTCCTCCTTGAAAGAGCGATTGCTTACAATAGTATACCCAAATTTCAGAATGCTTGTAAAGCTGTTGGAAGTGACAAATGTGAGTCAATTCGCAAAATAGCTGCATTTTTAGAAAAAGTATTGTTTATTCCGGAGGCGAGACAATGAACACTCATACACATATTCAAAATAAATTAGCTTTGCTGCCGGATCAGCCAGGCTGTTATTTAATGAAAAACAATGAAAATACCATTATTTATGTTGGCAAGGCAAAGGTGCTTAAAAATCGTGTTCGTTCTTACTTTACAGGAAGTCACAATACGAAAACTCAAAAACTTGTTTCAGAAATAACGGATTTCGAGTTTATTGTTACTGCCAGCAATATGGAAGCACTTATTTTGGAGTGCAATTTAATTAAAAAGCATCAGCCGCGTTACAATGTTTTGCTTAAAGATGATAAAACCTTCCCGTATATTAAAATATCGAGCGAGCCGCATCCAAAGCTGGAAGTGACCCGTCGCGTATTGAAGGATAAAGGCAAATATTTTGGTCCTTATCCGAACGCTTATGCCGCGCAGCAAACTAAAAAGCTGCTTGACCGCTTGTATCCGCTGCGGAAGTGCAAAACGATACCAGATAAAGTTTGCTTGTATTATCATATTGGTCAATGTCTTGCTCCTTGCGAATACAATGTTGAACAAGCGACATATGATGAAATGGTGCAAGAGATTACACGCTTTCTTAATGGCGGGCAAGATGCTGTAAAGCAAGAATTGACGCGTAAGATGGAAGATGCGTCAGAGCAGTTGAACTTTGAACAGGCAAAGGAATTTCGTGATCAACTGCTTGCGATTGAAGCGGTTATGGAAAAACAGAAGATTACGATGTCCGATGCGCTGGATCGTGATATTTTCGGTTATGCGATCGACAAAGGTTGGATGTGCGTTCAAATTTTGTATATGCGTAAAGGCAAGCTAATCGAACGGCATGGTACTACGTTTCCCTACTATGGAGAGGAATATGATGATTTTGTAACATTTGTTACTCAGTATTATAGCGAGAACCCAGCACTGCCCAAACAGGTGCTGCTGCCGCTGCCGCCAGATGAGGAGCAGGAAGAAGAAGTGGTTCAAGCCTTGCAGAGCTGGCTTAAAGTAAAGGTGCATATGCCGCAACGCGGAAAAAAGAGTGAGGTTGTATCAATGGCTCAGCAAAATGCGCAAATTATGCTGGATGAGAAATTTAGGCTGATTGAGCGTGATGTGGAGAGAAGCGTCAAAGCAGCTGACAGTCTGGCGGATTGGCTTGGTTTGGAGCGTGCGAGCCGAATTGAAGCTTTTGACAACTCGAACATACAGGGGACGAATCCTGTTTCTGCTATGGTCGTCTTTACAGACGGTAAGCCTGATCGAAAGGAATACCGCAAATATAAGGTGAAAACAGTTCAAGGCCCTGATGATTATGAAACGATGCGTGAAGTTATTCGCCGGCGATACGAGCGCGTGTTGAAAGAAGGATTGGCCCGCCCGGACATCATTGTTGTGGATGGAGGGAAGGGACAAATAGCTGCAGCAGTAGATGTTCTGGAAAATGAGCTCGGCTTATTTATCCCGGTATGTGGTTTAGTAAAGGATGAGAAACATAAAACCGCACAATTAATGACTGGCGATCCGCCGGAGATCGTTCCGTTGCCTCGGGACAGCCAGGAGTTCTATTTGCTGCAACGGATTCAAGATGAGGTGCATCGCTTCGCAATTACGTTCCACAGAGCACAACGTGCCAAGTCTATGGTGGAGTCTAGACTTGATGGCATACCAGGTATAGGAGAAAAACGCCGCAACGCCTTGCTGAAGCATTTTGGTTCACTCAAAAAGATGAAGGAAGCTTCTGTTCAAGATTTTAAAGCTGTTTCTATCGGAGAGGATCTGGCAACACGAATATTGAGGGCGCTTAACGATGAAGAGGAAACAGAGGCAGAAATAGAATGAGCTGGAGCGTATGAGGATGGATTATACAGAAATGGGATGCAGAATGGTCAATGTGCCTAGACCATACTACATCCCATTGTTTACTTGTATAGCTAATCGCCTGCTCCAATCGGATTATAAGGAGTGATGGAGTTTTTCTTCTTGTCATCCCACATCTTAAGCACATATGCAATAATAAGAGGGAGGACGAGGAAGAACACTGCTGATACAATATTTTTGGTAGTACCAACCATAATTAATGATGATCCAACTGCCGCACTATTGAAGATAGCGTGTGTGAACATAGCAGTAATAAAACCGTAGCGTACAAAAATAAAGCTGAACAATAACCCGATAATCATCAGTTCGATTAATCTGGTTGTTGCAGGATAGAACGGATAAGTTACATGCCCGAGCGCCCAAAATAATGTTGGCAGCAATGCTGCTAAAAATGTGTTTTTAAACCACTTTCGGAATATTCCAATACCGAAAAAGCGGAATACGGCTTCTTCTGATATAGCTGCAGCCCATGCAAGTACAGGCATTAGCCATAGCGCGGACATATTATAAGGCGACATTGTAACATCGGTTGTACTCCAGGTTCCGATTACTTTTTCAAGCAACAGAAAGATAACCGGCTGCAAGCCCAACATGGCAAAGGCGAATAAATATGAAAGTACCGCGCTTCGCATCACATATGTGCCATAGCCTGGTTGCCCCATACGCGGCCATACTTGTCGATTTTGTGCTTTCCACAACCCGTCTCCAGCAACAATCGAAATATAGACGGACCCTGCCATAACGAGGGACAAGAGCAGTGTAATAATAAGTGTGAAAATCTTCATTCCATTCCCCGACATGCCTTCGCCTTGCGCTGCAATTACCGCGTCTAACATATTGATGTTCATAATAATATAGGCAATTAAAAAAATAAGAGTTAAAATTGAACCATACTTAAATGATGTGAATTTTCGGTATAGAATAGCGTAGACAATTGCCAAAATGCATAAAATTATGCTCATTAGCAAATATCCGATTCCTGTAAGGTAACCAGCAAGTGAATCCTGGCTTTTTACATATTGCTGATAGGATTCCGGCGGTGAAAAAGAGGCGGTTAGTCTTGAGACAACGATTTCGCCATTCACATATTGCACCTTAGAGCGAATCTGGAGCTTCGCTTCACCGATTGCTGCTATTTCACTTCTGCCGCTCCATTCCTTGCCGCGACCAATTTTCAACGGGATATTTTGTATTTCTGACAAACCTGTTTTTGCTAATTGCGCTTCAATAGCCGCTTTCTGCTCCAATTCACTGACATCTTGATTTTTAACAGTAAAATTGAAATTCCAGCCCGTTACTTCCCCGCTGTACATATGTAGATTGACAAAACCGCTTCCTTGATGCTGCTCCAATTGAAATGATACTTGAAAATAATCATTGGGAATTTTCTTGTCGAACTGTTTTTCATAATCCTCATTAAGCTTTTCTTTATTCAAGTAGCCTAGAATAAGCTTGTTTGCCTGATGCATAACAGTTAAATCTTTGGCTTCCTCACCGATATGCTCTTTAACAAAGGCAGCAGCTAATTGTTCGGCCCTTGCCTTTTCAATTGCTTTCCCGCCATATTCATGAGTCGATGTGTAAGTGATAATCGGCATGATTTCCAGCCACACAAATACGAGCCCGAATATGACAGCGACCCAAATATATTTCTTCCAAGTGTTTTTTTCTATCCATTCATTCAATTGCGTCACCTCTATAATAATATGCTCTTACTACTTTACCATACTATTCCAAGTTTATTCCATATTGATACGTCTTAATTTGGGCAAAGATGATAGAAGCTGCTAAATGATTTATTCATATGAGCAAAAGGCAACTTATTGACCATTTTCTAGAAATACACTTGCTGGGGGCTGCAATGGAAACAGAGATGCGATTTCCTTTATCCATAGCTGTACAGACGGATCAAGTGCTTCGGGATCAGCATGTATAAGCGATGTTGTGCGTTTGGTTTCTTCGAGCTCTTTAATCGATATAACAGCCAGCTCATTATCCTGGATTAATTGTTGCCTCATATAAGATTTTGGCAAAAGGGTAGCGGCGCGACAAGTATGAAGCAAACGCAAAATCGCTTCGAAGGAGTCAATTTCCATCCGAACGTCAGGCTCAAGCTTATATTTATCAAATAATTCGTCTGTTAATATTCTGTACCATGTTCCTTTGGAAAATAAAATCATCGGCATATTATTCAAATCTTCTATGGACAGCTCTCCTTTGCCTGTAATTGCTTGGTTGCGCGGCAATACGAGCAGCAAGTGATCGTCAAATAACGGCGTGCAGTACAAGGTAGGGTCATCGATGCTGGATGCCACTATACCTATATCCGCCTTATGTTCGCGCACTAAAGAGACAATTTCATGTGTTTTGCCAGTTATCGCTTTAATATCAATTTCGGGATGCGCTGACGTCAGTGTTTGTATTAAATCCGGCAAGGTCGTTTGCAAGGTGGTTAGACTGGCGCCTATTGTTAAGGAGGATCTGCCGCTTTGCATAAACTCCGCTACTGTTTGCAAATAATTACGATGCAGCTGTCTGAGCTGAGCGGCGTATTCGTATGACAATTGTCCGATTGAGGTGAGCTCCAGTCTTTTACCTACCCGCTTAAACAAGTCAGCTCCAAGCTCCTGCTCAAGCTTGGCTAGTCTGCGAGACAGCGCTGGCTGTGATATATTAAGCATGGTTGCTGCTTTGTTCATACTGGATTGTTCAACAATAACTGCGAATAAATGAAGTTCTTCGATCATTACCGACAGCCCCTTATGCAAAATTGTTATAAGATATTATAAATAATAAGCAATTCCATTATAAGCCGAAAAGGGGTACGATGGAAGTATGGCAAATATGTGTCGAATTTATTGACGATGCTGCATACCGGGGGTACAATGATACATGGTTTGTTCAAATATAAGAATTTGCTAATGTGTGATTTCTGGCATATAGTTGCAAAATTCTTGTATTGCACAGAGAAACCATTCATCCTTCTGGGAAGAATGGAGAGCGGTTTCTTAATGATCGTCAACTAAAAGAACGCGTATGTACAGAATTGAAAGGAGAAACAGGAAATGAAAGGAAATTCGTATTTCTCGCGCAAGCTTCACTCCTTGCTCGGTATTATTCCGCTTGGCATGTTCATCGTTGTACATGGTCTTGCGAACTATCAAGCATTTGAGCGCGGTCCGGAAGGGTTCAGCAAAGCTGTCAACCTTATTAACAGTATGCCGATATTGCCGGTTCTGGAGATTTTCGGAATTTATCTCCCGTTATTGTTTCATGGAGTGTATGGATTGTATGTTGCATACCAATCCAATTCCAACACAGGGAGATTCAAGTATGGTCGTAACTGGGCGTTTACCGCTCAACGCGTAACAGGCGTAATTACGTTTATATTTGTGTTTTGGCATGTATATCAAACAAGAATCCAGGTTTATCTAGGCAAGATTACTTCTGATGAGCTGGGTTCAACCATGAATGCGATTTCCAATGATCCGCTATTCTTCGTGTTTTATGTAATCGGGGTTCTGGCTGCTGTATTTCATTTTGCTAACGGGCTTTGGGCATTTTTGGTCAGTTGGGGTATTACAGTCGGTCCAAAAGCACAGCGCGTCTCCTCTTACATATGCATGGGCGTATTCGTAATTGTAGCGGCGTTTTTTATTCTTTCACTAGTAGCATTCCGTGGCGATGAGTTTAAAGCAGTTGCTCAGGCAGCTCTGGCATTCAGCCATCTCGGATAGTTTGAAGACAAGGAGCGATACGTAATGGCAAAAAATAAAATTATCGTTGTCGGCGGCGGTTTGGCCGGTTTGATGGCGACTATTAAAGCAGCGGAAGCCGGCGTACATGTGGACTTGTTCTCGCTTGTACCAGTGAAACGGTCGCACTCCGTTTGTGCGCAAGGCGGTATTAATGGAGCGGTAAATACAAAAGGTGAGGGAGACTCGCCTTGGGAGCACTTTGATGACACCGTTTACGGCGGAGACTTCCTGGCTAATCAGCCTCCGGTCAAAGCGATGTGCGATGCTGCGCCGGGAATTATTCACCTTATGGATAGAATGGGCGTTATGTTTAACCGTACGCCTGAAGGCTTGCTGGACTTCCGCCGTTTTGGCGGCACCAAGCATCACCGTACAGCATTTGCAGGGGCGACTACAGGTCAGCAGTTGCTTTATGCATTGGACGAGCAGGTGCGCCGCTGGGAAGCAGCAGGTCTGGTTACTAAATATGAGCACTCTGAATTTTTAGGTGCTGTTATTGATGATGACGGCATTTGCCGCGGTGTTTCTGTACAGGATTTGCGTTCAATGGAAATTAAATCTGTACGCGCAGATGCGGTTATCCTGGCATCAGGTGGTCCTGGCATTATTTTTGGAAAAACGACTAACTCCGTTATTAATACAGGAACGGCAGCGAGTGCGGTTTATCAACAAGGCGTTAACTATGCAAATGGTGAGTTTATTCAAATTCACCCAACAGCTATTCCAGGCGACGACAAGCTCCGCTTGATGTCTGAGTCTGCTCGCGGTGAGGGCGGACGCATTTGGACATACAAGGACGGCAAGCCGTGGTACTTCCTGGAAGAGAAATATCCAGCATACGGAAACCTTGTTCCGCGTGATATTGCAACACGTGAAATTTTCAGTGTTTGCGTAGATCAGAAGCTTGGCATTAACGGCGAAAATATGGTTTACTTGGATCTTTCTCACAAAGATCCGAAAGAGCTTGATGTTAAACTCGGCGGAATTATCGAGATCTATGAGAAATTTATGGGCGATGATCCGCGTAAAATTCCGATGAAGATCTTCCCGGGTGTTCATTACTCAATGGGCGGCATGTGGGTTGACTACAACCAAATGACGAATATTCCAGGCTTGTTTGCTGCAGGTGAGTGCGACTATCAGTACCATGGTGCTAACCGTCTGGGTGCTAACTCCTTGCTATCCGCTATTTATGGCGGAATGGTTGCTGGACCAAAAGCTGTGGAATATATTCGTGGGCTGAAGAAATCAGCAGAGGATATCGCGTCATCGGTATTTGATCGTGAAACCAAGCGCCAAGCAGACAAGTACAATCGCATTCAAACTATGAATGGTACTGAGAATGCTTATGTTATTCATAGAGAGCTTGGCGAATGGATGACTAACAATATGACGGTTGTTCGTTTCAATGATAAATTGGAACAAACGATTCATAAGATTAAAGAATTGAAACAGCGCTACAACAACATTAATATTAATGACACTGCACAGTGGAATAATGCGGGTGTGGCGTTTACACGCCAGCTTTGGAATATGCTGGAGCTTGCTGAAGCGATGACTTTGGGCGCATTGTTGCGCAACGAGAGCCGTGGTGCACACTACAAGCCGGATTTCACTGAGCGTAATGATGATCAGTTTATGAAGTCTACAATTGCAACATGGACAGCAGAAGGTCCTGAAATCTCTTATGAAGATATCGATGTCAGCCTGATTAAGCCGCGTAAGCGTGACTATTCAACTGAGAAGAAGAAAGGAGAATAATCATGGCCGAAACAACTGTCGCTAACAAAAAAGTAAAGTTTATTATTACACGTCAGGATTCACCGGATTCCAAGCCGTATACAGAAGAATTCGAAATACCGTATCGTGCTAATATGAACGTTATTAGCGGATTGATGGAGATTCAGCGCAATCCGAAAAAGGCGGACGGTTCTTCCACTGCACCGGTTTGTTGGGATTCCAACTGTCTTGAGGAAGTTTGCGGTGCGTGCTCAATGGTTATTAACGGTAAGCCGCGTCAGGCATGCAGTGCTTTGGTTGACAAGCTGGAGCATCCGATCCGTCTTGAGCCAATGAGAACATTCCCGGTTGTCCGCGACCTTGTTATTGATCGCGAGCGCATGTTTACAGCTCTCAAAAAAGTTAAGGCATGGATTCCGATCGATGGAACCTATGATCTTGGTCCTGGTCCGAGAATGGCGGAATCGAAACGCCAATGGGCATATGAGTTGTCCAAATGTATGACTTGCGGAGTATGCTTGGAATCTTGTCCAAACGTGAATGACCGCAATAGCTTTATCGGGCCTGCTGCAATATCTCAAGTTCGCTTGTTCAATGCTCATCCAACAGGTGAAATGAACAAGGAAGAGCGTCTGGATGCATTGATGACAGACGGTGGAATTGAAGGGTGCGGAAACTCACAAAACTGTGTGCGTTCTTGTCCGAAGGGCATTCCGTTAACGACATCTATTGCAGCTATGAACAAAGATACAACAAAACATCTTTTCAAGAAATGGCTCGGCATGTAAATTCTGCTTGCTGATTTACACGATGAGCTTGCATGATTCAAGCTGTCTCGACAGCGGTATATTGCCGCTGACGGACAGCTTTTTTCGGGTATGTGATAAATCACAGGATGCATTCTTATCGATATGGTAAGCTAGAGAGCGAACACTAATGTACCTGTTGAATAACAGTTAACAACCTAAACAGAATTGCGAGGCATATGTATGGGTACGGATATGATGATTACCATTATTGTATTAATTATTGCTGCCGGGTTGTTTATGAGTGGAAAGATTCGCTCAGATTTGGTTGCTGTATGTGCGCTCATTGTACTAGTGCTTTGCAATATTCTAACGCCAGCAGAAGCGCTATCAGGCTTTTCTAATTCAGTTGTTATTATGATGATGGGACTATTTGTTGTCGGCGGAGGAATATTTCAGACGGGGCTTGCCAAACAAATAAGCGGACAACTGCTAAAGCTGGCTGGTAAGAGTGAAACAAAGCTATTGATTACTGTTATGCTTGCAACTGCTTTTTTGGGTACCTTTGTAAGTAATACAGGTACGGTGGCAGTGATGCTTCCTATCGTAGTCAGTTTGGCAATGAGCGCCGATATTAATCCAGCGAAGCTTCTAATGCCGCTAGCGTTCGCGAGCAGCCTAGGTGGAACGCTGACGCTTATCGGTACGCCGCCTAATATGGTTATTCGTGAAGCTTTGTCCAATGCGAATATCGTAGAACTGTCCTTCTTCTCCTTTACCCCAATTGGATTGGTTTGTTTAGTAATAGGCTTTGCATTGACAATTATTTTTAGCAAATATGGTCTGTCATCCAAAAAGAACGATAATAAAGGGCAGCAGGGGAGAGGAAATACGCTTAAGGAATTGGCGAAAAAGTACAGCTTATCGCAAAACCTATATCGGGTACAAGTAAACCCGGAATCGCCTATTTTGTCCAAGCAACTGCAACAGCTGCATATAACAGACCGGTATAGTATAAGCATAAGTGAAATCAGAAGAAAGACATCCTATAAAAATCCGTTTTTCAAAACAATCAGTCAGGAAGTTGCTGGCCCTGAGACTATTATTGAAATCGGAGATATTTTGTATGTGAATGGTGCATTTGACAATATCGAACGTTTTGTTTATGACTATGGCATGACGTTGCTGGATCATCAAATGCTTGAACGAATAGCTGATCAATCAACAGATTATTATGCGTCGAGTGAAATTGGTATTGCTGAGGTGCTTTTTCCGCCAAGCTCAAAACATATTAATCAGCTAATAAAAAAATCAGGCTTTCGTGAACGATTTAATGTGAATATACTGGGCGTTCAGCGCAAAGGCGAATATATTTTGCATCAACTGAAAGAGGAGAAAATTCGCTTTGGAGATGCCCTGCTTATTCAAGGAACATGGGCGAATATAGCGAAGCTTGCAGAGGAGCAGGAGGATGTCGTAGTTGTTGGACAGCCGCTAGAAACCGCCGCATCTGTACCAATCAATCATAAAGCTCCGCTTGCTGGCGCGATCATGATTTTTATGGTTATTATGATGATTATTGATTTATTTCCGGCGGTTATTGCTGTACTAATAGCAGCAGTGCTTATGGTTGCTACAGGCTGCTTGAGAAGTATGGAGGATGCATACAAAACAATCAATTGGGAGAGCATTGTGCTGATCGGCGGCATGATTCCTATGTCCATCGCAATTGAAAATACCGGGGCAGCCACCTTGTTATCCACCTCACTGGTTACCACCTTGGGCAGTATGGGGCCGCTCGCCTTATTGGCAGGTATTTATTTTGCCACATCCACCTTGACGTTATTTATAAGCAACACAGCCTGCGCTGTCTTATTTGCACCAATCGCATTATCTGCAGCATTGCAAATGGGGGTTAGCCCGATCCCATTTTTATTTGCAGTTTCATTAGCAGCTACGATTTGCTTTGCGGTGCCATTTTCAACTCCGCCTAATGCACTTGTAATGGCAGCGGGCAAGTACAGCTTTATGGACTTTATTCGAGTCGGTCTGCCGATTCAAATATTGCTTGGTGTAGCAATGGTAGCACTATTGCCATTATTTTTTCCTTTTTAATACGGACAACAAAAAAAGAAAGCTGATCGCTTCTGCGACTGGCTTTCTTTTTTAGAAAATAGATAGTTTCAAAGCTCCGTCATATTATGCTGCTAGAGCCATTGTTCGCCCCATTCTTGAATGGATTCAATTACAGGCTGCAATGCTCTGCCTTTTGGTGTCAGTTCATATTCAATACGAACGGGCATCTCTGGATATACTTGGCGTACTACGATACCCTGGCATTCGAGCTCCTTCATACGGTCAGTAAGCATTTTGTCGCTCATTTCCGGGATTTGTTCTTTCATATCCTTAAACCGTTTCGGACCGCCAAGTAATACTCGGATAATCTTACCTGTCCACTTCTTGCCTAGAATATCGGCCGCAGCTTCATACTTCGGGCACATTGTTGTATAATCCAACTGAATCACCCCGCTTATTGTGTATTTATTGTAACATACGTTCGATAAAAAAGTAAGTGACAGTAAAATACTCCACTAGTCTATTCATGCAGGCCACTTACATATATAGCTAATAAATTGTTACACAATTGCAATGATTCTGTCACGGCGCTATTACATCGATAGGGTAATATACAAGTAGACCCCCTTTTGAATATATATTTACTTGACGGACCTGCATCGTGCAGGTCCCCTTTTTTTGTTTATAATGAAAAAACCTGCTTGCAGGCAGGCTTTTGCGGCTAGATAATTATAAGGGAACAGCTATTCTTTTGCGTTGCCGGAAAAATACCCATTGCTTGTAGCCGATATCTTTAAGTTTGGCAGCCACATTCTCAAAATCTTCACCGACTCTTTCCGGAACATGGGAATCAGAGCCGAATGTAACTTGAACACCAAAATGATATGCCTTTTCCAATATTTCATCGGAGGGATACCAGCCCCCGACGAGCTTCATTCGCCCGGATGTATTAATTTCAATAGCAGTGCCGCAATCAGCAATTGTACGCAGTGCACGTTCGATAGCAGCCTGTGCAGGAATTTGCGAAAATTCAGGATAATAGGCCTTCATGGCATCAATATGACCTAAAATATCGAACATTCCGCTTTTGGCAGATTGGGCAATAAGATCGTAATAAGCTTCCTTAGTTTGAATTTTCTCGGCTTCGTTCATCTTTTTCCAGCGATTTTTATTAAATATGCTAACGCCATCTACATAATGTACAGATCCAATCAGATAATCAAAAGGCACATCTTTATAATATTGGCGATAAACAGCAGCATGATCGGGGAAAAAGTCAGATTCAATGCCAAGTAAAACCTCGATCTGATTTTTATATTTCTCTTTTAACTCAAGAACTTCCTTTATATAATTTCCAAAATCACTTCTTGCCATCGTAATATTGGAAAACGGATGATCTGATTCATGGTGAAAATAAGGCGAGTGATCAGAGATGCCAATTGCTTTCATGTTAGCATCGATTGCTGCCTGAATATAGTCCTCGATATTTCCATCAGCATGGCCACAACGTTCATGGTGAGTATGCAAATCAAACTTCATATCGCTACCTCCTGCAGCTATTCGCTGCTTATGAATTGATGTTCCGGCATTCCCTTCAGATCACTTAAAAATTGGTGCATTGCGGTATTTAAATATCTTCCGGATTTATAAACTACTCCAACAGGATGCGTTTTTTCCAGCTCGGGCACCTTAATCATTTTTATCGTGCCGCGCCGCAGCTCATTGCTGATTGCCAGTTTGGAAACGACAGCAGCACCTAAATTAATCTCAACCATTCTCTTTACTTCCTCGCTGCTTGACAATTCCATTACAATATTGGGCTGTACTTGATGTTCTTGAAGCAACTGATCCAAAAAACGTCTGCCAAGCGTATCTGGACCAAGCATGATCATCGGGATATCCTTCAAATGTTGAATCGTCATATGATCAAGTTTAGCAAACGGGTGTTCAGGAGATACGACAAATTCAAATGTATCATAATAAAGAGCGGAAGCAGTAACATTAGGATTTCTTTCAGTTAAATAAGTTATGCCTACATCGACATTGCCATTCTCTACACTTGCCATAACTTGTGAGGAGGGCATCGTATGTATTGTCGTTTTTATTAGCGGAAATTGGTTTTGAAAATAAGACAATACGCGCGGTAAAAGCTGAATTGCTATCGAAGAAGTTGTACCAAGCAGAATATGTCCTTGCGGTGTTTGGTTCAAATCAGACAGCTTTTGTTTCAATTCTTCAGCGATGCGAAGTATTTTCTCTGCATGTTCTAAAAAAACCTGACCGTGATCTGTCAAGGTTACCGGTTGATTTCGATTGATCAAAATAGTATTGAATTCATCTTCCAGGCTTTTTATTTGGGCAGAGACAGCGGGCTGCGTAAGATTAAGCATTTCTCCTGCCTTGCGAAAGCTCATTGTTTTGGAAATCATCAGTAATGTTTCTAACTGGCTCATATTCACTCGCAAAAAACACCTCCCTTGACTCTAAAAGCCTCAAACGATATGTGTCTACTTTAATGATTATAACGAAAAAGAAGAAATACATCAAAAAAAGGAAGGGCGCGCTAGAGCCATTCCTTTTTGCGGAAAATATAAAGCATCACGACAGCTAAAAATAACATAATACCAAGTAAAATATAAGCGCCTTCCTTAATATGCAAGCCAGGAATAACATCAAAGTTCATCCCATATATGCCTGTAATAAAGGTGAGCGGCATAAAAATTGTTGTAATCGCTGTAAATACACGCATAATTTCATTTGCTCGCGCTGATAAACCCGACTGATAAGCTTCTCGCAAGTTGCCTGTCAGATCACGGTAGGTTTCGAATGACTCTGATACTTTAATCGCGTTCTCATAGACGTCACCAAAATATTTTTGCAACTGGTCATCAATCAGCTTCAAGTCTCTTTTGTGAATCGAGCCGATAACTTCCCGCTGTGGTCCAAGAATTTTTTTCACCCATAATATTTCACTGCGCAGACCAATCAGCTCAATCAAATGGTGTTTTTTCGGATGAATCAGAATATCCTCTTCCAGTTTTTCTAATTTAGTATCGATTTTATCGCCAACTAAAAAGTAATTATCGACAACCAAATCAAATAAATGATACAAAAAGTCATCAGGTTGGTTAATTTCATGTTCCCACAAGCGCGGCTTTAGCAATCTCAGCTCATTTATTTTTTGATTCGTGCATGTAATGATAAAATGCTTGCCGAGAAAAATATTCAGCGCCCGCAAAAAGAACTCTTCATCATCAAACCGAATGCTGTTGATTACAATAAAATAGTGGTCTTCATAAATTTCAATTTTGGGACGCTGCTCTTCATCATTCAAGCAATCCTCTACAGCCAAATCGTGAATGCCGAATAACGGCTGAAGCACAGTCAAGTCCTCTAAATTGGCATCAATCCAATAAAAGCCTTCTTCAGGTACGAGCAGTGTTTGCTCAATTTCATCAATATTAGTAAAAATTCCATCATGCACTAAACGAATTTTCATCGCAGCCACTCCTTCTATAGACAAGTTGAGACTGCCGGCAGTTCCACTGCTGTTAAGTAAAATCAATCATAAAATGACGGGATAAATATTGGTGCAAGGCTGACCCGTAAATATGAAAGAAAGCACCAGTGATATTGAGCATGCCGGCTAAAAAAAGAGGCAATCCGCCAGGCTCCGTTCGGTCGCCTTCCATCTCTAGGTCACATCCCTTGCTTTCATGTAATTAAACCATCCGTTAAGTACGAATTCGAAATAATCCTTGTTTAGTATACTCTGCAGCTGAGTTAACATTCAACATAAAATCAAATTGTTACAATAGCTATGCCATAGGAGGCTGCCGATTAGCTGTTGATTATAGTCAATGCAAGGGATAGCCTTGACTATAATCGGTTTATCGATTAAAGTGAAGATATCAGCAACATATTCTTATAGATATGTTAATAAAATAGACTACTTTCTTATCAAGAGCAGGCGGAGGGACTAGCCCTATGAAGCCCGGCAACCGGCGTAAAGCACGGTGCTAATTCTTGCGGAGACGATATGTTTCTGGGAGATGAGAAAGGCGTTAGCGAATAAGCAAGAAGCGCAGCCTTTCTCAATGCAGAGAGGCTGTTTTTTGTTCAGGGATTGTCCCAATAAAAGGCTCTGCGTGTTCTGCCTTTGATGGAAATAAACTATTCAGGAGGGGATTGCTATGCCAATTAAAATTCCAGATCATTTGCCGGCAAAAGAAATTTTGAACAACGAGAACATTTTTGTGATGGATGAAAGTGTGGCTTTCCGTCAGGATATTCGTCCACTTCGCATTGCAATACTTAATATTATGCCGACGAAGGAAACGACTGAAACACAGCTGCTGCGTCTGCTTGGCAATACGCCATTGCAAGTGGAGTTCGTGCTCTTGCATCCCAAAACACATATTTCCAAAAACACTTCACTGGAGCATTTGGAGACATTCTATAAAACTTTCGATGAAATTAAAGATCAGTTTTTTGACGGGATGATCATAACGGGTGCTCCTGTTGAACATTTGCCTTTTGAGTCGGTTACTTATTGGGAAGAAATGAAAGAAATTATGGATTGGAGCAAAAAGCACGTCACATCAACCTTTCACATCTGTTGGGCTGCACAAGCAGGCTTATTCCACCATTTTGAGGTGCCCAAGTATCCGCTGGATAAAAAAATATTTGGGGTTTTCCCGCACACTGTAGAAAAGCGCAATATCAATTTACTGCGCGGTTTTGATGAAGTTTTCTTTGTTCCGCAATCGCGACACACTGAGGTGCGCAAGGAGGATATCGAGCAGATTGAAGAATTGCAAATATTATCGGAATCGGAAGCTGCCGGTGTGTATATTGTTGCGACGAAGGATGGCAAGCAGATTTTTGTAACCGGTCATTCTGAATATGATCCGGGATCCCTGAAGGCAGAGTATGATCGTGATGCTGCCAAAGGGATGGAAATTGAGTTGCCCGTTAATTATTATCCGAACAATGATCCTAACAAAGAGCCGCGCTCCACTTGGCGGGCGCATGCGAATTTGTTATTTTCGAACTGGCTGAACTATTACGTATATCAATTGACACCTTATGAGCTGGGAAAGGATCAATCTGAATAAACAAAGTATGTAGGAAGAGGCTGGTTACGGTTATGAAGATGGAAAGTATTTTGGCACAAATTGGTTCTACGCAGGACCCTGATACTGGTGCTGTCAGTTACCCTATTTACCAAGCGACAGCGTTCCGCCATCCAAGGCTTGGCGAAAGCACCGGTTTTGATTATTCCCGTACGAAAAGTCCGACAAGAGCAGTTTTGGAGGAGGCTTGTGCTGTGCTTGAAGCTGGCGATGCCGGCTTCGCTTGCAGTTCAGGCATGGCAGCGCTGCAAACGGTATTTGCCTACTTTAGTCAAGGGGATCATTTTCTTGTATCTCTAGACCTTTATGGAGGTACATACCGCCTGCTTGATCAGGTCATGTCGCGTTTTGGCATTACAGCCACCTATGTGGATACTAATGCACTCGATGAATTAACAGCAAATATGCAGCCTAACACTAAGGCGGTGCTGATTGAGACGCCTACTAATCCGCTAATGATGATTACTGATTTGGAGAGAGTGAGCAATTGGGCAAAAACAAATGGCTTGATTACGATTGTTGATAATACGTTGCTGACGCCGTATTTTCAAAAACCGATTGAGCTGGGAGCAGATATTGTTGTTCATAGCGCAACCAAATATTTGGGCGGGCATAATGATGTACTTGCTGGTATAATTGTAACGAAGGGTGAGGAGCTGTCAGCAAAAATAGCCTTCTTGCATAATTCAATCGGCGCAGTTCTTGGGCCACAGGATTCCTGGTTGCTCATGCGGGGAATGAAAACATTGGCGCTTCGGATGGAACGTCATCAGTCCAATGCTATTGCATTGGCAAACTACTTATCCAATCATGAAGCCGTTGAACAAGTATATCATCCAGGGTTGGAAGCTCATCCCGGCTATGCTATTCAACAGAAACAGTCCTCCGGCAATACTGGAATTTTCTCTTTTCGGGTTAAGGACGAAAGATACGTTGAACCGCTGCTTCGGCATGTAGAGTTAATTGCATTTGCAGAGAGCCTCGGCGGTGTTGAGTCTTTGCTTACTTATCCAAGAGTACAGACACATGCAGATATCCCACTTGAAGTACGTCAAAAGGTTGGCGTTGACGAAAGATTGCTCCGCTTGTCTGTTGGAATAGAACATATCGACGATTTGATTGCAGATTTGGAACAAGCATTTGCAGCAGCTAGAGATGAAATCGAAGAGAGGTAGTATGGATGAGTCAGGACAAACACAGACATTTTGGAACAAGCTTAATTCATTTTGGTGCAGAGCTGGATGGAGCAACGGGAGCGGCAAGCGTACCTATTTATGCGGCTACAACTTTCCATCAGCGATGTATAGATGAACCTCAGCAATATGATTACAGCCGCTTTGGCAATCCGACAAGAGAGACACTGGAGAAGTATATAGCAGTTCTTGAAAACGGAGCTCATGGTTTTGCTTATTCATCAGGCATGGCAGCTATATCTTCAGCTTTTTTACTTTTGTCAGCGGGTGATCATGTAATTGTTACCGATGATGTGTATGGTGGTACTTACTGTTTCCTGACCGACATATTGGCACGTTTTAATATAGAAGTATCCTTTGTGAATATGACGGATTTTAATCAAGTAACAGCAGCTCGCAAGCCGAATACGAAGGCTGTTTATATGGAAACGCCATCCAACCCGATTTTGCAAGTAACGGATATTCGAAAGATTGCGTCCTGGGCAAAGGAGCAAGGTCTTCTATCTTTGATCGACAATACATTTATGACGCCATATCACCAGAAACCGTTGGAGCTTGGCGTTGATATTGTGTTGCATAGCGCAACAAAATTTTTGGGCGGGCATAGCGATGTGCTCGCAGGTTTGGCGGTTACCAATGATGAACAGCTTGCCAAACAAATGAAATCCATTCAGATTGGCTTTGGCGCAGTGCTGAATGCGCATGAGGCATGGATGCTTATGAGAGGTATGAAGACGCTGCAAGTGCGAATGATGCACAATGAACAAAGTGCTCGCAAGTTAGCTGTATTCCTTTCTAATCACCCCAAAATAGTGAACGTTTATTATCCGGGACTGCCTGATCATCCCGGACGGGCTGTGCATGAATCGCAAGCAAGCGGATATGGCGCTGTTGTTTCCTTCGAAACAGCAACGGGAGAACAGGCGGTCACACTGATGAAAAATGTAAAAATTCCGATCGTTGCAGTTAGTCTCGGTGCGGTTGAAAGTATTCTTTCCTACCCGGCACAGATGTCCCATGCTTCTATGCCGCGCGAAGAACGCTACGCGCGCGGTATTACGGATGGGTTAATGCGTTATTCTGTTGGTCTGGAGCATGTAGATGACTTAATAGCTGATTTGGAAGCAGCATTGAAACTGATCTAATGATTTATGAAAAAGGCAATTGTTTTATAATTTTACAGATTCTCGAAGTGAATATGTGTATTTTTTATGTACGAAGAGGCGAACTATCCAAAGTTTTGCCTCTTCGTTTTTTGTGAATGATGACGCATCAGGTTTTAATATGTTAGTATTATATAAAGTTAAAATCAATGAATGACAGTTAGGAGCTTTGCCGATGGCTGGAATCGATCATATTTTGGACCAAGCGCTGCGAGGCGAACGTATCAGCTTTGAACAAACGATGGAACTGCTTGCCTCTGAAGAAATTGAGAAAATGGGGCATGTAGCGAATCAAATTATGCTGAAGCATCACCCGGAGCCGATTACTACTTTTGTTGTTGGACGCAATATTAACTATACAAATATTTGTGACGTTTATTGCAGATTCTGTGCGTTTTACCGCTCACCGAAATCAAATGAAGGCTATGTGCTTGATGATGATTTAATTTTGAACAAAATTCAAGAAACGGTCAATGTAGGCGGAACAGAAATTTTAATGCAAGGCGGAACGAATCCGAATTTGCCTTTTAGTTACTACACGGATATATTGAAAAAAATTAAGCAGCATTACCCGGATATTACTATGCACTCTTTCTCCCCTGCAGAAATTCAGAAGATGAAAGTTGTATCCGACGGTCTTTCACTGGATGAGGTTGTGCGTCAGCTCTATGAAGCCGGGCTTGATTCCTTGCCTGGAGGCGGTGCAGAAATATTGGATGACCGCACCAGACGCAAAATTAGCCGGTTGAAAGGTTCTTGGACGGATTGGATGGACGTTATGAAGTCTGCCCATCGTCATGGCATGAACACCACCGCGACAATGGTTTACGGTTTAGGAGAGACAATTGAAGAACGTGCCTTGCATTTTATGCGAGTTAGAGATGCTCAGGATGAGTGCAAGACGAACAAATATCCGTCACCAGGTTTTCTAGCATTTATATCATGGCCATTTCAACCCGATAATACTAATCTCAAGCTGGAGAAGGCAAGACCGGAAGAATATTTGCGCATTGTAGCAGTTAGCCGGATTGTGCTGGATAATATTAAAAACTTCCAATCGTCATGGGTTACCATGGGTCCTGAGATGGGCAAGCTTTCGTTGCAATATGGCTGTAATGATTTTGGCAGCACGATGATTGAGGAGAATGTGGTTTCTGCAGCAGGAACAACTCATAAAGTAAATATCGATCTTATTCTGCAATTAATTCGTGAAGCAGGTAAAGTACCAGCTCAACGTGATACCAAGTATAATATTTTACGCATATTTAATGAGCAGGACAAAGCAGAGCGCGATTTTATTATGCAAAACTAAAAACAAGCTTGCTATAGCAAATCTTACCGAATTGCTGCAGCAAGCTTTTTTATTAGTCTTGATAGCTTTTAGCTGCTCATTTCAACCTAGTTCGAACAATGCTATGGATATATTGACTATACATTCCAATCTCTTCTTCGTATATCGTTGCTCTTTTGACCATATACTTAATCGAAGAAAGGAGTGGGCTCATATGGAACTGTTCAATTTGATCTTGCCTGCAGGAATGAAAACGGGGGGGAAGCCGGCTCAGAAATATACAGAGTTATTTGCAAATGAAGTGGGTAATCAATTACATACGAATAAGCAGAATGGTTCCAATCTTGATCAGTTAGTGAAATTGGAAGCCCGGAATGATACAAGCTTAATTTGTCGCGCTAATTTATCATCATTCCAATTGGTCAAGCATGGCGATCTGGCATATCATAAAGCCGCAAACGCGATTGCTTCTTATATACTGGAGGAACTCGAAGATAATATTTTAGCTGGAATGATTGAACAGCGATACAAATCCTTTTCCAAACACGATAAAGATGAGGTTAGACGATTCAGTAAAGAAGTTCTGCATGGCGGTGATGAATGTGATGGCTTTGCAGCAAAATTTAAAGAAGCGGATTTTATTCGGCGAAAAAAGAAAATAGCATTGGAAGTAGAGCAATATTTGCAACTGGAAACTGACTTGCATTTGGAAGGGTTTATTACATTTCGTCTCAAAGAATATCGGGAAGAATTAGCAGAAATTATTGATTATGCTTATGATGAATATATTCTGGATAAACAGTATCAGGAATTTATTTCTTTGATAAAATACTTTGTTTACTTGCAGGAAACTAAAGTGGAGATGGTGCATCTTTTTCATCGTGGCGGACAAAATTTTCAGATGTATGATGAGCATTACCAACTAATAGAAGAGAAGCACGCCTCTGATCGCATTGTTGCCGAAATGATTGAAACCGAAATGAATATGGATGATATGGTTATTAATCATTTAATTTCTGTTTCCCCAAAAAGAATTGTCGTTCACTCCAAGCATCCGAAACAATCCATTATTAGGACAATTGCATCTATCTTTGAAGATCGTGTATCGATTTGTCAAAATTGTGCCGCTTGCAGCAGCATGTTAGATGAAATTACGCAAAGATAGTTTTTACAGTTGACTTGGTAAAGCTGTCTGTATATAATTTTGTTAGCACAATTGAATGTTGCCAACAGCTTTGATGAAGACAAGTGTTATTCTATTCCGCTCGTCTCAGAGAGAGGAACCTTGGCTGAAAGTTCCTTGCGATGCGTAGATTAACATACCACTTTTTAGCTGCTTTGCTGAATCGTCGCTGATTCCTTAATTGGAGTTGCGCTTGGTAGGTAAAGCCGGAAGTCACCGTTATCATGACATGTGAGGATTAAGGATACAATTATGTCTGTTTCGCTCAGCAAGCGGATGGCAAATTGCATCTTAATTGAAGCAGGGTGGAACCACGGGTATAAGCACAGCACTCGTCCCTTATTGGGATTAGTGCTTTTTTTGTGTTTATTTGTGCAAATTATTAACGATCAGGGGATGAAGAAATGAGCATTCAAGTTACTTTTCCGGATGGAGCTGCAAGAGAATATAACTCAGGAACAACAATTGAAGAAATTGCAGGTTCAATAAGCTCCGGTTTGAAGAAAAATGCGGTGGCAGGAAAAATTGACGGTAAAGTGGTTGATTTATATACAGCATTAGAGCAAGATGCCAAAGTCGAAATCGTAACATTAGATTCAGAAGATGGTCTTGAAGTATATCGTCACAGTACAGCACATTTGCTTGCTCAAGCGATTAAACGAGTTTATGGCGATGACAAGGTAAAGCTTGGAATTGGTCCTGTTATTGAAGATGGCTTTTATTATGATATTGATATGGAGCAATCAATTACACCAGAAGACTTGGCGAAAATTGAGAAAGAAATGAACAAAATTATCGGAGAAAATTTGCCGATTCGCAGAAGAGTGGTAAGCCGGGAAGAGGCATTGAAAATATTTACTGATATCAATGATTACTTAAAACTGGAGCTTATTAAAGATCTGCCAGAGGATTCCGTTATATCGATGTATGATCAAGGCGAGTTTTTCGATTTGTGTCGGGGACCGCATTTGCCATCCACAGGAAAAATCAAAGCTTTCAAATTGCTCAGCGTAGCAGGAGCTTACTGGCGGGGCGATTCTAAAAATAAAATGCTGCAACGTATTTATGGTACAGCTTTTCCTAAAAAAGCACAGCTTGATGAGCATTTGCATTTTTTGGAGGAAGCTAAAAAACGCGATCACCGCAAGCTTGGAAAAGAGCTTGGCATGTTTACATTTTCCCGTGAAGTGGGACAAGGACTTCCTCTTTGGCTCCCTAACGGCTCCAAAGTTCGTCGAACTATGGAGCGCTATATTGTAGATTTAGAGGAACGTATGGGCTATGACCACGTTTATACTCCTGTGCTTGCCAATGTCGAACTTTACAAAATTTCCGGGCACTGGAATCACTATAACGAAGATATGTTCCCGCTTATGGAAATGGATAATGAAGAGCTTGTGCTTCGTCCCATGAACTGTCCTCACCATATGATGGTTTATAAGAGTGAAATGAGAAGCTACCGTGATTTGCCGATTCGTATTGCAGAGCTAGGAACAATGCACCGTTATGAAATGTCAGGCGCGCTTACAGGGTTGCATCGGGTTCGTGCGATGACACTAAATGACGCTCATCTATTCTGCCGTCCGGATCAAATTAAAGAAGAGTTTGCTCGTGTCATTAGTTTGATTAGAAAAGTATACGAAGATTTCGGCATAAAAGAATATCGCTTCCGGCTTTCTTATCGTGATCCGCAGGATACTGAAAAGTATTTCCCGGATGATGAGATGTGGGAAATGTCGCAACGCATGCTTCGCGAAGTTGTCGAAGAGCTTGGTCTGCCATTTTTTGAAGCTGAGGGAGAAGCCGCATTCTATGGTCCTAAGCTGGATGTACAAATTAAAACAGCATTAGGAAAAGAAGAAACGTTGTCTACTGCCCAGCTGGATTTCTTGTTGCCTGAGCGCTTCCAATTGGAATATACAGGGGAAGACGGCAAGAAGCATCGTCCTGTTGTTATCCACCGTGGAATTATAAGTACAATGGAGCGGATGACTGCGTTCTTGCTGGAAAACTTTGCAGGCGCGCTGCCGCTTTGGTTAGCCCCAATGCAAGCTAAGGTTATTCCGGTATCTACCGCTTATGAGGAATACGCAATTAAAGTAACAGAGCAGCTGCTGGAAGCAGGCATTCGTGCAGAGAAAGATCTGCGCAATGAAAAACTTGGTTATAAAATCCGTGAAGCTCAGCTGGAAAAAGCACCATATATGCTTGTAGTTGGTGAAAATGAGATGCAAGCTGGCGCTGTTTCAGTTCGCAAGCGCGGTGAGGGCGATCTTGGCTCTGTAGCCGTTGAAGAAATCATTGCAATGTTGCAAAAACAGATTGCAGATAAAGTTATTTAACGATTGTGTATAAGGCTTGCAGCTTGAGGGCATTCTTCTGTTGAGGAGGAGTGGTCACAAATGGCTGCAAGCTTTTTTTTACATTATGTTTTATTACAAGGGCATGGCAAATTACGAAAAACATTGCGAGCATGCGGATTGGTACTAGTTGTAGCAATGCTTCAAATAAACTTTGCCAATGCGCATACTATAAATGATCAGGAAGATCTAACTGAGCGAGAGCTAGTAATAGAGGTATTAGCTACAGGCTATACTGCCGGCAAAGAATCTACAGGTAAAAATCCTGATCATCCGCTATATGGCATTACTTACTCAGGTGTAAAAGTAAAAAGAGATCAAGTATCGACAATTGCTGCTGATCCTTCCGTCTTTCCAATTGGCTCATTACTTTACATTCCTGATTACGGCTATGGCATTGTGGCTGATACTGGATCTGCGATAAAAGGTAAACGGATTGATCTTTATTTTGAAACCATCGAGGATGTGTACAGGTTGTGGGGCAAAAGAACAGTACATGTACAGGTGCTGCGGATGGGCGAAGGAAAACTGACGGAGGACTGGCTTAGTGAACTGAATGAAGTGGTGGAGGCCGGCAAACCGATTCCTATGCACTATTTGGATTACTAATAAACGATTGAGCATGCGTCAGTTGAGCCATACTAAAACCAACTTCAAGGAGGTGAACAGTATGGCTAATAACAAGATGAAAAAGCAACTGAAGCAACAATCTCAAAATAAACAAACTGAGTTTGCTGAGGAATTTCAAACCTCCAAAAACATGGAGCAAGCACAAAACAGCAACACAGCAAGACAAAAAGCGGTAAATACTCGTCAGCAAAATAAATAGCTGCTCCATAACTAATAAATAAGACCGAACAACATCATTTAGTGTTGTTCGGTCTTATTTATCGTTTACTCAGTCTTGAGACTGAGTTGGAATTCAATCGGCCGTCCCTTATATCATATTGCTTACAAAGCTATACTAAAGATACAATAGCAATAGGAAACATAAGGAGTTGTATCGGGATGAAAAGTTCAATACTTAGCCGTTTGTTAACGGGGCTTATTGTAATTGGCATTGGAGTTACTGTTTTGCTGACGCAAACTGGACATATTAATATGAGTATCGGCGAGTTGATATCGTCATTTTGGCCAGTCATTCTTATTGCTGTAGGGTTGAAGCAGGTTATTGCTCAGGAGTATCAAGGCAGCGGCTGGTGGGGATTACTTACAATTGGGATTGGGGTTGTGTTTTTAGGACGGAATTTTGGTTACGTGGATTGGTCTATCGGCGATATTATCCGTTATATCATTCCTATCGTCATCATTGTAGCCGGGCTGAGGATGCTGTTTAGACCACGTACCTCCACTAGCAAGCATCGACAGGAGCAATGGCAGCACTATCGTCCTTACAAGAATGAAGAGCCATTGAATACAGAACGCGAGCACCCGGTGCCGCCTGCTCCGCCCCTTCATCCTGACCCGACAAAGCCAAAACAAGATGAACAGAAAGATGAATACCAAGGCAGTAATAGGGAATATGAAGCAAGTAGCAAGAAACAAAAACCAGACAATTGGGATTGGCAAGAGGGGCATACGGATTATGAAGCATCATCCAACCATGCGGAATATGAGCGTCAGTTTTACACAGACAAGAGACATTACAAGGAACAGTATAAGGAACATTACAAGGAACAGTATAAGGAACATTACAAGGAACAGGCAAGGCAAATGAAGGAAGAATACAGACATGAAAGACGTGAACATCGCAGACATCGATATCATGACAATAGAGGCTGGTGGGATCATAGCAACCCAAATACGCAGCACCGCAGCGGTTTTATAGGCGATATTCATATCGGTGAAGATTACTGGGAGCTGAAGCCGCTCAATATATCTCATTTTATTGGAGATACAGTGCTTGATTTGACAAAAGCTCATGTGCCCGAAACGGAGACCAAAATTCATATCTCCTCCTTTATCGGCGATGTTAAAGTTTATGTTCCGAATGATTATGATATTGCTGTACAAGTTGTATCCAATGCGTTTATTGGCGATGCGAAAGTGCTTGGACAACGAGAAGGCGGAATATTTACTAATGTGAATATAGAAACGCCATATTATCATGAAGCGGAGAAGAGAATAAAGATTATCGTCAGCACATTTATTGGCGATGTTCGTGTTACAAAGGTAGGGTGAGCGTCTGAATGATTGTCAAAATGTTTCGTAGCAGCAAGTGGGAATTAATTGGCTGGTTTATTGCCGGAGCGGCTGTTGCTTCTATAGCAACTTTCGCTCTTTGGCATTGGTCAAGCAGCCATTTGACTTTGTTTGAGGCGAGAGTTTATTCGCTTGCTTCCTTTTTAATATTAAGCGGTGGAATCGGCTACTGGATTGCACAGCGTTTTGCCAGTCGCATCGAAATGCTTCATATCTCCTTGAAGCAGATAGCCAATGGAAATTATGAAGCACGGATTAGCGAAGAAGGGCACCACTCCTTCATTCAGCTTTATCAGCAATTTAATGAGCTGGCGGAGATGATTGAGCAGAAAATGAAGGTGTTGCAGCGATTAGGGGAAGAGAGAGTTTTAGAGCAGTCAGCATCTAATGAAGCTGCTGTTCATGAAGAAAGAAAAAGAATGGCTCGTGATTTGCATGATACAGTGAGCCAGCAATTATTTGCTATACATATGTGTGCCTCCTCCTTATCCAAGCTGCAGCAAGCCGATGCCGCGAGAGCGGAGGCGGTATTGGACCAGCTTGTACAGATGTCGCATATGGCACAAAAGCAAATGCGTAATTTTATTGCGCAGCTGCGGCCGATGGAACTGGAAGGGCGTACTTTGCAAGAAGCTTTGGGCAAATGGTATCCCGATTATTGCCGACAGAACAATTTACAAGGAGAATTGGAGTGGCGCGTTAACGGCAGATTAAGCGAAGCAAAGGAGCATCAGCTATTTCTTATAATTCAAGAAGGAATGGCGAATATTGTCAAGCATGCCAAAGCAGAGCACTGCACACTTACCCTTAGTGAAAATGAGCGGCAAGTTATTATGACGTTGGCTGATGATGGCAAAGGCTTCAAAATGGATACAGTCGCGCGAGGCTCCTACGGGCTATCCACGATGCAGGAACGAGCGCAGAAGCTTGGAGGATCGGCAGAAATCATTAGCAAGTATGGAAGCGGCACACGGGTGAAAATTACACTTCCAAAACTGCAGCTGGGGGAATAAGAGAATGAGTCAATTGAATATAAAAATTATGATCGTCGATGATCATGATATGGTAAGAATAGGATTAAAAACGTATTTGATGCTGGAGCCATCCCTTGATATTATTGCGGAGGCAGAGAATGGATTAAAGGCGCTTGAATATTTGGAGCAATGTGAAGAGGATCATCTGCCGCATATTATACTAATGGATTTGATGATGCCGCAAATGGATGGAATAGAAGCTACCAAACGGATTAATGACCAGTATCCCTCAATTAAAATTATTATGCTGACGAGCTTTTTGGAGGATGATAAAGTATATGCTGCGATCGAGGCAGGGGCTGTCAGTTATGTATTAAAGACAGTTTCTGCCGAGGAATTGGTTTGGGCCATACAGGGAGCTATAAAGGGCATGCCGGTCATGACATCTGATGTATCTCAGGCATTGACACGCGGATTAAGAAAACAGGCGGCTTTGTCTGGAGACGAGGATTTGACGGAGCGCGAGAAGGAAGTCTTGCTGCTTATAGCAGATGGGCAATCGAACAAAGAAATAGCAGAAGAACTTCATATTAGTATAAAGACAGTAAAAACACATGTAAGCAATCTATTGATGAAATGTGAAATGGAGGACCGTACGCAATTAGCGGTGCTAGCCCATCGCAAAGGCTGGGTAAAATAATAAGAATGAGGCGGACAGATACCGGCAATGCTGGTTATATGTTCGTCTTTTTTTATTCATAGCTTGCAGATTAATCTCAAGAGGTAATAAAATCTGCTAGTAAATATTTGTTTTTTTATCTTTCTTTATAAATCATTTAATATTAATTTAAGCTAACTTGTGCAAGATAGTAATAGATCAAATAAACCAATTATTTATATAGACATCACTAAAGGAGGAGAATACTTATGGACGATCGCAACAATAAAAACTATGATGACTTTTTCAAAGCTCAATTAGGTGAGAATGAACAATCTGATACTAAAACGAATTACACCGATAATAGTGAAGCTCAAGGGGAGCAGCATGAAAATACGGATCAAGAAGAAAAGACATCCTATTATTATTCTTACGGGCCAACTATAAACAATCGACAGCAGCAGCCTGTCAAAATGTATGAAGGGGAATATCGGGCGGTGGAGGAACAAGATGAGAGGGAGAACGATACACAGTCTGATGGCAGTCAAGCATCCGCAGTGCCTCCTCAACTGCAATATAAACAAAATCAATCACGACAAGGAGCTGTTAACGGCAGCTGGAAAGTTGTAAAGGAACCGCGTCGTCGTTCTATCAGTTCCATCTTCATTTCTTTTCTTGCAGGCGCATTAGTAGTAGGCGGTCTTATGTATACTGCTGATGTGAAAAACTGGTTTACGCCACAGACTAAAGTAGTGTATGAAGGGGCCATGGGCGGAGATATAAAAAATACAGGGGCTAGCGGAAGTGAGCAGCCGGGGACTGGCAATGCCTCTTATGGTCTGGAAGGACGTCCAAACAATATTGCAGATCTGTTCAAAAAAGCAAGTCCTGCTGTTGTAAAGATTGAAACCTATAATAAACAACAGCAGCGTCAAGGCGGCTCAGGCAGAAGCTTGCTGGATGATCCATTCTTTCGACAATTTTTTGGAGATTATTATGGTGAGAATAATAGTGAGTCTCAAGGACAGACGGAAAAAGAATCTCCTTCACAAATGGTGCAAACTGGAATTGGTTCTGGGTTTATATTCGAGGAAGAGGGATATATACTAACGAACCAGCATGTTATTGGCGATGCAGATCAAATTTTAGTCACTGTACAAGGCTATGAGGAGCCAATTGAGGCTGAATTGCTTGGAGCAAGCTTTGATCTTGATCTTGCCGTTATTAAACTGAAAAGTGATAAGAAGTTCCCAACCTTGCCTATCGGCAGTTCTGATGATGTGCAAATTGGCGATTGGGTTGTTGCAATCGGCAACCCGTATGGTTTTGATATGACGACTACAGTTGGAGTGATTAGCGCCAAAGAACGTCCAATCGATATACGAGGAACTGGCAATGAAGGCGATAGACACTACAAGCATTTGCTACAAACTGATGCTTCCATTAATCCGGGTAATTCCGGCGGCCCGCTTCTGAACACGGCTGGAGAAGTAATTGGAATCAATACAGCTGTAAGTGCACAGGCGCAAGGTATAGGGTTTGCTATTCCGACAAGCACAGTGAAGGAAACTGTGGAATATTTGAAGAAGAATGAAGCTATTCCAAGCCCGTTTATCGGGGTGGATTTGCAAACCGTCAATGAAAGTATTGCCAAGCAGCTTGGACTCGAAAAAGCAGAAGGCTCTGTTGTGATGAATGTGTATTACAAAACTCCAGCCTATAATGCGGGTTTGAAGCAATATGATGTTATCGTTGGCATGGATGGTATTAATTATGCTGACAATACACAGCTGATTAATGCAATTGCGGAGAAGGAGATAGGCAGCAATGTTGAGTTTTCAATTATAAGAAATGGCGAGCCGATTAAGGTAACCGTTGAAATTGGCGATAAAAAGACATTTCAAGCGAATTGATTCAATGATAAACTATAATGTAAGTTGATATGATTTAGACAATGGCGCAGAGAGGGGAACCGCTCTGCGCTTTTTGCAACGATTGGGGGAAGCAATTTGGACAGAGCGCAAATAGTAGTTGTAGATGATGATCAGAAAATTACATCTTTGCTCAGACGCAGTCTGGCGTTTGAGGGATATGAAGTTTTGACAGCAGATAATGGCGTTGAAGGGCTTCAATTATTAATGGGCAAGGAGCCAGATTTAATCATACTGGATATTATGATGCCGCAGCTTGACGGCTGGGAAGTATGCCGGCGCATCAGGGAGGGTGGCAGCAAGACTCCTATTCTGATGTTGACAGCAAAGGATGATATTTCGGAGCGGGTAAAGGGATTGGATTTGGGTGCGGATGATTATTTGGTCAAGCCGTTTGCACTGGAGGAACTGCTTGCAAGAGTACGTGCGCTTTTGCGGAGAAACAGTGAAAAAGCAACTCCTGCCAATCAACTCAGCTTTGAGGAACTGGTGCTGGATATGGATGCGCGCGAAGCGATCAGAGCAGGACGAACGATCGAATTAACATCGAAGGAGTATGAGCTGCTATTAATGTTTATGCAAAATCCACGTCGTGTGTTGACTCGCGATACAATAATGGAGAAAATTTGGGGGTATGATTTCAGCGGAGAATCCAATGTGCTGGAAGTATATATTGCTATGCTCCGGCAAAAGCTGGAGGAAGGCGGCGGAAGCCGGCTGATTCAAACAGTTCGCGGAACAGGCTATGTTCTTCGCGAAAAGGGCGGTTTGGGATCATGACAATCCGTTTGAGATTAACATTATGGTATACAGGTCTGCTGGCATGTGTCATGCTGGCGGTCGGTATAGCGGTCTACACATTTGTTTCATGGAATACGTTCGCAGGCATTAAGCAGCAATTGCTTGAACAAGATAAAAACCTGCAAATTAAAGGAACTGCTTTCTATGATAATTTCGATTTGAAACTTGATCTTGATCTCGATTCCCGAAACGCTTACCTGGATAAGAAGGATACTTTTTTGCAACTGGTCAATTATCGCGACGGTGTCATTAAGCAATCAAGAAATTTGGCTGTCCAGCCCTTTACATTGCCTTATCCTTCAGCGGAATCAAAGCCAAGTACAGGTTTTGTAACAGTGAAGGTCGAAATAAACAAACAAAAATTTAAAATGCTCACTTATCAGCGAGAAGTACCGCTGGATGGGCAATTAGTCGGCTTACTGCAAATCGGAGCATTTATTTATAATGAAGATCAGGCGCTAGGAAATTTACGAACCATATTAATATCCGCATATGTAGCGATGCTGATTATTGCTTTTACGATAGGATTGTTAATCGCAGGTCAAGCGCTTCGTCCAGTAGGACGGGTCATAGAAGCATCAAAAAAAATTCAGCGAGGCTCGGATTTAAGTGTTCGAATCCCGTTGTCTGGCCCAAAGGATGAAATGCATGATTTGGTTAATACATTGAATATTATGTTGGAACGGCTTGAGAAAGCATACAATGAACTGGATGAGGCGTATTTGGCACAGCGCAGATTTGTGTCGGATGCTTCGCATGAATTGCGGACTCCGCTGACAACAATAAGAGGAAATATTGATCTGCTTCAAAAAATGCGGGACAAGCTGCAGCTTGAGCATAATGGTGCCCCTAACAATAACGGTCAGCAATATAGCGGGATTTTTGATTTTGAAACACAATATTTGGATATGTCGCAAGAGGCGATGGATGATATTTCGGCAGAAGCTAATAGAATGAGCACATTGGTGAACAACTTGCTCGCACTGGCGAGAGCTGATGCCGGTTATGTAATGGAAAAGGAAAAGCTGCTGATACAACCGCTGGTAGAGGAAGTAGTGCGCCGGGCACAGTTTTTGCCGCGTTCTTGTGAATGGAGGCAGGCGGATCTCACTTTGCTTGCTGATGTAAAGGTATATGGCAACTACGATTTTTTACAACAGCTGCTGTTTATCTTTATTGAGAATGCCTTTAAATATACCCCGGAAGGCGAAGCAGAACTAACTGCAAAGAGAAAAGACGGATACGTTGGGATTGTTGTAAGAGACACAGGAATCGGAATGAACCCTGAAGAAATCCCGCATGTTTTTGAACGTTTCTATCGTGCTGACAAATCAAGAGGGGTTACAATTGGAACAGGGCTTGGCTTGTCTATTGCCAATTGGATCATTGATGAGCATAAAGGACATGTTGATGTAGTAACGAGAGAAGGCAGAGGAACAGAGTTTACAATTTGGCTGCCGATAGACTCAGAGGAACGGTTCGTCTATAATGGAGTAGACAAAGAATAGAAGGAAGCAGGTGGGTGTGGAGTGGAAATTGTAAAGATTTCACCGCGCGGCTATTGTTATGGTGTTGTTGATGCGATGGTGCTCGCTTTGCAAACGGCAAAGAATGAAAATTTGCCGCGGCCTATTTATATATTGGGCATGATTGTTCACAACGCTCATGTAACTGAAGCATTTGAGCAAGAAGGCGTTATTACGCTCGATGGAGCTAATCGTCTTGACATATTAGATCAAATTACCGAAGGAACGGTTATTTTTACTGCACATGGGGTTTCGCCTGAGGTGCGCAAAATTGCCCGTGAGAAAGGCTTGACGGTGGTCGATGCCACATGCCCGGATGTAACAAAAACTCATGATTTGATTGAGGAGAAGACAGCGGAGGGCTACCAAATTATTTATATTGGCAAATCCGGTCATCCGGAACCGGAAGGGGCAATCGGGGTAGCGCCTGATCATGTAACTCTGATTGAGAAGGAAGAAGAAATTGCCAACCTGAATTATGCAGAAGGACAAAAATTGATTATTACTAACCAGACAACAATGTCGCAATGGGATATCCGTCATTTGATTGAGCAGTTGAAAGCGAAGTTTCCGCATGCGGAAGTTCACAATGAAATTTGCCTTGCTACACAAGTACGGCAAGAAGCTGTAGCTGAACAGGCAGGCGTCGCTCAGCTTTGTATCGTGGTGGGCGATCCGCGCAGCAATAACTCTAACCGACTAGCGCAAGTATCGGAGGAAATTGCCGGTGTCAGGGCTTACCGCGTCGGGGATGTTTCCGAAATCAAGCAGGAATGGCTTAAGGGAGTGGAGCGTGTAGCTGTAACATCGGGAGCCTCTACACCAACTGCTCTTACTAAAGAGGTTATTGCTTATCTGGAGCAATATGATCATAATGATTCGTCCACATGGGAAATTCATAGAACTGTTGAAATGAGCAAACTGTTGCCTAAGCTAAGAACCAAAAGCGTATAAGTCATTATAGAATAGTAATGAAGCGACCTTTCTGCAAGCAGAAGGGTCTTTTTCTTTATAGCAGAAAAAAATGAAATAGAGGTTGACGAGAGAAAAAAACTCCTGTATATTTACTTTAACGAGAAAAAGCATAAAAGCGAAGAAGCTAAAAAGCTAAAAAGCAAAGAAGCATAAAAGCGAAGAAGCTTAGACGCAAGAAAGTTACCTGGAAATAATGAGGCTGCCGATTAACTGAGGGCAACTTAGAGCAGAGCAAAATGCTAGCTCATAGAAAGTAAAATGGAACTGGAAAAGTGAAAGCGTCCGCCAATGCAAACGAATGTTCACCTTCGAACAGGAAAATAAGGGAGAGAACGAATATGATCGCAATTACAAAAGCTAATATTACAGATGAAGGCATTAATGAAATTGTTGAGCAAATTAAAAAAGCAGGCTTAGAGGCTCATATTTCAAAAGGAACAGATCGAACGGTTATTGGCATTATTGGGAACGCCACGCCAACATTGGCTGAGCATCTCCGTCAGCTAAAAGGTGTCGACAATGTTGTTAAAATATCAAAATCATATAAGCTGGCAAGTCGAGATTTCCATCCCGATGTTACGATAATTGACATTAAGGGAGTTAAAATCGGAGGAAATAATCTGACGATTATGGGTGGTCCATGCGCAGTTGAAAATCCGGAGCAAATAGACGAAATTGCCAGACTGGTAAAAGCAGCAGGTGGGCAAGTGCTGCGCGGCGGTGCTTTCAAGCCTAGAACAGGCCCTTACAGCTTCCAGGGAGTTGGGGTAGAAGGTTTAGTCATGATGGCAGAGGCAGGCAAGAAACACGGCTTGCTTACGATTACAGAGGTGATGACGCCAGAGTATGTGGATATCTGTGCAGAGCATGCGGATATATTGCAGGTTGGTACACGCAATATGCAAAACTTTGATTTGTTGCGCAAATTAGGAACAATTCAAACACCAGTATTGCTTAAACGCGGCTTTAGTGCAACTTATGATGAATTTTTAAATGCGGCGGAATATATTTTGGCAGGCGGCAATCCGAATGTAATGCTTTGCGAGCGCGGTATTCGGACATTCGAAACCTATACGCGTAATACTCTGGACTTAACTGCAATTCCTGTGCTTCAATCACTTAGCCATTTGCCTGTTATTTCTGATCCGAGTCATGGTACAGGCAGACGTGAATTGGTAGAGCCTATGGCGAAGGCTTCTGTAGCTGCCGGCGCAAATGGACTTATTGTTGAAATGCATACTGACCCGGATAATTCTGCGACAGGTGATGGCGTACAGTCATTATTCCCAGATCAATTTGCAAATCTGCTTAAAGATTTGGAGAAGCTTGCTCCAATTGTAGGAAAAAGCTTTGACACGGTGAAGGAGCCGGCAGAAGCTTTTGCGGAATGGAAAAAGTTTTAAGCTGACTGCATATTGTATATAGAAAGGAGACTTTTAATTCGGCGCAAGTCCGAAAAAGTCTCTTTATTTTTTATGCTGAGCAAGTCGTAAATTAGTCAAGCGATTTACCAGTAATGTTCGGATTTTAACAAATAAAATTGGGGCGTACTTCCTTTTATTACGAATGTCGGAACACTTTGTTGCCAGTTAGACGCATAATACATACAAGAATTAGAAATATGCGTCTTTGCTATTGACGGAGTGGAAAGCTGAGTTTTATAATAACGACATGGTTTTGCAAAAAAATTGAACAATAAAGTTCAAAATTATGCAAACGTTCGGAAATGGAGGAAGTTTTAATGTCAGTTCATAAGATTTTGGAGCAGATAAAAGAAAAAAACATTCAGTTCGTAGATTTCCGTTTTGTCGATATTGGTGGACGTGCGCATCATATTACTTTGCCCGCATCCGAAGTAGATGAGGATATATTTGTTAATGGTGTTGCATTTGACGGTTCTTCAATTTCTGGCTTCCGCAGCGTCGAGGAATCAGATATGGTGATGATCCCAGATGTGGACGCTATATTCGAAGATCCATTTACGGCACATCCAACGCTTAACGTCTTGTGTAGTGTATTTACACCAGACGGGAAAATTTATGACCGCGATCCGCGCTCTATTGCTCAGAAGGCAGAAGCTTATTTGCAACAGACCGGAATTGGCACAACAGCATTCTTTGCTCCTGAATCTGAATTTTTCGTGTTCGATGATGTACGCTTTGAAAGTGGGATGAATCGTTCTTTTTTCAGTGTCGATTCTGAGGAAGCAGGCTGGAATACTGGGCGTGAGGAAGCTGGGGGCAACCTGGGATTCAAAGTGCGTGTAAAAGGCGGTTACGTGCCTGTAGCACCAATTGATCAGCAACAGGACATTAGAAGCGATATGGTTGCGACAATGCAAGAGGCTGGTTTACGCATTGAACGTCATCATCATGAGGGCGGAACAGCCGGGCATGCAGAGATTAACTTCCGATTTGATACATTAACGAACTCAGCAGATAATTTAATGAAATACAAATATATTGTACACAATGTTGCGCGCAGATGGGGGAAGACGGCTACGTTTATGCCCAAGCCTCTTTATGGAGAAAACGGCAGCGGCATGCATGTGCATTCTTCTATTTTTGATGGAGAGAAGCCGCTATTCTATGAGAAGGGGACATACGGGAATTTAAGCCAGCTGGCTATGAATTATATTGGAGGCTTGCTTTATCATGCCCCTGCGCTAATTGCTTTGACTAACCCTAGCACGAACTCCTTCAAACGACTTGTTCCAGGATACGAGGCGCCTGTTAATTTGGTGTTCTCTAGAGGGAATCGCTCCGCAGCAGTAAGAATTCCGATTGCTGCTGTGACTCCGAAGGGTTGCCGAATCGAATTTAGAACACCGGACTCAACAGCTAACCCTTATTTGGCATTTGCAGCGATGCTGCTTGCAGGAATAGATGGTATTAAACGCAAACTTGATCCAACTGCGCTTGGATTCGGGCCATTCGATAACAATATTTATGATTTGCCAGATGCAGTTAAGCGGGAGATTCGCAGTGTGCCTGGCTCATTGGATGAGGCGCTAAATGCATTGGAAGCGGACTCTGAGTTTTTGACTGAAGGAGGCGTATTTTCGCCAGACTTTATTTCGAACTACATCCAATTGAAGCGTCAGGAAGCACGAGCGATAACAACTCGCGTACACCCACATGAATATACGCTTTACTATGATTGCTAAAATTGCTTATAAGTCGGTTACGGCTTTATAGATATAAAATCAGATAGAGAGGCGGAGAGCAGGATGAAACGAGCATATAATTTTAATGCAGGTCCAGCGGCGCTTCCGCTCGCTGTTCTGCAGCGTGCGCAAGAGCAATTTGTGGATTACAATGGTGCAGGTATGTCTATCATGGAAATGTCGCATCGCAGCACTGATTACGAGCAAGTAAACAATGAGGCGCAGGTTTTGCTCAAAGAATTGTTGGGAATACCGGAAGGCTATCAGGTATTGTTTTTGCAAGGCGGAGCGAGCACTCAATTTGCAATGATCCCAATGAATTTTCTTACAGCAGGGAAATGCGGAGCTTACGTTAACACTGGTGCCTGGTCTGGAAAGGCTGTAAAGGAATCACAAATTATCGGAGAAACGGTAATTGTTGCTTCTTCTGAAGAAGATAAATTTATGAGAATGCCTGATCTCAGTAATTTAGTCATTCCTGAGAATGCTGCATATTTGCATCTTACATCTAATGAAACGATTGGTGGAACACAGCTTGCTCAATTCCCCCAAACGGGAGATGTGCCGCTTATTGTGGATATGTCGAGTGATATTTTGAGCCGCCCGATTAATATTGAACAATTTGGCATGATCTATGCCGGCGCTCAAAAGAATCTTGGTCCTTCTGGTGTAACGCTTGCTATTATACGTGATGATTTGGCTGCTGCAGGTCCAAAAGAAATTCCATCAATGCTTCGCTACAATATTCATGCCAAGAACAACAGCTTGTATAATACACCGCCTTCTTTCTCGGTTTATATGGTTAAGCTTGTTCTGGAATGGGTGAAGGAAATGGGTGGAGTTGCTCAAATGGAGCAATATAACCGTGAAAAAACAGATCTTATTTATCAGGCGATTGATCAAAGCGGCGGTTTCTATAAAGGCTGTGCCGACGCGGCTAGCAGATCGCGCATGAATATCACGTTCCGACTTGCTTCTGAGGAGCTGGAGAAGCAGTTTATTAAGGAATCTGCTGAGAATGGATTTGTAGGTTTGAAGGGGCATCGTGATGTTGGCGGTTTGCGTGCTTCTACTTACAATGCGGTTACGCTTGAAAGCTGTAAGGCTCTTACACAATTTATGAGTGATTTCCAGCAGCGTAACGGCTAATAAACCTTACTGCGATTAAATTGTAAAGAGGTCAGACCTGAAAGCATGTTTGCTTTCAAGTTTGACCTTTTTGAAAATCCTGCTCTATAGTAAACTAAAAACACTGGCTTAGCTGATTCTGCTCGATTCTTGGGATGCAGGATCGACCAGCTTGTAACCAACATTGCGGATAGTATGAATAAATTCCGGATTACGGGCGTTTTTTTCGATTTTATCCCGCAGATGACTAATATGAACATCGACTATACGCGTGTCTCCAAGAAAATGATAATCCCAAACACCATGCAGCAATTGCTGGCGACTTAGAACCCGTCCCTTATGCTCGCACAAAAACTGCAATAGCTCAAACTCCTTGGGGGTTAGCTCGATTCTAATACCATCCAGCTTGACTTCTCTTTGGTCAATCTGCACATGCAAGCTGCCAATCGTATAAGCTTTTTCCTCTGCAATACCCGGAATAGGGTGAAGGCGACGGAAAAGGGCATTAATTCTTGAGATGAGCTCTTGCGTGCTAAAGGGTTTTGTAATATAATCATCTGCGCCATTATCAAGACCGATAATTTTATCTGTAATATCTTGCAGTGCTGTCAACATAATAATGGGGACGGCGTTATTTTGCTTTCTAAGTTCCCGACATACTTGGATACCATCCATTTTTGGAAGCATCAGATCAAGAATAATAAGATCAGGTCTAAAGGTAGTTAGTATTTCAAAAACAGCTTCACCGTCATGTACACATCTCACATCGAATCCAGCAAGATTTAAATTAAATTGCAGCAAAGTAACGATGGAAGGCTCATCATCTACGACCAATATTTTTTTGGACATGGCAGAGGCGCCCCTTTCAGCTAATGTAGTTATTCGTATATAGACATTATGATGAAACAAGATATTCACTGGATTAACTTTATGTAAACAGAATGTAAAATCAACAAAAATTAGAAAGGAGAGTAAGCAGGTGCCATTCCATATTGTACTAGTCGAACCAGAGATTCCTGCGAATACAGGTAATATTGCCCGAAGTTGTGCTGCTACCGGTGCTCATCTTCATCTTGTGCGTCCGCTTGGTTTTCAAACTGATGATAAGACATTAAAGCGCGCAGGACTGGATTATTGGCATGCTGTCAATGTTCACTACTATGACAGCTTTGCAGAGGTTGAGCAAAGGTTTGCGGGCCATCACTTTTATTTTGCAAGCACAAGAGCAACAAAATTATATTCTGATATTCGTTTTCAGGATGGAGATTTGCTTGTATTCGGGAAGGAAACAAAAGGATTGCCGCAAGGATTAATTGATAAAAATTTGGAAAATTGCATACGTATGCCAATGACATCAGATGTCCGTTCATTGAATTTATCGAATTCGGCAGCTATTATATTATACGAAGCATTGAGACAAAACAGCTTTCCGAACTTAAATTAAAACAGTGTTTTAAAAAATATAAGAAGCTAGAAGGAATTGTTCAATTTCCGTCGAAACATAAGTAGTGCAAGGTTTCACAAACAACTTACAAAACTAGACATAAAGAGGTGAAAGTGATGAAACCAGCAGGGGTAGTGAGAAAGGTTGACCAGCTAGGACGCATTGTTCTTCCGAAGTCATTGCGCAAACGCTATATGATGAACGAAGGCGATCCTGTTGAAATATTTGTTCAGGCTGATCATATCATTCTGGAAAGATACCGTCCCAAATGTGTTTTCTGCGGATCAATGAACGATGTTTCGGAATTCAAGGAGAGAGACGTGTGCAAGATCTGCATGGAGGAAATGGGTCTGTTAAAACGTTAGGAGAACGGTATCAACAGGGTTATTAATTTAACTTAGATATGCGTCTATAACGAAATGAAGCTTCCCTCACCGGCATTACGCTTGTAAGGGAAGCTTCATTTGTTAAAATTATAAGTGTTCTATCGATCATATAAATCGATTCTTATAATTCGTGAAGAAAATACTTAGCCTCCAAAGAATGCCAAGCACAATATTTCTTCATGGAAAATACTACCGTTATAGAGCGTCTAACTTATAGTCCGCTTGTCTTATCTTCATTGTAAGAGCTTGTCATAATGGCAGCAAGAATCAATACAAAAACAGTCATGACGATGATAAAATTCATAAATCGGACACCTCCATGTTAGCTAAGTATATTATAACCAAGAAGACACAAAAACACCACTTTAAATGTTGTGAACACATTGTTAACATAGAGGATAGATATTATACATGTTGCTTAGAGCATCAAGGAGGGGCAAGTAGAATGGATTTTCGTTTTTCATCAAGAGTAGCCCAGCTTCAGTCATCGGCTGTAAGAGATATTTTGAAGCTTACTCAAGGGCAGGATATGATTTCATTCGCAGGCGGTTTGCCAGCAGAGGAGCTGTTTCCCATTGAGGCCGTCAGAACAGCTGCGGACCGGGTATTTACAGCGGGAAAAGGCGCACTGCAATATGGGCTTACAGAAGGATACATGCCGCTCAGAGAGCAGCTATGCGGCCGTATGGCAGCTAAAGATATGCATGTTACTCCTGGACAGATGCTGCTGACTACGGGATCGCAACAAGCAATCGATTTGATTGTAGGCGTATTAACGGAGCCAGAAGATTATGTACTTGTAGAAAGACCAACCTATCTGGCAAGTTTGCAAGTATTTTCATTGCATGGGCTTAATGTAATTTCTTGTGATAGCGATGAGAATGGCATGATTCCTGAACATGCTCAGGAGCTTATTGCTAAATATAAACCAAGCCTTGTATATACTGTTCCTACATTCAGCAACCCGACTGGCAGAGTGTGGAGCGCCGAGCGACGCAAACAAATCCTGGAGTTGTGCACCAATCATCAAATTCCAATTATTGAAGATGATCCATATGGTGATATTAAATTTAATGATGATGAAAGCTATCCGTCGATCTTCTCGCTGCAAGCTGAAGTAGAGGGAGGTCCAGTTATTTATACGAGCACATTCTCAAAAACAGTAGCGCCTGCGCTGCGAACAGGCTGGGCAATTGGCGATAGCCGAGTAATCGGCATGATGGCGAAAGCGAAGCAAGCAGCTGATCTGCACTCCAGCGCATTGGATCAGCAAGTGCTTAGTCAATTGCTGGATTCATTTGATCTGGATGCCCATATTGAAGTGATATCGCGTGACTATAAAGCCCGTATGCTGGAGATGGATACTTTGTTGAAACAGCAACAGGTACCGGGACTTGCATGGGAGCAGCCAAAGGGAGGCATGTTTTTATGGGCAGAACTCCCAGAAGGGCTTGATGCTGAGGCATTGCTGCGAGCCGCAGTAATGAAAGGCGTAGCATTTGTGCCAGGCAGTTCCTTCTATTCTGCCAACCCTAAACGCAACACAATGCGCTTGAACTACACCTACAATACAGGTGATCGTACATGGAAGGGCATTCAACGTATGGTTGAGGCAATAGAGGAATTTACAGCTCGCAGCTAATCGACAGACTCCACTCGCCAATTACATCTTTATATTGCTCCAGAGCGGCATTGCCCTCTGGAGTGTTTTTATATATTCCTCTTTGTACGCGCTCAAACCAGCCGTAATAATTGTGTTGCAAAAACTGCGCTGTTTTTGGGTTTTTTGTAAGTGAAGCAATTTGTCTCGGTGCAGCTTCGCCCAGTTTGCCCAGCACGTATGCAATTCGGAGTGATTTTTCCCGATATGCAGTAACCAGTTTTCGTCCAGTGCTCCCGCCCGTATTATAATCACCGCTGCGTTCCTTAAATTCTGTTTGCAGTCGCGCTGCCTTTGTTCTTCTTTTATTTCTTACAGGCATATCGCCCGGCTCACACAAAATATCAATAACAGGCGATTTTGTTTTATAGAAAGTAACTGTAATAAGTCCAATGCCCAACATTCTGCATAGTTCAGTTAAATCACCAAAGCGCTGATTGACCGCGCCGCTCTTTTTGCGATTACGCTCTACAGCAAGAACTACATCGGCATGAAGCCTAAGTCGCTCGAGACCTTGCAGAAGCAAGGCAAGATTAAAAGTTTTTTTCATTTCAACAATAACGGTATGTCCGTTTTCCGGATGAATTGCCACAAGGTCGCAATGCAAAACCTCGCTTTTTACTTCATAGCCCAGCTGTTGGTAAAATATTTTTAAAGGCTGATACAATTCTTCTTCTTTATTAACCGCCATCCTTGCACTCCTTCAAGTAATGTTAACCTCTACATGTCGCTATTATATCAAACAAATTTACAGGAAAGCGGACAAAGATAAAAGGAAAATAAAATAGTGGGCAATTTCCCAAGAAGATAAGCATAGAAATGTAATACTTCACTTTTTGCTGTTAGAACTATTTATGAGGGGCAGCGGACTTAAGGAAGCGTTGGGAGGAGGCGCAGCATGGATATATTCAAACGATTGGCAGAGTATCAGGCAGAAAATGAACGACTAGCATGGACCGGAAGCTTTAAGGACTATATTGATTTATTAAGGAGAGATCCTTCGCCGGCAATGACAGCACATGCTCGTGTATATGAAATGATTGTATCTTACGGCGTAGAAAATGTTGACGGCCGCAAGAAGTATAAATTTTTTGAGCAAGAGATGTTTGGACTTGATCGCACGCTGGAGAAGCTGGTAGAAGAATACTTTCATTCCTCTGCTCGCAGGCTGGATGTCAGAAAACGAATATTATTACTAATGGGGCCAGTAAGCGGAGGCAAATCAACATTGGTTACTATGCTGAAGAAAGGTCTGGAGAAGTTTTCCAGAACAGATCGAGGCGCTGTCTATGCCATTAAAGATTGTCCGATGCAGGAGGATCCGCTTCATTTAATTCCGCACGAGCTCAGAAAGGAAGTTGAAGAGGAGCTTAATATTCGGATTGAAGGTAACTTATGCCCATCCTGTCAGCTAAAGTTGCAAACTGAATATGACGGAAATATTGAAGCTGTTCAAGTAGAGCGAGTATTTATATCAGAAGAAAATCGAGTTGGTATCGGTACGTTTAGCCCGTCAGATCCTAAATCACAAGATATTGCCGATTTAACCGGAAGTATCGATTTCTCTACTATTTCTGAGTTTGGCTCAGAATCTGACCCAAGAGCTTACAGATTCGACGGTGAGCTGAATAAAGCTAATAGAGGCTTAATGGAATTTCAGGAAATGCTCAAATGCGATGAAAAATTTCTATGGCACTTGCTCTCTTTGACACAGGAAGGAAACTTTAAAGCAGGCAGATTTGCACTTATTAGCGCAGATGAGCTTATAGTGGCTCATACGAATGAAACAGAGTATAAAGCATTTATTAATAATAAAAAAAATGAGGCATTGCAATCGCGAATGATTGTTATGCCAGTGCCATACAATTTGAAAGTGTCCGAGGAAGAAAAAATACTGACCAAGCTAATTGGACAAAGCGATATGCGACATATTCATATTGCGCCGCATACACTACATGCAGCGTCGATTTTTTCTATACTTACACGGTTAAAGGAATCAAAAAAGCAAGGTATGGATTTAGTGAAAAAAATGAGAATGTATGATGGTCAGGATGTGGAGGGCTTTAAAGAGGCAGATCTGGTCGAAATGCAAAATGAGTATTTGGAAGAGGGTATGGCAGGAATCGATCCTCGTTATGTCATTAACCGAGTATCCAGTGCGCTTATTAAACAGGATATGTCCTGCATCAATGCCCTTGATGTGCTGCGCGCCTTAAAAGAGGGGCTGGATCAGCATCCTTCTATAACGAAGGAGGAACGTGAAAGATATCTGAATTATATTTCAATAGCACGCAAGGAATATGATGATTTGGCTAAAAAAGAAATACAAAAAGCGTTTGTCTATTCTTATGAGGAATCAGCACGCACTTTGTTTGACAACTATTTAGACAATATTGAGGCGTATTGTAACTGGACGAAAATGAAAGATCCGTTGACAGGCGAGGAATTGGATCCTGATGAGCGGCTGATGAGGTCTATCGAGGAGCAGATAGGCATATCAGAAAATGCGAAGAAGGCATTCCGCGAGGAAATATTAATTCGTATTTCATCTTATTCGCGCAAAGGTAAAAAGTTTGATTTTACAAGTCATGAAAGACTGCGCGAGGCGGTTGAGAAAAAGTTGTTCTCTGATTTGAAGGATGTTGTAAAAATTACTACGTCTACAAAAACACCAGATGAAAGCCAGCTGAAAAAAATTAATGATGTAACAGGCAGATTGATTGATGAGCACGGCTATTGTTCCGTTTGTGCCAATGAGTTGCTTCGCTATGTAGGCAGTTTACTCAATAGGTAGGGAAAATGGCTGGTTTTTGTAGCATGCCAGTGATTAACTGCATAATATAACAGTAGAGAATGATGCCGTTTCAACTTATCCGCAAATCTAAACTCTGTGGGTATTTGAAGCGGCTGTTTTCTGTAAATTGTTGCATATGGTTTTTCCAATTATTCGGTTATAATGTTAAATATTTAACACTTTAAAGCAAAGGAGATATGCTCGTTGATTAATGTGTCGGCAGATCGGCAAAAACAAATTAATTATACAGGAATTACGGAAAATGATTTGCTCCTGTTGAAAGAGGCAAGACCAGCATTTCTAAGTATAGTGGATGAAGTAGTTGATCGTTTTTATGATCAAATCGAAACAGAGCCGGAATTGGTTGAACTTATTGCTAAAGTGAGTAATAGGGACCGATTAAAAGAATCACAAAAGGTCTACTGGATGTCTTTAACCGAAGGAACTATTGATGATGCTTATATTGAAAACAGAATAAGAATAGGAGGCGTTCATTCTAAAATTGGATTAACAACAAATTGGTACTTGGGTACATACTTAACTTATTTGGAAATTGCTGCAGATGTATTCCAGCGCATTGAACCAAAAAAGTGGCAACGAATCGTACTTAGTCTCACCAAAATGTTTAATCTGGATTCTCAATTTGTATTGGAGGCGTATCATGAAAAAGAAAAGCAACGGATTGTTGATTTGGCTAACTCTCAGTCCGAAATGCTGACAACGGTTACATCTGCTGTACAGGAGTTGGCAGGGCTTATGGCAGAATTGGAGGATGGTGCTCAATCGATTGCACAAACGGCATTAGCGGTGTCAAGCGCTCAAGATGAAACAAACGAATTGGTTGGCGAATTGCGCAACGAATTAATTGGAATACAGCAAATGAACAGCTTGATTCAGGATATATCAGAACAAACCCATCTGCTCGGGCTAAACGCAGCAATTGAGGCTGCACGTGCTGGTGAGCAGGGACGAGGTTTTGAGGTTGTTGCTGATGAGGTTCGCAAATTGGCGGCTTCATCCAAACAAGCCATGAAGGATACAACAAAGAAAATCATTGAAATTGAAAAAAAATTAAAATTAGTTCGAGAGAAATCAGAGAAAACCTCGGAGGCTTCCAAAGATCAGGCCGCGCGTTCACAAGAGCTGGCATCCTTTGTAGAAATGGTTGAAAAGGTTGCTCAAGACTTGCAGCATCTAAATGAACAACAAAACTAAATTTATAGCCCAATGAATAATTCAAGCAACTCTGCAAATGTTATTAACATATTGACGGAGGTGCTTCGAATGACTACAAGATGGACAAGGATTCAGCTAGTCGCATTGCTAAGTGCTGCCTTATTGGCAACAGGAGCATGCGGTAAGACAAGCAGTGTGAAAAATAAAGGCGATGTCAGACCATTATCGGAGCCCAATACTGTTCAGCAATTGGACAACGGGGAACCGTATGTACAACCGCTGACAGACCAAAGCGTAGATGAGGACGGCGATGGGAATCGGGGAAGAATCGATCAGCCTCTTATGAAGAAACTGGTTAATACGCTCAATGGTGTTCAAGCATCAGAAGTGGTTATATTCGGACGAGATGTGCTTATAGGTGTTGAACTCGACAATATGGGGAAACGAAAAATAAATGAGAAGCAGATATTTTCATCGTTAACATGGCAATATCCGGAATACAACTATTATATTACGTCAAATGAGCAATACCGTTCACAAATTGCCAGTCTTGAATCGATCATTGGCGCTAATAAAGTGACGGAACAGGTCCGATCAACGATTGAACATTTGGTACTTGCGATAGGCAAAGATATGGCGGGACCTAGATAACAGTAGAAATGCAGCGGGGTTCATATAAATAGCAAGGCACAGGTTAGGAAGAGCAATGAGCTCTGCTGCCTGTGTTTTTTATTTGTATCTCATTACTCTAAAAAACAAACCTAGGAGCGAAGTTTCTGTATGCAGAAAATGTGACATCCGACTGGTTAAAGGGTAAAGGCAATGGTTTCGCTGTCAGCAAAATAAAATTAAAGTTCATGGGAAGCAAAAATGGAACTGGAGGAGCGGTAGAGTCCGCCTTGTATGCAAATTTTCGCCTACTAAGGTATAGTCAAAAAATTTGCATACAATAGCGGTCGGAAATCAATTTTTGTTTGTAGTAATAGCGATCCGTAAGTTTATAAAAACTTGCGACTTGTCTTCTTCCCGTTGCAGCTAAATACGATCGGCTTTTCCTCTACGGTTGTTTCCAAATGAACGGCTCTGCCCCATAGCTGTTGAATATAAGGCAAGGTGCGTTCAATATATTTCAGATCAAGCTCAGTACCTTCATAATGATGCGCGAGGTAAAGTTCCCCATTTCGATTGTAATCGCCATTTTGGACATAGATGCTTGGATAGCCGCCATTTACTCTTGAACTGACCAGCTGATCACGAACATGCTCCCAGCTTTTATCTGTAATTCGCCATTCGGGTCCTTTCTTTTCGAAAATATACAAGTCAAGCTCTTCTACCAGTTCTTTGGTCAAATAATTACGCAAAAAAGAAATATCTGAGTCCAGCTCACGTACTTCAAACATTTTTTCTCTGCCCATGCCAGGCTTTCGTCCATAGCGCATTTGTTCTTCTATGGTAGGATTATCCCATCGCTTCTCAATGTCCTCAAAAATCTTCAGCCCTAAGTAATAAGGATTCAATGTATGTCTTGAGGGTACTACGACAGAAGAATTAAGCTTGGCAAATTCAATCGTTTCATCACTTGTTAAATCCAACTCGCGAATAATTCTTTGATGCCAGTAAGAAGCCCAGCCTTCGTTCATGATTTTGGTTTCAATTTGCGGCCAAAAATAAAGCATTTCATCACGCAGCATCGATAATATATCTCTTTGCCATTCTTCCAGCACAAGTGAATATTCCTCGATAAACCAAACAATATCCTTTTCTGGACGCGGCGGGAATGCTCTTTCTTGGCTTGCCTGCAACAGTCGCTCCTCTTCCAGTTCCAGTTGTCTTTCCTCATCCAGCTGCCATAAATCGTCATAGTTGTGTGTAAGACTGGCAGAAGGAGATGCGGCTTTGTTTTTTTCTTCTATCCTTTCAATATAACGTTTCTTATCCAACTGATAGGGCTTAATGACTGTCGGATCTACATGCTCGGAAATAGCGAGCACGGCATCGAGAAACTGCTCAACCTGATCCCGTCCATGAATCATCGCATAATTTTGAATACGATCAGCGGCAGCCGACATACTTTCCACCATATTGCGGTTCGTCACTTGAAAACGAGCATTATTTTTGAAAAAATCAGAATGGGCTAGAACATGAGCTGCAATGAGCTTGTTTTGAATAAGTGAATTTCCTTCCAGTAAAAATGCAAAGCAAGGATCAGAATTAATAACCAGTTCATATATTTTGCTTAAACCAAAGTCGTATTCCATCTTCATTTTATTGAAGGATTTACCAAAACTCCAGTGGCTGAAGCGGGTTGGCATGCCATAAGCGCCAAACGTATAGATAATGTCCGCAGGACATATTTCATATCGCATTGTATAGAAGTCAAGACCGAAACCTTGCGCAATCTCGGTAATTTCAGCAATTGCGTAGTCAAGAGCAGCCATTTCATCAGATGTCATTGTGTACCCCCCTCAATATAAATAGCAGGCAGCATCCAGAATCTATAACTAAGCTGGATTCAGGCATAATACACTGGTGCCCGACTATTTGCCCGCGCTTCGTACATGTATATGTGAAGCATGAGAAGGATATTCGATATTGCAGCCAGATGAGCTAGCTTTCGCAGTCTGAATTGGAGGCTGGCTGTTGCGGCAGCTTTGCGGCTGAAAACAACAAATAAATAATGAATAACATTATGACAATATTAGAAATAACAGAAAGAAACATAATAGGAGCAAGTAATGAACTGCCAATAACGAAGACCAATTGTGTGCTAAATAAAATAACAATATTAATAATCAAATATACGGTCCGATCCCTCTTTGCAGCCAATACAAGCGAAGAATTCCCACGCTCGAGGGCGTATTGCTCGGTTCCCTTTAAAATATAGTAAACAAGGAAAATGGACAATATGCTAGTAATGATGCTGAATAGACCAATTGGCAGGAAGGGTGGAGTCTCGTTCATTTCAATCGTGTTTTTGCTGAACACTTGAAACAGATAAACAGCGAGCAGCAATACAGCGGGCATTTTAGCCCTCGAAAAATAGTTGACGGATAGTGATTGGGATAAAGCAACTGACCCGCTAATAATGAGCAAATAGCCAATCCAATCAGGAAGAATATCAACCTCCCCGTTATTTAAAAAAACGTGAATATCAAATAATACAAGCAATAAGCCAAAAGCAATTAGTCTAAAACCTCTTGCATACATAACTTCATTCCTTTCTATTGGAGGAATTAACAACTAGTTTGTTGAAACAGATAGTGTAGGGGAATGGCAGGTACATCAATTGCAGCACATATTCAAAATTATGGAATTTTGCTATAATTATAATGCGATGGCTATTTCATTCGCTTTCCTTATAATGCCAGTTTACTGTATAAAGGTGCTGCCTTCAATACAAAGATAGAGAGGAGGGCACGGGTTGAACATCGTGTTCCGGTTTTTGAAAAAGTATAGATTGGTTGCTTTTTTTGCTGTCGGATTTATGTTTATCGAGCTGATGATTGAGTTGCTGCAGCCATTTATGATCTCAAAAATTATTGATAATGGTATTTTACAGTCCGATATGAATGAGGTTGTGAAATGGGGAGTCATCTTGCTTGTCTGTACTGTGTTTTCCTTTGGGGTAGGAATCCTCAGCTCATTTTTTTCAGCCCACGTCAGCCAAGGCTTTGGTTTCGATATGAGGGAAAAGCTATATGATAAAGTTCAATCTTTGACATTTTCTGTTTTCAGCCGTTTCTCAGAAGCAACATTGATTACTCGTCTAACAAACGATATTGTACAAATCCAGAATACAGTTTTTATGGGGATGCGTATTATGCTGCGTGCTCCATTATTCGTTATCGGAAGCACGATAATGGCATTTGCGGTCAATGCTAAGCTGGCGATATGGTTTATAGCGGCATTGCCCTTATTATTTATCTTTCTGCTTTGGATTTTGAAGCGGGGGGAGAAGATGTTTCGCGCGGTTCAAATGCAATTGGATCGTGTTAATAATATGCTGCAGCAAAACCTGATCAGTATGCGATTAATTCGGGCATTTGTGCGTAAGGATTATGAAATTAGCCGTTTTTCTCAAACAGCAGGAAATCTGAAGGATAAGACATCACAAGCGCTTCGTCTAACAGAATTGACCATGCCTGTAATTCTAATCGTGATGAATATGGCTGTGCTCGCTATTTTTTGGTTTGGCGGTCTTAGTGTAGACAATAAAACTGCAACTGTCGGCGAAGTAGTTGCAATTATAAACTATGCCGTACGTACAACGGGTTCATTATCTATTATGTCGATGATTATCGTTAACTTTTCGCGAGCCAAAGCATCTGCCGAACGAGTTGATGAAGTATTCGCTGCTGAGGAAGAGCAGGAAGGCGCGAATATATTAAGAGGCGGGAATGAAGTTCACGATGAACAACGTTTTTCTGGGCATACTGTGTATCGGAATGTGTCATTTAGTTACTCTAATGAGGATGACTATGTTTTAAAGGATATTTCTTTCGAACTGCATGCGGGCAAACGAATTGCTGTACTTGGAGCAACCGGTTCAGGTAAAAGTTCGCTGCTGCAGCTTTTGCCTAGAATGCATGAGGTTACAGAGGGGGAAATCCTTATTGATGGTATGCCGATCGAACGGCTTTCATTAAAGCAACTGCGAAGTTGTATCGGTTATGTACCACAGGAGGTTATGCTCTTCAGCGGTACAATTGCGGAAAATATACGTTGGGGCAAAAGCAACGCTACTATAGAAGAGGTAATTGAAGCGGCACAAATGGCTCAAATTCATGAAACCATTATGTCGCTTCCAGAACAGTATGAAACAATTGTCGGGCAAAAAGGTGTGAATTTCTCAGGGGGACAGAAACAAAGGCTAAGCATTGCTCGGGCATTGGTGCGCAAGCCAACTATTCTGCTTCTTGATGATTGTACAAGCGCGCTTGATGTAAAAACTGAAGCGCTGCTGCTTGATGCATTGAAGTCGATTCATTGCACAACTTTTTTAGTAACTCAAAAGATTAGTTCTGCTGCTGGTGCTGACCAAATCTTGCTTTTGGATGACGGGCAGCTGCTTGCAGAAGGCAGACATGAGGAATTGCTTGCTCAATCTGAGCTATATCGACGCATATGCCAGTCCCAGGAGCGGAAAGCAGGTGTCACTTATGCTTAACAGTTTGAAAGAACCGTTTCAGTATCCAAAGATGGACGTTGTGCAGGAGCAACCGGATGGCGATCATTCTAGTAAGAACATTGGCGCAAAGAAAAAGCGTCCGCAGCAAATGGGGAAAACTTTACTTCGGCTATGGCGTTATCTGGCAGAATACCGCGGCAAAATTATTGCTGTGACTATTATGGTTGTTTTAAGTACAGTGTTTGCAATTTTAGGACCTTACATGGCAGGAACGGCTATCAATAGATTTATAGTGAGCAGAGATGAGGGCATTTTATTTTATTTGGCACTAATGGCAGTCGTATATGTTTTGCAGGCGGTAACAACCTGGTTTCATAATGTATGGATGATTGATGTATCGCAAAAAACAGTTTTAAAGTTGCGGGAAGATTTATTCCAGCAAATTCATCGATTGCCCATTCCTTATTTCGCTAAAAGACAGCATGGCGAAATGATGAGCCGAATGACCAATGATATTGAAAATGTCAGCTCAACGCTAAACAGTTCAATTATTCAAGTATTGTCCAGCTTTATAATGCTGGCGGGTATTGTCGGAATTATGTTGTCTATCAGTCCGTTGTTGACCCTGCTCACATTTACGATTATCCCGTTAATGATACTTGGCATGCGCTGGATTACCAATCGTACTGGGAAAATGTTTAAGGAACAGCAACGCAATATGGGGAGTCTGAATGGTTATGTGGAAGAAACATTATCCGGACAGCGTATTATTAAAGCTTTTTCGCAAGAAGATGCAGTAAGGGGAAATTTTAGGGAGCGCAGCAGTAAAATTGTTGTATCCGGATTTTGGTCGCAGGCAATATCGGGCCTTATTCCCAAGTTAATGAATGCACTAAATAATTTAGGGTTTGCTATTATAGCAGGAGTGGGCGGCATACTAGCTGTTTCCACTAAATCGGTAGATGTAGGCGATATTTTTATTTTTGCTGAGTATGCGCGACAGTTTACTCGTCCGCTGAATGACTTGGCTAATCAATGGAATATGATGCTCTCTGCAATTGCTGGTGCGGAACGTGTGTTTCAGGTATTGGATGAGCCGGCTGAAGAAGCTGATGAGCAAAATTGCTCAACTATTCAGCATGTTGCAGGAAAAGTGGAGTTTTCTGATGTATCCTTTGGCTATAGTGCGGACAAGCAAATAATTCATAAAGTCAGTTTCACACTATCCCCTGGAGAAACAGCAGCCTTTATTGGGCCTACCGGAGCAGGGAAAACAACTTTAATTCAATTATTATGCCGCTTCTATGATCCTTCGGCGGGTCAAATATTGCTCGATGACAAAGATGTTAGGGGAATCAAGCGCGAAAATTTGCGCAGTCATATGGCTTTTGTATTACAGGAGCCTTTTCTATTTGAAGGAACAATCAGAGAGAATATTAGGTACGGCAGACTAAACGCTACAGACGAAGAAGTGGAGGAAGCAGCCAAGCAGGCTAATGCCCATTCCTTCATCGCAAGAATGAAGGCAGGATACAGTACACGACTGAAGCTGGATGGAGGAGGAATAAGTCAGGGACAAAAGCAACTAATAGCTATTGCCCGAGCAATATTGGCAGATCCCTCAGTTCTTGTTCTGGATGAAGCTACAAGTAGTATAGATACCGTTACCGAAATAAAGATACAAGAAGCATTGGCACGTTTGATGAAGAACCGAACCAGCCTTGTCATTGCCCACAGGTTAAATACAATTCAGCAGGCAGATCAAATTATTGTTCTGCAATCTGGAGAAGTTACGGAAAAAGGAGCGCATGAGCAGCTGCTACAGCAAAATGGCTTTTATGCCCGTTTAGTGCAGGGGCAATTTGAAATGGAGTAGCGATAACTGTCTGACGCTGGATATCATTAAAAACATGACCAGTTGAATTTTTGGGAAGCAGCTTCCAGCAGATGAACTCCTGCTTGGCTGTTTCCTTTTTTATTTAGCGCGGGCGCAATCACCCCGATACCTAGTTTATTTGGAACTACAGCAAGAATTGCACCTGAAACGGCGCTTTTTGCAGGAATCCCAGCCTGCACAGCGAATTGTCCCGAGCCGTCATACATTCCGCATGTCAGCATTAATGCCAGTGTGATCTGAACATATCGTTTGGGAATGAGAGATTTTCCAGAGACTGGGTCAACTCCGCCGAAAGCGAGCACTAAGGCACATTTAGCCAGGTCTTGAACCGTTGCTTCTACGGCGCATTGACGAAAATAAACATCCAGCGTTTCCTCAACTTCGCCACTAATCACTTCGTTTTCTTTTAATAAGTAAGCGATAGAACGATTTAAGTCAGCTGTTTCAGCTTCTGAAATATAGACTGTCTCGTTATATGAAATTTGAGGATTGCCTGATAGTAATTGAATGAACTGGAGAAGACGATAGCTTTTTTCCTGTTTGTCCTTGCCATGAATAAGCGAGGAAACTGCAATAGCGCCAGCATTTATAAAAGGATTAAAAGGAATACCTGGCTCTACGACCTGCAGTTTAATCATGGAGTTATAGCTATCTCCGCTCGGCTCCATACCTACTTTTCGAAAAACTGCCGACTCTCCATTATCAATAAGTGCCAGCAACAATGCAAAAACTTTTGAAATACTCTGCAAAGTAAATGGAAAGGGATGATCTCCTTCCAATATCGTATGTCCAGCTTTATCTATAAAAGCAGCTCCCAGCAAATGCGCCGGGCTATTGGCTAACGCAGGGATATAATTGGCAGGCTTGCCATAGTTGGCTGTTTGTTTGCTTTTATGGAGCAAAGCAGGAAGCTCCTCAGCAAGTAAATTATTCTTTTTAAAACTTTTTTTAAAAAACATAATTTACCCCTTTCTTTTTTAAAAACAATCTGATAATATATAGAGGTTGTTGTTTTTAAGAAATATGTTTCTACAGCGTTTCATCCACGTCACTGTTTGTATGTACAATGCTGTAGTTAGAATGTCTCAAATGACAATGAAGTATGAGTTTTGCAGTTAAGATTTTTCTATCTACTTGCTGAAGTCATTTACAATGATAAGCAAGAGAAAAAAACTTTTTAAAAAAAGGCTTGACCAAAACTTGCTTAACATGGTATATTCTAATTCCGAGCTAATGAGCGACATCATAGCCGGAGCGGAGAACAGAAACATTTGAACACCATTTGAATCTTCTGTCTTCGATAGAATTTGTTCTTTGAAAACTGAACAACGAGTGAAATGCCCTATTCATCCTCGGAT
>JBEBPB010000006.1:0-202053 GCA_040396195.1 Paenibacillus nanensis
GAGCTGACGAATACTAATCGGTCGAGGGCTTATCCTATTTCAGCAAAGAGTTGTAGAAGTAACTTTCGTATCCAGTTTTGAAGGTGCAAACCATTCAACGTTTGGTGATAATGGCGGAGGGGATCCACGCGTTCCCATCTCGAACACGGCCGTTAAGCCCTCCAGCGCCGATGGTACTTGGACCGCAGGGTCCTGGGAGAGTAGGACGTTGCCAAGCACGAGGAAGCCTGTCGCATATTGCGGCAGGTTTTTTTGTTGTGCGGATTGTTTAGAGGCTAGAGGCTGTACTGGTGCACAGTTGTATACCTTTTTAAGGTGAAAATTTGTTTGGATTGGCGGACGTTATCGCTTCTTCATAGTTAATCGACAGCCTCATCGTAACCGTTGGCTTGCCTTCCCAATGTTCTGTGATTATTTCTACAATTTTCATGATATGATAAATTAAATATAAGAAAATAGAGCGGAGCAGTGGTTGCGCTGAAATGAATGGAGGGGAAGTCTTGGTCGTGGAGAATAAGGAGCATATCGAGATTAGGGAGTTTGGCGAGGAATGTTTTGTAGAAAGTGCGCAGTTGTCGATGTTTGCTTTTCAGACTTCGCGAACTGAGGAGGAGCTTGCGTTAATGCGCTCCAAATTTGAACAGGAGAGTATTACTAGACTTGGTGCCTTTGTGAATGGGGAACTTGCTGCGCAGACATCTGTTCTACATGTAGAGAGCTATATAAATGGCAGTAGCATGGGGATGGGAGGTATAGCAGCGGTTGCTACATGGCCTCAGTACCGGCGGCAGGGGCTGGTGGGTAAACTGTTGGAGCGAGGTCTTATTCTAATGAAGGACAGGGGAGAGCTTGTCTCTTTTCTAAGTCCGTTTTCAGCATCCTTTTATCGCAAATTTGGCTGGGAAATGTTTGCCGAGCAGAGGGTGTATACGCTGGATCGTGAAACAATGCCCAAACGTGTACCGTATTCAGGAACGATGAAACGTTCTAACTATCAGGATCCGGTTGTTCGCCAGTTGTATGCACAATTTGCAGAGCGGTATACCGGAATGATGGTGCGCACGAATGAATGGTGGGAGGATCGAGTGAATCGCTTTAAGCCAGGACAGTATAATGTATATATTGATGAGAACAATAAGCCGGCAGGGTACTTGTTGTATGAAGTAAAGAATAAGCAGTTGACTGTACATGAGCTGGTTTACACAACGGAGGAGGCTTACTTAGCTTTACTGTCGTTTATGGCACAGCATGATTCGATGATCGATAAAATTAAGTTGAAAGCTCCCTTCGATGATATGCTGCCTTATATTTTGCATTATTCGTATGTGAATATTGAATTGCAACCATATTTTATGGCCAGAATTGTTGATGCTGTTCCGTTTGTTGCCCAGTTTAAGTTTAAACCTGCTCATAAAGTCGAAGGGATTAAGTTGCATCTTGCGGATCGTCATGCTCCGTGGAATGATGGGACATTTCTTTTAACTGTAGATGAGTTTGGAGAAGGGAAATTAGTTCCTTTAGTAGATGAAAAAGTAGATGTCAAGCAGAGTGAAATAAGCTTTAACAGCGAGCAAAATGAAATTTTCTTGTCGATTGAAGTTTTGACAGCAATTATGTTAGGAAGCCGCAATGCTTTGGATTTGTTGCGATTTGATTTTTTGCAGGGAGATGTGGCGGCTATTGAGCAGCTTAGTCAGCTAATCCCTGGACAGCAATTATATTTGATGGATATGTTTTAATGATATTTTGTATATTAGTAATTAGTATAATGGTGGGAATGAAATTGTAAAGTTTGGTGGCAGGTATAAAAAGGAATTGTTTAGGAGGCTGTTTTGATTAAAAGGATGCAGACTTGTTGTAAAACACAGTGTCTGATAGTGTCTTAAGCTAATTGCGCAAATTTATCGAATTTTATGAATATTCTTGATTTAAATGAATGGTAAATGTAAGCCCTTTATCCGATTTCATACGCCTTGACAGCCTATACCCCCTCTGATAATATTGCAATAATATACGTGAGCTTGACAAGGATAAGGGAGGAACTTACTCGTGTGGGAATCAAAATTCGCCAAGGAAGGGCTAACGTTTGATGACGTTTTGCTTATTCCGCGCAAGTCAGAAGTGTTGCCAAGAGAAGTGGATATTTCAGTTCGTTTGAGTGAAAAAGTAAAGCTGAATATTCCTCTTATTAGCGCAGGGATGGATACTGTAACAGAATCAGCACTTGCTATTGCAATTGCAAGAGAGGGCGGTATCGGCATTATTCATAAGAATATGTCTATTGCTCAGCAAGCTGAGGAAGTTGATCGGGTGAAGCGTTCAGAAAGCGGCGTTATTACTAACCCGTTCTCTTTGACACCGGACCACCATGTGTATGATGCAGAAGAACTAATGGGCAAGTATCGTATTTCAGGTGTGCCTATCGTGGATGCTGATCAGAAGCTTGTAGGTATTTTGACAAACCGCGATTTGCGTTTCGTGCATGATTATTCCATCAAAATCAGCGAAGTAATGACTTGCGACAATTTGGTAACGGCTCCTGTTGGAACGACCTTGCAGGATGCGGAAGTGTTGTTGCAAAAGCATAAGATCGAGAAGCTTCCTCTTGTAGATGAAACAAACACATTGAAGGGCCTTATTACAATTAAAGATATTGAAAAGGCGATTCAATTCCCTAACGCGGCAAAAGATGAGCACGGCAGATTGCTGTGTGGCGCTGCAGTTGGTATATCCAAAGATACGATGGAGCGCGCAGAAGCGTTGGTTAATTCAGGAATTGATGTATTAGTTGTAGATTCTGCACATGGTCATCATGTCAATATCATTAATGCAGTTCGCAACCTTCGTTTGGCTTACCCTGAATTAACTATTATTGCAGGCAACGTGGCAACTGGCGACGCAACTCGTGATCTGATTGAAGCAGGCGCATCAGTGGTTAAGGTTGGAATTGGACCGGGCTCAATTTGTACAACTCGTGTTATTGCAGGGATTGGTGTTCCGCAAATTACAGCCATATACGATTGCGCTAATGCTGCTCGTGAGTATAATGTTCCGGTTATTGCAGATGGCGGAATTAAATACTCGGGTGATCTTACAAAAGCAATCGCTGCGGGTGCAAGCACAATTATGATCGGAAGCTTGTTTGCAGGTACAGCAGAAAGCCCAGGCGAAACAGAGATATTCCAGGGAAGAAGCTTTAAAGTATATCGCGGCATGGGCTCCCTTGGGGCGATGAAAGAAGGAAGTAAGGATCGTTACTTCCAAGAGAATGAGAACAAGCTTGTTCCAGAAGGTATTGAAGGACGAGTTCCTTACAAGGGCCCTCTAGCTGATACTGTACATCAGCTGCTTGGCGGTCTGCGTTCTGGTATGGGCTATTGCGGTACATCTTCTATTGAAGAGCTGAAGAATGATACTCAGTTTGTACGTATTACCGGTTCAGGTTTGAGAGAGAGCCATCCGCATGATGTACAAATTACGAAAGAAGCACCTAACTACTCCTTATAATAAAATAGAGTGAGCCTAGCATTTGCTCAATAGCGAGCGGCAAGCTTACTCTAATAAAACCGAATTGATCAGTATAACTTAGTATTTAGGTTATGCAGGTTGGTTCGGTTTTTTGCAGTATAAATGCGTAGGCAAGGCTATTAGATTGAGGAAAAGCGAACTTTTAATTTCCATATTTTTACTAGAGAATGGTGTATGAAAGAATCTTCATTTGTTTGCTTGGGAAAGAGGTTTAATTGTGGACATGTGATATGTTACAATAATATTCGTATAATTATACAGGGAAAAGGGGAGAAGAGATTGAACATGAATGTAAAACCGATGCGCATGAAGTCGGTTATTGCAGCTGCTGTTGGTATTTGGATGCTGCTATCTGTTTTTGGATCAGCAAGCGTACAAGCGGTAGGCTTTGATAATCGCCCAAGCACTGAGAATCCGCTTGATTTACAAGTAAGGTCCTCCATATTAATTGAAGCTGAGTCAGGGCAAGTATTATATGAAGTGAATGCGGATCAAGCGTATCCGATTGCCAGTATGACCAAGCTTATGACTGAATATATTGTGCTCGAAGAAATTCAAGATGGACGTCTGTCATGGGATGAAGTAATTACAGTAACGTCTGAAGCTAAGAATACGGGAAAATCAGAATCACAAATTTATTTGGCGCCTGGCGACAAGCATACGGTAAAGGAATTGTATATTGCGATGGCTGTCGGATCAGCTAATGATGCGACAAAGGAACTTGCGATAAGAATCGCAGGCAGCTTGCCTGAGTTTGTCAATAAGATGAATGAATATGCTGAAAGCCTGGGACTTGAGTCCGCTGTATTTACAAGTGTTACCGGGCTGGAAGATACAACTGTTATGTCAGCAGCTGATGTTGCGAAGCTGGCACGCCTTATTATTAATGAGCATCCGGAATTTTTCGACTTCTCTACTCTCCATGAATATAAATTTAGAGCGCGCGACAGCAGCCCGATCATTAATTTGAATAGTATGCTGGGCGATGATATGAATAATCCGATTGTGAAGAGCCTTGCTTATGAAGGCGTTGACGGTATGAAAACGGGATTTATTGAAGCCGCTGGATACAACTTTACTGGTACGGTGAAGCGCGGCGACTTGCGTTTGATCAGCGTGGTGATGGACACTAAAACAAAGAATCAGCGCTTTGTCGAGACGGCCAAGCTTTATGATTATGGATTTAATAATTTTGAGAAAAAGACTGTGCTTGCTCCAAAATCTCAAGTCGAGGGCATGACTGAAGCTAAAGTTAAAAAAGGTGTAAATAAGACAGTTGCCATCGCAACCGATAGAGATATTACCTTTATGGTCAAAAAGGGAACAGAACCGAAAATTGAGATAGTGAAGCAAGAGCTTAAAACCGAAGACGAGTTGGTTGCTCCAATCGAGGCGAAAACAGCTGTAGGATCTGTTACTTATCGTTATACGGATGATGAAACCGGCAAAACTTTGGATTATACGGTTAATTTGATTACACAAGAGGAAGTTGAAAAAGCAGGTTGGTTTAAGCTGATGCTCCGTGCTATCGGGGATTTTTTCGTTAGTTTATTTGAAGCTATCGTCAATTTATTCTAATCAGACTTGAAAACTAGGAATCACTACTTGTCGATTGACCGCGGTTCCTGTAAAATCAATGGTTAGAACAATCATCGGCAGTATATAATAAGCAGATGACAATAGGAGGATTAGTAGGATGGAAACAGGAACTTCTCGTGTAAAACGCGGCATGGCAGAAATGCAAAAAGGCGGCGTTATTATGGACGTAATGAATGCTGAGCAAGCGAAAATTGCTGAGGCGGCAGGTGCTACTGCAGTTATGGCGCTTGAGCGTGTGCCTTCTGATATTCGCGCAGCTGGCGGGGTCGCTCGTATGGCGGACCCGACAATTGTAGAGGAAGTAATGAAGGTTGTCTCTATTCCGGTTATGGCTAAAGCTCGTATTGGTCACTACGTAGAGGCGAAAGTGCTTGAGTCAATGGGTGTTGACTACATTGATGAGAGTGAAGTATTAACTCCGGCTGATGAAGTTTTCCATATTAGCAAGAGTGAATTTACTGTTCCATTCGTTTGTGGAGCAAAGGATCTTGGTGAAGCTCTTCGTCGTATTCAAGAGGGAGCGGCTATGCTTCGTACAAAAGGCGAGCCGGGAACAGGCAATATTGTAGAAGCGGTTCGTCACCTTCGTCTTGTAAACGGACAGATTCGCAAAATTCAAGGTTTGTCGAAGGACGAGCTGTACAATGAAGCAAAAGTTCTTGGCGTGCCATATGAGCTGCTGCTGAATGTACATGAGACTGGCAAGCTGCCAGTTGTGAACTTTGCTGCAGGCGGTGTTGCTACACCTTCTGATGCGGCGCTTATGATGCATTTGGGTGCGGATGGCGTATTCGTAGGATCAGGTATTTTCAAATCGGACAGCCCAGAGAAATTTGCTCGTGCGATTGTGGAAGCTACAACACATTATCAAGATTACAAGCTTATTGCAGAGGTTTCCAAAAATCTTGGAACACCGATGAAAGGTATTGAGATTTCTAAGCTTGACGCATCGCAACGCATGCAAGATCGCGGAATTTAACATAGGATAAACAGCCGGCCTCGCGTATATTACGCAAGGTCGGTGTCCTTTATATAATCCTTTATTAGGAAGGCAGGCAAGCCAGATGAAAATAGGTGTTTTAGCGCTGCAAGGAGCTGTTGCAGAGCATATACGCAGCTTGCAGGCAGCAGGAGCAGAAGCGGTAGCTGTCAAACGTACAGAGGAACTTGAGGGGCTGGACGGCTTGGTTATCCCTGGCGGCGAAAGCACGACGATCGGCAAGCTTATGCGCAAATATGGCTTTATGGAAGCCATACAGCAATTTTACGCTTCTGGCAGGCCGCTATTTGGAACCTGTGCTGGATTGATTATTTTGGCAGACCGAATTGAGGGGCAGGAAGATGCTCACTTGAGATTGATGAATATAACGGTAGCGCGCAATGCATTTGGCAGACAGCGTGAAAGCTTTGAAACAGATCTGGATATAAAAGGAATCGAAGGAACTGTGCGTGCTGTATTTATACGAGCACCGCTAATCAAAGCGACCGGAGACAATGTGGATGTATTGTCCTCATACAATGGAGAGATTGTTACAGCGAGACAAGGGTTGTTGCTGGCAGCTTCCTATCATCCTGAACTGACTGACGATTTTCGCTTGCATGCGTATTTCATCGAAATGGCAAAAGAGGCAGCAGCACAGCGCGTTTAAAAGAAGTAGAGTGAACGCTAGGGTGGTTGCTCACTTCAGAGAGGGGTTTACAGCAAATGTTGGATGTGAAGTTATTAAGATCGGATATAGAGAAAGTGGAGCAGGCTCTGAAAAATCGAGGTGCTTCACTTGAGCTGCTGGCTGGTTTCAATGAACTTGATATGAAACGCCGTCAGCTTATTCAAGAAACCGAGCAATTGAAAAATAGACGCAATGTTGTGTCGCAAGAGGTAGCGAAGTTGAAAAAATCAGGTGGCGACGCTGATGAGCTTATTTTGGAGATGCGTCAGGTTGGCGACCGTATTAAGGAACTGGATGATGAGCTGCGTCTATTGGAGCAGGATGTTGAACAGTTGATGCTATCCATTCCAAACATACCACATGAATCTGTGCCAGTAGGTGCTTCAGAAGAAGATAATACAGAAGTACGCAGAGTAGGAGATGTGCCAAAGTTTGGTTTTGAAGCAAAGGCGCACTACGATTTGGCGCAGGAGCTTGGCATTCTCGATTTTGAGCGAGCTGCCAAGGTAACGGGTTCCCGATTTACATTTTATCGCGGCTTGGGTGCGCGTCTGGAACGAGCACTTATTAGCTTTATGATGGATTTACACAGCGATAAACATGGGTATGAGGAAATATTGCCGCCATACATTGTAAACCGCAACAGTTTGCAGGGCACTGGACAGCTGCCCAAGTTCGAGGAAGACTTGTTTAAGCTGCAGGATACGGACTATTATTTGATTCCAACAGCAGAAGTACCAGTAACTAATATTCATCAGAATGAAATATTGGATATTGATGAGCTTCCAAAATACTTTGTAGCATACAGCGCTTGCTTCCGTTCTGAGGCAGGTGCGGCAGGCCGCGATACGCGCGGGTTGATTCGCCAGCATCAGTTCAACAAAGTAGAGCTTGTAAAGCTGGTTAAGCCGGAAGACTCCTATCAGGAGCTCGAGAAGCTGACCAGTGAGGCAGAGACGGTGTTACAGCTATTGCAGTTGCCATATCGAGTATTGACGCTTTGTACAGGCGATATGGGCTTTACATCAGCCAAAACGTATGACCTTGAAGTGTGGCTGCCTAGCGCGGATACCTATAGAGAGATTTCATCATGCTCCAATTTTGAAGATTTCCAGGCACGTCGTGCCGGCATTCGCTTCCGCAGAGAGGCGAAAAGCAAGCCGGAGCTGGTACATACATTGAATGGTTCAGGGCTTGCAGTAGGACGTACAGTAGCTGCTATTCTTGAGAATTACCAGCAGGAAGACGGATCAATAGTGATTCCGGAGGTTTTGCGTCCATATATGGGCGGCATAGAAGTGATTGCCAAGAAATAATGGCATTTAAATTTACCGATTTGGGTTTGATACGAGTGATAATTAGCCCCACTGAGGATTTTTTCGAATTGGGAAAAGTCCTCAGTAAGCTATTTCGAAATTTCTCAGTTGTTTTTTGAAAAATGTATTGCATATCTTTGTTTGTTTGTGGTACACTATTTTTGTTGCCAAATTAATATATGGAGAGGTACCGAAGCGGTCATAACGGGGCGGTCTTGAAAACCGTTAGAGTGCAAGCTCACGTGGGTTCGAATCCCACCCTCTCCGCCATCTAGCTAATGATACTCTTGAACAAGGTTCGAGAGTTTTTTGTTTTATATAGAGTTAAGCGATAATCACCTATAAAATGTATATTTATTTTTTGGTATGAAGTTTGTTCTATGTCTTAACAATGGGCGGATTTTCATATAGAATGAAATAGTTAGAGATTAGAGAGTGGAGGAAGAAACGTAATGAAACTAACTATGCGCTTAATGGCGTTGTTCCTGGTTGTTGCTCTTGTAGCAGCAGGATGCAGCGGCGGGGGGAAATCTGTAAAGGATGATTTGCAGCAAGCCATTATAAAAACAACACAAGCAGATTCATATGTGCTTGATGCAAGCATCAAAATTACAGAGTTTAGTATGTCTGAGGGGATGATGTCTGATCAGGATCAGATCATTGCAGATCAAATGTCTGCTTTGTTGAAAGATGCTACCATACAGGCAAATGCGGTGTATTCCAAAAAAGAAGAACGAACAGACATGGTAATTGAGGTTGTTTTGCCGGGCTTTATGAATATGAAGCTGGATATGCCGATGATTATTGTCGGTGAGAAAGTCTACTTCAAGCTTCCGCAAATTCCGATGCTGCCACTGCCGCAAGATGTATTGAATAAGTACATTGAGGTAGACACCAAAGCGCTTGCAGCTGAGCAAGGTGCTGAGCTTCCAACATTGGATGCTGCCGAGATGCAGAAGGTATCACAAGAAATGTTGAATAAATCGCTTGTACATTTTGATGAAAAAGTTTTCTTTACGAAGCTAAAAGCATCTGAGGCTAATTTGCCGGAGGATGTGAAGGCTGATCAGGTTATTAAATTTGCTGTTACTGAAGCTAACTATGGCGAAGCCTTGAATGTTATTGTGGATAAAGTATTGCCGGAGATTATTGAAACAATCAAAAGCAATGAGTCTTTGTTGAAGCTGTATGATTTGGGTGCTGATCAGCTTGATAGCGCAAAAACAGATCTTGCACAAAGCAAGGACGAAATTAAAGCATTCTTCCAGGACAATATGAAAGTGAAGAAGCTTGATCACGTTGCAGCTATCAAGAGCGGTGTATTAGCTTATCAGGCGACTGACCTAAACTTCGAGATCAATGGCTTGGAGGAAGAAGGTCAAGCAATACTAGGCATGTCTCTTGTAGTTAACTACAAGGATGTGAACAAAGAGCCTAAATTTGAGAACGAAATTCCAACGGATGCAATCCCGTTTGAAGAATTTGCTGCAAAAATGAATAGCTTTGAATAATCATTTTTAACAACGAGACATTAAAGAACCGGGCAGGCGATTAGCTTGTCTGGTTTTTTGTTTGCTTGAAGGTAGTTATTTTTATGTATCAAAAGTCATAATCTTTAGTAACGGCAATAGGGATACTTTCATAGACAAAAGGGGGAAAAACTTATACAATACTATTAAGTTTTTAGCAGGATGAGCCAACGAGTGCTGACGATTAAACGATGATGCAGGTGAATACAATGAAGAATTCGGATTTAGATAGAGCATTGCGATCATCTGTATATCCATTTGAAACTGGAATGTTGGCCTGCGAAGAAGAGCAGCTGAGAACTGTGCTCAAAAGCTTGGCTGATGTAAAGCATGCGCTGGATCAATCGTCTATTGTGGCGATTACAGATCGTCGTGGAGAAATAATTTATGTGAATGATCGCTTTTGTGAAATATCCCACTATTCGCGTAAGGAGCTTCTTGGCCAGGATCATCGAATACTGAACTCTGGCTATCATCCCAAAGGTTTTTTTAAAGCAATGTGGGCTGATATAGGAAGAGGGAAAGTATGGCGAAACGAAATCCGCAATAAGGCTAAGGATGGCAGTTTTTACTGGGTTGATACAACGATCGTTCCTTTTCTTAATGAGAATGGGGTACCTTATCAATACATATCGATACGCAATGATATTACTAGTCGCAAACTGATGGAAGAAGCGTTGAAGAAAAGCGAGGAGAGATATAGGCTTATAACGGAGAATAGCTCCGACCTTATATCTGTCGTTGATGATCAGGCTAATCTTTGCTATATCAGCCCTGCTCATCGAGCGGCATTAGGCTTGCATGAACAACAAATGGAATCGCTTAACTTACTATCTATTTTGCATGAGGATGATCGTGAACGTGTAAGGTATACGCTGGCAAGAAGTGAAAGCGGACCATTTGCGATGGAATTTCGTATTAAACATGCTGATGGATACTATATTGATGTGGAATCCTCCTTTAATCTTATTTCGCAGGCTGCTGCAGCTTCAGCGCTTGTTTTTCCTGATCAGGCATTCAGAGCTGAAGCTGAGGCATCAACAGCTTATGATGATCGATTGCAAAAATACGTCCTTGTGATGCGTGATATTACAGAAAGAAAGCGCACTGAGCAAAAAATATATTATTTGGCTTATCATGATACGTTAACTGAGCTTCCCAATCGCCGATTGTTTATGGAGAAGTTGCAGCATGCTGTTATCAAGGCGAAGCGTGAGAAAACGATGCTTGGCGTACTGTTTCTGGATTTGGATCGCTTTAAATCTATTAATGATTCTTTTGGGCATGAGATTGGCGATGTTTGCTTGATCGAGGCTGCACAACGTATTGGCTCTTGTATCGCTAGCAAGGACATTCTCGCGCGTTTGGGGGGCGACGAGTTTACTGTGCTTATTCCAGATATAAGAGGACAGGAGGAGCTTGCTTCGTTGGCTGAGCGTATTCAGCTTAGTCTGGAGGAACCGGTGCAAATTGAAGATTGGCAATACCATTTGTCCTGCAGCATAGGCATATCTATCTATCCTGAGGATGGTCATACACCGGATGATCTGTTGAAGCATGCTGATACAGCTCTATATGCAGCAAAGGAACAGGGGAGAAATGGATATTCGTTCTTTCACAAGGAGATGGAGGAGCGCTCTCTGGAACGAATTTTGCTTGAAATCGAGTTGAAAAAGGCAATAGCACAAAAGCAATTTTATATCGATTATCAGCCCAAAATAGATTTGTTGAGCGGTTCTATATTAGGTGTAGAGGCACTGGTGCGTTGGCGCCATGAAGAACTGGGTGTAATTCCGCCAAACAAGTTTATTCCTATCGCAGAAGAATCTGGTTTAATTATGGCTTTGGGAGACTGGGTGCTGGAGGAGGCTTGCCGACAAAATAAATATTGGCAGGATCAAGGCTATCCAGAGCTATGCATGGCAGTAAATTTATCGGTTCGGCAATTTTATCAGATGGATTTAGCGGATAAAATAAGCAGGGTGCTGACGAAAACAGGATTGGATGCGCAATATTTGGAACTGGAAGTAACAGAGAGTGTATTTGCAAGTATGGATAATGCCGCAGAGGTAATGCAAGCGATGAAGAGTCTGGGTATACGATTATCGATTGATGATTTTGGCACCGGCTACAGCTCTTTGCATTACATTAAAGAAATGCCGATTGATGTATTGAAAATCGATATGTCCTTTATTCGTGATCTCCATTGCAATAAGGAAAGCCAGGCGATTGTGAAAGCTATTTTGGATATGGCTCAATCCTTGCAGCTGAGTGTTGTTGCAGAGGGGATCGAATATCAGGAACAGCTGGATATACTTAGAACGGACGGCTGTAATTTGGGGCAGGGTTACTTGTTCAGCAGACCGCTTTCTCCCGATAATTTTGAGAAGTTTCTGCTGAAGTAGGTTGCTTATGTTTTGCTAGGTGAATAAATAAACGAGGCGTTTGCAAAGTCTGTACAAAGGACTTTACAAACGCCTCGTTTTTATGGCAACCGTTACGCTCTAGCGCAGCGATCAATAGAAAAAGACATTTATGTTTAAGCATCTGCTTTGGCAGTGAATCTCGCAACATGATCTATGACCTTCTCCAAACACATTTCCTCCATTGAAGCTAAACGCAATAGATGCGGACCGAAAGTAAGATGCTTAGTCATTGGGTTTGGTACAATAACGGTGTGTAGGCCTGCCGTGTGAGCGGCCTTGGCGCCGTTAGGCGAGTCCTCAAATGCGATTGCCTCATGCGGCGCAAGCTCCAGCGCCTCCAAAGCAAGCAAATATAAGGCGGGATCAGGCTTTACTTTCTCAACAAAATCAGCTGTACACACACAGGAGAAGTAATGGGCGATTCGATGCTCATCAAGAAATCTTGTTACCCAGTCTAGATGAGAGCTGGAAGCAATGCCAAGCTTCAGTCCCATCGTGCTTGCCGTCTCTAAATAGGAGAGAACACCTGGACGAAGCGTACGGTCTTGCATTAGATGGGCATGCTGTTCAGACGATTGGCGCTTGATATCCTCAATATTCAGATCTTGATCAGTAATCTCTAACAAATATTGATAGGGATCAAACGCATCCAAGCTCGTGCCGATAACTTGCGTATAAATATCAAGCGGAAGCTTGGCATCGTATTTTTCATAAACATGGCAAAGAGAGTCATACCAAACACTTTCTGTATCAATGACAAGACCATCAAAATCAAAAACAAGTCCCTTAATCACAGGCTCACCTCTAAGTCGTATTTATTAGTTTTCTAATATGTTATCTATTATTCTATCATACTGAGCAAAGCCAAAAACTCTTCAATTAAAAGCTCGAAAGATATTTATGATTTCATATAACAGGCAGCGCGCCAGATGTACCAGTTCGATGCCCAGGCTAGTGAGAAGCAGCAGGAGCTGCTGTAATACATATATTCTATGCATATATTCTGGCAGCTATTTTGTGTTGGACAGCAACAAAGTAGGAAGAATAAGCGTCAATTAGGATATATCTGTAAAAAGGGGCGGTTAAATGAAACGAACAATGATCGTTCTATGCAGTATCATATTTGTCGTTATCATATTGAGTGGCTGTACAACAACCAAGGGAAAGGCAGGACAAGCTGTTCCGACGGAACAGGATCTCCAGACTGCCCTTGCATCAATCCCTTCTGAAATTCATGTGAAATACGATGGCGGCAATGAATACGCCATCGTAAGCATGGCGGAAATAGCAGAGATTATGGATTTATTGAACAGTAATCATTATGAGATTATCGAATTGCCAGAGGCGGTAGGACAAAAATTTGTTCTACAGCTGGGCAACGAATTAACGTATACTAGTCCCGGCTATTTGAGTATGGACAATAAGTTGTATCAAGCACAATTTGAACCAATTTCCGAGCAGTTAGCTGAGTATATTGAGGGTTTGGTGAAGCGGGAATAAAAATAAGAAAATAGGAAGTAAAGGAGAGCGGCATGGGGAATGAAGTCAGAATACCTGCACTGCTGGAGGAAGTCATACAGTGGGAGCACAAAATTGCATCAGGAGTATCTTATTTGGAAACGCCCACAGGTTATTTTCTCCAGTTTAACGTATTGGATAATGGTGGTTATAGTTGCTCTCCTTTAGACTCGATTATGTTTGCCAGAACAGGGATGGATGGCATTCATTTTTCGTTTCTTACAGACTTTGGTGCAATCACTGATCTGAGTCTGGCACCGATCATTTGTGTTTCACCTATGGATTTTGGTCAATGTGTAAGAATGGTTGCGGCGAATATCAGCGATTTTTTTGCTTTGCACTTTTCAGGGCATGATGGTTTTCTGTTGAATTATTTTGATACAAAGGAACAGTATGTAAAGTATCTTAAAAAGCAGGAAAACGCAGAGTATAGCGAGTTTTTTAATTATCACGAATGGAAAAGCCAAAAAGAAAAGGTTAGCGAACTGGCATTTAAAGAGTTTCAATTCCAACCTATAGAGGATGCTTTTGAGTATGTGCAATCTATACGTGCGCAGCGTAATAAAGACATTGTACTACATACATTAGATAGCTTGGGGGTTGCTCCGGTTGGTTCGAGGAAGGAGAAAGAAAACTATCAGCCCCATTCGTGGTGCATAGACAGGATTGAACAGGCGACTGCAGAAGAGATCGAAGTATTTGTTAATGATGTGGAGCTTGAAACATTGTTTGCATTTATTCGTGATTGTCAGGAGCGGGGCGTCGCTGAAAATAAGGTGAAAGGCATATTGCAAAGTGCTTTAAACAAACATGGTTTAGAGCACTGGGATCAAACGTAACTATTAACACTTTAAAAAGGAACATAACAAAAAAACCGCAGATTATGCGGTTTTTGGTTCATATAAACTGGCGCGCCCGATACGATTCGAACGTACGACCTGCAGTTTAGGAAACTGTCGCTCTATCCTGCTGAGCTACGGGCGCGGACAGTACCTATTTTACCACGATTAAAAAAGGAGTTGCAACGAATATTTACCTATATTTATTGTACAACAAGTTGAATGACAACTCCTTTATCGCTACCATCACTTTTCATAGAATTGTCTTTTAGTTGTCCATTCTCACCGAATTGAAGCAGATGTGCACTTAAACCATATTCTCCTGGTTCTTGTACCGTGACCACAAGATTAAAAGTAAGGCCATTAGCTAGTTCATGTTGCAAATCCTTAATTTGAACAAGCTTATCGAAACTAACGCTGATATAATCTTTAGTATTAATTTTATAATCAACATGACCAAATTTATCTATATCTTCAATAAGAAGATTGTTAAGGCTGAAGTTTTGATTATTTCTATAAAAATGAATTCGCAAAGATGCCAGATTAGTCAGATCTTCTTCTCTTACTTTGCCCTGTATGGTAATTGGAATTATAGTAGGTTGATTGACTTGCATTGCCGGCGGTTGCGTTATACTTGTTACCATGTCAAATTCTTTTTTTACAACCGGTTCGAAGATCATTGGTATGGAAGATAAACTAATTTGTTCAGATGTCAGTGTGACAGGATTAGAATCAAATGTTTGCAACTCAAATTCAGTAGAATATATTCCTTTCTTGTGGAGAGTAATAGGAAGCTTGAAAGACATGTCGACTGAGGTCATGAATTTTAAGTAATCTGTAAGCTTAATTCCCTGTTCTCCTCCCCAAGCAAATACTAGAGTAGATGTTTCGCTGTCCTCGCTAATGAATTCAGCATCTCCTAGTTCTGAGCTAGATCCAACTGTAATATCATTTTTTGTAGCATTTTTTATTTTGACATAAAGCTTGACTCTTTTTTGTACATCCTTTAGTGCAATCTCGCCTGAAATGCTGAAATCTAATAGCTGTTCTTGATTTAGTGTAAAAGTAGTATAGTAAGGGAACACATTTAGAGTTGTAGATGCAGGAAATGAAAAATAAAACATACCAGCTTCATCAGATAGATATCCTTGGCTGTTTCTTGACCTTATATAAAATGTAGCTTTTGACAGGTTAGGGTCTAACTCGGTATATGTGAAAGAAGTTCCTACAGTTGATCCCAATTTAGTTACAGCCTCATATCTACTCTTACTCATAAAAAGATCATAGCCAACAATATTTGTGGCGTTGTCGGGTTTATCCCATGTAAATGTAATACTGGTTCCCGTGTAGTTTGACGTAGCAAAGTTTTTAGGAGCAGCAGGTAAGCTAGCATTATGTTTATTCATCGCATTCAGTAAGTTTTTTGCCATAATGGCAGCCATTTCCCGCTTGGCGATGCCTTTTGGATCAAATGAACCATTAGGTTTGCCAGAGATGAGTCCCAATTTTGTAGCTGTTGCTACATAAGGTTTAGCCCAATCTGAAATTTTGTCAGAGTCTGTGAATGAAGGATCTACATTTTCATCAAGAGTTATAGCAGGATTAAAATGATTTAGAGCTAAAAATAGCAATTTGGCTGCTTGCTCACGTGTCAAATAACCATCAGGATTAAAACGTTCAGTTCCGACACCGGTAACGATGCCTGCGTTGTATGCAGAAATGATATAAGGTGCTACTGAGCCTTGAATATCATTGAACTCTGTAGCTACCGTATTTGAACTGTCAATCGGCAATTGAAGAGTTCGGACTAAAATAGTTGTAAAATCAGCACGGGTTATATATCCCTTGGGATTAAAGCTTGTTTCATCTACACCCTGCAAGATACCTTGTTGGACAAGTTCGTTAATCGCCTCTTTTGCATAGGATTGGTCAATATCTATAAAAGAAAGATTGCTTGACGCCAGCGAAGCCTCAATTGTAGCAACAAAGCTTGCAACAATTAAAAGACTACAAAATATTTGTTTCACTTTTTTTATACCCATATCTATCACCTTTCAATACTTATTTGTACATAATACCATAATTATCCTTAGATAGAGTATAACTCTTTTACCAAATCTATATAAGATTAAAATTTCTATATAGTATATAAATGATCACTAGCGTTGCATAAATGTTCTCTAAATTTCAAATTTTTTATGAGCTGCTGCGTATCTCATTTTCATCACCCCTTCAACAAATTTCAATAAAAGCCCAGAGCTAACTACCTTGTTCAGTGGTCAGCCTGAGCTTGACAGTTTGTTATATCTCACAATGGATAGCTGTTTATACGATAAATCGTATAAAATTGCTACGTGAGGTCGATATCCGTGGCTGTTTATACGATTTATCGTACAAAAGCGCTCCAGGAGGTCGATATCCGTGGCCGTTTATACGATAAATCGTATAAAATCGCTACGTGAGGTCGATATCCGAGGGCGTTTATACGAATAAACGTACAAAACGCGCACCACTCCCCCCAGCCGCATGAAGAATCTGCGCAAAGGACTTTTCACTTGCGTGAACAAATTTACATCCTTCATCCAAATGGGGAGAGCTGCTTCTAAGAGACGTCCGTCCTTTGGATTTAATTATCCAGAATAAAATTCTGAATTTTAATCTTCAAATGTATATGGTGGTACTGTTTAATGCAACGCTAGTGATAAATGATCTTTTTTTTTGGATAATAATAGTTGTTTTAAATGCAATAGGAACCGTACTATAGCACGGTTCCTAGGGTCAGTTGTTATGATTTTAAATACTAATACATAGACTCAAATTTAGAATACTGAAGTTCGAGTATTTTTTACTTGGTTTCACTTGTACTATAGATATCCTTCACCGTTCTACCCGACAACTCGATTGCGCGGTCAACAAGTACATTCATCGCATCGACAGTTACGGCGCTATAAGCTTCACTGAGAGGAATACAGGACAACTCTGTGCAGGCGAGAATAATACAGTCGCACTCATATCGGTTGATTAATTGGTCGATTAGGCTTTCCAGCTTGGCAGGATCACAATTGTTTTGGCTTTTTACATCGTTATAAATAATGTCCATAACCTGTTTCTGAATCTCTTCATCATGCTCTACCAATTGGATCGGAAATGCCTGGTTGCTTTTCGCATAAACACCAGCCCGCACTGTTCCATTCGTTGCAAGGATAGCCGCACGGCTGCCTGCGCCATATTTGTGATAAACAACTTTCCAAGTTTCGTCGATCATATGAATGATCGGAATGCTGGTCATCTGCTGCATCTCATCAAAATAATAGTGAGAGGTATTGCACGGAATCGCAATATTGGATACATTCGCATGCTCAAACAAAGCAAAGTCTTTTGCAATAACATGCAAGAATTGTTCCTTTTCGCCAGTTGCTATTGTTTCAGTACGATCCGGAATAGAGGCGTGATTCAATATGAGCATATCCATATGCTCCTGGTCACATTCTGCTTGTGTTCGTTCTATTATTCTATCGAAAAAGACAGCAGTAGCTTTAGGTCCCATACCACCAAGAATGCCAAGGCTGCCAACGCTGCTATAATGTTGAGTTTGATCCATACTGATACCTACTTTATATAAGGAATGAGTAAGCCGGGTTAAGCGCAAGGGTTTATATTGTTAGTACAAGCTGGCTTTAACAATATAAACGTAAGAAACTTGCTTTAATACGACAAGCCCTTTAACTAATTAACTGCGCAGCTTATTAGCTGTTTGGTGCTGCTGTTGACTAATGATGAACAAGGAGCAAACAGCCACTAGTCCCTGTCACCAGCTACCAGTCAAACAGCTTTCACTGTCTCTTGTTCTTCTTACGGTTGCCACAGAGCTTATTTAGCGATATTCATGTTATTTGAGCTTTTAATGGTTGTGACAGTGGCTAATTCACGATTTTATATAGATTAAACCTAGTTTAATGAAAATAGCCTCTGCGGCAACCGTTATATTTCGAAAAGTTGTATTTTACCACAAATAGCCGCTAAGGCACCTGTTGCATCTGAACTATCGCATCTGTTACGTTGCACTTCTGATCTGCTGCTGTTGCTTGATGCTCCACTGTTCTTTGAAGATCGGGAGCTAAACAGCTTCTTGCTATAAGCTATTATAACTTGCTTGTCTTCAACATGTCCAAGGCGATTGCGCCGCCAGGGTCCATGCCCTGACATCCGGCAAGCAATAGAAGGTCGCCGTCTGCGGTTTCCTTTAAAGCTGCAGCAATAGCATCTGGCAACTCGTCATACAGGTCAACAGAAATATGGTTTTCTTTCATTACTTTCATAAACACATCTAGCTCTTCAGTTGATACTTTATCCTTTGCGGTTACGTGCGAGACGCTCTGCACGGCAATTAACGAGTTCAGTTCAAGTTTTGCCATCCACTCTGCGATGGAGTGCGCATTTTCTTCATTGACCGTTGGTCCGCGGTTGCCGCGAATCGCGTAGAGCAGATGAAACTTGTTATAGTCCATAAATTTGACAGTTTCCATTGTGACGTTTATATTTCCAGGATTGGCAAAGTGATCATCAACAATCATAAAGCCATCCTCATAAATAAATTCAAAGCGACGCTCGACTCCCGGAAATTGACGCAATGTTTGCTGGATCGTTTCTATCGATACTCCATTTAACAAAGCGACAGTTATGGCTACCATTGAGTTATAGACCGAGTGCAAGCCTGGGACAGATAACTCTACCTCGAAGCTTTGCGGCTCTAGAGAAATTTTTGCGCTGGTAAATGGTTGTGCCAGTTCGTAAGTGAAACGACCTCGTCCTGTCGAAAGATCAAGATTCTGACAGCGAACAAAGCCATCTTTGTTTTTTAAACCAAATGTAATAACAGAAGCTTCAGTTTTATCTTGCAAGGACGATGAATAAGGACAATCCAGATTTAATACGGCAACACTGTTTTTGCCGGCATTTCGAATAAGACTGGATTTGATGTCAAAATAGCTTTCAAACGTACCATGAGAGTCAATATGCTCCCTGCTCAAATTATTAAAGGTGACAATATCATAGTTGACGGTTTCAACACGATGCGTTTCCAACGCTGCAGAGGAAACCTCCATGCACACATGCGACACGTTTGCATCAACCATTTGTTTCAAATACTTTTGCAAGTCCAGTGATTCCGGAGTGGTCAGCTCAGAAGGGAATGAATGGTCGTCAATTTTTACAATAACGGTGCCGATCAGTCCTGTTTTTAAACCTGTATTTTCAAGCATCGCGTTAATCATATAGGATGTTGAGGTTTTGCCATTTGTAGCGGTAACACCGATCATTGTCATACGTTCAGCAGGCTCGCCATAGTAAGCAGCACCAAGTTGAGCAAGAGCAATTCTGCTGTTTGCTACACGAATTTGCGGAATCGAAATATGCTCCTGGAATCGTTCTACTATGGCTGCTACAGCACCATTGGCTACTGCTTGCTCCAGGTATTTATGGCCGTCGGTTTGATAGCCAGTGACGCAAACAAATAAATTGCCGTTTTCACTTTTTCCGGAATGATAAGCGACTCCTGTAATAACTTGCTCGCGAATATAAAGTGTGTCCAGCACATCAATATGATTAGTTAATTCTTTTAAGGTGATCACGTTGAAATCTCCCTTCCTAAGTACAAAAGCAATAAAAGCTACAAAAGCAATAAAAGCAATAAAAGCTACAAAAGCTTTCAAGCCATGCCTGACGATATCAAATAATTTCGTTGTAGTGCCAGTATTGATGGGAATACAAAGTTCCCTTGTTCCACTTTGCGGATTAGCTGGGGCTTCCGGTTAACTGCTGCATATTTAATTATTGCCAACCAGCTTTCCGATAATCATCTTCATAAAAACGAAGGCTGGTTTGGGGTCGCGCCAATCCCAAATAGCGTAGGCTTTCGGCTTCAGGAATGATTTCAATACTTCACCTAGTGTCAGCTGCTTCGTTTGGATGTAGGCGCGGATGGCAAGCAAATCCTCAAAAGCGTACCAAAACACCCGATTGGTGTCGTGAGTGATTGCCTTTGAACCGATATCTTGACCCGTAAGTTCCAAATAGGTTATGTAGGGAAAGTTAATGCCTACTCGATGCAACAGACTATTCAGATTCGTAATTCGCACATTGATTTCTATTAAATAAAAGTCACCGGTTTCGGCATCTTTTTTGAACTCGATTTCGGCAAATCCCTTCCAATTCAAATGCTCGAGGAAAGGTGCCCCAATATTATAAAGCTCCTGCACATATTTTTGTCCAGTATAGACGGAAGCGCCGAAGTTGATCGGATATTGTCTGAATTTTTGACAGGTTAGCCAATGGGTCACTTTCGATTCTTGATTCAAATAAGCGTCAAAGGTATACATATGATCATCGAAGCCTGGTATGATACGTTGTACAATAACTTCGAGATTAGCATCTTCTGCCATCTTTACAGACTCGATTAATTCCTCACGATCATATACTTTGAACAGCTTTTTTCTAAATTTGGCGACAAAGGCAGGAGAATCCGTTGGCTTGACTATGCAAGGATAATGGATAATCTCATCAACCTGATCCAAATAGTTTTCTTCTGTTACTCTTACAGTTTCCGGAACCTTTACACCATAGTCAGAAGCGAGCCGATGAAGAGTCTCTTTGTTCATAACCTTGGTGTAAATCCCCATTTCCTTTTGCGGAATCAAATAATACTTTTGCAGATCATCAAGATACTCATCAATAACTTCAACATAAGAATCATGACAAGGGATTAGCACGGGAGGAGATTGTTCTTTCATTGCATAGTCAATCAAAAACTGAATAAATGACTTCGTATTCTGTTTATAATGCGGAGCGACCAGACGCTCCTTTGCATATTTTGATTGTGCACCGTATGCTTCCCGTGAATAGTCGATGGCAACTGTGTGCACGCCATTTTTACCCAAACATCTTATAGCACTCAGTCCGATATAATAATTACATCCAAGTATGACTGCTTTATTATTCATGTTGTTCCATCCCGCAATTCTATTTTTATGAAATTAGTGTACTGCATAGTTTATTATAATACAATTCTGCATGCTTCGCCTAAGACCAAGCTGTTGCGTAACTGAGTCTTCGGTACTATCCATTTTGGATTCCTATGCATATTTGTCGAATAATACATAAAATTTCTAATAGTATGTCGACAAGTTTTTACAAACAGCTTAACTTACGAAAGGTATAATATATAGTATCACCGCTAGAACACATGATAAGGGGTGTGCCGCTAAGCGAGATATGGATAAAGATGTTTTGAAGCAACAACTGCAATCGCTTCGGCGTAAGCTCCATGAAGAGGCTATGGTACGCGGAAGCTTAACAGACCCTGCCGTTATTGCCATCAGTGAAGAAGCAGACCAATTAATTGTAGTGTTGCAACAAATGCAACGGGATGAATTCATAGGTGCATTGTTAGAGAAAAAACGTCATTAGGCCTGTTTAGATTTGCGCAGTTGGCGGAAAAAATGTGTGAGAAGCGCAGCACACTCAGATTGAAGTATGCCGCTAGTAAGCTCCGTTTCATGGTTGAAACGGGGCTCTTGTAGCAGGTTCATCAGTGTACCCGCACAACCTGCTTTTGGATCAAGCGTGCCGTAGACGACTCTTTTGACTCGTGATTGAACAATAGCACCTGCACACATAGGACAAGGCTCTAATGTAACATACAATGTGCAATCCAGCATTCGCCAAGCTCCTATTGTGTCACTGGCATTACGTAAAGCCACCATTTCGGCGTGCGCGGTAGGATCTTGATTCGTTTCTCTAAGATTGTGCCCCCGTCCGATAATTTGACCGTCGCGTACAATAACGGCTCCGATGGGAACCTCGCCCAGCGCTTCAGCGCGTTTAGCCTCAGCGATGGCTTCCATCATCCAGTATTCGTCAGTTTGTTCTCGTAACATCTTATGTACTCCTTGTGTATAAAATTGAATTTGTCCAACGAACAAATATTCCGATGTTAACATGCTGTTGATAAAATTGTGGATAACTTTATTGAACCCTACATTGTTATGCACAATTTGTGCACAACTGTGCATAACTGTTGTTGGTACTGTGAATGAAATGTGTATATGTGAGTGAAGAACAATTGAAACTAATGCGTTCGATCGATAGTTCGAACATTATTTAAGAGGGCGTGTCATTATGTCGATAAAGACAAAGCTTTCCTTGATCAGTATGTTCATACTTCTAATATTCATTCCCTTATACTATACCACTAGTGACTATTATTCCGAACAGCAATTTCATAGCCGGATGAACGATTATGTGCATCAATTGTCAAAACAATTCAGCGGCAGATATCATCTAGCAGAACATGATACTCAGTATGAGAACGATGGTGAAATCACCGAGCGGGATATTATTAAGCAATCGGAAGTGTTTCGCTATATGATGCCTGCTATTCGCCAAGTGATGTTTGTGGACAGCTTAACAGGAATAAGTGAACAAGCTGGTATGGAGCAAGAAAGGTTTATGAGTGTTAGCGAGCTTTCAACAATGGTGAAAAAGCAATCTGAAGAACTTCTGTACATTGAAAAAAAGCAGGACAACACATATCGCAGTTATTATCATGCCGCAGGTATGGCATATTCAGTGGTGATAGATTTTGATAAAAACGAGCTATACACTTTTTTTTCTTCCAGCAAGGAATATCGCTGGTGGTTAACAGCTATTTTTTTGCTGATTGCGACTATTATTCATTATAAGTGGATAGGTGTTATGATGTATCCGTTAAAGGATATTTTGTGGAAAGTGAACGAGGTCTCCTCTGTACGTTTTCAAAAGCCGATCACGATTAAAAGCAAGGATGAGTTCGGTTTATTGTCTCTCAAAATTAATGCGATGTCGCAAAATCTAAGCATTTATATGAACAAGCTGAAGAAAGCATTTGAAGAGAATAAGCAAATGAAGGAGCATCTGGAGTCGTTTATCAATCACTCAAATGATGCCATACATATTATTGATTTAAACGGCTTGGTTATCCAGGTTAATCGTGCATTTGAGCAATTATTCGGCTATCAGGTAACCGATTTGAATCATATCCGTTTTCCTACAATTCCTCCTGAACTGCAAGAGGAGAATAGGCGGATGCTTGATTTATTATTAAAGGGAAAAGAACTGCCACCCCTGGAAACACAACGAATGACGAAGTCTGGAGAAATTATTCCGGTTAGTGTAACTGTTTCGCCAATTCGTGATTCTAAGGGAACAATTCGTGCTTTTGCAAGTATTTGCCGTGATATGCGCAGTCGCAATAAAATGGAGGAACTGCTGCGCAGATCTGAAAAGCTGACCACTGTTGGTCAACTGGCGGCTGGGGTTGCTCATGAAATCCGCAATCCGCTTACAACGTTGCGCGGCTTTTTACAACTACAGCAGCAAAGCAAGCAGTTGAATTTGAGTCATGTCAATTTAATGCTTTCCGAATTGGACAGAATCAATCTGATTGTTGGTGAGTTTCTTATATTGGCGAAACCGCAGGCGACCAAATTTGTAGTCAAGGATGTACGTGATATTTTGCAAGATGTACTAGTCTTTTTGGATAGCGAGGCGCATTTGCACAATATTGAATTTGTGACAGCTTTGACTGAGGATGATTGCAGTATTTCTTGTGAGGAGAATCAATTAAAACAAGTATTTATTAATCTGCTCAAAAATGCGATTGAAGCGATGCCGTCCGGTGGTGCTATCTATATTTCAATTCAGAAAAATAGTGGAAGCATTTGTATTTCCATCCGGGATGAAGGGGTAGGCATACCAGAGGAATTTATTTCGAAGATTGGAGATCCATTTTTCACGGCAAAAGAAACGGGAACCGGGCTTGGTATTATGGTAAGCCAAAGAATTATTAATACACATCAAGGCACGCTTGATATAGATAGTCAGGTTGATTTTGGTACGACTGTTCGACTGACCTTGCCCGCTTTGAAACGGGAGCGTTTGGAGCTTATACTTTGATAAGAGAAGGAATAGGCAAATTCGCGATTGGGAGGCAAAAAAACAGTGGGGAAGAAAGCGATCGTAGCTGGAGCATCAGGATTAACGGGTAGAGCTTTAGTCGAGGAACTGCTTGCTAGAAGTGATATTATTAGTGTCGTAACATTAGTACGGACAAGCACGGGGTTGCAACATCCAAAATTGCGAGAGAAAGTAATTGATTTTGAGGCAATAACGGAACTGCCATGCGAGTGGTTTGAGGAAGCAGATTTCTATTGCACACTTGGCACAACGATTAAGAAGGCTGGCTCCAAACAACAATTTGCGAAGGTCGATTATGAATATCCGCTTGCACTAGCGCAAAAAGGCAAGATTTGTGGAATAAGGCAGATGCTTATCGTAACCGCTCTCGGTTCCAACAAGTTTTCGCCTTTTTTCTTTAGCAGAGTAAAGGGGCGGTTGGAAGAAGCGTTAAAGCAGCTAAATTTGCCTGGTCTAAGGATATTTCAACCGTCGCTTATTATTGGTCAAAGAAATGAAAATCGGAGAGGAGAGGAAGCCGCGGCAAAAGCAATGGGCGCAAGCTCTTTTTTGTTCAAGGGTCCATTAGCGAAGTACGGACCTATTCAAGGAAAGACAATTGCTCAGGCAATGGTGTATACTGCATTACAAGAGAATGTTGCGCATTCAACTTGCACAGGATCGAAGTCTATGCAACAAATGGCGGATGCATTATTAGCAGGAGGAGACAACGGTGAGAATCAATAAATTTATTAGCGAGACTGGCTACTGTTCTCGGCGAGAGGCGGATAAGCTGATTGCCTCAGGAAAGGTAATGATTAACGGAATTCCTGCCGAACTGGGCAGTCAGGCTGAATCAGGCGACGTTGTACGGATTAATGGTGAACAAATTGGTGTGCGCAGCCAGCATGTATATATTATGCTGAACAAGCCAGTGGGCATTACTAGCACATCCGAATCACATATTAAGGGGAATATTGTTGATTTTGTTGGTCATACGGAAAGAATTTTTCCAATTGGAAGACTGGATAAGGATTCTGAAGGACTGATTTTGCTAACGAACGACGGGGATGTGGTTAATCCTATTTTGCGTTCCGAAGGCAAGCATGAGAAGGAATACATCGTGACTGTTGATAAACCGATTACACCTGCCTTTGTAAAAGGAATGTCTGAGGGCGTACATATTTTGGGCAGTATGACGTTGCCCTGCAAGATCAAGCAAATAACACCAAGAGTGTTTCGCATTATTTTGACAGAGGGCAGAAACCGGCAAATTCGCAGAATGTGTCAGGCATTCGGCTACAGTGTCCGCAGACTGCAGCGCATTCGTATTATGAATATCGAGCTGGGTGAACTAAAGACCGGCAAATGGCGTGACCTAACAAAGCAAGAGTTGTCCATCCTGTTTGATTCCTTAAATTACAAGCCCAATTGAAACAATCTAGTTGCTGGGGAGTAGAGTATAGCTATTATTTTGCGATAGTTGCTGGAATGTAACCTGTAACGGTTGTGGGCGCAGCTATTTGTACGGAAAAGTAACTTTTATATTTCTAACTCAAAAACCCTAAACAACAGGAAAACGGATGGAGTATACCCCATCCGTTTTCCTGTTTTGAATGTTAGGCTGGAAACCTTCGCTGTATCAACCTAAGTGCTAAACGAAGCGCCCATATACGACCCTATCTGAATTCCAGACCAGATTTCAGTCTAATTCCTGGTTAAGTTCCAGTGTAAAGTCCAGCCTAAGCCCTTGCCTTTGTTCTCATTCTAAGTTTCAATCAATCTCTGTTCAAAGTTCTGTTGCAGTGCAACTTAATGCTATTGTTCTGCGTCACTGCCTACAGTAAGCTGTCGAGGATTGGTAGTGTCGATATATGTGTGGATAATCGCAACCTCAACACGTCTGTTTTTTGCTTTGTTGACGACGGAGTCATTCGGAGCAATGGGACGGTATTCACCGTATCCAGTTGCGCTGAATCGTTCAGGATTGGCAGCTTTATTTTCAAGAATGACATCTAGAAAACGAATAGCTCTCATTACGCTCAGATCCCAGTTGGATTTAAAGTAGGCATTATTGATCGGTGTATCGTCGGTATGTCCAGACACAATGATCTCGTATTCAGGATATTGCTCCAGCATGGTACTGATCGCTATCGCCAGGTCTCGCGCCTCCGGCTTAACGGTTGCTTGTGCTGGTGCGAACAAAGCATTGTCGCTAATTGTAATCAACAATTGAGACATGTTCAGCTTCGTTTCCAAATCGCTCGTTAATCCATTTTTATCAATATATTCATCCAGTTGTTTTTTCAGGTTTTGAAATTCAGCTTGTTCTTGTTGCATCAATTCTTCCAGAGAATTGTTTTTATTTTGATCCGGATGGTTTTTATCCTTATCCTTGGTTTTTGGAACCTTCTCCGTGTTCGGTCCTTTCTCTACAGGAGAAGGCATATCCATTACACCACTGCCGTTATTGAGCACTAAGCTGAAGGCTCGAGACATCTCCGAGAATTTTTTCACATCAATACTGTTCATAGAGTACAATACGATGAAGAGAGCCAGCAGCAAGGTCAGTAAGTCGGCATAGGGAATCAACCAGGATTCATCAATATGCTCGTCATTTTCTTGATACTTACGCTTTTTCTTCAACGCCTCGTTCCTCCTTCTCTCGTAGTTTTTTACGCTCAGTTGGTGTGAGGAATACGGAAAGCTTTTGGTTAATTGCAATAGTAGATACACCAGATTGGATAGCAAGCAAGCCTTCAAGCATCATAAGCTTGAGCTGGATTTCTTGTCTTGATTTACGCTTTAGCTTGTTGGCGATTGGGTGCCAAAGCACGTATCCGGTAAAGATACCAAACAACGTAGCGATAAAAGCACTCGCAATGGCATAAGCCAGCTTATTCATGTCGTTCATATCAGCGAGAGCGGCAACCAGACCGACAACAGCTCCCAATACCCCAAGGGTAGGAGCATAAGTGCCCGCTTGAGTGAAGATTAAAGCACCAGCTTTATGTCTTTCTTCTGTAGCCGAAATATCTTCAAGCAGTACATCGCGCACTAAATCCTGATCATTGCCATCAATAATCATACGCATGCCGTTCCGAAGAAAGGAGTCCTCAATTTCATCTACCTTGGCTTCAAGCGCAAGCAAGCCTTCGCGTCTTGTGATGGATGCCCATTCCATAAACTGTTGAATCAGCTCTTCACGCGGGGGCACAGGCTCTTCTTTGAAAACAATTTTGAACAGCTTGCCCACTTTTGAAAGCTCTGCCATGGGGAAAGCGATCATAACTGCTGCTATGGTACCAAGAATAATAATGGCAAAGGCTGCAGGGTTGAGCAAAAAGTTCAGTTTTGCGCCTTTCAAAACCATACCGCCTAATACGGCGATGAAAGCGAGAATGAGACCGATAATCGTTGAATTTTTCATCATGCACCTCATCTAATACATTTTCGACATTTATCTGCTTCTATTATTATCGTCAAAAGGGTATTCTGAAGTTAGAGTAATCCGCACATAGATTAAAATAATGAGAAATAAAAGGAGATTGTTGCATAATGGGTGTTAGGCATGCGAGAGAATATGCTGATATTTTGCAAGAGTTGACCAAGGCAGTTGGCGAGATTGAACAGAGCTATACGTTTTTTGAGATGGAGCAGGAAGATTGGACAGGACTCTCAGATGCGGAGCGAACAGAAGTGATGGAAGCGCTGGCTGATGATATATTTTTTGGTTTGGGTGAGGAGCCGTCTATACGGGTAGGCGGCGGGCAAGTGCACTATAATGCCAAGCATCATGTGATCGAGGTGACGCAAGGGGAGAAGCTGATTCAACTTGTTCGATTGATTTAGAATTGACTAGTTCAAGCAAAGTGAAGATGCCCGGTCAGCAAATAGACTAATCGGGCATCTTACATAATGGTGTGCTGGGTGTGGCTCGTTCAACCGGCAATAAAGGGAATGCCTTGAGCAGGAATGGGGAGATTGAGAAGCTGTGAAGAAGTTATTATGGTTAGGCTGCTTCTCCTATCTGTTAATTGGAGTTGCGCATATTATTGGAGGCTCTGTGCTAGAGCAATTGATTGCCCACTACAATGTGTCCTACAAGGATGGCGGACAGTGGATTATGCATCAGTTTATGGGCTTTTTGGCGGGAGTATTGTTTACGCCGTCTATTTCAGCAAGATTTGGCAAGCGAAATACTGTTTTGTTTGCGGTGGGCGTGCTGGCACTGGCAGAGGCGGCATACAGCTTGTTGTTGCCTTGGGGATGGATGTTGACATTTGCACCGCTGGCGGGACTTGGATTCGGTATGACAGAAGCGATTGTCGGTGCAATGATTATAGAATTGACCAAGGATGGCAAAGCGTCTGCGATGAGTCGACTGGAAACGTTTTTTGGGATAGGAGCACTTATTATTCCGTTAGCAGCAGCTTATTTGATCCAGCATCATATATGGCAGCTGGCTTTTCCAATTCTTGCAGCGATGGCAGCGATTATTTTTGTGATGTGGCTTACGCTGTCATTTGGAAAGCTTGATCATGAGTTAATGGCGCCACCCCGTGAAGGGAGCAAAGAGGCTGCGAAGCAGCAGCATATATTGGAACAAAATGATGGGCAGCTAGGTTTATTCGGATATTCTCGCAAAGCGTATCCTTTTTTAATAGCTGGAGCCTTGTTCTTTATGATTTATGTGGGGATGGAAATGAGCTTTTCAAACTATCTGCCTGCTATTTTAATCGGGCATGCGAATATATCAGAAACAGCAGCAGCCTCTTCCCTCAGTTTATTTTGGGGAGCTGTAGTGGTAGGCAGATTGTTTAGCGGAGTATTGGCAGATCGCATGGGCTACACAAAATATTTGTTGATTGCTACAGTAGCATCGCTTGCTGTCTTTAGCATGATGAACGCTTTTGATCAATTTGGAATTATGCTTCTGTTTATCGCATTAAGCGGACTGTTTTTTGCTGGCTTGTTCGGTATTGCGCTGGTCTATGCCAATAGTATTCTTCCAGCAGCCAAAACTGAACGAACAACCAGTTTGCTCGTTGCCTTCGGCGGAGCGGGAGGAGCATTATTTCCTCGAATGACAGGCTGGATGATGGATCAATACTCCATAACCGCGACGTTATGGTATCTGACAGGTCTTATTCTGCTATTGCTTACGATTTTTGTCATATGGATGATGCTCGGAAGGAAATATGAGAGAAGACGAGTTGTGCAGCAAGCCCCAACTTTAGTGAGATGAATAAAAAACAAGAAACCGGACATCCCCCCACGGAATGTCCGGTTTCTTGTTTCATTAAAATATAAAATACATATAATAGCTGTTTCCAGCATGTCTGAAGAACTTTCTACAATAGCTTCTCGTAACAGAGCTAATTGTCTCTTCTTGCATAGCACTTCATTATGTAAGACTATTATTTAGCTGATGCAAATGCAGAATACTCACTGTCGTCCATAACACGACGAGCCGTTACAAAACGGTTTTTGTAGTAGTTGGACTCAAGCTTATCGGTAATAACTCCTCTGGAAGTAGATGCATGAGCGAATGTGCCTTCGCCAAGGTAAATGCCTACATGCGTAATCGTTCCGCGTCCTGCAGTGTCAAAGAACACTAGGTCTCCAGCGATCAAGTCTTTCTTCGCTACTTTCGTGCCTTCTACTGCTTGACTTGAGGAAGAGCGTGTAAGTTTGATATCCATTTTGTTGAATACAAATTGCGTAAAGCCAGAGCAGTCGAAGCCGCTTGTTGTTGTTCCGCCGTATTTGTACTTAATGCCAACCAGATTATCAATAATACCTTCCATCTTCGATGCTGCGAATGTTTCGCCTACTGAGAACGTAAGCAGCATAACCAAACCTAGAATTGTTGCCGTAATCTTCTTCAACTTGTGAAACTCCTTCCGGTGCCGACGAGGTTAGCTGTGGGGTTCGGTTGAAGGTCCCCTATGATTCCCAAAGCCGATAGAGCGCTATCATGCTTGTTCTGCTTGGAATCAATTCACCCAGTATGGTTCCCCCGTATCCCAAAATGGGAATTAGGCTCGATTTTGAAAATATAGTTCTGAGATTGTCTTGAGCTGTAATTCGTGCTGCTGTGACGTAATCCTTCTCATATGGACAAATTCTAATAATTCTCATTCTTTTCATTATCAAAAATTGTGTTCATAGAGAGGAAAATATGGGAAGATGTCTCTTCCACATTTCATATCATACTTGGATTTATAGACTAGTGGTTGAAAATGAGAAGATATTAATAAAAATTGCCTACTTTTCATCAAGTCTCCGCAAATACCGCTGAATCAGCGTGTAATTTTATGTGTAATTGTGTATCATAGTAGGATAAAAGTATACGTGGGAAAGGTTGGTCGCAATGGAGAATACTACTGATGTAAAGCCATCATCTTCAAATTTTATTAAGAACATCGTTATAGACGATTTGGAAAGCGGCCGCGTGCAAGAAATCGTGACTCGGTTCCCTCCAGAACCAAACGGATATTTGCATATCGGACACGCAAAATCCATTTGCTTAAACTTTGAATTGGCGGATGAATTTAACGGAAGAACGCATTTGCGTTTTGATGACACCAATCCTGTCAAAGAGGATACAGAATACGTAGATTCTATTAAAGAAGATGTGCAGTGGCTTGGATTTGATTGGGAGGCGTTGCATTTTGCCTCTGATTATTTTGAAGAAATGTACAATCGCGCTGTGCTATTGATTAAGAAGGGCAAAGCATTCGTCTGTGATCTTACACCGGAGCAAATGCGTGAAACGCGGGGCAGCTTGACTGAGCCTGGACAGAACAGCCCATATCGTGATCGCAGTGTCGAGGAGAATTTGGAATTGTTTTCAAAAATGCGTGCAGGTGAATTTCCAGACGGATCCAGAGTGCTTCGTGCCAAAATCGATATGGCATCTCCTAATATAACGATGCGTGATCCGGTTATTTATCGTATTGCACATGCGCATCATCACCGTACAGGAGATGCATGGTGCATCTATCCAATGTATGATTACGCACATCCGCTTAGTGATGCGATTGAGAAAATTACACATTCCATCTGTACATTGGAGTTTGAAGATCATCGTCCGCTGTATGAATGGGTAATCGCAGAATGTGAGATGGAGGCCGAGCCGCGCCAATACGAATTTGCCCGCTTGAACATTACCAATACTGTAATGAGCAAGCGGAATTTGAAGCGTTTGGTAGATGAAGGCGTGGTAGAGGGATGGGATGATCCTCGAATGCCTACAATTAGCGGGTTGCGTCGCAAAGGGTATACACCAGAGGCGCTGCGTACATTTTGTAGAGAAATTGGGGTAGCCAAAAACAATAGTATAGTAGATGAACGCAATCTCGAATTTTTTATCCGTGAGGATTTGAAGCTTAAAGCACCACGGACGATGGCTGTGCTTGATCCGCTGAAAGTGGTAATTACGAACTATCCGGAAGGACAGGTAGAGTGGCTTGAGGCAGAAAATAATGCTGAAAACGAAGAGATGGGCAAGCGGCAAATTCCATTCTCTCGCGAAATTTATATTGAACAAGAAGATTTTATGGAGAATCCGCCAAGCAAGTATTTCCGTTTGTTCCCTGGCAATGAAGTGCGGCTGAAGCATGCTTACTTTATAACTTGCCAAGAGGTCATTAAGGATGAGAACGGGAAAGTAATCGAGCTTCGCTGCACGTACGATCCTGAAACCAAGAGTGGTTCCGGCTTTAATGCGCGCAAAGTAAAGGGCACGATTCACTGGGTAGAGGCATCACAGGCTGTACCTGCCAAGTTCCGTTTGCTGGAGCCAATCTTCACCGATGAGGAGAGCGGAGAAGAGAAGCCGTTTATGGAGCGGATCAATCCTGACTCGATGCAGGTGCTAAGCGGCTTTGTTGAGGAAAACATGAAGCAGGCTACAGGCGGAGATAAGCTTCAATTTTTCCGGCATGGTTATTTCAGTGTCGATGGTAAGAACTCAACAAGTGATGAGCTTGTATTTAATCGTACTGTTTCTTTGAAAAGTTCGTTTGATCCTAAAAAAGCATAGCTGAACAGCCTGCTGGATTGTCACCAATTTGGAGTGGAGAAGGGGAGAGCTATATGAGTAAGTTTTGGAGTCCGCTTGCTCAGTCATTGGAGCCTTATGTGCCGGGCGAGCAGCCAAAAGATAAGAAATATGTGAAGTTGAACACGAATGAAAATCCGTATCCTCCTTCGCCGAAAGCGATTGAAGCGATGTCAGAGGCGGTTAACGGTGATTTAAGACTTTATCCGGACCCGACCTGCGAAGCGCTTATACAGGCTGCCGCTGATTATTACGGTGTATTGCCAAAACAAACCTTTGTCGGCAACGGCTCGGATGAAATTTTAGCACTTGCCTTCGGAGCGTTTTTCGATCCTGCGAAGCCTGTGCTATTCCCGGATATTACGTACAGCTTCTACAAGGTATATGCCAAGTTATGCGGCATTACACCCAAGCTTGTAGCACTTGATGATGAGCTCCGTATTCCGCTTGATCAATTTGCGGGTGAGCATGGCGGAATTATTTTGCCTAATCCAAACGCACCAACAGCAGAACTGCTTGATCTGTCAGCGATTCGTACAATCTTAGAGCGAAATCCTGATCAAATTGTCATTATTGATGAAGCCTATATCGATTTTGGCGGAGATACAGCTGTGGCTTTAATTAACGAATACGATAATCTTCTTGTGATTCAGACATTATCGAAGTCTCGTTCATTAGCCGGGCTGCGTGTTGGTGTTGCATATGGGCATGAGGATTTGATCGCTGGTCTTGACCGCGTAAAGAACTCCTTCAACTCTTACACGCTCGACCGTGTTGCACTTGCTGGATCAATTGCGGCATTTGAGGATAAAGCATATTTTGAAGAAACGACAGCTAAAGTTAATGCAACAAGGGGATGGACGATGGATCAGGTAAGGAAGATTGGTTTTAAATCGACTGATTCCAAAGCAAATTTCGTTTTTATTACTCATCCGGAATATAGTGCGGAGCACCTGTTCTTGGAGTTGCGAGCTAGAGGGGTGCTTGTGCGCTACTTCAAGCAACCGAGAATTGATCAATTTTTGCGGGTAAGTATCGGGACGGACGAGGAAATGCAATTATTTATTAAGGAACTTTCTGACATAATAAAGGCATCATAAAAAAACACCTCTGCATCTAAATCGAAGCAATGTTGAACGGTTACTGGCATTCAACAATTGCTTCAATCGTGCGGAGGTGTTTTTTTGTCAGGCTAGTTCGTTCTCCGGCCCCGCCATGTGCGGATGCCGCCGCGCAGATTATAGAGATTTGTGTACCCGTGTTTGATAAGCCAGTTGCCTGCTGCTTTACTGCGCATGCCACTTTGACAGTAAATAACAAGCTCGCGGTTATTCGGAATCTCAGCATATCTTTGTTGAAATTGAGACAATGGCACACTAATGGCTCCTTCAATATGCCCGCTTTTAAACTCGTTTGGTTCGCGCACATCAATAAGCAACAAGTCACTAGAGCTGTTCAATCTGCTTAATAACTCGTCCGCACTTATATTCGTCATGCCCTTCACATTTTTGTTCATTAGAAAATAAATAATAACAACAGCGCAAAGCAGCACTAAAAGAATGATCATACTTGCGTTCATAAAAAGTCTCCTTCTCTTCTTTCTAACTTAATACCCCCATAGGTATAATGCTATATTATAACGAAGATTAAAAAGCATAGCAAGCTGTCCATCTGCTTCATTGTTTATTTGAAAAGCTCCAAAAATTTTGTTGCGGCATGCGATAGCGAGCTGTCTTTGCGCACAGCGATTCCTAATTGGCGATCTGGAACCGGGACGGCTGTTTGCAGCTCCAGCAGGCTCCCCTTACGCAACTCATTTTCGACAAAGGAACGGGGGACAAGCGCCACCCCGTAACCTCGTTCGGCAAATGCCGCCAGCATTTCCATACTGTTCAGCTCGATGTCAGCCCCCGGCTTACATCCTTGGTCAATAAACCACTGTTCGGTATAAATTCTCGTTGAACTGCCTGTTGAGAGCATCAGAAATGGCAACTGGAGCAATTCTTGAGCGGTGATCAATTTGGCGGCAAGCTCTTTGTGCCTTTTGCCAACAACAAAGCAGTTCGGTTGCACAAACGACTGCTCGATTTTCAGCTCATGATCCTGAAAAGGCAAATGAACAAATCCAGCATCCAGCGCTCCCTCTTTCAGTTGCTTTACAATTAGACTTGTGCGGTCTTGTACAAGTTTGAGACGGATATGCGGATATTGTTCGTGAAACCGATCAAGCTTGGGCAGCAAAATATCTTTGGTGACAGCGCCATTGGCACCGACCCGTAGCTGTCCCTGGTGAAATTGTTTTAAATCACGAATAAGTTGCTCGCCATTGTACAATTGAGAAAATGCCGGCTGCACATGCTCATACAACAGGCGTCCCTCCTCAGTAAGCCGGACACCCTTGGATAGCCGATCAAACAATAAGACGTCAAGAGCTTCCTCCAGTTGCTTGATCGTGTAACTGACCGATGGTTGCGTCATATGAAGCTGTTGGGCTGCTTTTGTTAGATTGCCTTCCTGAGCGGCGTACATAAATACGCGATACCATTCACTATGAATCATGACATAAATCCTCTCTATGACAAACATCTAATTTATTTATTTCCTTTATTGCAATTATACAATTAAACTAGAGTCAACAGGAAATAATCTGACTAATGAATAAATTGGAGTGATCATAATGGCAGGAAGTACACTTGGCGAGCGTTTTAAAATTACGACTTTTGGCGAATCTCACGGAGCGTCTGTAGGCGTTATTATTGACGGTGTTACACCGGGTATGGAAATAGATGAAAGCTATATTCAAGTACAGATGGATCGTAGGAAGCCGGGGCAATCTTCTGTTACAACACCACGTAAAGAGTATGATAAGATTCATATTTTGTCAGGGGTATTTGAAGGTAAGACTACAGGAGCACCAATGTGCATTATGTTGCACAACACAGATATGCGCCCATCAGCGTATACCGAAATTAAAGATTCCTTTCGCCCCGGTCATGCTGATTTTACTTACTTGGAGAAGTATGGCATTCGCGATCATCGCGGCAGCGGGCGTGCTTCCGGACGTGAGACAGCTGCTCGTGTGGCGGCAGGTGCAGTTGCCCGCAAAGCGCTTGAGGGCAGAGGGATATCTCTGGTCGCTTACTCGAAAGAAATTGGCGGCATTGCTTGTGAAACTTTTGACGAGTCCATTATTGAAAAAAATGCTGTGCGTGCCTGTGATCCGGTAGCGGCGGAGAAAATGATCAAGCGAGTTGAAGCCCTGTCTGCGGCAGGCGACAGCTGCGGCGGTATAGTAGAATGCCGGATTAGAGGGGTTCAGCCTGGAATTGGCGAGCCGACCTTCGACAAGCTTGATGCAGAATTAGCTAAAGCGATGCTGTCTATTGGAGCGGTGAAGGGCATTGAGTTTGGAGCGGGCTTTGCTGCCGCTTCGATGCAGGGCAGCGAGCATAACGATGAGATGGACAAGGATGGCTTCAAAACGAATAATGCCGGCGGTATTATTGGCGGCATCAGCAATGGCGCGGAAATCGTGTTCCGTATTGCCGTAAAACCTACTTCATCGATTTCAGTTCCACAGCAGACGATGAATATTCATGGGGAAGAAACAGAGATTATTACAGAAGGGCGACATGATCCTTGTATTTGCCCTCGTATTGTTCCAGTCGTGGAGGCAATGGCTTGTCTTGTTATTGAAGATCATTACAAACGTCAAGCAGCGCTTCATGGTTAATTAATCTAAAAAAACAGGCTTTTCTCACGTATGGCTACAAGCTGCGGTGAGAGAAGCCTGTTTGTTTTTTGCATGGTTTGCTTGTTGATTGAGACAAAAGCTCGATGTAATTGTCCTGTTTTTTTGCCTATAATAAAAGTGTTTAAGGTTGCTTGATTCCATCCAAGATATCTTAAGAAGGGACTCGAATACATATGGTTGAAAACGAGCGCAATACAGAGAAGCTATTGCAGCAAATAGAAAACTTGCAGCAAAGAGAGCAATTGGAGCACATTGCTAAGCGGACAGAGGAGCTGTTCAAGGATGGCTCTGAGGAGCAGTGGCATTTTTTGACCGGCTATGTCTATTATCATAATGATCGGTTTAGCGAGGCGGCAGATGCGTTCGAGGAAGCGAATCGGATCAATTCCGAGGATGAGGATATCTGCTGGTTTTTGCAATCAAGCAGGAGAAGAGCGGAAAAGGAGCGTCTTTTTCAGGATAACTTTGATAAGATGCATAAGGGAAGAACCAGCTCGATGCAAGCCGTTAAGCCGGACGAGCCATTCAGTCATTTTGATCTGCATAGCTTTTGGGAAGAGAGCGAGTATGCGACAGACAATTGTGTATCAGACCCGTTCGATGAGGAAATGCTGGCATATGTGGAAGAGCAGCTCGGCGGCTATAAACTGCCCGCATCCTTTCTGACTTTGATGAAGCAGCAAAATGGCGGCATACCTATCCATACATGCTTTTATTTGGATGACAATGATCCTTCATCACCAGAGTATATAGAGATTAGTAGCATTTATGGTATTGGGGAAGTTCCGAAATATTCCCTGTGCGGAGAATTTGGCAGCCGCTTTATGATAGAGGAGTGGGGGTATCCTGATATCGGCGTTGTAATATGCGATATGCCTTCCGGCGGACATGATGCGATTATGCTGGATTATCGCGATTGCGGCAAGGATGGTGAGCCTGCCGTCATACATGTTGATCAGGAGTCTGATTATAGTATCACTTATTTGGCGCCTAGTTTTGAAGTGTTTGTCAGAGGGCTGATACATAGCGATATGTTTGATACATCAGAAATTGAGGTAGAGGAGACGCTCTATCGGTTGCGCAACAGCAAGTTTCCTGAACTGCTTGGCGAGCTGTGCACATTGGCAACAGAAGTGAATGACATGGAAACAACGATTCGAAATATATGCACCGCAATTGTTGAGGAGAAGGGTTTTCTTTCATTCCATGCGGACGATAAGTCGATATTAATGTACGATTTGCAGTTTTGGTTATATACGAAAAAGTATCCGCAAGTAAACAGGGATCACTATTTGGATTCCTATTCCTCTATTATGATTTTCAATGGCTCAAGATTTAGCTTGAACGGTTATGCCCCTGGGTTTATAAAGGATTGGCTTCAAGCAGCTATTGAGTCGGGGAAAATAATAGAGGCGGAAGAGTCCAATGCGTTAAGTATGGACAAAAATGCGGTGAGTAAACTGTTGCATCGGCTTCGTCCTTTTGAGAACGCAATCTGAATCATGGTGCAGGCAGAAAGAAAGGCGGACGCTTCTTTGGGAAGACGTCCGCTTTTGTATTAGCATGCTGTGTTGCTATCATTTTCTCGGCTTGAACTGTTCAGTCAGCATCTCAGCCCACCGCTCATTGGAGCGTACGGTACGTCCAGCGTTGTGAGGAGTATGCACGACATTATGTCTGCCCAAAAGCGGATCATCGAGCGGCAGCGGTTCGATATCGAACACATCGGCAGCCAGGCTAAGCTCATCGCTCAACACTCGCTCGCGCAATGCTTGCATATCGCAGATGCCTGCCCTTGTTACCAATACGACCAGGCAGCCTTTGGGCAGCGCATAAATATGCTCGGCTGTAATTAGTGATTTCGTCTGCTCCGTTAAAGGTACCATCGGTACAAAAATCTCAGCATCCTGAATAAGTCTTTCCAGATACAGTTCTCTGCGAGAACCGGCACGATGGAAGCTAGGTTCAGAAGCATACGGGTCCCATGCCGCAACATCAGCTCCCATCATATGCACAAAGCTGGCGTAGCGGGAAGCAATATTTCCTGCACCTACAATCCGAATCCGCTTTCCTTCAATGGTGCCATTAGTGAAGTTAGGATCATCACCGAATTGATCGCCTCTTGTCATATGCGGGATTGGGTCGTAGTCCCAAGGCGTTAAGCTTGTCATCATGTCGTGATGGGTTTGAGGAATTCTTCGCAAGCCGCATAATGTGAGTGCGAGTCCAAATTCTGACACCGACTGTCCCCAGAATCCTTCGCTTTTATGACGATATACACTAACACCATTTGATTGCAAATAATCAAGCAGCTCCTGCGGCACTTGCGTGCTGTACGGATGAACATGTATGACGGTTTCTTCAAGAGACGTCAGTGACTTTAGGCAATCCAAAGTAATAGCGGCACATAGAGAAATTAGTCTGGTGACCGTACCGGGGTTAGTCAGCAGCTCTCCTACTGTTCTAGTCTCATCGTGGGCGAGTCTAATAAATTCAACCTGCCCTTGGTCTTCCCATACTGTATAAATATGATCGGCAGCAAGCGGCCAAACCTTTTCAAATTGAGGATGAACAATAACGACACTTCTCATCATAATGTCTACTCCTTGTCATTTGGGATCTATTGATTTGCGGCAAATGCTTGCCAGTTGTTTTCGATTATATCCGACTTTGCAGTTCCATTGAATATGAAGATACGATACCGGGATAATTCAATATTGTTTTGTGAGAGCTGCCATGCCCCGGCTATACATCTGCTTGGGGATATGCCAAGCTGAGGGTCTACGCGCCATGGAACAGGGTGTTCCGCATTATTCGGGTGATCCATATAAGCGATGCCAGCCCAATCCTCCCTGCCTTCGATCGGCATACTGCAAGAGATCCAGCGAGCCCGCTGTCCTTCTGCTGCACCGTTGATAGCCCCCTCGCTATTCATAGCCTCGCCGCCTGAATTTTCCCGATAAGGCATTCTTAGGAATAAACCTCCATAAGCATACTGCCCGAATGTCAAATCGATAACTGCTTGCAGTGACCACTGTAGATCAAGCCAATAGAAATCTCCATGGTCCTCTAAGCACCATTGCTGTATTTCGGTCAGCATGGGATGTCCTTGCGGGTCTAGCCATATTGTTTCAACCTTCCAAGAGGCGCGATTCTCTTCTACTCGCGCAGCTTGTAGAGGAAGCGGCTGAAAGCTGCCGTCCAGCGGATTAAGATTACAGCCTTCTTCCCAAAATCCAATGCCATTCACCTTATTAAGACCTGTGTATATGCCATGTTGCCAAGGGTGATGTGGCGGAGCGTTTTCAGTTAGCACACCATGTCCATCCGGTGCCGTCACAGGATGAATATAGGGGCGTTTATTGGCAATTGCATGTTGAACGAGAAGCGGTTCTGCCATATTGTTGCGATAAATACGGATACAATTATCTGTGCTTTCCGCTCGCAGCTGAGGGGAATGCGTCATCATCATGCACCACTCCTTTATATTTTGGATTTTAAACTTATTTGCCCACAGCAGGCAGCAACACTCTTTCCCCGCCACGCATAGCTGATTCATGTGCGCAAATGCCTGCGCACGTCCAATTTGCGGAGGTATATACATCCGGATAGGCTGGGCGCTTCTCTATAATACTCATAATAAACTCATGAGCCATATGGGGATGCGATCCCCCGTGCCCGCTGCCCTGCTTGAAGGAGAGGTGCGTGTTATCTGCCAAATCATACACACCTGTCATAGTGAACGGTCTGATGCTTTCCGGCAGCAAGTGAGCAAAATCGGGTATGGTAATACGCTCTGCTCTTTCTCCAAAAAACAGAACCGGATCCTCACCCTCCAATTGTTGCCATTCAAAGCTAATCTGATCAGCATAGACATCGAAGCTTTCCACATACTCTCGTGAGGTTTCAAATAGCGAACGGGTTACCTCCATTGCCAGATTGGAATCGCGCAATCGAAACAATGCTGATTCTACTGCAAAAGGAGACCCATACTTTGCCTCAAGATTTTTGGCTATCTGACCCGAGCCAAGACAAACAACCGACTCTGCTTCCTTCTCTGCAAGTGCCAAGAGCGGGCTGACAGCATGTGTTGCGTAGTGCATGGGCGGAAGCCCCTCCCAATAGCCGGGCCAGCCCGCCATTTCTTGCTGGTGAGCGCCGCGTAAAAACTGAATTTTGCCAAGTTTGCCTTCATCGCGAAGTTGCTTGACGTATAGAAACTCACGGGTATATACACAAGTTTCCATCATCATATAGTTTTTTCCGGATGCCTGTTGCGCTTCAATAATTCTATGGCAGTCCTCGATTGTTGTAGCCATCGGAACCGTACAAGCGACATGTTTCCCAGCCTTTAAAGCAGCAATGCTTTGCTTGGCATGGTCAGGAATTGGAGTATTAATATGAACGGCATCAATTTGCTCATCTGCTAACATTTCCTCAAAGCTGGAATATCGCACCGATACATCAAAATGGTCTCCAATTTGATTTAATTTCTCGTCATTGCGCTGACAAATCGCGTACATTTCGGTATGGGGATGATTTTGGTAAATTGGAATAAACTCTGCTCCAAAACCAAGCCCGGCAATGGCAACACGAATCTTTCTGTCCATCTATTAGCCACCCCTTCATCTGAATTAACCTAACTATATGCCTCACAATAAAAGAAGTCGATGCGATTTTTTGTATAGAAAATGAGATTTTTCACCTGTTCAAAATTATGGCTGCAGAGAGTAAACTAATGATAAACAAGCTATATTTCAAACGTGTTTGAACAATACTTTAGCAACGTTTGAACAATGCTTCAATAAGGAAGGGGACAGGCATGAGTTTATTTACTGAGCCAAAGCGCAAGCAGGTAGCGTTGCTGATCGAAACCTCGAATGAATATGCTCGCGGCTTGCTAAATGGCATTAATGCCTATTTGAAGGAGCGTCCATCCTGGTCTGTTTTCTTGGGGGAGTACAGCCGAAGCAATACGGATTTAAGCTGGCTGAGTGATTGGCGCGGAGACGGTATTATTGCCAGGATCGAGAATGAGCAGACAGCACGTTATATTATAGAAGCCGGCTTGCCGGCAATTGACCTGAGTGCATCCAGAAAAATCCCTGCGCTTCCGTGTGTGGAAACGAATGATCGAGCGATTGCGGCAATGGCGGCAGAGCATTTTTTGGAGCGCGGCTTTAAAAGCTTTGCATTTTATGGAGATCGTCGTTTTCAGTGGTCAGTGCAGCGTGAACAGCATTTCAAACATTATTTGCAAGATCGGGGTTATGTTTGCGCAAGCTTTGATGCTTGCACGGACGGGTGTGAGGAGGTGTCATGGCAGCTCGGCAAAATGAAGCTTGTAGAGTGGTTAAAAAAGTTGCCGAAGCCTATCGGCATTTTAGCTTGCTATGATATTCGGGGGCAGCAGCTATTGGAGGCTTGCCGGCTTGGCGGTGTGGAGGTTCCCGATGAGGCGGCTGTAATCGGTGTAGATAACGATGAGCTGTTATGTGAGTTATCCAATCCGCCCTTATCAAGCATTCAAACCAATGCGCGTCAAACAGGCTATATGGCGGCAGAGCTGCTCGATCGGATGATGGCAGGAGAGCCGCTACCGCTGGAAGGACAAGTCCATCTGATTGAGCCCATCGGCTTAAAGGTTAGATTGTCGTCCGATGTGCTGGCTGTGGAGGATAAATATGTATCGGAGGCGGTTCGTTTTATACGTAATCATGCGTACGAGGACATACAGGTGCAAGATATTCTGAACCAAGTGCCTGTATCACGTCGCATGCTTGAAAGTCGTTTCCAAAAGGCGCTGGGACGAACACCGCATGAAGAGATACTGGCTGTAAAGCTGAAGCTGGTTAAAAAGCTGCTGGTTGAGACGAAGCTTAGCCTTGCTGATATAGCGGAACGTTCCGGCTTTAAGCATACCGAATATATGAGTGTGGCATTCAAGCGTGCCTTTGGCATCAGGCCGGGACAGTATCGGAGAAATAAAAAAGTGTGATCTCATTGCATCCCTAAGTAGCATGTACAGATGTCTATAACGAAGAATGTGGTAATATAAGTATGTTAGGAGGAGTGTTTTTATTAATATTCACCTTATTTTATTCGTAATTAAATTGATTATTTACTGACTAATGGTAATACTCCTATGGAAATTTAAGAACATCTAAGTAAGATGAAAAGTAAGCGAGATAGGAGGATGGAAAATATGAGGTTAAAAGTAATATTGTATTTGTTTCTAGTCATTATGTTGTTATCAGGTTGCAATGATGCAAATGGGCACAGTAACACCAACAACAAAGTTGCTGAGGTTGAAAGATTGGATCAGGAAGAAGCGGATGAGAAAGATGTGCTTGACGTTGAACGAGATCCTGCTGGAGATGAGAATTCTGATGACGGGATGGTAGATAAAGATGTCATGCACATTGCATTCGATATCAATGATTTTGATTTTACCAATCTTCGTAGTGAAGTTCAAAGCCTAGATGAGATCTTTAGATTAGATGATGCCTTATTTAGATCAAGTCAAATTAGCGAAGCGCTGGATAGTTTTAGGGGTTTAACTGAAAAGGTTCAGGGGAATATTCCTAAAGATACGTTGGAGGAGATCGGTAATACTGGTTGGTTGGAACAGAATCTAGGTTTTCACAATTGGAATAGTGCTGTGGTAGGTACTTTGATTAAGCAGGAATTTCAAATAAAAATGCTAGAACTAGAATTAGCAATCAAACAATATCAGTTAGGAGAAATAGATCTGGCATCCTTAGGTTTAATAGAAATTGAACTTGAAACTGCAAAGGAAAATTTTCAGCTCTATTTAGATTCATATCGTATTGTTGATTGAAAATAGGATTACACAATTGGATAATAACATAACGCAATAAAAAAATTGAATAAGCGCATTATTCTACTCCAGCTAACGAGGGCTTTAGTAAAAGAAGAAAGGGTTCTCCTTATTAGATATGACTAATATGGAGAACCCTTTAATTATTCCATCTTATTTAAGATTAGGTCTTAATAAAATATTCGTATACTTTTTATTGTTTAAAAAAACTGCTCGCTCATTATGGTGTCATCGGGCAGCTTGCTGGCATAACTACTGCTAATCCTTTACAATCATGCCGAAAAGTGCCGCGAACAGATAAGCTTGCTCACGCGCAATCGTACATCCCCTCAAATCCTCCGGATTGATTGTCAATCCATAAAATTCACAGCTGCTAATATCAATACCTTTCAATGCGGTATTCGACCAGCTGGATTGTTCAAGAGACAATCGCAGCAAATCAGTATGTTTAAGTACAGCATTTCTACAATCTGCCTGGTTCAGCTGGCATTGCTCCACAATCATATGCTTGGCATCGGCAAAGCACAGATTGGCATAGTCCATCAGGCACTGCTCAAAGCGAACATCGCGAAAAGTAGAGTCTGGCAATTGGATGCCGATCATCTTGCAGGAATGGAAAACGGTACGATGAATAATAGCATCGCTAAAGTCAGCATTGGATAGATCACAATGGTCAAACAACACATCGGTTAATTCTAACCCAATAAAAGAGATATCCAAAAAAACGACATTGCGAAAAATAATTTGATCAAATCGTACTTTGTGAGCTTGTTGGCTGCTAATGGTGCAATTCTCGATAATCCCGTATTCAAAATAGTCTCTATCCGTTATGCAGTCAGGAATATCAAGCAATTTTTCAACTGAGGCAAGACGCGGCGATTCTAATTTAATTTTTTTTTCAGGGGGCAAGCATGAACAGCTCCTGTCGTTGTGTTGTCGTAATAATGGTGATACTCTTCTATAATTATAAAACATACGTTCGTGTTCGGCAATCTTTTCGGCTTGTATGCGCAGAAGCGGATAAGCTATATTTAGATATAAGTCTTTCATAAGTGGTAAGGGACGCACTCATTTACATGTAGGAGGAATGAACATGCATACAGTACTGGTCGTAGATGATGAAGCGATTGTATGTCAGGGAATCAAACAATTCCTTGAGCAGTCGGAGCTGCCTATCAAGCAAGTGTTAACCGCGTCGAATGGATATGAAGCGCTGGATTATTTGCGTATGGACAATGTAGATTTGGTGCTGACCGATATCCAAATGGATGGAATGAACGGTATTGAGTTGATGGAATCTATTTTATCGGAAAAACCAGATGTGCCTGTAGTCGTTATTTCTGCACATGACGAGTTTGATTACGCGCAGAAATGTTTGCGTTTGGGGGCGCGTGATTATTTGATCAAGCCTGTTTTATTAAATCAATTAATTGAAATTGCGGGAAGAGAGTTGAGCAGGCGATCAGACAAGTACAAACTGCAAGTGGAAGACTCGCTGAAGCTAAAATTTTCGATGACAGGCGTCTCCTCACTGCGAACTTATATTTTAAATGAGATGATTTCCGGCTTGCTGGAGCATTCGGATGATTATCGGTATATTTTTGAACAAATTGGCGTCATGCTCAGCGGTCCCTACTTTTCGGTGTTTGTTACAGAGTTGCAATGGGAGAGAGCGGGGATAGGCGGCGAGGCAATTATGCTGCTGCGGGATCGCAATCTTTTCAAATATGCAGCCGTCAACGTAATAGAAGAGACGTTGAAGGATTGGGACGGGGTATCATTTTATGGACAAGGCAATAAGGTAATCACTATATTGCAGCTTGAAGCGGATGAGTACGAACACAATAAAACAGAAAATATTTCGAAGCTGAATATGGTGGGGAAAACACTAGTTAAAAACATAGAGCAGTATTTATATATGGGGGCAATCATTGGCATTAGTCCAATAAGATTGGGACTGCAAGCATTGCCAGATATATTCCGGCTGGCCTCAGAAGCGACCAAATGGCATGGGCTATACGAGACACAGACGATCTTTTTTGCAGAGGATTACCAAACCAGAGAAGCGACGCTTCAAATTAATTGGCAGCACAAAACGGATCAATTGCTGGAGAAGCTGAAGACGGGCAGGCAACTGGATGATTTGCAGCATACCGTAGATCATTTTATAGCTGATATTTCACCTGTGTTTGATCAAGAAGATTCCACTGCGGGAATTCCTTTGAGTATCGCTTACAGAGCCTATACCGTATTGTTAGAGATGAAAGAAACGATCGGTGAGCGCTATCTAGCCTTGGACCCGATTCATTATTTTCAATTCCCACTGCAAAACAGTCATATTCAGTCGCGCCTGACGGCATTTTTGCTGGAATGCGCTGAACTGATCCACTCTTCTATGATCGATCATGATCGAACAATCGTGCAGCGTACAATTGATTATATTCGCACAGAATTCCGCAACAAGGAGCTTAAAATTCAGGATATAGCTGATCATGTTTACTTAAGCCCTAACTATTTGAGCTATTTGTTCAAACGAATTGCGGGTGAGACAGTCTGGGAGTATGTGACCACTATGCGGATGGAGGAAGCGAAACATTTGCTGATGAATACGACCAAAAAAAGATATGAAATTGCTGATGAGGTCGGATATGAATCGCCTGAACATTTTAGCCGGGTGTTCAAGAGGTATTACGGGGAAAGTCCGAATGCTGTTCGTGGATAGAAGGGTGCTGCTTTATGTGGACTAGAGTGAAGTCGATGAATTTAATGAAAAAAGGGATTTTATTTGTTATTGTATTTATTTTTACTCCAGCCATTATTATTTTTTGGGCGGCATCAAGTCAAGCGACATTGGCAATCAAGCAGCAGGCGGGCAGGGCGTTGTCAGAGCTGAACCGACAAAACCTGGCAACGATAGACCAGGCGATGGATGCAATCGATCAGAATATGGTTAAAATAATGGGGTCCAATCTTATTCAGCAATGGAATAAACCGCGCTCGATTACAGAAGAACAGCGTGTAAAACAGTATGTGGCAACGGAGAAATTGCTTGCGGGCTATTCACTTAAGGAAAAATATTCGCTATTTTTAATGAACTACACGGAGTCGGATTATTATTTTGCACCACCATCGGATATTTCAAATTCGGGTTTGTTTTTTATAGAAGACCCGGAATCCGGAAAATGGCTGGAAGGAGCGCTGCAAGCGGGCGGCGTAGGAATCGTGCAGACAATCAATCAACTAGGCTTTACGGCTGCTCCCAAGCAAACCTTTGCCTATTTGCGAGCCGTAACTGATTTATCAACAAGCGAGAAGACGAACAATGTAATTGCAGTAACGGGGATCGAAACGGTTATTGAGGATACGTTGAATGTAATAGATTTGCCGGGAGAGTCCCGAAAGTTTTTGGTTGATAGTACTGGAGTGATGCTCGCAGGCGGTGCTGTCGCCTCTGAAAGCTTTCATTTCCCAGAGCAGGGAAAGCAGTTGTCTGAAGGAGTCTTTGTGTCCAGCAGCCATATGTATGTATATCATGACAGTCCGCATTACAAAAATCGCCTCGTGTATGAAATACCGCTTAAAGCTGTTGTTGGTTCTTATACTGCCATGCAGGATATTCTTAAACTTTCAGCGCTTTGCTACTTTGTAGTTATATTAATATTTTTATTGTATTTGGGGAAATCGATTATTCGTCCTATGGCTAGACTGGCTGCTCTAACAAGGATGTATGAGCCGGGCAAGAAAATGAATAGCTTCAAGGAAAAAGATCGCAACGATGAAATCGGTTATTTCTATAACTCCTTCTATACGATGACTGAACGTCTTAATCAGTTGGTTCAAGAGAAGTATGTGATGGAGATCAAGCAGAAGGAATCCGAGCTGACACTGCTCCATTCGCAGATTACTCCTCATCTGTTGTATAATACCCTGGATTCTGTTTATTGGTATGGTATTCGCGGCGGAGTGCCTGAGGTGGCGGATATGGTCAGGGATTTATCGACTGTGCTCAGAATTGGATTAAGCAGAGGCAAGGAGCTGATCCATGTCCGGGAGGAGCGGGAGCACGCTGAGGCTTATTTGCAATTGCAAGTAAAAAGGTATGAGCATTCTTTTCAGTTCCATCTAGCGATTGATCCGTTGATCGAAAATTGCTTGCTTCCTAAGGTCATTATCCAGCCGCTAGTTGAGAACAGTATATTGCATGGTGTCGGCAAAATGGATGGCGAAGGCGAAATTACCGTGCAAATTTTTGAAGAAGCAGACGATTTAAAAATAGTAGTAGAGGACAATGGCTTTCGTCCTGTAGATTTAGCCAAGCTGCAACGCATTTTGGCGGGAGAAGCTGATTCTGATCAAGGATTCGGCATACGCAATGTGCATAAACGCATTCAATTGAGATTTGGAGCAGCTTATGGGCTAATTTATGAGCAGCGGCAAGAGGGCGGCTTGCGGGCGGTCATTCATCTGCCCAAGGTGTATAGACTGGAAGATTTATCTGATTACAATCGTGCTGATCAATAGGTTATGTCATATATTGGGGAAAGCGTTTCTTGTTTTAAAAAAACAGGGGACGCTTCTTTTTTATTTACACCTTTTTTTCTGTATCGGAGAATAGATCATAGTTTGCTTAGAAGATATCATCGGATTCAAAAAGGATAACGCTTACAATAAAACGGATGTTTACTAATTATTGAAGGAGTGAGAGGTTTGGCAGTGAGAAGGCAAATAGCTATTTTACTCACCGTAATGCTGCTGTGTACCGTGTTTATAAATCCTGTAATGACTGGATCCAGGGCATATGCAGATACTGTTCTGGATGAGGTGAAGCTTAGCGGTTTTGAAACAGATGAGGAAGTTTGGCAATTTGGGTTGGGGGATGGGACTGGCGCGCAAGGAAGTTTTATTCGTGATGCCTCTGAAGCGTTTGCAGGGGACTACTCGGGCAAGCTTTCCGGCAACTTTAGTGCGGGTGGACAATTTGTAGTTTTGTCCAGAGGTTTTCTGCCAGTCGATATGAAGAGCTTGTCCTTTCAGATTAAAACAGCGGATATTAATAAAATCACTATCCGATTGAAGGACGCATCCGGTCAGGTTCATCAGCAAACGATTAACTTACAGCCTACAACGGATTGGCAGCTGGTTGAGGTGCCGCAATTCAACAGTGGTCTTGGTTACATCTCCTTTGGCACAGGAACACCGGGAGTTTGGAGTGGACCAGCTGACCGGATTGAATTTTTATTGGAAAAGTCTCGACTAACAGATGGGAAAACAAGCGGTGCTGTGTGGATTGACGACATCAAGGCGATGGCTGCTCCGCAACAGGAGCTATGGAAATCAGAGGTTGGCAGCTTTGACCAGTCTATCGATCTATGGGAGCTTAACTTCGGTATGGAGTTTCCTGGAGCGAATGGACAGTTCCTTCGTGATACTTCCGAGATGAAATCCGGCACATATTCCGGGAAGATTTCGGCAGATTTCAATAATGGAGGAAAGTACATTTCTTTGGGCAGAGATTTACCTTCTGTCTCTATGAAAAAACTAGAGTTTTGGGTCAAAACAGCGGATATGAATGGGTTATCTTTACGTATCAAAGATGGCAGTGGTCAAGTGCATCAGCAAAAGATCCCTCTGACTCCCAACGGACAATGGTCCAAAGTGGAGCTGCTAAAATTTAACGGCGGCAAGGATTATTTTTCTTTTGGCGGGCCGCAAGACAAGATCTGGCATGATCCGGTGCAGCGCATCGAGTTTCTAGTTGAACAGTCCAGCATGACAAATGGTCAGCAAAGCGGCGATATATGGATTGACCAAGTAGAAATGACGGCGGAGTATCCGCTGCTATCGGTTCAGCAAACACAGCTTGGCAATATTTTTCTGGAAAATGAGCCGGTTGCACTAAAGCTGGCAACACAAGGTACTTTCATTCAGTGGAGTGTGTATGATCATTTGGACCATAAAGTATTGGAAGGGCAAGAAGCTGTCACTGATCACTTGCTGGAGCTAACGATCCCGCTGCAAACAAAAGGCTATTACACCGCAGTGCTTCATGCACTGAAAGACGGACAGGTTATCGCAGAGAAGCAGGTTTCACTGGCGCGCCTGTCTGCGGAAGATCCTACACTAACGACTGATTCTCCTTTTGGTATTTCTACTCATTTGGCGTGGGTGAAGGAAGGTTGGAGCACAGAGCTTAGCAAACTGATCAAGAGGGCTGGAGCTAAAAGCTTCCGTGATGAAATTACTTGGGAATCATTAGAGTATGAGAAAGGAAAGTATCGCAAACCTGCTAACAGGGATGCATTTATGAAGAGAACACTGGAGGATGATCTGAATCCGTTTATTATACTGAACTATACCAACCCATTCTATGATCAAAACAGTACGCCTTATACAGATGAAGGGCGTGAAGGCTATGCTAATTACGGTGTTGCTTTGCTGGATTTGTATGATGGGCAAATCAATTCGATTGAGGTGTATAACGAGTTTAATGGAAGTTTTGGCTCAAGAGGGAACGGTTTGGCAGGTTCACGTCCGGACAGTTATGTGAAAATGCTGAAAAAGACTTATGAAACAATTAAAGATCAATATCCGGATGTGACCGTTGTTGGCATGGCAACAGCAGGAACGCCGCTTGATTGGATTGAAGAGGTGTTCAAGCTTGGCGGTCTGGATTATATGGATGTTGTATCCATTCATCCTTATCAAAGCCAGCGTCCGCCTGATGGCATGGTTCAGGCTGTTCGAAGCACGCAACAATTAATGCGCCAGTATAATAACGACGTAGAAAAGCCAATTTGGTATACAGAAATTGGATGGCCTACGAAAGCAAGCATCGGTATCCCGGAAAACAGTCAAGCCAACTTTGTTGTTCGTACTTATGTGCAAGCGTTTGCTGAGGGAGTAGAAAAAATATTTTGGTATGACTTAATGAATGATGGCATGCAAGAGGATTACTATGAGCATCATTTGGGGATGCTTCGCAATCGTTTGGATGAATTTGGACCATTCACTCCCAAGCCGTCCTATGCATCTTATGCTGCCATGACTCGAGAATTGATTGATGCCGCATTTGATGAGCAAGAATATGAAGGAACAGATATTTTTAGCTACAAGTTTAATAAAAACGGTGAAGAACTGCGGGTAGTGTGGGCTAATGAGCCTTTGCAAACGGCGATTGAAACGGATCATCCTATTCAGATTACGGATATGATGGGCAATACAGAAACTTATTCGCCTGTGCTGGGGAAAGTGTATTTAACGTTGTCTGGTGAACCGCATTATGTGAAGGGTGTTGTAAAAAGCATAGAGAAATCCTCATTATTCTCTATTTTTGGCGAGTCTGTTGTGGCTGGGGAAGAAGTTGCCTTGTCATTGAAAACAGATAATAAAAGCACTGCCTTGCTAAAAGTCGATTTTCTTTTTGAAGGGAAGAATTATTCAATTGAAGCAGACGGGGGCAAACAGGTTATTCAACCATTGCAGCCTATTACAATAGCTCAGAGCGGCGCCAAAACGCTGACCGGTTTCCTTGAAGCAGACGGTAAGCTGGCAGGCAAGCTGCAGCATGTTGTGCAATCGATTCAGCCATATGCTGTAAGTGTGTATCCGAGCATGGATGCAACTGATGCCAAACAGCAATTTATATCCTTGCAGATTAAAAACTTTTCCAAGCAACAAGAACTGGTATTGTTCAAAGTGGATTGGAGCATAGGCAATCAGCAAGGCGTTCATACAGAACGAACAGTGATAGCTCCAGATGGCACTGTTTCTGTACAAATTGCATTGAATGAGCTTGAATTGGAAAAAAGCTTCCCGGTATCCGTGCAAGTTCAATTTGAGCAAGCATCGCCTTTTAGCTATTCGGGGAAATTTGATTTTAATCCTGTCTTTGAGCGTACGTTGTCAATGGATGAGAATTTAGATGAGTCGCTGGCATCCGCTGTGCCTAATATTCATCTGTCACAAGGCACAGTACAAATGACAGGCTACACAGGAAAAGCTGATTTGGATGGTCAAGTATGGCTTTCCTATGATCGGGACAATTTCTATCTATCAGCTAAAATAACAGATGACGTCCATGCTTACCAGGCAGAAGGCGCGGATATTTGGAAAAATGACAGTATTCAGTTTGCGATTGCGCAAGGTGTGCCAGGTTCATCCAACGAGTGGTATGAATATGGCATCTCAGATACAACAAAGGGTGCGCAAATTTATCGCTGGATTGCTCCAGGAAATAAGGCGAGGGGTCCAGTAACAAATGGTCAGGTAAACATTACGCGTGATGAAACGAATAAACAAACGATTTATGAGCTGGCGTTGCCATGGTCTGAACTGGCGCCTATCAAATACAATCAGCCGGAAGGCTTTCATTTCTCCATGGTCGTGAACGATAATGACGGAAATGGGAGAAAGGGCTGGATCGAGTGGGCATCGGGTATTGGATTGGAGAAGAAGCCAAGCTTGTATCGCTCTATGCAATGGATGTTTACACCAGAGCCGTGGAAAACGCCTATAGCTAAGCCAGGAACATATACTGTTGCGGCGGATACTGTGCTGAAGCAGTTGCTAGAGGCAGATGTAGACGATAATGCCGTATTGCGCTATGAGATAGTCGATCAGGGGACGAGAGGCACAGCAGTTGTAAAGAATAATGAAACAGGTGAATTTAGGTATACACCGAATGCTGGAGCTTCTGGAGAAGATACCTTTACGTTCCGTGTCCACGATGGCTTTGAATACTCAAATACAGCTGCAGTTACTGTAAACATTCAAAAGAAATCAGTCCCTTACCCTGGCGGCAATGGTCAAGAAGGCAACGGGAATAATAATGGGAACGGAGATGGAGAGGGAAGCGGTGATGGTGATGGCGACGGTGACGGAAGCGGCACGGATCCGGGCACGCAACTTCCTCAATTGACCGATATCCACAAACATTGGGCAAAGGATGCGATTGAAAAGGCTGTGCAGCTGCAAATTGTAACAGGCTATAACGATCAAACCTTCCGTCCCGATCAGGCAGTAAGCAGACAGGAGCTAATTGTGATGCTGGATAAAGCACTGAAGCCTTCTGTGGAAGGGAATACCATCAGCTTTACCGATCAGGAGAAGATCGGCGCATGGGCGAAGGACAGCGTGGAAAGAGCTGTTCAAGCCGGCTGGCTGGCAGGCTATCAAGACGGAAGCTTCCGACCAGGGAATGGCATATCTCGTGCTGAGATGGCGGTTGTGCTAGCGAAGGCAGTTCAATTAGCTGTTGGAGAACGCACCAACACTAGCTTTGCCGATGATGCCAGCATTCCGATGTGGGCGAAGGGTTCAATTGCAGCAGCAGTAGAGGAAGGCTTGCTGCATGGCAGGAGCAATAACCGCTTTGCGCCATCAGGCACAGTTACACGTGCGGAAGCTGCAATTATAGCGGTAAGGCTGTTGGAATATACGAAAGCGACAGCAGAGTGAGTGCAACGATAAGCTAAAATAATCTAACAGAACAGCCCAACCAGCAGACAAATCTGCTTGTTGGGCTGTTTTTACAGGAAATAATAGCAAGTATAAGTTTTTAATTTATCCTGTTTCTATTTTTCATCGGTAAACGCACCTGTCCAAAGGACGGCGGAGCCGTTTATCCTTGGTGCAGAGGATTGATCACAAAATGCGTTGGAGCTGTCATGGGGATTCTGATGCTGTCCTTCTATACTTAAAAGAGGGAGTGATAATGATGAGAGAGCAACAGCAGGCTATTCGGGAAATAGCTGCCGCAGTCTTCAAGAGAATGACAACAGATCAATCCGGTGACTGGGGAATGGCGATGGACAGCTGGGATTGGGTTCCTGGCGTTGGGCTGATCGCTATTATGTATTACGGAACTGAATTGGAACAAGAGGATGCTCTTGCATATGTGAAGCGATGGGTTGAACGTAATGAACATTTGGCAGGGCGTGCGCCTGTTATTAATGCAATAGCGCCATATACTGTCTTGCCAGTGCTATATGAGCGAGAAGGTAATGAATTGTACTTGCAAAAGGCTGTATCAATCGGCGACTGGCTTTTGGAGCAGGCGCCAAAAACGAGAGAAGGTGCATTCGAGCATACGGTTACAGAAGCTGCTGCTTTTCCTGAGCAAGTATGGGCAGACACTTTATTTATGGCGGTGCTGTTTTTAGCAAAGCTGGCGAAGGCAACAGGTGAAGTAAAGTATGCAGAAGAAGCATTCAGGCAGCTTGAGATCCATTTGAGCTTATTGCAGGATGAGCAAACCGGAGTATTATTCCATGGATGGAATTGCGGTGAGGGGCATCATATGTCGGCAGCGCGCTGGGCCAGAGCTAATGCATGGGTTGTATTGGCGACACCGTGGATTATTAGCGAAATTGGACAGATGGTCACAATTTCAGAAGAAGTTACAACTCGTTATAAGCGATTGGCAGAAGGGCTTATCAGCTATCAGGGAGCTAATGGGCTATGGCCTACTGTTGTGGATCAACCGGATTATTATAGTGAGACATCCGGCAGCGCCGGAATTGTTGCAGGTTTATTGGCAGGGGCTCAGGCAGGCTTGTTGGATAATGCTTGCTTGTTTGTTGCTGAATCGGCTTTACAAGGTGTTTTATCAACTATTGCGGTTGATGGAACTGTATTGCAGGTATCCGGAGGCACACCGGTGCTTGAAAGCATCGCTGCCTATAATGAAGTTCCCTGCTATCCGGCTTTATACGGGCAGGGGCTTGCATTAATAATGCTGACGATGATTATTGTTTTGAGGGAAGGGGCTGATCCGATTGCAGACACAAATTAAAGCGCAAGCCGTTCGACCCGTATCCAAATCCTTTGCTAATAAAATAAAAGACTATGGCTGGGGTCTAGCCTTTTTGTTGCCGGCGATCGCTGTATTCTGTGTGTTTTTATGGACGCCAATTGTAAAAGGGATTTTTTACAGCTTTATGAACGTTGATTTTGTCAAAGGAAACAGCTTTGTCGGTTTTGACAATTATCGCGATATTTTTGCCAGCAGCGTGCTTGCAAAGTCTGTATTAAATACTTTGTACTATATGTTTCTCTGTATTTTAATCGGCTTCTGGGTACCGAGCATTGTGTCCATTGCTGTATCGGAGCTGCGCTGGTTTAAAGGGGCTATGCGTCTTATTGTTTATTTGCCGAATATTGTACCGGCTGTTGTGTTGTACGGTATGTGGCAGTGGCTCTACGATCCGCTGGGGCCTGCTAATCAGATTATGTCCTGGTTTGGAAGCGAGCCAATTATGTGGTTAACTGACAAGGGGATGGCTATGATCTCCATTGTTATTGCAGAGACGTGGCAATCATTTGGAACTGCTGCGCTTATTTATTTGGCGGGCATTGTCAGCATTCCAAAGGATTTGTATGAGGCAGCCGAGATGGATGGAGCAGGTGTGATGCAGCGTATCCGTTACATTACGATCCCGGGTATTAAGCATTTGTATATTTTGTTATTTATTTTGCAAATTATCGGAACATCGCAGGGCTTCCTGACTCATATGGCTTTAACAGGCGGCGGTCCGAACAATACAACACTGACGTATATGTATCAAATTATTAACGAGGCATTCACAAATCTGAATTACGGCAGAGCTTCTGCAATGGGTGTGTTGATGTTTATTGTGCTTGCATCGTTGTCCATCATTATGTACTCGTTTCAGGGAAGGAGCAAGCAGTCATGAAAATAGAAGAACGAAGCATTCTGTCTTCCTTTGATTTTAAGAAAAAAAGCGTCTGGTTCGGCTATTCGATTATGCTGCTCGGATTAGCAGTATTAGCTGTCACGATGCTATATCCATTTGGTACGACCATCTTTTCTTCTTTTAAAACAAGAGCAGAAATTTTTACTTTTCCACCAAGCTTTTTTCCAGAACAGTTTGCCTGGAGCAACTATAAGGAAGGTTTGCAGTATATCAAATTAGCTAGAGGGTTTGCCAACACATTTTTGCTTTTCGCAGGTAACGCTGTTTTCTCACTAGTTATTATTGGATTGGCGTCCTTCAGTTTGTCGCAAATGAAGCTGCCGATGCGCAAATGGTTTATCTTGTTTTTTATGAGTACATTAATGATTCCAAGCGCAACCTATCTTATCCCGAATTTTTTGAATTTAAAAAGCTTAGGACTAATTGATTCTTACTGGGCATTTTGGCTGCCTGCAGCGGCGAACGCATTTAATATTATGCTCTTGAAAAGCTTCTTCGATGGTATTCACAAAGAGTTGTTTGATGCGGCACGCATAGATGGAGCATCGGAGGTGCGCTGCTTCTTCCAGATGGCGATCCCACTGTCGATCCCTGTTTTCTCCACCTTGCTGATCTTTGCATTTACATCGACCTGGAATGACTGGTATTGGCCTTCACTTGTTCTGACGTCGCAAGAGAAGTATCCGATCGCGTCTATGGTATATCGTAATATAATTGAATCCAGCATTATTCCTTGGAATATAAAATTCAGTGTGTTGACGATTATTATGATTCCGCCGCTTATTTTCTTTTTGATTTTTCAAAAGAATATTATGCATGGTTTGAATCTGTCTGGTATTAAAGGTTAAACCAATGGTAATCTCGGAGAATTGATCACTACAATCTATGAATAGATCATCGCAGATAAAAGCGGTTGCAGGTATGCTTGATTTGCAACTAAGTTTTCGATAAAGGGAAGGGGTAGAAACAATGAAAAAGAGCTTTAAAATGATAGGCATGCTGGCACTTATATCTGTCATCATGCTGACAGCAGCTTGTGGCAACAATGGAAAGAGTGGCAGTAATGGCAATGGGAACGGTAACAAAGGGGGAGAAACACCAGCCTCAGAAAGCCCTTCGTCTAATCCTGAACAGGGAAAAGGTGAATTGACTTTAACGGTTCAATTTCCGAAGTCTGACAACACAGTGGAAATCCCTGTATATGAAGACAAAATGAAGCGCTTTGGCGAAAAATATCCGAACGTCAGCATGGTGAAAAATGACTGGTGGTATAAATCAGACGAAATCGGCATCAAAATGGCAGCTCATCAAGCGCCATCCGCTTTCTATGTACCTGCTACTGAAGGTGGAACCTTGGTTGGACATGAGTGGGCAGCGGATTTGACTCCATTTTTGGCAGGCTATGAATTTGCTGATGCATTTAATGAAAAACTGACTTCGCAGTTCACCGTAGATGGCAAGCTGTACGCAGTGCCTAAAAATGCTTATATTTCTTCTATTATTATTAATAAAAAATTGTTTGAAGATAAAAATGTTCCTCTTCCATCTCTGGATTGGACTTGGGATGAATTCTACGAGGCAGCAAAAGCGACTGCTGATCCAGCTAAAGGTGTTGCAGGCTTTGCCATTATGGCAAAAGGCAATGAAGGCGGTTGGAACTGGACGAACTTCTTGTATCAAGCAGGCGGAGTATCACAGGAAGTACAAGGTGATAAAGTGGTTTCTGCATTTCACTCTGAAGCAGGCGTAAAAGCAATGGAGTTTATGAAAAAACTTAGATGGGAAGCCAATGCTTTGCCGCAAAACTGGGCTTTGAACTACGGTGATGTTTATAATCTGTTCAAACAGGGTCGGGCAGCGATTGTACTTGGCGAAAGCGGTCAAATTGAAGATGCAGTTAATAACGGCGGGATGAACAAGGATGATCTGCTTATTATGCCAATGCCTTCGATGGAAAAGGGCGGAGCGCATGTAGGCGTATTGGGTGGAAACTATATGATTGTTAATCCGCAGGAATCTATGGAAGTGCAACAAGCAGCTTTTGATTTTATTACATTTGATATGTTCAAAGACAGCGAAATTGATGTTTTGAGAACGATTTTGGAAGACCGCAAAGAAAAAGGTCAAATTAAAGCTTACGGAAGCGCAGCTTACTATTATAAGGCTGACTCTGATTTCGGTAAAAAATTCGAAGCATTGCTTGATGAATACCCGGACAACGTATATAAATTGGATTCAAAAGTGATTGAAGCGATGGTTGGCGTTCCTGAACCGGCTTATAATGGCCAAGAATTTTATGGCACGATTACAAACGTAATGCAAGAAGTGTTCACAAACGAAAAGGCTGACGTTAAAGCCTTGCTTGATGAAGCAGCTAAGAACTTTGACAGCGAAGTGCTTTCCAAAATCACCATTCAAAAATAAGCAGGAAACAAGAGCATGGCTATCTCTTTGCAATAACACTGCGGAGGGATAGCTTGCTTTTTGTTAATGGGAATGTGCAAGGATGGACAGAAGAAAGGATAGAAAGGAGGAGAGAAAATTGGAGAGGAAAATAGAAAGAAACGCGGTAAAGAAACGCGAAGGGGAAATTGGGGAGAATTTTGATGACAAGAGATCGGAGAGAGGATTGGAGTGAAGATTGGTGACTAGATTGCAGGGAAGATTGGAAAGAGGATTGGAGCGAAGTTTGGAAACAAGATTGGAAATTCGTGAACAGATAGACCTAGAAACAGGGCGTCTTTATAAAGGGATTGGAAAAGCCGGAAGTCATACAGCACATTCTTATTTCACGGTCATGTCCTGGCGTGCAGACAGTCGTCATATGATTGTGGCAGTTAATGTTGATCCCAACACAATGATTGGAACGTTTGTAGAGGTTGATACGCTGGAGGGCGGCTTCAGAGTGTTGCAGGAACAAGTGCCATGCTTTAATGGACTGGTTTCGGCCAATGATATTTTATTTTACAGTGTTGGGGCAGAATTGTTCTCTTTGGATTTGTATACCAACGAACATAAGCTTATAGCGGCTCATCCTGAAGGAAGCACGTTTCTTGAACCGTTATCGATTACAAATGATGAGACATATTTGGGCGTTTATTGGGAGACAGCCGGGGAGTATTGGATTGGGACAGTGGATAGTGCTTCAGGTGAGGTTCGTCAGGTAATTAAGCCGGGATTTGAGGAGCCGCACAAGATAGCAAATCATGCCATGATTAATCCTGTATATCGTGACCAAATATTTTTTGCCCATGAGGGCAGTACGGAACAAATAATGGATCGGATATGGTTTGTGAATGCTGCGTCGGGTGAAGCAGTCAATTTCTATAAACAGCGCAAGTTGTTGAATGGCAAAAATGGCGAGTTTGTTGGGCATGAAATGTGGTCATACGATGGGGAGTGGCTATATTTTGTTAAATATGCTCATAGTCCGCTTTCACCTACAGGTGTGTGTCGTGTTAGCAGGGATGGTCAATTGATGGAACATATTAATGGTGATTATCGCTATTGGCATGCTTGTCCAAGTCCGGATGGACAATATGTTGTCGCAGATACATTGTTGGACGAGGGGCACGGCAGTGAGATCGTGCTTATCCATTTGTTGACGGGTAAATCCCAATTACTTTGCCGTGTTAATCGATGGAACCATCATCCGGGTCATCCACATCCTTCGTTCAGTCCAGATAGTCGAAAAATCATTTTTACTTATGCAGATGAGCAAAGAGATTTGCATGTTGGCATAATAGAGCTTCCCCAAATGTGAAAAATTACTTTAACTTATTTGATGAATTTACTCTAACTTACTTTTTGTGTATTCGTACCGTGCTTAGTGGCACGGTTTTTTTACTATTCTAAGTATGCGAAAACGTATAAACGAGCGCGTGAGTTGTCAATATCACCCGTGTTTGTGCGAAAAAACGTATAAACGAGGACGTGAGTTGTCAATATCGCCTGCGTTTGTACGAAAAAACGTATAAACGAGCGAGTGAGCTGTCAATATCGCCTGCGTTTGTACGAAAAAACGTATAAACGAGCGCGTGAGCTGTCAATATCACCCGTGTTTGTACGAAAAAACGTATAAACGAGCGCGTGAGCTGTCAATATCGCCTGCGTTTGTACGAAAAAACGTATAAACGAGGACGTGAGCTGTCAATATCGCCCGTGTTTGTACGAAAAAACGTATAAACGAGCGCGTGAGCTGTCAATATCACCCGTGTTTGTACGAAAAAACGTATAAACGAGCGCGTGAGCTGTCAATATCGCCTGCGTTTGTACGAAAAATCGTATAAGTGAGCCTGAGTGATGGAGTTCCCGCCCGTGTTTGTACGAGACCCCCTGTACTTTTCTTCTACAGGCATCCTATTGTTGAAATAACCTTGTATTAGTTCTGAATTTCCACATTTCATAATACGTGGTTGACGAGCAAGAAAAAATCGTATATATTGTTAGTACTACATAGATATTATCAATATGTTACTATCTATATATAGTTGCTATTCATATAACCTATTATCTATATATTAAGTAAGAATATCTGTGTATTGATATGATTATTATGATTTATGTACTGACAGATTTGCTAAGATCTATACATTGAAATTATTTATTAATACTAGAAAGTCGAGATGACTAATAGAGCAGGACTGGTGATTAGATGGAACCTTTGGATCACAATAAACTGACGGAAGAGCAGTTTTTGGAACAATATGATGCAGGAGACTATGAACGTCCTTCTGTGGCAACAGATATGGTTATATTTACAGTACGCAATGTGGAAGCAGAGCAGCTCAATTATCGCAAACTGCCGGAGAAGGAGCTATCTGTGCTGCTGATCAAGCGGGGCGGGCATCCTTATATGGGAAAGTGGGCACTGCCAGGCGGTTTTGTACGACCACATGAGACAACAGAGCAAGCTGCGCGCAGGGAATTGAGTGAAGAGACTGGCGTGGATCATGCTTATTTGGAGCAGTTGTATACGTTCAGCGATCCGAATCGTGACCCGCGGACTTGGGTGATGAGCTGTGCTTACATGGCGCTGGTGGATAGCAGCAGCTTGCAGCTGGCGGCAGGGGATGATGCTGATCAGGCGGCATGGTTCAAACTTACCTATAAACTGTTGAAAGAAACGAAGGAGTATACAGCTGAGGGATTTGTGTTTATAAAGCAGTATCAGCTTGTTCTTATAGGTGTTTATGAAACATTGACGGCAGTTATTGCTTGTCAAACTACAGTATCGGATTTTGCCAGTGTGACTGAATATCGCATTGAATCTAATGAAGGCCTGGCATTTGACCATGCCAAAATTATTGCTAGTGCAATGGAACGGATGCGTGGCAAGGTGGAATATTCAGGTTTGGCGCTGCATTTAATGCCGCAGTTGTTTACCTTAACTGAGCTGCAGCAAGTGTATGAGGTTATTTTGGACAAAGAATTGCTGAAAGCAGCCTTTCGCAGAAAAATTGCACCACTAGTGAAGGAAACAGATCAGTATACAGAAAATGCCGGGCACCGACCATCGCAACTGTTTAAACGAAATTGGGAGTGGATAACATGATATACAATTTAAATGATTTACGACAAGCACATCAGGCAGGAAAAACATATAAATATATCTTTTTTTGGGGGCATCAGCCATCTGTGGATGGAAGTATTACAGCAAGCTGTTTGAGTCAGTGGTGGCAAAGCAACTTCAAGATTGACAATCAACGATATTCCTGTACCGAGCAATATATGATGGCTGAAAAAGCCCGCTTGTTCCAGGATGAGGAGATGCTGCAGGAAATACTAAAAGCCAAGCATCCCAAAGAAATGAAGGCATTTGGTCGAGCTGTAAGAAATTTCGATAAACAAATATGGGATGATAACTGCTTCGAAATTGTGAAGAGAGGGAATAGGGCAAAGTTTTCGCAAAATGAGGGACTGTGTCAGTTTTTATTATCAACGAGAAATCGTATTTTAGTGGAGGCAAGCCCTAGAGATCGTATTTGGGGGATTGGGATGGGCAAACATAATCCGGATGCCGGCAATCCGATGAAATGGCGAGGAAAAAACCTGTTAGGCTTTGCATTGACGGAAGTTAGAGATATGCTGCTTGCTCAGACTGGTGAAGAGGAAACTGATTAACTTAGGACGATGTTGAAATTACAGAATGATAAATAAAGAGAAATGTTGAAATTACAGAATGATAAATAAAGAGAAATGTTGAAATAGCAGTGCCGTGGAGATGGAGGAGAAAAACAATGAGTAGAGACAAGCGTAGATTGGCGGCTGAAGAGACAGTTGCTATTATGGATAAAGGCAGCTATGAGAAAAATGGGGAAACGGTCAATTTTGCAGCTGCCCAGCAGGCATCAGAGGAAAATAGCAGACTTTTTTCTCCCGAGCAGGGAAAAGAGATTGTTGCCGATACTAAGAGAAAGCTGGAAACAATAATGACTGCCCAGCAGCAAGCTCCGTCCATTATGCTGCTTAACGAAGCGAGTGTAGCATCGATTATACGGTTGGCCCAGCTGGGACTGGATCAGGTGGGCGTGCTTAATTTTGCCAGTGCCAAAAATCCGGGCGGAGGGTTTCTTAATGGGGCGATGGCGCAGGAGGAAAGCTTGGCTGCTTCCAGCGGGTTGTATCGAACGCAACTAAAAAATGAGCAATACTATACCATTAACCGGGCGAATCGCTCTATGATGTACACGGACTATGCCATTTACTCACCAGATGTTGTTTTTTTTCGAGATGAGAGATTTGAACTTTTGGATAAGCCAGTTACCGCTTCAGTCCTGACACTTCCGGCAGTTAATATGGGGCAAGTCATATTGAAAAAAGAGAATATAGCGCAAGCAAAGACTGTAATGAAAGAACGGATGAGGCTTGCTTTGAGTCTATTTGCTAAGCAAGATATAAAACGAATTATTTTGGGAGCATATGGGTGTGGTGTATTTCGCAATGATCCTGTTGAGGTCGCCCGTTGGTGGGAAGAACTGCTGATTGAAGAAGGCTATGCAAACTTGTTCGAACGAACCGTATTCGCGATTCTAGCTTCGTCCCGAAAGGATATGGCATGGTCTGCTTTTGAACAACAGTTTGCTCCATATACTTCATAGTATAGGAAAGATAGGAAAGCAATAAATGCTTATTGGTTTTTCTTAAATTAATTTTTAAAAAGGTGATCGTTTAAATTTCCTGCTCATATACTTTCATGGGGCTTTACAGACAAAGCTGTCAAACGAGGGAGGGAGTCAGATTACGAGATTTGATCACTTTTTGGGACATATAAATAATTTTAGTAATGAGCTGCAAGAAATAACAGTTGCTGCAAACGGAAAACCCGACAAGTTGTATGCATTAAGAAATAAGCTTGATGAGCTGTGCGCTTTTATTGTCAATGAGGAAAATGGGATGCACTGGGAACAATGGGAAGCAAGACAGGAATTGCAGGAGCAAGCATCCCTGCTTCGCGATTTGTCAGCCCAGGCTGCGGGGGTAGCTGAGAAGCTGCGTGCTGCTCTTGCATGTTCGGGTGAGGGGATTTCTGATCTATACATAGCTATGTTAACTAAAGCTGCAAGTGCGGAATGCTCGTTGATTGGCAATACGGCGAATGCCAGGGTTGTTTTTGTCGGAGCAGGTTCATTCCCGCTATCGGCACTTACCATTTTGCAAAAAACCTCAGCGCAAGTATTGTGCACAGATATTGATGAGGAAGCAGTCAGTTGGGGAAAACAGGTATTGAACCTGCTAGGTCCGAAGAATACAAGAAGATGGACGTATGAGAGTAGCCATGCACCAAGCAGTTATTTTCTTGACGGTGCTACTCATGTAATAGTAGCCTCTTTGGTTCCGTGCAAGCTGGAATTGTTGAAGCAATTAGCCCCACAACTCAAATCAGAGTGCAAGTTGCTATTACGTTATGGCAACGGGCTGAAATCATTATTTAATTATCCGATCAACACAAATCATTTATCGGGTTTGCAGACTATTAAAGATTTGAAAATTACAGCAATCAGGGATCGGCGCAAGGTGTGCGATACACTTCTGCTACAGAAGAAAGAGGCTGGGATCAATATCTATTCTATTGCCGCTGAAGTTAATTGATAATGATAATCATTATTTAATAATTACTAGATTACACTGGAGAAGATAGAAGATCAATGGACGAAAAAAACAGTTTCTTGTACAAAAGAAATAGATATAAACTGAAAACAAAAAAACACCGCGGTTTGCAGTTGTGTATTTAAAAGCTGAAGCCAAGCTCTAGCTCTTCAGATACACCACTGTCAAACCGGCGGTACGTTTGCTTACTGCATGCTGTCAACTTATAACCAGCATGATATTATTCATAAACTATCCCAACATAGTATTCCACCACATCACGCACAATCATAAAGAAATCGCCATTGGTCAGTTCAGCTTGATTGGCAATATTGTCGATTGTACCTTGCTTGATCCAGCCTCGGCTGATCATTTCATGGAGAGTAAGATCGGCACCATCCTTTTCAATGGTGTAAGCGATTGTCTTGATCGCTTGCTCCAGCGTCAGTATTTGTTGTGACGGAGTAGCCACTTCTTCCATTGCTGTGGCAGGATCACCATCAAAGAAATCAGGATGGACCTTCTTCACTTGTCTCATATTGTTGACTGCTCGTTCATAGTTGGATTTACCGTCAAGATCGAAATCTTTATTGTGGTAATTCCCGCTTGTCATTAACATACTGACAGCTGCTGCCAAGCCCTTGTAAGCTTTATGATTCATATAATACGGTGTTTCAAAGGTCTGGTAAGTTAAATCCACGCCTTGCTTGGTCAGCCTGTTTCGAAGCTCAGCAATAAGCTCCTTCGATTGAGATAGCTCCTGGAACGTCATATTGTTCTCTGCCGCCAGCTTGACAGCTACACCAGCTGCCTCGGCAGTGCCAATACCTAACGGAATCACACGGGCGCTGCCATGCGGTAAGGAATCAAAGCTCGCAGCACGTCCAACGACAAGCAGTCCGTCCAGCTGCTTGGGTACAAGTGTCCGGAACGGCACACCATATTGTTTAGGCCCCATCGTGACATAGCCCTTATTTTCAGGACTGGATGCTTGAATGTCAACACTGTATGAACCAAATGCAATCGTGTCCCAATGATCACGGTTGGCAAGCACATCAGCCATCGTTAGTCGGTATTCACCAATCATATGGCGCGATTCACGCACATAAAGCTCGTTTAAGGTATAGGCAAACTCCAGATCCTTTAATTCAGTAAATGTTTCCGCCAAATATTTTGCAATTAGCGGCGCTTCCTTGCGTCCAATTTCAAGCGCTTCTTCAATCGAATCAGGATCAAGCGGATCGATATTGAATATATGCATCGCATTGATCAAAATTGTATCATCATTCTGACGTCCGATATTCAGTCCGCGCATATTAACCCGTTCCGGATTGCTGGATTCATAATCCTTGGCATCGGGAAAGCCCCATGCACTCATAGCATCAATACCAGTCTGCTTATGGTTAGCGAAGGAATCCCAAATTTGCTGATTTACGCCCTTGAGAGCAAACACCAACGTAACCGCCATCTGTGCTTCGGGATCTCCAACATCTGCTCGTCCAAGCGTATAGTCGGCACCTGCTGCTGCTGCGATATCCCCATCTTGCGTTGCATCGATAACAGCTGCTGCAGCAACGGAGTGCTCATTTCCGGAAGCGTCAATCAACTTCATGCCTGTTACCTTTATACGACCGTTGTCGAGCTTTTCGATAATCGGCTCCATCGATTTGATCTTCATTAATAGATCGATATTGTCTTCTTTTTTAACCATTTTGTAAAAAGCATTGGCAGCCGTATTCACATCGAATGATGTGCCTTCGACTTGATCGTACCATTCCTGAAACAACCCTTTATTCAAGAAATTATGCTTGCCGGGAATAGAGGATTTATTAGGTGAGTAGTTCAGATCAAGCGTGTTTAGTCCGGCAATAGTCATCAATCCGCCAAGAATTTCACGATTTTTGCCGTCTGTTAGTAACACTTTCATGCCATTGCGAGCGGCTGATACAGCAGCCATCACGCCTTCAGGGTCAGTTCCAGCTACGATCAGATCGTAACTTTCCTTAGGTGTGGCAACGGATTGCACCACTGCAAGCTCTTGTCGTTTGTTTGTATTCTTTGTGCTTTTGGACATTTTATAGAAAAGAAATCCTCCGCCAGCTCCAACAACAAGCAGCACGACAAGACTGATTAATACAGCAGTAACAGTCTTTGGGGCTTTGCCGCTATTTGATCCGCTGTCATTGTTATCTATCGTTTCACGCCCCCATGTTTGCGGTGGCATATTCGTTCTCTTAGGCAAATTGCCGAATAGGATCCAGCCGAATGGAACGTATCTGGCAACAATCCCTACAACAAGCCATGACATAACAACCATTATGATCCAACTGCCGGCTATACTCAGATGAGCAAGCAGCGGGTTGCCAAATGATGGCGCGTAACTTTCGTATAAGTATAAGAAATACATATGAATTAAGTAGACGCCAAAAGACAATTGTCCAAAGCGGTAAAAAGCTTTCGTAATGCCGGCAGGGAAGTAACGGTAAATAAAGTGCGCGGCAATAATTAAGAAGAAAGCTGAAAACATGGAATGGAAATTCCATAAAAATTCAAATACAAGTGAATCGTAAGGCACGCTATAGGCGCGGTTATTGTGATACACATTGACATGTGTCATGGCAAAGCCAAGCCAGCCGGCAACGATAAACAGAATAAAAGCAAGGCGTTGCCATGAGAAGTTTTGTTTGGCAAGCAAGAACCAGCTCTTCATTTTTGGATAATATATCCCTAGTGCTGCCCCAGTCAAATAGAATGAGAAGTAGGATAACGACCAGCTTCCTTTGTTGCTGACCGTAAACACGTCGTCCTTCAACATTAGAACAAAAGCCCACTGAATAATAAAACCAAGTGGAATAAGCGCATGAACAAGCCATTTTACTTTTTTCACAAGCCATAACAATACAGGGAACATCAAGTAAAACTGAATGCTAATAAACACAAAATATAAATGCCAGTAGGCGGTTCCCGTCCTTAGCTGTTCCCAAAAAATGGACAGAGCATCAAGAGACAAAATTTCCTGACCATTGGCATCGCGTCTTAATATAAAGTAAAATGCCGAGAACACAATGTATGGAATTATGATATACAGCATTCTCTTTTTATAGAAATTACCGATTAGTCCAGCCGTGAGCGGACGATTGTAGTAACTGTAAAAAAGTACAAAGCTGCTAAGCAAAATAAAAGTAGGTGTACCGAACTTCATGAAAATATTAGCGAAATTGTACAAGTAGTATAATGATGAATCCTTCATCGTAACAGTGGCAGTTGCACTGGCGTGTACAGTTATAACACCAAGAATTGCTAAAGCGCGTACAATTTGCAGCTCAGGAATATGCCCCTTCTTTCTAATATTAGCCTGGGAATGAGTATCCATAATTCAACCTTTCCTAAAAATGTAATTGTTAAAGAACATCGACTAAATGGTATCATTAGAGAACATTTAAAAGCAAGGTATGAAACCGATTGAAAGCGCTCTATTTGATAAGTCTAATACAAATTTAAGAGTTTAATAGATTCTTAATATTTACTCTGTTTGTTGCAGAGAGAGTTTAATATGAAGCTTGTCCCTTTGACAGTCTTGCTGCGCATCATAATATTGGGTTTGTTTTCATAGATGTTCTTATAGTAGGGATTACTTCATTATTTTTGGTCTTTGGCTGCAGCAGTAATAATTCACTTGAGGTTAAAGAAGATGTGGGATTTGCTATATGAACTAACCTTCAATGATGATCAACTACCTGACAAAGACAAATTTATACTGGATATGAGAAAGAGCTGCATAAGTGCATGAACTTGACGAAGTTCAATATGCACAATGCAGCTCTTTGGCTGGACTAAAGCTCTTACTAAAGCTCTTTTTCGAATTCGTCAGCCAGAGCATTGGCAGCCGCCTCGTCTTTGGCTTTGACTAGCAGCTTCTTTGAGTGCCTTTCATCCTCGACCTTCGCTTTGATGCCATTACTTTTTAAGACAGCGTAGAGTCGGTCGATATGATCTGCTTTTGCGCCGTTGACAGTACGAATAGTTACCCATTTTCCTCCAAATAGTCCGATTGCAATCACCTCCTCAAGGATAGAAGAAGTTTGGTCATATCATATTTATTCAGCACAGATGTGTGAATATGACAGCTTATGCAATAAAAAAAGCAGTTGTGTTGACAAGCTGCTGATTTAGGCGTTTATTTTATGATATACTGAGACACTTTATGGTTCTTTATGGTTTGCAAAACCGTGTCAAGCCATGGTACGTCCATACCCTGCTGATACAATGAATATTTTGTATGGAGGGAAGGCAACCTATTTAGCGATGAATGGAGATGTTGCTATAAAGTGAGAGGTTATTCGTTTCCAAGCATAGCTTTTACCTTTATATACTGCGGCTGCTTGACAAATTCAACTGTAATGTTTAAAATTACAGTATGAGCAAGGAGGCTGACTCACATGAATAGTGAATTTACAATTGCTGTGCACAGTCTTGTTTTTTTGGCGTATTTGCCAGAAAGAATGGCTAGCAGTGATATGATTGCTGATAATGTGGGGACGCATTCTGTTCGTGTAAGGAAGATTATGAGCGGTCTTAGGCGAAGTGGTTTAGTTGATACCCGTGAGGGATCTGGGGGAGGCTACCGCTTGACGGCTGATCTTCAAGCTGTAACACTTGCTGATATTTACCAGATATTAGCTAAAGGCTCTTTTATACCAAGCTGGTGCTCTGGCGATCCAGGAAGAGACTGTGTGGTGGCATCCAATATGAATGATGTGATGTTCGGTATTTTTTGCTCTGCCGAGAAGCATCTGGAGGAATACTTCAGTCATATTACACTGCATGATGTGCTGGAACAGATTAGAGCGTGTGAAGAAAAAGACGCGGACAGCAACAACCTACAGCAATGAGACGGGTTTTCCCTTCTTCATTATATTTTAACAGTTAAGAGAGGATGAGAGACATGGAAATTACACTAACAAAGGATAACTTCAAAGAAAGCATTGAGAACGGCGTAGCATTGGTTGACTTTTGGGCACCTTGGTGTGGACCTTGTAAACAACAATTGCCTATCGTTAAAGAGATAGCATCAGAAATGCAAGGAGAAGCAACAGTTGGTCTTATTAACGTTGATGAACAGCCTGAATTGGCTTCTCAATTTGGCGTAATGAGTATCCCAACATTGATCCTTTTCAAGGATGGTCAGCCAGTAAACAAAATGGTTGGTTTACAAAGCAAAGATTCTTTGAAAGACAAAATTAACGGCCAGAAGTAAGATTTACTGTATAGGAGTGCCCGTATATTCCAACGGAATATACGGGCATTTTTGATTTATCGATAAGACTAATCTTTTGATAGGAGACTGTTGCTTAATGATGGAGAGTTCGGATAATACTAAAGACAGCAACCTTTGGAAAGGCTTGTGCGTTATAATTGGTAGAAGTTTCTAAAATATGTACAGGAGGTTGTTTTATGCAAATCAGGTGGAGAAAGACAATGGCGATTGCAGCCGCATCGGCTCTTCTTTTAAGCGTATCGCCAGCGTCAGTTTTTGCAAAACAGGATAACCTTGCATCCAGTACAACATCGAATCCGGCAGCGGCCGATCAACAACAAAAAAATGGGGGAGAGGACACCGTGAATGAAACAAAGAAGACACAGCTCTCCAAAGAAAAAGCAGAGAAGTTGATCCGACAGTATGTCAAAATACCAGATGATTTTAAAACAACCGGAACATCTCTGCAAGCATCTCCTTTATCGAATGGAAAGCAGCAAGTGTGGCGGTTTGATTTTGTTCGGAAAAATAACAATAAACAAACAGGATCGATTTCCGCCAGTGTGGACGCAAATTCTGGTCAATTGCTACAATTCAATTATTATAATTCAAATCCTGTGTCTCAGCTTGTTTATCCTCTCAAAACAGATAGAACCAAGGCTAAAAAGCTAGCAGATGAATTTATTGCAGAAGTGGCAGCAGATTACAAAGATCAAATTCGCTTTAATGAGGATTACGGAAACTCTGCATTGCCTCCACTTGCGGGAGAAGTGCGTCATAGTTTACGCTATGATCGAATTGTTAATGGCATCGTATTTTCTGGCAACCAAATTACAATGGAAATCGATAGTGAAGGATATATACGGGACTTTTATTTGAATTGGGATAATACGATCAAATTCCCTGAGCCAGGTAAATACATGAATGAGCAAGAGGCTTTGAAGAAGGCTGAACAGGCAGCGAACCCTCAGTTGAAATATGTGCTTGCTTACAATAACAATAATCGCCATAAGCCTTTGTTTGTAGAGGATTTGCCGGCTTTTGCGGTTGATGCTGTTACTGGCGAGCTGAAGGAATCATCGAATTACAACAGGTACGGGAATCTTAACAATCTTATGCAGACACCTGTAACAGACAAGCCTCTCGAGAAAAAACCTGCCGTAAAAAGTGTATCTGAGGAAGAGGCAATCGCTGCAGTGAAGCAAGCATTTGGATTGCCAGCAGATGCGGTGATCAGTTATTCCAGCCTTAATGAAACACATAATGATAATGACGGAGAGTTGAGTGGTGCTCAATGGCAGTTGCAATGGGCGATCAAAGATAAGGAAAAAGAGATCGGCACTGTCTATGCTTCAGTAGATGCTCAAACGGCAGCAGTTACTAGCTTTAACCAATATTATTACAAAGACGAAGTGAAAAACACATCCAACAAACCTCTGACTATAGACGAGGTGACGGCTATAGCTACCGAAACGGTACGCAAGCAGTTGCCTTGGCTGACACATGAGCTTTATATGATGAAATTGGATGAAAAGCAGGTTGGGCAGTTGGAACCTGAGGAGAACAGGTATTATAGTGTTCAGTTTGTGCACAAGGTTCATGGAGCGATTGCAGAATACGACCATGTAAGTGTGACGATTAATGGGAAAACTGGCAAGCTGACAAATTTTGATGGGCAAATCAGGAATGTAGAGTACGCTGCTGTCGCTCCTAAAAGACAAACAAAAGCACAGTCTTTTGCAAAGTGGATGGATTACTATAAGTTGGAACTCGTATATCGTCAAGAACAGCAAATATGGTATAACGGTCAGCCGCTTCCTATAGAAAAATATAACCTTTTGCGTGCATCAGGTGAGCTGGTAAATGAAGATGGCGTTGAAACAAAAAATCTGGTTGAACTGGTGTATACATTAGTTCCGCATAACCATTATGAGGAAGTATGGCTCGATGCGTCGACTGGCAGTTGGATTAGCCGTGAAAAGGGAGAGCCAACTGAACTGGAATTGCCAAAAGCGACAGATATTGAAGGGCATCGTGCTCAGGCTCAGCTGGAATTAATGATTTCCTATAAGGCGCTTGATGTAAAGGATGGACTAGTCAATCCTGAGAAAGTTATAACGAGAGGCGAGCTTATTAAAATGCTGGTGCTGGCAAGTAATCAAGGCGGCGGAAGAATAGCCATTCAAAGTGCGAAGAATATGGCAGGCTCCTTCTCGGATGTGAGTGCCAGCTCGGATTATTTTGCTTATGTGGAAAGTGCCTTGCAACAAAATTTAATCGATCTTGGCGATGGTTCTTTCAATCCTGATGAAGAAGTAAACCGTGAGGAAATGGCTGAGCTGATCGTAAGAGCACTTGGTTACAATACACTTGCCAAGCATGAGCAAATATTCAATATTAATTTTAAAGACGCGGACAAAATGAAGAAGAAGGGACAAGCGGCAATTGTTACCGGTCTTCAGATTATGACGTTGAACAATGGGGAGTTCAGACCTGAGAAAAAAGTATCGCGGGCAGATGCATCCGTTGCGTTCTTCCGTTACTTGCAGCAGAGAGCTGCCCTGCATGAAGCGCCTTTGCGCATGTAATGGCTGAAGTGTCTACTCCGATGGAAAACAATGGCTGGTTTGGTTGCGATCTGTTCAGGAAGACAAAACCTTTTAAATCGGCCCCGGCTAATGTATAATGACGTGAGTTACTATCGGAATAGGGGTGTCTTGTAAGATGGCATTGAAAGCAGGGATCGTTGGTTTGCCGAACGTCGGGAAATCAACTTTGTTTAACGCAATAACACAAGCCGGTGCTGAGTCGGCGAACTACCCGTTTTGTACAATTGACCCGAACGTTGGAGTGGTTGAGGTTCCGGATGAGCGTCTGAATCGTTTGGTGGAACTGGTCGTGCCTAAGAGCATTGTACCTACTGCTTTTGAATTTGTTGATATAGCAGGCTTGGTGGCAGGCGCAAGCAAGGGTGAGGGACTTGGCAACAAGTTTCTGGCTCATATTCGCGAGGTAGATGCGATCGTCCACGTTGTGCGTTGTTTTCAGGATGAGAATATTACACATGTATCTGGCAAGGTTGATCCGATTAGCGATATTCAAACGATTAATTTGGAACTGATTTTGGCAGATATTGAATCGGTCGAGAAGCGTCTTGATCGTACCCGCAAAAATATGAAGGGCGGCGACAAGAAGCATGCGCAAGAAGCAGAGGTGCTTGAGCGTTTGAAGGCAGCTCTTTATGAGGATCAGCCGGCACGCAGTGTGGAACTGTCTGATGATGAGCTGTTGCTTATCCGCGATCTGCATTTGCTTACGATTAAGCCGATTTTGTACGCAGCCAATGTAAGCGAGGATGAGGTTGCAGATACAGATGGCAATGAGTATGTGCAGATGGTACGTGAATTTGCGACGAAGGAAGGCGCAGAGGTTGTGCCGATCAGTGCCAAGGTTGAAGCGGAGATCGCAGAACTGGATGGAGAAGATAAAGACATGTTCCTGGAAGAATTGGGCATGGCAGAATCTGGTCTGAATCGTCTGATTCGCGCAGCGTACAAGCTGCTTGGCTTGTACACGTACTTTACGGCAGGTGTACAGGAGGTTCGTGCCTGGACGATTGTAAAAGGAACAAAGGCGCCACAGGCTGCCGGTGTAATCCACACAGACTTTGAACGCGGGTTTATCCGTGCAGAGGTGGTTTCTTATGATGATCTGTCTGAAGCAGGCTCAATGGCAGCAGTTCGTGAGCGCGGTCAGCTGCGTCTTGAAGGCAAGGAATATGTAGTGCGTGATGGCGACGTTATGCACTTCCGTTTTAACGTGTAACATGTAAGCTATAGGAGTTTTTTTCAAATAGTTAATTTGGAAAGGCTGGCCCAGGCAAATGTGGGCGAGCCTTTCTTTGAATGTTTCTATAGAAAAAGCTGCTCTGCTGCTCCAGACGGTATTGTGCGCCACAGACAAGGGTAGAATGAGGGAGAGCGGAATTGGTAAGCAGAATGAACCAGCATTATGAGCAGCTCAAACAGACCGCATGTAAAAGCACTTGTCGAGGCGTGCTGTCTGTATGCTATAATAAAACAATATCCTAGAGGAATAACTGAGGTGAAGATCGTGTTAGACCGTTTACAAGCACTCGCAGACCGATATGAGAAGCTAAGTGAGCTATTGTGTGACCCGGATGTAGCTTCTGATCCAAAGCGACTTAGAGATTTGTCTAAGGAACAATCGGATTTGCAAGACGCATATGAGGCTTATACGGAATATAAAACAGTGTCTGAGCAGCTAAACGATGCCAAGCTGATGCTTGGTGAAAAGCTCGATGACGAAATGAAAGAAATGGTCAAGATGGAGATCGACGAGTTGTCTGAGCGCTATGATGCGCTTGAGGAGCAAATTCGCGTACTCCTGTTGCCCAAAGACCCGAACGATGATAAGAACGTTATTATGGAAATTCGGGGAGCTGCTGGTGGTGATGAGGCTGCTTTGTTTGCATATGAGCTTTATCGCATGTACACAAAGTTTGCTGATGCTCAGGGCTGGAAAGTTGAATTGATGGATTTCAGCGAGAATGACCTTGGCGGTTTCAAAGAGGTTATTTTTATGGTGAATGGCAAGGGCGCATACAGCAAGCTCAAATACGAGAGTGGTGCGCACCGCGTTCAACGTATTCCAGTTACAGAATCAGGCGGACGCATCCATACCTCTACTTCAACTGTAGCGGTTCTGCCGGAAGTTGAAGATGTGGAAGTAGAAATTTTGGATAAGGATATTCGGATCGATACGTTCTGTTCCAGCGGAGCAGGCGGTCAGTCTGTTAATACGACCAAATCGGCTGTTCGTGTGCTGCATGTACCTACTGGAATTATGGCAACATGTCAGGACGGCAAATCGCAAAATGATAATAAAATGCGTGCCCTGCAAGTGCTTCGTGCCAGAATCTTTGATGTACGTCGTATGGAAGAGGAAGCTAAATATGCTGGCGAGCGTAAAAGCAAGGTGGGTACAGGCGATCGAAGCGAACGTATTCGGACGTATAACTTCCCGCAAAGCCGCGTAACCGATCATCGCATTAACTTGACGATGCATAAGCTTGACGCTGTGATGGATGGCGATATTGATGAAATTATATCTTCATTAACGATTGCTGAGCAGGCTGAAATGATGGAAAGAGAATCATTGGGCAGCTAAGTAGTTAATGAAGGCAATGCAGGCAATGATGACGCCATTGAGCCGCGTTTTAGGTATATGTTGAAATACTATTTTGAAGTACTATAAAATATCAAACAGGTGCATCAGGCAGAAAAAGCTGCTGCACCTCTTTATTGAAAGCTTTAGCCGGTTGTTGACCGGCTTTTTTGAATTGAGAATACGGATAACAGGCGGTGAACCAAAAGATGACGATTCAGGCTCAGGACTGGGGTGCAGGCCAAACGCTGCGCGAGGCGCTCGCAATCGCGACCAACCAATTGGAGGCTCAAGGAGTAAGTGAGGCGCGCAACAATGCAGAACTGCTTTTGTTGCATATATTGGAGATGGATCGGGCTGCGCTATTATTTCGCTGGCAGGAGCATTTTCCTGAGCAGAAGCGGGAGGCATGGGCAGAGTTACTGCAACGGAAGGCCGCTGGAGAACCGTTGCAATATATAACGGGCTCGCAGTGGTTCTACGGACGTGAGTTTGCTGTTGCTCCCGCCGTTCTTATTCCTCGCCCGGAGACGGAACTGCTCGTTGAGGCAGTGCTGGAGGCGGTCGATGAGCTTTGGCCGCAGGCTGCTGGTCAAGGCGAGGTTGACCAGTCAGAGATGCCGATGGTAATCGATATCGGCACAGGCAGCGGCGCCATCGCGGTGACGCTGGCAGCGGAGCGTCCCCGCTGGCACGTATGCGCGTCCGACCTGTCGCCGGACGCACTAGATACGGCTCGCCTCAATGCATCCCGGCATGGTGCCGGGCAAATTGCTTGGCGGCAGGGAGACTTGCTTGCGCCGTTCCTTCCGGCGCAAGCAGAACGTCTGGAGCACGCCGGCATGCCGGTTGGCGTGCTCGTATCAAATCCGCCATATATTCCGGCGGCGGATATGGCAGAGCTGCAGCGCGAGGTGCGGGATTTCGAGCCGCATCTCGCGCTGGAGGGCGGGGCGGACGGGCTTGATCCATACCGCCGCATGCTGGAAACTATTGCGCGATTGCAAGAACCGCCGCGCATTGTAGCGTTTGAGCTGGGCATTCATCAGCCGCGCATTGTGGCAGCTTTGATGGAGCGGCTCGGATACTGGAACGACATTCGCATTATTGCCGATTATGCGGGGATAGAAAGACATATCCTTGCGAAGCGCAAATAAAAGGAAGGAAGGTAATGATTATTGGTCATTCCTTTCATAATTCCCTGACTGATTTATAGTGATTTATTTTTTATAGATTTTTTTATAGATTAATAGGTTTATAGAATGAGTGGATTGGACATAATGACGGATAGAGGCGTTCCGGAACGCAAGCGAGGCACCGGCGGGTGCACGGAAGGAGCTTGTGAACAATGTCCATCAACAAATTATTTTTTAATCGTACCGCGAAATCATTCTATCAATCTTCATTTTCTGAGGCAGCTAAATCTGCACATCGTCCCTATAAAAGACCATACCGTGCTTCATACGGATTTATAATATTTGCTATTTTTGTGTTAGTAATGAGCTGGGAAGTACAAAAGATGGATGCGGCAATAGCTGGCGGCGCCATTCCGGAAGAAGCGATTCGTTTGCGTATCCTTGCCAACTCTGACAAGCCGGAGGATCAACTGGTAAAACGTCTGGTTCGTGATGAAGTGGTCAATGCTATGAATGGCTGGGCAGTAGGATTGAAAACGATAGAGGAAGCCAGAACAACGATTGACGCTAATTTGCCGGAGCTGGAACGGATTGTGAACCATGTACTGCAAAACCGCGGCTTCGATTACGGCTTTAAGGTAGAGCTGGGGCAAGTCGAGTTTCCAACGAAGATGTACGGCAATACCGTTTATCCTGCCGGAGAATACGAAGCGCTGCGCATCACGCTGGGCGAGGCGGAAGGTCAAAACTGGTGGTGCGTATTGTTCCCTCCCCTATGCTTTGTGGATGCGGCAACAGGCGAAGGCAAACAAACAGACACAGCTGTCAAGGAAGCAGTTGTCCCGGTTTCAGCAGGAGCGACAGAGGTTACTGTTGCGAATGCTGCAAGTGATGTAAGTAATGCGAGTGATGCGTCCGTTCAAACAGCAAGTGATGCGCCGGAAGTTAAGTTTTTCTTGTTCGAAATGCTGGAAGCTTTGTTGGACTGGATTGCCTCCTTATTCAAATAATACTCGTCTCATTAGTGGGTTTAATAAGCTATAGTTTACTGCAATTATCCTAATCATTCGTCAAACGTCCGGAGCATTTTCGGGCGTTTTTGTATTTATGCTATACTAATAGAAATTTTGGTTTATAATTTTTACAAGTGAAAATTTGCAGAAAAGGCAAGGTTCAAGCATATGACGATTCAAACTGCCATTTGGCGGATTTCTATAGAACAGCAGTGTGGTGGAGAGTTGGATGCTGATCAACCCCTGCAGGAGGCAGCTAGGTTGCTCGGCAACGGTGCAGTTGTCGCCTTTCCAACTGAAACAGTTTATGGATTAGGGGCAGATGCACGTAATAGCGAAGCGGTAGCGCGTATTTTTGCAGCAAAGGGAAGACCGTCTGACAATCCGCTGATTGTTCATATTGCGGATAAGCAGCAGCTGGAGGAACTAGTGCTTCCATATCCGGCATTGGCGGTTAGATTGATGGACGCCTTTTGGCCAGGCCCACTGACCATTGTGCTTCCGGTGCAAGCTGGCAAATTATCGAAGCTTGTTACAGCAGGGCTGGATACAGTTGGTATTCGCATACCGGATCATCCTGCAGCGTTGTCTTTGATCAGACAAGCAGGCTGTCCGGTTGCAGCGCCAAGCGCCAATCGTTCCGGCAAGCCGAGCCCGACAACAGCGGAGCATGTAAAGGCTGACCTAGCAGGTCGCATCGATGGCATCGTCGATTGTGGCTCAACCGGTGTAGGGCTGGAGTCAACAGTTGTTGAGCTTGTTACGCCGCATACTATTCGTATTTTGCGTCCTGGAGGTATTACGGAGGAACAGATTCGTTTGGTGGCGGGCGATGCTTTCATAGAAAGCGCATTAACGGTATCAGAACCAAACTGTGAGCAAAACTGTGATGAGGCTCCGCGATCACCAGGAATGAAGTATGCCCATTATGCGCCAGACGGTCAAATGCAACTGGTCGATGGAACAGCAGCTAATGTTGCTGTCTATATTAACAAAGCAGTTGCTGCTGCGAGAGGAAACGGGCAGAGAACGGCTGTGCTTGCTTTCGACGAGCATTTGGATCAGTTTGATGCGGATGTGTCCGCAAGTTTGGGCTCCATTCAGAGATTGGAGCAGGGAGCAAACAGATTATATGCGGCTTTGCGTTATTTTGATCAAGAGGGTGTGGAACAAATTTGGTCGGAATGCTGCGTCCGGTCTGGAATTGGCGAAGCACTGATGAATCGCATGATGAAGGCTGCAGGAAATAATAAAATTTACGTGTAGTGAAGGTATGGAGTATTACATTTTATAAAGAATAGTTTGATTATTAGTATGTTTGTCCCGTGTGCCGCATAGGCTTGTATAGCAGGCTAGCGAACATGGGGTGATCGTTTTGATTGAAGCCAGTTTGGGCGCAGGACAAGCAATAACGCTGCTTATGATTGCGCTGGCGCTTGGTTTGGATGTATTCTCATTAGGGCTTGGCATTGGGATGAGAGGCATTCGTTTGCTCGATATTGCTAAATTTAGTATAGTTGTGGGCTTGTTTCATTGCATGATGCCGCTCATTGGGATTTTGATGGGAAGATGGATGAATCAGTTGCTGGGTGATGTGGCGATAGTGGCGGCTGGTTGTATATTTATTTTACTCGGCATTCATATGATTTACAGCTCCTTCAAGGAGGGCACGCCCGTCCTATTCAATCACCGCAGATTTTGGGGTATGATGTTGATAGCTTTCAGCGTTAGTGTAGATGCATTTTCAGCAGGTTTAACATTGGGCATGTTTTCGGTGGATATATGGCTTGCGATTCTGTGCATCGGGGTGATTGGCGGCGGCATGTCGATGCTTGGCTTGCTGCTGGGCAGAAAGGTAAAGGGCAAGCTTGGCGAGTATGGAGAAGCGTGCGGCGGAGCAATATTGCTTGGCTTTGGCATTTTATTTTTAGTATAGGTTAAATAAGTAAGGGGGCAGCCGTAAATGAAAAGAATTTTGTTAGTTTGCACAGGAAATACTTGCCGTTCTCCAATGGCGGAGGCTATGTTGCGCAGAATGGCGGCGCATCGAGGCATTACTGTAGCGGTCAGATCAGCCGGAGTGTCCACGATGGACGGCATGCCGGTATCGGCACCGGCGCTTGAAGCGCTTCGCAAACGGGAAATTGATCATAGCGGCACATCTCGAGCTCTTACGGCGGAGGTTGTAGACTGGTCCGATCTGATTTTGACAATGACATCCGGGCATAAGCGAAGCTTATTGCAATGGTTTCCTCATGCGGTGGATAAGACATATACATTGAAGGAATTTGCGCTGCAAGACCAACAGGTTCAACATGATATTGCCGAGCTTGAACAGTTATACGGCGAGATGCAAATTCAGCAGGTGCTTGGCGGGCAATTGAAGGATGAGGATCGTAGAAGATTGCTGGAGTTGGAACGACGCATACCAAGCTTTGATATTGCTGATCCGTTTGGCGGCTCGCAAGCGGTTTATAATGAGTGTCTGGATGAGATTGAAACAGCGTTGGAAAAACTGCTGGATAAGCTGCAAGGAAGCTTCAAACATAATTAGACAAATATCAGGATTGATTTTTCAAAAAGAATCGGCTATGATATAAGCAAATTAAGAATCCGATGTAACTGGCGACGGAAGTGGGCAACCACGGTGGAGCATCGGAACATACGGCCGGTCGCCTGGGCAAAGAGCAGCATGCTATAAGCATGTCTTGCTCTTTTTTCTTTTTTTAGTTGCACAAATGCGTCCACGTGAGCACAAGAACCTGTTCAAATTCTTCTACAATAACACTTAGTCAGCGGCGTCCTAGCTTAATGTTTTGTGAAGCTTTTATCTTAGTGTTATGTCGAAAAAAGAGGTATACTAGCATCAACAGCATGCCGGTATAGCGAAGAGTATTATGCAGGCAGTCAAGCTGCAAAACAACTTCAAGCAAGGAAGGTGCTTATGATGAAAATAATAATTGGTGCAGATCACGGCGGTTACCGTCTGAAAAACGAATTGATTCCTTTTATAGAAGGATTGGGACATGTTGTTGTTGACGTTGGGAGCAGCTGCGACAAGTCTGTAGATTATCCCGATTATGCGCTTCCGGTATGTACGGCTGTGGCACAAGGCGAGGCTGATCGCGGTATTCTGGTTTGCGGCACCGGAATCGGGATGTCGATTGCTGCGAACAAAGTGCGAGGAATCCGTTGTGCGCTAGTTGGAGATTTGTTTTCTGCACAGGCAACTAGAGATCATAATGACACGAATGTGCTTGCGCTAGGAGAGCGAGTAGTTGGACCAGGCGTTGCACAGGAAATTGTACGCATTTGGCTGGAAACGCCGTTCTCTGGCGGAGAGCGTCATGTAGGGCGCATCAATAAAGTCATGCAGATTGAGCAGCAGCAATGAGTGCGGCGGAGGCAGGCAAGTTTAGTGCACTTGATAAGCTGACAGAAAAGATTGTGCTAGAGCTGGCTGAGGCAGGCAAGCTTGCCAAAGGGCAATTGCTTGTTATTGGAACGAGCACAAGTGAAGTTGCGGGGCAACGGATCGGTACAGGCGGAACGCTGGATATTGCAGCACAGATTTTTGCAGGTGTGGAAGCGGCAAGATCCCGAATTGGTTTTTATCCTGTTTATCAATGCTGCGAGCATTTGAATCGAGCGCTGGTTATGAACCGTCAAGCGGCGGAGATATATCAATTGGAGCAGGTGCATGCTGTGCCGGTATCAAGCGCCGGCGGGTCTATGGCTGCATATGCTTTCCGCAATTTGGAAGATGCATGTCTTGTCGAGCAAGTAGCTGCTCATGCCGGAGTGGATATTGGCGATACATTGATTGGTATGAATCTGAAGCGTGTTGCGGTACCTTTCCGACCATCGATTACACAGCTTGGCGACGCACATGTTACGGCTGCTTACACCAGACCCAAACTAATCGGGGGGCAGCGAGCGGTATACGAGCTTCCTGCTGATTGCTAGTGATTAGTGACGGGGTTAAGAATGATAGTTTTCAGCTTCCATATAGTGATTACAGTTTTAAAATATAAGGAGGAATTTTGAAATGGAAAATTTGCGTAAACAAGACCCTGAAGTATTGAAAGCTATGGGACTGGAGCTTCAGCGTCAGCGTGACAACATCGAATTGATTGCATCTGAAAACATCGTCAGCGAAGCAGTAGTCGAAGCTCTAGGCTCTGTGTTGACGAACAAATATGCAGAGGGCTACCCAGGCAAGCGCTTCTACGGCGGCTGCGAGCATGTGGATATTGTTGAGGATTTGGCAAGAGATCGCGCCAAAGAATTGTTTGGTGCTGAGCATGCCAACGTACAACCGCACTCAGGTGCACAAGCAAACATGGCAGTTTACTTGGCGGCATTGCAGCCTGGCGATACCGTATTGGGCATGAATCTTGCGCATGGCGGTCACTTGACCCACGGAAGTCCGGTTAACGCATCAGGTCTTTTGTACAACTTCGTAGCTTATGGCGTACAAGAGGAATCCTCTACTGTTGACTATGATGAGATTCGCAAGCTGGCATTCAAGCATCGTCCGCGTTTGATCGTTGCAGGTGCAAGTGCGTATCCTCGCGTGCTTGATTTTGAAAAACTAGGTCAAATTGCTAATGATGTAGGCGCGCTGTTCATGGTGGATATGGCGCATATCGCAGGTCTGGTTGCTGCAGGCCTTCATCCGAACCCTGTGCCACACGCACACTTTGTTACAACAACAACTCACAAAACTCTTCGCGGTCCGCGCGGCGGTATGATTCTTTGCCGCAAATCCTGGGCGGCTGCGATTGACAAAGCTGTATTCCCTGGTACACAGGGCGGTCCGCTAATGCATGTCATTGCGGCAAAAGCTGTAGCGCTTGGCGAAGCATTGCAACCATCATTCAAGGAGCATGCCAAACAAGTAATTGCTAACGCAGGTGCGCTTGCAGAAGAGCTTGTAAAACAAGGTGTTAATATTGTTTCAGGCGGTACAGACAACCACTTGATGTTGCTTGACACAAGAAACTTGAACATCACAGGTAAAGAAGCAGAGCATGTTTTGGATGAGGTAGGAATTACGGTTAACAAAAATGCGATTCCATTCGATCCAACCAGCCCATTCGTTACTAGCGGTATCCGTCTTGGTACACCAGCAGCAACGACTCGCGGCATGAAGGAAGACGATATGAGAACAATCGCAGAAATTATTGTTATGGTTCTTAAAAATCCAAAAGATGAAGCTGTACTTGATAAAGCGCGCGGTATGGTTCGCACATTGACTGAGCGTTACCCGCTATACAGCGATATGAAATATTAATTAGTTATTTGTAAATACTTCTATTTCACAATAGTGTCATAGCAGCATTGCTGTTCGTATACCTTAACTGGCATACCGACAGCAATGCTTTTTTTGTTTTAAAGAAGGGCAAGCTAATATTTATTAAAATTTAAATATGACATTTGATGTCATATTTGTTGATTATAATAATTTAAGAAAAGACTAAATCAGGAATAAATGTATGACTCTATTTATATTGCAAAGGAGGGGAAATAAAATGGCACAGAAACAAAAAACAAAAAGATCAGTTGTTTTGTATATTGCCACCAGTCTGGATGGATTTATCGCGAGAGAAAATGGAGAAATCGACTGGCTTCTTGAGGCTGATAACGGAGAAGGCGATAATGGATACAGTGCATTTTATAGCTCAGTAGATACAGTATTACTGGGGAATGCAACGTATCAGCAACTGTTCGAGCTGTCTGACGAGTTTCCATATGCCGACAAGAAATGTTATGTTTTTTCTCGATCAGAGCAGCCATCCAGTCCCCACGTTACATTTGTCAGTGAAAATATACCGAAGTTTATGGAGCAACTGCAACAAAAGGATGGAAATCACATCTGGATGGTGGGAGGGGCCGATATTTTGGATCTTTTTCTGAAGAATAGATTGGTAGACGAATTTATTATTACCCTTATTCCAACCTTGCTGGGGAGCGGGATTCCATTATTCAAGCCGAATAATCCAGAGCTAATGCTACAATTGGAGCGTACAGATCAATTCGGACAAATGGTGCAACTGCATTACAAAGTCAAAGAATAGTAGGAATTGTTGCGATATAGTGCAGTCAGTATCTTGCTTGTAATTTAGTCTCGTGGTTAATGTAGAAATGCAGCCGCTGCTGAAACAGGATGTTTACACCAATTATTCGCATAAAGGAAGCAAGGATTGCCAGCGATTTCAGCAAAAGCTGACTAGCCAGGCAATCCCTGCTTATGTTGAGAGGCCGCAGCATGCCTGGGTTATTTGTTCAGGCCAGCGCCGCTAACTTCCATATATTCGTTGTAGGAGTCGTCCAAAAATAATATATCTGTATTTGTTTTAATTTCTTCTAGTTTTTCTTCAGGCACATTCTTCTTGGAAGCTGTAAATTCAACAGCAACTCCTGTCAAATTCCCTCCTGCTAAATCTATAGCATCATAAATCTTTTTGGAGAGCACTTTGTAGGTGCGTTCTTTATTGTCACTATCGACTTTGTCTGTGAGTAGTGTTCCTTTAATAAAGAAATGACCGTTATCTTCAAATTTTTCTGTCACATCGATTTGTTCAAAGTATGCGCGTAGCTGGGTTTGATTTTTCCAATCTTGCATTTCTTCAAACGGATTAAAAAATCTTGTAATCAGTAAAATAACTGCGGTAAGAACAATAATCCGTAAAACAGTGTACTTCATGCGAGGAATCTCCTTCTCCTTATTTTGCTGTATTCAAGTATAGCACAGAGTAGTGTTCAACTGAAATGCAAGCGAGCTAATGTTGCAGCTGTTTTGTTAAACGAAAGTTCGGATTGATATGGAAAATCTGCATATTGTTTCTCAATGTCGAAATACTAAGAACGGCGAGCAGAACAGATGCAATAACCAGATTAAATAACAGGGGGTTTTTCAGTGCGCAGCAAGCGAATAAAATTTATGCCGACGGTCGCTCTTTTATTGGCGATCGCTTTGATGACTGGCGGATGTGTGTCCAAGCCAGGAACGAATCCAGGTACAAATACAGATAATCAGGGAGGAACAGGGGCTGGCAATCAGGAATTCCGTATCAATCTGTCAACTAATCCGCCGACGATGGACCCGGCACAAGCTCAGGATCAGGTATCCGCTACCGTAATTAACGGAGTATACGAGGGTTTGGCCAGAATGAATGAAAAGGGTGAGGTGCTGCCGGCAGTCGCGAAGGAATGGAAGCTGTCTGATGATAAAAAAACATACACCTTTACTTTGCGTGATAATGCCAAGTGGAGCAATGGAGATGCAGTGACTGCCCATGATTTTGAGTATGCCTGGAAAAGAGTCCTCGATCCCAATTTGAAGCCGGAAGCATCAGCTTACGCTTACTTGCTTTATTATATTGTCGGTGCTGAGGCGTACAATACGGGCAAAGGCAAAGCTGAGGAGGTTGCTGTCAAGGCGCTTGATGAACATACGCTAGAGGTAACTCTTAATGATCCGACACCTTATTTTTCCAGTCTAATGTCTTTCCAAACTTACTATCCCGTGCATGCGTCGTCAAAGGAAAATCCAGCTTTTTCAGCTGAAGCGTCAACAATGATTACGAACGGTCCATTCAAAATGTCCGAATGGAAAAAAAATACATCAATTACACTTGTGCCAAACGAGCATTACTACGAGAAAGATCAAATCCACTTGAAGAAGGTTTATTTTACAATGGTAAATGACTCCGGCTCAGAGTTGAATATGTACCAGACCAATAAACTTGATTATGCTGGAATGCCGACAGGGCTCTTGCCGATTGATCAGCTCGAAGCGTTAAAAACAAGTCATCCGGATGAGTTTCATATTCAGGGAATAGCCAGCTTGTACTACTTTTTAATCAATACGACTGAAAAGCCGTTTGATAATTTGAAAATTCGCAAAGCGCTATCTATGGCTATTTCAAGAAAAGATTTGACAGGGAAAGTGACTAAAGGCGGACAATTGCCAGCCTATGGTCTCGTACCTCCAGGTGTATCTGGTGTGAGTAAGGAGTTTCGCGATGAGATTTCGGATGATTATTTCCAGGAAGATTATGAGGAAGCCAAAAAATTGCTTGCTGAGGGTTTGGTGGAGTCCAATCTGCAAGCTATGCCTGAATTCAGTATTATTTATAACACCAATGATCTGCATCAGAAGGTGGCAGAAGCGATTGCGGAGATGTGGCGTGTTAATTTGGGAATTAAGGCGAATATCGGCAATCAGGAATGGGGCGTTTTCCTGAAAAACAGAAACTCGCTTAATTTTGAAATAGCACGCAGCGGCTGGGGAGCAGATTATAATGATGCGGTTACCTTTATTGATCTGTTCACTACACAAAGCGGCAATAACAATACCGGTTATTCCAAAAAAGAATACGATGCTTTAGTGGACAAAATATACAGCACAGATGATCCGGCAGTGCGCGTGCAAACGATGGCGGAAGCAGAGAAAATGCTAATGGATGACCGGCCGATTATTCCGCTTTATTATTACACCAACGTCTATATGATGAAGCCAGGCTATAAAAATATATTTATTGATTTCAAAGGCGATATCAATTACATGAGAGGCTCCTTCACAGGACGTTAACGTAACTTGACTAACTAAGCAAGATTGAATGGGCAACACCAAAAGCGTCACTTCGAGGCTGGCGATTAACCTGTGGGCAACTTGGAGCAAAACAAAAGGATAGCTCAAGGAAAGCAAAATTGGAACGGGAGAAGGGATAAGGTCTGCCTTTGTATGCAAATTTTTGAATACAATAGCGGTTGGAAGACCATTTTTGTTTGTTGTGACTATTAAATGTTGAGCCCAAGTTGTTTATTAATAGTTAATCGACAGCCTCATTTTGATTGCAATTGGGTCGGAGGTTCAACCAGCATATATTTTCTATGGAAAGGAGGCGGCAGGATTGCTTCGTTTATTGCTTGGTAAAGCTATATTTATGTTGCTCTCCTTATTTGTATTGGCATCTGCTACTTTTTTTTTGATGAAGGCGATTCCCGGTAATCCTTTTCAATCGGAAAAGAATATCCCAAAAGCGATTCAAGAGCAATTAAACGCACAGTATGGCTTTGATCTCCCTCTCTGGAAGCAATATATCAACTACTTGAATAATTTGATTCACCTGGATTTTGGTATGTCGATGAAGCAGCAATACACCACAGTGGCAAGTGTCATTAATAATGGCTTTTTTTATTCTATGCAGCTGGGCATATTCGCTGTGTTGTTAGCGGCCGTGGCGGGTTTGCTATTAGGCTTTATAGCTGCGCTGTATCACCGCAAGTTTTTGGATGGATTTACAATGTTTATCGCTGTATTGGGCGTATCTATCCCGAATTTTGCTGCAGCTGCCGGCTTGCAATATTTGTTCGGGGTAAAGTGGCCTCTATTCAATGTCACCGGGCTGAATGAGCCGCTTGATTTTGTTTTGCCGGTTTTGGCGCTTTCCTTTTTGCCCGCTGCTTTTATTGCTCGTCTTACTCGCTCCAGTATGCTGGAGGTGCTTTCGTCTGATTATATTAAAACGGCGAGAGCAAAAGGGCTGAAGGGACGAGTTATTCTTGTCCGTCATGCGCTTCGTAATGCAGTGCTGCCTGTTGTGACATATGCAGGACCGATGACTGCCAATATTATTACTGGATCGGTCGTTATTGAGCAAATTTTTGGCATAGGCGGCTTGGGAAAAGATTTCGTCAACAGCATTACTAATCGGGACTATACGTTAATAATGGGACTGACTCTTTTTTATGCGGTAATTCTGATGGCAGCGCGCTTGCTTACTGATTTGGCGTATGGTTTGGTTGATCCGCGCATGAAGCTCGTGAACAAAGGAGGAGGCGCGTAAATGGCTATACAAACAGGCGATACGCTTACGGCGGCGGACTTTGTAAAGCTGACGGATGAGCAAAAACGAACGGAAGCAGTGGTACGCCGAAGTGTCCCGGCATGGAAGGATGCCTGGTACAGATTGCGTTCCAGCAAACTGTCTATGCTTAGTCTGGCTGTTCTGATTTTGATTAGCTTGTTTGCAATTTTCGGACAGATGATGACACCGCATGATTATCAAACGAATCATTTGGATATGGCGAATCAGCCGCCTTCATCGGAATATTGGTTTGGCACGGATTCACTTGGACGCGATTTGTTCGCAAGGACCTGGATGGGGGCAGGCATATCACTGCAAGTGGGTATTTATGCTGCTCTGATTGACCTGATTATCGGCGTTGTCATGGGCGGTATTATGGGTTATTTCGGTGGGAAAGTAGATGAGGTGCTGAATCGGATTTGTGAGATTTTGTACGCAATTCCCAATATGCTTGTTGTTATTCTGTTGATCGTTGTGCTCGAGCCCAGCATGTTTACGATTGTTGTTGCTCTGACTATTACCGGCTGGATTAGTATGGCATGGATTGTAAGGGGACAGGTGATGCAGCTGAAAACTCAGGAATATGTGTTGGCAGCGCGAACGCTTGGTGCCGGTACAAGCAGAATTATGTTCAAGCATCTTGTGCCAAATGCGATTGGACCGATTATCGTGACGATTACGATGACAGTGCCGTCCGCTATTTTCGCCGAGGCATTTTTAAGCTTCTTGGGACTGGGTGTCCAATCGCCGGCAGCTTCTTTGGGAACGCTCATTAATGATGCGCTTAAAGCGATGACGGTCTACCCGTGGCGCATGCTGTTTCCATCTGTGCTCATCAGCCTGACAATGCTATGTTTTAATATTTTTGGCGATGGCTTGCGTGATGCGCTTGACCCAAGAATGAAGAAATAGGAACGGCACAAGAGGTGATGTAATGACAGAAAATTTATTGGAAGTATCCGATTTAAAAGTTGAATTCGCTGTGCGTGATGGGGTTGTACAGGCAGTTCGCGGCGTGAGCTTTGATGTTCGAAAAGGGGAGGCTGTTGCTATCGTCGGTGAGTCAGGCTGCGGCAAGAGTGTGACAGCACAAACGATTATGAAGCTGGTTCCTGCTCCTCCGGCAGCTATTTCCGGCTCTATCCTGTTTAATGGCGAAGAGTTGGTTGGGAAAACAGAAAAGCAAATGGAAGCGATTCGCGGCAAACACATTGGTATGATTTTTCAGGACCCGATGACCTCCTTGAATCCTACTATGACCGTTGGCAGGCAAATTACAGAGGGGCTAGTCAAACATCAAAAGCTGTCGGCAGCCGAAGCACGCAAACGCGCGTTGGAGATGCTGCAATTGGTTGGAATTCCGAATCCTGCTGTGCGGTTAAAACAGTACCCGCACCAATTTTCCGGGGGGATGCGGCAGCGGGTAATGATTGCCATCGCTCTTGCTTGCAATCCGGCTCTGCTGATTGCGGATGAACCCACTACAGCTCTGGATGTTACAATACAGGCGCAAATTATGAGCGTAATGAAGGATTTGCAGCAGAAGCTGGGCACATCGATTATTCTGATTACTCATGATTTGGGGGTAGTTGCCGATGTATGCGACAGAGTAATCGTTATGTATGCAGGGAAAGTGGTGGAGACAGGCACGACATGGGAAATTTTCAAAAATCCGAAGCATCCCTACACACGTGGCTTGCTTCGCTCTATGCCGCGATTGGATCAACCAAAGAATGAACCGCTTATCCCGATTTTCGGTACGCCGCCTGATCTGATCCAGCCGCCGACAGGCTGCAGCTTTACAGCCCGCTGTAATGAAGCGATGCGGGTCTGTCTTGGCAATGACCCGGAGCTGTTACCTGTGAGCGGTGAGGAGCAAAAGAAACATGAGCAAGGAATACGGGCGCATGCAGCCGCTTGCTGGATGGGACATCCTTGCGCAGAGCAGGAGGAGAGACAATGAGCCGACAAGAGCCGCTTATTCGTATTCATGAGCTGCAAAAGTTTTTCAATTTGGGCGGCGGGCAAATTTTGCGGGCGGTCAACGATTTCAGCTTGACCATCAGTCGGGGAGAGACGGTCGGGGTAGTAGGTGAATCCGGCTGCGGCAAGTCGACAGCGGGCAGAACGATTATGCGTCTGTACGAACCGACTGGCGGATCAGTATCGTTTGAAGGACGCAATATTTATGAACTATCAGGAGCAAGGCTAAAGGCGCTCCGGCGTGATATGCAAATGATTTTTCAAGATCCGTACGCATCGCTTAACCCGAGAATGACGATTATGGACATTATTGGCGAGGCGCTCGATATCCATAAGCTTGCGCATAGTCGTGCAGAGAGAAAGCGCAAGGTAGAGCAGCTGCTTGATTTGGTTGGACTTAATCCTGCTTACAGCTCCCGTTACCCGCATGAGTTTTCCGGCGGTCAGCGGCAGCGGATCGGCATTGCCCGTGCCCTTGCCGTCAATCCGAAGTTTATTGCAGCCGATGAGCCGATATCTGCACTCGATGTTTCTATTCAAGCACAGGTCGTTAATTTGCTGCAGGATATGCAGCGCAAAATGGGTCTTACTTATTTGTTCATTGCTCATGATCTGTCGATGGTCAAGCATATTAGTGACCGTATTGCGGTCATGTATCTTGGGAAAATAGTTGAATTGGCTGAAAGCTCCGACTTGTACGCACGACCATTGCATCCCTATACGAGAGCTTTAATGTCGGCTATTCCGATTCCTGATCCTGAAGCGGAGCAAAAGCGGGAGAGAATTGTACTAAGCGGGGACTTGCCAAGTCCCGTTCATCCGCCTTCCGGTTGCCAGTTTCATACCCGTTGTCCGATTGCGACTGAAAAATGCAAGCATGATGAGCCGAAGCTGTTGGAAATTCGCACCGGGCATTATGCCTCATGTCATTACGCATCGCCATAAATTTAGAAGCATTTGTCCTTCCAAGCAGCTGTAAGAAGATGGTATGATAGGAAGTACAATTGAATCTTGTATGACTTTGGCGGTATGGCCACTTTTGACTTCTTTTTGTAATTGCTATGTCTTTACTACCAATACGGATCGAACACCGCCTGATGGTTAACTCCACAGCGGTGTTTTTTATTTGCTCAACTATTTGCCTCATAGTTAGGAGAATCTGATGGAATGAAAAGCTGGATTGGCAGTTCGCTCAAGCATAAACTCTCCGTATTAATCGTCATTGCTGTTATGCTCCCCGTTATATTTCTCGGTATTTTTGCTTATCAAATCTCATCTAGGCTATCGGAAGAAAAAGCTAAAATGTCAGGAATGAATATTTTGCACCAGCTGCAAGTTTATTTGGATTATATGATTACTGACGCAGAAAACATGTCCTTGTTTATTATTGGCGATGAAGGTATTCAGCGCTATCTGCAAAATCCGGTTCAGCTTGCAAGAGAACAAATGTCAGTTATTAACTTGCTGATGAACTCAACTTTCTCCAAAAACTATATTGCCAATATTGTTGTTGAGCCATCGCTTTACGACAAACCAATTATTGAATATATGTCTATTTTGCATACCGATCTGATTGCTCAGGAACCGCCGCCAGGAAAGGCGAAGTGGTGGTCGCCCGTTAGCCGCAGCCAAACCTCGCTCGGTACCCAAAAAATAATAGCCTTAGTCAGACCTATCCGCAGCGTCGATAAGTTTAAAGATATCGGAAAGTTGCAAATCCATTTGGATCAAGAGGTTATTTCCAAGCATCTGGGGCGCTCGGAGCTGGATGGCAACGGATATGTCCTGTTGCTGGATGAGAACGACCGTATTTTGGCAGGTCCTGATCATTTGCAACCAGGTACGTTTATATCGGAAGCTTTTCCTGATTTGCAACCGCTTCAGGGAAAATCAGGTTTTCTAAATGCAGGCACTGGCAAGGATAAAAATACGATTGTCTATTACAATCTATCCAAAACCGACTGGAAGCTCGTTGGCGTTATACCGTTTCAGGCGTACAGTTCGGAGAACAGATATTTTCTAACATTAACGGCAATTGCAGTTCTTGTTGCAACATTGTTTGTGGTAGGAGTTGTTTTCTTCCTAATTCGGACAGTGACCAAGCCTTTAACCGAGGTGTCAAATATTTTGAAGCGCTCCAGGCCCGATGCACCTATTCCAACCTTGCCTGTTGCGTCACTGGATGAGGTGGGACAGCTTATACTCAGCTATAACAAAATGACTTCTCGTGTGCAGCAATTGACGGAACAAGTGGCGCGCAATGAAGCGCTGAAGAAGGAAGCTGATATTCAAGCGTTGCAGGCACAAATTAACCCGCATTTTTTGTACAATACACTTTCTTCAGTGCACTGGATGGCTTTGATGGACAAGAAACAAAAAATTGCGGATATGGTAGGGGCGTTGAGCGACTTTTTGCGGTTTAGCCTAAATAAAGGGCAGGAGTTTTGTACGGTTAGCCAAGAAATTGCTCATGTGCGCAATTATACAGAAATTCAATCGATTCGCTATCCGGGTCGATTTCATGTAGAGATTTATGCAGATGAAGAAATAAATGAGCAAATGATGCTGAAGCTGCTCTTGCAGCCGCTAATTGAAAATGCAATGCTGCATGGCATTCTGAGGCGGGAAGGCGAAGGTGTGATAGAAATTCGGGCAGAGCTCGCAGGCGAAGAAATGTGGTTTTCTGTTACGGATAACGGGGTTGGTATACCAGAGCAGAAGCTGTGCGAGTTGCAGGATATATTGGCAGGGCGCGAAGTGCCGGACATCAGAACGGTTTCCAAAGAAGGCAGCTACGGCTTATTGAATGTGCACAGCAGGCTCAAGCTGCATTATGGGGAACAATCTGGTTTAACAATTGAAAGTACGCAAGGAGTAGGGACGATGGTGTCTTTCTCCATTTCGCAAAGAGAAGAAGGAGAGCAGCTATGAGGATCATGATTGTAGACGACGAGGTTATTATTCGTGATGGTCTTAGCCAGGTCATTGAGTGGGATGCGTATCAATTTCAGTTACTGAAGCCGGCAGCTTCCGCAGAGGAGGCGCTGGATCGGGTAAGCGATGAAAGGCCCGATATTGTGCTGACAGATATTCGTATGACTGGAAAGGATGGACTGGAGCTGGCGTCCGAGCTAAAAATATTGTTTCCACAAACGGAGGTCATTGTACTCTCGGGATATGATGAATTTGCTTATGCACAGCAAGCGATGCGCAGCGGTGTAAGTGACTATTTGCTTAAAACGAGCGGTCCGGATGAAATTTTGAAAGCGATTATACAATCCAGGCAACGAATTTTAAAGGCGAGAGAAATGCTGGAACAAGGAGAGACCAAGCAGCATCTGATTCGCAGGCAATTGCTGGAGAGAGTGCTGCAGGGAAACAAGCAGGAGACAGTCAGTTCTGATATGGATATGTTGCTGGAGCAGTGGCCAAGCTTGCAGTTGCTTCGGCAAGGGCAAGATTACCGGGTAATTTTAATTTCATACAGCGGTTGGGGTGAAGCAGAGGCGGCACAGCTGCTGCTGCAGTTCGCTGTCTCCAATATGTTGGAGGAGCTTTTACGCTGCGAGCTTGTGGAATGGCAGGAAGGTCTGCTTATCTTTTATCCCGTAGATCCAAGCATGGGTCATAACGGCTTTCATTCCGTACATTCCGCTATCCGGCGGGCAGCAGAAACATTGAAATGCCAACTATGGGCGGCATCTTCAGCCGTATTTTCTTCTTTGCAGCATGTACGCGATGCCTACATAGAAGCTCGTTATGCCAACGATTTCCGCTGGCTGCTTAATGAGCAAAATTATGTCATTTATGAGCAGGTAGAAAAACGCAGAGGCGGTGGACGGTTATGCACGCAGGCGGAGGAATCTGAGCTGATTGCTATATTAATATCTGGTGACTTGGGCAATCTGCGCAGCTTTACAAGTCGTATACTTGAGCAATTGCGAACAGACCGTGAAGCTGTACCTGCCTCTGTGGAGGCGTATTTGCAGTCTGTTGTTGTTGCTGCACAGCGATGGCTGGAGCGGGCTCTTTCCTCCATCGGAGGTGACAATTTAACGTCGGGTATAGAGGTGCAAGGGCTAAACAAGCCGTTTCTTCCGGCACCTGATCGGAAGCTTTTTGCCCAGTTGGAGAAGATCACCGCAGCATATCGGCGAGTCGCATCCGGAAAAAGCGGCTATGTGCAGCGGGCATCGGATTATATTAAGGAGCATTTGGATCAGAACCTTACTTTACAGAAGGTAGCGGAGTATGTGCATGTCAATCCGAATTATTTGAGCGAAATGTTCAAGCGGCAATTAGGCATTAATTATATAGATTTTGTTACAACAGAACGAATGGAGAAGGCGAAGCTGCTGCTGGCGAGTACAGAGGCGAAGATCGGTGAAATTGCCAAATCAGTCGGTTATGAGGATATTAAATACTTTACTAAGCTGTTCAAGCGGCATGCATCCTTAACTCCAACAGAGTATCGCAATCAATCTGAATTTTTTCCCCCCTCTTACTGAATTTTCACACCTGTGTGAAGAAGTGCCAACCTCCTATACTTAAAACAAGAAGAAATTGAGGAGGATGACATGTGAAACAAAAGTTGAAAATTTCTGTTCTCTTTATACTTGTAATAATGCTTGCAGCATGCGGCAATGGAGGTTCCGATGGTACTCCAGCCAAAGATGGCGGTTCTTCAAAAAAGCCTGTTGATTCAGCAAAAACATCTGATGAGAAGGTCAAGCTGTCCATTTGGCATAACTTTTCGGGGGATGATTTGCGTGCAAGAGAGGTACGTGGTCTAATCGAGAAATTTGAGGCGGAGCACCCGGAAGTGGAACTTGATGCTCAAGCTATTCCGACGGATGGATACCGTCAACGTGTCAAGACGGTAGCAGCGAGCAAGGAACTGCCGGATGTATTCTTCGTATATGCGGGCAGTCAGACAGAGGAATTCTATAAAGCAGGTTTGTTGCAGCCGCTTACGAGTTTGCTGGATGAGCATCCAGACTGGAAAAACAGCTTCCTGCCGGGAGCAACTGAAATCTACACTTATTCTGATAACGAAGTATATTCCGTCCCGGTTGGTTTGTCAGCAACTTCGTTTTTATACTACAACAAATCGTTGTTTGAACAGTATGATGTGAAGGTTCCTGAAACCTGGGATGAGCTGATGACAGCAGTTAAAACTTTTAATGACAATAAGATTACACCTATTTCACTAGGCAATAAAGCAAACTGGTTTGCTCAGTCCGCAATTTTTGGGTCATTGGCAGATCGGGTTACAGGTACTGAGTGGTTTGAAAAAGCAGTAGCACAAGATGGAGCAACGTTTACCGATCCTGAATTTGTAGAGGCGCTGAATTACTTTAAGGAGCTATCTGACAATAAAGCCTTCCAGGAGGGCGCAAACAGCTTGGATAGCACACAGGCTGAACAGTATTTCATTCAAGGCAATGCAGCGATGATGATCAGCGGTTCTTGGACATTAACGAATTTGGCGGCTTCTGCTACTGAAGAGCAGCTTGCTCAAGTTGAAGTTACGACAATTCCGTCGATCCCTAGCGGCAAAGGCGAAGGAAATACGATCTCTGGCGGTCCGGGAGCTGGCTTCGCACTTAGTTTCCGTCCAGAAGGAAAAGTGAAGGATCTAGCTTTGGAATTGATTTACGCTATCTCTGGTCCTGAAGGACAAAAAGCGATAGCTGAGAGCAATTCGATGGTTATGTATGATGTGGAAATCGATGAATCTAAAGTGAGCCCGCTATATATGAAGGCTTACAATCTGGTGAAGAAAGTGAAATTCACGCCAGTATATGATGCGGCACTTTCCTCCGCAGGCACAGATGCGATTAATAATGGCTTGCAAGAAATTATGTATGGCGCTAGTTCAGAAGACGTGGCGAAGAAGCTGCAAGATGCTCATGCAAGAGCAATAACTGAGTAGATAGCAATTGATGGCGAAAACGCTCAATAGGCGCTATTACAACCGTTAGAATGAGGCTGTCGATTAACTGTGGGGCAACTTCGAACAAAACCAAATGATAGCTCACGGAAAGCAAAAATAGAACTGTAGAAGCACTAAGTTAATCGACATCCAGCTCATCGCCAAGCTCTATCTATTTAGTCTCTATCTTCTATCTATCTGCTATATGAAAAGTAAACAAAACGGGAGGCTCTGCGAACAGCTATGACAAAAGCAATTCGTTATAGAAGTTTTATTGCAACTGCATTGGCCCCTGCTGTTATTATCTTTTGCTTCTTTGTCATCGTACCGATCTTTTGGTCTATCTATTATGGTTTTTTTCAATGGAAAGGCATCGGAGAAGCTACCTTTATCGGCTTCGATAACTACAAAGAGATACTGACGGGCAATGTATTTTGGAAAGCACTCAAAAACAATATGATCATTGTTTTTGCATCCATATTCGGGCAAGTGCCAATAGCAATGGTTTTATCATTGTTGCTGCTGAAAAATTCTGTGTTCAACCGGATTATTCGCGCATCCGTCTTTATGCCCATGGTACTATCAACAGTTGTTATCGGTTTGATATGGGGGTATATTTATCATCCTCAGTTTGGATTAGTCAATTATTTGCTGGAATTGGTTGGGCTGGAGTCATGGACCAGAGTGTGGCTGTCTGATCCGAAGGTCAATATGTACGCGGTGTCAGTACCAATCATATGGAACTACATCGGGCCATATCTAATCATTTTTATTGCATCCCTGCAGAACATTCCTTCTGAAATTGATGATGCAGCCAAGATTGATGGTGCTTTGGCACATAAAAAATTATTTTATGTCACATTGCCAATGCTGCGCGATACTGTGAAGGTTGTACTTGTTTTGTGTATATCCGGAAGCTTAAAGGCATTCGACCACGTCATTGTTATGACAGGGGGCGGGCCGGCGCAATCGACAGAACTGCTGGCATCTTATATGTATAACAACACTTTTAACATTTATCGGTACGGCTTTGGGTCAGCGATCTCTACGCTGATCATTATAATAAGCATTATTCTGATTGGCCTGAATCAGATACTAATGCGGCGCAAGGAGGGGCAGGGATAACGATGCAGAACAGATTGGATACAGCAAAACAGACAGCCCTGCGCCCTGGTTCGCCCGCAAACTTGAAAAACGCAGGCATGAAAACAGCCAAAGGCATAAAGGCAATACTGCTGGCTTGTTATGCGGCGGTAACGCTTTATCCGTTGTATTGGTTATTTATTAGTGCTTTTAAGACAAATGCGGATTTTTTGAACAATCCTTACTCTTTGCCGGCACAATGGATGGTTGAGAATATTACCCGTGCTTGGGATTTGGGCAAGATGGGAACGGCGATGTGGAATTCCACTGTAGTAACGGTATCGGCAGTTTTGCTTACACTTGTCACAGGTGCGCTCGCAGCTTTCGTATTGGCAAGATTCAGCTTTAAGCTGAAGGGCGCAGTAATGGGGCTTTTCCTGTTGGGGATGCTTATCCCTATTCATAGTACGCTTGTACCGCTGTTTATGATTATGAACAAGACAGGCATTCTGGACACACATTGGGCGTTAATACTGCCGTACACAGCATTTGAGCTGCCTATCGCCATATTTCTAACAGCAGCATATATGGGTTCTATTCCGAAGGAAGTAGAAGAAGCCGCAATGATAGATGGCACTGGTTTATGGGGCATATTTGGACGGATTATGTTTCCGTTGTCGCTGCCTGTTCTATCTACCGTTACGATTCTCGCCTTTCTACGGTACTGGAACGATTTTGCGTTTGCGCTAGTCTTTATCAGCAAGCAATCCCTCAAAACATTGCCGCTCAGCTTGTCCCTATTCTCCGACGGCTTCGGCACAGACTATGCCTTGACAATGGGAGCAATGGCGATAGCGGTCATTCCAACCATCATAATCTTCTTAATCTTCCAGGAGCAGATTATGAAAGGCATGGTCGCAGGCGCTGTTAAAGGCTAGTGAAGGTTTTATTTTATAGTAAAGCCATTTTAAAAAAGTTAAATCGACAGCCTCAAGAAAAGGGTTGCGTGAGCCATGTGCTTGCACAACCTTTTTCTGTTAGTTGCATGCCGCTGGCGCAAGCGGTTATTCATTTTCGTTTGCAATATACTGCTAGCACATAGCAGCGTTCGTTTGTTATATAATAAAAGGAAACTAGCGGAAGGGCGGAAATAAAATGAGCTATGAATACTCAAACGAGCTGACTGCTCGATTAAAAAGAATAGAGGGACAAGTAAGGGGAGTGCTGCGTATGATGGAAGAGGGGAAGCCTTGTAAAGAGGTTGTCAGCCAGTTGTCTGCAGTGCGCAATGCTTCAGACAAAGCAATCGCCCAAATTGTTGCGGATAATCTGCAGCGCTGCCTGCTTGAAGAGCAGCAAGCTGGACGGGATACGAGCAAATTTGTGCAGGAGGCAGTCGAATTGCTGGTGAAGAGCAGATAATCAGCTGCTATAGCTGCGAGTGAAAAATTAAAAAGATAGAATAACTGACTATAGATAGCGGGGATATTAAAGGAAAAGATATTTTGAAAAATGCAGCAGTATGATATCTTAACTTTCGAAATGAAAGGAAGTATTTTTTGTGGAATAAGAGGAGCTTTTTGATGAAATCAATCAATATATAGATTGTTTTCACTATAGAACACCACATCTAGTTGACATAAAGAAGGGATGCGATACAGTCCCGATAACGTCTCGGAGCATAGAGCATGAGAGGAAATGCTTGTAATTTTGTTGCAGGCGTTTTTTTATGATTTTGTAAGGTGCAACGCGCAATATACAGTGCTATAATGGTTAGGATTATGACCAAAAGATACTTACAATATAGGAGGAATTATGCTCCATGGGCAAATTAGTCATATGTGACCATCCGTTGATTCAGCACAAGCTGACATTTATTCGAAATAAAGAAACGAACACGAAAGATTTCCGGGAGCTTGTTGACGAGGTTGCAACTTTGATGGCATATGAATTAACAAGAGAAATTCCGTTGGATACAATCAAGGTACAGACACCTGTAGCTGAAACAGATTCCAAAATTGTATCTGGGCGCATGCTGGGACTGGTTCCGATTTTGCGAGCTGGACTGGGTATGGTGGACGGAATATTGAAGCTGATTCCATCAGCAAAGGTGGGGCATATCGGACTTGCTCGTGATCATGAGACGCTTCAGCCGGTAGAGTATTATATTAACCTGCCTACGGATGCTCCGAATCGTCTGTTAATTGTAATTGACCCTATGCTGGCAACTGGCGGATCAGCAATTGCTGCGATTAATTCATTGAAGGCGCGCAATTGCGACCAGATTAAGCTGATGTGCTTAATTGCTGCACCGGAAGGCGTTGCTGCGGTTCAAGAGGCGCATCCGGATGTCGAAATTTATATTGCTGCTTTGGACGATCATTTGGATGAGAAGGGATATATTATCCCGGGTCTTGGCGATGCCGGTGACCGGATGTTCGGTACAAACTAATATAGAGCAGCCATTAATAAAGGCTAGGAGTGAAGAAGATGTCTAAACTTAAAGTGATGACAATTTTCGGTACGCGTCCCGAGGCGATTAAAATGGCGCCGCTTGTACTGGAGCTTCAGCGCCGTGAGGAGCAGATCGAATCGATCGTTTGTGTAACGGCACAACATAGACAGATTTTGGATCAGGTGCTCGAATTTTTCGAAATCACGCCTCAGTATGATCTTGATGTGATGAAGGACAGACAGTCTTTGACAGAGACGACGGTGCGTGTGTTGCAGGGACTTGAGCCGGTATTGCAGCAAGCAAAGCCGGATATTGTACTGGTGCATGGCGATACGCAGACGACATTCCTGGCAAGCTACGCAGCTTTCTTGCAAAAAATTCAAGTAGGACATGTGGAAGCAGGGCTTCGCACCTGGAATAAGATGTCGCCTTATCCGGAAGAAATGAATCGTCAGCTAGCGGGCGTTCTATCAGATGTACATTTCGCTCCAACAGACTGGTCAGCAGGCAATTTGCTGCGCGAGAACAAATCTGAGGGACAAATTTATATTACAGGCAATACTGCGGCGGATGTGTTTCAATATACGGTGGATGAGTCATTTATGCATCCTGTGTTAGAGTGGGCAAAAGGAAGACGAATGATTTTGATGACTGCGCATCGCAGAGAATCGCTTGGCGAGCCGCATCGCAATATTTTCCGCGCTATAAAACGCATAGCCGATGAATATGAAGATGTTGTGTTCGTTTATGCCGTTCACCCGAATCCGGCAGTAAGAGAGCCTGCGGAGGAGATTCTCGGCAACCATCCGCGTATTCGTTTGATCGAGCCGCTTGATGTGTTTGAATTTCATAACTTTTATCCGCATACCCATTTCATTATGACAGATTCCGGCGGCATGCAGGAGGAAGCGCCTTCGTTTGGTGTACCCACGCTTGTGATGCGGGATACAACAGAAAGACCGGAAGGGATCGAAGCGGGAACTCTGGAACTGATTGGCACGGATGAGGAGCAAGTCTATGCTCGTGCCAAGGCGTTGCTTACAGATTCGGTGCTCTATGAGAAGATGAGCCAGGCTGCCAATCCTTATGGCGACGGTCGTGCATCAGAGCGAATTGTTGACGCGTTACTGCATCATTTTGGAAGAAATGAGGCAAGACCTGATCCGTTCACACAACGTTCATAGTTTGCTTGCAACCAATTACCGGTTGCAACAGCACACAGCATACAGTGCTGCTGTACGGTTTTTCTGCATTTTGAAGCCTTGCACAGCAAGGAATTTGCACATTTCTCACAGTAAATATTTGTAGTTATTTCAATTGACAAACCTTGCGCCGCTTCGATAAAATATATGAGGATTGGCAGGGGACTAGCCATGAAAGACAAGAAAAGAGAAGATAATCCATTGAAGGCGGCTGCTCTTGTCGGAGCACTCGGTATTGATGTGGCGATGTGTATTTTTGTCGGTTATTGGCTTGGTTCTACAGCAGATGACAAGCTTGGTAGCGGAAGCCGTTGGACGGTTACCGGAATACTGCTTGGATTGGCTATTGGACTTATCTCCGCTGTTCTTATTGTAATGAAGGTTTTGGAGGATTCCGATGGATAATATTATGAAGCCGGCGCTCAGAATTATGCTGCTTCTCATGTCGGCTTGCCTCATCCTTTCGGCGGTAATTCCTGAATGGAAACCGATTATGTATGGACTTCTTGCAGGTCTTGCGGCCAGCACTTTCAACGCTCTGATGATGAAACGCAGGGTCGCGTTGGTTACACAAGGAGTGGAGCAGGAGGAGACCAAGCGAAGAAGGGGATTAGGCTTCGGCAATCGTATTGCAACCGTCTTGTTAGTAGCAATGCTTGCTTACCGTTATCCGGAAACTCTTAATATGCCGGCTGCCTTAAGCGGCAGTATGGTAATGCCATTCATTCTACTCGCGGTAGCTATAGTACAAACAATGAAAGAAAATAGCAACGGAAAGGGGTGAAAATGATTTATGCATACATTTCCCAAAGTGGAATGGCTTGGAATGACTTTTGATCTCGCTGCAATTATTACAATTGTGGTATCCGTTGCGATCACGCTGGTCGTAGCTAGATTGTGCGTGCGCAATCTATCTGTCGAAAACCCTTCCAAGATGCAGAATTTTTTGGAATGGGCTATAGATTTTATGCACTCGACAATTGCCAGCTCGATGCCGGTGCAAAAGGTTAGGCCTTATCTGGCGCTTGGAATGACACTGATTATGTTTATCTTCATCTCCAACTTGCTTGGTCTGCCTTTGTTAATTTCCACATCAAGCACTGAAGTCGTGCCGTGGCTTATGAACGGTACAGCTGAAGATCTTGCGAAACATGATGGAGTACTCCACTTCTCATGGTGGAAATCGCCTACAGCTGACCTTTCTGTTACAGCAGGACTTGCTCTTGTTGTATTCGTACTGGTTCACTTCCTTGGTATGAAGCTCAACAGAAGAGACTACTTGAAACATTACTTCAAACCATATCCAGTATTCTTCCCGGTAAACCTGATTGAAACAATCGCTAAACCGGTAACGCTGGCACTGCGTTTGTTTGCTAACATTTATGCAGGTGAGGTTTTGATTTCCACGATCTTAATGCTTGGCTGGGTCGGGCTTCCATTTCTGGCGGTATGGCAAGGTTTCAGTATCTTTATCGGTGCGATTCAGGCATTCTTGTTTACGGTACTAACGATGGTATATATCTCGCAAGCTACAGTGAGCGAGGAAGAACATTAATTTATCCGGCAGGATAGAACGTTGTGCTTTAACTTCAGACCGACCATTGGAGTCGGGAGAAGATATTATTAAATAGAATGAACAAATATAATCGATCTTTCGAGGAGGATTTTACAAATGGAAGTATTAGCAGCAGCTATTGCAGTAGGTTTGGGCGCGATTGGCGCAGGTATTGGTAACGGTATGATCGTTAGTAAAACAGTTGAAGGTATTGCTCGTCAGCCTGAGCAAAAATCCGCACTTCAAACAACTATGTTTATCGGTGCTGGTATCGTTGAGGTTGTTCCAATCATCGGCGTTGTTATTGGTTTCTTGGCGTTTTTCAAATAATAGCATACCTACTGAAATGGCGGGGAAGGCCTAGCCCTCTTCGCCTTTGTTATGATTGAAAAATCAGGACGATGGCAGTATGCTGCCTGACTTCTGTATGAACGTGAATACAACAAGAATACGGTCGTAGGCTGTGTTTCTTGTATGATGCTAGGAATAAAAGTTTTCTATTTTTTCGCGATTAATGTGTAGGAAAGGAGTGGCAGCTATGAATTTTGAACCAACATCAACAATTATAGCGATCATTGCATTCTTGTTTTTGTATTGGGCGCTAAACAAATGGGCATTTGGTCCATTGTTCGGTATTATGGAAAAGCGCAGACAGCTGGTGCTCGAGCAGATGAATTCTGCGGACACTAACCGCCAACAAGCTGAACAAGCTATGGCTGAACAAAAAGAAGCACTTCAGCAAGCGCGCAAAGAAGCTTATGAAATTATTGAACAAGCAAGATCCACAAGCGCAAAGCAAGCTGAAGATATTGTGCAGGCTGCAAAATCAGAGGCGGTTCGCGTGAAGGACGATGCCCTGAAAGATATCGAGAATGAGAAGAACAATGCGATCGCTGCCCTTCGTAACGAAGTTGGCGGTATTTCCGTTCAAATCGCTTCCAAAATTATTGAGAAGCAAGTCGATCAGAAGTCGCAAGAAGAAATTGTTAGCAAGTACCTGAAAGAGGTAGGAAGCAAATGAGCCGGGACACAGTAGTAGCGAAGCGCTACGCTAAAGCACTATTTGAGCTTGCTTCTCAGGCGGGCATTATTGCTGAGGCAGAGGCTGGTTTGAAGCTAGTTGCTGACACGGTTAAACAAGACGATGATGTATTGAAAGTTTTATCTTCACCAAACATTGCTTTGGAGAAAAAGGCTGAGCTTGTCAATCAGGTTTTTGGGGGCAACGTGCCTGAGCTTGTAGTGAATACCTTGCAGCTTCTTGTTAGCCGCGGTCGTCAGGCAATTATTGCCGACACTTATGAGGCATTCATGAAAATTGCAGGCGAAGCACTGAGACAAGCACATGCAACTGTATATTCCGCAAAGCAGCTGACAGATGAAGAACTTGCGGATGTGTCCAAGCAATTCGGACAATTAGCTGGTAAAACGATTATTGCAACACAAGTTGTAGCGCCAGAGCTGCTAGGCGGCGTACAGGTGCGTATCGGAGATCGTCTGTATGACGGAAGTTTATCCGGTAAGCTGGAGCGATTGGAAAAATCGTTAAAAATCTAAGGCATGGTAGATAGGGGTGAACGAATTGAGTATCAGACCTGATGAAATCAGCACGCTGATTAAACAGCAGATCGAACAATATAAATCCGACATTCAAGTAGTTGAAGTCGGGACTGTTATCAATGTTGGTGACGGTATTGCCCGTGTCCACGGGCTTGAAAACGCGATGCAGGGAGAATTGCTCGAATTCGCTAATGGTGTTGTGGGCATGGCACTTAATCTTGAGGAAAGCAACGTGGGTGTTGTTATTCTTGGACCATTCACGGATATCCGTGAAGGCGACCAAGTTAAACGCACGGGCCGCATTATGGAGGTTCCGGTCGGTGAGGAGCTTTTGGGTCGTGTTGTTAATCCGCTTGGTCAACCGCTTGACGGAAAAGGACCGATTAATACGAAGCACACTCGTCCGGTAGAATCACCGGCACCAGGTGTTATTGCTCGTAAATCTGTTCATGAGCCAATGCAAACAGGTATTAAAGCGATTGACTCAATGGTACCAATTGGTCGTGGACAGCGTGAGCTTATTATCGGTGACCGTCAAACTGGTAAAACTACGATTGCAATTGACGCTATTATCAACCAAAAGGATACTGGCGTTAAATGTATTTATGTAGCAGTTGGACAAAAGCAGTCTACTGTTGCCAACGTGGTAGAAACTTTGCGTCGTCATGGTGCTCTTGATTATACCATTGTTGTAACTGCTGGCGCTTCTGAACCAGCTCCATTGCTGTTCTTGGCTCCATATGCAGGTTGCTCCATGGGTGAATACTTTATGTATAAGGGCGAGCATGTATTGGTTATCTACGATGACTTGTCCAAGCAAGCTGCGGCATACCGCGAACTTTCGCTATTGCTGCGTCGTCCTCCAGGCCGCGAGGCTTATCCTGGTGACGTTTTCTACTTGCACTCCCGCTTGCTTGAGCGTGCAGCGAAGCTTAATGATGAGCTTGGCGGCGGATCGCTTACAGCATTGCCGTTTATCGAGACACAAGCATCCGACGTTTCGGCGTATATTCCGACAAACGTTATCTCGATTACAGATGGTCAGATCTTCCTAGAGTCAGACTTGTTCAACTCTGGTCAGCGTCCAGCGGTTAACGTTGGTATCTCTGTATCCCGTGTTGGTGGATCTGCACAAATCAAAGCGATGAAGAAGGTTGCGGGTACACTTCGTCTTGACCTTGCGGCATTCCGTGAGTTGCAGGCGTTCTCGCAGTTCGGTTCTGATCTTGATAAATCAACGCTTGCTCGCTTGAATCGCGGTGAGCGCACAATGGAAATTCTGAAACAGGGCGTTAACCAGCCAATGCCGGTTGAGAAGCAAGTAATTTCCCTGTACTCTGCAGTTAAAGGTCACTTGGATGATATTCCTGTTGTTGACGTGTTGCGCTTCGAGAAAGATTTCCATGACTATCTGGATTCCAATCAGCCGGAAATCAGTCAATCTATTCGCGATGTAAAAGATTTGACGCCAGACAATGAGAAGGCACTTGTTGACGCTATTAATAAATTTAAGAAAAGCTTTGCTGTTACAGCATAATTATAGACAGAAATGCAATTTTGTCTGACCCGAATGGCATTTGTTAATGTCTTCGGGACAGGCCCCTTACCAGGCTTGAATTACTCATTCAAGCAACAAAGGCAGGTGTTACCAAATGGCAAAAGGCATGCGTGATATAAAGCGTGAAATCAAGAGTAAACAAAATACGAAGCAGATCACCAAAGCGATGGAGATGGTTTCGGCCTCTAAGCTTCGCAGAGCTCAGGAAGCTGCACAAGCAGCACGTCCTTACGCGGAAAAGCTGAAGGAAGTTGTTGCTAGTATCGCTGCAGGTACTAAGGATGTAAAGCACCCAATGCTGGAGAAGCGTCCTGTGAAGCGTACCGGATACCTAGTAATTACGTCTGACCGTGGTCTTGCAGGCGGTTATAACGCTAACGTATTGCGTAAAGTGTCTCAAACAATTCATGAAAGACATAAGTCTGCTGATGAGTATACGCTGTTCGTTATTGGACGCAAAGGACGTGAATATTTCCGCCGCCGCAATATGCCGATTATGGAAGAAGTTATTGGTCTTTCAGATGCACCGGTGTTTAGCGACATCAAAAATATTGCGCACTCTGCAGTAAACAGTTTCGCATCAGGCGCTTATGATGAGCTTTATATCTTCTATAACAAATTCGTTAACGCAATTACACAAATCCCGACAGAAATGCGCCTGCTTCCTCTGGATGATATTGGGGAAGGCACATCGGTTTCTACTTATGAGTATGAACCGTCTGCGGAAGGTGTGCTTGAGGTGCTTCTGCCGAAGTATGCGGAGACGCTAATTTTCAGTGCTTTGCTTGACGGTAAAGCAAGTGAGTTTGGCGCACGTATGACAGCGATGGGAAGCGCAACAAACAATGCAACGAAAATGATTGGCCAATTGACACTGACGTACAACCGTGCGCGTCAAGCGGCAATTACGCAAGAGATTTCAGAGATTGTTGCGGGAGCTAACGCACAATCCTAATGCTATATAAGAAGGAACCAGGAGGGAAAACAATGAAAAAAGGACGCGTTGTATCCGTCATGGGTCCGGTCGTCGACATCGAGTTCGAACGCGGTAACTTGCCTGAGATTTTGAATGCTGTCAAAATCGAGCAAAAAGCACAAGCGGGCGGCGTTGATATTAAGCTGACGCTTGAGGTTGCTGTTCATCTCGGTGACAATATGGTTCGTGCTGTAGCAATGAGCACAACTGACGGACTCGTTCGTGGTATGGAAGTGCTTGATACGGGTGCACCAATTACAATTCCAGTTGGAGCTCCAACGCTAGGTCGCGTATTTAACGTGCTTGGCGAACCGATTGACGAAGCTGGAGATGTAACATCAGACGAGAATCTTCCGATTCACCGTAGTGCTCCTAATTTCGAAGATCTTTCTACACAAGCGGAAATTTTGGAGACAGGAATTAAAGTTATCGACCTTCTTGCACCATATGCAAAAGGCGGTAAAATCGGTTTGTTCGGTGGTGCCGGTGTAGGTAAAACTGTTACAATCCAAGAGCTTATTAACAATATTGCTCAAGAGCACGGCGGTATTTCCGTATTCGCTGGTGTAGGCGAGCGTACTCGTGAAGGTAATGACTTGTACCATGAGATGAAGGATTCTGGCGTACTGAGCAAAACTGCGATGGTATTCGGTCAGATGAACGAGCCTCCTGGTGCGCGTCAGCGTGTTGCACTAACAGGTCTTACTATGGCTGAATATTTCCGTGATGCGGAAGGCAAAGACGTTCTTTTGTTCGTCGATAATATTTTCCGTTTTACACAAGCAGGTTCTGAGGTTTCTGCCCTATTGGGTCGTATGCCTTCAGCGGTTGGTTACCAGCCGACACTTGCTACAGAAATGGGTCAATTGCAAGAGCGTATTACATCGACGAAGAAAGGTTCCGTTACCTCGATTCAAGCGATTTACGTACCTGCGGATGACTATACTGACCCGGCTCCAGCTACGACGTTTGCTCACCTTGATGCAACGACTAACCTTGAGCGTAAAATTTCCGAGATGGGTATTTTCCCAGCGGTTGATCCGCTTGCATCTTCATCCCGTATTCTTAACCCGGAAGTAGTTGGCGAGGAGCACTACAATGTTGCTCAAGACGTTAAGAAGATTCTTCAGCGCTACAAAGAGCTTCAAGATATTATTGCGATCCTTGGTATGGATGAGTTGAGCGAGGATGACAAAATTACTGTTGCTCGTGCACGTAAGATTCAGTTATTCTTGTCTCAGCCATTTCACGTTGCTGAGCCGTTTACAGGTCTTAAAGGCAAGTACGTTCCGGTTGCGGAATCTGTACGTAGCTTTAAAGAAATTCTTGACGGCAAACACGATGACCTTCCGGAGGAATCATTCCGTTACGTAGGTGCGATCGAAGAAGCTATTGAGAAAGCAGCTACGCTTTAATAGCGAAGAGCAGGAGGAATTCAGATGAATACCATTTTGGTAGAAATCGTAACTCCTGAGCGTAAAGTATACGCGGAGGAAGCGAAGATGATCGTTGTTACAGGATCCGAGGGTGAGCTGGGCATTATGCCTAATCATATTCCGTTTGTAACGCCGCTTCGTATTGCTCCGGTTACAATAAAACGTGATGGAAGTACAGATATCGTTGCTGTTCATGGTGGCTTTATCGAAGTTCGCAAAGATAAAGTTGTTATTCTTGCTGAAAGTGCCGAGCTCGAATTAGATATTAATCTGGAGCGCGCAGAGGCAGCCAAGCAGCGTGCAGAACAGCGTCTTTCATTGGCACGCCGCGACGAGATTGACTACCGTCGTGCGGAACTATCTTTGCAACGTGCTATGAACCGTCTGAAAGTAAAAAAACATTAACAGCTGTCTTTGGCTGTAACCAAAATCCTTTCTTGATTTTTATAATCAGGAAAGGATTTTTTCTTTTTAGCAGCTACTTGCATAGGACTGTTTATATACTCAATTCTTCACAATTGTTTCTTTTAGTACATAATTTTTCATGCGGATAGCAATGCTATGTGTAGTGATAAACATAAAACTGTGTTCTCGCCGGAAGACAAGGGAGGAGAGAGACGGATGAATAATAATCAAAACAAATTAAAGTCAAACAGCCAGAGCAATAATCAGGAAAAGGGGAAAAAATCAAAAACGAATCGTTTGATTCAAGAGCATGAACAGCAGCAGCAGAAAGAATATAATAAAAAGCCTATATTCAAGACATTGAAAGAAAATGAGGATTACCTATCCGCTGAGTTGGGCAATAGTCATGATATTTCTATCCGCAGACTCCAGCTTGATAAAAAAGGTGAAAACGATATACTGTTGGTCTTCATTGATGGGATTGTTAATGATGAAATGATTAATCGATTAATTGTTGGCACATTACAGGAGCGGACTGATCCTGTTCAAATGGCGAAATCACAAGATAGTGCGGATAATGAGCAAGATAAAAAAGAGCAGTCTAATCAAAACAATAATGAAAAAATAACACTTTCAGAAATTCAAAGCCGGTTGGTATCAATATCTATATTAGAAGAAGTTGATAATTGGGGAGCATTTTTTCAATATATATTCCGCGGATGCTGTATGTTGTTAGTAGAAGGGACAGAAACGGCTCTTGCTGCCAAGGTTCCTGGCGGTGAAAAAAGAGGAATAGAAGAACCGAATACAGAGATGACAATTCGTGGTCCAAAAGAAGGCTTAACGGAATCGATGTATACGAATATGGCACTTATTCGTCGCAAGATTCGCAGCCCAAAGCTTTGGGCGGAGCAATGGACGATTGGGGAATACTCGCAGACGCCGGTTAGCATGGTATACATAAAAGGTCTGGCTGATGAGCAGGTACTGGATATAATACGTGAACGGCTTGAAGCTATTAATATTGATGGTGTGCTGGAAACAAACTATATCGAGGAATTAATTACCGATCAGAAGTGGACATTGTTTCCTACTGTCATTAATAATGAACGGCCAGATGTTGTTGCAGCCAATCTGTTGGAAGGCAGACTAGCGATTTTAGTTGATGGTTCGCCATTTGCTCTAATCATGCCCGTTTCACTTAACTCTTTTTTTCAGGCAGCGGAGGATTATTATCAGCGATTTGATATTGCGACTTTTCTACGAATATTAAGGTTTGTTTCCTTTTTTGTAGCCTTGCTAATGCCCTCCGTTTATGTGGCGATAGTGAGCTATCATAATGAAATGATTCCAACCCAGTTGCTGCTTAAGCTCGCTGCACAGCGGGAAGGAGTCCCTTTTCCAGCCTACCTGGAAGCATTCATTATGGAGTTTGTATTCGAGATATTGCGAGAAGCTGTACTGCGAATGCCGATTGCTTCCGGCAATACTATTTCCATTGTAGGGGGCTTGGTAATAGGGCAATCGATTGTGGAGGCGGGAATTGTATCCCCCGCAGTAGTTATTGTAGTATCCTTTACTGCTATTGCAAGCTTTGTATCACCTGCCTACAATTTGGGAATTGCAGCGCGTTTGCTTCGTTTCTTACTTTTGCTCGCCGCCTCAACACTCGGATTTTATGGCATTAGTTTAATTATGCTTTTATTAGTGCTTCATCTGAGTCATTTAAAATCTGTTGGCTTGCCTTACTTGAAGCCCTTCGCTCCGTTTATGAAACGCGATTTGAAGGATACCATTGTCAGGGTGCCTTTTTGGAAAATGAAAGAGCGACCTGAACTGCTGGCAGCAGGCAATCAGCAACGTGAAAATGCACAGCCGCCTCAGGAGGAGGAGGAGACGAATGAGAACAATTAAAAAAAAGCTTGCAGCAATCCGGCTTGTCCTCTTATTAGTATGCTCGTCTCTACTTCTTACAAGCTGCTGGGATTTGCGATACTTGGACAAATTAGGGGTGGTGCTGGCGCTAGGCATTGATGTTGATCCTTCGGGGAAGCATTACTTGCAATTAACAGCTCAAACGGTACTGACGCAAAACGCCTCCTCGGATCGGCATCAATCAGGTTCAGGTCCGGCAGTAACTGTATTTACTGAGACTGGGGATACAATGTTTGAAGCGATTAGAAAAATGTCATCCAAAACATCACGCAGACTATTTTTTTCCCATACTAAAATGCTTATTATAAGCGAGGCGATGGCTAAGAAAGGGATTTACCCGCTGCTTGATCTAATTGAGCGAAATCCTGATATTCGCGGAGATATTTCTGTTGCGGTAGCTCAAGGCTCAACAGCAAAAAGCATGCTTGAGCTGACTACACAGCAGGAGTCGGTACCGGCTCAGCAGCTATATCAGACGATTACAGTGAATGAAGAAGCATATGGCACGAACTATTTAATTACAGTGCAGGACATTATTCGTTTAGCTGGAATGGATCGGGAGCAGGCTGTTACGCCCGCCATAAGATTGATCGGTAAAAGCGACAAAAAGAATTCTGCAGATAATACAACGACGATACCTGCGATGGTTTATCCGTCGATTGCAACATCTGCAATTTTTAATAAAGGAAAACTAGCCGGTTTCTTGAGTCAAAAGGAAGCAAGGGGGCTGGTTTGGACAAAAAACAAAATTGTCAGCACAGTGGTGAAGCAACGATGCCCTGGCACAACCAAAGATTTTATAGTTGAAATTCAACAGGCCAAATCAAAATCTAAAAGTAAGCTTGATCAAGATGGTAATCCATACATCTCTATTACCATTAATTTAATAGGAAGTATTCGAGAAGTCATGTGTGGAAAATTGGAAGTAACAGATGATCAAAAACTGGTGGAGCTTGGTCAGCAAACCAGCGAAATTGTAAAAGAAGAGGTAGAGGCGGCTATTTATGCCTTGCAGCATAAGTTTAATTCTGATGCGATGGGCTGGGGAAAATTAATATACCGTGAGCATCCTAAGCTTTGGAAAAAAATTGAGGGTGACTGGAAGAAGAACTTTAAACATATTAAGTATGAAGTATCCTGCCATACGTTAATAAAAGGGGCTGGAGTAAGGGACGAAGCGATAACGGAGTGATAGTATGACAGAGGCAGTTTTTATTTTGTTAGCAGGAATATTTACAGCGATATGCTACATCAAATATTTATGGAAAAGGGATAGAAAGAAGGAATTGCTATCTACTTTAGTCATACTGGCAGCGGGTACTTATATGTTCGCAGGCAGTTGTCTTCATTGGTCGCTGCCCAATCCAATCGCTGGGATTGAATTAGTGATTACTCCGTTAGTACGCGCCTTTTCACATTGGTTTGGAATTGGAGGGACAGCGGCTTGAATAGTTCTTCAGGGATGAATAATACCCAAATATCGGCAAGTCAATTATCCAAAATGCTGTTTCTATACTCATTAGGTACAGCGGTTTTGATTATGCCTACGATGGTTACAATAGTAGCTAAGCAGGATTCCTGGGTATCTATGATGTTAGTCATGTTTCTGCAGCTTTTGGTGCCACTGTTATATGTGGCTCTTTCAGATCGTTTTCCCCATTTGTCGATTGCAGAGTACTCGCAAAAAATTGTTGGAAAATGGGGAGGAAAGCTAATCTCTTTGCTTTTTGTGTTTTATTTTTTAGTGCTGAGCTCATTAGTGCTGCGCAACATTTCAGATTTTTTAAATCTGTCCGTTTTACCTGCAACACCAACCTGGTTTATTAATGTTACTTTTATGCTGATTGTGATATATGGAGTTTTTTTGGGAGGAGAAACCGTAGCGCGTCTGTCCGAATTACTTTCATTCTGGCTGATTTTTGTGATCATTATCGTGGTCGTTGCGTTGTTTAACAAGTTTGATATTCACAGGTTTGAGCCCGTGCTCTATGACGGATGGCTGCCAGTTTTTCGTGGGGCTTACTTAATGTTAGGCTTTCCTGTGGCAGAATACGTGTTTCTAACGGTTCTGTTGCCGATGGTTAAAATAGAAGAAAGAGTTAAACTGAAAAAGAGCATGGCTTGGACAGTCATAATTATTGGAGTAACCAGCCTGGTGCTAGTTTTGCTATTGCAAGGAGTGCTGGGTATTTATGAGACGAGCAGAAGTCAGTTCGCCATTTTTGATATGGCAAAAAATATTAATGTGGAAGAAATATTGGTACGGGTTGAAGTGTTGGTTGCGATTGTCTGGATATGCTCAGCTTTTATCAAGCTAGTCTTATGTGTCTATACGCTTTGCCTGCTGACCACTCAATTTTTAGGTCTGCAAAGCTATAGAACGCTAATTGTATCTTATGCATTCCTGATTGTTGGCATCACATCGCAGATCTATCGCAATATTGGACATGCCAAGCAGTTTTCACTCCACGTATGGTCTACATACAGTGTACTGCAAGCACTTGTGCTACCGCTGTTGTTATATATTGCTGCTGTCTTAATGGGAAAAAAATACGTTGATAATGGACCAAATGGATCGGATCAAATGCAGAATCAGGCAAGCTCGAATCAGAAGCAGCAAACAGAGAAGCCTCAAGATGGCGAATCGGGAAATGGCAAGTCTGAAAAGGACAACGCTCAAAATAAAGAATCACAAAACAAACAGCCACAAAACCAACAACCACAAAACAAGCAGCCATCAAATGGTCAGCCTCAATTGGGAAGCAATTAAGTATTCGAGACAGCATGATCTAAGGATTACAGCAGCCGGTTTGTCATCCGGGATTAGTGAGCATCCTTCTGTACACAATAATTCAAGCAAAGCCGTTCCGGAATGTAACGTTCCAGGGTACGGTTTTTTATTTTTAAGAATCGTCATACGTTATACGTTTATAACTAGCATTAGAGGAGCAAGAAATGCTATTGTTGTATTATTGGGATTGTGACAGATGATGAAGAATGAAGGAGGCAGGGCGGACTATTATGGATACTTATTCGCAATCAGCATGGCTGATCCCCTTGTTTCCGCTCGTGGCGTTCCTTGTTTTAACAGCGCTTGGCAAAAGCAACCGCAGCTTTGGAGTTATGGTCGGAATTGCATCTGCAGGCTTATCATTGGCGTCGTCGCTCCTCATGCTGCTCGAAAGGATACCCCCGCATAAAGTCGAGTATAGCTATGATTTTCAATGGCTTCCATTATCTCAGCTATCCTTGCGTATTGGTTTTGAAGTGACCAATGTGATTACGCTTATGCTGGCTGTCTTTTGTTTTATTAGTCTGATCATACATATCTATGCAGCTGGATATTTGAAGGACGATGAGAGAATTGCTGTTTTCTTTAGTTATCTAGCGTTGTTTTCGTTTGGCATGCAGGGATTAATCATCGCGGACAACTTACTTTTATATTACATATGTGGCGCGATTGCCGGTATTGGTGCAGTGTTGCTAACTGGCTTTTGGTATGCTAATACAGCAGTTGTATCTGCTATGAAAAAGTCTTTTACTGTGTTGCTTGCAGGAGATATATGCTTTCTGCTCGCTATTGTACTGCTGCTGCAATATATGCCGGACCATTCTTTATCTTTTACAATGATACAAAGTGTTTTTGAGGGAAACCTTGATCTTCCTGAACGTAATGCTTTAGCCATTGCCATTTTGCTGCTTATCAGTGCTCTCAGCAGGGCGGTTCAACTTCCCCTGCATATCTGGCTGACAAAAGCGATGGAAGGACCTGCACCAGCAAGTGCGATTATATTTAGTGCAGGAATTACAGCATCTGGCATTTTTTTAATTATTCGAACGGTTGATATATTTGAAGCAACACCTTATATGCAGCAGATTATGGTTTATATCGGGGCAGCAACTATGATATTAGCGGCATTTTTTGCGCTTGCACAGCGAAGATTGAAACAGGCAGTCTCCTATTCTATTATCAGTCATATGGGAATGGTGGTAATGGCAATCGGGCTTGGCGCTGTGACCGATGCTTTTGTATTGCTTATTGTTCATGCCTGTTTTCAAGCTGCATTTATTCTGATTGCCGGCTGGCTGGAGAATAGAGCAGGTACTGATAAGCTGGAACAGCTGAGTCAGTATCTTTTTCCTCAAGATAAATATATACGCAATGTTAGATTGATGTTTGGAATTACAGTATTGTTAACCGCTGGCACTCCGCTATTAGGGGTATTCTGGCCGAGAAGCGCCATTCTGGCAAAAGCGTGGGAGTATCATTGGCTTGTATTTGCAGTAGGGTTAACAGGGTCAATACTGACCGCATGGCTTATGATCAAGTTATATTTGACTGTTTTTAATAGCAAAGAGTCGAACGATTGTATTTCAAAAGCAAGTCGTACCCAGCCCATTTCTGTTATCCCGGTTATGTTCCTGCTCATTGCCTCGCTGGCAGCCGGGCTGCTCAATTTGCCTGGGCAATATGGCTGGCTTAGCCGTTGGTTGGATACGCTATGGGCGCAACAAACAGCAACCGAGCCGTCTGCCTTGTTCTGGCTTGCTCAAGCTATTGCCAGTGCAGTTGGTGCAGGGCTGGCTTATCTGCAAGTCAAGTTTGCCACACAAAACAAGCAATCAAAGCCATTCCAGTTTGCGGAAAAAGATTTAAATGTCGATAAGGGGCTAGTCTTTATTGCCATGCTCTTGTTTCGTATTATTAGCACAGTTTGGTATGTTTTGGACTTCTATGTGATTAATGGTGTGTTGCAGCTTGGACTGGCGACTATTAAACAAACAGGACGTTGGCTAACCCGGATCGTCAACAAACCGTTGTATGCGGCTTGTTTATTTGCAGCCGCTTTGCTGGCAGCCATTCTGATTGTTTTAGTAGAAGGGAGGCTTATTAGTTAATGGATTTGCATCATTATCCTATTTTGTCGATCATCTGGTTGCTGCCACTTGCGATAGCCCTCATATTGCTACTCCTGCCAGTATCCAATGTAAAGTGGTTGCGCAGAACAGCTTTGCTTGGATCATTCCTCCCTTTTCTAATGTTGCTGCTCTTATTTGTCGATTTTGATCGGTTAAAAGGGCATCAGATATATAATGAACAACTAGACTGGTTTCAGCTTCATCTGCCTCCTCTCACTGGAGCAGGAAACGGAGAAGAAGCAATATTATCAGTTTCTTATTCATTAGGAGTAGATGGCTTGTCCCTGACGCTGCTCACGATGACCTCGCTTATTTTTTTTGTTGCTTTTTTGTTAGGAGGGCAAATTAAGAAGCGACGCAAGGCATTTTATATCTGGTTATATATTTTGCAGTCCGCTGTGCTCGGAATTTTTATAGCCCAGGATTTCGTCTTATTTGTTGCTCTTTTTCAGCTTGCATGGATCGCGATGTATTTTCTGATTCAAATTTGGGGCGAAGGCGATAAAGACAAGGCAGCTGGCTGGCTGCTTGCAGCAGGCAGCATCAGCTCGATGCTTATGCTGCTGTCCTTTGTGCTTCTTTCGCTTGGAACAGGTATGTTTTTTGCTGAAGCAGAACAAGGGGCACAAATGATATATCGCAGCAATTACACGGAAATTTGGAAGCAGATTTCCGATCCTGCTGCATGGGGGGCTTTGCAAAATGGTTACCAGTTAGGCTTAATTGGATATTTAGACCCTGATACAGCAAGGCTCACAGCTTTTGTTCTGTTGCTGCTGGCTTTTGGATTATTACTGCCTATATTCCCTTTGCATACATGGACGGTATATCTCTATCGGGGGGCACCGTATCCAATCGCAATTATTTTTGCAGCTGTGTTTACGAAAATTGGAGCGTTCGGTATTATTCGTTACGTACTGATCTTGTTTCCCTGGCAAGCAGATGAATGGATGCCGATCCTAGTAAGCGTAGGCTTGATCAATATGCTTGCTGGGGCATGGCTGGCATATCGACAGACAGATTTCAAGTCATTGCTTGCCTACTTATCAATAAGTTATTCCGGTATGGTTATACTTGGATTGGCAGCAACCACAGAAGCAGGGTTTCAGGGAGCGGTATTGCAAATCATTTCCCATAGTCTGATTATCGCTTTGCTGTTGATGATTGGAGGAGCAATTAACGGAAGGACGGGGACGGTGGCTTTCAATCGTCTCGGCGGATTTGCTGGCAGCTTGCCGTTTATGAGCGGGATGCTGCTAACTGCTTCACTGGCTTTGGCAGGTATTCCCGGCATGTCCGGGTTTACGGCAATACTGCTTATTGGGCTAGGGTTGATCGGCAGTATGAAATGGGTTGCGGCAGTCGTGGCTGTTGTTTTCTTACTGGCAGCTGTTGTTATGTTGCGCGCAGTGGCACGTATGATATATGGTCAAGCTCCGGAATCGTATAGCGGCATGAGAGATGCACGCTGGACAGAAGCAGTTCCAATGATTATATTATTGTCCTTTATTGTATTAGTCGGCTGTTACCCTCATATCGTAACCGGAAAAATAGATCAAATTGCTGCAGTATTTGTTCAGCAATTTTCTTTCGTTCAAGTAAAGGGGGGATAAAGATGCAGTCTGTATTTATATATGTTGCGGTTTTTCTGGCGCTAATCTATTCGCTGACAGCTGTCAGACAAACGAATGGCTGGCGGCTATTGCGTGATTGGGCGATTGCTAATGGCCTATCATTGCTGCTATTGCCGTTGTTGTCTGTTTATCCTTTTACAGGCAATCAATCGAGACTCCTACTCTTTTGTTTCGCGGCTTATATTGTGATGATGGGCGGCATATTTGCTATTTTTTTGGCAGTGAGCAGATCAGCAGGGCATCAACAGTTAAGGGCGTTTGCCGGAATGTACTATCGATCGCCTTACTTGGCTGCAGCAACGACTGTATTATTGTTATCTCTGGCAGGGTTACCGATTACAGCAGGCTTTTTGGGCAAATGGTTTGTTGTGGCACATTTAATATCTAGTCAAAAGATTGGCGTAGTTTCTGTCATATTGATTAGCTCAGTTATTCTTTTGTATTCCGGTTTTAGAGTGATACAACAAATGTATGCGCGCAGCGGCGGGGTGAAAGAAAAACGGATATCGGGTGATGATTATGGTGCGAGCGCGAGCGCTGCTGAGAAAATAAATAACAATCAAACAGAAGGGATAAAAAGCAACTATGCCTCCTCTCAAAACGCTGAGCAATATGACGAGACGATTAAGATCCGTCCTGCAGAAAAAATAATAGTGTGTCTTGCAGTCGCAGTCACTTTGCTGTTAGGTATTTTTCCAAATCTTTTGCTCTAACAAATACGATCGGTTTGATGTCAATGTGTGAAATATCACTTCGAAACAGGCTGCTTTCCATTATGATTAAATCATAACAAACGTGAAGCAGTACAAAGGAGAGATTACCATGACTCAAGCAGCTGTAACCTATGGATTATTGCACTACTGCTATACTTGCCCGGATGCGGAAAACTGCTGGAGCGAAGAAATTTGCCAAAGATGCTGGGAAGCGAATGGAGCGAAGCTGGAGCCGCAAGAGGAGAAAGTCGGTACTGCTGTAAACGCAGAGACGGCGGAGCAATTACGAAGATATTGGGAGTAGAGCAATGACAGACAAATTGAATAGTGATTCCTACGCAAAATGACCCTGTCTGTTCACTCAAAGACAGGGTCATTTTGATTGTCATAAATTAGAAATACGCATTCTAAAAGAGCTGCATCGGCTTCGTCGCTAGCTGCCTGTTTTAGAAGAAGCGTTTTTTGTAGAACACATAAGTGAATAGGGCACTGAGCACAGCCATTGCAACGATTAGGATGGAGAATGCATGCGGTTCTTCTTGGTAAGGCAGTGGAACGTTCATGCCATAAATGCTCGCAATTAGTGTTGGCACCGACAATATAATCGTAACAGCAGCCAAAAACTTGAGCACACGGTTTACATTATTTTGAATAATATTTCCATAAGCATCCATAATATTGTTCAGATTGGATTGGTCAATACCAGCCATTTCATAGGCCTGTTCCAATTCTATAATAGCATCCTCCAGCAGTTCTCCTTCTTCGTGAGCTAATGGCAAATGACCGCTCTTAAGCTTTTGCATGAGAAATTGCATTTGTTTGAGTGAAGTGGTCATATAAAGCAAGCTGTCATTCAAATAGAGCAAAGTGTAAAGCTCGCGGTTCCGGTATGATTTTGCCAATTCATCCTCAGCCTTTGTAATTTCCAATTCCATCTCCGCAATTATAGAAACAAATGCTTTGGAAGCTTCGCTTATTAGCATAATTGTACTGCGGATTTGATTTTCCGTTGACAAGCCGTAAGCATGCTCTTTGAACAGCTTTTCGGCGAAGGGCACAGATTCACGACAAACTGTTATGGAATAGTCTTTGGTCAAAATAATACCAAACGGTATTGTACGATACTTTACATTTTCACTTAAATCGGTCATTCCCGGTTGGTTATAAGGCACATGAATAACGATTAGTGTTTTGTCACCAAAGGTTTGAATGCGCGGCTGCTCATCCATATCGAGCGGATCGGTTAGAAATTCATGCGGAATACTCAGCTGACCAGCTACCTTATTCATTTCAGCTTGGTCTGGCGAAACTAGATGCAGCCAGCTGTTTGGCTTAATATCATTAATTTGTTTGAATGCTCCGGAAGCTGTGTTTTGTAAAACCATCATCATGGTGGTCACGTCCTTTTCTATTCATAGATATAGAAGCGCTGCTTAGAAACGCAAAAATTTAGTTTTGTAGAAGAGATAGATCATACCACTGCAAATCGCTAGAATTAATCCGCTAATAACTACAGTAGAAATCCATTCCTGTTCATAAGGCAAAGCGACGTTCATAGAAAAAATACTGCCAATCATTGTTGGTATAACGAGTACAATCGTCATCGTAGTCAATATTTTCAGTACAGAGTTCAAGTTGTTATGCACAATAGCCGCGTATGCGTCCATTAGGCTGCTCAAGCTTTCGCGACGAATCTCGGTTACCTCTGCCGCTTGCTCTAAATCGACCAGAGCATCCTGCAGCATGCGCTCATCTTCCTCGTACAATTTTATATCATGACCTTTAGCAATCCGCTTGAATACACTACACATCGCTTTGAGCGAAGTGGAGAAGTAGACCAGGCTTTTGTTCAAATGAATAAGACCGAACAGTTCGCGGTTGCGGTGCGCCTGTTTGAGCTGATGCTGCAAAACTCCAACCTGGCTCGTTATTTTTGTCAAATACTCAGTATAGGAATGCGCGATAGCAGCAAACATTAGCAAGGTGATACGAGTTTTCATATTTGTGCCGTAAGCTCCGTATTGTCCTGAAAGCATTTGTCCAATAAGCGGCAGCTCTGTTTTTGAAACAATAACCAGATGGTCTTTGGCGTGCAGAATGCCAATCGGTACCGTATGGTAAGGAGCCTGACCATATACAGTTTCGTCAGAAACTGCAGCCGGTACATGCAGCACCATTAAAGTGTGATCCTGCTCTTTCTCAATGCGTGGACGTTCGCCTGCATCTAGCGGGTCGCGCAGCAGATGCTCGGGAATAGCTAGTGTTTCTGCAGTTTGTGCAATTTCTGTATGGGTGGGTGCAGTTAATACGATCAAGGAGTTATGAGTCATTTCATCTATAATTTGCAGCTTGCCTGCTGCGTCATGACGGTAAATTTTTAACATGGTAATCCCTCTTTCTCAAAAAAAAGTTATTATTAGAACAAACGTTTTTTATAGAAGAACCACGCGGTAATGCCGCTTAAAACAACAGCTGCTGACATAATAACAGTTAATGCTGGTCCTTCGTCCTGAAACGGAAGCGGTGTGTTCATTCCATATAAGCTTGCGGCAACGAGTGGAATGGTCAAAATGAAAGCAAAAGCTGTCAAGCTTTTCAAAACGGCGCTCACATTATTCTCAATTACCGCCGCATAAGCATCCATCAGGTTACTTAGATTGATATTGTGAATATACGCTGTATCATACGCCTGCTGCATCTCTATTAAAGCGTACTGAATCAGTTTGTCATCCTGTTCTGAACGTTGGAAGGTTGATGTCTTAAGAAACTTGTTAAGCATAGCTTGGTTGGATTTCAATGACTTCGTAAAGAAAACAAGCGATTTATTCAAATACAACAGTGAGTAGACATCCTTGTTATGAATAGATTTTTTCAGGGACTTTTCGGTATTCAGTATCTCCTTATTCAGTTCATCCATCGCCTTCAAATAATGACGAGCAATGGATTGAATCCAGGTAAAGTGAATATTATCTGCCGAAAATTGAATGCGATTTTCACTGCTCTCAATAAATACAGGATAATTTTCTTTGCAAACAGTTATAAAAACATTTTCGGTACTAATAATTCCGATCGGCATCGTGCGATACATCAGCGTGTCCCCCTTTTTCGTTCTCAAAGGAGCGTGAATAATTAGTAGTGAAATGCCGTTGTCCGTTTCCAACCTAGCCCGTTCATCTTGATCCAATGCACTTTGGAAAAAATCCTCGGGAATATGATGCAGGTTGCTGACATATTGAATCTCTTCTTTTGTTGGCGAAGCCAAATGAATCCAGCTTTTCGACTCAGCAAATTTATGCTGGCTATTGGTAAAAATACGTAGCATTTAATAAACTCCCTTCTGGGTGGGCACGGGAGAAAAGCATATTTCAGCAGATTAACAGATTTACCCAATGAACAGATCTACAGCATCTTAATAACAAATTCCTCATTCGCAAATTATTAAGTTTACAGATTCTTTACAACAGAATAGTCATGCTAACAGGCAATGTAATAAATCCGTAGATGCGTTTAAGAATATATGATTCTGTGCCAGTTATTACAACACTTATAGCAGAGTCTGTAGTAACGCTTATAGCAACACTATATATAATTTTTCATATGCGATTACTTTGAAAAGTGCATAAGGATACAGAATCTCTTCATTTAGGCATGATTAAATAAGCATTAGCATGCTGAAATTTTTGAAATAGAAATGTTCAGGGCTTCCAAATATTCGGGATTGTTTCCTGGTGGGCGAATGAATGACCTGCAAGGGATAGCTGCAGGCGCAGTTCGGTTTGTGCTTTGACTGCTCGCAAGCGCAAAGGGGTGTCATTCAAACCAAGAGGCAGAAACGTTGACTAGACGCAGACCGTTCAATTTGCCTTGTAAAAGCGAGAACGGAACAATAAGCCCTTTGTTCAAATGAAAGTGCGTTGCGTAATTGCAAAATTAGCAAAATTTGCAGAGAGAGTAACAAATCAAAGCGACAATGTATCGAATAGCGTGGATCAGTTCAAGTAGGTGCTGGTTCTAAAACTGATCATGTATTCATATGAAGAGCCGTTATAACAAAACGGTCTACGATTAGAATGGCGCATCAGACACAGGAAACAGGAGCCGAAATGGAAGTAGAACGATATGCTCTGTCCGGCCCGATATTGTTTGTACTAGTGATAGGTTGTTGCAATAATGACTTTCCGGTTTGGGGTCTCCGTCCATTTGGCACCCTCCTTCCTGCTTTTGAGTAGCAATAAAAAAACACGCCTCAACAATGAAGGCGTGTTTGAATAAACACGGAAATAAGCTGTCCTCCATTCGTTGAGTTTTAGCACTGTATGGCATAGGAATTTAATCCAGCTGCGTTAAAAACCACCTTAATTCGATAGTTCCTGTTGACCCATTGGCGTCTTTGGACATTTCTGGGCAGCAGCATTTCTCCATACAGGAGCCTCACCTAACGAGGTTCAATATTAAGTTCATGAGCTACTCTAAAGCATATAAAAACAAATGTCAACCCTTTACCCAAGAAAATTATGGTGAAAAAATGTTCAGATAGTACCAATTTTGCTTTTCGTGAGCAAGCATTTTGTTTGGCTCCAAGTTGTCTATAGTTCATCGATAGCCTTGTGCCAGCGGCTGAATTATAGTTTTCAGCAGAAATCGGCTATATTCGGTTCGTGACTAGAAACAGCAGATAGCCTTGTGATTCTTCCGTTTGAACTATTTGTAGCTTGTGAAATATTCCATTAAGAAGTGGGGGAGATGAAAATGCAGAGAACATTAAAGCAACGCTAACGATAGTTGGAAATTAGTAAAACTTTATAAGAATAGTGAGTGTTTCATTTTTCCCGCCAGTGCTGTATATGGGTCTATCGTTGCATGAAGAGAGAGAGTATCTGCGTCTATTCAACCAAGAAAGAGTGAAAAAGAAGGGATGATGGTGAGAGTCTCGAATTCATATAAACAGAGCGGAAAAGCAAAGGATTGGTGCTTGAAACGAATTTTTAACTAAGATGGTTGTTGCTACATAAGTTGACTAGAACAATAGGGATTCCAGTAGAACGGAATAAAAGAACACCTAGAGGTATCTCATAACAGTAGTTTCATGGACAGTAGAAACAGAAGGGCAGCAGTTTGGAGATATAGTAGTGGTACAGAGGTCAGTGGTAGAACAATAGTCGAAATGTAAGATTAGTCTAGTAAGAGATCAGCTCTATATAAATTGCATACGTTCAAAAATATTCATTGCAAAGCATGCCTTGCAAATATGATAGAAAGTGAATTTATAATGCTATGAGATTCTTTCGAATGATGAGTCAATTTAAAGATAGAGGACAAGCAGCGCGCCGCCTGTTGCTGGCGCTGCTTGCAATACTACTGGTCCTGGGCGGCCTACTGCCCATCGGACCAGCGCCTGCGCCGGCTTCGCTCGGCGCAGCAACGGCTCCAGCAGCTGAGCATGCTGCTGCTGGAGTTGCGTCTGCCCCAAAAGCGGCAGACGCGGGCGCTGATGAGCAGCCGCAAAGCTGGCTGCTCAAATGGATAGACCCCGCCAAAGCGCATGCGCTCGGCGGGGTCAAAGTGCTGCACCGCCAGCCGGAGGCGGCGGTGGAGGTCGTATGTCCGTCCGACGACGAGACGGACGTCAAGGCTTGGCTAGCCCGGCTGCAGAAGGAGCCGGGTATAGCGTATGTGCACCCGAATGGCAAGGTGCACACACTTGCTCAAGCCGCTGGGGATAATGCTGCCCAGCCGGCAACTGAACTTGCCGCACCCGACCTGAACAAGGCAATGTCCAGCCAGTCTACGTCTGATCCTAACAAGGCTGCATCCGGTAAGTCTGCGATTGGAAGCGACGGCTCATCTCAGCAGAACAAGCAGCAGCAAGGGCTTGGTACAGACAGAAACGGTAGGAGCGAAACAACGCTGCAGCAGAATAGCCGCACGATTACTTTGCCAAACGATCCTCACTTGTCCAAGCAAAATTATTTGGCACAAATCGGTGCTCATAAAGCATGGGAAATCGTCAGGGAGCAAAACAGTCTGGTAATAGCGATTGTTGATACAGGAGTGGATTTGCAGCATCCTGATCTGAAAGACAATTTGGTAGAAGGTTTTAATATATTATCTCCCAAAAAACCGCCTATGGATGATAACGGTCATGGTACAGCTGTTGCAGGTGTTTTGGGAGCAGCGGGCAATAATGGAACAGGTGTAGCAGGCATTTTATGGAAGGCAAAGCTGATGCCGATCAAGGCTCTGGATTATCGCGGTGACGGATCGGAGCAGGATTTGGGCGAAGGGATTTTATATGCTGTACGCAGTGGCGCCAAAATTGTCGTTTTGTCAGTTGGCTTATATCGTTACTCGCCGTATATGGAGGACATCGTCAACTATGCAGAGAGCAAGGGAGTGCTGCTTGTAGCTGCCTCAGGCAATGACGGAAAGGTACTGGGCAGCAAGGTGGCGGTAAAGTATCCGGCAGCTTACCCAACCGTTCTTGCAACCGGAGGGGCGAAGCCTGATGGCAATGCTGATTTGCGCACTAATACTGGACCCGAACTTGATATTTCTGCGCCATGGAACGTATTTACGACTGCATTAGGCGGCGGCTACAGAAAAGACGAGGGGACATCGCTGGCTGCTCCGCAGGTGGCAGGTGCGGCAGCGCTTGTATGGGCACAAAATCCAAAATTGAAGCCATATCAGGTACGTGAGCTATTGCGTCAAACAGCAAAAAAAATTAGCGGAAAGGTTCATACCAATCAATCCGGCTATGGTCTGCTGCAAATTGATAAAGCAGTCACAATGACACTAAAGGAAGACGCCTACGAGCCGAATGATAACAGCAAAAAAGCGGCAGAACTGCCGCTGCAATCATATATTATTGGTGAATTAACGGCACCTAATGATCAGGACTGGTTTTATATCGATGCTCCATATGATGGGGAAGTGACATTGTTTTTAGACAGGCTAGCAGCCACAGAGCAAGCGCCAGTCCCGGTCAGATTGACGCAATTTACTGGCGGTAAAGCTATCCATGCTGAAATTATTAAGCAAAACAACAAATCAGTTACATTTCAAACGACCAAAGGCAAGCATCATTTTCAGCTTATGTTTGTCAATTCAACCAACTTGATTTCTGTTCCATATCGCTTAACGAATCAATTTGCCATCAAGGCTGATCCCTTTGAGCCGAATGACAAGTCTTTTGACGCGTATCCGCTTGAGGCCAAGTCTCAAACCATTAGCGGAAATTTTCATCAAAAATCCGATCGCGATTGGTTTTCAGTAGAGTTTAAAGAAAAGGGCAAGCTAAAGCTGACTTTAAGCACGGATACTGTACGCATTGACCCTAGCATTGCCGTGCAAAAAGCGGGCGGGCAAATGGTCATTTATGATGATGCGGGAGAAGGAGCGACAGAGCAAACACCGATTATTGATGTTGTGCCAGGCAAATATTTGATTCGATTGCATAATGCCGTATCAACAGAGGCAAGCCCGGTAGTAGGCACCTATGAGCTGAAAATGGAATACACCAAGCAATATACAGACCCTAACGAACCGAATGACAAGCACTATCAATCCGTTCTGATGAAAAGCGGGGCAACTTATAATGGTGTAATCAGCAGTCTGACGGATATCGATTGGTTTCAATTCAGGTTAGACGAACCTGTTTCCGTTTCTCTTTTACTGACAGATGTACCCAAATCGGCTAATATGACAGTGGAATTGTACGATAAAAAATTGACAAAATTACAAACAACACGCACTGGAAGTAAAGGAAAGCTGTCTATACAGGAACAAGTAATGAAACCGGGCGTATATTATGTTAAGCTGTTCTCAGACAAAAGTTTTGATACTAGCTTTTACAAGCTGAAGCTGCAAGTAGAGCGGCTTGAAGCCGGGTTTTCGGATATTAAAAATCATTGGGCGAAGAAAGAAATTATTGCTTTGTCCAATCGAGGCATCGTTAATGGTGTAGGAAATTACCGTTTTGCTCCGGATCGCGCTATTACCCGGGCAGAGGCAGTAGCTATGATTGTGAAAGCATATAAACCGGCTGCAAAGCCAGCAAGCTTGCGGAGGTTTAAAGATATGTCCAGCAATCATTGGGCGGCGGAGTTTGTGCAGAAGGCTGTACAACAGGGCTGGGTGAACGGTTATCCGAACGGAAGCTTCAAGCCTGATGAACCGATCACAAGAGCACAGATGGCTGTTCTGATCGGAAAAGCAGAGGGCATTAGGCCGCTGGCTGGGCAAACCGCTTCGTTTCAGGATGTTCCAGCCGCAAGCTGGTATGCGCCTATGCTTGCAGCCATGAGGGCAAAAGGCAAGCTAAGCGGGATGCCAGGGAATCGTTTTAAACCGGAGAAACAGGCAAGTCGGGCAGAGTTTACGGTACTTTTGTATCGCTTTCTGGTTCAAAAATAGTCAAAACGAAGCAGAGACTTCTTGAAACAAACTACTTAAAGTATGTGTAGGGCATTTTTGCAACCTTTTTGTAACCCAAAATGTTTGTCGGACAATAAATGCTTAAAGTAAGGAAAGTTGGCCATCTTATGGAAACAGGAATAGCCGGATTATTTGCAATAGTTGTTAATTTATTGAGCATTATATTAGTATGGGTGTTGCTTCAGGATGTAAAGTGGGACAGGATTTTCCGCTTCCCGCGCGGTACCAAGGCGCGCATGTTTCAGGTGGTGGCAGCCGTTATACTAGGACATTTATTTGCTCAATTTATATTGCAGTATTGGGATTATACAACCATGTTGAAGAGTTTTGCAGAATAACAATAGCGAAAGTTGTCAACAATGGATATACCTGCTGTTTGAAAAATGACGAAATTGGTCGAAAGTTGTCCTGATTCTCATAAAATGGCTCGTTACAGGTGATGATCTGTGAAAATGAGCTTGTCGACTAGTGTAAATGAATGTTAAAATGGAATTTAGGTTTTGTTTAAGGAAAAATTAAGAAGTTCTTAAACAGCAGTGAAAAATGCTTTTCGCGGAGGGAACAGAAAGATGACTAAAATTATCGTCCGCGGAGGTCAGCGGTTACAAGGCACAGTCCGTGTCAGCGGAGCTAAAAACGCGGTATTGCCCATTCTTGCTGCCTCATTATTAGCGACGGAAGGAGACAGCGTCATCCATGACGTACCCCTCCTCGACGACGTTATGACGATTCAAAGCGTGCTTGGAAGCTTGGGAGCACAAGTTGCTTATAATAAAGAAACTATGCACATATCTGTACCGATCATCACGGCTTGTGAAGCGCCGTATGAACTGGTACGCAAAATGCGCGCATCCTCATTGGTAATGGGACCTTTGCTGGGACGAATTGGCAAGGTTCGCATTTCTTTGCCTGGCGGCTGTGCAATCGGCTCTCGTCCGATTGATCAGCATCTGAAGGGCTTCGAAGCAATGGGCGCGGTAGTGACGCTTGGTAATGGCTTTATCGAAGCGAAGGTTGAGAACAAGCTGAAGGGTGCCAAAATTTATTTGGATGTTGCGAGCGTTGGGGCAACAGAGAATATTATGATGGCAGCTGCTTTGGCGGAAGGAACAACTGTAATCGAGAATGCGGCAAGAGAGCCGGAAATTGTTGATCTTGCAAACTACATTAATGCAATGGGAGGCAAGGTGCGCGGTGCGGGAACAGGTCTTATTCGCATCGAGGGCGTGGAGCGTATGCATGGCGCCAAGCATAATGTTATTCCTGACCGTGTAGAAGCGGGCACGTATATGATTGCTGCTGCAATAACTGGCGGCGATGTTTTTGTGGAGGGCGCAATTGCTGATCATTTGACGCCTGTCATTTCCAAAATGCAAGAAATGGGTGTAGATATCGAGGAGAGCGATAACGGTATTCGTGTTCGTGCCAGCCGCAATTTGAAGGCTGTGGATGTCAAGACATTGCCGCATCCGGGCTTCCCTACTGATATGCAATCGCAAATGATGGCGCTTCTGCTCGCTTCTGAAGGTACAAGTGTAGTGACAGAGACTGTCTTTGAGAACCGTTTTATGCATGTGGATGAATTTAGCAAAATGAACGCTCAGATCAAAGTGGATGGACGCTCAGCGATTGTAACTGGCGGTGTTCCTTTGACGGGAGCCAAAGTATGCGCCACTGATTTGCGCGCGGGAGCAGCGCTGCTTTGCGCAGGCTTGCGTGCTGAGGGCGAGACGGAATTATCCGGTCTGCATCATGTTGATCGCGGCTATGTAGATATTACTGGCAAGCTGGCATCGTTGGGAGCAGATATTCGGCGTGTAGAGCTTGATGCTCAGGCTGAAGCTGATGTGACATCTGTAGCAGAGGCTCAGCAAGAAGTTGTTGCAGGTCTGGAGGAGGCAGCTGTTTCAGCAGCTCCTGCAGAACAAGAAGCGGCGGGAACGGTGTATGCGAAGCAGGGCAAGGAAGTAAAGGTGTTGAAAGTACAGCCTACATGGGCTTAATATTGCAGTAATTCAAAAAAAGCACAGATTTGGAACAGGATGTTCCCGATCTGTGCTTTTTTTTGCGCTTCTATCAGCCTTTTAAAATGAGAAAATTTTCAGAATAGGAGAGAGTGGTTTATAGATAGTCGGATTGCTGTCCACCAGAGCTGTTGTTGCTAGGAAAATGCGCAATAAGTATAGGAGACTTTGGCAATACTGCATAAGTTCTATCCTATTATTTGTCTCATAGAATAAAGTATACACACGAATTAAGAGATAAGCCGGGCAACCAGTCATGAGAACTTCACCATACGATGCGGGACTGGATAACCGAAAGGAGACCGAATGCGAGTTAGAATGAGAAGAAGCAGTTCTATTGGCAGCAGGCAATCTTGGACAAACTATTCGGCGAAAACTTGGATACGGTGGTTTATAGTGGGATTTATCGGAACAGTATTTGTTTTTTCTCTATTTAATAGGGGAATAGGTCATCGGTTTTTGGATAATGAAGAATTGATGGCAGAGACAGGGCGAGAGCAAGAGAATCGATTCATAGCAACAGAGAAGATGATGACCCCTGAAACAAAGCAGACTACAAAGCAGAACCAACAATCATCTCTCCAACAATCTGTAGAGCAATCTAATCAGACAACAGAAACGATTGTATCATCAAAGGAAACAAAACCTACTGCCACCGAGCAGGAAATTAAAGTTTATATGACAGATGAAAAGAAAGTGCTTGCCGTTCCATTGGAGAATTATGTAATGGGAGTTGTAGCGGGGGAGATGCCGCTGGAATTTGAGCTTGAGGCGCTTAAAGCACAGGCGATTGCAGCTAGAACTTATATATTGCGCCGGTTGGAGCTTGGACCGGATAAAGAGATGAAGCAGGTTGGAGCCGATGTCACCAATACGGTGAAGCATCAAGTTTATTTGTCGGATGAAGAACTGCAAAAACGATATGGGGCAACAGAACAACAACAATACTTGGCTAAATTGAGACAGGCTGTAGAGGAAACAAAAGGAGAGGTGATGACTTATGAAGGGAAGGCGATTGAAGCAAGCTTTTTTTCGACGGGCAATGGGTATACTGAAAAAGCGGCAGATTATTGGGGAAGTGAACTTCCCTACTTGCAAAGTGTAGCCAGCCCTTGGGATAAAGAGTCTCCTCGTTTTGAACAGCAGTTTACTTTAACCAAGCAGGAGCTGTACCAAAAGCTGGGGTTAAGCGGAAAGCAGGCAAGAGCAAAGCTTTCTATGAAAATTCAGGAACGGACAGAGGGAAAAAGAATTGCAAGTATTGTAATTAACGGACAAAGCTTCAGTGGAAGAGAAGTAAGAGAAAAGCTGGGTCTGGCATCCTCAGAATTCAAATGGAAAATTAGCAAGGATGAGATTGTATTTACGACGCTTGGCTATGGTCATGGTGTAGGTATGAGTCAATGGGGAGCGAACGGAATGGCAAAGGAAGGCAAGCGGGCGGAGGACATTGTGCAACACTATTATAAAGGGGTTACTATTGAACAAGTTTCGAAGCTAGCAATATGATTTTTCTATTGTTTAAAAAATAGCAAACCTCACGTATAAACATGCTAGATGTGGCAACAATGGGTAGTGAGGTGATAGAGATGAATGATCAAAACAAAAAACAAAGTCAACAATCTGAAGAAACTCCCAAAAAACTATCGGGAGCATCTGCCGCTAAATCTAGCAGCGGCTGGAGAAAACTATTTGCGAAGCGCTATGTATCTCCGGCAATCTTCATGGCTGCGGCAGCAATTATTGTAACCTTAATGTGGATCTATCAGGGAGTCGACACATCTAAAGAAGCCAACGTACCGTCCGACCCGTCTGAAATGACACAGGAAGGTGAGGAAGTCGTTACTGGCGGTGGTGAGGTACAAGTTGAGCAAGAGCCAACAGATGTCTTGGCTGAAGGTGAAACGATGGTATGGCCAGTCCATGATATTGCTGTTATGCAGGTAGACACGCCTTACTATGATACAAAGGCTGCTGCAGAAGAGAAGGAAGCCGCTTTGGTGCAAATCGGCAATCAATATTTCCCGCATACGGGAATAGATATTGCTGATCCGAACGGTGAAAGCTTTGATGTTATGGCTGTGTTGTCTGGGAAAGTGGCTTATGCCAAGAAGCATCCTACAAATGGCACAATGGTAGAAATTAACCATGGCAATGGACTTGTAACCGTATACCAAAGCTTGGCGGATGTTCAGGTGGAGGAAGGCACGGAAGTGGAGCAAGGTACTGTTATTGGCAAAGCAGGACGCAGTGAGCTGGAAAATGAGCTGGGCGTACATCTGCATTTCGAAGCGCGTGTGAATGGCGAGATTGTCAATCCGAATGACTTCTTTAAGAGCAAACAGTAAAAAAAAAATAACACAGCAATAAGTATGTGCATGCAAAGGCAAAAAGTGCTGAAAAGCGTTGCAGTGTCAAGGAAAAACTAGATCTGCAGGCGGGGAAAATAATCCCTGCCTTTTTGCCGTTTCACAAAAATGTTCAGCAAATCAGCTTGTCAGGCTTGGACACAACGAATATATACTCGCCCCACTCATATAATGTACCAAACTATCTCGAGCAGGGAGGCGGGAACGTGCATGATTACATCAAGGAGAGAACAAATAAAATAGGACGTTGTATCGTTGAGACAAAACAGACGGTACGAACGATCGCCAAGGAATTTGGTGTGTCCAAAAGCACTGTGCACAAAGATTTAACGGAGAGGCTGCCGGAAATCAATCCGGAATTGGCTGATCAGGTGAAGCACATTCTCGAATACCACAAATCGATTCGCCATTTGAGAGGAGGAGAAGCAACAAAAATTAAATATAAGAAGACAAATGAAAAAAAACAAAAAGAGGTGATCGCGGCAAGTAAAAAATAAATTTCTAAAAACATACATTTACAACGAGAAGCATGCAGGTTTTTTGCGGATTTTGGCGAATAATATAGGAGCTAATTATTATTCGTTGGAGGATTCAAGCCTTATGCTGAGCAAGGATATAGGAATTGATTTGGGAACAGCCAATGTATCTATTCATGTTAAGGGAAAAGGGATTGTGCTGGATGAGCCGTCTGTTGTAGCTATTGAAAGCGATACGAAGAGCGTGCTTGCTGTAGGTGAGGATGCGCATCGCATGGTGGGCAGAACACCTGGCAATATTATTGCTATTCGTCCGCTTCGTGATGGAGTTATTGCCGATTTTGAGATTACTGAAATTATGCTTAAAGCGTTTATTGATCGTGTTGAAGGCCGCAAATGGCTGAGCAGACCGCGTATTTTGATTTGTACTCCTGCGAACATTACTTCGGTAGAGCAGAAGTCGATTCGCGAGGCTGCCGAGAAGAGTGGAGCTAAGGATGTATTTTTAGAGGATGAGCCAAAAGCTGCCGCTATCGGGGCTGGAATGGATATTTTCCAGCCTAGCGGCAACATGGTTATTGATATCGGAGGCGGAACTACCGATGTTGCCGTGCTGTCTATGGGCGATATTGTGACCGCCTCATCCATTAAAGTTGCAGGGGACAAATTTGATGCTGCAATTTTGAAGTATATTAAAGACAAGTACAAGCTGTTGATCGGCGAGAGAACGAGCGAGGACATCAAAATTAAAATTGGCTCCGTCTATGAGGACGGACGCAATGATGAGATGGATATTCGCGGCCGAGATATGGTCTCCGGGCTTCCGCTGACGATTACAATTCGTACGAAGGAAGTGCGCGAGGCGCTGTGGGATCCTGTTATGTCCATTGTTGCTGCAGCCAAGTCTGTACTCGAGCAAACTCCGCCGGAGCTATCAGCTGATATTATAGATCGCGGTGTTATTCTAACCGGTGGCGGAGCGCTTCTGGGTGGATTTGACACTTTGCTTGCTGACCAGTTGAAAGTGCCTGTGCTGATTGCAGACAATCCAAAGCATTGTGTTGTTAAAGGGACAGGTATTTTGCTAGACCATTTGGATAAATTGAAAAAGTAGTTGATTTTTCGGCAGAGCAGCCGTATCCTTATGCTCAGCCGGTATCCAAATAGACAAACAGGTGCGGCCGGGCATTTGATTCGAATAAAGCCGAAGAGCCATTTTACAGGTAGGGTGTCTTAGGGGGACATGCCGAGGTGAGGTGATCTTTGGCTTTTTTACTGAACACTTACATATCACTATAATACGAAGCGGCTGTTTAGCCGATAATAAAAGGATAAGATATTTGTTCTGAGGATATGAATGGAGGTGCAACTATGCTAAGAGGGTTGTACAGTGCGGCATCGGGACTTATTGCCCAGCAGCGCAGACATGATACGGTAACTAACAATATTTCTAATTTAAATACGCCTGGGTATAAGCAGGTTAATGCGGTAACTCGCGCTTTTCCGGAGCTGCTGCTGGCTATGACGGGTGTCAACAATGTGGCGCGTACAGAGATTGGACGCTGGAACAGCGGCGTGTTTGCCGAAGAAGGCATTACAATGTATGGGCAAGGCGATTTGATGCAAACAAATAGAAGCTCAGACTTTGCAATTGTGTCTGAGATCGCGGTGGCAGGGCTCGTATTCGACGAATCCGGCAAGTCGGTATCAGAGGAGGGCGAAGTAGTCTATCAGCCGCAAGCATTCTTCACTGTGCAGGGCACAGATGGCGAGACAAGATATACTAGAGGCGGAAGGTTCACTGTATCGGATACAGGCGAGCTTTATAGCGGTGAAGGGTTCCGGGTATTGGGAGCGAATGGACAGCCCGTTCTTCTTCCGGCGGGAACGACTCTGGATCAGCTGATGCTTGACAATAGAGGCAGATTTATTGATGAAGCAGGGAATGACACAGGCATTGCCTTGCTTATTTCTCGGGTGGACAATCCGAATGAGCTGATTCGCGAAGGTAACGGGAATTTCCGGTTTGCGGATGAGGAGCAGACGGCGGCAGCAGTCGCTGCAGCAGATAATGTAGAGGTGCGTCAAGGCTATATGGAACGTTCTAATGTGGATGTAGCCCAGGCTTCTGTGGATTTAATGGCGGCATTGCGCGCCTACGAGGCTAATCAGAAGGTTGTACAATTCTATGATCAGAGTATGCAGAAAACAGTGAATGAAGTGGGACGCGTCTAGACGGGTTTTGTATTAGCCCAGGTTAATGAGATGGCGGAAGGGCAATAATAACGGGAGGACTACGTTTATGAACAGTTCTATGATTAATGCCATGGTGTCGATTAATGCCTTGCAGCGCAAGATAGATACGATTGCAGATAATGTGGCGAATGTGAATACAGTAGGTTACAAACGCAAAGAAGCAAATTTTGAAGACTTGCTGCACAATGCCAAGCAGCAGCCTGATGTGTTCCAGCAGCCGGGACGGTTGTCGCCAGCGGGATATCAGATTGGCTGGGGAACAAGAATGATGTCTCCTTCTATTAATATAGCGCAAGGAGCATTGAAGGAAACAGGTCTTTCGACTGATATTGCTATTGAGGGCAGTGGATTGTTCGAAGTGGAAATTGATGGTGCTGGCACTCGTGCATTTACCCGTAATGGAGCCTTCCAGTTGACGGTCAGGCCAAACGGTGATACTATTCTCGCAACGGCAGAAGGCTATCCGGTTATTGCTCGCGTTCCAGATGGAAGGGGCAATATGGTAGAAGGACCGATTGTAGTGCCGCGCGGAACGAATATGCGTGTAGATGCTGACGGAACAGTAAGCGCAGTGTCATCAGACGGCAGTGCTGCGGTACTTGGCAGCATCAAGGTGCTTCAGGTTTTGCGTTCGTCGGCATTGATGCCGACAGCGGACAATTTATTTGCTGTGCCAGCAGGCATGAACAGAGATGATGTGCTTGCCCAGATTGTACCTGACAGGGAGAACGGCATTGCTTTGGTACAAGGCAGCATTGAAGCGTCCAACGTAGATCTGGCGGATGAAACTGCCGAATTAATGAGTGTTCAGCGGGCCTATCAAATGGCAGCAAGAGCTTTATCATCAAGTGATACGATGATGGGGCTTGCTAATACGATGCGCGCGTAGGATCAGGATGAAGGTGATAGGAATGGCCGATGACCGAATTCAAGCAAACTCGGAATTCGCGAATCAAGCAGCTAGCAACAGTGCAAACCATAATAAGGAATCTGCAGCTTCTGTCAACAGAGAAAACATTGCGCGAGACAGCAAGCTGGAACCATCCGGCGATAGTGCCAATCGTACATCAGGCAGTTCTGCAGGTCCCCGTTCTGCGGATGGATTAAGCAGACTGAAACGATATAGCAGCCAGAATCGTCAGAACACCGCAATTGGCGGATATGCGGTAAGCAGCTCAAGATCGACAGGCAGCAGACCCAATCAGCGGCTTGGCGACAACCGATCAGAAGCACCGAATAAGACTCTTGCTGGAGATAAGGCTGCAGATAGCAGGGGCAAATCGGATGCAGATCGGGAGAGCAAGGCTAGCCAACAGCAACAGCAGTCGGCTGCAAGTGGTAAGAAGACACAGCAAGCTGCTGGAGAAAAGCGTGAACTGGCAGAGGATGAATACTATGCGAAGCCGCTAGGCGCACGTATTTTATTTTGGATTTTGCGGAAAAGCCTCGTTCCTATTATTATGATTGTTATGCTGTTTGCCGGCTTGTATATTGGATATACCGTTCTTGGGCACCAGCCGAAGGATGAAGTGTTCGAGTGGCCAACGTGGCGCCATCTGTATGATCTGATATTTGAGGGCATGTAATATTTTTAATAGTTATTCATTTGGTTATTTACCAATAACTTGGATATATATGCGTAAAGCCTATTCAAGAGATGTTCGCCATGTATCCCGCAAGGGCTTGAGAGAACATCTCTTTTTGTTGCTTATATTTTCATTTTGGCAAGAGGTGGTTTATAATAGTTTGGGATGATTACAGTAGTTTTAGCTATTTTATGTTCAGGCTTGGGCTGGGGGGAGTGTAGACGTTTGAATTTGCCTAATTTACTAACATCGATGCGCTTTGTGCTGATACCGATTTACATTGCTGTTTTTTCCAGCGGACACTTGATTCCGGCATTTCTGATTATGGCAGCAGCAGGTATAACAGATATATTGGACGGTTACATAGCCAGGCGCCGCGGTCAGATTACGCAGATTGGCATTATGCTCGACCCGCTTGCAGATAAGCTTATGCTTATTACTGTAATTGTTTCGCTGCTGCTCTCCGGGCATATTTCGTGGTGGGCGGCACTTGCTATGTTCGTACGTGATTTGAGCATGATTTGTGCGGGTCTGTATGCGCATTTTAAAGGGAAGAAGACGGTACCCTCCAATTGGATGGGCAAGCTGACGACAGTACTGTTTTATTTTGCGATTATGTTGATCTTTTTTGAAGCGCCGTTTGCACATATTTGTTTATGGACAGCCATTGTGTTCTCATTCGCGACCTTGTTTGTTTATATGATCAAGTTTCAATCGTTGAACCGGCATACCGGTCATGCATCATAGCGGGATCAGAAAGGAGCCGCTAAGCAGGCACTTCAGGCCTACAAGGCGGCTCCTCTATCTCAACCTCCGTAAACTGCAGTTTTACGAAGGATAGATATAGCTTTTCTAGTTAAGCTCAAAATTATACATTTATTTGAAGTATTGATCAAATCTGTTGCATAACTTGTAGATAATAAAATATGCTTGTTTAAAACAAAACAAATTTATACAGTTGGAAAGGGGTATTCTAAATGTTGGATATAAATGAAATTCAAAAAATTATTCCTCATCGTCCTCCGTTTTTGCTAATTGATCGTATTGTGGAGGTAGAAGCGGGCGTACGTGCAGTCGGTTTGAAAAATGTAACGATGAATGAGCCGTTTTTCCCTGGCCACTTCCCAGGTTATCCGGTTATGCCAGGGGTATTGATTGTAGAGGCGCTTGCTCAAGTAGGCTCGGTAGCGATGCTGATGGTTGAAGCTAATCGCGGCAAGCTCGGTTTCTTTGCAGGCATCGATGGCTTCCGTTTCCGCGGTCAGGTGAAGCCGGGGGATACGTTGATGCTGGAAGTAGAGATTACAAGATTAAAAGGGCCGATCGGCAAAGGCAAAGCAACTGCTAAAGTGGATGGGCAAGTTGTGGCTGAGGGTGAACTGATGTTTGCTCTGTCAGATCCTTCCTAATACGATATAGTTAGAATGGTGATTAGCGAGATCTAAGGATGATTTAAGGATATATTAATTTTTGTCATGTAAAGTACGACGAAGAGAGGTAACATTATGACCGTTTCTATAAATGAAGAGTGGATGAACAAATACAATGCCTGGCTGCAAGATGATCTGATTGATGAGTCAGCCAAGCAGGAGTTAAGAGCGATTGCTGGCGATGAGAAAGAAATTGCGGATCGTTTTTATCGTGATTTGCAGTTCGGTACAGGCGGATTGCGCGGTGTAATTGGCGCAGGCACAAACCGGATCAATGTATATACGGTTGGCAAGGCAACGCAAGGCTTGGCAGCTTGGCTGCTTAATGGCAATAGCAGTAATCAAGCAGAGGCAGGCAATTCTTCAGTCGTGATAGCTCATGATTCTCGCCGATTCTCGCCGGAGTTTGCTTTGGAGGCTGCACTTGTACTGGCCGCAAATGGGATTAAAGCTTATTTGTTCAAAGGCTTAAGATCTACTCCGCAGCTTTCATACTCTGTGCGCATGCTGCAGGCATCTGCAGGTATCGTGATTACGGCAAGTCACAATCCGCCCGAATATAACGGGTACAAAGCGTATGGAGCAGATGGCGGCCAGCTTATTCCTGAAGAAGCTGAACAAGTGATAACTGCTATTGGCGCGGTTCCGGGTTTTCATGCTGTAAAGCGAATGAGTGAAGCGGATGCTTTGGCACAGGGCTTGCTGGTTTATTTGGATGAAGCGGCGGATCAAAGCTATGTGAATACTGTAGCAGCTCAGAGCTTATCGGGCGATCTGATCGCAGGCGGGCTTGGAGATTCGTTCAAAATTGTATTTACTCCGCTCCATGGAGCCGGTGATATGGCTGTTCGTGAAGCTTTGAGCAAGGCGGGCTTTCGCCAAGTGTTCGGGGTAGAGCAGCAGCAAGTGCCGGATGGCAATTTCCCTACAGTGAAATCGCCTAACCCGGAGGAGAAAGAAGCCTTCACACTTGCACTGCAACTGGCTGAAAAGGTTGAGGCAGACATTATTGTAGGAACTGATCCGGATGCGGACCGTATGGGGGCTATTGTCCGAACACGCTCAGGCGAGTATAAGGTGCTAAGCGGCAATCAATCTGGCGCTTTAATGGTTAACTATATATTGGAACAGCGCAAGCTGCAGGGCACACTTCCAGAAAACGGCGTTGTAATCAAGACGATTGTAACCAGCGAGCTTGGAGCAGCGGCGGCCCAATATTATGGTGCTTCTGTAGAAAATACACTAACCGGCTTCAAATATATCGGAGAGAAGATGACGGCTTACGAGAAGTCTGGTGAAAAAACGTTCTTATTCGGATATGAGGAAAGCTATGGTTATTTGACAGGTGATTATGCTCGCGATAAAGATGCTATAGTAGCAGCTATGCTTATTTGTGAGGCGGCAGCTTATTACAGTACGCAGGGCAAGACACTTGATGAAGTGTTGAACGATATGTTTGAGCGTCATGGTTATTATGATGAAAGCCAGCAATCCCGCACACTCAAGGGGATGGATGGCGTTGCCCAAATTGCATCAATTATGGAAGACTGGAGAATGTCTCCTCCTGCTGCTGTAGCGGGCAACAAGGTATTGCAGGTGCTGGATTACAGCAAAGGCATCGATGGCTTGCGCGCCGAAAATGTATTGAAATTTATGTTGGATGACGGCTCGTGGTTCTGTTTGAGACCTTCGGGCACTGAGCCGAAAATAAAAGTGTATTTTGCAGTAAAAGGAAAATCAGCCCAAGAAGCGGCAACAGTTATGCAATCGTTGCAAAATGAGGTTATGGCGCGCGTTGACCATCTAAGCTAAGGGAAAAGGCTGGAATAACGAGCTTCAGGAAGGAACGGAGGATAAGCGTGCGAGGAAAATGGCAACGATTGAACCGATTGGCGAAGCTGGTGCTTATAGCTTTTGTTATTTTGGGCATAGGTGCAGCGATACCGTTAACTGTACAGCGCATGAATATGGAGAGCTCTTCTAATACAGTGGAGTATGTTTTTGACTTCCGAGATTTGATTGAGGTTGCCGAATTGCAGCCGCGTCCGCAACAATTTTTGGAAGAAAAGCTTGATCTGTTGAAAGAGGCCGGCATTACAACGATGTCGGTTTATGAGAGCTCGCTTAAAGAGCTGATGCAAGCCGGCAGATTAGTTTATTATAATGACAAGGATATAGCGCTTTTGCAAGGAAAGCTGGCAGATGAGCGTACGCATTATACTTATATTGTGTTTTCCGGTGAAGAAGAGGAAAAGCTAATTGCTCCAATGATTAAGGAGTCGCTGACTGCTCACGATATCAAATATCGTTATTGGTCCTATGAGGGCAGACCTGGTCTGGTAGCAGAGACGCCAACAACGGATGCGGTTCTTAAACCGCTGGATTTTGACCCGATGGCAATGCAACTGCTGAAGGATAAGGGATTCGCAATTATGCCTCGCCCTTCGGATAAAATGCCGTATGATTCCAAGAAGATGGATGCAATGCTAGCCAATCTCAAGGAATTTGGCGTTACCAGACTGCTGTTTGGAGGCGAGAAATCACCTGGAGCATCTGAGCAAGCTACCAAAGAAAGTTTGGATAGCTTTGGTGAGTTGCTGAAGAAGCATGAGATGGGTCTTGTTGCGATCGAAAACTTGAAAAAGCCGCAAGAGGGCATTGGGAAACTGGCTTATTTGACCAATTATAATATTGTAAGAATGTATTCACTTTCCCAGGAAGATAGTATGGAGAAAAGCGGCGACGTGATCGCTGACCGGTTCAAACTAGCTGTGAAGGATCGCAATATCAGAACGTTTTTCATTCATGCCACTACCAAGCAAAATGCACAGAAAACAGGCTTAATGCATTCTACGGATAAAATGATCGAAATTTTCGGCGGCAAAGATGGCATTATTGCTGAGCTGGAGCAAGCAGGCTATCCGGCTGGTATTGCTCAGCCATTCGATTATAAAGTTCATGCACTGGACAAGCCGTTGCGCGCGGTAGTCATGTTAGGCGCAGTCGCTATGATCGCTTTGCTGCTTGCGGCATTCTTGCCGTTTATGCTTATTCCGGGCTTTGTGCTTGGTCTGATTGGCACAGCTGGCTTATTTGTATTGAAAAGCTCGTTGCTGGAGCAGGGGCTTGCGCTCGGTACTGCCGTAGCAGCTCCTACGCTGGGACTAATCTGGGTAATGAACCGCATTTATGCGAGAACTACTGGGCAAAGAAGAATGGTTGGCGCAGAAAGCTGGCAATCTGATGATAAAACAGAATTCTCAGATAGTCGTACAAAGTGGATATTCCCAAACCAGCCGCTCGGCCGCCGGATTGGGCTTGCTTTTAACTGGTTTATAGTCGCTACTGTAATCTCGTTGTCTGCTGTTCCACTGGTAACAGGCTTGCTCAACGACATTACGTACAGCCTTGTGCTGCAGCAGTTCCGCGGCGTGAGTCTGCTTCATCTCGGACCGATCGCACTAGTTGCTATATATGTGTTTTTCTATAACGGCAATGGGGCAAGCGGCGTATGGACAAGAATACGTCAAGCAGCCAAGCAGCCGATAACGGTATTGTGGGTTATTGTCGGTGCTGTGCTTGCCGCTGCGGCGTTCTACTACTTGTCTCGTACAGGCAATGCTGGAAAAGTACCAGCTATCGAACTTATTATTCGAACGTGGCTGGAAAATAACTTTGGTGTAAGACCGCGCTTTAAAGAGTTTATGCTGGGACATCCTCCTTTATTGCTTGGCTTGTTCCTCGCTCTGCGCTATAGAGCTGCGTGGGTGCTTATTATTGTTGGCGCAATGGGGCAGTTGACGATGGTTAGTACATTTACACATATTCATACACCGTTCTATATTTCAATGATCCGTGTATTGCTTGGACTTGGTACAGGGATTGTAATTGGAAGTATCTGTATTGCCGGATGGACAATTGTGGAAGGAGCTTGCCGCAAATGGTTGCCCAAACGAAGCGTGAAAGCTTCCGAATAGCCATTTCTGGTTATTACGGATTTCATAATAGCGGGGACGAAGCAGTGCTTCGTTCCATTTTGCTTGCGCTCAGCCAGCAGGCAGAGCTGCAGGGAGTGCAGATCGAGCCGGTGGTGCTTTCCGCTGATCCAAAGTGGACGAGCGAGGCGTATGGAGTTGAAGCAGCGCATCGCATGCAGCCCAAAGAGCTGCTTCAAACTTTGCGCAGCTGTGATGGATTGATTAGCGGAGGCGGAAGTTTGCTGCAGGATGCAACCGGATCAAAGACGATTCCGTATTATACAGGTGTAATGAAGCTTGCCCAGTGGCTGGGAAAGCCTGTGTTTATCTATGCGCAGGGAATTGGTCCGGTCAATCGTTCATGGGCAAAGCCGCTTATTAAGCATGTTATGAAAAGAAGCCGATATATTTCAGTTCGAGATGCAGAATCAGCGAGCTTTCTTACAGGTCTGGGGATTGAAGCAAGTCGGGTAGAGCTTGTTCCCGACCCGGTAATGGGAATGCCGTTGCCTGCGGGAGCAGACAAACAGCCAGAAGCAAGCAAGTCCTCCGTTGAGCAAAGCCGTCCAAGTGAAGACTTGGCAGCTATGTTGCCAGTTGTTGGCGTGTCGCTTCGCAAGTGGCGTGAAGATGGAGCCGATATGGCGCGTATTATAGAGGGGCTTGCGGCGCTAACCCATAAACGGGATGTTGTGCTAAGGTTTTTGCCATTTCACTTGCCGCCGGACAAGCTTACTTCTGAGCAGGTTATAGCAGAGCTTAAGAGCGGAATTGGTGCCGGAAGCCGTTTGGAGATAGTAGATGGGGGCGAGAATCCGCAGCAAATGCTGCTGGAGGTAAGCCGTTGCGATATGCTTTTTGGGATGCGGCTGCATGCTTTGATCTATGCTGCGAACCAACAAGTACCGATGCTCGGACTATCCTATGATCCGAAGATTGATCAGTTTCTGGCTAGGCTGAATTTAACTGCTGTTGGTTCAACTGAACGACTGGACACAGCTGTTTTTGTAGAGAGAGCATGTTCCTTACTGGATCAAAAAGAACAATGGATCGAGCGTCATCAGGCGGAAATCGATCAATTAAGACAACAATCACAGCAACCGGCGCAACAAATTATCCATTATTTGCGTCAGAATAGATCGAGGTGATGTCCTCTTGAGTAAGCAAGTTCCGATTGTTTCGATTTACGGTGTTCCCTTCTCAAAGCTGGGGATGGATGATACCGTACAATATTTGGCGGATCGTATAGATAACGGGCAACAGACGCATGTCATAACGGCTAACCCGATTATGGTGATGACGGCAAAGGAGAACCCGGAATATTTGCAGATGATGAAGCGTGCTGACATCATTGTTCCAGATGGGGCGGGTGTCGTATGGGCTGCAGCCAAATGCGGACAGCCGGTAGCAGAGCGGGTAACTGGTATCGATTTGATGGCTAGGCTGTTTGAACAAGGAGAGAAGCGCAAGTGGAAGGTGTTCTTGCTTGGCACCTCTCAGGAAGTAATTGACACAGCCGCTGAAAAGCTGCAGCTTCAATATCCTCAAGTGAAAATTGTCGGTACAAGAAATGGTTTTTTTGGAGCGAATGAGGATGCGGAAGTCATTGACCAAATCCGCAAGCTGGAGCCGCATTTGCTATTTGTGGCACGCGGAGCCGACACACAGGAGCCATGGATTGTGAAATATCGCTATGAGTTGGGTGTTCCGTTAATTATGGGCGTGGGCGGCAGCTTTGATGTTTTGTCGGGCAAACTGAAGCGTGCGCCGCAATTTATGCAGACACTGAAATTAGAATGGCTGTTCCGGCTTTTGCAGGAGCCGAAGCGATTTGGAAGAATGCTTGTATTGCCTAAATTTATGATGCATGTGCTAAGAGATAAAGAAAAAGTAACAAAATAACCGTCATTCAGCTGTAAATCCCGATTAATCCGTGTTTTGGACAGGAAATAAGGATAGCTTTTATGCAACGATGAGAGTATAATTTCAATCGTGCAGCAGCATTTGATGAAAAATCGAGTATTGTGTTGCTTTAGACAAAGGGGAGTTGCTCTTATGCCAGTAGGCATTCTTTATTTTATAGGTTTTGCGGCAGCGCTGTTGATCGCCGTGGTCATGACGCCGCTTGTCAAAAAGTTTGCATTTCTTGTCGGAGCGATAGACAAGCCGAATCACCGTAAAGTACATACGCGTATTATGCCGCGTTTGGGCGGATTGGCTATCTACATTGCTTTTGTTGTTACGTATTTTATTATTTCTATCTTTATCCCTGAGGGCACATTAAGTGCCAAGGATATGAATATGATTAACGCGCTTTTGGTTGGCGGCACGATTATTATTATTGTTGGCGCGCTCGATGATCGCTTTGAACTATCCGCCAAAGTAAAGCTGCTGGGTCAAATTATTGCGGCATGTGTAGTCGTATTCGGCTTTGATGTTCATATTGATCTGGTCAACATTCCGTTTGGTCAGTCGATGCAGCCGCTTGCAGAGTGGATCGGTATTCCGCTTACGATCTTATGGATTGTCGGAGTAACCAACGCAATCAACCTTATTGACGGGTTGGACGGCTTGGCTGCCGGTGTATCAGGTATTGCGATTGCAACTATTGCAGTAATGGCATTGTTTATGGGCAACCAGCCGGTTATTCTGCTAACGACCTTGCTGCTCGGCGGTGTAATCGGATTTCTGGTCTTCAACTTTCATCCTGCCAAGATTTTTATGGGCGATTCGGGGGCGCTGTTTCTCGGCTTTAGCCTTGCAACACTGTCCATGATCAGCTTTAAGCAAGTAGCAATCGTATCCTTTATTACACCGCTTCTTATTATCGGTGTACCGTTGACAGACACATTCTTTGCTATCGTAAGACGCTGGGTGAACAAGAAGCCGATCTTTGCACCGGACAAAGAGCATTTGCATCACAGATTGCAGGATTTGGGCTTTAGCCATAAGCGTACCGTACTTATTATTTGGGGAGTTAGCGCCGTGTTCGGTATGCTGGCTGTTATACAGTCGGTAGTCGTGCAGTCCACTGCAGCTAACTGGGTGACCTTCGTCGTAATTTGCTTGCTTCTGTTCGGCTTGCAGATTGGCGCAGAGGTTACAGGCATCGTAGACAAGTCACGCAAGCCTGTTATTAACCTGTTCCGACGCATACGTTTACGCATCGCCAAGATAGAAACACCGTCTCGCGGCAAGTAATGAAGTAACTCGGTAAGCAATTGCTATTATACGTCTTATAATTACAAAGAGCTGGAACAACCAGCCATATAATAAAAAAGCTTTCGTCCAACTAAAGTTGGGTACGAAAGCTTTTTTATTAAAAGTTCATGTAGATAAATTCACGCGTATTACCTGCAAAGAAAAGAATGCCCAGTATCATCGCAATTAAAATAACGGAGTACAATACCGCTATTGCGGTATCTATCAGTAATGAACCAAACTTATTTGTTTTCCTCACTGTTATGGCTCCTCCTTGCTAATCAAATCAAGCTATGGCAGCAAATAATCATTTACCTTCTGCAACAACAACTGCCCGAATTGATGGCTTCCATCATCCAGCAAATGTGAAGGGTCATGATATTCGGTATGCGGCATTGGATGTCCTTCTTTGTTAAAATCCACAAATGAGAATTGGTAGGACTCAATCATTGCTTTATATGTCTCCATTACCTGATTGTATTGCTCCCAGTCCAGCAGTTGCTCCTGATCAATCAGTTCCCTATCAAGTGGCGCTGTGTAGAATAGGGCAGGCTTATTATGCTCCTTGAGCAGCTTGAGCACTTGCTCAATCATAAACATGCCGAAGCTGTGATCAGGATCAAAGGGCTGCTCCCAATTATACAGATCCTTGAAATGTTCATTAATCGATTTTTGCTGGTTTGGCATCATCGATACATAGGCAGCCATCAACGAAGGACCCGGCTCTTTGCCTGCCTTCAGCTTGCTATTCCATTCTTCCGTCAGTTTGCGCAATCGCTCCTGAGGCGTTCGTGTTTTGAAGTTCTTATACGTAATGACATCACGATGCTTGTACAAGGACCACTTGTTCAACACTTTTTGCTGAAACCAACGATGCGGCATTGACGGAAAGCTGTCCTTGTTTTTTTCGGCAAATTCATCCAGCCATTGGCGAGATAAATCTGTCTCCAGCTTATTAATAAGCTGCGGGTAGACATTCACATCAGGTTCCTTGTCGCTCAGTACAACAATACCGTAGTTTAGCTCAAAGACGATATAATCAACCTGCTCGATTGCTGCAGCAAGAATAGCGTAGGTTTCGGTAAATCTTGCTCCTGTTAAGCCGAGGTTCATCACTTGATATTCAGGGTGTTGCTCTTGAATGACGCCGGCAGTTGTATTGCTGCCCTTTCTAACTGTAGTTCCGTATACAGTAGAAGGACCGAATAGACCAAGCATCGGCTTGTCAGGCTTATTCTTCTGCAGATACTCCAGATATAAAGGCGTGTACACGACTGCATCCCATGGAGGCACTCGGTTTTCCTTGTTGGCATGTTCAATGACATGCTGTCTAACCTCATCAGTATAAGCATCAAATTTTATTGTAATAAGTGTTAACCCTGTAATCACCAAAAAGATAATCAAAAAAATAAAAGGTCTGGTTGGTATCCATCGACTTCGCATATCGTATTTCCCCAATCCTTAAGGAGGTTTCAGATACTCCCTAGTTTTGCTTAAGTATTCCCTCTAAGAGAAGGTAAACAATCGTTGCAATAAAAACCAGGCATCAGATAAAGGCAATATAAAAAATACTCTTGTAATAACTACTAGCGAGAAGGTTGTTAAAATCGCAATTGTGGTCGTAACCGGCGACAGCCACTTGGGAACATGGATATAAGGCTTTAGCTGCCGGGCGTACACATTGTATACTGCAAGCATAACACCATGACTTAGCCCCCATATTACAAAATGCCACGCTGCTCCATGCCATAGACCAGAAACAGCAAGCGTAACGATTAGATTGAAGCATATGCGCCATTGTGGTACGCGGCTCCCGCCCAAAGGAATATAAATATATTTGCCCAGCCAGCGGCCAAGCGAAATATGCCATCTGTTCCAGAACTCAGAGATATTGCGGCTGAGGTAAGGAAAGTTAAAGTTTTCAGGTATTTTAATGCCGAACAGTCTGGCTGTACCGATAGCAATATCCGAGTAGCCGGAGAAATCCAGATAGATCACAAAAGAATAAGCGATAAGTTCGATCCAAAGCATATGTGTATCTGCCAAAGCAATCGTTTGCGATGAGCTTAAGGTTTGTGTCAACAGGTTCAACGAGTCGGCAAGCACCAGTTTTTTGAATAAGCCGATAATAATACGCGCCGTTCCCCAAACAATATGATGCCAGGCAAAACGTGTGGTCAGCTCTGGCATAAATTTTTGAAATTGCTTGATCGGACCTGCAACCAAAGTCGGGAAAAACAAAGAAAAACTGAGAAAGTGCTGTAAGCCATGCTTGGGTAAATTTCCTTTGTACATTTCTACAAAATAATGAATCAGCTCGAATGTAATATAAGATAGAGCCCACGGAATAACAATATCCTCAATACGCAACAGACCCGGCTTGTCCAAAAAGCCCAGTAATTCATTAAAGGTGTCGACAAACATACCGCTATATTTGAAATAGCCGAGGACTCCGATAATGACAAGCAGCCCTGTCATAAACATAAAGCGCGACTTTCGTACAGTCAGCCATCTCGACAGTGCGAAGACGAGCAGCATTTCAAAGCCGATAAGCCACACATATTTTTGAGCGTAGTAGCCATAAAACAGCAACCCGGCAGATAGCAACACATAGGGTCTAATCCGCAGCGGTACAATATAGTAAACTATGAGCGCAATACCGACGAAAAACCAGTATATAAAATCGGTTAAAAACATCTCGTTATTTGTTCTTCCCTTCTATTAGCAAACTGAACCAAATATTATGAAAGGAGCGTCTGCCCCTATCTAATGTTAACAATAATATCATAAAGCTTGTTGCTTCACATTTATTAATTGCCGGAGGATCATTCCTCTTGCCTATTTTTCTAGCAATCTTTGTTGCATAAATAATGAAGAATCTGCTTTTTCTCTAAACATCCGGCAAAAAAAAGCCGATAACACACATAAGATTCATTTTGGCAGGGAGCCGTACTATTCATCACAATTGTCCAAGAACGAGAGAACAATGATTAGTAGGGACGAGGGAGGAGCATGATAGTGAAAAAGTTATTATCAATTGTAGTGACGATGGCGCTGTTGATCGGACTGCTGCCGGCAGCAGGTCTCGTACCGAGTGCCGAAGCTGCTGGCGATCCGATGGAGGGGCGCCGCTTTATTTTTCCGAATGAGCAGATAACGCCGGGCAATGCTCGTATTGTAGCGGAGTCGATGATTACGCTGCAGGGGACGATTCATGATATTGTCGGCAATACGATCAGCTATAATGTCAAGCAGGTTACGCTTGACGGCAATAAGCTGAATGAAACAGAAGAGATAACGACAGGGATTCAAACAACAGGTGACAATCGGATTACGGTATCCGGGCTAATCCTGTTTCCAGGCTTGAACAAAATTACGTTTACGGGAATTTCCGGAGCATCCAGAGTCGAGGAATCGATTTATATTGAGTACCGTGACAGCCCGATGCTCTATGATTTGAAGCTATTGTTCGAGAATCAAGAGTACGAGCTTAGCGAGAATCAAATTACAATGCTGTACTCCTCACAGCCGAATGTAGTGACATCAGGCAATATTGTTATTACAGGTAAAGCTCCCAACGCCCAGAAGGTTACAGTACTTATTAATGGACGCAGCTACGATTTCGTCGTTTCATCGTCCTCACCTGACAACCGATTCAGCACAACGGCGCTGACGATTGATCCGGGTATTAATGAAATTACCTTTAAAGTACACAACGGAAACCAAATTACAGAAACCACTCGCAAGGTTGCTTTCTATAATGGTGCCGTTACTTTCTATGATATGAAATTGACAGACGGGACGAATGCATCGAACCAGGCAAGCATGACGCCTAATCTGAACTTTTCCACTACAACTGTAAATGGCAATATCATAACAGGAACGGCAATTGTTCCGTTGCCGATCTATGATCTGTCCAACAGTGATCCGCAAAATCACGGAAATACGGTTTCACCATCAGCAGCAGAGCTTGCCAAGCTGCTTACAGTGGAGCTAAAGCAAGGCGCAACGGCAATATCTGTGCCTGCACTTGCTGCAGGAGATATTACACATATCGATACGACTGATCCAAACTTTGCGGCAGTCACATTCAAGGTAACCTTGCCTACTCTTGACTTTGACAAGGCTTACCAGCTTCGTTTCAAGGCGCCAAACCGTACGGTTTATTCATATTCTGACTGGTACACCTTTACTTTGCGCGATAAGACTAAAGCATATATTCATGAAGTCAAGTACTTATCCGGCTACAGCAACGGTATGACTGAGTCTCGTGTGAAGGGCTTGCAAGGGACGACTATTCCATCTGGCGGTGTCAATGTATACTCCATGCCAATGGCGGTCGAAGTGCTAGTTGGAAACTATGGCAGTAACAGTGGAACAGACATGTTTGATCTTGGAACTGGCGGTTATGATTTTGAGCAGTTGAATTTCTCTGAAACCGTCTATCGCAATATAGACAATCAACAAGTGCCATTCCAGCGTTTGTTTGTAGTTATTACTAAAATGCCGAAATCCGGTACCAATACAATTCCTTTTAAATTAAAACCAAGCGGTGCATCAGGGGAAGTTGTTAATGTCGTAGCCAAGCTATTGTATGGTCCGTTTGTGAAGTTTGATAAAGTCGTCAATGGCATGTCTGTGGAGTATGATGCAGTTAATCATACGTTGGATGATATTCTGACCAAGCTGGGTCGTTTCCAAGGGGAATTGATGAACGTTGCCAACCCTGCGGACATTCGTTATGCGGATGATACATCAAGCAGCCCAGTAAAGCGTCAATCCGTATTTATGTATGTTAATAATGTAGAGATTCCACTTGTGCAAAGAGATCCTAATGTAAAGAGAACCTTTATTCCTGACTTCTCTGCAGCAACTGATCTGGAAACGAAGCTGGGCAATATCATTAACAAGGCTGGCGACAATACGGTTAAATTCGTATTTAACAATGCAACCGATGTTTATGAGAGCACGATGAAATTTACAGTTGTGCCTTCCAATCTGCCTGTAGTGCCCGCACCTAATACAGAGGGAGTGTATCCATACTCCTCCAATGGTGCACGTATTCCAAATGATCCGAAGTTTGAGAAGAACGGAAGTATCTTCACTACTAAAGAAGCAGATTTCAATGTTTTCGGAACATTTGACTTTATTGATCTTGGTACAAATCTGGCAGCAGTGCAGTCCAAGTGGGCTTCGCTTAATACAACACATAGCAATTATATTGTAATGATCGACTCTCCTAACTGGAAAACGCCAGTGAAATGGGATTTGAGCAAGGGCTTTAAAGTGATGGAGGATGGCGTCGAGGTTGGTTATTCATCAGCAACACCTCCTGATAACGTATCAACGCCTTATGCTTTAATTGATTTCTACTATGATCTGAAAGGGCAGCACTTTGCATTTGACTTGCGCAAGCAAAAAATGCCGATTGACGGCAGCCCTGAAGTCTATACGATTACTGTATTTAATAGTGGTGAAGCGGGACCGCGGGCAACGTACCGATTACAGATCAACTCTGTGTCGATCCCTTACACGATCCTGTCCCCACTGCCTGAGAACCGTATTACGAACCAGGACTATGTAGAGCTGATTATTCACTCTCCAGGTGCAGATTCTATTATGGTAGGCAAGGACTACGCGGAGAAAGTTACTTTCATTGAGTATGAAGGCGGTCTTGAGGTATACAGAGATGCGTTCCGCTATGTTTACAAAAAGCTGGGAGCAAATAAAGAAACAAAAATTCCGTTCGTGATTACACGCGGACAGGATAAAATCAAGCAAGACCTGATCGTCAAATACGTACCGACTAATATTCCGGGAGCACAGGTGTTGCAGCCAATGACATCTTCGCACAAGGTGTTTAACAATGCCTTGACGTTGACCTTCCCGAAAAATGCACAGCTGATTCGTCCGAAGTTCAATAACTCGGAAAACCTGGCTGGTCAGGTATCGAACGGACATGATATTTTGTTCGCGATCGCTAACCCGAACGATGGTATTATTAACCGTCGCGAGTTTGAAAGCCAAGCGCCGAACTACTCGGCGAATGCGCAAGCAGAAGGAAATTTGCATATCGGCTACCGCTTCCAGGATCAGGCGCGCCAGTTCCTGAAAGTAAGCCCATTGTTCTGGATTGATGCAGGTATGGCAGATGATCCGGATACCGACCAGCTTGACCCGATCAAGATGGGAATGGACCCGTTCCCGTATCCGAATATTGTCGGAATGCACAAGGAAAGCTTTGCGAAGCGCTGGAACAACTTCGGTCGTGAGCTGATTCCTTCTCAGGCAGGCAGCTTGACGCTTACTTATGACAAGAGCATCGTAAGCAGTGCAGCAACAACGATTACGGTATTCCGTTTTGATCCATACAATAGTACATGGGAGAATATCGGCGGTGTTGTTGATCCGAAGAAATTTACGATTACAGTACCATTTACGAAGTTCGGTTACTATGTAGCTGTTAAGATGACAAGAGGCTACAACGATATTACGAATCATCCGTATGCACGTGATGCGATGAACGCAGTATTTGCCAAAGGCGTTATGAACGCGATCGATCCGATCGGTGTGTTCGGCGGCGACCGTTTCGTTACACGCGGTGAATTTACGCGGATGATGGTTAGAGCGCTTGATCTTCCGCTGAACTATGAGGGAGACAATCACTTCACCTACTATCCAGAGACTATTACTAATGCATATAACGCATCTGCTATTTATGATTACCGCTATATTGAAACAGCAGCAAGAGCGGGGATCGTCAGCGGCAAGCGTCCTGGCTTCTTCGATGAGGATGTGGAGCTGACACGTCAGGAAGCAGCTGTAATTATAGCAAGAGCGCTGAATCTGAAACTGGAGACAGACTCAGAGAAGGCGAAGAAGAATCTGGATAAAGTATTTAAGGATAGCGGCAACTTTGACCACTACTCGATTCCGGCAGTGCTTGCGATTCAGAAAAAAGGATTTATTAAAGGAAAGCTTATCGACGCCAATAATCCGAAGGAAGGCTCTGTATTTGAGCCGAAAGCACGTTTGCTGCGCAGCGATGCGTCAATTATATTGGTTAAGGTAATGAATGATTTGAAGAAGCTTCCTAAGATTTACAACTAAGTAAAACCAAATACAGGCATAGGACAGAAAATGGATCACGTTTTGTGCAGGTAAGAAGTGAATAACTCAAACGGTTGCCGATTGCGGACAAATGCAATTTCTAACAAGCTGAACCGCAATCGGCAGCTGTTTCTCATTGACATGCTAGATAGCTTGTACTAGAATCAATTACTAGTCATTGGTAATTTCCCATACGAAATGGTAAATATTTTGTATCGACCTTTGTCGAAAAGGGGACTATAATAAATTTTAGAGCTACTGGACAAGCTGGCGAATTTTAGTAAAAAGTTTTTTCGCAACCGCGCAACTTTTTAAATCCTGCCGCGTCTAAACATATGTAACTGCTTAAGATGCAGGATTTCGTATCAAATTCGAAGCAGCGTCCTAATAATTCATACATTGTGTGAAGAATTGGAATGAATTCACAACTAGCTCTTTACGGTAGCGTCCGCACATTGTATAATGTTGTAGTGATGTACATATGCTAGTGTCTATTTTTATGCCCTTCGATTACCGAGTGACCTAGATTTGTTGCGTCTTTGAATCTAGCAATCTTTTATAACGTTTACAAGTTTCTACGACATGAGCTTACATAGGGTTGTCCATGCGTAGACATTATTTTATACAATTCATGCTCTACTCTGGGAAGGGGGTGAATCGGCGATGAGGGAAACGAGCAATTCATTTTTTAATCAAGACTCTCAACAACCGAAGCAATTTAGAGGAGGAGAAAAAAAGGTTATGAAGAAAAGTTTATCTTTGCTAGTTGCGATTGCAATGGTATTTTCCATGTTCGCAGCAGTCGCTTCCGCAGCGGAAACGACAAAAACAACTGAACAGAAATATGAAGAGCTAGTTGCTGCTGGTATTTTCAGTGGTATGGATGATGGTGAAGCTCATCTAGACAAAAATATGACTCGTGCACAAGCTGCAAGAATCATTGCTGTAATTACTGGTTTTGAAAAAGGTACTGAAGTTAAAGACGCTGGCTACACAGACCTTAAAGGTGCTGGCTGGGCAGAAGAATACATTAACTACGCTACTGAAATTGGCGTACTTAAAGGTAAAGGTAACAACAAATTCGATCCAAGTGCAGAGTTCAAAATTGAAGAACTAGCAGTTGTTGTTGCTAAGCTTGCTGATTTCGTTAAAACAGAACTTCCAGCTGGTGAAGCTGTTGAAGGTAAAGTTGACGAGTGGGCTGCTAAGCAAGTAGCTTCTGTAGTAGCTTCTGGTATCCTTGCTGAGCAAGATGACTACACAGTTGCTGCTAACCGCGGTCTTCTTGTAGACGTTGTTTACGAAGCTAAGCAAATGATTGAAAGTGCTGGTGCTTTGACTATTGCTAAAGTTGAGCAAACTGATGCTACTGAAATCACAGTTTCCTTTAACAAAGAAGTAACTGCAGAGCAAAAGTCTGATCTTACTTTCGCGCTTAAAAATGGTCAAGTTGCGTATACTGTGACTTCTAAATATGCAGCTGACAACAAATCTGTTGTTCTTTCTAGCACATACCTTCCAGCTGGTGAATATGAATTGACTGTAAAAGGTTTTGATGCTAAAAAAGTAACAATTGAAGAAGAAAAGGCGACTAAAATTGAAATTGGCGCATCCGCTCTACAAAGAGCTGAAAACCAGGATATAGGTGCTAAACTTTTGAACCAATTTGGTAAAGAAGTTGCTAATGCTAACCTTAACATTAGTGTTTACAATGCATCAAAAGGAACTCCTGTTAATGCAGGAAGTGATGGTAAATTTGATTTAACAGGTGGAGTAAACACTAATGTCACTCCTAATAGACCTAACTTTGATGTTGACGACAGTGTTGTGGTTACTGTAACTCATGTTAGCGGTCTTAGCTCAACAAAAACATTTAAACTAGTTGCAGGTAGCGCAGCTACTTCCATTAAATTTGGCACTATTCAACCGCTTGAAGGTAAATCACGTATTTCTGCTGGTGATACTGGTGTAGTAGTACCGGTTGAATTGTTTGATCAATATGGAAACAAAATTAAATTGGTTGAAAAAACAATTGATTTCACTCAACTTAGTGGTAATGATAAGACAATTTTCGACCTTTCGGGTGTAATGTTTACTCTAAGCCAACCTGATGTAGTGAGTAAGTTGGTTGTTGATAAAGATGGCATTGTGACTATTGATGTTGATGCTGCAACTACTTTGGTAATTCATGCTATTAACCCATCAACAGGAGCTAATGGTTCTACTTCTGTTAAAATTGAAGGTGCTCCAGTTGTTAAAACTTTGACAATTAATCAAGCATCTAAACTATTAACTGCTGAAGAAGATATTCACCTTAATATCACAGCTGTTGACAGCTTTAATGATCCAATGAAAGCTAAAGATATTGTAATTAATAATACGGGTAATTTCCAAAAAGACCAAGTTCAATTTAACTCTAGTGTTCAATTTGCTAACAATCCAAAAATTAATGCAAAAGGTGAACTAGTACTTCATTTCCAACCAGTAACTGTTAAAACAAATGCAATTGTATCCGCATTTGTTAACGGACAACAAGTTGGTCAAATTATTCTAGTTATTAATCCAGTATCTACACCGAAAAAAGTAACAGGTATTAAAGATGTTCTTACTACAATTGCAAATGGTGTATCAGTAAATTTCAACAAAGATAAAGTTGTAGTTGCTGATAACTATGGCCGTACAGCTGCAGCTAGCGAATTGCTTGATACTACTACAACTGACAAAGTGTTTGTAACAGCTACAGGTACTTCTGCAACACTTGAAACCGATGGTAACGGTAATGTTACACAAATCAAAGCCGTTGGTGTTGGCGTAACTAAATTTAAAGTTGAGATTGAAGGCGTTTCTGGTTCTTCATACGAGTTCTCCGTGAACGTTGTAAAGCCTGAGGATGTTAAGTCTTACTCTATCAAAGCTATCGACACTCTTTATGGTGGAGATAACGCTGAGGCTACTCATGCTAAAGACGTAGTTCTTGTAGGTAAAATCGGTAGCACTGAAGTTGCGATTGATCAAGCTACAGCTTTTGATTTTGTAGCTGCTGAGGGCAATGCTTCTGTAATCGTTGCTAATAAAAAAGTTTATGGTGTTGGCGAAGGTGACGCGAAGATTATTGCTTTCAAAGACGGTCAGAAACTAGCAGAAATAACTGTTAAGGTGTCTAAAGCTGCTCCTGTTATCACAAAGGTTGAGTTTGAGAAATCTGAGTATGAGATGTCAAGTGGCACTATAACTCCAGTTATTAAAGTAACAGACCAATACGGAGTAGCAGTTGCAACTCCTAACGGAATCTTATCTTCTTCTGATAAAGATGTTGCTACTGTAGCTAGTGGTATTGTTACTAAAGTTGGAACAGGTCAAACAACTTTGACATTTGTTACAACTAACAACCTTACTGCAACAGCAACTCTTACTGTTAACTAATAATTCTTTAAAAGAGATCAGAACAAAGTTCTGATCTCTTTTTTTTGTAGTGGCGGTGTGCCCAAAGCACATTGTCTAGCTAGTGAAAGTTCGGTTGCGGGAGGGAAGAAGTCTCGCTTTGATTCCTGGAGACACCTGAAATTCTAATCAGGGCGTAACAATTGACTTGAGCATTGCTGATTTGTACAGAACTTTCTATCTCTAAAGAATATTTAACGTATTTAACAGTAAATGAATTTGAAATATATCTTTATTCTAGATATAAGGCATACACTCTCATCCTTTTTGATATAGGAATTCTCCAATGAATATTTATTTTATGCTGATATACAAATATTCGAAAATAAATTTTTGTAAATTTTAGTGATTAATGCTTTGGAAGGTCGGCTCAATCAATAATATTTGGTCTCATAGCTAATTTTTAAGTTTAATAATAAGAAACATATTTCCCCTACTTAGCGTCTAATATATCAATGATACTTATGGGAGGCTAATTCACAATGAAGTCAAAATTGATAAAAGCGGGGGTAGTTACTCTTACTGCTTGTGCTTTACTAATGCATCCTGAAACCGTGTTTTTTAAAGATCAGGTTGTTGAAGCGGCTAATCAGTCTCAAGCTAAACAGGTTGTAAAGTTAAATAGTTCAAGTTCAATTTCTCTACAAAGTGCTCAGTTACTAACACAGGAACAAGGTAGAGTGCTGGCATATTCTTTTGTGATAACGAATAACGGCAATAAAGAAATTTCTTTGTCAGATTATTGGGTTCGACTAGCTACTAATTCTAATAAGATATTCTCTACAAAAATTTCTGAACAAGACAAGAATGTTAAAGGCATTGCTCCAAAAACAAGTCGAGTAATTACATACTATTCCCTTGTCGATGATAAAGCGAAATTAAGTGATTTTAAATTTGATATTATACAGTGGGACTTTAGTGTTGCAAACTATGAAAGAAGATTGGGGACAATTGTATATTCTAAAGAACCAGCTTTAACTAACAATAAAGTTGCCAATATACGCTATGGTAATGTAAGTTTGGCTGCAACCGTACCACAGTTTTCTTTAACACAGGATAATGCACTTGCCTATTTGCAATTCAACTACAATATTGAAAACAAAGGTAATAGCATTGTTGATTTAAGCAATATTCAGTTGTTTATTCAAACTGATAATAATGAGGTTTATCCAATTGATATGACGCAGATTGCTACACAAGCACTGCAAGCTAAACAAAAAAAGCTTTATTCGTTTAATGTAGCAGTCCCGAGATCAATAGTCGGAAAACCTTTGAATTTAGTAATTGCGCACAAGGAAGCAACCTCAGGCTTGTATATGCCTGCGGCATCAAATCGATTAGGGGCAGTGAAGGATTCTACATTGAATCAAGCGTCTAAAACGAAAGTAGTTTATTTCTCAGGTGAAAAAGTGAATACCTTTCTTGATGCCGCTTCTCTAGAACGTAGTGGTAATGAAAACAAAATTGTTTTTGAATATGCGCTTAGGAATGTTGGAAAAACAGCAGTAGAGTACCCTAATCTTTCCTTTACTTTACAGACACCTAATGGGGTTACTTATCCGCTAAGTGTGGTAAAAAAAGAGGCTGAACGAGATAAGCTTCTACCACAATTGAGAGAAGTAGTTAATATATCGGGCTCGATTCCATCTGGCATTGATGTAAGCAAAGCAAAATTAGTAGTAAGAGCCGGTGCTGCTGAGAAGACAGAAGGTTATGTTTTAGGGGCATATATGTTTAAAACGAGTCAACAGTCGGGCGCGATAGGAAGTAACTTTAAGTACGGTGATTATTCTATTAAACTAAATAATATTTTAAGGACCGCAACTGTTGCTGATGATTTTCTAATTGCAGACTTTGAAGTTTCCAATACGGCAGCATACAGTAAAAGTGTGCCGGAGCTGGAAGGATATTTCTTGATTAACGGAGTAAAGCTGAATACTGAAGTCAAGAAAGCAAACCTGGATAGTAAAGTAACGATTGCTCCTAAAGGAAAATATAATTTTGTTGTTTATTCACAAATCCCATACACTTCAAATATAGATAATATTTCTTTTGTATTGACCGAAAAAGCTGCATCTGGCGATTCTGTAAAAACAATTTATCGGTTTAACGGAAATACTTTGAGTAGTATGAAAACGATAGAGAAGGATACAAAGTATACGATAGAAAACACAGGTCAAAAAACTGAAACGAAGATGATTAAATCGCAAATTTATAGTGGCGAGAAAGAAAACTACTTCTATTCGGAGTTTGAACTTATTAATAAAGAAATTAGATCTTCTGTACCAGCTAGTTTGAGTGGTTATCTGAAAGATAATAATGGTCTTGTTATTCCTGTATCGTTTACACAAGTAAATCAGAAGGTAGATCCCGGCGGAAAAGTACTCGTTTCTGCATGGACTAAAGTAAAGAAGGACTTTAAAGCGTCTAATTATGAGTTTGTTATTGGTCAAAGTATTAATCCACCATCAGAAAATGAAACATCAAGTAATTCAATTGTTGTCAGACCTGTTAAATATAAACTTACTGATGAGCAGAATACTACAGTAAAGAAAGACTTGAAAAACATTCAAATTGCAGGTTATGAGCTTACATTGGATCGTGTTAATGCAGTGCTTGATGTTAGTGGTCTTTATACTGTTAATGGTCTGAAATTGAATTTTGATTATTCACTAGCTAAAGATAGTTCCTATGATTATATTGCAGGTAACCATAAGGTTATGATTGAATTTGTTGATCAAGGCACTAATAAGACAACTTATTTTAAACAGTTTGCTTTAGGAACCCCTAAAGAAGGAGAAAAAGCGTTGGATGAAGCGGTAATGCGGTCTTACTCTGTGCTAATGGAAGATCCTGAAATTCAGGAGAAATTAAATTCATATGAAGATTATGTAATTAATATTTATGATGTATTTGAGGATGCGAAGATTCTAATTGCATCGAAGGAACTAAAATGGTTTCAAGTTAACTAAATACTAGCCCCACCCCCCAAAATCTAGTATTCTATTCATAGACTACTAGACGGAGAGGAGTTAACTAGCAGTGAAGATGAAGGCAATGAAGATTGCAGGAGCAGCGATGCTGGTTGTGGCTGGCATTGGTGTTGGTATGCTGGCGGCAAAGCCATCAACAGCTGAGTCCAATGCGCTTGTTCCGGGATCAGTTGAAGACCCTGTTGTAACGAAGAGCTATGTGGATGAGCAGATTAAGAAGATGCTTGGCAATGGAGCCGGTAGCAATACAGGCGGCAACAATGGCGGAAGCAACGGCTCAGGCGGTTCAGAAGGCAGCTCAGCGGCAACGAAAATCCAGATTGTTGAGTTGCCTGTCGGCAAGACGCTAATGGCTGACGCAGGCACTGAAGCGGTTGTACGCGTTGGTGATGCGATTGCGTTCAGCTCAGATACGAATGGTCTGTCTGATCTGACAGGCGGTATCGATATTAAGAAGGGCCAATCTGTACCGAAGAACCATTTAATATGGTTCCCGCGTGAGGGACGCGGTATTCAAGGTGCAGAAGCTGAGAAAAAGCCACTTACGATTATGGTAAAAGGCGGCTATTCCATTAAGTAAGCCTGCTAACCTTGTATGAATATGATGTGATTTGCAATGTAATTGCGTGATATGTATATTTTGGCTGTATTGTCAGAAGATTATACGCTTAAGCCGAGCCATTCCGAGCACAATAAGTCATGTATTCCACTACTTGACGGAGGTGCTTGTGAATGGCTCGTTCTAATAAGCTTGTAGTTCCACAATGCCGTGAATCATTAAATCAGATGAAATATGAAATTGCTCAGGAATTCGGTCTAATGCCTGCTGCTCAATCAACAACTGGCGAAGATACTGAATTTGCAGGAGAACTTGGTGCTACTTCGGCATCGGCTAATGGCGGAGGTCACTCGTTGAACTGGTCGGCTGTGTCGACAAGACAAGCGGGTTCAGTTGGCGGAGAAATGACGAGAAGGTTAGTGCAACAAGCCGAGAAGCATTTTGATTTGAACAATATGTAACTTGGTTTACTCAACCTTGCCCAATACTGCCTTTGTGCAGGTTTATTGCAAGAGAGGTTATTCACTTTGATGAGGTAATTGGATGAATTTGTACAACCCTTATAAATGAAATTTATCAGTTTACCCGTCAAATCGGGAAATTATGTATTTCATTGACACTAAGCGACATTTTCGTTATCATACTGTTTTAGAAGAGTTGTCTAACAACCTTTTCCCATTGTGGAAAAGGTTAATTTTTTGTTTAAATACGTTGGACTTATCTATACTAAGGTTTTAGGAGGTTGATACGGATGTCGGTAAAAGGACGCCACTTATTCACATCGGAATCAGTTACAGAAGGCCATCCGGACAAGATTTGTGACCAAATCTCGGACGCGGTACTGGATGCATTCCTTGAAGCAGACCCTAACGCTCGTGTAGCCTGCGAAGTATCTGTTGCTACTGGGCTTGTGCTAGTTATTGGTGAGATTACGAGCCGTGCGGATTATGTAGATATTTCTGCCATTGCACGCCGTACAATTAAGGAAATCGGATATACGCGCGCCAAGTATGGTTTTGACTCCAGCACTTGCGCTGTGCTGACTTCCTTGAATGAACAATCCGCAGATATTGCACAAGGTGTTAATGCTGCGCTTGAATCCCGTGACGGGAAGGATATTAAACAGGAGAATGAGGATATCGGTGCAGGCGACCAAGGCTTGATGTTCGGTTTCGCTACAAACGAAACTCCGGAGTATATGCCGCTTCCGATTGCGCTTTCCCACCGTATCGCCCGCCGTCTGTCTGAAGTGCGCAAAAATGACACACTTGGTTATTTGCGTCCAGATGGTAAAACACAGGTTACAATCGAGTATGTGGACGGTCGTCCAGTACGAGTTGATACAATCGTTGTATCTACACAACATGCTGAAGAGGTAACTCTTGAGCAAATTCAACAGGATATTATGGAGCATGTTATTAAGCCAGTTGTTCCAGAAATGTGGCTTGATGCTGAAACCAAATATTTCATTAACCCGACGGGTCGTTTCGTTATTGGCGGGCCACAAGGTGATGCAGGTCTTACAGGCCGCAAAATTATCGTGGATACTTACGGCGGTTATGCTCGTCATGGCGGCGGCGCATTCTCCGGCAAGGATCCAACGAAAGTTGACCGTTCCGCAGCTTATGCAGCTCGCTATGTAGCTAAAAACATCGTTGCTGCCGGATTGGCAGACAAATGTGAGATTCAGCTTGCATACGCGATTGGCGTAGCACAGCCTGTATCGATCAACGTGGATACTTACGGAACTGGCAAAGTAGCAGACGAGAAGCTGGTTGAGCTTATTTCGAGCAACTTCGACCTTCGTCCTGCAGGCATTATCAAGTCGCTGGATCTTCGCCGTCCGATTTATGCAAAAACAGCTGCTTATGGTCATTTTGGCCGTACCGATATTGATTTGCCTTGGGAGCGTTTGGACAAGGTTGAGACATTGCGTGCTCAAGCAGGTATTTAAGCGTTAGACTTATAATTCATCCAGTATATTATACCCGGTATATATGATATTCATTTATATAGACTAATCATTCGCGTCTCTTTATTCATCCATTGATGAGTAAGGAGGCGTTTTTCTATTTTCCAATAAAATATTCACTTTCTCTGTCCAAATACCGAAATAAAAGGTACGAGTGTATTTTGCGAGGAGTGTGTAAATTTGATGAAATGGAAGAACAAGCTATCGCTGTTGATGGCTGTCATGATGGTGCTCTCTTTTTTGACTCCCGATTGGGGAATCCGACAAGAGACGGTTAATGCCGCAAGCGGCGGTCCACTTATTATAAACCAGGTCCCGGCAAACGGAGCTACTTCGGTAAGTACGCTTCGAAACACGCCGCTAAAGCTAGTATTCGATGAACCGGTAGAGAAAAGCTCGGGTAGCTTTTCAGTTACTATTCACAAGGACTCTAATAATGAGATTGTAGAGACGATTGCGCTTAGCAGTGTCAGCTTCTCTTCCGACAGAAAGGAAGCGACAATTTATCGCAATGTCGACCTTGCTTTGAATACAGCCTATTACGTAAAGGTTGATGCAGGTGCATTCCGCAATGTGAGCAATGGAGCATTGTTTGCCGGGATCAGCCAGCCGAGCCAGTGGAACTTTACAACAGCTGTTTCTGAGGATCGGGTTAAACCGAATATTATTTCTGTTTCTCCGCAGCATCAGCAAGGCAATGTGCCGCTTACGGCAAGTCTTCTTTTGACATTCGATAAAGTGGTAAACGGCAATAGCGGGGATATTATTATTGAGAGTAATAATGATGCCAGACGCATCCCCATCACCTCCACTGAGGTATCGGGCAGCGGCAGCAATTTGATCAGCATTCAGCCCAAGGAGCCCTTTAAGCCAAATACGCAGTATACGATAACTTTGCCAGAAGGATTATATCGAGATAACAACGGTAATCTATCCAATAGATATCCTAATAGCTGGACGTTTACAACAGAAGGTTCACCTGTAAGTCTGGCAACGGTTGATCCTTTATTTCCTAAGAATAACGCTATGTTAGTGCCAAGCAATGCTCAATTAACTATGAGCTTCGACAAAAATGTAGCTGCACAGCCGAACAAGTATATCGAGATCATTCCGGTTGGAAGCACTAATCGCATTAAAATACAGGCAACAGATAGCAGAGTAACCATTAGTGGAAGAGAAGTGACTATAAAACCAGGCTCTTCGCTAATGGCGAATATGCAATACTACGTTATTGTAGAAGCTGGAGCATTCAGCGAGGCTGGAGCAAGCTCAAATATTTTTCCGGGAATTATATCATCCAATCAGTGGACCTTTACTACTGTTTCTAATGATACTACTCCGCCGCGGTTAACAAAGTTTGAGCCAGCGGGTTCAGGCGCAGGTCCCAATTCACCGCTTTTGCTTACGTTTGATGAACCCGTGTTTCCAGGAGAAAATAATGCAACAATTGACATAACACAGACGGTCGGCAACAAGCTGCATCGCTCTATTAAAGCCAGCTCGACAAGAATCACTGGCTGGGGAACAACAACATTGAAGATTGATGTGACTGGTTCAGCATCTGGAGAGTCTTCGGCACCTTACCTAAGCAATACGCAATATAGCGTCAAAGTAAATAATAAGGCGATACGTGATGCGGCAGGCAATGCTTACGGCGGTACTTCGTGGAATTTTACAGTGACTACGAATAAGGAAGGCCCTTATTTGATTGGCATGACCCCTGAGGATGGTGCTAATCCGGTTGCGGTGGATGAGACGTTCTCTGCTGTATTCAACAAGCCGGTACAGGTATATGGCAATAACGGCATTGTATTTTATCCAAAAGCTTCCTCAGGCAATCCGGTATATGCTAACTATAAGGTAGACCCTAACAATAACAAGGCAGTTACGTTTGAGCCGCGCACATCGCTGGAGCGAAACCGCAGTTATTATGTATTTATTGCTGAAGATGCAATAGCAGATATGACAGACAATAATTTTATAGGAATTGCGGAAACCAACCGTTGGACCTTTACAACAGTGGGCGGAGACACTACACCGCCGGCAATTTCATCTTCTGAGGCAGGCGGCTCGATTGTCAGACTTATTTATAATAAGCCGCTTAATAGCAAGGTTCAGACATCTGCAGCTTACTATTCGGTTAAGGTAGCCGGTGTTGACCGTCAAGTAACGAAGGTAGAGACTGCAGGGAATACAGTGACATTAACCGTATCCGGTTCGATCAGCAGCAGTCAGCAGGTGAAGGTGTCCTATACGAAGCCTTCCAGCAACTATGTTCAAGATTTATCCGGCAATGCTGCTCCGAGCTTTAATAATCTGGAAGTGAAAAATGGCGCATCGAGCACAGCTCCGTCATTAACAGGCGGGCATGCAAGCGGCAATACCGTTGTGCTTAATTTCAATCAGCAGTTGTCTGCTCCGACCAGCAGCTATGCCTATACCCAATTTTCGGTTAATGTAAATGGAACAAGCTATCTGCCATCATCCTTAACGGTCAGTGGCAGTTCGATTATTTTGAGCATAAATGTATCTGTTACAAACAATAGTAATGTTAGAGTATCGTACACGCCAGGCAGCTACCCGATTACAGGTACGAATGGAATCAAGCTGAATGCAATCAATAGCTACTCCATCTCGCATTCCTCGACGGGAGGCGGATCGGATAACAGCAGCCAGCTGCCGCCAATGATGCAATATATTACAGCAGCAGGTACAACGGTTGTGATCAAATATAACAAAACGTTGAATCCGTACTCAAACCCGCTTATTTCGCAATACAGTGTAACAGCAGGCGGAGTAACAAAAACAATCAAGTCTGCAGCAATATCCGGAGACTCGGTTATTTTGACGCTAACCTCTTCCATAGCTGCCAATCAAACGGTCCTGGTTTCTTATATAGGATCAAGCAGCTCAGTGAGTGACTTGTATGGCTATTTTGCTCCAACCTTTAACAATGTTCAGGCGAATCAGGGCAACAATGGCGGCACAGGCTTGCCAGCGTCGATGCGCAGTGCAATTATTAAAGGCTCTGTGATTACATTAACTTTCTCGGAGACCTTACAGCCTAACTCTATTCCGCAATCCAGCATGTTCCTGGTTCGTGTGAATGATAATGTGCGCTTGGTCAATAATGTAACGGTCAGCGGCAGTACAGTAACACTTACGTTGACAGCACCCGCTGGTGTAGGAGAGAGAGTGACTGCTAATTACACCTCTTCAGACTATGGCTTGAAGACATGGGGCGGAACTGCTATCAGCTCGTTCTCTAATGTGAATGTAGTCAATCAAACGACTTTAATCGATACCTTAACTGGTGATTACGAAGTGATTGAGACGAACACTGTTCTGCTTAAAATGACAACAGCAACTGTAAGCTCAGCCAATTCGCCAGCAGGCGTGCGAGCGAACAAGTATAAAATTAAAAATGAAAGCTTTATTACAGCAGTGACGACATCACATAATGCAGGGATCGGCAATCCGCGCATTGCCTTCCGTGTACCGGCATCCGAGCAGGCTGCCATTGTAGCAATTCCGGTAATCGCACTCGAGATGTCACAGAAGCAAAGCGGTAATGTCACCTGGATCATTCAGCATGGCGATGCCAGCTATGAGCTGCCGCTCAAGGAGCTGAATTTTGCCGAGCTATCTCGCTTCAATAACGGCAGTGGAATTGCCAATGAAATCGTCATTACGATCGATCAGGGCTCATCCTCGCTAACCTCATCGTTAACAAAAGCGGTGAGCAGCGCCAAAGCGACGCCAATTACAGAGCCAGCTTATTTCGAAGCAGCCGTTGAAGGCAATAATAGCCGCAAAGTGCTTACAGACTTTAGTGACTATGTCACGAAGAAGCTAACCACGACAGCATCTGTTAATTACGGACAGTCTGCTGCGGTACAGCTTGATCCGGTAACGGGATTAATTACGTATGTGCCGACTGTGTTCAGCAAGGAAGGCAATACGACTACAGCATCGTTCAAAAATAAAGGCGGCGGAGCGTATGTGCTTGTACGCAGTTCAGCTACTTATAGCGATCTAGCCAAGCATTGGTCGAAGGATTATGCTGATGATATGATTCGCAAATTTATTGTAGAAGGTCGCAGTTCAACCAAGTTCGAACCGGAGAAGGAAATTACTCGCGGAGAATTTGCTGCTTATATTGCCAAAGGCTTGGGACTTGCTGGCGATCCGGCAGGAGCAGCCAAGTTCAAGGATGTAAACGGGGATACCGTCATGGGTGCTTACATTGGTGCAGCAGCCAAGGCGGGAATTATTAGTGGTACATCCAGCACCACCTTTAAGCCGAATAATCCAGTTAAACGTGAAGAAATGGCTGCTATGATGATGCGTGCGGCTAAGGTAGCTGGCGTGTCCGTCAAGCTTCCGCAATCTGCGGATCTGTATTTGCAGGTATACAAAGATCGTAACAAAATCAGCAGCTACGCCAAGAATGATATGGCGTCAGCTATTTATCTAGGCGTAATTCACGGCAAAACTAGCACGACTCTTAGCCCACATACAAATGCCAAGCGTTCAGAGGGCGTCGTGATGATAGCTCGATTGCTGCAAAAGGCTGAGTTTATGACGAGATAGATGCGATCCTGGTGGGACTGCTGAAGAACGGTTGAGGAGCAGTTGAGGAATGGTGGGCTGTTGAGTCTAACATTTTACCGAGACTATCGATTAACTGCGGGCAGCCTAGAGCAAAGCAAAATGCTAGCTAACGGAAAGCAAAAATGGAACTGTAGAAGCGATAGCGTCCGCCTTTGTATGCAAATTTTCACCTTTATAAGGAGAAATTCACTAAAAATTTGCATACAACAGCGGTCGGAAGTCCGTTTTTGTTTGTAGTGACGGTTAAATTTTGCAGCTAAGTTGTTCATAAACAGTTAATCGACAGCCTCGTGGCAACCGCAGGAATCACTAATGGCTAAAATTGCTCCTCAACAGTGAACCTAAAGCCTCTTTTAAGTGCCAAATAGGCATGAAGTACGAAAAAGTAGAAAATTTTAATAATTAAATGCGCAACTTATGGATTAGGCTGTCAAATGTAGTGCTATGCTATAGTTTGACAGCCTTTTTTGCTCTCTTCAAAAGTTAAGAAAGCGGCAAAAAGTCACACTTTTATGGATAAACTATTATCTCTTCCCATTATTTTAATAGAGTTTTTCCCGCAAACGGAACTTTTTCCGCTCTATTGTAGTCTATAATAGTAGATTAGTAGAGATGGGAGAGTTGCAAAAGGTATGCAAAAGGAGTTTAGCCGCATAGGCAAGCGAATTGGTCAGAGCGGCAAGAAGGTTGTCATTGTTACTTTAGGAGCAATTTTAATCGTGAGCACGGCAGCAGAGCTGTTGCCAGGATCGTGGCAGCCGTACCGTACAGGGGCAGTTCAGGCGGCATCGAATGCGTTGCAGTTAAAGAGCCAATCGATTATTACGTCAGGCGCCAAGCGCTTTGATTATATATTTACAACAAAAAGAGGAAACGCAACTGTAAAGACCGACGTACATGTTATAGAGGTGGATTTGTCCAACCCGAATGTGGCATTGAACGCGATGAGCGGCAAGAACAACAGCATCGGGCAGAAAAATAATATTTTGAATATGGTAAAGGAAAACAAGGCGGTTGCCGGAATTAATGGCGATGTCTATGTGATGGCTAATGAAGGAGCACCTTTGGGCACCCAGATTACTAGCGGGGCATTGATGTCCAGCCCTGCACGCCAGAAAGGCATGTTTGCTATAGCTGTTACGAAGGATCGCAAGCCTGTTATTGATACATATTCTTTTGCAGGTAAGGTGACTGCCGAGAACGGAAAGACTTTTAATATTACAGGGATGAACCAGTCGTCATACTTCCCTGAGATTGAGGGTGTGATTTATAGCCACGTCGACCAAATGTATATTTACACTAGTGCATGGGGGGGAAAGGAACGTCCTAATAATTCAGCAACTAAGCCTACAGAGGTACTAGTAATTGATGGCGTAATCGATAATATTACGTATGAAGTGCCTATGCCAGGCGAAATCCCGGAGAACGGGTATATTTTACGTACAAGTGGTGCCGCAGCGAAGTTTGTCCGTGAGAACTTGAAAATCGGACAGCCGATTGCTTCAGAATACTCGCTAAAATCAGAAACAACGGGCAAATTAGTAGACCCGTCCAGCTTTGAAATGATGGTTGGCGGACATACGCTGCTTGTTGACCAAGGCAAAGCATCTGCTTTTTCCAGAGATGTATCAGGGGTGAGCGGTTATTCCTATACGTCTCGTTCAGCAGCAGGATATTCCAAGGACGGCACCAAGGTATATCTGATCACGAGTGAACGCAAGGGCAGCAATACCGGATTATCCTTGAAGGAATTGCAGCAGGTGATGGTTGATTTGGGCGTATACAAAGGTATTAATCTAGATGGCGGCGGATCAACAACGATGATTGAGCGTCCGCTTGGAAACTTTGATATCCAAACTGCTCATCCGGTGCAAGATGGTTCTATGCGCAGTGTTTCCAATGGAATAGGCGTATTCACACTAGCGCCAGCCGGCAAGCTGGGCGGTATTATCATTAGTGGAGATACGATGATGCTGAAGGGACAAAGCGCTACGTTCTCTTTGAAGGGCTATGACAGCTTCTACAACCCGGTAGATATGAGCAAGGTCGAAACACAGTGGACCACTGACAAAACAAGTGATAAAGCGATCGGAACGTTCAAGAACAACGTATTCACTGCATCCAGAATTGGACAAACCGAGCTGACTGTTTCTTCCGGTGGTGTGAAGAAGTCTATAAAAGTAGATGTGGTGGGCTCTGAGCAAATTAAATCATTGAAGGCTAGCGGCTCCGCAGTATTAACCGTTGGATACAGCTTTACTCCATCCTTTACAGCAACGCTTAAAAACGGCAAGAGTGTCAAGATTAGTCCGAGCGCAGTAGATTGGGAGTTTGTTGGATTTAAAGCTGATGTCAATGATGGTAAAATTACGATTCAATCTATTGATAAAGATACTAAAATCGGCTATGCGATTGCCCGTTATGATGGGTACGGCACGATGATTCCGGTAGTTAAGAGCGAAAGCTCGATTATGTTTGAGGATTTTGAAACTTCCCGCTATGCGATTACATCACAGGTAGCTCCTGCAGCTACAACGAAAGGCTCAGTAAAGCTTGTATCTGACTTACCGGATCAGAAGAGTGGCAGAGCGCTGCAAATCAGCTATGATTTCTCTGAAGGCAGCGGAACCAAAGCCTCCTATGCTGTGTTTGGCACACAAGGCGGAGTAGGGATGACAGGCACACCGAGCGCTATGTCCATTGATGTTTATAGCGACAACAGCAATAACTGGATGCGGGCAGAAGTGGTCGATGCCAACAACAAAATCCATTACGTCGATATTGCCAAAGCAATGAATTGGACGGGGTGGAAGAATGTTCGAGTTAATCTCCCTACCGCTGATATGAAATATCCGGTGAAGCTAAAGAGAATCTATGTAGTTGCGCTGGATGATGGATCGACAAATAAGGCGATTTCCGGCACAGTAGCAATCGATAATATTAAGCTGCTGACAACATCGGCAGTAGCTGAACCGAAGCGTTCTTTGGTGGAGATGAATGTCGGCAACAAAACGGCGAAGGTAGATGGCAAGTCGATTAAGCTTGAGGCTGAACCGCTATTGCAGCAAGGAACTACTTATGTGCCGCTTCGGTTTGTGACTGAGGCAATGGGCTCGGAGCTTGTTTATGAACCGAAGAGCCGCCGGATTACTGTATTGCGCGGCAAGCAAATGATGGAGATGCATATTGGCAAAAAGGAATATACGCTGGACGGGGTGCGTTATGAATCTGGCGTTGCGCCATTCACACGCAACAACCGTACGCTAATTCCGATTCGCTTGTTCTCAGAGAAGTTGGGTTACAAAGTAAGCTACGATCCGACAGATAAAAAAATTACCATTCAATAGCCTGGACGCAAATTAATGCCAGTATGTTATGATAGAGTGGAATATCCTGTTTGACAAAGGAGTGCCGGCCAGTTGGACCGCCTTGCATTTAACCTTGACCGAGTAATTGAAAATGCTATACAAGTCATGGAGGACAGCAAATATCAGATTTTTGAAATTTGCGAGACTGCTCGCCAGGAATACCTCTCTTTGGAGAAGGAGCTGGAGAGAGTGCTTCAGGAGACGCTTGAGATTATCGACAAAGTCGATCATTTGGAAATGGCCTATCGCCATGCCCGCATTCGTCTTACAGAGGTTAGCCGGGACTTTGTGCGCTATCAGGAAGCAGATATTAAGCTTGCCTATGAGAAGGCAACTCAGATCCAGACGGAGCTACTGCTGTATCGGGAGAAGGAAAATTATTTGAAGGCTCGCCGGGACGAATTGCAGATGAGGGTTCGCAATGTAGAATTGTCTATAGAGCGAGCCGAGATGATTGCTTCACAAATGAATGTTGTTTTAGAATATTTATCTGGAGACTTGACCCAGGTTACAAGAATTATTGAATCCGCCAAGACAAGACAATTGTTAGGGCTCAAAATAATATTAGCGCAGGAAGAGGAACGCAAAAGAATTGCCAGAGAAATTCATGATGGACCTGCCCAATCGCTTGCCAATATCGTCTTGCGAACCGAAATTGCCGAGCGCATGCTTGCGCGGCAGCAATTCGATCTTGTCCATCATGAATTGATCGATCTGAAAGCACAGGTTCGATCCGGGCTGGAGGAAATACGCAAGATTATATTTAATCTTCGCCCGATGGCGCTTGATGATCTGGGACTTGTTCCGGCACTGCGCAAATTTGCTCAAGATTTCGAGGAGAAATCAAAAATTCATACGAAGTATGAATTGACTGGCAAGGAAGTACGATTGCCGTCAGCGATGGAGGCGGCTATATTCCGTCTTGTACAAGAAGCATTCTCCAATGTCCTGAAGCATGCGAATGCCTCCCATGTACTATTAGAAATCCATTTTAAAACTGATGTCGTTACATTATCTATTCAAGATAACGGCATTGGATTCAGTACAAGCAAACTGGAATCGATCACTTCCGCCTCACAAAACAATCATTTTGGCATTGTTGGTATGCGGGAGCGGGTTGATCTGGTTAACGGGAAGATTCAATTCGAATCGGAACGCGGCGCAGGTACAAAAATAACGATTGATATTCCAACAACTTCAGAGCCAGGAAAGGAGAATGAAATGCATGAGTTCTAGTCCAGAGACAACGAAAGAGAAAATTAAAATTTTACTTGCAGATGATCATCAATTATTCCGCGAGGGTTTAAAACGTATTTTGAATATGGAGGATGATTTGGAGGTAATCGGCGAGTGCGGCGATGGCATCCAGGTGATGGAGTTCTGTAATCATACATTGCCGGAGATTGTATTGATGGATATCAATATGCCTATCGAGACAGGTGTAGCGGCGACAGAGCGTCTGAAAACTATTTTTCCCGATGTAAAAGTAATTATTCTATCCATTCATGATGATGAAAGCTATGTATTTGAAGCGCTGCGCAAGGGAGCGACAGGCTATCTGCTGAAAGATATGGAGGCAGAATCACTAATTAATGCGATTCGTTCTGTTTCGCAGGGTTATTCTTTTATTCATCCGAAAGTGACAGGCAAGCTGATCAATCAATTGCGCCGTATGACATACTTGGATGAAATGGGTGTTGGCGGAGCAGCAGCTGCCCGTGAAAACGATGTTAAATATATTGACAGCGAAGAAAGCCCGCTCACTCGCCGTGAAGCTGAAGTATTGCGACTTATGGCAGAGGGCAAGAGCAACCGGATGATTGGCGACCATTTGTTCATTAGTGAGAAAACAGTTAAAAACCACGTCAGCAGTATTCTGCAAAAAATGGAAGTCGACGATCGTACACAAGCGGTTATTAACTCCATCAAGTTTGGTTGGGTAACTTTGTAGAACCTGCAAGCCAGCTTAGCGATCAACAAGCAGGTATCTACAAGCACGCCCGCGTTTAAACTAAAGTTTAATTTTTCTCATAATTGTTCTCATAATTTTAAAATAGGAGTCTGATAAGAATAAGGCTGTTTCGGGCAAGAGGATCACTCATGCTTGAAACAGCCTTATTAAATAGTTGCAGAGGTTAAGCGAGCTTAGCAATTTCTTGTCCAGACAAATGGGTATTCGTTGAATGCTTACTTAACTCCCTTGATTCACTTGCTTTTTCTTGATTAACCGTTGCAGACGCTACAGACTCCGTTGCAAATAGCTTAATCGCTTCGATTACTCCATCCCCATTTGCTTTGCTGCTAATATAGTCTGCCTCAGCCTTCAGTTGCTCATGCCCGTTAGCTACAGCTACGCCGATTCCCGCCATGCGAATCATCGAAATATCATTGCATTCATTGCCAAGGGTCATTATTTCATTTGGATGAATCTGAAGCATATGAGCAAGCTTCGCGGCAGCATTGCCTTTACTGCAACGGCGATCGATGATTTCCAAGTAATTATGCTCCGATTGAATTGCAGTTAATCTTTTACCAAGAATAGCGTTATACTTGCCCCAAAGCGATCTGGAGACATCGATATCTCCCAACAAAATAACTTTATCTACTCTGCGGTATTTCCAGTTTATAGCGCTAATAGCTAGTACACGACAACTGATGTTTTCCTTCCGCTCATAGTAATGAGTATCTTCGGTATATTTGAACGTAAATACCTCCGATCCACAAAACATAAGCACATTCAAACCTCTGCAATGCGCCTCATGAAGCAAGGGAGCTGCTTCATACAAAGAATAATCGTACCGGGAAACTGGTTGCCCCTCTTGGGCAATGACAGCTCCATTGCACAGGATAAGCGGCAGATCAATATGGAGCTTATCAGCAATAGGCTTCGTTGTAGCTAGAGGTCTGCCCGTTGCAATAGTGAATAGTCCGCCCATAGCGCGAAAACGATTAATTTCATCAATAACAGGCTGCTTCAGCTTACTCTCCGGGGATAAAAGCGTACCATCCAGATCACTAATAATAAGACGAATTCGATTGACAGTCATCATCTAACAACTCCTTAGTTGAAGTGTAACTAAACAACTCCTAGGTTGAAATGTAACTAAACGATTTCTTGATTAAAGCAACTAAATGTATGGAATTGATTTAAACAGCAGCTAACTGCTATATCTCAATTTGTTTAGCCGCAACATAGATAAGCATGGTCCATAGAAAAGTAGATAAAAAGTATAAATAATATAAAAAAATGCGAAGAAAACTAGCCGCAAGGAAACAGTCAAGCTGTTTCAATTGCTGTCGGCAAGGGTTTTCTCCGCATCTCCGCCTTGATCTGCCTTTAAACAACACGCAGTATACAGTGTTAGATGTTCAATACTTCTCTTGATGCTGCAACTGTTAAACACTAAACTGCGTATTGCTTAAGCTGCTTCATTACACCGCTGAATGTAAATGGCAAATCGTTTGACTTACGTCTATTAACTTATGTTTACAGTATGAAGGATCAGATAAAGCTTAACTATACCAATACTCATTGTCATTTGGGAAATTATATGCATGCATTATCTCATTGATTTTCTGCACGCATACAAGATAAGTAATCCGGCAATGGTCAGGGCTGTACCCAGCGTCGCCAGACTGGCATCCCTCCTTCTTCGCGAATAGAGTAACAAATTAAATGTGTACTGCTACTCTTGTATTCGCCGTAACCCGCTGGGCAGGTTGAGCATATAGTGGGAGCAAGAGGAGGTGCACGGTGTGATCATCCTGTTTTTATCAATTATTGGGTGTTACTTGGCTGCTGCCGCTCTTGTTCATTTGGCTTATTGGTTTAAGCATTCCTATTTGGCTTCGAGAAAAAAAGCCGGACTTCACTATATTTGGATAGCCGATCAAAGCCAGACCGATATGGAGTGGCACTTACGGTCATTGTTTTCTTTTTCGCGTAAAAACGGCAAGCAAGTAAAATTAACATTGGTTGACCGAGGGATGTCAGACGAATCGGTAGCCATTGTTGAACGATTTACAAAAAAACATGGAGAGCAGGATATTGAAGTGAAAAAGCTTCCTGATATCGCGAATACCAAGCTATATAATAAGCAAGGCTGCAGTGCTGACCATTGGCTTTGGATTTTGCAAAATGAAGGTGTAGTTAACATGGCAGACAGTGCGGTGCTGGTAGATTTGCATAATCCGCAGGACTTGTCGAAACTGCCTTATTAAACTATACTGTAGGCACTTAAGTATCGATGACGGTCGATGGCTATGGATGTTATTTTTTTGAAAATAGGATCAGCCGGCAGCATCGTTTAAACTCTACGAACATATTGACGAGAGAAGCTGTTCAATATTGTTAAAGCGAAGCACGCTTATGACGTACAAACGTTGTGAGCGTGTTTTTTGTGTTTTTTATAGCGTTCGAATATATGTATGACCGTTCAATATTCAGGCATAAAAGCCAGGCATATGGAGTGGGCTAGCTATCTGGCTATTTTCGCATTAAAAGTAGAAATTGATATCTGGAGGAGGAACCAGGATGAAAGCAAGACTATATATCATATGGTTTGAGCAAAAGTGGCAGGTGAGAGCGACGATTGCTGCTCATATCGACTTGCACTACTGGAGCAACGGAGGATATTGGCTGGCAGAGAAGAATTCACTGCAACATTCATTGCAACAGAGGTATACGAACAGTGAACAGTGGCAGCAAGTCGAATTACAAGATCAGCAGTTTCAACATCAAACAGCGAAGGGAAGTCAGCCTTATTTTTATGAAGGGGATAAGTCGATGCTTATAGTTGCGGAGCAGAGTAATCGGCAAATTGGGCTGCTTATGGAGCGGGAGGTTCCATTTGGACTAGCCAAACGGGTTATTGCCCGATGGGAACAGGAACAGAAGCAGGCGTCGTCACGAAGGCAAGGGGAACAGATAACCTCTATTAAACAAATGTGGTCAAAACTTTGCTTGCTGATTGAGCAGTTGCGAGGAGAGGATGAGACAGAAAGGAAGAAAAAGGGTCAGCGGGACAACGAAAAGCATATTGCATTGGATCTAAACAAAGAAATGGCAACGCAGCTTTGGAAAGAGACATGTCGTATGGCGAGTTTAGTGGAAGGAAGATTACTTTTAGAAGGAGAACTGCGGCAGTTGCTGGAAAGTGCGAATGAAAGTGAGGCAGAGAGTAAGGACAGGAGTAATAGTAGCAATGGGCGCGGGTGTGTTGATGAAGGTAGGAATAAAACTGAAAATGAGAATACATATGAGAGTAAGTATGAGAGTAGGCTTGAGGATGAGAATAAGAATGCATGTGAGTTTGGCGGTGTTTTTGGGAGTAGAGATGAAAAACATTATTTTAACGGTGATCAAAATAGTACTGCTTTTACGTTCGCCTCATTGCTTCAACTTGCTGAGCTGTCCGGGCTGCTTAGCCTAAGCAGCGCCGTTGCCTCTGAGGATGGGCAACGGCAATCGCTTCGCTGCCAGCGCTGCGGCAGCGGCAGTGCATATTTGCGCCGCACGCCTTGTGCGGCTTGCGGCGCCGCTGGCTGTGCCTATTGTGAGCGATGCCTCACAATGGGGCGCAGCCGCGAATGTGCGTTGCTCATTCTTGGAGCAACGCCGCAACAACCAGACCAGGGCGACAGCACCGCCAGGTCTGAATGGTTTGAGCGCTCCGAGCACAGGCGGCTGGAGCGCTGGGGGCTGAGCGCCGCCCAGTATGAGGCGGCACGCGAGGCGCTGCGCTTTATTGAGGGACGGATTGGAGAACGTCCCTCATCTTTACCCAAATGGTCAACAGCACTTACTTGGCACTGGTGGCGGGAAAACATTTTTCGGCTAAAAAATACGGTTCATGCTAATCGCGAGACTGACACTGACCCATCTACCATAACGACAGAAACCCAAAACAAATCTTACAAAAAATCTTACAACAAATTTCATAAAAAACATATCGACTCAGCGCGGACTAATTCTGCTTTGCCTACAGTTAACCGTCAATATCTATTATGGGCAGTTACTGGAGCAGGGAAAACGGAAATGGTATTCCCTTTGATCGAGACAGTGCTCATTCAGCATGGTCGAGTATTGCTGGCTACACCCCGCCGTGATGTTGTGCTGGAGCTTGCCCCGCGTATTGGCAAAGCTTTTCCTGACTATAGCGTTACTGTTTTGTATGGAGGCAGTGAGCAGCGCTGGCAAAAAGGAGAGATTACACTTGCCACCACGCATCAGCTGCTGCGGTTTCGGCATGCCTTTGACTTGGTCATTATAGATGAGCTGGACGCCTTTCCATATCACAACGACACCATGCTGCATTATGCAGCTAGCTTGTGCGGCAAGCCTATGGCGACAACGGTTTTGCTATCAGCTACTCCCCCGTATGAAATGCAGCAGCTGATCAATAGAGGAAAGCTCCCCCATGCCAAAGTGCCTGTCCGTTTTCATGGGCATCCATTGCCTGTCCCTGTTTGCATCAATAGCAAAACCACAAAGCGCTTGTTAGAGGAAGGCAAGCTTCCATCTAAGCTGCTTCACGCTCTTAGGCATTCTTGGAATAGAGGGGCACAAATATTTCTATTTGTGCAGCGGATTGAGCAAACGGAACCTTTTGCAAAGCTTATAAGAAAAATATTGAAAAATAACGCAATAGCAGCCGTATCCTCAAAGGATACAGAACGAGCGCACAAGGTAGAGCAATTCCGGCAAGGGCATCTACGGGTTCTGGTTACAACGACAATTTTGGAGCGAGGAGTTACTATTCCTAAAAGCGATGTTTATATAATGGATGCTGATGGTCAACTATTTGATGAGGCGTCATTGGTACAGATGGCAGGCAGAGCCGGACGAGCGGCGCATGATCCTGCTGGTCGTGTATATTTTTGTGCCAGCAGCTTCAATCAGGCGCAGCAGAGGGCAATTAAGCAAATTAAATCAATGAATAAAATTGCAGCTCGAAAGGGACTTTTGAACAAAAAGGTTTGAAAAAGAGGGCTGGACAAGAAGTTTGAACAAAACAGTTGGAGCAAGAAGCTTGAATATGAGGGATCGGAAAATTATAGAGAAGAGTGAGGCGACCAATATTGAGCAACTATTTTTATAAAAGCAAACAATGGGCAAACTGGCTGCTTAAGCAAGGTGCGGAGCTTCTATCCCCCAGCGGGCCGTATTGCATGCTGTGTGCACGAGTCGTTCGGCATAGAACCGCACAAAAGCAGCTCCCCTGGCAATTAATAGAGCAGCTATGCTGGAGCTGCCTGCAAAATATAACTTGGCTGGGCAAATTACAATGCCCGTATTGTGGTCGTGATGAGCATTGCCAAGACTGTGAGAAGCGGGAGCAAACCTATTTTGTATGCAATCGCAGTGCAGTAAGCTACAGTGATCCGATGCGCGAGTGGCTGGCGCAGTACAAATATCGGGGAGACGAAAGGCTGGCTCCACTGCTTGCACTTATGCTATGTCCAGCTTTTGAAAAGCTGACGGAGCAATTGCTTCGACTCCAGTCCAAGTCAGTACAGCAAGAACACAAGAGCTGGCTCAACAAACCGGCATTATTTTCAAATCTATGGTCTGAACATCTATGGACTGAAAAGAAGGAAGCCGACATAAAAGCAGTAACAAAAGCAGAAAGCCTTTGGTCAGTGGTCACTTTTGTTCCATCCAGCCCGGAAAGGCAACAAGAGCGCGGATTTAATCAAGCCGAGCAGCTGGCAGCATATTTGGCAAAACGATACCGATTGCCCCTTTATGACCTACTTGTGAGAAAGCGTCACACAGACAAAATGAGCTTGCAGCCTCGCCAGTCCAGATTAGACAATGCCGACAATTTATTTGGTGCGAATGAAGAAGAAATGGCTTTTTTAGTAAGTCATAGTATGCAAAAACAGCAACAATATAAGGATCAGCAATCAAAAAACTTAGAGCAAGCTAGCCGGCAGAAAGTAATACATAACAGGGTGAAAAGAACAATCAATATTTTGATCGTAGATGATATTTATACAACAGGCGCTACAGCAAATGCATGCTCAAAAGCTCTTTTGGAAAACTGGTCTAGCAGTGGTGGAAACGAAACGGAAAATTTATTGCAAATATTTTTCTTGACATGGGCTAGAAGCTAGCGGATTTTTACACAAATATCTAATGAAATCTAAGCATAATGCCGATAAAATAAAGAGAAGATGTTGCGTTACCAAAGGAGGTTTAAGGCGATGACCTTAGATAATTGTCCGCGCTGCGGCAAATTGTTTGCGAAAAATTTCCGGGATGTATGTCCTGTGTGCATCCGTGAGATCGATAAAGAGTATGAGCTATGCGCAAATTACTTGCGCGAATTTAAAGGTGCCATGATTACAGAACTGTCGGATCAGACGGGTGTGTCTATTAAACAGATTACAAAATTTATTCGTGAAGGCCGGATTTCTTTGGTCGATGCGCCGAATCTGACCTATCCATGTGAGTCCTGCGGTACGATGATACGTGAGAATAATCTATGCGGTCCATGTCGCTCCAGACTGCTGAAGGATACAAAATCGATGCAGGATATGGAAGCTCGCAAACAATCGGAGGAAACGGACCGTCTTGCGAGGGAAGCGCGCTTGTACAAAGGGCTTGACAGTTATAAAAACCGTTGATCAAACTTGAATTTACTATAACATTACAGGGGAACGGGACCGATATAATTTTTAGCACAAACCGGAATTGAATTAGAGAAGATGAGTTGAGAGATCATGAAGAAAGAGATTGTCGGAGTCGCGCTTTGATTGAATCAGGTAGATCTTCCGCCAGTTTCTTTTTTTGAAATAGGAAGCTTTGCAAGAAGTGACCGTAAATATAGATGTTTCACATAAGTTCAAATTAATCGCAAATCGCGTCTATATGATAAGACGAAATCCGTTTATCCAAGAGGCAGGAGAGGTGAAGAAATGAAAATAAACGAAAGCAATCGCATCAATGCAGTATCCAATCAATACAAGCTGCAGCAAGAAATTCGAACTGAACAAGCGAAAGGAAAGCGCAGGAAAGATGAGGTGCAAATCTCGAAGACTGCTATGGAGATGCATACGACAAGCCAAACGACAAGCCCGGAGCGTGCAAAGCGCGTAGAAGAATTGAAGCAAGCTGTAGCATCAGGAACCTATCATGTTGAAGCAGGCAAGCTCGCGGAGAAAATGCTTCCTTATTTGAAATAGCAAGCATGCAATTTAATGTCAAGGAAGGTGATGGAGATGGCTGTTCGCGAGTTAGTGCACACGCTGGAATCGATGCAGCAGATGTATGAAGCCTTGCGCACCATAGCTCAGCAGAAGAAAGACCACATCATGAAAAACGAGATTCAAGATTTGACAGCATGCATGGCTCAAGAAACGAAGCTGTTAAAATCACTAACGGAGCACGAAGCTGCAGTCAAGAGCGCATCCACCCGAATCCAGCGAGATTTGGGGCTGCGTCCCAAGCTGAAAATAGCCTTATCCGAAATAATCAAGCTCATATCGAACCCGACAGATAAACAGGAGCTTATGCGTCTGCAGGCGGGAATCGTAAACAACGCAGATTTGCTGCGCAAGGAGAATGAGCTGAATCAGCAGCTCATTTTGCAATCATTGGATTATGTCAATTTTTCATTAGATGTTATGTATGGTGAACCTGAAGAAGAGGTTGTGTACAAGAAGCCGAATATTACACCAGACAGTGTAAAGCGTTCTGCACAGTTTGATACAAGAGGATAAAAAAGAGCATAAGCATGCAATAGGAGGTTGCTATGAGATCAACATTTCATGGATTAGAAACAAGCAAGCGAGCTATATTCACACAGTCTACAGCTCTTCATACGCTTGGGCACAATATTGCCAATGCATCGACAGAAGGTTATAGCCGCCAGCGTGTCAATATGGTTGCAGGAAGACCGCTTGCATTCCCGGGCATGCAACGTGCCAATACGCCAGGGCAACTTGGTACAGGTGTTGAGTATGTCAGCATTACTCGTGTTCGCGATAACTATTTGGATTTGCAATATAGACGAGAAAACCAACAGCTTGGTATGTGGGATGTGCATGATCAGGCGATTAGGGCAATAGAAAAAATTATAAACGAGCCATCGAAGAGCGGACTAAGCTCAGTGATGGATAAATTTTGGAACTCTCTTGAAGTGCTTAACCGCGACCCTGCGCTGTTAAGTGCAAGAATTGATTTGACAGGCGCAGCTGTTAATATGGTGAACACGTTCAAACATATCAGCACATCGCTTGATACAGTGGAGAAAGATGCGGATCACAATATAGATGTTAAACTCGCTCAAGCTAATGGACTCATCGAAAATATATCTCAACTAAATGAGACTATTCGCAAAATTGAGCAACTTGGCGATAACGCAAATGACTATCGTGATCAGCGGGATGTTTTATTAGATCAGCTCTCACGTTTAACCGATATGCAGCACACAGAGGATACAGCAGGCATGGTATCAGTCTATATAGGCGGCATCCAAGTGGTGAATGGTCAGGAGTTTACTACGCTGGCTCGAACCGATGTAGCGTCTATAAATGCAGGTGAAATTGCAGGATATAAAAAGTCGCTTGAAGAAGTCGGCAAAATTAGAAATCAGCTGAATGCGATGGTTGATACACTTGTCAATGGTAAAGTAGAAATCACACTTCCAAACGGCTATATTACCGCCATTGATCGTACAGCCAAAAACGATGTTGAAATTGATGATGGCAATGGTGGTACTACAACGATTACAGCAGGTAATATCATACCAGCAGGCAGCAAAATAACAAGTGAAGTAACATTTGAGGTTAATGGGTTTAACGGGGTGCATGAACTTGGATATTCGATGACCACTCCTGCGGAAACAGGCTTGAAGTTCTTTACAACAACGGATGGCAGCTCTGTATTTAATATAAGCAATATTCAAGTCAATCCCGAAATTCAGGCTGATACAAGCAAAATTGCCGCCGCTGGCAAATTTGAGCTGAATGGCAATAATGATATGATCGCAATTAAGGGCAACAGCGATATAGCTCATGCACTTTCAGGGCTGCGTGATAAGACATTTACTTATCCAAATGGGCAAACGTCCATGTCAAGCGGAACAATTGATGATTATTTTAGAGCAATGGTAGGGGATCTTGGCACAAGAGCGAACAATGCGACTAGAAACTATACTAATCAGCAAAATTTGGTTGATGGTGTTGCTATGAGGCGAGATTCAGTTAGCGGTGTAATGCTGGATGAAGAAATTGCAGATATGATTCGTTTTCAACATGCTTACAATGCGGCAGCTCGAAATATGACGACAATCGACGAAATGCTTGATCGGATTATTAATCAGATGGGAATCGTCGGCAGATAAGGAGGGTGACTGATGCGTGTAACAGGTATGATGCAGAATACGCAGTTGCTCAAAAACCTGCGTAATACAAATACAGGAATGCTGGATTGGCAAAACAAGCTGGCTACGGGGCAAAAAATCCATCGTCCTGGTGACGACCCGGTTGGTATTGGCTATCTCATGCGTTATACAACGGAGCTTGCCCGTAACGAGCAATATTTGGCAAATGCCAAGACCGGATATGGCTGGCTAAGTCAGACGGACTCCGTATTGCAGCAAGGTCAGGCTATTCTTCAACGTTTGAATACCTTAACGAACCAAGCAGCTACTGGTACAATTACACCAGAAGTTCGAGAACAGATTCGTTTGGAAGTTTTGCAATTGCGGGAGCAGATGATTACAGTCGGAAATAGTACTTATGATGGCCGTCATATTTTTAGTGGTCAGAAGACAGACGTGAAGCCTTATACTATCGGCAATGCGGCTAATGATGAGACAGATATGGGCGTGTATTATTTGAATGTCAGTCCCTCAGTACAAGTAGCGGTTAGCATTCCTGGAGAACAAGTATTTGGTGAAGCTGGTGCCGCAGATAACATTTTTAAATTATTTGACGACATCGCTCTGCACTTGCAAAATGATGATCAGGCTGCATTATCAGGCAGTCTAGACAATATTTTGACAGCAGTGGAACGTTTATCACTGAATCTGGCAGAAACAGGCGCAAGAATGAACCGTTTTGAGCTGATTGAAAACAGAATTGGCGATGAGAAGATTAATTTGAATACTTTACGTTCCGCAGTTGCAGACGTTGATATGGCAGATGCCATTATTCAATTGCAGCTCCAGCAAAACGTTTTACAGGCGTCACTTTCTGTAGGATCAAGAATTTCGTTAATGTCATTAGTAGATTATATACGCTAATTTAGGGTGAGATGGGGGAGTTAAGCGATGAGTGAGAAAACTGTGGGAGGCATCGTTATAAATAGTAAGCTTTATGGCGAGCTACGACCTGAACAGCATCAAATATATGATTTTCAACAGGGGGTTGTCGGTTTTTCTCATCTAAATCAATTTGCTCTCTTGCCATATGAGGATACACAGTTGTTTATTTTGCAGTCTTTGCAAGAAGAGATTGGTTTTTTGTTGTTACCCTCTATTATGAGTCAAAATTCAGACGGATTTTATATAGATCCGACCACTGTTGCAGAACTTGATACAGAAAGTCCTGATGATATCATTACTTTCTATACCCTGCGCTTTATAGATGGGCAGCCTCATATTAATTTAAAGGCTCCAATTCTGATTACACCTACCAAACAGAGAGGGTGCCAGTATGTATTGAAGGACGACCAGATTAGTCTGTGTGAGCCTCTAATACTGGCAGGTGATGCAGATGCTCGTTCTTAAGCGAAAAGTTGGAGAGGTCATGCGTATCGGGGATGATATTGAAATTCATGTATTAGCAGTAGAAGGTGATGTTGTAAAGCTTGGGTTTGAGGCTCCTAAGCAAGTACAAATATTGCGATCTGAAGTGTATGAGGCAATTAAAGCAGAAAATATGCAAGCATCAGTTTCGAGTGACAAGGATGTCCAAGAACTGATGAAACAACTAAAACAAGTAAAACCGAAACGAGAATAAAGGAGGAAGTATTATGTTTGATTCAATCAATCGTATGGATGGATCCGCAATTGATTGGAGTCAAATTCCTGGCATCAAGAAATCAACCTCTCACGAAGGAAATTTGACTGCAGTATCGAGATCTGTGCAAGCAGAGCAGGAACAAGCGGGAAACAGAACAGAAGAAAATCGGGAAAAACTGTACAAAGAACTGGAGAAGGTCAACAGTCGATTTGAGGCACTTAACCATTCTATGCGGATGAAGTTCAATGATGAAGCAGAGCAGTTTTATGTCGAAGTATTCGATGTTCGTACGCATGAAGTGTTGGAGAGTATTCCTGCAGAACATGTACTGGAACTTGCAGCAAAGCTCAAGGATATGGTTGGTTTCTTTATTGACGAAAAACTATAGTGTATAAGGGGTGGAAACTATGTCATTTAGTATAACTGGCTTGTCTGGCTCTGGACTTAACGTTGCAGAACTTGTTAAGGGCATCATGGATGCTGAGCGAGTACCTTACAAAAGTCTAGAAGCTCGTAGAGATAAACTAGGGATAGAGCAACAAGTATTTCGTCAAATTAATACAAAACTGAACACATTGAACACTGCTTTATCAGACTTGAAGTATTCCTTCAATTTGCAGGCATTCAAAGCAACATCTTCTTCTGAAGCTATTAAAGCAACAGCTAGCGACTCAGCAGTAGCAGGAACGTACAAAATTGAAGTAACTAAAGCAGCTGTGAATGCTGCAATTAAAACAACGGATACTGATATTTTGGATGCAGTGAGAAGTGGGACTTTAAAATTTGGCAGCGGAGACGATCAGATTGATTTTGGTTCTAGTGACTTGAGAGATCAGTTAGGGATCGATGCAACCACCAATGATGAAGAACTGCTTAAAAAAGTAGTCAATTATGTGAATGCCAATTCGAAAAAAATTGGTTCTTCCATAAGTATGATAAAAGATGGCGGTTCTTATGAATTGCAAATTACAGGTAATAGCGCTAATCCCGTAGATATACAAGGACTTAGTAATTATACGAATGTAGAAAATACTGGACAGCAAGCACAGTTTAAAATTAACGGAAAAAGCTTTGTGAGTGACTCTAATGACATTAAGGACATCATCCCGGGTGTTAGTTTTACAATTGGTGAGAATGTTGAGACAAACAAAGCAATCACACTTACTATATCAGCAGATGTAGATAAGATCGCTGATAAGGTACAAACCTTTGTTAATGCTTACAATGATTTGATTACAAGTGTGCGTACAAACCTTGCAAAGCCTGAAGACGTAAAGGAAACAATGAATCCTCTTCAAGGCGACAGCGTGTTGAAAGACATTAATGCGCGACTATATGATACATTTAATCAAATAACGAGTTTTGGATTTATGGAAGAAATCGGTATGAGTATTGATAAAGGTGCCTCAAAGGCAAGTAGTATGACTGGAAAAATTACATTTGATAAAGAGGCTTTCAAGACTGCTTTAACAGAGAATCCGACAAAGGCAACGTCAATTTTGACAAGTGTTTCACAAGAAATGTCGGATACGATTAGTAAGAGCTGGACTTCAAGCGTGTCAGGTGTAATGTCCATCAAGATTGCAGGCTATGATGCCGATATTAAGCGGGTAGATGAGCGTTTGGAAACGATGGATCGTTCATTGCAAATGAAAGAAGCACGTTACAAACAGCAATTTGACTCTATGGAAATTATGTTGGCATCTTTGAATAACACACAAAATTGGTTGAAATCGCAATTCGATAGCATGATGAAGGCAGGAAAGTCTTAGTGAAGCCAGTTGATATACTGATAGAGGAGATGAATAATCTTGCAGGCTAACTTGAGAGGATATCAGGCATACCAACAAAACAAATATATGTCAGCTTCGCCGCATCGTTTAATTACTATGCTATATGAGGGAGCCATTCGCTTTGCGAACCAAGCAATTTCCTGTATAGAGTCTAATGACGTGCAAGGCAAGTATAATGCAATTCAGCGATTTCAAGATATTATTTATGAACTAATGTCCAGCTTAAACTTCAAAGAAGGCAGGGAAATTGCTACAAATCTCAATTCTCTTTATACCTATGCCATTGACCTTTCTAACCAAAGCAGTCTTCATATGACAACGGAACCTCTACGTGAGGCAATTACAATCATAAATGAGTTGAAATCAGCTTGGGAGCAGATTGGCAAGGAAGTGCAGATTAATGGATAATGCTGCTGCAACGTTTATAGACACTTATAAGAAGCTTTTGGTACTCTCTGAGCAGCAGTGGAAAATTGTTAATCATTCTAACGAGGCTGATCAAATTGTTGAGTTTCAAGCATTAGAATTACAAAAACAAGAGTGTCAAGCTGTAATAGAGAGAATTGCTTCCGATATCCAAGTCTATAGTTCAATAGCTGACAAGCATCGTGAACAAATTATTACTTTTATTGAACAACTGCAAACTGTCCACAATCGTTTACAGCAACATATCACTAACCAGCATGCCGAGGACTCGCAAGAAATGAAAAAGGTAGCAAATCTACGTAAGACAGTGCAAGCATATGGCGGTTTAAACAATAGTGATATCATTTCTTATTATTTTGATGAAAAACAGTAAAAATTTGAAATTTGCTATAAATTAATTAGAAAAAATACCGATATAAATAGTATGGTCACAAGGAAGTGGCTTATAGAATAATATCATGGAGGATGATCAATATGTTTATTAACACAAACGTTGGTGCATTGAACGCACACCGTAACCTAACTGCAAACAACAATGCAATGGGTAAAACAATGGAGAAGCTATCATCTGGTTTCCGTATTAACCGTGCTGCTGATGATGCTGCAGGTTTGGCAATCTCCGAAAATATGCGTTACCAAATCAATGGTATGAAGCAAGCTCAACGTAACGCTAACGATGGTATTTCTTTGATTCAAACAGCAGAGGGTGCACTAACAGAAGTTCACGCTATGCTACAACGTATTAACACGTTGGCGAACCAATCCAAGAACGGTATTTATGCAACTGGTGACCGTTCGAAGCTTCAACTGGAAGTTACTGAGTTGCTAACAGAGATTGGAAATATTGCTACTAAAACAAACTTCAACGGAACAGATCTTTTAAATGCGTCTGGCACAATTTCTTTCCAAACTGGTGTAGGCAATTCAGATATAATTAGCGTAGATAAATCAGCAATGACATTGGCTGGATTAAGTATCTCTGGTCTGACGATTGCTACAGTTTCTGGTGCATCTGCAGCGATTGCAAGCGTTAAAACAGCAATCGACACAGTTTCTACGCAACGCGCAACATTCGGTGCGGTTCAAAATCGTCTTGAGCATACTGTTAACAATCTTGGTGTAAACATTGAGAACTTGTCTGCTGCTCATGCTCGTATCCGTGATGCAGATATGGCTGCAGAAATGACAGCATTTACGAAGAACCAAATTCTAGTACAAGCGGGCACATCTATGCTTGCACAAGCAAACTCTGTACCACAAAACGTACTTAAGCTTCTTGGATAATAACAGATTTAAAAGGGCTGCCTCCGGGCAGCTTTTTTTATTCATTTATATTATGATTTTACCGATATAATAGTATGAGGTTCATAAATTAAGGTTTAATAAGGAGAGCATATGGACAATTTGCTTCAACAAAATTTATTGTATCTGTATCATAACAAGATTGATATATTTCATGCTGTTCAGGGGCATTTGGCTAAAGAGTTGCTTACTACTTTTGAGTTGCAGAACGACAACAATGGTAATATAAACGTCTCATATTTAATAGACGATAAAATACATTGGTTATACGCAGAAGATGGGGGTGATGTGGAAGACTGGCTACAAAAACATTCTAATTTAGCGGAAGGATCTTATGATATTGTTATGTATGGGCTGGGACTTACACATCATTTGGCAAAGTTAATTGCACAAAGTTCGGCATTAAATTTTTATATAATAGAACCGGAGATTGATCTTTTTATACAGGTCTTAAAAGTTATTGAACTCGAAGAATTGCTTGAACACCCTCAAGTTAAATTAGTAGAGGTTGGCAATGACAATGAAACGTTTGCAAGGTTTCATAACTTATTCAATACATACTCGGAACACAAGTCTATAGAAGTGTATATTCCTTACTATGCAGAAATCGATATAGATAGTATGAAGGAGTTTTATAAATTGAATTATATGTATAAAGAAGATAAAATACTAAAATTCTCATATGAGAATTTATTTGGAACACAGCCCTATCGAAATAGCATACGTAATATTGAAGCAATGATAAGGGCAGACTCTATTAAGGTTCTAAAAAATAAATATGTTGATTGCACAGCACTTATTGTTGGTGCAGGACCCTCTTTGGAAAAAGATGTTGAATTGATTAAACAATACTATGATAAAATGCTGATTATTGCTGCAGGTTCAAGTATTCAATCCCTATTGCATTATGGAATTAGACCCCATTTTATTGTTTCGATGGATCCAGGAGAAGCTAATGGAAGAGTGTTTTGCGAAGTGGACACAAGTAATATTCCGCTAGTTTTTACTCCCACCATTTATGACCAAATTTTGAATAATAAATTTCTAAGACTATTCTATGCCTTTTTTAATGATAATTCAATTACAGACTATTTATTTTCTGATAAAGAAATAGATTATAGGCTAGATTCAACAGTAACTGTTACTGGCACAGCCATTCAAGTTGCTCGATACTTGGGAGCAAAAGTAATAGTATTAGCTGGTCAGGATTTATCTTTTCCGAACGACAATTACTATGCACAAGGTGCGGGACACGGTGATATGAATGATTTAAATAAAAAAATTAAGTTAAGTGACATGGAAATTGAAAATGTCCAAGGTGGGGTTAATCGAACAAACTATTCTATGAAAATTGCTTTGGAAAATATTGAATCACTTTTGTCTACTATGCGTGATGTTCAATTTATAAACACATCGTCATTGGGCGCTAGGATTAAAGGGGCCGACTTTATACCATTTGCTGTGATGGGAAGGCAATTGTCTGATGCTCCTTACAATTTCAGTAATCTGAGTAATATTAGTAAAGAGCTTACAATTGGGAATGAAAATTATGATATATTACTTTCAAAACTGGTTAATCTTACACAAATTTTCGAGGGTTTTATTTTTAATAATGAAAAATCTTTGAAAATCATTAAGAAGATTGATGGGTTATCAAGGATAAGTCCAAATAAAGCAATGAATCAACTTGTTAAGCTGGAAAATGAGTTTTCAAAAGTAACAGACCATGCTATGTTTAAATCGTTTATTTCACGCTGGAGTTGGGGGCTGACTAACAAGTATGATCAGCAAGTTATTAAAATTGAAGCAGAGCCAACGATGATTGGTAAGGCAAAGTTGCTGAATCAGATTGTTGTCCCATATATTAAAGAAATTAATAAATCTATTATGGATATACAAGCAGAGTTTCAAGATTTGATTAAAAAACTGACTCTGTCTAAGGAAAAAATAGAGTGTAAGAAAGGCTAACTAAGGCTTGATAATAACCAAGCTTATAATCCACTGAGTTTGATCTTTACGAGTAAATCGGTTTATAACAACTATGGAAAACGAAGTGGTCTGAGAACATCATTACAAGGAGTAGCGCTATGAAAAAAATTAGTCTCAAAGATAAAGTTATATTAGTTACAGGTGGGACGGGTTCTTTTGGGAAAAAAATTGTTAGAAAAATTCTGGAAACAGATATTCAGAAAATTATTATTTTTAGTCGAGATGAGCTCAAACAATATGAAATGAAAAATGAATTTGCTAATGAAAGTAGATTACGTTTTTTCATTGGTGATGTTAGGGACAAGGAACGTTTATATCGCGCATTTGATGGTGTGGATATTGTTATACATGCAGCGGCTATGAAGCATGTTGATGCGTGTGAATACAATCCTTTTGAAGCAGTTAAAACAAATATAAATGGTGCTCAAAACATTATTGAAGCCGCAATAGATAGAGGAATTGAGAAAGTTATAGCGCTATCAACTGATAAGGCTTGTGCACCTGTTAATTTATATGGAGCGACAAAGCTAGCCTCAGATAAGTTATTTGTAGCCGCGAACGCATATGTAGGTGAAAAGAAAACCCGATTTGCGGTAGTTAGGTATGGAAATGTTGCTGGGAGTCGTGGGAGTGTTGTTCCGTTTTTTTCTAAAATGAAAGAAACAGGAACATTACCCATTACCGATGAAAGAATGACTCGTTTTTGGATTACCCTTGATCAGGGAGTTCAATTTGTATTAGATAGTTTAGAACGTATGCATGGCGGGGAAATCTTTGTACCAAAAATCCCTAGTATGCGAGTTATTGATTTGGCGAGGGCAATTGGACCAAATTGTGATATTAAAATTGTGGGTATCCGACCTGGCGAGAAGCTACATGAAGCTATGATTATGGAAGATGACGCCCGTCATACTGTAGAATATGAGTCGTATTATGTTATTCAACCTGAATTCCCTTTCTGGTCAAAGAAATTTGCTGAAGGTGGTAAAGCTCTTCCAGATGGGTTTGCGTATACGAGTGATAATAATCATGTATGGTTAAGTGTTAATGAACTGATAAAGCTAACTGGTGTGAAAAAAGCTTGATTATTTAGTGGGTAATATTCAGGTGCTGTATTAGTTGTATATACCATTTGTACTATTAGTTGGATATATTTACCTCATCTGTAGTTGAATGGGCTTTAAGAAGATAAAAAAGGTGCTTGCGATAGATTACTCTTAATGTGAATGTAAATATAAATACAGCAAACTAGGAATAGCCTAATCTCTCGTACTTCCATACAAGAGATTAGGCTATTGTTTTATGAGGAGTCAGTCTATTAGTTGAGATAAGCTTGAGCAGCTAGTTTATATTATTACGGTACATAAGCGTATAATTTTCTCCAATGGTGCTCTACTATATAATTAGGATTGGCTTCAGTAATAATTTGCTCTAATAATACTGGATCTTCTTTATAATGGTAAGTGCAGATTGATAATTTAGGTGCCATTTCTAGTAATGTTTTTCTAGCTCCTTGAAGCATATAACGTTCTGCACCCTCAATATCAGCTTTAATATAATCAACATGTTTAATTGTTCCGTTTGCTACTAGGTTATCTATGGTATCTATTTTAATTGTTCTTTTTTTTGTATCTCCCCGAGGCATGTAAATAGAATCTAGCGCACAGGAATCTGATTCGTAAAAATCTATATAACCAGTATGATCTGCTAGCCCTATCGGAAGTATATGAATATGCTCATCGTATAAAGTTTTCTGTTTTTCTAATATTTCAATTGATCTTGACCCTGGTTCACATGCATAAACCGTGCAACCCTTTTGAGCTGCATAACAAGCGTATGAGCCGATGTTAGCTCCAGCATCAATTACATAATCACCTTTGCTAAGGAAGACCCCCCCATACTCATATGAACCATCGACGATTAAAGAGTTATCATTAAATAATCCTGGAGCTAGCTCATCCCCAAGAGTTTCATAAAAAGCTTTTTTTAAATCTGGGTTATACATAATTGGGTTATAAAGCTGAGTGCTTCTAAAATGTAATATTTCCTTAGTTAAATCAACTTTATTATTTTGTAAATAATGCTTGAAAAACTCTTCTTCATAATAATCAATAGGTTGAATATCATATAGGTTACTATATCCACTTTGTTTTAGTTTAGCTTGAACCTCTTCTTTACCAACAATTAATGTCAGATAAACGTTAGTATTCCCTTTATCAAAACTTTCATTTCCAAATTCAATGATAGGTATTTCAATAATTGCTCCATATTTATTAGTTAATTGATAATTTTCGGCTTCTTTATGTCCGGGACTTACCATTATAAAATCAACCTGTATATTTTTACAGGAAAGTAAAAAGTTGATTAAAATTTTACTTGCATAACCAGTTCCATATACAACAATATTTTGATTCTCATCATGTTTAAAATCAAGTTGCTTGATAGACATATATATATCCTTTTGAATTATATGAAGTACTCAACAAGGTTTCGAAGAAATTGCTTGGATAATTGTACTTGCAATTTGTTTGCCTTTTAGGCCATATTTCTCGAGCAAAAATTCATAATCCCCCATCTTACCAAATGTATCAGGTAAACCAATAAACAGTTGTTGTGGTGATTGTGAGAGTGTACTTTTATATTCCGCAACTGCACCGCCGAGCCCACCAATAACGCTATGCTCTTCAACAGTAACAATTAATTTGCTAGTTTGACATGCTCGATCTATTGCTAAAGAATCTAAAGGTTTAATGGTGTGTATATTGACCACTGTAGCGCTTATAGAATGTTGCTCCAATATTTCAGCAGCAACTAATGATTCGAAGACCATAGTGCCCGTTGCAAAAATGGTGATGTCAGTTCCCTCTCTTAGTGTGTGAGCTTTACCAATTTCAAATTTATAATCTTTTGTATACACAATTGGGTTATTCATATCTCCTGTTAGACGGATGTAAACTGGACCTTGGTAGTCAGCTGCAGCATAAAGACATTTTGCAATTTCAGCGCCATCGGCAGGCGACAAAACGACCATCCCAGGAATGGAGCGCATTAAAGAAATATCTTCAATTCCATAATGGCTATTTCCTGAGAGTCCCATAACAAGGCCGCTTCCAGATCCTACGATGGTAACATTTAAATTCATGTAAGCTAGATTCAAACGGACTTGCTCATAGCTTCTCATCGTAACGAATGTGGCATATGTTGTAACAAAAACGTTATGGCCTTCTGCAGCCATCCCGGCAGCGACACCAATCATATTCTGCTCTGCTATTCCTACATTTATAAACCTATCTGGAAAACTGTCCATAAATCTTGTTAGTCCCGTAAGAATACCCAAATCTGCAGTTAGTAGTCGTATATTATCATCTGAACGACCTAACTGATGCATAACCATTCCGAAGGTTCCGCGCGATCCTAATTTAGACCATACTTTTGCATTAACAGGGTTAATTGTAAGCATATCACACTTCCTTTTGCTCGAGCACATGTCCCTCGAGCTCATTGATGGCTTGCTCGTACTGAGACTGCGATAAACGATTATGGTGCCACTCTCTTTCATTCTCCATGAAAGAAACGCCTTTGCCTTTTATAGTATTTGCAATAATAACATATGGCTTTTCGGGATTGCGATTAGGATTAGATAATGCATCGTAAATTTCTGGAATTTGATGACCATCTATTTCGATAGTCTCCCACCCAAAGCTTTGCCACATCTCAACGAGGTTTGACATGTTCATTACTTTAGAGTTAGGTCCATCATATTGGAGGTTGTTACGATCAATAATAGCAATTAAGTTCCCTAATTTATAATGAGCAGCAGACATAACTGCCTCCCAAATTGAGCCTTCATTGCACTCGCCATCACCTAATAAAACATAGACATTGAAATTACGACCACTTTGTTTTCCCGTTAGTGCAATCCCAATTCCGAATGAAAGGCCTAAACCTAAGCTCCCACTTGAAAACTCCATACCTAAGGACTTATTAAGTACAGGATGGCCGCCTAGAGGGCTTTCGTTGTCTTCAAATGTTTTTAGTAACTCGTGCGGTATGATTCCAGACTCTGCAAGGGCTGTATAATAGGCTAGCACTCCGTGACCTTTACTAAGAATAAAACGGTCTCTCATTTCCCAGTTAGGATTACTGGAATCGAATTGCATAATCCCTCCATACAATGTCGCCAGTAATTCCATAATGGATAGTCCACCGCCAAGATGAGCTCCTTTTGCCCCGGCATATAATGCCATTTCAAGAGCCTGCTTACGCATTTTATAATTCATGCTCTTAATTTTTAATATTGTTTCTTCTCGTGTATTCACAGAGATCCTCTCCATCATATAAATTAGCGCCCCCCATCAACACGCAATACTTGACCCGTCATAAATGAAGACATACTTGATGCAAGGAATAGGGCTGCCGATGCAATCTCATTTGGATGACCTAATCGTTTCATTTTAGTTTGTGTTAAGTTTACATTTAAGATTTCGTCGCTCATTTGTTCAATCATATCCGTTCCAATTATACCTGGCGCAATAGCATTGACACGAATATTGTAGGAAGCTAGTTCGTTAGCTAACTTCTTTGTTGCACCTATCATTGCAGCTTTACTAGAAACATATTCAAGCTGTCCAGGATCTCCATCTATTCCGGCAATGGATGAAATATTTATTATACTGCCAGACTTTTGTTTAACCATTAATCTAGTTACATATTGTGTTAGTATTATTTGTGAAAAAAAGTTTATTTGAAATACTTCTTTCATTTTTTGTATAGGAGTCATTAAAAACAAAGCATTAGGTGAGGTTACTCCAGCATTATTAACGAGTATGTCGATATTTTGTTTTGAAGAGAATATGTTGCTCATAGCCTCTTTTATTTCCGCTTCTTCTGCAAGATCAAAGTATAAAGGACGAATACTTACGTTATATTTGCTTGTTAATTGTTCAATTAGCACTTCAAATTCTTCGGTAGGCTTTCTGCTGCAAGCCCAAATATTACACTGGTTTTGTGCAAAGGTCTGTAATACGCTTTTACCAATACCTTTTGAACAACCCGTAATAATTGCTGTTTTTCCTTGAAGTAACATATATTTTCACCCTATCTCTTTTGATTTTGAGTTGTTAGTATATGTCGCAAATACGAGAAAGAGTTCGGATCAGATCATAGCCATCCCAAATAAGGGATATATCTAATGCTTTACCAACAGGAACTATTCTATCTATACCATTAAGGTTATTGGTAAGTACAAAGGATACTAGGGTATCTTTGCTAACTCCGAAATAAGTTAAGGTCTGATACTTATTGTTAACAATAGAAGATATGGTGTTAATGTCATGCGTAGTATACTCGTAGAACAAGCCATATTTTCCCCGCCAATTTTCCAAATTGTCGGGCAGTTCGTTTAAATTTAGACGGTAAATGTAATTGTCACAGCTCGTAAAATGATGAGTTTGTTCTAAATCTATCGCTGAGTGACACATCATTGTAAATTTATCAATGGCATGTATAGCTTGCAAATTATACTTTATTAAAACAAGCTCATGCAATTCACTCCAAAATCGCTTTTGGGCATCGCCTGCAGTATCATCATTTCCGAGCCATACAATTAGATGAGGCGAGGAGCAAGCATTCTGGTCCATTAAATAAGTATCATTATAAAAACTATTTGCTAAACTTTTCAATTCTTTTGTACTTAAGTCGAGTACATGTTGGCTATCAAATATACAGAATGAATATCTATCGGCAAATGCAATTTCACGGCTTCTCACAGGTATTGGTAGTTGTTTAATATGTCTAATAGTTTGGTCGCCTCCCCAAATAATCCGGGCGCTGCAATCCAAAGACAGTTCCTTTGTTATATCATCATCTTGTGCATATCGAATAATACTAATTCTATTCCCAATATCTTGATATACCTTTTTCTTAAGAAGTTGCTTTATCGCATCACAGATGATGTCAACCTGTTCAAAGTTTCTAGAAGGAACCCTGACGATGTTAGAGTTTCCAGCTAAAAGAGAGAAAACTAGTGAAAAAGCAAAATTAATAGGAACATTTGAGGGAGCAATATGAAACACATAACCTAGCCCTAGTCTAATGTTTGGATCTGCAAATTGTTGCTGCAACTTTATAATATTTGATTTTCTGCACCAAAAAGCAAATGTCACTACATCAGGGTATTTGCTGCTGCGAGAATCAGCAAGTATTGTCGTCGATAGTTCAGCGAGAAAGAGAGATGTATGATTCTCAAAGGGCGGTAAAGGGTTTTTACTAATTGTTAAATCCTCACTGCCTACAATAATATCCACTTTCTTGTTAAGTGAGAGCATAAGTATCACTGCACCCCCGTATTTCGGCCTTCTCAATACGCCCTATAACTCTGAAGTAAGTACCTTTTCTTCCGCATTTGCAATTATCTTTACCAACAATTTCTCCGATATCTTCTGTTAAAATAGAATGTCCTGGATAACTTTGCGGCAATACAGATATTAGCTGGATTATGCCTTGTTTACCTGGTTCTAGGATGCTAAAGTCTTTAAAATCTCTAATTAGAATATCTGAGTAGATGCTGGAATGTAAGTGTCCGTTCTCACATTCCATATAGATTGAACCAGTTTGTTCAACCATGCCATAATAATTAAATATGTTTTTTATTCCACTTACTTCGAATAAATTTTGTTTGAAGATTTCATTACTCACTTCTTCACTGGCTAGCTTTTTCCAACCACCACCGTGAATTAATATCCCATTTTCTATAGGTAAGCGGATTCCATTCTCTTTTAATGGTTTATAAAAGTGTTGCCAGACCATATACGTGAAACCAAACATTAGAATAGGGGTATTTTGATGTTTTTGTATAAATTGCTGCAGCTGGTCCATATTTAAATTCATATGCTCATCCATTGCATAAGTGGCATCATGTCCAAAGATGGAAAACCCGAGTATTCCAGCACCTCTTGCAGAAAACAATTTACGATCTTTTAGAATGGAAGGCGAATCAATAATTAGCATGGGCAGTCTTTTTTTACCAATAAACGAAGCTACTATTTTAGACAGCACTTTCGTTTGTAAGGTTGAGGTTGATTTATCCAAAAATATTTTGGATACCTTTTGACCGCTAGTTCCCGAAGATGTCATTGTCTTTACAATTTCTGATTCATTTACGCTCATTAGCTCGTAGTCTTTAAATAAACGAACAGGTATAAATGGAATTTGTTCGGTAGAAGTAAAATAAGTCTGGTCTAAACCTAAAGCAGAGAGTATTTTACTGTATTGATAACATCCTTGCTGATGATGTTGTGTTAGACCAGTGAGGATTTCCAAAAGATACTTGTCCTTACCTTGCTGCTCCAGAGAGAATGGAGGGATATCGAGCAATTCTGTAATGTTTAGCATGATAGACCTCCTCCTGTTATATTAATATAAATAGAAATATTACCTAATGGGGCAAAGAAGCATATAGTATTTTTCCGGATTCATTGCGTGGAATTTGAGTTATAGGAATAATACTAAATCCAGACTTATTCAAGCCAGTCATTTCAGTAATTAATGAGGAGATTTCATTAGTGCTCACAGGTTCAACAACATATACAAGCATTTTCTCATCAATTCCTGAGCACGCGTTATGATAGCCTTTATTTAGTAATAACTGCTCAACCTCATCAAGATTAATACGTAATCCGAATATTTTTAAAAATCGTTGTTTTCTGCCTACAATATAATAAAAGCCATCCTGATCAAATTTTGCAAGGTCACCAGTTCTTAGAATGCCCCCGTTTTCATCATCTTTACTAAGATCCAAGTAGTTAGAAGCATAGCCCATTGTTACATTTTTGCCTTTAAATATTAACTCCCCAGTTGTGTCCGGAATAGTGACTGGATTATTATCATCATCTTCTAACCAAAATTGTCCTCCAGGTATAGCTATACCTATACTGCCTAGTTTGGACATGACTATATTACTTGGCAAATAAGACATTCTAGCTGTGGCTTCAGTTTGACCATACATGACAACAAATTGTATTTCTTTATCTTCACATACTTTGGCGAAATACTTAGTCATTTCTAAACTAAGTTTCCCACCGGCTTGAGTTAGAATCTTAAGACTGGGAAAATTCATATTTTCAAAACGAATTTTTTTTAGTATCTCGTAGCTGTAAGGAACACCACTAAGAGTTGTCACTTCATGATTCTTTATTAATTCCCAAAAGGTTCTGTCAATTAATGATTTATTCGTTAGTACGATAGTGCTTCCTTTTGAAAGATGACTGTTAATAATAGATAAACCGTAGGTGTAATGCATTGGTAAGGTAGTAATAGGCTTATCGGTGTTACTAATGTTTAAATATTGTGCAATTGATTCAGAGTTACTTTGTAGATTTTGATAAGATAGTCTTATTAGCTTAGGACTGCCTGTAGTTCCCGAAGTAGTGAGTAACAGTGCTAAATCATCGTGTAATTTATAGGGCTCGGAATTATTCGTTGCTAATAAAACATAGTTTCCGAATTCATGAACTACTTCAAAAGAAAATAAACTTGCCAGTGTATTACTCTTTTCAATCCATATATATTTTGGCTTATATGAGTCTAATAAATGATTAACAAATTGCAAATGTAATCGGGGGCTTAGTAGCAGCGGTACAATTTTAGACCGCAAAAAACCTATATAGCCCGTTACGGATTCTAAATCATTTTCACAAAAACAGAAAACTAAACAACGTTCTGTAAGGGCAGCACGAAGTGAATCAGCAGTGTTTACGAGCTGTTTGTATGAAACATGCTGTGAGTTTTCTGTAATAATGGCAGTTTCATCTCCATAACAATCAATATCATCAAAAAAGTTCATGATTACCACCTGCTAAATTGTTTGTTCATTTCTAAAATTGAATATTGTACTTACCTAAAATTTCTTTTCCTTTTGAGAACGAGCTTAAATCTATAATGTCATCCATATCTAGCATAATATCAAATGATGTTTCTAATGCAGCTACTAATTGCATATGACCAATAGAATCCCATTCTTCAATAGTGTTATATTCTAGGCTCAATAATTTATCATTGTCGTCTAAATTAAATGTTGTAATAAATACGTCTTTATATAATTTTTCATTAGTCATTTTATAATACTCCTCTTTGCAATTAATATGTTTGTTCAGCAAATCGACTTTTATTCTTACAATACTTACATCGGTATTAACGAGTGTATTTATTATACTATGCATATAAGGCCATTTGGGTGAGATATAAGTAAATAGTTTTTGATACATATATATAGATGTTATAGTTATGCCGATATTAATAGTAATGTAGTAAAATGTTTTTTAACAACATTAGAATGGAGTGGAGAAATGATTAAGTTTTCCCAGTTAAAAGAAAGTCATCTAGAAAAAGTTCTAATGTGGAGAACGCAATCGGATGTAACGAGGTATATGTTTACTGACATTGAATATAGCCTGGAAAATCAATATAAGTGGTTTGAAAAAATAAAGGGATCTGAGTCTGACAAGTATTGGGTAGTATCCTATGGCGATGAAGATTTTGGAGTTATATCATTAAATAAAATTGATTACGCTAATAAAAAAACAAGCGCTGGTTTTTATATCGGCAATAATGATTATAGGAAATATGGCTTTTTCGTCTTATTATATTTATATAATTACGTGTTTCATGAACTGAAGTTTAATAAAATATATGCTGAAATAATGGCGGGGAACGAAAGTGTTATAAAGTTTCATTCTATGTATGGCTTCCACGAGGTTGGCATTTACAGACAACATATTTTTAAGTATGGTAGCTATCATGATGTATTTCTTTTTGAGTTGTTGAAAGAAAAGTGGCTTGAAATTGGAACTAAATATGAAAAATATACAGCGAAGTTCGACTAAATAATTTGAGAAATTGTTGTTAGTCCCAAAACAAAAGTTGGAGAGTGCTTCACTTGAATATAGTAGTAATTATACAGGCTAGAATGACGTCGACTAGACTTCCAGGAAAAGTGCTGAAAGAAGTAATGGGGAAACCGTTACTAGAATATTTAATTGAACGGTTAAGAAGAGTGAAGCAATTAAGTAATATTGTGATTGCAACTACAGTAAATGATACGGACCAGCAAATTGTCGAATTATGTGATAAATTGGGGGTTGATTGTTTTAGAGGTTCGGAGGAAGATGTTTTGTCCCGATATTATTACGCAGCATTACATTACAATGCTGATCATATTGTTCGCATCACTTCGGACTGTCCTATTATCGACCCCGACATGATTGATGAAGTTATTAGTTATTATTTTGAACAGAAAAGTGATTATACATCCAATGGTCTTGAGCGAAGTTTTCCTCGGGGAATGGATACTGAAGTTTTCTCATTTAAGGCACTTGAGGAAGTACATCAAGAAGCAACAGAAAGTTTTGAACGTGAGCATGTTACTCCTTTTTTATACAATAACAAAGATAGATTTAAAACTCATAATTTTTCTTACAAGTATGATTGCAGTTATCATCGTTGGACGGTTGATACACAGGAGGATTTTATACTCATTCAAAAGATAATAGAGGCTTTATATAATCAGAAACCTGATTTCACATTAGAGGATTGTTTAGCACTATTTGAGCAAAACAGGGAATGGATGAACATAAACGCTCATGTTGAACAAAAAAAGTTATCAGAGTAGAAATTAAACAATATAGGTGGTGATAACCTTAAATGAAAATAGCGGTTCGTGTAGATTCAGCTACTATGATGGGGTCGGGGCATGTAATGCGTTGTCTTACGTTAGCGGAACGATTACGAAGGGCAGGGGCAGAAGTTGTATTCATTTGTCGAGATTTAATCGGAAACCTTGCGCGGGAAATTGATGAAAGAGGATTTAAGGTGCATATAATCCTTCCTGACAGTTATCCCCAAACAAATACAGTTGACGACTTTTTAAATGCATTGAAACTACAATTGGACCTTGATCTGGAAAGTACATGCAGCGTTCTTGCTTGTTATGATAAATTTGATTGGATAGTAGTAGATCACTATGCTCTTGATGAACGATGGGAAAGTGGAGTCCGAGGTTTTACTAAAAAGATTTTTGTCATAGATGACCTGGCTAATAGAGTACATGATTGTGATTTGCTATTAGATCAAAACTACTATGACAATCTCGCTGATCGTTACGAAGGATTGATACCTCAACATTGTAATGTGTTGCTGGGACCAGAATATTTATTATTACGGGATGAATTTCTAGCTTTATTAAAAAAGGCTTATATTCGAAACGGTCAGGTTAAACGGGTTTTAGTGTTTTTCGGAGGAAGTGACCCTACACTAGAAACCGAGAAAACAATTGAAGCCATTAAAAAGCTAAATCGTATAGATATCTTTTTTGATATCGTAGTAGGGAATTCGAATTTGCATAAGGATAAAATATATAAGCTATGTGATGAGCTGCCTAACACCCAATTTTATTGTCAAATTACTAATATGGCTGAGTTGATGAATAAAGCTGATTTAGCTATAGGTGCAGGGGGGTCAACGACTTGGGAGCGTTGCTTTTTAGGCTTACCGGCTTTAATAACTATACTTGCTGATAATCAGCGACATGGAATAGAACAGTTAGCAGCTGTAGGAGCTGTTATTAATCTTGGTTATCACAGTAATATTACTAGAGATTTAATTATGGGGGAGATAAAAGATATATTATCAAAACCGGAAAAGCTCAAGAGTATGAGCACTAAAGGTAAAGATTTAGTTGGAGTAAACAAACGGATTGACGAGGAAGATATCATTATTAAAAATTTAATGAAATAATACTTGTTCAAGAGCTTAAAATAACGGGAAGTCAAGATAAGAAAAACACTTGGCTTTGGGAAGATGGTGGGATAAAGTATGCTAAAAATTGCAAGCAGAGAAATAGGACGACATGCGAAGCCGTTTATTATTGCAGAGATGTCTGGCAATCATAATCAATCACTAGACAGAGCTTTGCACCTTGTAGAGCTTGCAGCTGAAGCCGGTGTAGATGCTGTTAAGCTTCAAACCTATACACCAGATACAATTACGCTAGATGTACACACAGGAGAATTTTTTATTTCCAATGAAAAGGATTTATGGAAAGGACAATCGCTCTATCATTTATACGAAAAGGCGTATACACCATGGGAATGGCATAAGCCTATATTTGAGAAGTGTAAACAACTGGGCTTGATTGCTTTTAGTTCGCCGTTTGACGAGACAGCAGTTGATTTTTTGGAGACGTTAAATGTCCCCGCTTATAAAATTGCTTCGTTTGAAAATGTTGATATTCCGTTAATTAAAAAAGTAGCGAGAACAGGAAAGCCTATTATTATATCGACTGGGATGGCTTCAGCTGCAGAATTGGATGAGGCAGTTCGTGCTGCGAAAGAGGAAAGCAATGATCAGCTCATACTGCTTAAATGCACAAGTACGTATCCAGCAACACCTCAAAACTCTAATTTAGCAACGATCCCGCATATGAGAGATTTATTTGGGACAGAAATAGGCTTGTCTGACCATACAATGGGTATTGGGGTTGCAATTGCTGCTGTTACGCTTGGTGCTACAGTAGTTGAAAAACATTTTACAACCTCTCGTGCTGATGGAGGTGTAGACGCTGCATTTTCTATGGAGCCTCATGAACTGAAGCTATTGGTTGAAGAAACAGAGCGAGCTTGGCAAAGTATTGGACATATTCAATACGGACCTACCGAGGCGGAGAAGCCGTCACTTGTTGGCAGACGTTCATTGTATATTGGAGAAGATATGAAGGCAGGGGACGTATTTACGGAGAAAAACCTAAGGAATGTGCGTCCTGGTCTAGGCCTAGAGACGAAATATTATGATCTTATAATAGGAAAAAAAATAAAAGCGGATGCTGTCAAAGGAACCGCATTAAGCTGGGATTTGTTGCTATGAATATAAGCGAACTTGTTATAGAAGGAAGTACTGACATGAGTGAATTACAGCAGATGGATCATTTATTTGATTGTTTATTTCCAATTTGCAGAAGTATTACAGGAGACGGTGTTCGTCAAACAGTAGAAATTTTGAGTGAAATTATTCCATTGCAAATGTATGGTATTGCTACAGGTACAAGAGTATTTGACTGGGAAATACCGAAGGAATGGAAGATTCGTTCTGCAAGGCTGACTAATCCACAAGGCGAAATAGTTGTAGACTTTAAAAATAGCAATCTGCATGTTGTAAACTACAGCACATCGGTTGATAAGTATTTGACGCTTGAGGAATTGCAGTCTAATCTCTATTCTCTCCCGCATCTTCCGCAAGCTATTCCTTACGTTATTTCCTATTATAAGGAACGCTGGGGATTCTGCTTGCCGCATGAAAAGCGAGAACAGTTAACTGAGGGAATCTATCATGCTGTAATAGACAGCGAGCATATTGATGGAGAGTTGAATTATGCCGATCTGGTGCTCCCTGGCGAGAGTAAAGAAGAGGTACTTATTAGCACCTACATTTGTCATCCTTCTATGGCTAATAATGAATTGAGCGGTCCACTCGTTGCAACCTTTTTATATCAGAGGCTAAAAAAATGGAAGAATAGAAGATATACATATCGTTTTGTATTTGTTCCTGAGACAATCGGAAGTATTAGCTACTTATATCAAAATGGCGATCACCTAAAGGAGCATGTTGCAGCAGGTCTTGTACTAACTTGTCTAGGAGGTCCAAGTCCGCTTAATTATAAACGATCTCGTTCTGGAAAAAATCCTTTGGATCGCATCATCGAGCAATTGATTGAGAAGGGGAAAATAGACGGAAAAATACGGGCCTTCACTCCTGCGAATGGATCTGATGAACGTCAGTATTGTTCCCCTGGTTTTAATTTGCCTGTTGGTCAAATGGCTAGAACAGTATATGGTCAGTATGATGGCTACCATAACTCATTAGACAATAAGGAATTTATGACAATTGAAGCTTTACAGAAAAGTGTTGATGAAATAGAAGATTTGCTCCGAGCTTTTGAAGCAGATGGTTATTATGTCAATCAATACCCTTACGGTGAAGTGAAATTAGATAAGCATGGTCTGTATCCCGATATGAATGGACCAGGCACTGGGGGGAAGTCCTCGAATGATATTATTGATCATCGTACGCAATTAACGCGAATTTTAACGATACTAAATTATGCGGATGGGGAGCATTCCTTATTAGAAATTTCTGAAAAATGTAATACACATATATTAAATTTGGTCCCTGTTGTAGAGTTGTTGCAGGAAAAAGGGATTTTAAGTGGGCCTTATTGTCGGAAGGAGATGGTATAACATGAAGGCGGTCCTGATGATCGGTTCTCATTATAGACATTTGTATGTGGCTAAAACATTGCTGGAAGCAGGGTATTTAAAGGCTGTCATTATAGAAAAGAGAGAAGAATTTATGCCTAGCCCACCTAAGGAATTATCTACTATAGATCGTGACAACTTTATTCGGCATTTTGCTGATCGTGAAGAAGCCGAGGAGAAAGCTTTTGGGAAGCTGACGATAGCAGATTTGGCAGGCATACCTACATACGAAATAACCAAAACAGGTTTGAATGAGAGCGATACTGTAGAGTGGTTAAAACAGCAAAAACCTGAAGCAGTCATTAGTTTTGGTATTCATAAGCTGGAGCAGGCTATGCTGGACGTTTTACCAGAATTAGCTTGGAATATTCACGGCGGTCTGTCTCCATGGTATAAAGGCAACATAACATTATTTTGGCCATTTTATTTTTTGAAGCCTAACTGGGCAGGCATGACGATTCATCAGCTAACGTCGAGACTGGATGGAGGAGATGTTATTCATCATTCTGTTCCTGAGTTAATGTATGGGGACGGCATACATGATGTGGCTAGTCGAGCGGTTGTTCAAGCAGCACATGATCTAGTTAACATTTTTAAGCTGTTGGATCAAGGTGTTTCTATTACTCTGCAAAAGCAAAAATCAAATGGTAAGCTGTTTGTCGGAACGGATTGGAAGCCACAGCACTTGCGTTTGATTTATAATCATTTTAATAATGATATCGTCGATCGCTTTTTAGATGGTGAGCTTGGTGTTGATCACCCTCCACTTGTAAGAGCATTTGATTAGATTAGGAGATTGAATGCATATGACAGAATTACAAAAAAGAGCAACCCTACTACCGTATGGTCAACAATGGATAGACGATGGTGATATTGCTGCAGTAATTAATGTATTGAGAGACAGCTATATTACCCAAGGACCATCAATAGAAAAGTTTGAAGAAGCGATAGCCGGGTATGTGGGAGCAAAATATGCCGTTGCATTTAGTAATGGTACAGCAGCATTACATGGAGCCTGTTTTGCTGCCGGTATCGGTATAGGCGATGAAGTGATTACAACGCCCATTACATTTTCTGCTAGTAGCAACTGTGTTTTGTACTGCGGCGGCACACCTGTGTTTGCTGATATAGAAGAGGATACCTACAACATCGATCCTGAGTCTATTAAAAAACGAATTACAAGTAGAACAAAGGCAATTATACCTGTTGATTTAACTGGTCAGCCTGTCAATCTTGATTTGATTATGGGAATTGCAAAAGAGCACAGCTTGGTGGTCATTGAGGACGCTGCTCATTCCCTAGGTGCTTTATATAGAGAACAAAAGGTAGGGGCTATTGCAGATATGACAATGTTTAGCTTTCATCCTGTGAAACATATTACGACAGGTGAAGGCGGCGTTATTGTAACAAATAGCTTTGAATACTATCAAAAACTATTGTTATTCCGCAGTCATGGTATTACTAGAAACCCTGATCAGTTATTAAAGAACGAAGGCTCTTGGCATTATGAAATGCAAGAGCTTGGTTATAATTACAGAATGACAGATATTCAAGCTACTCTTGGATTATCGCAACTCAGTAAATTAGACTCTTTTATAGAAAGAAGAAGAGAAATAACCCAGCAGTATAATGAGGCATTTCAGAATTATGATGGGCTAGTTATTCCATATCAACTTCCTGAGACAAATTCTAGCTGGCATTTATACGTGCTTAGATTCGAAGAGGGCTATTTTGAGGTTGATCGACGAACAATATTCGAGAAACTAAGAGAGTTAAATATCGGAGTCAATGTTCATTACATTCCTGTTTATCAACACCCTTATTATAGACAGAATGGCTATCTTGATGAGTATCAGGAGAATTCCGAGCACTATTATAAAACATGTATTAGTATACCGGTATTTCCTAAAATGACTGATTGTGATATTCGTGATGTTATTGATGCTATTCATTATGTTTATAACCTATATGTAATAAAAACACAGAATGCATAGTGAATGTATTCGCTTTCAAAAATTGTTTGACAATTTGTTTTTGGCTTGGTATAGTCGAATTGTGGGCCACACAAATATGCCTCACAGTATTTGAAGATGAAGGGAATGTTTGCACATGCAAGGTAAAGTAAAATGGTTTAATGCAGAGAAAGGTTATGGATTTATCGAAACTGAGCAAGGCGGAGACGTGTTTGTTCACTTCTCAGCAATCCAAACCGATGGCTTCAAAACTCTTGAAGAAGGTCAAGAAGTTGAATTCGACATTGTTGAAGGTGCGCGCGGTCCACAAGCTGCAAACGTAACTAAGTTGTAATCATCCGATCCAGTCGAGATCGAAACATAGATGGTTCACTGAACAATAATGCCAAATACAAAGCTCCGGGAAACCGGAGCTTTTTTGTATTTGATTAGCATCTGACCTGCTTGATAGCACACTGGCATCAATAGTTCTTAAACCCTCCTAAAGTATCCAAAGCACCAGAGCACATGGAGCAAGAAACATACTCGTTCTAAAGCTTCTGAGCAGCTTTTAAGCGCTGCTATCTAGTCGAGCTCTTGCGTATAGAGGGACTGTTGATGCACCACAAGCAATTAATCAAGCAATTAAACAAGCAGTCAAGATCGATAAAGATAGGTACGCAGGTAAACGGGTAAGTTTTTCTGTTGAAGCCTCAGCTCCCATGTACCTACCCCATCAACCCCGAAGACTTCACCTCATCCAAGAATCGGTTGAACTCCGGAATGTTTAGCTGCTGTGCTGCATCAGACAGGGCTGTGGCTGGATTTGGATGAACCTCGACCATGATGCCGTCCGCTCCTGCGGCAAGAGCAGCTTTGGCACAAGGAGCAAGGATGTCCTTGCGTCCAGTGGAGTGGGTGACATCGACCAGTACAGGAAGATGGGTTTCTTGTTTTAGGATAGGTACAGCCGAAATATCAAGTGTGTTGCGTGTTGCTTTTTCATAGGTGCGGATGCCACGCTCGATAAGCATAACGTCGTTGTTGCCACGAGATACAATATATTCAGCTGCATGCACGAATTCATCGATGGTTGCTGCTAAACCACGTTTTAACAGGATTGGCTTGCGCACATCGCCTGCTGCTTTTAATAGTTCGAAGTTTTGCATATTGCGTGCTCCGATTTGGATGACATCGATGTATTCGCAAGCTGTTTCAATATAAGCAGGGTCGACGATTTCGCTAATTGTTTTTAGTCCGAATTCGTCAGCTACTTCTTTTAGTATTTTTAATCCATCAAGACCAAGACCTTGGAAATCGTATGGCGATGTGCGTGGCTTGAACGCTCCGCCTCTCATGACTGTTATGCCAGCTGCTTTTAGTGCCGCTGCCACTTCACGTACCTGCTCGTAGCTTTCTACTGAACAAGGACCAGCAATCATAACAGGGGACTTGCCCCCAATGGTTGTGTCTCCTAAAGATACTACTGTATCTTCAGATTTTTTCTTTCGGCTGACAAGCAGCTGCTTTTTATGGGAGTCTTCCTGCAATTTAAGAGAAGCCTGGAAGATTTGTTTGAATAGATGCCGGATGGCGTTGTCCTCGAAAGGTCCTTTGTTCTGCGCAACCAGCTCATCCATCATCTGCTTTTCACGCACAGGATCATATTTAGGCACGCCTTGTTTTACTTTTTCTTCACCGATTTGTTGGGCAATTTGGGCGCGTTCAGACAAAAGCTTTAGCAGTTCAATATTAATTTGATCTAATTTACTTCGCATTTGTTCCATACTCATTGTTCACTCTCTCCTTTAAACATGAATGAGGTACAGCAATTGTCTGGCCAGACAACAAAAAAAGCCCCCCGTCGCAAGGGACGAGGAGCCGTGGTACCACCCTAATTAGATCCAGTATCGGATCTCACTTTAATCCTTTAACGCAGGGGACGGGAATCCTTAAAGACAGGAAGCACAACGAGTAAGTCATTGTGATGTCAAATGTCAGTTCGGGATACCAGCTCGGAAGTGAACTTCGGCAATACGCTCGCTCGGGTGCTCTCAGCCGGTGGCACACCGTTTCTGTCAGTTCGCAGTTATTGCTTACTCTCTCCGTCATCGCTTTTCAATCATTGATTGGATTGTCAACTATCTTAAACCACTTGAAGTTTGTCCGTCAAGCCCATGATTCACCGCGTATGAACTGTGATGCAGCAAAGCAAAAGAGCTGAAGAGGTAATAAAAGCAGGTTTGAGTTAGGTTGCGGCGTTTCAGTTCGTATCTGTTTTTATTGTATGTACGCTTTAGTCTAATTGTTCATTTTTAAGAATAAAAGCTGTTCGGAGTTTAATTGGACTCTTTAGGAGCGTAAAAAAAATATTACTCAATAGCCGCTGCGGCGAGGCTGTCGATTAACTGTGGACAAACAACTTGAGCATAAAATTCAACTATCACTACAAACAAAAATGGACTTCTGACGGCTGTTATATTCAAAGTTTTTACTGAACTGATCTTTTAAGGGTGAAAATTTGCATATAAAGGCGTTACCGCTTCTACAGTTCCATTTTCGCTTTCCGTGAGCTAGTATTTTATTTTGCTCCAAGTTGTTCAGAGTTAATCGACAGCCACACGGCAACCGTTAGAATGATAAAATCAACACTAAAGCACCACTAGCGTTGCATTAATGTTCCATGCATAGCTGTTTATACGATAAAACGTACAAAATGGCTCTGTGAGGCACATATTCTTGACCGTTTATACGATAAAACGTACAAAATGGCTCTGTGAGGCACATATTCTTGACCGTT
>JBEBPB010000007.1:0-195934 GCA_040396195.1 Paenibacillus nanensis
CACCCGGGTCCAACGGAGCCACAGGACAACAAGGCGATCGGGGAGCGACCGGGGCGACTGGAGCTACAGGCCTGCAAGGTGCACCCGGGTCCAACGGAGCCACAGGACAACAAGGCGATCGGGGAGCGACCGGGGCGACTGGAGCTACAGGCCTGCAAGGTGCACCCGGGTCCAACGGAGCCACAGGACAACAAGGCGATCGGGGAACGACCGGGGCGACTGGAGCTACAGGCCTGCAAGGTGCACCCGGGTCCAACGGAGCCACAGGACAACAAGGCGATCGGGGAACGACCGGGGCGACTGGAGCTACAGGCCTGCAAGGGGTAAAGGGTGTTACCGGAGCTACGGGACCAGGAGTATTTTTTGCAGCTTCTGGAGGTAATCAAGCAATCAATTTTTCAAACAATACATTTCAAGATATAGCATTTTATCTTAATCTCGAAGGAGAGGCTTCACCGCTTCTAAGTTATAGTCCCACTTATAAAATAGTAACCCTGCAGCCAGGCTACTATTGGTTTAATTTATCGTGTAGAATTAAACTAAATCCCAGCATTACAGCTGTTTTTATTAGTTATTATGATAACGGAGATCCAACTGAATATGGCAACAGATCCATTCAGTTCGGCAACTCTCCTGTACCGGATGTCATAGAAATAAGCACATCGGGGCTGGTACCAATTGCAGAAGCCAATAGCACAGGATCTGCGAAAATTGGGTTGCATGGGAATGGCTCAGTAACTATACTTGATTCTGATTTCTTTATTATGCCACTTGCCAATGCTACAAGAGTTTAACCAAGTTTATATCCATATAATAATTGGATAACTGGAGTAACAATGAAATATTAGCGTTGCATTGATGTCCTCTGCAGTTTCAAATTATCTGTTCTATTAAGAATTGAATAGATGAATCCTCTGCAATAGATTTCTTCACAACAAAAGTATCAAAGTAGACGGGACATAGGCTATCATAACCGTTCTAGCTAAATTAAAGAAGGATTTGCAAAACCGTTGTACAAATTGCTGATCGTAGATGATGAGCCGTTTATTTCTAATGGTTTGCCCTAATTTATCAATTATGAGGAATTAGACCTCTCATGTGGTGATATTAGCAACAAGTATCGAAATTGTATGGAAGCAGCTGGGCGATTGAAACATTCTTTGAGTGGATGAAGCAGCATATGCGAATTAATTATGTTTATGGTCAAAGTGATCGCGCTGCGCGCAATTCAATAGGGATTGCACTGATTGTCTTCTGCTTACTCTTGTCGTAAAGCTGAAGACAAAGATGGAGCGTATCCTGTTACAGCTGAACTATGACTCGCCGGTTGACGAATCTACTGTAGCAGCCCTGTGCGGATGGTTGAATAGATTGAAGCCATAGCCGAGTAGAGAATCTGCAGGACAACGAGATATAACCGTTTAACATTTTCCCAGTTTTCAAATTTATTGCGGCACGGGTTAATACAACACTAATTATCTCAAAATAAAGAACCCCGAAAATTTTACATGATGTAAAATTTTCGGGGCTTTATTTTTGTCTACAAAAGGTGGAATCCAAGTTAATTTCACCTTTTTCCTTATTTCAAAAACAATTATGTCTCAGTCTCTCTTTAATGGAGGGACAATCTCATATCTGCCAAGTATGTGACTAAACCGTCTGCTGCGGCTGATCTGGAGCTTGCTTTCCTTTTTGAGCAGCTGTCACCATGATCAAAATGGCAGACAGCAAGTGCATAATCCATCCTACTAAAGGTATCCACGCGACCACTGATGTAATCACACCGAGTACCGAGCCATAATAAGGCTCTTTGTTTTTCACAGAAAGAACTAACGTGACAATATGCAGAATTAGCATTAACCCCAGCGCAGTATACGCGGAGGAAAGCACGATTGCCGCTCCGAAGATCGGTATTGCCAACACTAACTCCAGTGATCCGGTAATCCACTTCATAATTCTTGAACCCGTCAATACAAGCCCTCCCTGCCTCATATTGTTCTGCGACCTGATACAAACCAAGACGAATTAAGCTGCATGTCAACTAACTATCCAAAGCTTCCATTGGATTACTGTATAACTCGTCATGCTTGTTTATATCTGATCGATTCTTTGCATTATATGAGGGGGAGAGCTATTTCATGACTCTATTTGTCTATTCCAGTAACTGTGCCCGCTCCAGCTTTTCTTCCTGCCCATTTTCCTGCTGCTTCATAGCAAACAATCTCCACAACCACTTACTGCTCAGCTCAATCCAGCCAGCCGCATCTTCATCGACCAGGTTTCCGCGACCTGTAGAAGTCACTTCATTTGCAAGTGATAATCCATGGACACCATTTGGGTAAATATGCATTTCGAACGGAACATTATGATTGGCAAGAGCTTGTCCAAACAAAAGTGCATTTTCCACCGGTACTACATTATCCATAAAGGTATGGAATATAAAAGCCGGAGGCGTATGCTCTCCCACATGCCGCTCACAAGACAAGCGATGCTTCACTTCCTCGGTCAAATTATTACCGCTCGCTGCATTCCACATGCCTTGCAAATGGTTTTGTGTATCATTGCCGCAAGTAATAACCGGATAGCCCAAAATAATGGCATTCGGCTTATTCATCCCATATTCAATTCCTGTACCGGTAATTAGCTCTTCATCATTCCACATCGTTCCAAGACTTGCTGCCAAATGCCCGCCAGCTGAGAAGCCGCATACCGCCAAGCGCTCGCCATCCAAATGCCACTCCTCTGCATGCTGACGAATAAGCTGCATCGCTTTTGATGCATCAATAAGTTGGGCAGGAAATACACCATGCTCTGCTACTGAATAACGCAGCACAAAAGTATGGAAGCCCTGCGACAAATAATAGAGCGCAACCGGGTCAGCCTCTCTGTCCGATGTCATCAAATAAGCTCCGCCTGGCAACACCAGCACAGCCGGACGCTTGTCCCAGTTCGTCATTTCTTTTGATTCTTCCAATAAATACGCCGTAAGCGTAACTCTTCCATCATCTGATAATTGAAATTGTTCCGTCCTCATTTCCCGTCTCCTCCTGAGTGAATAAACATAATTCAGCTTCTAAAAAATAAATACTGCAAAAATACTAATATTGCATCACATAACAAAAAGATAAGCTATACGCTTTCAATGACCTTCATTATAAAAGGTTGACATCAAAAGAACAATCCAACATTACGCCATTCAAGACTATTTTTATATCGAGCTGCCTTCTTCCCCTTTAAAACGCATCCAATTACACACTCAAATTAATAGCATTTTTATATTTGACAATTTGCTTACAATATCAGCCTATGCCCTTCATATTGTATGTGACGATGATAAAAAACACTACAGGTAGTATTTTTTATCGATATAATCACATATCAGATACTGTATATAGAAAACAACCAGTTAGTACAACAGTGCCATTTTATATAGAAGAGGTGTATATTTATGTTTGAGTCCACAGACCTGTTTACCCAGCTCGCAGAGACGGTCATCGGAGCGCAAGACCAAGAACTGACCCGTGAGAATGCCAATATGAATGGTGAAAGCTTCTCCGGCAAGATGAGCAAGCTGGGCAGTGAGTTTTCCAAATGGTATGCCAAACAAGCTATTATGCCTAAACGTTTAGTGGAAGCCTTCGAAAATAATGAAGTTTATATCCATGATTTGGATCAGTATGTACTCGGGACAACCAACTGTATCTTCATCCCATTTAGCAAGCTGTTGGCAAAAGGGTTTAACACGGGCAACGGCAGCGTACGCACACCTGGTTCGATTACCTCAGCTATGGCGCTAACTGCAATTATTTTTCAATCACAGCAAAATGCACAATTTGGCGGCGTATCGGCTAATATGCTCGACTGGGACCTGGCTCCCTACGTTAACAAATCATTTCGCAAGCATTTTGCAACAGTGCAGCAATTGTTAAAGGACGAGGAACGTATTGCGGTAACTGTACAAGGTTATACAGAAGCTGAAGCTTTTGCTGCAGGTGTAGCGGAAAGCACTTCTGTCGAATTAAATAACGATCGAATATCCATGTCCGGAGCAGTTCGTACACATATAGATGGCGAGGAAATTTCCTATTCAAACAACAATCTCGCTGCTCTCTACCCAAAAACATACGAGGAAGCACGCAAGCTGACGATACAGGAAACGAATCAGGCTGCCGAAGCGCTTATTCATAACTTGAACACGATGTCCTCTCGTGCAGGCGGACAAATTCCATTCACTAGCATCAACTATGGAACCTGCACCTCAGAAGAAGGGCAGCTCGTTATCGACTCACTGCTGAATGCCACGATGAAAGGACTTGGGCGCGGAGAAACGCCTGTATTCCCTATTCAAATATTCAAATGCAAGCAAGGCGTCAATCAAAATCCCGGGGAGCCCAACTATGAGCTGTTTTTAAAAAGCATCGCCTGCTCCTCGCAGCGGCTTTATCCTAACTTCGCTAATATTGATGCTCCATTCAATTTGCAATATTATCGCGAGGACAATCCAGATACCGAGTTCGCCACAATGGGCTGTCGCACTCGAGTAATCGCTGATCAGCATGGACGAAACCATCTGTCCGGCAAGGGAAATCTATCTTTTAACACCATTAATTTGGTACGGCTAGGTATTGAGCATGGTATTGCACTTGATACACGAGATAAAGCTGATGAAAAAGGTTTTTACGAGACTTTACAAGAAAGGCTGAACATTGCTCTAGAAGGGCTGTTGCATCGTTATCACATCCAGGCATCGCAAAAAGCAAGAGCATCGGATTTCATGATGCGTGAGGATGTATGGGAAGGCGGCGCAGATTTGGCGCCGGATGACAGTGTATCGGAATTATTGAAGCATGGCAGCCTGTCCATTGGCTTTATCGGTATTGCAGAATGCATGAAGGCAATGTACGGCGTGCATCATGCAGAAGATGAGACTGTTCATGCGAAAGCCGTGCAGCTTGTAGCCTATATGCGGCAATATTGCGATGAAATGAGCGAGAAACACCAGCTTAACATTACATTATTCGCCACGCCTGCCGAGGGACTGAGCGGCAAATTCACCAAAATTGATCGAGCCTATTTCGGCGATCTGGAGGGTATTACCGACCGAGCTTATTATACAAACTCATTCCATGTGCCAGTTTATTATCCGATCCGCGCCGCTCGCAAAATTATGTTGGAAGCACCGTTCCATGAGCTGTGCAACGCTGGAGCTATTTCCTATATTGAACTGGATGGCAATGCTCGCAACAATACAGAGGCGTTCCATAAAATTGTTCAGTTCGCTCTTTCGCAAAATATTAGCTACTTCAGTGTCAATCATCCGATTGATCGTTGCCCTGCTTGCGGCTATGAAGGAATTATCGGCAGCAGTTGTCCTTCCTGCGGCATGCTTGAGCAGCATCAGCCCTTTCGTCGCTTGCGCCGAGTAACCGGATATTTGACAGGAGACTACTTAACCCGATTCAACTCTGCCAAAGTAGCTGAAGTACAGGATCGGTTGAAGCATTTGTAACCAAGAACAGTTACCTTAAACATACATTAGATAAACATCAGATTATATTATCACTTCTATAATTAGACACAAGCAGATCGATCGGTGTATATGCACAGAAAGCGGGTGACGAAATATGAATATTTGCGGCTATTATCCGGAGAGTATTAATGAGGGGGAAGGACTGCGCGCAGTCCTCTTCTTGAGCGGATGTATGCATGGCTGCAAAGGCTGCTTTAGCAAGCGTACCTGGTCTTTTCGGAGTGGGGAACCTTTTGATAACAATAAGCAATCAGAAATTTTACAGGATCTGGCTGCTAATCCATTGCTGCAGGGCATTACATTATGCGGGGGAGATCCCTTCTTCTCGGCTGCCGAGCTGATTCCATTCATTACACAAATTCGTACCCGCTTCCCCCATTTTGATATATGGAGCTATACTGGGTTTACTTTTGAGCAATTGACTGTGTATGAGCAATATATGGATTGGAAGAATGAAAATAGAGATAAGGATAGAGAGGGAGATGCAGAAAGAAACAAATGGAGAGATGGCCTGCATCCCTCCATTCCGATTGATATCAAAAGTTTGTCCGATCGCTACCAGTTGCTCACACTTTGCGATGTTATTATTGATGGGAAATTTGTAGAAGAACAACGCGATCTTACCTTGCTATACCGCGGCTCCACCAATCAAAGAATAATTGATGTTCGTACTAGTATTGGGCAGCAGCAAGCTGTGCTATGGACATCGGCTTCTTCCCCAAGTTATTAACCTTCTGTACAAAAAGCTGGGAAGAGAGCCGATATTGCAAGTTTTTAATTACACTTGCAAGATATGATTGTTGTGCTACACGCTTTCCGACTGATCCTTTGTTTTTGATGATTCCCGCTTTTTAGTTTGTCTAATCAATTGATGAGCAAGCACCGATGCTCCAGTCACAAGCACCCCTTGAATAATCCCTTCAAGTCTATTTTCCATAATGGCTACAGCACAGCCAACGCCAACCACTAATAGAATCCATGGAATGATCCAGTCTGGAACTTTGGGAGTTGCCTTTAAAAACATTCCGATAACATAAAGTACCGGCATAAGCACCAGTGCCCGCTCAGAAATATACATTGTTATCTCTTCCAAAACATATCACTCCTTCTATTCTAGTAATCCTAATCTATTCAAAACAATAGCAAGCTGTGCTCTAGTAATAGCCTGTTCTTGCATCTATTTAAAAGAGTTTACCCTGTCATATTCCTTTTACGAATGCTTGCAATATTGTTTGCAATATAGCCTGCAATATAACTTGCAAATTGATAGCTTTTTTAATCTCAGCTTCCTCACAGAATAAAAAAGGACTTGCTATGTAACCGGATCGATTCGATCCTGTTCACATTATGCAAAGTCCCTTGAGTATTAATTATATTCAAAAATAAGCCACTGGATATAAGCCTTTTGCGTTTCATTTCAACTTATACTAAATCTCTTTTGCAGATGTTGCTGAGCTAGTAGCTTCAATCTGATTCAAGCATCCGAAGCAGCATGACTGCCGCTTCTGCACGAGTAGCCGTTTCATTAGCTGCAAACCGATTTCCATTTCGACCTGTAATAATGCCACGCTCACGAAGTGCTTCAACCCTCCCCTTCGCCCAATTCGGGATATCCTCATCATCGGCAAAGTCTGTAGATGTACTGCTTGCCGTTGGCAATTGCAGCGCCCTGGCAATCATAACAGCCATCTCTGCTCGCGAAATTTGTGCACCTGGCCGAAAGTTACCATCAGCATAGCCTGTAATAATGCCCAGACCTACAGCCTGCCCCACTGACTGCTTCGCCCATTCTCCAATATGCTCTGCATCATTAAACACAAGTGCCTCGCCCGTGATGTCTGGCTTCAAAGCGCCAATCAGCATAATGGTAAACTCAGCCCGGGTAATCGAATTATTCGGCTTAAACATGCCGTCTGGGTAGCCGTTGACAATCCCCTTCGTTGCAGCCAGCTCAATATAGTTTGCTGCCCAATGCCCAGCAATATCGGCAAACGAAACTATCAGTCCCTCAGTTTCTTCTTCATCAGACTTAATACGTTCCACAACAAGTGTATACGTTGTACGAGAACCATTCTCCGCTTGAACGACAAACGGTATAATATTCTCCCCTTCTTGCAATTCTATCTGAAGACCGTCTCCCAGCGACTCGCCCTGCCAATATACTTTGGCTGCCGGATGTTCGGCAGGAGCTTTTACCTTCAGCTGCTTTGCTTCTGTCTTAACTGTATATGATAAAATATCTGCTTGGAACGATGGTGTTAAGGAGATACGTTCATCCTCTGTCCATACTTCGAGCATCTTCAAGTTGGCGTTATTGGATAAATACCAGCCACCACCTGTAGAGGGACGCTTGAGTGTCGCAGCCGTCTGACTTAGCCCTGGTTCACTTACATTGCCCGCATCATCATAAGCTTTGACAGTAAAATGATAACTCGTATCCGCATCGAGTCCTGTTATTGTATATGCATAAACATCTTCTGTTGCGGAATATTCATACTCACTGCTTATTTCATTCACCTTCTCATCGCCATCCACATATAGACGATAGCCAATAACCGCTACATTATCATCTGCTGCAGGCCAGACCAGCTTCACACTCGTTTGCGTAATATCTGTAATGCTCAGTTCGCTGCCTGTTGACCAGTCAGGTGGAGTAATATCCTGTGGTTCCAGATCTTGTCTTGCATTCTGTAGCGTAGCAAGAGCATCATCGACCTCGGCTTGAGTAGTGTTCAGGTTATCAAGTATAGTCTGAGCTGCAGTCAACGCATTTTTCAACGTGTCCCAGCTTACCTGCGTGTAATCCTCTTCTACTAAATTTTCATTATTAATTTCGGTTACTTTCGCTTGTAAATTGGCTTTATTGACTAAAGGCATTGCCTGTGTAACGGTAAGCACGTATGTTGTAATTTGACCAGATTGAGCTTTAACATGAATTTCAATCTTGCGCGCTACCCCCGGAGTCAAGGACAAGCCACTAATTGGACTCAGTGTTTGGCTTACATCATCTATCTTCACAGCTGCCAATATCTGTGTACTTGGCTCATCTAAAGACCAGCTGACATCAATATTATTCGTACCGTAGGGCACTTCTACATTATAGTCATACTTCGTTTTTTGAAATCCGGATACAGGTGTACCGTTAATAATTAATGAACTTAAATTTCCATTATTTGATGCAATTACTTTAACAGAATACGTTTTAGTCGTTACACCATCTTCTGCAGTTACTACAACGATAATCTCTGTCGAACCATCCGCATCCAGTGTGACTGTAGTCGACTGGCCGCTATTTTTTTGCGTTCCATTCACGGTCATTGTCGCCTTTTTATCCTTCAAAGTCGGGGTCACAGTCACAGATGTTGTTCCATACGGAACCTTAACCGTAAAGCTGTTTGTTACCGGATCGCGCGTCACATCAACCGTCGGCGACATCAATAAGCTGTCCAACGAAGCTTCTGAACTGAGCGGAGGGGTCAAGTCTCTCGTTAGGAGGAGACCAGAGGAGCCTGCTGCAATCGCTCTTCCATTAGCAGCCATAATTGAATATATTGAGCTTCCACTGCTTCCTATATTTTCAATAGTAAAAGCAGAGCCATCTTGGGAAGTTAAAATTGATTGATTTGTGCCCCCAATAAAAAACTGATTGGCAGCGTAAGATACTTTATTAAAATTCAATGTCTCCGCTCCTGCTGGAGCTGTCTTCTGATTCCATGTAACACCGTTATCCGATACATAGATATAACCTGATGAACCAACTGCGACAAACTTTCCTCCACCGTAATTAATCCCGTACAACAGTCTGCTTGGTGTTGCGCTCGTGATCCTGCCCCACGTAATACCATCTAAGGAAGCATAGATGACATCACTGTTGTCTGTAGCCTTACCTACAGCAACAAACTTTCCCTGACCATACGTAACCGCATTAAACCCTATCACATTGTTAAGTGAATGGTCATCCCAAGTATGACCATTGGTAGAGGTCAATATAGTGCCACCGGAACTCCCAACAACAACGATCGTCGTACCATCGGTAGCAATTGAGACAAGCCTGTTAGATCTGCCAGTATTCCTCTTAATCCATTGCTCTGCATCAAGCAGATCAAGCCCGTCTTCTAAAGTGTAGATATTCCCATTGTGACATGCGGCAATCCACTGCGTTCCTATGTGCATCGCATCATTCACTAAACATGGAAAATTCTCTTTACTAGCATGTTGTACAAATGCAGTGCCATCTGCTGACTTTCCGAACCCCTCTCCTTGTGCAAACAATAGCCAGTTTCCATCGCCATAAGCAATCGTATTAGCATACGAAGTACTGCCAAAACCAGGGTTTACCGTTGTCCAAGATGATGCAGCTTCGGGTTGAGCTTTTAATTCCAGTTCAAAAAAAGAAATAATCAACAAAAAAGCCAGTGATAAACTAATCAACTTGCGAACTTTTTTTCCTAAATGATTTAGTTTCATCAAGACCCCTCCCAAGAGAATTAATTATGCTGAATTGCTTAATTAAGTTAATTAAATTAAGGAAATCAGCTTTATAGTGCGCTTCACTTTTTAGTCTGATTCCTGAAATTGAAATGACACTAGATAATAATTTAAATTATATCGTAATTTCACCTATATTAAATTAAAACTATAAGCATTTCAGTAATGCTGATTACATTTTGTGTGGGTTTTCTTGGGGGGTCTTGATTGTTTGTTGTGTTGGGCGTTGAGGGGCTTGTTGGATAGATGGTGAGTGAGTGCTTGATGAAACTCTAGTAGGATTAATTTTTTCCCTGTTCGGAAAACTCGTCGGTAAGCTTCGGCAAGCTCATTCCTATTAAGAAAAACTCCCATCATTGTAGAAGTAGATGTTTTTGTTTTCTCTACTGTCTATTATGATGGGAGCATACTAAGGTCAGCGGGCATTATCTTATTTAATATACACAACTTTATCACGTCCGCTTCCAAAACCCTGCGCGCGTAACGCAATTGCTATGACTCTCCAACCTTCTTTGGTCATAGTTGGCTCTAATAGCAAGCCGCCCAGATCGTTGCTGCCAAACTCTTGCATAAACCATGCTGGAGCTTCTATCTGATCTGTAGCAGCTGTGATTACTTTTGCTTGTGCATCAATTATTGCATTTTGCTCGCACAGCTGCTTCTTCAGATCTTCCATTTCTTTGCGTTCAACCGCCATCGTTGACGTGTTCCCTTCTAGTTTTGCTTCTAGCGTTGCTACCACTCTCTTTTTAAATTCATCCCAACCAGTCCACTTACCGCCATCATACATTAATCTTGGGCAAATCTTGCCTGACCAATCAAAGTGTCTGCGAAGTCGATCTACGCCCCAACCACGTTCTTTCAGAATTGATGCGACCAGTTCTATAGCATTACTTAACGTTTGAGCATAGTTGCCTGACTCGCAAATTTCAATACCGATTGATGTACGGTTACCGCTATTAACGCCGCTACCATCTCCAGCATGCCAAGCTGACTCATTCAGCGGCAAGCACTCGATGGCTTCCCGCTCGTCAATCACAATATGATAGGATGCTGTGCGGTTGTTACTAGGGTTAGACAGCCAGGCACGCTCATTTGCAGCGGTTGAGCTTGGATTGCCTGTATTGTGGATTGTAATTGTTGTAGCGTTCATTGCATGACCTGGACGGCGGTTGCATGGTGTTGATTTTGGGATGTGGTTTTGGAGATAGGTGTATTTACTCAGCTTTATCACCTGCTTTTCCTTCCATGACATTAACAAATTTATCCGTGCTTCGGGCGGGATACTTATTCGGCGCCGTTCTCCACTAGACTTACCGGTTCGATTTTAATATCCTGCAAAACCGTCAACTAGAATCCATGTATTAGGCGTATTTATCTCAACTAACGCCACTTCCCCCCACAAGTAGTATCGTGTGCGACTTTTTTTACTAGCCATCGCCCGCCTCTGTGGCTTCCAAGTCTCTCTTTCGAGTAAATTGTTGCAGGGAATCCTGATACAAAATCCAGTATAATTAGTACAGTTAGCACGGCGAATGGTATACCGAAGTTTTCGGTCAAAATAGAAAATAAGCCAGTGGCAATAGCTACCCCTGACTTAACAAATATATTAAATCTCTTCACTTTATCAGTTCCTTAGAATATTAAAAAATAAGCCCCGCGCTATGCGAAGCCTTCTGTCAGAACAATATCTGTTCGTTTGGTAACAATTTCAGCCATTACAAGGCTACGATCATTTTAAGCCATGTTATAGCTGTCTACGACTTGGTTTATATCTTTCTCACCACTGTCGTAACGAGTGATACAAGCATTTGCAATAATACGGATTTGATACATTGGTTTAGCCATAATTAAATCCCTCCTGTAAATAGATCGGCCAGTGCTAACTCTACATCAGCTAGCCGTCTGTTTTGTAGGTGGTTCAGGTGGCTCATCCGAAAATACAAGGAAATTTCCTCTGAATAGGTTTTTTTCTTCGATAAAATAATCTTTGTTGATCGCTACTATATTCATATTTATATATCATAATTACTAGCCCCCTTAGGTAACAAGAACAAATGGAGGGGTTATCGTCTGTATAACTATTCGTTCTGTAAATATCGACTGGGCATTATTGCACCAACAGTATAATTCAAAATAATCATCACTTTCGCAATAGAAATCTTCAACGAACGTCTGTATTACTCCCCCGGAAGCAGTTCTCTGAGTCCCTACAGGTGTTCCATTTTTGTAAATTCTAGCATACCCAATGTTTCCATCATTGGTTGCCACCTCAAATCTAATTTGTACCGATCCAGAAACCGTAACGGTAAATCTATCACCTAATTTAGTAGGTGTTTTATTAATTGTATAACGTCCTGTATACGGTATATTTACCTGATGATAGTTATTGCCTGCTTTAATTTCATTCGCGAGTGTTCCAGTCAAACCAAACACACTTACCCCATTACGTACATTAGCCGCAACCCAATTCGGATCAGACCACTGCACACTATTAGCAGCATCTGCTGGATAATGCCCTTGTTGCGGTCTTATACGCAATGTTGTGCCGCTACGGCTGATAGACTGCCCTGTAACTTGTCCTGTGCGGTTGGGCATTGTGCCTGTCACGATACCGTTATCTGTACCTATTGTTTTTCCTGCTACAACATCGTTGGCGATCGCCGTTCCATATTCCCCCCCTTCACCCTGTAAGAAAAAAGCCCCTGTGCCGCCTTGTGCCGCTTGATTATAAACAATTGTATAAACATGTTGCTCTTTAAAATCAGAATTTTTAGCTTGTGTACCGTCTGCCTTTATAATTGGTTTTGCACCATTATCTCTAAATTCAAATGTCACGAAGCCATTGGGATTTGTAGTGCTAGTGCTAGAGTTGATAAAACAAATACGCAAGCCACTCTTATAATTTCCCTCACCGCCTCCGCCAATTGGAGAAATATCAGTATTAGACATAAAAGACATGACTTTAGTATTTGTTCCGCCAGCAGTACCAAAATAAGTATGCGCAGTATTGACTGCATAGTCATCAATGTGCTTATTCAAAACATTGTGAATCGATGTTTCTGTGCCATTTTTTGAGTATTTAACAGCGCCTGCTTCTGTAACAGGAGCTAAAACCTCTCCATAGTTATCAGCGTCTGGTGAGCGAATTTCAATCTTTTGCAAGATATCATCTCCTTATATTTTCTTCAGCCATAGCCCCGATGTAGGCTGCGTTGTTCCATAAGTAATTCCGCCGCTACCACTGTCACCCAGTATGGTAAAGGCAGATGCAATAGGATTGTAAATCATGTAGTAGAAACCGTTAAGCTTCAACGCCGCTGCAGGTGATCCATCTGGATTTACAATGTTATATAATTTAGTTTCATCGTTTATTCGGAGTTTACTTATACCTGTCGGGTCTTCAGCCATTACTACTATCAGCTTCGCTCCATCCACCACATTAGGTAGGAATCCGGGTACGCTGACTTTTAGTGCATCATCGTCCACAACAGCCTCTACCATGACAGAGTGCTTTGTATAATCGTCCACGTGACCTGTAAGTGCATTAATTTCTGCACCAAGTTGATTCATATCCTCCGGCTTTACAATGTCATACAAGGACCAGTCTGTCTTTGCCATTCTAAATCGCCTCCTTTACTGTAATCATCTGCAGCATCATATGGTCGGCAGTAATCGGTACATTTACTGCATTACTAGACAGGACGTTATCGTCAGCATCTTTTAGCTCAACGAGCGTAATCAAGCTAACCTCTGCTACCGGTACAATATAATTAAGCACCAGCACATTATCGGTTACAGATTTCACTTCAAAGTTAGTAATCGTATACGTCCCGTTTAGTATTACTTTTTCAACCCTGCTGTCTACATAGACAGCTAACTCGTTTAAAAGACTTGTAGCAATCATTTCACCATCACCTCTGAACCTAATGTGACAAACGGTTCTTCTCCTAAGCTCCATGTCCCATTTAATTTATAATTCCATTGGAATTCCCGAATACTGATTTTCTCTTCCAGCTTGATAGCCCCTTCTATTGCGGTGTTCTGCTGATAGACTAGATTGGCAGGCTTAATGGTTTCAATGGTATGCAGTACCTCTTTAAACACGGATGCATTGTCTATATTTGCCGTAATCGTAAGCAAAAACTTGTCTACATCCACTGACGCAATGGTCATTCCTGGGCCAACAAGCCTATCCAACAACTGCTGCAAATACCGTACTGTAAAAGGCGGCTTGGTCTGGTAGCGGTTCAGGATGCGACGGCGGCGGAAGTCAAGCGACTCGATAGCTGGGTCTGCTTGAATGCCGAGCATTTTCTCACGCCGTTGAACGGCTTGCAACCCTGATGTTACAATAAACTGGTCAGCAAATTGCTGCTGAGCAGCTTTTTGCAGCTGCTCCAGCTCAACAGATTGCGTCTCATCCATGTAAACAAAATCGATAATTGTTTTATAATATTCGGGCCAGTAGCGCATCAGTTTTTCACTCATTTAGCTCCACCGTCCCTAGTACAGGAATTTGGTCCTGCTCAAGCTGCATATTGCTTGCTGCTCCATTAATGGAAGTGCCTGATATATCCTCAACTCCAGCGACTGTAAGAATACGGGCATCTATTTGTGCTGTTCTTACTACCAGTTGCTGTTGATTTGCCCAGTCCTTGCGAAGCTCCAAAAGATAGGCAGCGACTGCTGCTTCCACTTCTCCCTTAACCATTCCAATGGTAAAACCATCTGCTAAGGTTAAATCAGCTGTGAGGTGAACCTGTACACTCTCAACGCCTTCCACCGTCACTTGATGTCCAATCGGGGCTTGGCCTAGTCCTTGTCCGCTTTCCTCAACCGGATCAATAAATTGCTGCACCTCGTTAACTAAAGTCGAAGAGGGCTGCTCCCAATTGGAGCCGATAATGGCACAGCGCACTGTACCGCCTCCATTCCAGGCAGGATATACTTTTACTGCACCTACACCGTCTACAGCATTCAGTTTCTTTTTGTAATCAGCGATATTGCCGCCAAAGGAAGGCTCATTGACCGTTTCATAGAAACGCTCGCGCAGACTCTCATCACTTTCCTCATCATCGCCGGCAATTAGCACCTCCGCCAACTCAGCACGCCCTAATTGCGGGATGTTGTCTATCGGCAGCAAGGCTCCGAACCAACGATTGCCTTGCTTGCCAGGCGATTCGCAGAACATCCGATATTCGCCGGCAGCAAGCTTTTCTTTTGCTGAATAGGTCAGATCTTCAATCGAAAATCTGCTGCCCAGCGGAATATCCATCGGTGCCTGATCCTGATTGAAGAATAAGCCGCGTCTTTCAGCTACTACAGCTTTGGCTCGATTGACGCCAAATTCAGCTGTTTTGCGGCTCAGATATTCACCGCTCGCTGTGTCCGCAAAGGATAAATTGTTTTGAATATCTAGCTCAATATACATTTGCGCCAACTCAGCTGCTGCCGGAGCACAAGCGTCGTAAATAACCGAACCTTCACGTTTATCTACTAAGCCTGGGACTCTTTCCAGCATTCTTGTCAAAATAGCATCAAAGGTTTGCAGCTCATACATCGCGCCTCACCTCCATATTTATATTTCCGTAGTCCGTTTCGACTGTAAATGCGACTGTCAGTTCATCGCCGCGAATAACAGTGTGAAAATCGTTTACCTCCCGGATACGCTCATCCTGCAGCAATGCTTCGGATATAATCCGCTTTGCCTCACTTTCGGCAATATGCGGATGCGTGCCGATTACTAGCTGCAGCTCATGTCCATAATTGAAGCTGTAAATTTCATGCCAAAAACGATCCGTCTGCAATATTTTAAATACCGCCTGCTTCATCGCTTCCAGCTCATCAATCATGCCGGTTACCCGCCCCGTCTGCATATCCAGTTTCCAGGTTCGCGAGTTGGGCTGCTCTTCCTCCCGCTCCAATTGTGCCAGATCAAATTCAGGTATCATCTTCCCACCACCCGATCTGCTATAATATATTGCTGACCGCCCTGCGTGCGAAGCAAGATGACTTTATCGCCTGCTTTCAGTCCCTGACGCAATACAATTTTGCTATTGTAAGGGGAAGGCAGCTCAATCTCCTTATGGGTCAGCAATTCCGGTACAATAAGAAAATCCGCTGTCAGTTTCAGCCGTTGATCGGCGGTTACTTCAAGCGGATTTGTGCCCGTTACTTCTCCATATAAAGCAATCATCGGATTGCTGGCATGCACGGCGGCCATTGCCGCCTCTTTTACCGCCGACAATAAACTTGCCATATCTGTTACACCACCCTCAGATCAAGAGACATCGTATGATCAGCGCCGTCTATTTTGTGAGTGCATTGATCAATTAGCAGGCTCTGGTTCACGCCATAAGACTCCAGCGATACTTGCACCCGCATCCCGGCACGTACTCGTATATCGCCCAGCGCTTCAATAGACAAGCTTTTCGTTTCCCGATTTTTCATAAAAGCAAGCTTTTCCAAAAGCTCGTCGATCTGTCCCTTATTCATTTTTTCATCTACGCTCTGATAAAGCATAAGCATGCCCCATTGCTTAATATTCACGCTGTCCTGTGCCACATAGACTTCTCTTTTCAGAGTTTCCTTATTGTCCTTATACAGCTTAATTTTGTTGTAGGTATCGGAATCAATCGATTGCTGGACAGAAAAATCATACACAAGACTGCCATCCCCCAGCACCAGATCAAGCTCGAAATCATCCGAAGCAACGAGACAAAGCTCTCCAGCACGATCATATAAACAGTAATCCTTGCCTGTGTTCGCAAAAGTGATCGTAATAGCCTTGCATATAATATCGAGCAGCTTTTGTCCATCCTCCGACATTGTCGCTATTTTATAAGTGGTATCAGCAACAGGACCCAGCTTTAAATTAAAATCCTTAGCAATTCGTTTCAGCACCTCTGTTGCGGTAATATTGGAAAATACATACGTTTCTGTATTCATCAAATATCTGATTTGGTCATATGCGGTAATTTTGATCTCTTCATCACGACCGCCATCTATAATAAAGATGTATCCGTAAAACACTTCCAGCCCATCTTTTTTTACTCGTACAAAATCGCCATTGCGAATAGCAAATTGTTTGGACTGATACAAGGCGCCTTTAATTAAAGTAAAGGTCAGCTTGCCTGCCGCTCCAATTCTGGAGCTGGTCAGCGAAATATCCGTCACAATCTCGCTAACATCCCATTCTTCCCCAGTGCGATTGTTTATTTTAATTTGTGTCAAGGACGGCTTGCTCATGGAAGCTTCAACACCCTTCCAACGGCAAGCCGTGTAATTTCTGAGTCCTTAATATTGTTAAGCTTCTGTATTTCAGTCCATCTGTTTCCGTTGCCGAGCTGCTTTTTCGCTACTTGCCATAAGGTGTCGCCAGCTACAAGCTTGTAGGTTCGCGGCTGAATTTTTTCGTTCGGTCGATCCTTTACCGCTTCCTTCTTTGCGGTACTCTTCTTAATCGTTTGCTCTTTTGTGTTGCCTGACGTGCTTTCTGTTGCAATCCGTTTGGCTGCATAGAAAACATATTTTTTCAGTTTGATGGAATACGTTATGTCTCCACCGCCTCCGCCCGCTTCCTTCCATTGGAAAGACTCGATACTGACTGCGGTATTGATCTCATACGTATCCGATATAAAAATAAAGCGGATCGGCCTCTTGGTCGCCATCCACTTTTCTAGTAGTTTAATATAGTAAACAGGGTGATAAAATTTCTCTGATTGATCAGCTTCAACAGCTGACTGTGTATTAGAATGATACCCTTCCATTCTTGCCGGAAAAATACTGGAGAAACTGTACTCTGTAAGACTGCGATCCTTAATGACATTAATTTGCCCTAGCCCCATTACGTCATAAGTTTTTCCTTCACTGGATTCACTGATCTCAATCGATTCGGGATTTACAGGCAATACGATCCAAGCTTCTCTGTTATTAAAACTAAGCTCAACACGATATGCTCTCACTTTTATCCTCTCCCCTTTTACGTTAAGATCATATTGGCAGTCGAAGCAATATCCTGATTTAATGTATCCGTAATGCGGGCAATAATCGTTTCCATATCCGCTGGATTTCTTACATGCGTATCGCCAAAGCTCAGTGATGGCGTAAAGGTTACAAAGTTTTGGATTTGCTTCATTTCCGCCAATTCACGCATCGTCTTCAAATCTTCGGAGCTAATATCGACCTTATCATTAATTTTGCCTACCTCATCCACCTTGCCAATCTTATCGATTTGCTTGGGTGTGTTTGTAAAGTTGTTGGCTGTGCTATTACTTGCAGATCCTTCTAATGTTTTTCCACCTTCTAATCCACCTGCTAGATTCTGAGACATTAACGTTTGAGAGATGAATCCTCCCTTGTTTTTATCCCCGCCACCATCAGAAAATAAATTCTTGCCAGCATTAAATCCTTGATCAATCATAGCAGATACATCTTTTTGTCCCATTTTTGCCTTGTCAAAATCGAACTGACCATTTTTGCTTTGCGGAACTTCCATATTATCTAGTATTCCTTGTACTTTACTACTAAAAGAGTAGACATTTGGAGCTTGAAAGGTGTTAATCTCACCTAAATTAATACCCAACCAGCTGCTGACTGAATTTATACGATCTATAACCCAATTAATGGATGATGACATAATATCCCAGAAACTCTGTGCAAACTTTTCTGCACCTTTGAGCATACTTACCAAAAAACCTCCAAAAACCTGTACCAGAGAGTAAAACATCATTTTGACATTATAAATTGGATCCCTAAATACATTGGCAAAAAACTCAGCAAAATCAACAATAAAGTCCCAAATAAATGCGACTCCATTCCACAACATGGCAAATAATCCCATAAATAACCCAAATACAAAACCAACAATGACATCGGTAGTAACCCCTAATTGATTGAGTACCGCCATAATAGCTACCATAATTCCAACAATTAATATTAATGGAAATGCAGCTACAATCCAGCCAAGCAGAAAGTCAGCTGCTACAATTAAGGCAACAATGCCCAATGCAATCAATATATTTTTTACAATGTCCAAGTTTTCAAAAATCAGCTGTCCAATACTTGTCGCTATCTCGCCAATCAGAGTAAACCCATTCGTTAATATATCGAAAAAGAAATCTAGCTGACCACTCTCAAAAGCTTCGTTGAACATGACCATAACAGGCTGTAGTGCAGCAAGTGCAGATTGCCCGATATTGGCGTATGCATTTCTCATATTCTCTTGCACAATATCCAGCTGTTTTGCAGGGCTTTGCAGCATATTTCTAAACGCTTCCTCACTCATGCCCTGTTTCACTAGAAGCGCGTCCATCGCCTGCATAAAGCTGTCCAAATCCGCAGGCTTCCCCGCTTCTCCAAAGCCCATTGCTTTTAAAGCCTCAGGCTTCATTTGAAACTGTTTTGCTAAAGCGGCTGTATCACCGGATAAGGCATCATTTATAGCTGAGGCAGCCGTATCAAAGCCCTTCTCATCAGGCGATAATCCCGACATTCTTGCAGTTAGCTGGTTAAGTTTACTTAACTTATCCGAGCTTTTGGTATGATTAAAAAAGGACAGTGCTCCCTTCAAAGCTTGTTGTGGATCCACACCACTTGCAGCTGCTTCTCGACTTAGCCGCTGTACAATCCCTCGACCACTTTCAGCACTACCTGTTTTGGCAGTGAAAATATCTTCCATTTTCTGCTGTTCTAACCCATGCTTGAAAACTTCTTTTGGGAAGCTTTTAACAGGAGCAAGTTTCGTAAATGAGGAACCCATCTTTCTGAGATCCTCCATTTTAGGAAAAATATTTTTGATTTCCCCTATGTTGCTCAGACCTTTGAATACGCCACCAAATATCTTTCCAACAACTTCAATAGTTTTAGCTACTTTGGGAATTTGCATCAGTTTAGCTACTACTTTTGTAATGCCATTAGATATTTGATTTAAGCCGTCTTTTGCCAATTGACTCATTTTAGTAAATACAGTGCCGATCATTTGGACAACCTTTAATTTCGATAGACTATTGGCTATTGTCTCTATAAAACCTTGTAAGTATGACAGCTCTGTTTTCGCCATTCCGATCATTTTGCTCATCATCGAACTTGCCATTAGTTTTTGGTAGCCTTTATTTAGTACATTAAAATATACTTCTGCTCCTTTCTTAACACCCTCATACGCCTTCATCCACCCAGATACGCTCTTTTTCGGCTTGTCCAAAAGTTCATTTGTTTTCTCTAATTTCTCTGCTAATCCCTCAGTTATATCAATGATTCGTGTAAACTCAGTAGCATCAGGTGCTTGGATAGCTATTGGATTAGTCGCAGAACTTGTAACCACTCTAGCTGATACTTCAATCGTTTTCAGACTATCCTGCAACTTCTTACGTAGTTGAGTGGCATCAGTTAAAACCTTTGTTGTATCAAGCTTTGCAGTAACTTTTATCTTTAAATTCATATTATTAAATTTCGCCAAATCACGATTGATGGCTTTTACAAATTTATCAAACATCTTCAAAGAGGATGATACTGTTTGCATAACGCTCCTCCTTTCTTTGCTGTTGATTATTAGATAATAGTGCTTAACGCTTGCTGCGCATTTTGGACTGCGCCCTGCGCTCTGCTTCTACTCGCACTTGAATACAGGCAATCAGCGCCGCCTTGTGCGGGGCGCTTAGCTCCGCAAATTCCCATGGCATCATTTGAAATTCATTGAGGGCATAGTAGGCATAGTTCGCCTCGGCATCGCCCTCTTTAATTAGTTTTTTACTTCATCAACTAGCTCTTCCATATCACGGTCAAAGCCGTTCATTTCTTGCACTTTTGCCAAGAGGGTAGCAAACTCACCCGGAAACAGCATTTTTTTCAACAACGTATCCGCACCCATCACGCCATAGGATTGTTGCAGCTCCGTATTGCGCAGATCAGGATATACAACGCTGGCAACCGCCAGACGGCCTACATATTCCTCTTGCATCGTTTCTTGCGAGCGCATGCCGTTTTTTCCTTTTACAACACGAGTCGATGCTTTGCGGATCAATTCATTCTCGCTTTCGGTCAATGTCTTGAGCTTCCACTTAATTGGCTGACCATCCGCATCCTTAAAACGCTCCGAGATAACAACTTCCTCCGTCAATTCCGCTTGAACATTATTTGCAAAAAATGCCTGTAAACTCATTTAAATTCCTCCCGTTATTCCTTGTAATTAGTTTTTTGTGATTAGGTTTCTTAGTGATTAGGTTTTTCTTCGTTATAAAAAGTTCTCCCGCAATCGACATTCGATCACGGGAGTAATAGGTGAACATTAGGCCATTAAGCTTTTGCTGCATGACTGATACAGGATTAACCATTTTTCAAAAAATAGAATCATCGATATGGAGCTAGTCCAATTAAATACCTGCAAGCGGGTTGAAGCTGTCCATTACCTCATAATCTGTAAAGGTAAACGGCATTTCCTCTTCTAGCATATCGTCGCTGGCAACGTCAAAGCGGGCTGCAATTACGCTATCCAGGTTACAATTTTTCAAGCAAACACGCTGCATGCCAGCTGTGCTGCCCGGCTGTTCATTGGAGATGATCAGGTCAAACCAGAAGTCTTTGCCCGTTTTCATATATTCACTCATCAATTCACGGAATTTCGACGTTACATAGTAAACGGTCAACGTACCGCTGCCCGTCCAGCCTGCTGCTCGCTGCGCTGTATTGATTTTGCCAAGCACGGGTACATCAACCTTGTTCTTTTCGATAGTTGCCTCCAATGCTTTTGCATAGAACAGCTCCTCGGATACTCCATCAATGCTAATAAACGCTTTCGCCTGTTTGCCGCTGATTGCATCTGTTTCACGGAATAATGTCATCTTACAGCACCTCCACGGTCATATAGATTTTTTCAATACTGTCTGTCGGTTTAATAGAAAGATTCACCACAACGGCATCCTTATCCGTGCCCGGAAGAATGGAAATATCGCCCTTGCTGTCAAAATCCTCAATCGCACCGATCGCTTCAAGTGATTGCAAATATTTCACAACCTCTGCTTCAAGCAAGGCGCGCCCATCCGCATTATTGCTTACTTTTCCAATGTAAAAACGATCAAAAATTCGTTTAACATCATTATGAACAGCATCCAGTGTGCGGATCACACGGTTTTTGCCAAATGCTTTGCTCTTGTCCTCATCAAAGGACGTCAATGTGTTAATATCTTGCTCAATAATAGCTTTGCCGTTCAAAGCTGTAATCACTAGCTCGCCGTTTTTCAAAGCTTCGATAGTTTGTGCATTGGTCAAACGTGGATGTGCGTCGACTCCATTCGGAATTTCGGCATAAGTAAGTGACTGGTTAACAGCCGCTCCCGCTTGCATAGCTGCAACTTCCCATAGCAAGAACTCAGCAGGCACAACTAGCCCATCCGATGTAATAATGCTATTGCGTAAGCTGATTACGCCCTCGCTGTTAGCCTGCGGATAATTTACAACTGTTGCGACTAGCTTTTTGCCTTCGTTTTCACGCATACGCTTCACATAAGCCGCCGTTAGTTGCTTGCTCGTTTCATCCTCAAGCGGTACACCCAGCACATCAAAGTCATAGCTTGCGAATGCTTCCAGAGCTGCCGTAAAGTCTGTGCCGCTTGCTGTACCGTCGCTGCCGCCTGTAAGCGATGCGCCTGCAATCGCAGCAAGCTCGCCTGTTCCGGAAAACTCCACAAATGAATTAGACTTCAGCTCCTCAGCAACAACAACCGTTTGTACGTCTACTTGCTCTCCGTCGAGCAGCACAGATACATCATAGCGAGTTTGGTCATCGATATTGACTTGTGCAGCAATTTGCAAATCATTACCGCGCGTTCCGCCCCATTTGGCAGTTGCCGTTACATTGCCCTCTGTTACTTTTGCTTTTTCTGCGCCACTGCCGCCCAGACGGTATAGAAGCAGCTTATTTACATGAGAGGCTGCTGCTGCAATATGACGAATGCGTGCATCCCCGGCTTTAAAGCCCAGCTTCTCCAGTGATGTTTCGTAAAATGTTTCCGTATCAATTTCAATTACTGTTGACGGGTTCCCCCAAGGCAGCGGTGCGGTAAAAGCAACCACGCCTCGCTCACCTGCTCCACCCGCCGTATTGCGGCGCGCTTTAAACTGAATATAAGCACCCGGTCTCACCTTGTTTTGTACGCTCCAATTTCCTCCTGCCATCCTACTTCACTCCTTTTTTATAGTACTGCTGCATCCGATTGGATACCTCAGCCTCTGAATAGTGCATATGATTTGCCAGCAAAGCTTGAATCAAATCTCTTTCAATACCGCTCCAACGCTTGGACGCCAGCAGCTGTTCTTTGGTAAACCGATTCTGCTTCAAATCCGGCTTTTCCCTCAATTTTTCTTCTTGCTTAGCCATTGCTAATCGTTCCTTTCTGTTCAAGCTTGTTCATACCGGTCTCAGCCGGTGCCGCCTGCCACAATAACAAGCTGTAGGTTACTTTGAAATGCAGCACATTATCTTTCAACTCAAAGCTGATCGCCTGTCCCCTGCACGGAAAGCCTGCCAGCTCAATTTGCTGCAATAACAGAACAAGTTGCTCCGCTATTTGATAACTGCCAGCGGTATCCTTCTCTTCTTGCACCAATCGAATCAAAAAGGGAACCGTTCGACGATATCTTCGCCCCATTTCTTGCTCATGCCTGGTCTCCAGCATTTGGACAATAAGCTGCGATCCGTCTCCGCTTTGCTCATCTGTAACAGGAATTTGCGGAAAGGTCTGTCTAAGTGCATGTTCTACAGCTTGCTGCATGTCATAGATGGTCAATTGCAATTGCCCATCCCCTCCTTCCAATTGCTCTTTCGAAAATCATATCGCCTCCTTGCATCCGGCAGCAGAACATTAACCGGGTAATTGCTTCATGCTTGCAGCGAAAAGCAACGAAGCGCCCGTTATACGCCTTGCGGCAGGGCAAGCATCCTCTTTGACAGCTTCTTTAAGACACAACAAGAAAACCGTCTCTAGTCGAGACGGCTTTAATGGGTTGTCCTATATGATTGGGCTTATGCGCCAGCCTTTGTTATCAAGCTGCTGTCAAAAGGTTATTTTGCTATGATATTAGAATAACACGATTTTTCAAGGTGTGGGGTATCGGGAAAGTATCATTTATGAAACCATTATTTATGACGGTTCAGCTTAGCGCTAATTCTCTTAATATGCACTTCACTGTAACCGAGCCTGTCCGCAATCTCTCGAAGCGGCATGCCCAGCGCATCCCGATAGTAGGCAACTGCCATCTCAACCCCTTCTATCGATTGGATCGCTTCTTCCATCTGTTCCTTAACATCCTCTTTGCTTTCAAGCACATCCAGCGTTTGCTGCAATGCGACCAGCACCTCATCGTATTCTTCCAAAGCCTTGTCCAGTGAAACAATAACCGGCTTGCCGTTTGACCAGGGAAGACCATTGTTGTCCATTTTTCGCCGCGCATACTTTAAACTTACCTCCTGATCTTCAGCACGCAGCCGCAAAATATCAATTTCTGCACAAAGATCCTTATAAGCAGTAATGCCGCTTAACATTGCAGTTTGTTCATTCATTATAGCTCCTCCTTTTTTATAGGGGACTATCACTAGTCTCTGTATAATCATAAAAAGCAAATGGCAAAATTCTTGTTCCTTCTTCTGTATGTGACTGTATAGGGAACATTTTATTTTTTGTTTTGTTTCGTTTTAGAAACTAATTAAAGTATAAATTTTTACAGTTTCAAAGTCAATAACAAAAACTGTGTTTCTTCAATAATAGTTGCTTTTAAGAAACTTTTGTTTTACGATAAACTTATCTCTTTGCATGAAGGAGAATGGCATATGTACACGATTGGAAAAGTAATTAAGGAGCTGCGCACAGGTCAAGGCCTGTCGCTGGATGAACTGGCTGATAAAATCAATCAACGGCACGGCTCCTCTATTAATAAAGGTATGATTTCAAAATGGGAGAACGGTCTGGGCGAGCCGCGGCTGGAGAACGTTAAGCAGTTGGCACTGTTTTTTAACGTTTCGCTTGACTATATGACTGGGCTGACTGAACAGGAGCCTGATACAATTGCCGCTCATCATGATGGCGAGGATTGGACAGAAGAAGAATTAGAAACTATCGAAAGGTTCAAGCAGTTTGTACGGTCGCAAAGAAGAAGCGACTCTGCAGAAGAAGCCTGACCCGGCAGGAGTGATGTTATTTGTCATATGAGCGTATGCGGGACGAGGCTGCCAAGCTGAATATTCATATTTACGAGATGGCGATGCCGCCCGCAACCAAAGGATTGTACAGCGACAAGGTCATTTGGATCAACAAGCAAATTCCAACTGAGGTTGAGAAGGCTTGTGTTCTTGCTGAAGAGCTTGGTCACTATCACACTAGCAGCGGTAACATCCTCGATCAGTCAGACATACGCAACCGCAAGCAGGAACGGACCGCCAGGCAATGGGCTTATTATTGCATGATTCCGTTGGACAAGATTATTAATGCCCATAAAGCTCGGATTTCCGGACGGTATGATTTGGCGGAATATTTGGGCGTTACTGAGCATTTTTTGCAAGAAGCGATTGACCGATATACTGAGAAGTATGGATTATACGTGCGTGTGGATGAAAAGTATACGATCTACTTTGAACCTTTGCGTGTAATTGAACAATTTTACTAGTGGATGCCTGGTAGGCAGACAATTAGCAGGGATTTCTTGAAAAATGGAGCTTAGTGATGCGCCATTCTTACGAGAAATCCCTTCTGTCTTGCTGTAACGGTTGCCATTATGCTGTCGAACAGTAGAAGCGCTAGCGTCCGCCTTTGTAGGCAGATTATCGCCTTACATTTCAATATCTCCAACTGCGCAATCCAGTTGCCACGGATGTGCCTTTTCATAATGCAGTCGAATACGGAACATCGCATCAAGTGCCATTCTTTCCTCCTGATGACAAACACCGAACATGCGCCTTAGCTTTTTTATTCTCATATAGGGATGTACGAGGTTTACCCCCAGTTTTCCCTCTGTATGCTGTTGAATATCTGTAAGTTGCCTATGTAAGTAGGCTATTAATTGTGAGGTGGGAGGCCATTTCGCCAATTCGCTCACTGCTTCACTGCTCGTTTCCTTATTTCTGCTCAATGGAATTTTTAATATTGGATTAAGGCTAATTGCTGGAGCTAAGCTTTGGATTTGGTTTTGGCAAAAATATGTCGCAAATGATTCTGGCAAACAGGATGGCTGCCCCATGCGCTGAATGATCGCCTGATCCCATACGGCCAATATGTACCCCACATACCAACGAATGCTGTATGCAAATCCGTTCGGTACTAAGTCGATTATTTCCGCAGCTGTTCCATTTACTAGCTCCAATGTTTGATTACGCAATGCATTCATCATTTTCCATTCCGCAGGCATGTTTGTCTTGTTTGTCTCACACAACTTTTATTCTCCCCCTTTTTCTATAAAAAGCGCTTTCAATAAACGATGAAAGTTGTCCATGTTCTTTTATGTTGTAATTCTGTATTTTAAAGGAATCCCCTCTTTTACATTGGAATTTACTCTCCGCTTACATAATGGTCAAAGTTGCCTGCAATTATTAATCATCTGTTAACATACATTCCTTACAATATAGTTACAACTCCAACAACTTGATAGTTATAGCTTTGACAGATTGAACATGCTGATGCTTCTTGCTTTATCCAAATGCGCTTAGATTACAACCCAATAAAAGGAGGAATAATAGTGGGTATTCACACTTATTTTCAATCACTAACTGATCTCGAACGAATTATTCGCTGCCCAGGGAAATTTAAATTTCAGGAGCATAGCGTTTCTGCGCATTCCTGGAAGGTGGTCCAATATGCCAAAACATTAGCTGATATCGAAGAAACAAATGGTGTGAACATAGACTGGAAAAAGCTTTACGAAATAACCAGCAGTCACGATTACGGAGAGATTTTTATCGGTGACATCAAAACACCAGTCAAACACTACTCGCTAGAACTGCGTGCTATGCTGCAACAAGTCGAGGAGGGCATGATCGCTCACTTTATTGAAGAAAACATTCCAGAGCAATTCAAACCTGTATTCCGCAGACAGCTGCGTGAAGGCAAAGACGATTCTGTTGAAGGATTGATTCTTGAAGTAGCAGATAAAATGGATCAAATCTATGAGGCTTTTTCAGAATTGCAGAAAGGGAATATGGAGAAAGAATTTCAAGTTATGTATCGCAGTGCTCTTATTAAAATTAAACAAATTAAGCTGCATTGCGTAGACTACTTTTTTGAACATATTCTGCCTGATCTAGTGAGTGAAGGGTCAAAATCACCGATCGATATTGCTCAAATTACAAATGAAGCTTTAGCGCAGTAGCCTTATTTGCCCTGCATTTTTTATCAACAGAATTATTACTATTTTTTCCTTTATATCTGTTTTTCTGAAGTAGCCCCTTTTTGAAAGCAAGCCTCTCCTTCTCCTTGCATGACTCCTAATCCTGCATTTTCTTTTCCTCCATCTTTTATCTTTCCTTTTATCTTTCCTATTTTCCTTTCTTTTATTTCCTCTTCCTTCAGCTTCGCTTTATCACATTTTCTCTCCCATGCTTGTTGTGATATATCTCACAAGAATTTGAGTTAAAAACGCTTATACTTAGCTCGAGAGGATGATGAAAATGTACACCGTGAAGAAATTTTTGAAGCTTGTGGAGCTTCCAACCAAGGTTGCCAGTATGATCCCTTTCCTGCTTGGATCTGCCTATGCCTGGTTTCGATTTGATACCTTTCGCGCCGATTTATTCGCGCTCATGCTAGTATCATTGTTATGCTTTGATATGACAACAACAGCTATTAATAACTTATTCGACTATGTAAAAGCTGCCAAAAAAAGCGGCTATGGCTACGAGGAGCACAATGCGATTGTCAAATATAAAATGAATCCGTGGCTGGTATTCCTTCTTATTGTTATGATGTTTTTAATCTCAGTGGCAGCAGGCATTACGTTAGTGTTTCAAACAACTTTGGTCGTGCTTGTACTGGGTGCATTATCGTTTGGAGTCGGTATCCTTTATTCTTTTGGACCAATACCTATCTCGCGGATGCCGCTTGGTGAAATCTTTTCCGGCCTGTTTATGGGCTTTGTCATTACTTTTGTGGCTGCTTATATTCATAGTCCAGGCGAAATACCGGGACATCCGGGGGAATTGGCAAGCTTATTTTTGGATAGCGGCATCATAAGCCTTCATATAAACATTAGTGAAGTTCTGCTTATTTTGCTCATTTCGATTCCAACTATTCTAGGTATAGCCAACATTATGCTGGCAAACAATATTTGCGATATGGAAGACGATATAGCGAATAAACGCTATACCTTGCCGCACTATATTGGCAAAAAGAATGCACTGCACTTATTCCGGTACCTGTACTATGCATCGTACCTGGATTTGCCTATTTTATTGTACTTGAATGTGCCGCCTTATCTGCTTGTATTAGCTCTGTTAACGCTTATTCCAGTTCATCGCAATATTGGTCAATTTACAGCTAATCCATCAAAAGCGGTCACCTTCCATTTTGCAGTGAAAAACTTTATTTTAATTAGTGTCGCTCGAGTTATCATTTTTGTATTTGCGATAATAATCACAGTTTAAAAGCCAAATCTTATTCTTTTTAATTTCCGAATAGAATGTATTTTCAACTTGCAGAGACTATCGATTAACTTTGGACATAACAAATCTTTAGTGTATTTCTAAAATTTTTTCCTTATTTGGCTATTACGGCTTTTTAAAGCTAAGTGTTTGCTGAGTTTATCTACTTTATAGTTAATTAGAACAGGGGCATGCCTGCATCGGTCTGTAATTAGATACGTGCAGGGCAGCTCCTTTCTTCATGCAGAAATGGTTCAGCTTACAGCTCATTGCTCCAAAAACTTCATATAGCACATACGCAGCTTCCCGCCATACATCGGCTGGGTAAATTGATGGACTAATCCTGCTGCCTCCAAATTTCCTCTGCTCACGGTATTGTCAGGATGCACAGTAGCATATAAACAAATTGCTCTCCGTTCCTTAGCACGCCGCTCACGCAATCTATTAAAATATTGCTGAAGTCCTTTTCCCCGATGTGATTCATGTACGATACTTGTATCAAAAACCGCTGTCCGCAGCAAATCTTCATTTGATAATGCCGGCTCAAACTGTCTGCCCAAGTTATCATCACTTAGCCCGGGAAACGATAGCAGCGTATACGCAATAAGCTTTTCTCCGTCACATGCGCCATATATTTCCGCTCCTGCTTCAAGATACGCATATAATGATTCTTCATCATCCCAGGCAAACAAATCAGGGTTAGGCAATCGAGATACAACATCCTGCATTAAGCTATACACTTCTGGAATATGTGCAGTTGATAATCGATAAATATTTAAATTAGAAAATTCCTCAATGGGTTTTTGACTGTACACTATATTTCCCCCTATTGTACTCATAGTTAATCGACGGACTCGCTGTATCCCTTATTTTATTCATGTATGCAATCATTCACAACAGTAAGACTTATTATAAAAATGATCTTTACAAACAATATACAACACTTTATAGTTAAGTTAACTTAATTATTAAGAGGGATTTCTTATGAAGGATATTTATATTAGTCAAATTAATCATTTGCGCGATGAGATCAATTTACTGACTGCCAAGCAATTTGAAACTATGCTGGATAACGAGCTGTCTACCAAGCAAGTTCTGTTGCTGGAGAGCATTCGTGCTGGCGCCGCCTCAACTAAAGCAGTAGCAGACAGCCTTAGCGTTTCCACAAGTGCAGTAAGCCAGCAGCTTAATCGATTGGAAAGTATGGGGTATATCGAAAGAAAAATCAATCCCGACAATAGACGGGAAATTCTGCTTACAATTTCTGTGAAAGCTGAGCAATATTTTGAGCAGTTAACCTTCTTAAAAGATAAAATTAACCGAAGCTTATATGGGAGACTATCATTAGAGGAACTGAAACAATTGGTCCGCATACTCGAAAAAATGTACGGGTTCACCATTGAAAATCATGGACTGCACTAAACTTCAATCTCTCAATATCTAGCAGTTACTCGATTAGAAGGGATGAGATGAACATACAACTGCATTACACAGAGCATGGAGATAGAACCGCCCCCCTCCTTCTATTTCTGCATGGCGGTGGAGTAAGCGGCTGGATGTGGGGCAAACAGGTACAATACTTTAACCACTTTCATTGCATTGTCCCTGACTTGCCTGAACAAGGCAGCAGTCAAAACGCAGGACACTTCTCCATTCAACATAGCGCAAAAATGGTGAGCGATCTTATTGAGGAAAAAGCTGTCGATAAGCAGGTTATCGTTGTTGGCTTTTCATTAGGCTCACAAATTTTGATAGAACTGATGAGCACTAGCCCTGATCTGATAGATATAGCCGTTATAAATAGCGCCTTAGTTAGACCATCAGCAAGCATTAAAAAGTGGATTCGTCCATCGATAAAACTAACCGCACCATTAATGAGACAACGATGGTTTGCCCACCTGCAAGCCAAAACGTTATATGTTGGTGAGGATTACTTAGATAGGTATTTTGAGGAAAGTTGCAGTATGCGTCCTGATACGTTGATCAGAATTTTAGAGGAAAATATGTCGTTTGGGATTCCAGCAGATTTCAAAAAATCAACTGCCAAAACATTAGTAACTGTCGGTGCACGTGAGAAAGCAATGATGAGATACTCCGCTGCTGATATTGTAGCGATCAATGCCAATTGCAAGGGAGTGGTCATCCCTAACATGGGACATGGCTTGCCTATGGCAAACGCTGGGCTATTCAATGGAATAGTTGAAAGCTGGATAAATGATGCCGCATTACCTGATGGTGAACCAATTCAAACTAAACTTTTCCAAAGTTTATAACTATTTATTCTTTTTGCATGATTATTTTTTTCACATAACTACAAACACTACTAATTTAGCGATTGCGGTTGCCAATAGGCTGCCGATTAACTGTTAACAAACAACTTGAGCACAAAATTTAATAGTCACTACAAACAAAAATAAACTTCCGACCGCTGTTGTATGCAAATTTTTAATTTTTAATGAATAATTCCTTTATTAGGTGAAATTTGCACACAAAGGCGGACGTTAGCGCTTCTCCAGTTCCATTTTTGCTTTTCGTGAGCTATCATTCTACTTTGCTTCAAGCTGCCAACAGGTAATTGACTGCCTTTCGGCAACCGTTAGCCACCGTATCAGTCTATACAATCTATCAACTATTAAAAGGTAAGAAAACAGGCCTCTCTTGCGGATGATCGTTTGGTGCATGAAGAGATATGTAGCTTGTTCCCGACAATGCTCTAAAGATCATACCGTGACCGCCATTCTCGTGAAACACCTGAACTTCGCTTTGTAGCCAAATACATGCTCGTAGGATTGAAGGGTGAACTCAACAGACCAAAACTTGACCCATCCTGCCGTCACTGCTCCACTGGGCCGGGCATAGCAATATCCGTAATAACAATATCCATACGACTGCGTCCCAGCCAGTTCATCGCTTCTGTCACTGTAGTTGCTTTATACAGATCCAGCTCCACATCATTCAACAACTCATATAACCATTCGACAACATGCAACTCACCATCCACAATCAATATCCGATACATGAGCAGTTCCCTCCTTGGCAATCTTAAGCTGTACAAGCAACCCGCTGTTTTCCTGATTGTACAGCTTGATTCCACTACCATGTCCAAAACGAATAGCAAGACGGTTATGAATATTCATTAGAGCCGTTATCTCATTTCGAGCATCAGGATCGCTATCCAAATCATCCATCCCACCGTTCATTTGGGCATTCAAACGCTCTAGCTGCGCCTGTTCTATGCCTGCACCATTATCCTCCACCTCAATCAGCCAACAATCGCTCAGTTCTACAAATCGCATCTGCACAATGCCACCTTGCTCTATGTTACTCAAACCATGCTCAATTGCATTTTCCAATAAAGGTTGCAAAATTAATCAAGGAACATAAATATGATGAAAAGCCTCCGGTGCATCCATAATTCTTCAAGCGATTACCAAGCCTCATTTGCTGGATTTCAGCATAGTTGCGGGAATGTTCAACTTCCTTTATCAATAAAAGTTCATCCGCTGTGTTTCTAGTAATATATTGAAAAAACTGCCCCAATTATAAATAAGCAACCCCATTACATAAATTGGCGTTAAAATAACGATAAACAGCAGTTAAAAACGCAAATACGTCGTACTAGTCCAAGGAATAAATTTATTTCTCATTGGTACTCGCCCTCTCTATACTGCTTTCAATTAGCCTCTTTAATCCTTTATTATAACAACTCAACTAGTCGTAGGACGATCAGACAATTTTGACTTCCTTGACTTTTTATTTGCTTAATTGAGGAATCAAAAAGCCGCTTGCCTAAGCGCATCCCCTCACGCTAACTCTCTAAACGTGAAGGGATGAACACAGCAAGCAGCTTCTTGTCATTTACTTGGAAATATAGATTTGTTGAATGCGCCTAAGGTTGCGGTATTACTCGTACATTATCTATTTGCAGCACAGTACCGCCTGGCGAATCTACATAAAAGCCGACATCGATCACTCCTGAGGTAACATAGATATTGTCGATGCTCATGTACCTCCACTGGGCATCATGCGAAATATGATGCTCAAGCTGACTTCCGCCATATTGACTAACCTCTGCCCGGACAGTTGTTGCTCCGTTGCCGCTCAACCGAACCCAGGCTTCAAATTTATAGTGACTATTATTCACTGGAACGTCGACTACTTGATGAATGCTTTGCTTATACGCACCTGGAGCATGGAAATACGCTCGCTGCGAGCCTGTGCGCGCAGACTCTGGCGGGTTCATTCCATTGCCGCTATCTATGCCATAGGCAAGCGGGCTGCCTGCCGGATGCCACTCTGTCCAATTGCTGCTGGACGTTAACGGGCGTTCAAAATCACCGTTATCAAGCAAATTCATTTCGGACTGGGGCAACTTAATCGCGGAAGCAGACAATATCAAGCGATCAAGATTGACATTGCCGCTGTCAGAGCTGTCATAAGCGAAAGCAATTTTATTCGAACCAGCTTGTAAGGTCAGACTTTGCTTGGCATCCATCCATTCATTCCAATTGTAGCTGCTGGATGGCAAGAGGTTCTGTCGTATTTTTATACCATTGACATACGTGCTGATCGACTTATCTGTTCCACTGCCATTCGCGTATCGCAAAGCGGTGTTGTATACACCCGCTGTTTCCACATCGACCGTAAATTCAATCTTTGCTCCCGGAACAGTTAAATTATCCACAAAACCTGTACCAGAGTAGAACCAGTGATTGTCATTAATTGATGCGCCACCGGACAGATTGGCACGTTCCAGTTCCACCTTGGCTTGTGCTGGATAGAAAGGAACTTTAATGTAATCAAGATTGACATTGCCGCTATCGCCAGCTTCAGCCAAATAACGGTAGGTTATCATATTACGTCCCGCTTCCAGCGGCAGCCGCTCCGTTTTATTTCCCCATATGCTCCAGCTTGCCATGCTTGAAAGCTCCGTCGATTTGATTCTTTCACCATTTACAAAAACACTTAAGCTTTTGTCCGCTCCCGTGGCATTGGCATAACGCAGATTAACTTCATAATCACCTGCCGATGCTACGTCGACATAGAAGGTAACTGCCGCATTTTGCTGATGCAATCCTTCGACAAAGCCAGTGCCGGAATAACCGCTATGTCCGTCACTAACTGTTGCCATAGTTGATGTAGTAGAACCAGTTAAAGAAGCTCTCTCGGCTTCATATTTGCTGCTTGACTGCACAATTGTATCCGATCCAACTGCTTGAATATTAGAAGCAGCTGCCAATCCCGCAGCAACCTTCACATAGGTCACCGGGCCATAAATATCCCGACCTTTGCTCCAACCGTCCTCTCCACTTGCTTCCAAATCAGCCAAAGAGGCATACTCCGTCAGATTAACGCCATCCAGCTTGACTTGTTGTGCGCCTTTCTGATGCAGCTTAACGATATAATGGCTGACATCAGCGAGATAGCTGCCTTCCTTGCCAGCAATTTTCACATGATATCCGGCTCCGCCCTGATCCTGAGCTGTAATAAGCTGTTTGAAATAATCACCATTTTCATACTGATAAGACTTGCCGTCATCTTCATAATAAGTAAAGGAAGTCAAAGACGTATCCGGAAACACATCCACATACACCGTATCAACCTCTTTTTCATCCACATAGTTAAGCACTTCCTGCGTGGGTATAACCGCTCCCCGCTTAATAAATACAGGGATATCCGTCCATGTACGATCATTCAGACTGTAGGTAATCGTTTGCCCGCCTGTATAGGTATGCCCGCGGAAATAATCAATCCACTGCCCCGGCGGCAAATAGATAGGTTTTGTTGTTTGTCCCTTATCCAAAACCGGAGACACCAGTAAGTAATCACCAAACATCCAGGAATCTGTCAAATTGGCAGAGCCAGGGTCATTCGGATAGTCAAAAATAAGCGGTCTTACCAAACCCGCGCCTCGCTCATAAGCCTGACGCTCATAGCTGTACATATACGGGAGCAGCGCATATCGGAATTGAATAGCACTTTTGCTCACTTCTTCAGCCGTCTGTCCGTAGAACCATGGCTGGCGCTGCTGATTGTAATTGCCATGCAATCTTGCAACAGGCGTCATAGAAGCAAATTGCATCCATCTTGCATACAGTTCCGGGATTGGATTACTGATCGTACCGTCTGGCTGGTTAAAGCCTCCGGCATCCATTCCCCACTTTTCCTGCCCCATATTTATGGCTGATAACATAATCGGCGCTTGCTCCTTCATTCCCGTTGCCCAGGAGAATAACTCTCCTTTATAAAATTGCGAGCCTATATCCCCTGACCACAAGGATGTCGCATATCGCTGTGTGCCAGGGTAGTAGGTTCTGCCAGTCTGCCACACCCGCTGATCCCCATTCGTATATTGACGTTGCCCTTCATACATCGCCTGGGACCAATGCAATGTTGAATAGTTGCCAAACCAATATTGCGCAGCGCCGGAAGATACTTTATCCGTCTCATCATTCCACCAGCCGACAATTCCTTTGTTAAACGCATCAACACTGCTGTTCCATAGCCAATTGCGCACGGCTGCCTGATAAGGGTCAACACTACGAACGGTTACGGGAATAAAATAATCGGTATATTCTCCATGTCCCGGATACCAGTACCCGCCTGTCTCAGCATCATAATATTGTGTAGTTGGGGCATTACTGAAATCCTTGGTAACAATGCGCGGCTTCATAATACCAATCAGCTTCATCCCTTTACTGTCCATCTCTTGCTTTAGCGCTGTTGTGGCTGCGCTAGGGAAATTATCTGTATTCCACTGAAACTCCCCATAGTTGCTCTCACCGTATTTCTTCCAATCATAATCGAGCGCATAAGCATCAATTGGAATATTAGAGGCGCGATAGCGATCAACCGATTGCTTTAACTCAGCTTCATCAATTCCCCACTCAAAATTGCTCAGACCAAGCGACCATTTTGGCATCATTGGTGCTGCACCCGTTATTTTGGAATAAGCCTTCATCACCTTGTATGGATCGCCAACCATCAAATAAAACTCTACATTAGACTTTTCATAGCGGCGCCCTTCTACAGGAGTTCCCCCATAATAAAATTCCAATTTGCCTGTAGCTGATTCTGTATAAGGATAGCCGCCGTCGCTATCGACTAACAAGCCATAGCCTGCCGTTGACCAAATGAATGGACCGCCAGCATCCCCTTGCTGTCCTGCATGGGCAGGATGCTGATTATCATTGCGCAGTATCCCCCCAACATCCTCCATTGCATCAAAACTGCGAATACCATACATATTATGGCTTTGATCATGCAGGAAACGAACGCCGTCATGGAACATGCCTCCGCTTGCCGGCTCCCAGAGCAGGGTTGTTCCATCACCTTTCTTCAATGTTAATCTTGCAGGACTTCGTGTAATTTCCAGCTTGAGATCATCAGTAGCAACAACGATCGGATCGCCTGCCGTATCTATGACAGCCCCTACCGCTGCCCAAGTCACATCAGGATCAATAATTGGCGTACTTGCGCTAGATGAAACACCGCCAGGACGATAGTTGAATTTCACAATATTTTGCTGTGCTACAGTTATTTCTAAAATGTCATCATTTGGTTCAGAGCCGTTATCGATCGTTAATATAAGTTGATCAGGAGTAGTGTCAACATTTGTAATATTTCCCAGTGCTGCAGCACTAGCTTTTACAGGGGAGGCTTGCAGTATCCCTGTTGACAAAATTAACGCAAACAACAGCAGACAATTGACTATTCGCGCGCTTACTCGCATGGCAAACACCTCTTTATCAGGAAATTAGTTAACGAATACGAATATAGTCGATATTAATGCCAAGCAGGTTGCTAGTATCATATTTTAACCGTACAACATTATGACCTGTGGTCAATTCAACTGGCACTGTTGCACTGCTCCAATCACTCCAACTGCTTGTTGCTGGCAATACCGCCGTCCCGGCATATGTCCCGTTAACATAAACATTGCGAGAAGCTGCTCCTGCTGCTGAAGTGTAAGCTATATCCATCTGATATGTGCCGTTTGCAGGAAGAAATATGTCAAATTCTACGTAATCGCCAACGGTTTCAAAATCATCCACAAAGCCGCTTCCTAAGTAACCAGGATGATTCGTATTTGTCCCTACCTGATAATGGGTTGCATACTCCGCCTCATATTCCGCTTTAGCCGTTCCATCGAGCTTTATCGTGCGAGTACCTGTTCCAGCGGCTGCTTTAACGTAAACAAATTTTTCAGCAGCATCATAATACCAGCCCTGCAACGAATCGTGTAAAACTGCTTTGCTGCCATACTCAGTTGCAGCTACATCATTGATCGTCACAGCAGATGGCTTGGAAGCAAAAAATTGAACCGTGCTATCCATATCCATTGGCGGCAATATAGCAGTTACTTCTCCTGTTGCATAGCTCTCATTCACCTTGATCTGCTTTGTGGATTTGCCTACTGAACCGCCTCCAATATCATCCTGCCAATTATAAATACTGTTACCGAATGGATAAGCTCTAAATACGAGATTTGTATACTGATCCAGTTGATTCCCAATCGTGCCAGTGAGCTCATAGTCCTCGTTCAGATTAAGCGGTATAATCGCTCCGGCTTTGGCGAACACAGGAATAGAGTCTTCATCCGCGTAATACGAAATGGTTTGCTTGCCCGGGCGCTGCGCGCCATAGAAAAAGTCAATCCATTCTCCTTCCGGCAGATATACATCTTTATGCTGTGTACCGCCCTCCACGATAGGAGCGACTAGTAAATTGCTGCCAAACATGTACTGATATTGCAAGCCATACGTCTGATTATCATCTGGATATTCCAAGCTCATGGCACGCATAAACGGTACGCCAGTACTGCTTGTCGCGGATGCTTCGCTATAAATATAAGGCAATAAATTCATTCGCAAATTAGTAAACTTTTTGAATGCATCGATAATAGAAGTATCATTGCCGTTTCGGGCAGCTGCATTCCAAGGAGTACGCTCTTCGCTTACTGCCGGATTTGCCTTTTCAGAATGGATTTGCATAATTGGCGTAAAGGCTCCAAGCGCTACAGAGCGCTTATACAACTCCGCCGATGGATAATCTCCTGTAAAGCCGCCTATATCCCAGCTCCAAAATGGTACGCCAGACATATTAGCCGACAAACCAGCTTTTAGCGCCTGCTGCATCGTATTAAAGGAAGAATCCTGATCGCCTGCCCATAATGCCGGAAATTGCTGAATGCCAGTCGTTCCCGCTCTGCTGAAGGACATGGTATCCTGCTTATAGGCTTTGGCAAAATTATAAAATGCCCTAATATATTCATTCGGGAACTGATTTCTCATCTCATCGCCTTTTTTGCCATTATAAAAAGTAGTGTCTCTACCCCAAATAATTTCCCCGCCATCCGTCTTAAATCCGTCGATATCCATATCCTCCAGCAAATATTTGCGCTTGGAAAGCCACCACTGTTCCGCTGCCGGATTAGTAAAGTCGGGCACAAGACTGTTTCCGAACCAGCCATTGGCAGGAATACGATAATCACCGCCTTTTCCGTCCTTTACAGTGTAATTTTGTGACAGCATATAGGCTGTATCATTATCCTTTTGCTCATAAGGATATGGTGTATACTTCTGTGATGGATTTTGCCACAACAATATCTTCAGGCCATCGTTATGAATACTGTTGATCATCGCTTTCGGGTCTGTCCATTTACCCCCAAAATTAAAATCTGCAGCTGTAAATGCCTGATCGCCTGGCTTCGCCGCATAGGTCGCATCGTTCCAAATATAGAAGGTCTCCTCGTCGCTCCATTGCTCCAAAACAATAGCGGTTGATGGAATTTGATACGTATTCAGCTTTGTTAGCACATCCATAACTTCTGATTGTCTATCCCACTCATTAGCGGACAACCACAAGCCAAAGCCCCATTTGGGCGGCAGCTGCGGCAAAGCTACATTTTCGGCATAGTTAGCAACAGCCTCCTTCATATCGCTGCCAGTATAGATCGTATAATCCAGCATCGATTGAACACTGCCGCCTGTATGGACAGAGAAACGGTACTGATCAGCGGCTGCTTCCCCCGCCGCCATTTGAAACTTGGAATAATACGTGCTGTTAACAAGCAAACCATACTTTTTAGTGCTGACAAAATACGGAATCGACATATAGGTTTTTTCATTCTGGTTCAAATATTGATTAAACACATAATTTTCTATCACTTGCCCACGCTTGCCCAATTCACTATAACGCTCTCCAAAACCATAGAATTGTTCAGCAGCGGGAGTGTGAAAGTTAGCCTGTACTTGATCAATGATGCTGCCACCATCGGTCAGCCAAGACATTGTGCGGCCGGATGCTGGAGAGGAGTGTTCAGTAAACAATGTTGTGCCGTCAGCATTAAAGACGCTCATACGGAACGGATTTTTTTGTATGCGCACTAGCATATCCGTTGTTTTTATTTCATAATGCGAAGTTGTTTCTTGGATAGTATAAACAGCTTGTCCACTTGCAAATTGTCCGGCTCCATTGGGAGACAATTGCACTCTAACTGACTTGCTATTACTGAAAAAGAGGTTTAATTGTGGGGTGAAAGTTCCTTTGTCAGCTTCTCCTTGGAATTGAATATGATTGCCATGATCCGTAAAACTATTTATTTTCGCCAGACTCTCCCAATCTGTAACCGTAAATTGAAAGGGCCCTGCTGTTTTCGTATTCACGCCGTTGTGATCAGCATAAATCGTATATTCTATCACATCTCCTTTATCGAAGCTGCCTAGCGCAGCCTCCCAAAAGGTATCACTGGAGGAATTATATTTCCAATCTGCTCCAATTGGGGCTTGCGGTACGTTATTGCGGCTCCACTCCACCCATACCGATTGTCCCGCTTCAATTGGCCATGTATTCATTTTGACATACACTTGCTCGCCAGCCTTCGGATCACGCGGGTACCGCTCTGTTTCCTGTACCGTATACAAATCGTCATCACCGTACGGATCATGCCATACGCCGCCCAATGCAAATGCAGACGACGCCATGACAACAAGCATCATCACCGATAGTAAACTTATAAAACCAGTACGAAAAACTTGCACAGATCATCACTCTCCCGAATTTAATAGTGAGAAATAGAATGCTGATGCAATTCATGATGTCTTGGTAAGCAGAAGGATAAGGCGAAGAGGGAATTTTCATTCCCCCGCCTGTAATTTCTCTATTCTGTTGCAGCGTTGCGAACCGATTATAAGTTATGTGATATGGCTGCAGTGAATCAATTGCTTGCCCTGTCTTAAGCGCAGCACTAAATCATTGCCCTTGTACATGAAGCCCCCCTTTTCCAGTTGATCGGCTTGCTGAACCTTATGAAGTTGGACGTCATCTATGGATAGACAATCGTAGTGAGCAGCTTGCTTCAAGCACAATACAGGTTCCTTCGGTCCTGATACATTAGCTTCTATCCGCATTTCCGCATCATGTCTAGTAATAGACAGATAGACCGTATATGAACCTTCTTCAGCAAAGGTGTAGGTAAGCTTATCCGTTGCATAAATAATCAGCATAAGCTCCTGATCAATTTCCACACTGTTTCCAACATGGCTGAATAGCTTCAAATCCCGGGATACATGAACGGGAACAACAGTATTAGCACGCAGATAGACCGGAATTTCCTCCAGACTTGCGCTTACCTCCCTGTATTGTCCGCCATTGACAGGAGTATCTGTATGATTCAACAAACTAATCCACTTGTCTGCCGGGAAGTACATCCCTACCTCACGCGCTCCTTCATACAAAACGGGTGCAACCAGCAATGCCCGACCAAACATATATTGTGTCTCCAGGTTGCCTGCAATTTCGTCCTGCGGGAAATCCAGACAAAGAGCGCGCATTAAAGGTTCCCCTGTTTGGGCACTTTGCTGCGCCTGCTCATAAATGTAGGGCAATAAATTCATGCGCAGATCAGCATATTGCTTATATAGCTGAAGAGCTTCGGTCGCATTTCGGCGCTCAGCTATGTTCCACGGTGTACGATCCATATTAAATTGTCCCTTGCTCTCGGCATGATATTGCATAACCGGGCAGAACACCGCCATTTGCGCAGAGCGAATAAACAATTCGGCAGTAGGAATCTCTCCCGAGAAGCCCCCTAAATCCCAGCCCCAAAATGGAAGCCCTGACAATCCGCTGCTCAGACCTGCTACAAGACTGGCTCGAAAAGCGGCGAACGTCGATTTTTCATCACCTGCCCAATGCATCGGCGTCGCTTGTGCTCCTGAATATCCAGCACGGCTGAATGTGATGGCTCCTCCCTCGACATATTGATTAGCGTATTGATGAAATGCCTGCACATACGTATTCGGGTACTCATTGCGCATTTCTGCGCCGCTTCTTCCATCGCCAAACTTGAGACTGCTGCCATAGATGCACTCGCCGCCATCTGTTTTAAATCCGTCAATACCGATCTCATCCAGCAAATATTGGCGCTTGGCAAGCCACCATTCAGCAGCTTCTTTGTTCGTAAAGTCAGGTACAAGACTGCCTCTAAACCATTCAAAGCTTGGTATGCGATAAGGCGTATCATCCGCTTCACTCACCATATAACGCTGTTCCAGCATAAACTCCTCATCCAGATCATGTTGCTGATGTACCAGTCCCTCCATATACTTCATAACCGGCGCCTGCCAAAGCAGTAATCGAAGCCCATCCTCGTGAATTTTTTCGACCAACCCTTTTGGATCAGGCCATCTCCCCCATTGCGGAAATGTGAAATCTTTATAAGCAAATCGCTCTTTGCCGCTTTTCGATTCGTATTGTGCATCATTAAATATATAAAAGGTTGCTTCATCACTCCATTGCTCAAGCACCATTACCGTTGCAGCAATTTGATGCTTTTTATTCTGCTCCAGCTGATACCTTGTTTCCTTATCGCTATCCCAGTTATTGCTGCTCATCCAGGGGCCGAAAGCCCATTTTGGCGGCAGCTTGGGCAAACTAGTCAAGTGAACATATTGTTTAATTTGCTCGGCAGGATCACCCAGCAAGCGATGCCAGATCAGTTGCTGCTGATCAAGAGAGATATCCGCTTCGATCTCCAGTTCCGTTGTCTGCCTGGTGCCGAAACGATAAATGGAGTATAGCGAGCTTGCCAGATAAAAACCGAATCCGTCCGCTCCGATTGCAAGCGGCATTGGAATATAAGTACGGTGCCCCTGATCCTTATACTGATTGTAAACGTAGTTGTCCAGCTCGCTATTTTGATAGACAAGCTGCGAGAAACGCTCGCCCATCCCATACCAGCGCGCCTGCTCGCTCATTTCATAAACTATTCTCGTCTTTACAGCCTGTCGCTTGCTATTATGCAGAATCGCCAGAACCGGAAGCGGGGCTCGTTGCTCCGCCCTACTGCCAAGCATAAGCAAATCAGATTCTATCGCTGCTCGCTTATAATCTGAGCTTTGATGGAACGCAAGTTTATATTGGATTCCTTTCTCCTCTAGATCTGTTACTTTCAAGCTTGCATAGACAGACCGATCTGATGGTGCATACCAATACATTGATTCCGTGCCCTGTTGTTCAATGTCAACCGGTTTGTATGCTTCCCATCGATGCACATCGTAAGTGTACACTTCAGATTTATCAATGCCTGCCTCATGAGCAGCACAGAAAGAGTAGCTCACTGTACTATACGCTGGAGCACATGGAATAACTGCTTGCCAAAAGCTTTCCTGTTCTTCCGTTTCTGTCTCCACAAAATTCATCTCAACATTACGTTCACCTTCGCCGCCCCATGTATAAAGCAGCTCAACTCTATCCATGGTATAAGGACCGCGAATGATCATTCTAACTATTACCTCATCTTGCTCCAGAACGATGCGTGGGTAACGTTCATTCTCGCCTGCAAAATAAGGGCATTCACTGCCAAGAGGCTGATGATCGAAACTGATTTCATCAGATTCCTGATACAGTGTCAGCAATTTTGTAATAGCGCCTGCTAACATCTGGCTGCTGCTTTCCACACTCGTTTGCATTGCTCGGCTTGACAGCTGCGTCGCCTTGGCAAGCTTGCCGCATTCCGCATAGTACCAGCTAAATAAGGATGCTTCCTTGTCTGACAGCATCTCTTCGTCAATCGTCTCCAGGCCTTTGAGCAAAGCCAAATCTCCAGGCGTGAAATAACCAAAAGGAACGGTGGCCAGCACAATATCCGGTTTTACCTTTGCTGACCCTTTCTCACTAACCATCGCAATTCCATTCATAAAGCTGACAAATAGTTGATCTCTCATTTCTTTGCTGACACGAAGCGCCGTATCCGATACAAACATAAAGCTCGCTGAGCGCATTGCCGCATAATGAAGTGCCACCTGGCTTAAATAGATTCCATTACGATCTTTATAAATCCAATGCAGTGCAGGCTCAAACCAATCGGCTGCAATACGGTCAATACAAGCATTTATCTGCTCTTTATAACGCTCAGCAAGCTGTCCATCTTTGGACTGCTCTGTATATTCTCCCAACAGCCACAACCAACTGGACAGGTCTGCAAGCGGAGTTTCTTCAAGCTGTAATTCTTTCTCTGTCTCCTTTAGTAAAACAGCAACTTCATCCCAATGCTTGTGCTTTAATTCGATATAGCCAATAAGCATCTGCTGTCCGATTGGAGCAGCGGTTTGTTGATCATTCATTACTTTACTCCTCCCAGTTGCAATCCTTCTTTAAAAAACTTCTGTGCGAATAAGTAAACTAGCAAAATAGGCACCATAGAAATTAAACTGCCAGCCATCAGCACATTATATTTACTGGAGAACTGTCCATTAAGCTGTGCCAAGGCAAGCGTAAGCGTCATTTTTTCCTTTTCAGATAATACAATTAATGGCCAAAAATAATCGCCCCATGTTTCCATTACAACTAAAACTGCTAAAGTCATCACAATTGGTATACTTAGCGGAATGATTATTTTTCGGAACATTTGAAAATGCGACGCGCCATCCATGTAAGCGGCATCAAGAAAATCATCATGAATCGTTTTAATATGCTGACGCAGCATAAAGATCGCAAATGCATTGAAGATCGACGGCAAGATTAGTCCAGAATAAGAGTTAATCAACGATAATTCCTTTAATACAAGAAAGACAGGAATAGTTGTCACTTGCGCTGGAACCATCATCGTAGCTAAAAATAATGCAAACACAATCTCCCGCCCCTTAAACGGCACCTTGGCAAATATATAAGCCGCCATAAGCGAGGATAATAAACGAACCGCTGTTGTTGCTGCGGTCACAAATGCGCTGTTCATCACCGCTTTTCCGAAAGGAAACAGCTCAAACAGCTTGGTATAAGCCGTAAATTGCGGCTCGGTCGGAATCCATTGAATTGGAATGCTCATTAGCGCCCCCTCTGATTTGAGCGAAGTGCTCAGCATCCAGACAAACGGCAATATAGCAAAAACGGCTAATAGACTTGCGACCAAATAGTAAAGGAGTGTTCTGACCGGCTGTCTTGCGTTAACCATCGTAATGCACCCACTTTTTTTGAAGTCTCAGCTGCACTAGCGTAAAGACAAATATAATAACAAATAGAATCCAGGAGAATGATGAGGCATAGCCCATTTTGTAATAATTGAACGAGTAACGATAAATCCTCTCTACCATGACCTGTGTGGAACCGTAAGGACCAGCATCCGTCATAATCATGACTTGCGGGAACAGCTGGAAAGAACTGATAATACTAATAATCATGACAAAGAATAAGATGGGCGTAAGCAACGGGATTGTAATATGCATCAGTTTGCGAAACGCATTGGCTCCATCAATTTGCGCCGCTTCATAATAGACAGGATTGATGCCTTGCAAACCGCCAAGCAAAATAAGCGAGAAATAGCCGAGATCCTTCCATACACTGGCAATTACGATGCCCGGCATTGCCCAAAACGGATCTTGCAGCCATGCAGGCCCCTCAATTCCGATAAAAGACAGAAATTGATTAATGGGTCCATAATCTTTGCTCAGCAGCCATTTCCAAATGAGTGATGCCGCCACCCAGGAAGTAAGCACCGGAATAAAATAAACAACCCGAAAGATGCCAACCCCTCGTCTTTTTTGATTCAAAAGAACAGCCGCCAATATCGACATCATAATGATTAACGGGATATATAAAACAATAAATGTGAATGTATTGCCTAGAACCTTCCAAAATTCTTCGCCCTTTAATATGTCAATATAGTTTTGAATGCCTATAAATTGTGGTATGCCCTCGGCTATACTCCAGCGATTAAGTCCATTCCAGTCTGTAAAGCTGATTAGAAAGGAATAAATAATCGGTATAATACTAAACACAATCAGCCCTGCCAGCGAAGGCAGCAGGAAGATGAATATGATAAACCTTTTATTTAGCTTCGAATTGATTTTCATTATGCACCTCTTTATATGCATACGAGCAGCAGGAAACACTCCTTACTGCTCGCATGAATGCATGAATTGATGAACTATTGAAGCTTGATTTTGCTTTCCAATTCCTTTTGCGCATCCGCCAATGCTTGCTCAGGTGTTACAGCCCCTTGTGCAGCTTTGGACAAATGCTGGGACAAAATATCATTCATCTCGCTAAACTGCTCAATAACCGGCGGAGTCATCAAATAGTCAAGAGATTCAAAAACCGCTTCCCGATTGTCAGGCGGTGTAATTTTCAAGTAGTTTTCCTGAACATTGGCGTAGGTTACTGCTGGAAGCTCCCAATTGGCATCTACCCGAATTTGTGCCGCATCCTCGCTTGATGACATAAAGCTGATCCACTTGAACGCTGCATCCGCTACCTTTGATTCCTTGTTAATGACATAACCATTGGAGAAGAAATGAGTAGCCTTCTGCACATTGCCCGGCTCAACCGCTATATCCCAGTTGAATGACACATTGTCCACAAAATCAGGGAATGCCCAAATACCTGTAATAATCATCCCCAAGCGTCCGCTCTTAAACAAATCCCAGTCGCCCATTCCGCTAAGCTGTGCATCTGAAGCCATAATATTAGATTTATTAATGCGGTCAGCCAAGTGCTGCAAGGCGCCTATATTTTCTGGCGTATTAACCGTGAAGGCAGTGCCATCGGCATTCAGCAGACTGCCGCCATTTTGCCTAGCGGCCTTAAAAAACTCAAAAAACTGTACACTTTGGTGAATCCCAAAAATGTTATCACCCAGCGCACGAATTTTCGCACCAGCTTCATCCGTCTCTTTCCAAGTCCAATCATTTGTTGGATAGCTTATTTGCGCTTGATCAAATAAGTCTTTGTTATAGATCAGCACTACATTAGAAAAGCTTGCCGGCAAACCGTACTGCGCGCCATCAGACTGGAAAGCATTTAAAGCGGTTTCATATAAGGCTGCTTTATTGATTTCAAATTCATCAAGTGGCTTTAGCACACCTTTTTTAGCATAAGAAAAAAAGTTTTCAAAATTCAGCTCATAAGCATCAGGAGCCGTACCGCCAGCTACCCTTGTTTGCATCTGTGTAAAATATTCATCGTAACCGATCGTTTCAATATCTATTTTAATGTCCGGATTCAAATCCTCAAATTTTACTCGCATCTTCTCTAAAGCAGGGGCAGCATCACCGGCTGCCGAGAAATTAGTGAATTTTACTGTTATCTGCTCGTTATTTTTATTTTGACCAGATGGTTGATTCGTTTCCCCTTTGCTCGGACTACTGGATGGATCTGCCCCTCCTCCCCCGTTATTGCTACAGCCTGCTGCAAAGACAAGCAAGAATGCCAAGCTCAACATTAATACAGAATAACTGTTTTTCAACATTCTCATCATGGTTAATTAACCCCCTAAATTATTAAAATAGTTAATATAGCCTTTATCATCAAACCGTTTCCCTTGAGCTAATCATGATTGTCTATACGCCTGTCACATTCAAGGTTAACCGTTTAACTTTCGAACCGTGCTTCTTGAAACAACTTCTAATGGCACAATAACCTGTTTTTCCTCTGTTGATAGCAATTTATTACTTCTAATTTGATTAAGCAATAACTGGGCTGCCTGCTGACCTTTGTTCGCAATATGCTGTCTGACAGTAGTCAAAGGCGGGAAAAACATATGTGCCCATGATATATCATCAAAGCCAATGACGGATATATGATCGGGAACGGATAACCCGTTCTCCATAAGCCCGCGAATAATACCGAACGCCATCACATCTGCAGTCGCAAAAACAGCTGTAATCTCAGGAAAGTCTTTGGCAATCAAACAACCGGTATCATGACCATGTTCAAATGAAACTGATTCCCCAAAAACATATTCTGACCGATAAGCAATGCCCGCTTCTTGCAAAGCACGTTTATATCCAAGAAACCTCTTTTCGACAACTCCATCGCGACGAATACTGCCTGTAGCAATAGCAATATGCGTATGCCCATTATCAATTAAATGCTTAGTAGCAATATATCCGCCATGTTCATCATCAATGCCTACATTTGCAAAATAATGATCATGAATATAACTATCGACTAGCACAATCGGGATATTCGCCTGCTTGCATTCCTCATACAGTTCCTCAGGATAAATTCCGATAAGAATTGCACCATCCAAATTTCTTGATACGGATATGTCCAAATATGATTTGCCCTTCTCCACCCCAGCCAGCAACACATGGTATCCATCATGGCGCACCGTTGCCTCAATATTGCTGATCATCTCGCTGTAGAACGGATTCTGAAATACTAACTGCTTGTGCTCCTCAGTTTGCGGGATAATTACCGCGATAAGCTGCGACGTATTATTCACCAGACCTCTTGCCGAAATGCTTGGGATATAGTTAAGCTCTTTAATGGATTGATGAATAAGCGCTACTGTGTCCTCAGATACTTTATGCTCCTTATTATTCAGCACATAAGATACTGCTGCAATCGATACATCTGCATGCTTGGCAACATCTCTAATCGTTACTTTCTTCTTCGACATTCTCTTTACTCCCTTTGGTTAACCGTTTAACTACAATATAATTGGATTGCGTTTTATTGTCAACAACTATTTTTGTAGCGCTTTCATTTACGTGAAAACTCTAGGTCCTTCGCCAGTAGCATGTCTGGGTAAGGCCATTGCGAGGATGACAACGTCGGCCTTGATCACTCTCCTGTTACAAGGGTTATTTTTTATAGCAAATCCTCAGTACCATACCAAGTAAATTACCTAGCACCATTGAGATAAAATACACCAAAAATAAAACTATCAATAAAAGCCCTATCGCTTGATTCGAATCGTTGCTCCCGCTTCTACTATCTCCAGTCGCAATCCGAAATGCTCCCCAAAATACCACAATAACTAGAAACAAAACACAATGAATAAACGCATGTTTCCAGTTCATATCCCTATGCCAAAAATGCAACATTAGACCATTCGCTACTATCACTAATATAGAGGAAACAATTAAAAAATCCATTCTAAATGCCCATTCAAATAGAAGAAAAAAGGAAATAAACAGAACTACCATCAATATTTACAATCGGATTCCGGAAATAGCAGTAAAATCGCAATCCTCCACCTCCTATTAGCAGACTGATATGAGTTGCACGATGGATAAGCATGATGTTCGGATTATAAGCAGCCTGCACGTCGAGTTTAAACAAAAAAACAAAAAAAGGCAACCGCCACTCGTCTAATATACTTGAGCAACGTTTGCCTCACCTCATTGATTCCAACAACCGTTCTATCTCTTCTAGCTTCTCCCTATTCCCCCCCTCATGATGAGACTGGGGCATCTCCAGGGCATAGAACAGCTTATGATCGGTTCGTCTCTTGCCAGAAATCGCCTCTACAATTTCGGACTCCTGCGACAACTCCTTTAATTGCCCATTTGACATCAGCAAATAAATAGGAAACTTTGTTTCATCACCTGCATGATAGACATCATAGGGAAGATCAGACGACGAATCGATTGCCAGATAATAGTCAGGATCAATCCCAGCTTCCCTCATTAACACAGATAGCTGCTGCAAAAGCTCACTTTGACAATCCGGCTTGTATTCTACATATTTAAACAAGTCGCGATTCAGAAACCTCTGGCACAAATCAGCTAATATAGCGTCACGGCTATACTGCCACACTTGAAACAGATAGAACATCACAGACTCATCGAGCCGCATATAGATATCTAGTGTTATATCGCCGCGAAACAATTTATCCAGCAGCTCCGGCTCCTGTTCAAATACATAACCCTGCTCATACAAAAACTTTGACCGTTTAAAAATATTGCGCAAAATGACTTCTGCACTGCGCGAGACAGGATGATAGTAAACCTGCCAATACATTTGGTATCTTGCCATAATATAGTCTTCAACCACATGCATACCACTTTGCTTAATAACCGTGTACTTCTCGTAGGGACGTATAACACGAAAGATACGCTCAATATCATAGTTGCCATAATCGACTCCAGTATAATAAGCATCCCGAAGCAAATAATCCATTCGATCTGCATCCAGTTGGCTAGAAATCAGACTGACTATTAATTTGTTGCTGTATCTTTTTGCAATTACATCACTTACTTTACGCGGAAATTCATTCGATATCGATAATAAAAGCTTATTAATTCGGGTATCTCCCAACAAAATTCGCTGTGTCCACTGCTCATGATCTGTATCGAATATTTTCTCAAAGGTGTGCGAGAACGGCCCATGCCCCACATCATGCAGCAATGCGGCACAAAGACAGAGTAAACGGTCCTCTTCCTCCCAAGGAGTAACGTCCGTAAATTTATTAAGAATACGCCTCATCACTTCATAGACACCCAGGGAATGACTGAATCGACTATGCTCAGCTCCATGAAAGGTTGTATAAGTAGTTCCCAACTGACGAATACGCCGCAAGCGCTGAAACTCAGGTGTATCAATCAGCTCCCAGATTAGTCGATCCTTGACATGAACGTAGCGATGGACAGGATCCTTAAACACTTTCTCCTCTTCCAAACGACAATGTAACAAACTTAAACCGCCTATTCAAACCAACTCCCTTCTATGGGGATAGCTGCACCAAAAAAAGTCGCAGCATTCTAGCAGAAAATACTTTTTCAAATACCTTTCTCCTTTAATTATACACATCCCGAAGCTGATTTAAAAAGCTGGTGCCAAACTGTGGCATAACTGACCCGAAGTTGTCTGCAATCGTCGCTCCAATATCAGCAAAGGTTTCCCTTGTACCTATATCGATACCGCCACGCATGGTTGGAGAGTAAGCAAGCAAAGGTACATATTCACGTGTATGATCAGTCCCCGCATGAGTCGGATCATTGCCATGATCAGCCGTAATGATTAACAAGTCATCATCTTTAAGCAGCGCCAGCACTTCTGGCAATCTTGCATCAAACTCTTCAAGCGCTCTGCCGTATCCGTCCGGATCTCTGCGGTGGCCAAATAAGGAATCAAAGTCTACCAAATTCAAGAAGCATAAGCCTGTAAATGATTCTCTCATAGTCGCAACCAGCTTATCCATCCCATCCATATTGGACACTGTTCGCTGCTTACTTGTTACTCCTTCTTCAGCATAAATATCCGATATTTTGCCCAATGCAATGCTATCAAAGCCAGCATCGACCAGTCCATTCATTACAGTAGGTGAAAAGGGCTTTACTGCATAATCATGCCGATTAGCTGTTCTTTGGAACGAACCCGGCCCGCCGACGAACGGCCTGGCTATGACCCGACCAAGCAAATATGGCTCCTCTAGGGTCAACTCTCTCGCAATTTCGCATATTCGATAGAGTTCCTGCAACGGTACAATTTCTTCATGTGCCGCAATCTGGAATACACTATCTGTTGAGGTATAGACAATGATACTCCCCGTTTCCATATGCTCCTTGCCATATTCCTCAATAATCTCTGTACCCGAAGCCGATTTATTGCCGATCGTCCGTCTTCCGATCCGTTGTTCAAACTGCTCTATCAAGGCGCTTGGAAAACCATGATCAGTGAACGTACGAAAGGCTTTCTCCACTTTCAACCCCATGATCTCCCAATGCCCTGTTAGCGTATCCTTGCCAATCGACGCTTCTTGCATCCGTCCATATAGCGCCATCGGCTCGGTACATGCAGCTACACTGTTCACAGCAGCAATATTGCCAAGACCTAGTGTACGAAGTTGCTTCAGATCCAGTCCATTTCGGTGCTCCGCAATATGATCCAATGTGTGCGCACCAGTATCTCCATATTGTGCCGCATCTGGCAACTCACCAATTCCAACGCTGTCCATAACAATCAGGAATATTCGGTTATATAGTCGATTGCTTGATTTCACCTGGTCCAAACCCCCAAATCTCCAAAACTTCAAATCCCCATAGATTAAACAATCTTGCGCCGAATAAAAGCGCTCAAATAATCAATAATGGTAACGACAATTATAATAATAATTAGCATCATACCAACTGCTTCCCAGCTTCGTTGGTTTGCCGCAAGAATAAGCGGAAGACCGATACCGCCTGCGCCAACGATTCCAAGTACTGTGGAAGCGCGTACATCAATCTCAAAACGGTATATGGCATAGGAGGCAAATTCGGGTATAATTTGCGGCAAAACACCATACCAAATCGTTTGCAGCTTATTCGCGCCGCTTGCTTCCAATGCTTCAACAACACTCATATCAATCGACTCAATTACCTCAGAAAACAACTTGCTCAACATACCGATGGAATGAATTCCAATTGCCAGTACCCCTGCATAAGGCCCCATACCGACAGCAGCAACAAATATAATGGCTAGCATAATTTCTGGGAAAGAACGAATCCCGTTAGAAATCGCCTTCCCTATCTGCGCCAGATGACCACTCATATTGCGAGCCGCTAAAAAACTGACTGGTACAGCCAATATAGCACCAATAAGCGTACCCACAAAAGCGATAGCAATTGTCTCAAACATAAAACCGATATATTCAGGCACCTTGCCGGTGATTGCCGGATCAAAGAAAGGCTCCCAAAACAAGCGCTTAATCATTGTAAAGATTGATGTGTTAGAAGCTCTATACGAGATCGTTGTATTTGAAAAGGCAATATAATAGAGAACAAATAATATAATGGCAACAATGTAAAACCGTGCCCAGTATTGTTTACGTCCAGGTTTAAGCACAATTTTAGGTTCTTCTAGCTGAAGCTTCACTATAGCAACCTCTCCCTTATGCGGTTACTGACAAAATCTATAATCGTTACCGCCAAAAAAGTCATCAATATAATCATGGATACATTGTTGTAATTAAAAATATTCAACTGCTGCTTCAATATAAGCCCTATGCCGCCTGCACCGACAAACCCTAATATGATAGAAGCTCGCACGTTAATTTCCAAAACATATAAAGTATATGATGCGTACTGCGGCAAAATTTGCGGCATAACTCCGTACCAGATCACTTGAATCATATTTCCACCTGATGCTTCTATCGCTTCAAGCGGACGCGGATCGACCGCTTCAATCGTTTCACTAATTAACTTTGCAAGAACACCCAAAGAAAATAAAAACAACGCGCCTATTCCCGAAAGCGCACCGAGCCCCATAACACCGACAAGTATAACAGCCAAAATAAGCTCAGGTATCGTTCGCAAAATATTAAGCACAAATCTGACAATGTTATAAACAAATTTGTTTTTATTCACATTGGCACTTGCCAGAAAGCTAAGTGGCAAACAAAAAATAAATGCCAAAGTTGTGCTCAGCAAAGCGATATTCCATGTTTCAAGCAAACGAACTCCCGCTGTTTTATAGTAAGCAAAATTGGGAGGAAACAAATCATTGATTACAAAATCCAATGCAATCGGCAACCCGTTAATAATTTTTCCGGGATATGCTTCTGTTTGGACGACCGCAAGCGCATACAACAAAATAACCGATCCGAGAATCATCGTTGTCGTTCTTTTGGTTTTGGAAGAATACAACGGTATCGCATCCAGTTTATCGTTCACTAAGGATTGTTTACGCATTGCACACCTCAACTCCATCCTCGTTCTGCCTGTCTAAGGGAACCTCCTCTTGCTCGCCGCCTCCGATAATATCATCATCCTTGATTGGCCGTCCGTATATTTCCTCAAAGGTTTCTTTAGTAACCGAACTGACTGGGCCATCAAACACGATTTCTCCCGCCCGCATGCCAATAATCCGATCCGCATACTCCATCGCCATATCAATAAAATGAAGATTAACTATAATCGTCATCTTATCCTCTTCATTAATCTTCTTTAAATCCCGCATTACAATATGTGAAGTAGGAGGATCAAGACTGGCGACAGGTTCATCCGCCAATATAATTTTGGGCTGTTGTGTAAGTGCGCGTGCAATACTTACCCGCTGTTGCTGTCCACCGCTTAATTGATCTGCGCGAACATACGCCTTATCTTCAATATTGACTCTCCTCAAATTTTCCATCGCCATATGAACATCCTTGCGCGGAAACAGTCCCAGTAAGCTTCTCATTGTTCCGGTATGCCCTAATCTGCCTGCCAGCACATTGCGCAGCACCGAGGTTCTTTTGACCAAATTATAATTCTGAAAGATCATGCCGATCTTTGTCCGCATGCCTCGCAACTGGCTTCTATTGAACTTCAACGTATCCTGCCCGTCTATAAGCAGCTTTCCTTTAGTTGGCTTTACCAATTGGTTGATACTCCGAATAAGTGTGGATTTGCCTGCTCCAGACAGCCCAACTATGACTATAAATTCCCCATCGTTAATGGAAAGGTTTACATCCTTTAAGCCTTGATGACCATTCGGATAAGTTAAAGAAATATTTTCAAACTGGATCATGCTATTTCCCCTGCTTTCCTGGAAGAGGGAAGAAGCAAATACTTCCTCCCCCTCTTGATGGTATTCCAAACAAATCAGTTTACCTGCAAAATTCAATCGTCACTACAAACCAAAATGGGCTTCCGTCCGCTGTCGCTTCTACAGTTCGATTTTCGCTTTCAGTGAGCTAGCATTTTGATTTGCTCCAACCGTGGATTACTATTACTGGCTTAGCATTTCTCTGAACTTATCATAAGTAGAACGAACCACATCGTAATCCTTCGGGTCCATCTCGGCTATGTTAGACCAGTTGTATACTTGATCAAATATAACCAGCATATCCGGATCATCATTAAAGCTTAAGAAAGCGCTTTTAATTTTCTCAATCCATTCATCGCTCATCCCGGAGCGAAGCGAAATTGTATCATTCGGAATCGGAGCTGTATAGCCGATTACTTTGACCTTCTCCATTACTTCAGGATGATCTCCCTCTACACGCGTTCTTGCATCTTCAAAAGTTGTCGCCATATCGGCATCGCCATTAAGCAATGCGATTAACGCCGTATCATGCCCGCCAACCGAGGTTTGAACAAAATGCGAATCCAGGTCCTCGATTCCCATGTCCATTAAATGCGATGCAGGGAATAAAAATCCGGAGGTTGAGCTGGAATCGCCGTACGCCCAGCGCAAATCTTTCTTATTAAGCAAATCCTCAATAGAATTTACATCCTCTAGATCGGCCCGCACATTAAACTGTGCCCGATAGGAATCTTCACCATTTCGAATTGACTTCAGAATGCCAACCACATCAGCGCGCTCTTCCGCCTGCACAAATCCGAATGCCGATAAAAATCCAATATCGATTTGTTGCGTTCTCATTCCTTCTACCAATCCTACGTAGTCAACCATTACCCTCGCATCAATTTCTACCCCTAACAATTCACTCAGACGGTCTGCCAATGGCTTTACAGTGTCTGCGATCTTGTCAGCATCTTGCGAAGGAACAAATCCCATCGTTAGTTTCTTAATTTCAGTACCGCTGTCAGAAGGCTTAACCGATTCCTTATTTGGTTCCTTTGACGGATTGTTCGAAGGAGTATTAACGTTCTTCTTCCCATCCCCTCCACTACATGCCGCCATCATCATTACAAGCACTACTGACATAAATACAAATAAAAATCTTTTGTTCTTCATAACATAAACACCCCCTGAAAAATTTTAATTATCATATTAGTTTAATTCAAATTCCCAAGTTGTCATACATCTATGTCCATTTCAGTATACATACTCAGTTGACATTTGTCTACACATAAACTAACCTTATATACAAAGGATTGTATGCGCTAACAATTATAGTTGTGAACTTAAACAAAAAACATTAATCCCCATTCATAATTTATAGTTATCCTTTATATCAACTAGTTGTCTGACATCTGTCGCCACTTGTAAAGCAGTGACAAACTGTGAGCAGCAAGTAAACAATAAACCACATGAATGAATAAATAGCTGAAATTGATGCAACTAAGGTTAGAAGTTTTGGAGCCGCTACCCAAATTGGAAATAGCCTCACCTCGCTGAAAAATCCAATATTTATAATGAATTCAAAAGCCCGGAGGGATACTTATGAATCAACTGTTTGAGCAAGCGAAACTAATTATTTTTGATTTGGACGGCACCCTGTATGAGGATACTGATCATTTTGAATACTATGCGGAGCAGCTAGCCCTGCATCTGCCAACAGACATTCAAGCTGATTATATGGCTGCTTACTGGAATATTGCAGCTGGCAAGCATATCGTTTCTATCGGCAAAGTGTATGACGCAGCAAGAGATCTTGTTCTTAAAGTCGACGCCTTCTCCCTTCGCGTGCTTCAAGCCTGGAATTGGCAAGGAGAGGAGCTTCAGCCTTCAGAGGTTTCCCATCTATATCCGAGAAGCATCACACTTAATTTCGACTCAATGATCGCTATTGGCGACGGCTGGTGGCTGCCTGTCGTGTGTGCCAAGCATTTTGGCGCCAAGAGCACTCAATCCGCTTATGTGCGCACCAAGGAGTATATGGCGACGGAGCTTTTCCAGCTGACGAGAATTTCCGGGCTGCGTGAAGCGCTAATACATTTGGGCGAAAGAAAAAAGACCGTATTGCTGACAAACAGCGCCGTTGATGATGTTGCTAGACTGTTGAAGCTGCTTGATTTAGACCATATTTTCAGCGAAATCATAACGGAAGGCAACAAACCCGGGCACACTACAAAACACTTTATGCATTTGATGGACAACTATCATGTCAGCGCCGAGCAATGTCTATCCATTGGCGACAACTTTATTAATGAAATCGCTCCTGCCTGGAAGCTTGGCATAAAAACGATCTTTATTGACTTTTACAATCTTCACTATCCTGAGTATAGCGGTGTCAAGGTTAGCAGTATCTCAGATATCATACCTCTCATCAGACAGCTGCCTTAACCGTCTTTGCAATCCATCTATTACATTCTGAAATTACGAGCAAATACAGTAATCCAGCAGCAGTATGTTGTTAGACAACCTCCCCTTTGATAAGATAATGATGAATTAAGTTTTGGATTGGAGATAAAAGCTATGAAAGTTTCCACTGATAACAAGCTGATGTATTTGAAAGTAGTCGAAAGAATTAAAGAAGAGATCAGGCAGAAGAAGCTGTTGCCGGGTATTAAACTCCCTGCCGAGCCTGAGTTTGCCCAGTATCTAGGTGTAAGCAGAGCCACCCTGCGCGAGGCTCTGATCGTGTTGGAGAGCGAAAATATTATTAATCGCATACATGGAATAGGAACCTTTGTGAAAGGGCATGCCCTTATAGAAAGCGGTATCGAGGAGATGTCCAGCATTACAGAAATGATCGTGCAAAACGGACATACACCCGGCACAAGCTTATTTCTACAAGAGCTTATCGATGCAGATGAAGAATCCAAAGCCCATCTTAATCTGCAAGATCATGAGAAGATCATTTTTGTAAAAAGAATACGTACCGCTAATGATGAGCCGGTTATTTACTGTGTAGACAAATTGCCTGCACAATTGCTTAGAAAAGACTTCCGCTTCTCGGAGGAATCACTATTTATTGATTTGAAGAAAGAAGCGGGTATTGAAATTGATTATGCTATTTCGCATATTGAATCATTGGGCTATCATCCCGAAATATCGGAAGCACTGCAATGCGACCATAGCACAAGTCTGCTTATACTGAAGCAATTGCATTTTGACAAACGGAATCGTCCAATTCTATCCTCCGTCAATTATTTCAGAGCAGACAAATTTAATTTCACCGTTATCCGCAAAAGAAAATAACTGAACATGCAGCTATGAGTTTACAACTAGAACCCCTCTCCCTGAACTTTCGGTCAATCGGGAGAGGCAAGGTTATCCGGCATTCTCCATTAGCGCCGTAGCTGTGAATTGATCTGTAATAAGCACATTGGCATACCCCCCGGCAAGAGCGCCAGCTATCGCATCAATTTTATTGACCCCGCCAGCAACCAGAATTGATTTCTCTTTTGCTTTTAGCTCACTTAAATCAATGCCGATTGTCCGTTGGTTCAAGGACTCATCGCATATATTGCCGAACCGGTCGAAATATCTGGAGCAAATATCTCCAGCTGCTTCTTTATAAATCATCTCCAGCACATCGTCTGAGAAATACTTGGTTTGAATCAGCAAGGAACTTGGCAGAGGAGAACCAACTGTGAAGATAGCAATATTCGCCTGACGTCCAAGCTCAAGCACACTATGGATATGTCGATCCGCCTCGATTGCTTGCTTTACAAGAATATGGTCTACAATAGCCGGCAGCGGCAAAAAGTGCGGATACGTATTGAATGCCTTGCCAAACATATGAATAATTTCTGATGCATAAGTATTCTTCTCCGAATGGCTAACTCCGCCGTTCAATTGCACGACCTTAACTTCTTTCACATGCTTCATCTGCAATTGCTTGGCAACCTGGTACATCGTCGTTCCCCATGTGGTTGCAATAATATCCCGATCCTTAACATGGCAATACAAATAATGGGCCGCTTCCTTGCCGATATATTTCTTCACAATATGATCTTCATATTGCGGTATTCCAACAATAACAACATCCCTCAGGCCAAAGCGCTCCTTCAACTGGATCGCCAAAATGTTACAGTCCTCGGCAGGATCATTAATTTTGATTTGAACAATGCCTTCTTCCTTCGCCTGCTGCAAATATCTGGACACGGTCGGGCGAGAAATACCAAGCTTCTTGGCAATTTCCTGCTGGCTGTAATCAAGCTGGTAGTACATTTTACTCGCTTCAATGATCGTTCTCAACTTCTCGTCTTGCAAAAACAATACCTCCCTGATGTAAAAGCACAACATACTTCAACCCACATCGTCACTGGTTGTAGCATCCTATGAAGTATTTGCACGTCTTATCCGTTTCTTTGCCTCTATCATATCACCGACTGCCGCTATTCATAAACCATTTATATATCCAGTAATTCAAAAGACTCGGCGCAGCCGAATCTTCCGTTACTGGTATAAAGCATCAGAAGCTGATTAATTCTGGCTTTGAAACAAAATTTGATTGCCGCTTTTACACATCATCCAAGATGAAACGCTCAACGGCGTCCTTCATCGAGAATACACGGTTTCTTCGAGAAAGATAAGACAAAAACAAGCTTAAAACTCATACTTTCTTATATTCCAAAGAAAACCGGATTTTTAATAAGCAGACTTGCTTGTTTTACCGGCGACCAGATCAACACTTGAGCTTGTTCCCAATCTGCTCGCTCCCGCAGCAACCAATCTGCGCGCTATATCCAAATCACGGACTCCGCCGGATGCCTTTACCCCCATATCCGGACCAACCGTCTGACGCATTAGCGCAATATCTTCCGGGGTCGCTCCGCCGGGACCAAAGCCCGTTGACGTTTTTACAAAATCAGCTCCTGCCATTTTGCAAATCATTGACGCCTTTTTCTTTTCTTCATCCGTCAAGTAACCCGTTTCCAAAATCACCTTTACCACTGCCTGCCCTCGACATGCCAGCACCACTCCTTCAATATCTCTCTTTACGCTGTCCAGATCACCCGATTTTAGCGCACTAATATTCATGACCATATCGATTTCGGTCGCTCCGCTCGCTATCGCATCACGCGCTTCAGAAATTTTCGTGAATGTACTTGTGCAGCCTAACGGAAAGCCGATCACTGTCGTAATTCCAACTTTGGAGCCTTCCAACTCCTTGTTTGCCAGCGGCACCCAGTACGGATTGACGCATACAGAGTAGAAGCTATGCTCCTTCGCCTCTTTGCACAAAGCTATAATCTCATCTCTGGTGCAATCAGGCTTCAGCAAAGTATGGTCAATCTTCCTCGCTACCTCGGGACCGGTTATCATCATACTTCTCTCTGCCAATCCCTTGTTCAGCCGAGGAGCTTCGATGGTTTCAGCATGCCGAACACGATCCTCGGCTTTAGAAGTATTGGATATTTGCGAAAGCACCTGTTGTGTAATTTGCTCCACCAAAGCTTCTATATCATTCATTTCCCCGTCACCCCACTTCACTTTATGACAAAATAATTAATCAATGTAGTCCACGATTCCAACAATAACAGCGTCAACAGCACCATCCGGCTTTTTCATCACTTCTCGCGCCGAGCCGCCTTCCTCTACAATAAGCACAATATCCCCCAAACCTGCCTGAGCACAATCAATAGCAACAAATGGCTCTGAATGAACTCGCTCATCCTGATCAATCGGCTGGACAACCATTAATTTCCCGCCTCGATGGCTGGGGGTTTTAATAGTTGACACCATATGCCCGATCACTTTGGCTATTTTCATATAAAATCAATTCGTTTTAGGCAATATTTTTTCTATTTCGCTATGCGGTCTTGGGATAACATGTACAGACACCAATTCTCCAACACGCTGAGCCGCCTCGGCTCCCGCATCTGTTGATGCTTTCACAGCTCCAACATCACCGCGAACAAATACAGTAATAAGTCCTCCGCCAACGGCAACCTTCCCAACAACTGACACATTAGCCGCCTTCACCATTGCATCCAACGCCTCAATAGCACCCACAGTGCCTTTCGTTTCAATCATACCAAGTGCGCCATTCATAGTAATTCCTCCCGATTCATAATATAGTAATCTTCCACAATCCCCATAATTCCGGCATCCGATGCGACCATTTCCCTTGGCAGCGGCATCGAAGATTCCTTGCTTTTGGCCAAGTAGACCAAATCCCCTTGCCCGCTAGTGCCTATCGTATCGATTGCAACAATAGCCTTGCCGTTTGCTTTATAACTATCCCTCATCGGCTGAACAACCAACAATTTTATGCCGCATAAACTGGCATCCTTTTGCGTGCAAACAACGGAACCGATCACCTTTCCCAAAAACATTATGTCACCTGCCTATACCGCTTATTAAATCTGCTTTCGATCTCCATAATTTTCGTTACACGCTTATCGTGACGCCCACCAGCGAATGGCGTTTCCAGCCAGGTCTTCACCATTTGCTTCGCCCAGCCCTTACCAAGCGATTGACCGCCAATAGCAAGCATATTGGCATCATTATGCTCGCGGCTATTAATGACGGAGCTAATATCCCAGCAAAGCGCACATCGTACTCCCGGCACTTTATTGGCTGTCATCGTGCTGCCAATGCCGACTCCGTCTATCATTATTCCGACATAATCATTATGCTGGGCAACCGATTCCGCTACCAAAAATGCGATATCGGGATAATCAACCGGATTTTCATCAAAGCATCCAAGATCGATACAGCCATATCCCAGCTCGCTCAAATACTGTTTGATTGTGTTTTTCAACTCCAAACCGCCGTGGTCGCAGCCAAGCACAACCGTCTTCATCATTGCTCTCCTGGAAGAACTTTCTCAACGTCAAGATGTGGTCTTGGAATAACATGCACATAAGCCAAATGCCCAACCCGGCGAGCGGCAGCCTCTCCTGCTTCTGTCGCCGCCTTTACGGCACCTACATCACCTCTGACCATAACTGTTACAAGCCCGCCGCCAGTAAATTCTCTGCCAACCAATGTCACATTCGCTGCTTTCACCATAGCATCTGCCGCTTCGATAGCACCTACCAGCCCTTTTGTTTCGATCATCCCCAACGCTTCTCTATTCATTTCTTTTCCTCCCTGTTGTTTTTTTGCTTCACTTTTTTCTTTTGCCATCCTGATCACTTCCTGTTACTCATTTCATTAGCCATCCACAAACACACTTCTAAGCCGCCTTGTAAAAGTACGTGCCGAGGTCAAGCCTTCGCCTGTCGGTCCTGCGATCGTCAAGGTCGTGTGACCTTCCCCGCCTTGACCAAGTCCGGCATATGACGGCCCGTTTTTCACAAAAATAGTCGCTTTTATTTTCCGTTCCATTCTGGATAAGTTTTTTATATTTTGCGAGTGCATGATCGCTGTATGCCGATTCCCTTTCTCTGCAACAACCGCCATATCAATCGCTTCATCAACTGATTTCACTCGCACGAGTGGCACGATAGGCATTAGCATCTCAGTAAAAACGAGCGGATGATCACCCGCAGCTTCCGCCATGACCAGCTTAATCGATGCTTCCGCTCGTATCCCGATCTGTTTTAACAGCAAGCTGGCGTCTTTTCCAACAAAGTCCTTATTCGGATAATAGCGACCGTCCTTGCTGATCAGCACCACATCAAGCAGCTTTCTCAATTCATGTTCCTTCAGCTCATAGGCGCCGTTTCGGATCATCTCAGCTTTTAAAGCATCCATCACCTTGTCAACGACAAACACTTCCTTCTCCGCTGTACATAAAACATTGTTGTCAAAGCTAGCTCCCAGCACAATATCTCTTCCAGCCTGAACCAGATCTGCCGTATCATCGACCACTACAGGAGGATTGCCGGGACCTGCAGCAATTACTTTCTTCCCGGTGCTCATAGCAGCCTTGACGACAGCGCCCCCGCCAGTAACAACGAGCACTCTAATCTTTTTATGATTCATCAGCTCGCCGCTCGTCGCAAGCGTCGGCTCAGCAACGCAGCTCAGCACATGCTCAGGTCCTCCCGCGCTTATAATGGCGCGATTCAAAAGCTGCATTGCTTTTATCGATACTCTCTTCGCACTTGGATGAGGATTAAAAACAACTGAATTGCCCGCTGCTACCATAGATAGGCTATTATTAATTATCGTTGCAGCCGGGTTCGTAGTAGGAGTAATTGAACCGATAATGCCAAAGGGAGCATATTCCAGCAAGGTCATCCCCTCATCGCCGGCATCTGTACGAGGCATTAAATCCTCTACGCCCGGAGTCTTGCGAGCAGCCAGTTCGTTTTTAATCACCTTGTCTTCGATTCTTCCAAGCCCTGTTTCTTCAACCGCAAGTTCTGCCAGCTCTTTGGCATGACTTAAAGCCGTTGTTCTCATCGCTGCAATAATTGTCTGACGTGCCTTCAGCCCCATTCTGGACAATTGTTCATAAGCAGCCTCCGAAGCGTTAATTGCTTCATCAACAGTGCGAAACACACCATCGCCAAGACCGATGCCTGCATCTATCTGCGGTATCGAAGCATCCAGGCCCTCACTCTTTATTTTCTCCACAATATTTCTGACCAATTGAGAGATTTCCGACTCTGATATTTTCATTCACTCACCTCCCTTCATTTTTGAAACACTACTTTCCCTTCCATCTCAATTAAATCAACAATGGCAATAATAGCCGCATCAACTGGAGTTCCTTGCGTAATTTCGGTTTGTCTGGCTGAGCTGCCGCTCACCAGCATGACTACATCGTCCTTTCCCGCAGAAACCGTATCGATTGCCACAAGCGGCTTGCCATCAAGCTTGCCTGTAACCAAATCCATACTCTGTACAAGCATCAGCTTCTTGCCTACCAGCTTTTCGTCCTTAGTCGTCGAAACTACTGTTCCAATGACTTGGCAAATGATCATTTCGACTCCTCCTCAGCGACTTCAATCTTCAAACCAAAGTCTCTCGCATCTTCTCTCGCCAGCGGTGTAATTTTCGTATTGCTGGGCACCTTTACCCGTATCTCCCCCTCATTCACCCATTCTCGAACATGCTTGGAGTGAATCAGGTACGAGAACTCGCTCGCACTTTCACTCAACGAATCCCGAATGGTTTGTGCAAGTTTGGAAAATGGAGAAACTGCAACGCCATATGATTGAAGCGCTTTCAGATACTCTTCAATAACATCAACCATATTTGCCGGGACAACAACTTTCTCAAAACCTGTCGGGATTAAATTTTTAGTCGTTATGACTACCGGCTTCCTGCCTAGCAAGGCATTCACAACAATTGCCGGAATCGGCTCATCATCAACTAAGGTCGCTGTCTTCGCCAAGTTGCCGAGGCTCATCATAGGCACAGCAATCAGCGTCGCTTCATCTGCCAATCGATGCCACTCTACTCCAGCATGCAGCAACTCGCTGTTGACTGCATAACTGATCTGATATTCCAGCGACAACCCGCGCATCGCCTCCTCAACCTCTGAGCTGTACTCATGGTTTGGCATTAGAACCAAAATCTTTGGAAGGGGCGGCTCTGACAAACCCTGTTTCTGCTGCAGCCATGCTTCGACATATTGGCGAACGATGCTTGATATCTTGCCCTCTATACTCATTGTCCGCTTTCCCCCTGCCTCAACAGCAGTCCCATCTGCCCGTTTCTAATATTTGCAGCATTTGCTTCATCCAGATCAATATGCATTTGAAGAATGTAGCGCTCAGACACTCGAATAAAAACATTATCCATTGTAAGTCCGCGCACTCCTGGCATCTGAACCTTGACCAGTTCACCATCCGCAACTCCAAAGCGCCGTGCATCATTTGGATGCATATGAATATGACGAGCAGCACAAATCAATCCTTTATCTATCGTGAGCTGCCCCCTAGGTCCCTGCATCGTAATGCCCGGCGTCCCTTCCAGCTCGCCAGACTTTCGAATAGGTGGATTTACCCCCAATGTGAAGCCATCATACAATGAGATTTCCACTTGCGTATCTCCCCGCGCAGGCCCGAGAATACGTACATTCTCTATCCTTCCTTTCGGACCAATCAAAGTTAGCGTTTCTTCGCAAGCGTATTGTCCGGGCTGCAACAAATCACTTTTCTTTCGTAATGCGTAGCCTGTTCCAAACAATCTTTCTACTGCAACAGGAGACAGATGAATATGGCGATTAGAAACTCCAATTGGCACCGCTGCACTTGTGTCCTCGCTGCAGTTTGAAGCATTTTTTTCGTCAGACAAATGCTCGGTCAACACTTTCCTGACGATAGCTTCAATCGAAACCGTCAAGTGATCTGCCGGCACACCATCACCTCCTCTAATCAAAGAAAAATTGAACATTTGTAAAAACAAGAATGAACATTTGTAATTTGTATTTAGTTTATTTGATTATACTGTAAAAGTAAAGATGAAATTTATTTCAAAAAACATCTTGATGTAATTTAGACTTTAACTTATTATCAGTAGTATAACGGTTGAAGGAAATAACAGGAAGCTACTAAATAGGTTTACATATGTAAATATATAAGAAAACGAATGAAATTATGTTCAATATCTTTATTAATTTATTTTACTGCAAAGGAGTTTGTATAAAATGAGTGATTATGAGTTGAACATCGAGGAAACAGCTGCTTATTTGCGGCAACAGGTTTCCATTTTGCCACAGATTGGCCTAGTTTTGGGGTCAGGCCTAGGAAGCTTGGCAGATGAAATTGAAAGCGCTATAAAGATTCCTTATGTCAATATTCCTCACTTTCCGGTTTCTACGGTCGGGGGTCATGCCGGGCAGCTGGTTTTTGGGCAATACCAAGGCAAGTCCGTCGTTGCCATGCAGGGAAGATTTCATGCTTATGAAGGCTATTCCGCAAGGGAACTGACCTTTCCCATTTTTGTTATGAAAAAGTTGGGTGTTGACCTGCTTGTAGTAACAAACGCTGCCGGCGGGTTGAATCGCAGCTTCGCTGCCGGCGATCTAATGTTGATTACAGATCATATAAATATGACTGGTATGAACCCGTTGATCGGTCCAAATCCGGAGCAGTTCGGCACCAGATTCCCGGATATGTCGGAGGCATATAAACAAAGTCTGAGAGCTAGCGCCGAAACGATTGCCAGGCAGCTTGGCATTGCTGTGCAAAAAGGCGTTTATGTTGCCATCACCGGTCCCTCCTATATGACCCCTGCTGAGCTAAAAATGATGGCTTTAATCGGAGGCGATGCGATAGGCATGTCCACCATCCCAGAAGTCATTGTTGCCAATCATTGCGGAATCAAATGCCTTGGCATCACCTGCATAACCGACATGGCTTTGGGGGATGAGCTGGAGCCGTTAAGCCACGAGCAGGTGGTGAGAGTTGCCAATCAAGCGCGTCCAAAATTCATCTCTCTAGTTAAACAATTTATTGCGGAGGTGGATCTTAATGCGCTTGGTTGACTTATTAAGCAAAAAACGGGACGGAGGCATACTGACTCGCGAAGAAATTCACTTTATTGTGAAGGGCTGTACTGACAACACTATTCCAGACTACCAATTATCGGCTTGGCTGATGGCAGTCTATTTTCAAGGGATGAACACAGAAGAGGTTTCCAATTTGACTATGGAGATGGCCCATTCTGGTGAGACCGTTGACTTGTCCTCTATTCAAGGAATAAAAGTTGATAAGCACAGTACAGGAGGGGTTGGCGATACGACAACTCTGGTGCTGGGACCGCTTGTTGCAGCTTGCGGTATTCCTGTTGCCAAAATGTCTGGCAGAGGCTTGGGGCATACAGGCGGTACGCTTGACAAGCTCGAAGCCATTCCCGGCTTCCATATCGAGCTGTCCACCCAACAATTTATCGACAATGTGAATCACAATCAACTAGCTGTAATTGGACAAAGCAAAGACTTGGCTCCTGCAGACAAAAAACTCTATGCTCTTCGGGACGTAACCGCTACTGTAGGGTCCATTCCCCTCATTGCCAGTTCCATTATGAGCAAGAAAATCGCGGCGGGAGCTGATGCCATTGTACTGGATGTCAAAACCGGGACAGGAGCTTTTATGAAGACGGAGGCAGAAGCCGAAGCATTGGCGCAAGCAATGGTCAACATCGGCTCGCAGCTTGGCCGTCAAACTATCGCCCTCATAAGCGATATGAGCCAGCCGCTCGGCTATGCCATCGGCAACGCTCTGGAAGTAAGGGAAGCCATTGAAACATTGCAGGGCAGAGGGCCTGCCGATCTAACAGAGCTTTCCTTAACTCTGGGCGCTCATATGCTCGTTCTTGGCGGCGGTTCCGACCATTATGAGGCTGCTTACAAGAAACTGCAAGCCGTTATTGAAAATGGAGAGGCACTGGCTAAAATGAAGCAATTCGTTGACTCGCAAGGCGGATCAACTGAAGTAATCGACAATCCGGCTCTACTGCCACAGGCAAAATATCAGATTGCTGTAGTTTCTCGTTGCGAGGGCTATGTAGAGAGCATTCATTCCGAGGAAATCGGCATTGCTGCTATGCTGCTTGGTGCAGGAAGAGCTACCCAGCAGTCAACCATTGATCTATCGGCAGGCATACAGCTCATTAAAAAAACAGGTGACTATGTCATGGCTGATGAACCGCTGGCTATTATGCATACTAACAATCAAAATCTTGACGCCATTCATGAGAAGATCATATCTGCATTTGCAATTTCAAATAGGAAGCCACAACCCACAAGACTTATCTACAAGACGATTCACCATTAATTGCGGCATCTATGTTACTACCCCATAGAGCTAGACAAAAAAATAAAGAAAGAGGTGGTCCAGCCTATTTGTTTTTAGAATTATAGAAAACGCTTACATTTTGTGCTTTATCCATTCTAATTGAAGGAGTGTTTCTAGTGAAAAGACTTTTAAATGTACTACTCGCCTTCGTCCTTATCTTTGCCGGTATGGTATTTGCACAACCTGAACAAGCCAAAGCTGCTGCGTCGAATATTCTAATAACAGAAATTTATTATGATACTCATGTTTCCTCGGAGCCTGATGAATACGTCGCTATCTCTAACCCGCTCAGTTATCCGGTTGATATATCGGGCTGGAGTATCGGCACATCTAGTCAGCGTGTTTATTTCCCTAGCAGCACAACGATAAACGGCGGTGAGACTTTTTATATTGCAAGGGAAGCCGACATCTTCATCCAACAAAATATTGTAAGCAATGTTGAGCCCAACTTTAAATTTACAGCCGATTCTGCTGCTCATATTCCCATGATGGTAATAAGCGGAGCAACTCCTCGCTTTGCCAATAATGGCGGTGAAGTATTCCTCAAAGATGACAGCAGTGTGATTATTGATGCCGTTGCTTACGGAAACTCCACCTACTCTGGCACTGGATGGACAGGTCCCTCAGTACCAGGTGTAAGCGCGGGAGTTATTCTAGTCCGCGATAAGACAGAAGCAACAGGCGATTGGGAAGACACAGATAGCGCAGCTGACTTCGATGATTTGCGCGTCTACCAGCAAGGACAATCGCGCTTTGACGTGCCGACTATTGAATACACAGGCAGCGTGCAAACCTACACCTCTCCAGACTCCAGCTATGGTGTATTGACAGACCTTATGAATAGCGCGCAGTATTCGCTGGACTTAAACCTCTACGAATTTCAAAATCCTTACTTGCTGGACACGTTAATAGACGCTATTGATCGCGGTGTCCAGGTTCGTACATTTTTTGAAGGCAGCCCGGTTGGCGGATTGCACGAGCAATCCAAATATGTATCCCAGCAAATAGTAGAAGCGGGCGGTGAAGTTCGTTATATTATGCTAGACCGAAGCAATAACCGTCATAAGCGCTATCGCTTTGACCATGCCAAATATTTAATTGTAGATGGAGAAAAGGTTGCTATCCAAAGTGAGAACTGGAAAAAAACCGGCGTGCCGACAGATAACTCTGCTGGAAACCGCGGTTGGGGCATTGTGATCAATAACGTCGATTTCGCTGACTATTTCCAAAATGTATTTAATGCTGATTGGAATCCAGCCAACCCGGACAGCTTCCCTTACACACCTGGTCACCCAACATACGGGGAACCTTCAGCAAGCTTTGTACTCGATGATGAAATTCCTCTAGGCTCCTATCCAGCTCTGTTCCCATCGCAAACGATAACCGGGAACTTTAAAGTAACGCCAATTGTAACACCTGACGCATCCTTCAAAATGGAAACATCCATTATTGGCATGATCCGCGGTGCACAAGACTTTTTATATCTGGATCAACTATATGCTCACAAGCATTGGGGCTCACAAAGTGGTACTCCTGCAACCAATCCTAATATTTATTTAGAGGAAGTAATTGAAGCAGCACGCAGGGGAGTAAGTGTCAAAGTCAGTCTCGGAGATGCGTTTATCGATCCGAATGATTCCAGAGATAATTCCCATACTGTAGCTTATCTGAACAGTATTGCAGCCAGCGAGGGGCTGGATATGGAAGCCAAGCTGCTCGATACTGCCAATACAAAGCTGGAGAAAACGCATAATAAAGGCATAATCGCTGATAACAAAGTGCTTGTTTCCAGTATCAACTGGTCCAGCAACAGTCCGACCAATAATCGGGAAGCGGGAGTTATCGTGGAAAATGCCGATGTTGCAAACTTCTATAAAGACGTCTTCCTATGGGATTGGGCTGGAGGGTCCGCAGCAAGTGCGCTTGTTGAGACCTTTGAAACAGGCAGCAAAACGGGTTATGCAGCAGCAAACATTAATTTGGCATCTGGACAATGGTATTTTGACGAAGCATTAATGGGCTCGCTTGCTAATGACAAAAAGAATGGCAACCGCTCGGTTCGCATGAAGGCGAACGCCTCCATTCATATGAACTATGATGTTGCTGGGGCTGTATCTGTCAGCTTCCTCCATGCCAATTATGGAACCGACTCCGGCGGTGTCATCCAGCTGCAAAAATCAACAGATGGCGGACTAACCTGGACATCAGTAGGCAGCTCCTTCACAAGTGGTGCGACACTTACTGAAAAAAGTTATGTCATTAATGAGACCGGCAATGTCCGATTCAAAATTGTAGTAACAGGATCATCAGGAGCAAGAATCAACATCGATGATTTTAAAATTTTCCAATAGCTATTTAACAATTGTTACAGCAACCCGTCAGTAATTATTCTAGTAACTAACTCGTAAGTGTTCGAGCTAATCAGTGATTGAAGTCGATGAAGTCGAAGCAGTCAATCAACTGGCAATCAACGACTTGGGTGCCAAATTTAATAGTCACCACAAACAAGAAGGAACGCCTTTTCTCTAAACCTTACCGGGTTAATGGATGAAAAGGTGTTCCTTATTTTTATGCAACCAAAGGCAGAAAGGCGGTGATTAACTGAGTAGAAACTAGTTTGTCTTTGCAAAATTCAATTGTCACTACAAACAAAATGGGGCTTCCGACCGCTATTGTATTCAAATTGTTATTGAATTTCTCCTTATAAGGGTGAAAATTTGCGTACAAAGGCGGTACGTTAACGCTACTCAATTACTCACTTCAAATCCCAAACTATGCAATCTGGCTCTAATCTGCTCAACCTCTGCTGGACTCAGACGAAGCTGCTTGCTCAGAAGCAATTTTTCCTGTAAGATTTCCGCTTCAAAAAATCTGGCTTGCTCATCGTTTGCCTTCAACTTCTGCTCTGCTTCCAAAACAGACGATCCTGCAACCTTTAACTTTTCAATCTCTTGACGCAAGGCATTTCGATTATGTACAAGCAGTGTTGTTATTTCAGAGAAATACTTTTTCTCCACTTCGTTTTTTCGTATCGTTAAGTTATGAACGAGCCTTTGCTTCTCTGCTTCTGATCCCATTTGCTGCAACTGACTTAACTGCTGAAAGACGGCTATTAGCTCTTGCTTTCTTTTTGCCCGCAAGCTTTTAATACGATCAATATCCAAAGCAATCACATCCTTCATCGAAGAGTTGGAGCAACAACAAACTATGCAAGTTGAACGAATGAAATTAATAGGAGCAAGTAAAAGTAGATTACTTTTATTATAACTTATTTAGTGCTTGGCAACAGTAAATCTGAGAAGAAGCATTACAATAATGATCATAATCATCAGCATAACTTTGATCCAGTCTCTTTTCACAAACTTCAAAATAACCGCTATTACTGCAATATACCCCATCAAGTAGATTAATCCCGGAAAGCCTGCCATCAATATGATAAACAAAATAATAGTTGCGAAATATATAAAATAAAATACTCGTTTGTTCACAACAAAAGAACACCTCCAAGATTGTCTTCCTATCATACGATAGAATTACAATTTCTTGAAGATGTTTAAAATTATCTCACACGATGGCAACCACTCATTCGTTTCTAGCAAACTATTATACGCATTATACTATAAAGTTCAGATCCTATTGTTATTCCTGTGCTTTGGAGATTTCTGCTCTCAGGCTAAAGCCTGATCCACTTCCTGCTTCAACTCTTTGGCATCAATTTCTACAGGGTATTGAAACTCTTTGCCGTTAATAAACACTGTCGGCACCATTTTAACTTGACGCTTAATCGCCTCATCTATGATTTTCAAGCTTAAATCAATATTATCAGGCTGCTCTTGCAAGCCATACTGATCTACCAGCATTTTTTTAATAGAATGACTGTCCGACTCGCTCCACTCGCTTTGTTTGGCGAATAGCTCCTTCATTAGCTCATAAACTCGCTCTGGGTCTTTATAATCGAGAAAGGCATTTGCTAATGTGCCATATAAAAGCATTTCACGCGGCTTGTCATAATGCTTCACTACGTATTGAACTTGTCCTTTTTCTATATAAGGAATGAATGTTTCATCCGCTGCCTGAAAAATGGTTGCACAGTACGGGCAAGCCAAATTCAAAAAGACTTCAACCTTGACAGGTGCACTTTCTTTACCATAACTTAAAAAGGCATTTTCGATGACTTGTGTCATATTCTGTTCTCTCCTGTTCAACTATTTAATATTGTCCGGAATGATTGCTTGGTCGGTATGAACAGCATCCTGTATATTAATTTTTGTTTCCAACAGACCTGCTTCCACAAACTTATCAGCTAATTTCTGCTGGCTTGCAATAATCGCATTATCGACAATTTGCACTCCAAATGTGCGACGCTCATTCGCTTTTTGAATAGGTGCTGCATCCAAGCCTAACTCAGTTGCCAAAATCTTGGAAACCTCTTCTTTATTGTCGTTAGCCCATTGATCTGCATTTTGCAATTCTTGAAGAATGATCTTTGCCACTTCCGGTTTTTCCTCCAACAGCTTTTGAGTAGCAAAATAGAAGGTACGATTTTCCGAATGATCCTCCCCATTGACAATCGTGCGTGTTTTTACGGTATTTTCTACAATCGCCAGGTAAGGGTCCCATGTGCCGTATGCATCGAATTCACCTTTTGTAAAAGCAGCTAAACCTTCTGCCGCATCCTTGTAAAACTTAATATCAAGTTCGTCCAATGCGATACCAGCCTTCTCCAACGCAACTAAAAGCAAATAATGCTGATTGCCGCCTTTTGTTACCCCAACTGTTTTTCCCTTCAAATCATTGATGGTTTGGATTGCGGATTCTTCTTTGACAACTAAAGCAACACCTGCAGGGTACGGCGCTTCAGATGCTGCATAGTGCAGAGGGTGACCGCCAGCCTGCATAAATACCGCGTTGCCGTCTGAGGCATGACCAAAATCAATATTATTTGTATTCAGCGCTTCAAGTAAAACTGTCCCTGTAGCAAAAACCTTCCACTCTACTTTATAGCCTTGCTCACCTAGAGCCTTATCCAAACTGCCGTATTCTTTTAAAATATTAAGTGTATTCCCTTTTTGATACCCGATTGTAATAACACCCTTGGAGTTGCTTCCTGATGTATTCGTTGAACCATCGGCAGAGCCGCCAGCAGGCTTGCTGGAATTGCCATTGCCGCATGCTGCTATTAGTAGAGCAAATAAAGTAACTAGAGAAATCCATAATGTTTTTTTCATCGATCTACACCCCTAATATTTGGTTTAATATTTTTGTCTCGTAATGGGTAAAAGCATCACTGCGTTCTCTTGGTCTTGGCAAATCAATCTGTTCATCCAATTGAATATTGCCTTGATCGATTACAATAACGCGGTCCGCTAAGCGCACAGCTTCGGTTACATCGTGGGTAACTAGCAAAGAGGTGAATTTCTGTTGCTGCCATAGCCCTTCGATAAGATTTTGCATCTCAATTCTGGTAAGTGCGTCCAATGCGCCCAGCGGCTCATCAAAAAGCAAAATATCCGGATTGCTCGCCAGTGCTCGAGCTAACGCAACACGCTGTTTCTGTCCGCCTGACAGTTGATCAGGCCAATCATGCTGTTTAGCTATCAACCCGACTTTTTCCAAAGACTCTTTGGCAACTTTCGAGCTAACAGCGCCAAGCTCAATATTTTTTATAATACTTTTCCAAGGCAGCAGCCGGTCATCCTGAAACATAATTCGGATTCTGGGGTCCTCTGCTCCTTCGCCAGATATACGCAGTTCACCATGTGAAATCTGCTCCAGCTTTGCAATAATTCTCAGTAGTGTGCTCTTGCCACAACCGCTTTTGCCAACGATAGCTGTAAAGCTTCCTTGTTCAATCGACAAATTGATTTGATGAAGCACTTCATTGTCCCCGTAGCTTTTGCTCACATTGTTCAGCTCTATATTGATCATGATGTCCCCCCAAATATTGATTCAGCTCTTACTTTCTACGGTAAACAGGGTTCCATTTCAAAAAACGGCGCTCAAACAGCTTGGCTATTACATCAGAAAGTTTGCCGAGTATCGCGTATAAGACAATCGTTAGCACAACAATATCCATTTGCATAAATTCTCGAGCACTTGTAGCCATATAGCCGATACCCGAATCTGCGCCAATCGTTTCCGCCACAATCAATGACATCCACATGACACCAAGCGCATAGCGGATACCTACCAAAATAGAAGACATTGCACCAGGTAAAATAATATTGACAAACAGCTTCCACTTCGACATTCCATATACCGTTCCCATCTCAATCAGCTTGCGATCGACATTTTGAATCCCGCTAAATGTGTTGATATATATAGGGAACATAACCCCAAGAGCAACAAGGAAAACTTTTGCCGATTCGCCAATACCGAACCATAGAATGACTAGCGGAATTAATGCCAGATGAGGAATAGTCCGAATCATTTGCATCGTAGTATCTGTTGTTCTCTCAAAAAATCTGATCGTGCCATTTAATAAACCAAGAATAAAACCAAGAATGCCGCCTATAAAAAAACCAATTAAAGCACGCTGTGTGCTTATCCAAACATGCTCCTGCAATTTCCCTGAACTAGTCAACTGAATCGCCGTCTCGATAATCTTCCACGGGGTAGGCAGAATAGAAGAACTGATAATTCCAAATTGCCCTAGTATTTGCCAAAGCGCTATCGTGATGATCGGAAGCAACCATGGAACAAGCTGATACTTATACCATTCACTTAATGTTTTCATCTTCTGTTCTCCTGAAAATAATAAATAATATAACAATGTGCTTGATTATAGATTATTCCGATATGTTTTGTCAACTTTAAAAATAACTTGCCATTATGCAGAATAAATAAGCTTTATTTCTAGCGATAGCCGTTAAATTCGTTTTACATTGGATTAAAATACTTATCTGGAAAAAATTAATTTTTAACCAGTACCTTGTAATGAACAGTACCGTATGATATATTATTTTTGCAGCTATTCAACATTGGTCGGTACTGTTTATTGTATAGTAGTGAAAGGAGTGCAATAACAGCATGAATGTACAATTCAAAAAAGGCGTTCTAAATCTGTGCGTACTTGTTCTGCTTGATCAGTGTGATCGATATGGCTATGAGCTTGTACAGAAAATATCTGATCAAATTGCGGTTTCGGAAGGAACAGTTTATCCTTTGCTTCGACGGTTGATGAAAGAAGGCTACTTCACTTCATACTTGAAGGAATCCTCTGAGGGACCACCGCGCAAATATTATCGACTGACGGATGAAGGAAGGCTTTATCTCCATACGCAGCTAGCAGAATGGAAATCGTTCACAGATGGGGTAAATGCCCTTATCGAAGAGGGACTAGGCAAGGATTGATTTTAGGGAAAGGAAGATAACCATGAACAAACAAGTTTTTTTACAGCAATTAGACATTTTATTGAAAAATTTTCCTGAATATGAACGACAAGATATTATCCAGGACTATGAAGAATATTTTTCAATTGGCATGCATGAAGGTAAAACAGAGGAGCAAATAGCTGCCGCACTTGGCTCACCCAAACAGATAAGCAAGGAGCTATTAGCCTCCTATCATCTGGAAAAGGCCTCCTCAACCGCTTCTACTGGCAATATTTTGCGCGCGGTATGGGCTACTATTGGGCTGGGCTTCTTTAATGTCATTATTGTGCTTGCCCCATTTGTCGCTCTGGCAGGCTTTGTGCTTGCAGGATGGATGATGGGAGTCAGCTTTATCGCCGCCCCATTGCTATTTGCAGCTAATCTCATCTTTAACCCTGATACATTTGTCATGTTTGATTTGTTTGCTTCGATTGCTCTTTGCGGTTTAGGCTTTTTTATTATCGTCGGTATGTATTTTGCAACTAGATCCCTAACGAATGGATTCGTTCGCTACCTAAGGTTTAATACCAAGCTTGTTAAAGGAGGCTTGAAACATGAATAAAATAAAAAAACTATCCATCCTTGCTCTTATCCTCCTACTGGTTGGCACGGTTGGCAGCATTATTACTTATAAACAAAGTTATAGTCAAGAACTGGACGTCACTAAAATTGATATTACAGACTATAACTTTACGAGCATAGAAATTTCTGTACTTGATGCCAACGCAGAGCTTCTGCCATCCAGTGATTCGACAGCTTATATGGAGGTTGCCGGCAGTGATTTCAATAAAAAACTGGCATTTACTGTGCAGGACTCTCTCCTCTACATCAAGTACAATAATAAGCAGGTCAAATTTTTCAATTTGGGCTTTTCTAAAAAAGAAAGCTTGAAAGTTTATTTGCCTGATAAGCAGTATGAGCAAATCGTTATTAAAAAGAATGACAGTGTTTTTAAAGCAAAAAACATGGCAGCCAAGCAGTTCACGATCTCTGGAAAAGATGGTATAGTATCGCTAGAAAACATTAGTGCCGCAGATATCTCAATCACTGCCAGGGACAGCATGCTGGAGCTGAATGAACTAAAAGGGGCACTGCAGGCTAAAGTCAAAGACGGTAAAATAAATCTGGTAGCAGAGCAGCTCAATTATCCGGTTGATATTGCTGCCAACGATGGATTGATTACGGTAGTGACTCAAAAAGAACCGGAGAACACAATTATTCAGACAGAGGTAAGAGATGGATTAACATCTATTTATGGCAAAAGAACCTCAAGCGCCCTATTTGGCAATGGAGAAAATAAAGTTCAGCTTTCTGTGAAAGACGGTATGATCAATGTAAAAAAACAAGGAGATTGAGCACGAATGCTCAATCTCCTTTTCTTTGGCACTATCTTCTAATAAACCGTTACTTTTTGATCTAATATGGTTTTGTTTTGCACCTGATTTCCTAATATAAACAATTTATTCAATTTGGACAAGCCAGCCAAAGGCTCAATATCTGCAATCGCATTATTCTCCAAATGCAACTCCTCTATCTGTTCCCACTTCTTCATGAATTGCAAGGATTGCAACGTGCTGTCCTGCATAGTGAATGTACGAAGTGCGGTCATATTAGCAAAATACGGCATCGCCTTGTCAACTTCCTTTATATATTCATCGCCCAATCTGAAAGTTGCTTTTTCCAAAACAAGATGCTCTAGCGTGTTATTTTCAAATGGCTGTACCTTATTCAGATCAATTCTGCACTCCGTGCAAGTCAAATTTGTGATATGACTTAAGCTGAACAAGGCATCTATTTCATAATCCAGATAAATATCTCGTATAGACAGGCTTTTTAGCCCCGACAGTTTATTTAAAGCGCTGATATCACTTAGTTCTCCTGATTCTTCTATAAAAAGCTCCTCCAGCTGCGGGAACTTAGCAACTCGCTCACCGCTCAAATTCATACTGCTAATTCGAGTTGTTAAAGATTTTAGTTGAGGAGCAGTTAGCTTCTCTACAAAAGATCCCGGTAGCTCAGCCTTTCTTAAATTAGGCAAGGTTAACGCAGGTACAGATCCATAATGACTGGAAATAGACAGCTCTGTAAGTGAAGTCAAGCTATTGACAAAATCGAGCGAGCTCAGATTGCTAAGCTTAAGATCCAACTTCGTTATTGATGTTTTATTTTGCAAAATATCCAAATTAACAATTTCGGCATAATCCATAATCAAAGCTTGCAAATGAGGCATATTTTGTATAAAATCCATTGTTTTCAAATTTTTTAGATGCTTTAAATCCAACTCCTGCAACTGATTTAAAGAGTATAACGATGAAAAATCGGTTGCTTCGCTATAGTTGAGATTTAAGGATTTTAGTCCTGTCAATGAGGACAGCCAATTCAAATCATTAATATAAGTCAAAGACAGCGACTGCAACGAAAGCTCATGAAGTATATGAAAATCAGTTACAGCCTCAGTCACGTAAGATATTCCAAGTTTTTTCAAATTAGGAAATCCGCGCAGCAACTCTAATTCCTGATTACTTCTAATTTGTACATTTAGCTCTTCTACTTTTCCTTTGTCTGCAAAATAATCAGCTATCATATTAAAGGACTCATTGAATCCGCCAGTATAGCTTTTGAGCCCCTTCATATGCTGAAACGTTATTTTTCCATCTTTAACTATTTCATAGGTTCCCATCAAATCCAGTGTCGTCAAACCAACAAATGCCTCAAAATCCTTTTGTTCAATCCTTTTTGTATTTAAAATTTTATCCATGATCACATAGTCATGCATCTGGGGTTGTTTGGTTGTAAACGGATCGTCAAAACTATATGTAAAGTGCCACTGGTAGTCTTTGTAGCTGGCAGTCAAATAGCGAAGACTCGCCAGTTCCTCCTCCGTCGGCATTGCCTCCCCTTTATTAAAAATATCTTTTACAAAAAACAACACCACTTCGCTCTGTGGCATAGTACGGATTTCTATCTTACTTGTAAAACCTTGCTGCTGCTCATTATTTGTTAAATAGAAGTAGAAAAACACTGCAAAAGCAACTAATACAAAGGTTAAAATCAAGCTTCCTGCCTTTGTCTGTGCAGGTGTTTTACGTGCAGCTGCCGGCGCCGTCCCATAATAATTGTTAACCGTCTGATCAACATAATAAACTTTCTTTTCATTAAGCAATAGTTCCGTTCCACAATACGGGCATTTAAACGTTTTCTCATCCTTATGCTCAATTTTCCCATTACAATTTGGACAATTTAATTTAATCAATCCCACTAAGCGCCCCTCCAACGATCCGTCTCTAAGCTGATAAACTATGTCTTTTATCATTAGCATAGCTTTTTTCCATTAAGCTTATTGCGCCAACAAGCAAAAGTCAATCATACTTATTGCCCGTCTATAGCCTGCTAAAGCGCTCTTGGTCTTACAGCTCAACTTCTGTTTCTATAAAACAATACGTATTGGATAGCGGGTTGGTTGTATCATCCGCTGATTTTTTTCTGGTTTGACTCTTTTATCATTCTAATGGGTTGCTTGAGTAGACTATTGCAAGTTTGATCAGAACAATTCTCATAAATCATCTTGTCTGTGCTCAGGAGAACCAGGATTATTTATTCATGTCAAATGCTATACCATACTTCTGAAAAATCGCCCTGTATTTCTTTTCAAAGATAGCCCAGCGAGTCTCTTCACCATGCTTCTCCCTGAGTGCTTGCAAATACTGCTGAGCCGCCGCTATATCATTAGATTGCAAAAGCCACTGAAAGCTCTCTTCACCCAAATGCAAATATGGTCCAGAGGTATAGTAATCGACAATATCTCTTGCACTGGTCATTGTTTGAAAATATCGAATAACTTCATTTAAATGAAGCAATAGATCATCTGTCAGCTGCTCCATGTTTCTATCAGAAGTAATTTCATACCGATCTGGAGCAGATCGTGTCAGTTCTCCTATTCGTGCTCTGAAATGACAGTCAACCTCTTGAGGATCATTTAAAGCTTCTTTTCCTTGGATTTGCGCTAACTCTGTTGAATAAATACTGCAGTTTACATAAAACATAACATGGTCAGCCGAATTGCCGGACGATTTTTGAAACTGAATAATGTAGATAAGTTTTTCCGTCTTTCTGGTAAAGCTTAGCCCTTTCTTTGTAAAACCATGCTCAGCCAGGAACGGCTTAATGGATTTCTTGATCATTTCATTAAAAGTCTGCTGCAACACTATTTCCCTCCCATATTGGACAGTCAGATTTCTATCCTTTTTCTTCTTTCGTTATCCTCTATATTTTTTCGTTATCCCTTATAATAAAAAATATCATTTGCCTGTTCAACCATTGCAATATACAAAAGGAGATTTCTTGATGAAGCGTACCATTAAAATGAATAAAGAAAAGTGGAAACAAAACGGGATCTTCACCATTGGCGGCATATTAATCGGAGCGGGACTTGCCGACTGCCTGTTTTCGCTTAAACATTCAGATCTAAACCAACTAGCAAGAGGTCTGACTATTTTTAGTGCCGGACTGACGATCCTGGTTGTACTCGATAACTCTAAAACGCAAAAGAAAACCGAAAAGGTGCAAAAAGAAACTTTACTGCGCATAAAAAAGGTAGAACATTACTTGGATCAGATGCAACAAAAGCAACAAACGCAACAGACTATTGAGAAGCAGCTTTATGAGATTAAAGAGTTATTACAAAAGACAAACAATAAATAGACCATTTTTATGATTGCCACAGCGCTTATTTGGCGGTTTTTGCACATTTTAATTAGAAAACTCCGGAAGGTGAACATGGCTCAGCATCCGGAGTTTTATTTACATTTTCACAGTTTAATATGCCGTTTTATCCTATCAGATCAACCTTAATAATTTGATCTGCGGAAACAGGCGACACGCCGCCAATTTTTGCACCTATGTTTCCATAAATCAAATTAACCGCTAAAAACATCATTAAAGCTGCAACCGCGACTTTTCCACCTCGTATTGTCACTTGTTCCCCGCCCTTTCGCAGATAAGATCATGCACTGATAAACTGTTCCAGAAGATACCTTTCACCATTGTAACTTTGTTTTTAATAATAGTATGTAGCTCTAATTACATTTTTTATATTCGAATAAAATAATTTAAAAAGTAAAAACACCTCCAAAAGTAATGCCGCAGCTCGCGAGCTGGTCATATTTTGAAGGTGAAATAATTTAGATTCTACTAATTGCCTTCCAGCAGTAAATTTACAATGATATCCAATTGCTGTTCTACAGAAATGGGGTCACTGGGAAGAAACTGATCAAAGCTAATTGTATAGACTTTGCCTGCCTTCCCTGCTGGTGAATACTGAATCAGCTTGTCGACTTCCTTCATACTTTCCTCTGCTCCTTCATTTACAGCCAAAAATAACTGGTCACCTATAAAATCAGGAATAACTTCAGCCGATATTTCCCATGTTTCTCCATTAATAACGTCGCTTTGGACTAACTCTGTTGGCTTTAGCCCTAAATATTTATAAATAATATTTCCTCCCATATTCGTATCACCATAAACAAAAAATGCATTATTCCTCACATTCAAAATAGAGAAGGTTTCATCTGCTGTAATAATTGGTTTGATTTTCTCTTTGTATTCCGCTATTTTAGCTGCAAAAGCCTCGTTCCATTTCTGTGCTTCTTCCTGCTTTCCAAGAATATCGCCAAACATTTCGACATCCTTGATAGGATCATTGTACTGCTCTACAACAATAGTTGGTGCAATTTTGTTCAATGCTTCATAACCGCCCTCAACAATCTCCACATAAGGTGCCGTTGTAATAATCAAATCCGGGTCCAACGAAAGGATTTTCTCTGCATCAGGCGGTACACCAACATCTTCAATGCCAGAAACATCACTTAACAGCGGGTTTTGCAAAACAAAAGTATTTGTGCCTACCGGTTTCACCCCAAGCGTCATCAGCTCACCCAAATGAAAAAGACTCACTACACGCTGCGGCTTTACAGGAATTTCTGACTTTCCTTTCAAATGTTCATACACTCGTGTTTCTGCAGAAGTATTATCCGCAGTAGCGTTTATCGTTGCAGGAGGCTGTGAAGTCGTTGTATTGGGACTATTGACCGCTTGACACGCGCTTAATAGTATAGCCGTACATAGTAACATCATTGCTCCAAATGCCGGTCTTGAAAATCTAATCATTGATGCTTCCCCTTCTCTATTAAAATGATAATAACTCTCATTCTCATTATGAGAAACAAGCTTTGGAGATACAATAGACGATTTTAACAAATGACATGGATTATACTGAACCGGTTGCTTTTGTTTCTCCCGAAACTGGAGCGGGGAGCTGCCAGTATGCTTCTTGAACAAGCGGCTAAAATAATAGACATCCGTATAGCCGACACTGCTAGCTATTTCTTGAATAAGCGCCTCTGATTTCAACAATAACTGCTTCGCCTTGTGAATACGTATATGAATCAAGTATTCTATTGGGCCTACTCCAATTTGGTTTTTGAACAAACGGGATAAATAACTTGCACTACAGTTGTACATTCCCGCTAATTCCTCTGCTGTTATGGATACTTTGTAATGCTCATGAATATAATGAACAGCCTCAGCGACCAAATTCAGCTTGCTGTTTTCAGCAGCCGACATTTGCAATTGCCGAAAAGTCTCGTATACAAACGGAAGAAAAAGAGACTGTGCCTGCAGCTTATCTATTGAAGAGCTTTGTTGCCATAAACGATCCATTGCTTGGCACTTTTCCAGAAAAGGCAATATAGCTCTAGGAACGAATGTATAGGTGGTCTCAAAACAATCCTGCTCCTTAAGCGGGACAACTTCGGCATCATATAAAATCAAGTAAAAAGCAAAATCGACATCCATAGAAAGGAAGTCTAACTCGGTACCTTTGCCGCCATGAAAAATACGAAGTGAGCAAGCTGGATATATCTTGCCAGACAAACTTACACTTGCTTCGCCCTGGAAGGCAACTGCGAAAAAACTGGAATGCGCCACATAGCAATTAGGAATATTTTCATTTACCGCCTTGTACAACCGAATATCAAGCATTTTCACAGCCGTTTGGCTCCACGATTGGATATGCGCTTCAAAGTCCATATCTTCCCCCCTCTGCCCTCTATCCCACTTTCTATATCTTATCTTTTTTCGTGTTTTTTTAATACCTGGTTGCTTAGTCTCTTACTCCTTCGCTATAATTTCATTGTACTATACCAATATTCGCTAGAATGAGGAGAGATATCCATGACGACCCAACAGCAAGCTGCAATGCAATCTATGATAGATTGGCTAGCCCATGAGAACGAGCTTGGCAAAGCACCTAACAAAATTGAACTGGCTGGACAATTTGATTTGCATGACATGCACTACTACATGTTTAAATATAAGAAATCCATGCTTGGAAAATGGCTGTTGGGCGTATGCGGCGGTTATGAGGATGCTTCTGCTACAGAGCATTGCGGTCATATTTTCAGTGAAATGCAACCCTTTGATCCAGCAACAGCCGAGCAAGAATCGATTGCTATGGTTGAGATGATAAGAGAATACTGGATGAAAGAAGCTGCTGCTTATGAAGCAGATCAAGCACAACAAGGTGATGAAGGCGAAGAAGGATCATCCGGTATGTTTAATGGCTTTGTTCTGTTGAATTCACATGAATGCGACCTCAAGCAGGTGAAGGCAAATCTTCTAGAAGATTGGGGTATCTCCTGTCCACCAGTTGAGGGAGAAGAAGATGGTACACTCGTCTTTGAATCAGATGATTGCACTTTAGCGGTTAGCTTTATCAATGCTCCTATACCAGATGGCGAGGCAGAGCATTATGCACAGGGAAATTATTTATGGCCAGAGGCTGAAGAGGTTACCAAAACTCATGTTGCCCAAATGATACTTGCTGTATTTTCCAAGTCCAACTCTGCTTTGGACAGCGGCGCCATGTATACGAAATTAGCTTCCAGCTGCTTGAAGCTGCCAAATGCTATAGGACTTTACTCTACTGGTACTGTGTTTCAACCTGAAATGTTTATAGAAATGGCTGAATTACTTAAAACAGAGGACAGCTTCCCTTTACTAAATCTCGTTTACTTCGGACTTGTCGGATCTGAGACAGGGATGAACGCCTATACCTATGGTCTAAAGGCATTTGGTAAAGACGAGATTGAAATTATTAATAGTGAAGCGACTCCTGCTGAGCTGCGCGATTTCTTGATCGACATTTCATCATACGTTGTAGAATATGATGTCGTATTGCGACATGGTGAAACGATCGGCTTCACAGAGGAGCAAAAATTAGCCATCACACGTTCTGAGGCGGTATATTTAGAAGGAGATAGTATTAAAATTGAATTTTAGAAGAGCAAAATGGTAGATAATACTTGTGGAGTACGGAAAAAAAGGGAAATCCTCTTTACTCTCATCGCTCATTAAAATGTGGTCGAACAAATTCCTTTTGTTCCCCTATATCCTCAAATCAAAAAGCGACCGTGAACGGTCGCTTTTCTATGCAGTGTATGCCACTACAGAACACCTATCGCCACAAGCACCCAGCCAATCATAAAGGAGAGTCCACCTAGTGGTGTAATGGGACCTAGAAGCCTTACTCTTGCCACACTTAATACATAAAGGCTTCCAGAAAACAATACAATCCCTGCTACCAAAAACCAGCCACCGGTCACAATCATTCCGGCTTCCGGAAAATGATTGACTAACAAGCCAATTAGAATTAATCCTAATGCATGTGCAATATGATACTGCACACCGACCTCGTATACCTTCAGCTTGTCTGGTGTTAGCTTGCTTTTCAATGCATGAGCGCCAAAAGCACCAAGCGCAACCGCCAACACCATTAGAATACTGCCAAGTACAATGAATAACTGCATATAGTAGTTCACCTCTTTTTTCAATTATATATGTCCTGCTGAAGCAATGTTCCCTTCTTGTTCAATCCAATAGTCAACCTATCGATTCTCTATATAAATTTTAAAAATTTCAGAGTCTTAATAGAATATATTTTATCTCTCAAAGTCTGATAGAGCATTCGTATCCACTGTTATTCCTTGTTCTGCAAACACTCTTTGCGCTGCTTTCAGTGCATTCAATACTCTTGGAAATCCTGTATACGGAATAAGATGTATAATACAGCCTACAATTTCCTCAGGTGTTAAACCCACTGCAAGCCCTGTCCGCACATGCATTTCAATTTGTGGCGTTCCTTGTGCAACTAAAGCAGAAATGGTTGTAATTACTTTTTGCTTCTTATCCAATCCAGGACGTGCATAAATATCTCCAAATGCAAATTCAACAATTATTCTTTTTAAATCAGGAGCAATATCTGCAAAAGCCTCTCCAATATCCATATGACCCGTTGGATTTTCCTCACTTGGTATTGTAAAATTTTTTATGGTTTCAATCCCTTTTTGATAGCGGTCATTTGTCATAATAAACTCCTCCTTCGTAAATGTCTGTTTTATGCATGCAGAAAGTGAACGGCATTACATTTGAATTACAGTATCATATAGTATTATACCATCTTTATAATAAATGGCAGTGAATGACATAAACTTATGTGCATTATTATACAGAAAGACAAAGAGGATTACACTTTTAATAGTCCAACAACTTTGCTTCTCGGTTAATTCTCCCTGCCTATCCCCAAATGTATAATAGGTGATCTAGTAGGCGCAAACAGCTATAGCCAAGCTTATGGTAAGCTTGGCTAGTAATGAAAAAGCGACCTGAACCGGTCGCATTTTATAGTCGCTGGAGGCTGGAGTATTTAAAGCCTATCAGTTGATATAACTATACCAGTCTCAAATACATATCAAATGTTTTTTCCAAAATATCAGTAACTAATGAAACAAACATTGATTTATCCCCACTTGTGTGAGCATGATCCAATGCAGTGTAATACTCACTCCGATTTTCTTTTTGAATGACAATAGGGGGATAGCCGTTTTTCATTAGTTCAAAATTCAATAACAATCGTGCCGTTCTTCCATTCCTATCAATGAAAGGATGAATTCCTACAAAATCCACATGAACAAGGGATGCCCTTTCAATAGGATGTAAATCTCTCCCCTCAAGCTCATACCAACAAATAAATCGCTCCATCTGTGACTGAAGCTGTACAGCATCAGGCGGGATATGTTGTGCACCACTAATAATTACATTTTCGTTACGATATACGCCAGCATGTTCGTCTTCAATGCCTTTTAAAATAAGTCGATGGATGCTTTTTATTTGCCATTCTGACAGATTCTCTTGATTTTTGACGATCTCTTCTACATATAATATTGCATCTTTGTGATTAATAACTTCCAAATGCTCTTTTATCGTCTTGTCTCCGACTGTAATACCTTCGAGAGCTACTTTCGTCTCCGATAGGGTTAACGTATTTCCTTCAATAGCATTGGAGTGATAGGTCCAATTGATGATTAGATGCTCTCGTATACTTCTGAGCGTATGGACAGGCAGAGGTCTTTTTTGATCAAGCAATTTTTTCTTCTTATCAATTTGTTCAAACATTATCATCACTCGTAACGTATTCCATTCGTATCCTTAAGATTTGTTCATCATTATATCATAAACAATAAACAAACAACTCATAACCAAATCAACAGATCCGCTTTATAACAGGCACTGCGAGGCTATCTAGGAACTGGATAAGCAACAGTGTCCGCCAATGCAAGCAAATCGTTGTTCTCCATAACATGTAATGATAGACTAATTGATAGAATAATATTCACGGAGGAACTATGAATACGATTACCTATGAATTGCTGGAGGCGTGCCTTCTTGCAGACAGAGGAGCTCACTTCCCGCTTCCCCTGACCTATTCATCGCCAACTATTATTGTACCAACACAAGATATATCCTTACGAGCTGAGAGGCATCACTACACCATTCGCAAAGGACAATTCATTATACTCCTAAATGTAGAAGAGGGAATGCACCTCTCCCCCTTAGATAACAAAGAGTTTTCTCCCATATACATCATTTCATTTAAAAGCTATCGGCTAACCAAACGTGAACATAACAGCCTGCTCTACCATACTAGTGAGGAGCATCTTCCCCAACATGGCCAGATTATGCAATTCCCGCGTCAAGCAGAAGGAATGCTGCACAGCCTGGTCGAGCAGTTCCTTCATACGCCATCTGGCTCGGTTAGTGCAAGGCTGCATCTATGTCTGCATGAGCTGTTGGATGCTATTCTTATTATTAGTCCCTATGACAGCAACTTTTTTACGAAGGATAGGGCTATTCAGCAGGCTGTGACCTATATTAACCAACATTATCACTTGCCGCTAACCCGTTCTTTTTTGGCACAAATGACAGGGTTTAACGAAAGCTATTTCTCCTCCTTGTTCCGCAAAGAAACAGGCTGGAGCTTTGCCGAGTATTTGAATCAGATTCGAATTGACAAAGCCAAACACTTGCTGCTTACAACGAAAGATAAACTACATGATATTGCTGCTAAAACAGGATTTTCCGATGGTTCCTATCTCGGCAAGACATTTACTAAAATCGTTCATGTATCCCCCAGCAACTTCCGCAGCAGACAAAACACAGTTCGAGTTGCAGGGATACAATTTATCGGCGCACTGCTAGCTATAGGTATTAAGCCGATTGCTGCTATGCATGAAGTGCTTCATGCATCGTTAATGCTGCAAGAACAAATGCCCGATATTGTAGAACTTCAGGATCTTAGTTTTATTGACGTTCTCAAATCGCTGAATCCAGAGCTTATACTCGCCCCTACTTATTACTACAACTATCCCGATGTGTTGAAGGCACTTGAGCAAATTGCGCCTGTTATTACGATGGTCTGGGGAAAGATGGATAAATTCGAGGAGGTTCGAACAGTTGGCAGTCTTTTTGGCAGAACATACGAGGCGCAGCAATGGATTGCCAGGATACAGCAGAAAAGCCGTGAAGCCAAACAACTCATTGCACATTCCTTAGCGCCAAATACTACAGTAGGTTTATATGAGCTTTGGTATGACGGCCTATGGATGATTCCAAACCTTCCTGTTCGCTCCGCCTTTAACTTGTACCATCTATTAGGACTAACACCACCTGGCCGGATTAGGGAGGAAGTGCTTGATTCAAACCTTCATCGCAAAATAAATGAACATGATTTGCTCTCTTATGCGGCAGACCATATGTTTCTTATCGTATCAACTGACGACACCGAGGCTTTTCGAGAAAAGCTTATGCAACGCACGGTATGGAAAGAGATCGTACAAGAGCAAGGCTGCCAGCTTCATTTGCTAAAGCAAAGTGAATTTTGGCTGGATGACGGTATGTTGTTGGAGCGACAACTGGATACCTTCATCCAATTATTAATTTCCAGACCATAAATCCAACAATTTTCCCTACTATATATCCAATTTTAATACATCGACCTTTATCCAATTTCAGCTTTATAATAGTATTGTCATCGCGAATGATAATCATTTTCATTGGAGGGTCTAATTTGTACTTTAATCATGCTGCAAAAGCAATTCTGTTTCTAACATTCATTCTTATGATCACTGCTTGCGGTAATTCTGCAGGGAGCAACAATACGACTAATACCACTAATGCCACTACTACTAGCACTGCATCACCATCCCCTAAAGCATCTGAGTCTAGCGAAGTTGAGGCATTGACCAAAAAAGTTCAATCCACACAAGGAGAAGTGGACATCCCCATTCATCCGAAACGAATAGTAACAGAGGGCTATTTGCCCGAATTGCTATTACTGGGTTTAGATGCAGTTGGCGCGCCACAATGGGAAATGGAAAACAAAGTTCTGGAAGGGATGGTCGACGGAGTTGAAAGCACTGGAGAAGGGACGCCCGAAGCTATTCTCGCTCTAGATCCTGATCTTATTATTACATGGGCAAAAGAACCGCATATTATTGAAATGTATGAAGGAATAGCTCCAACACTAGTCATTCCTGCCAATAAATTTGAAGGGATCCATGAGAAGCTTCATTATTTGGGGGACATACTGGGTAAAGAGAGCGTAGCAGAACAATGGCTGGCAGACTTTGATCAAACTATTGAGACGTCACGGTCCGAGCTTGCCAAACTTATCAAACCAACAGATACATTCTCTCTTATGGGTGTTTTCGTTGTAAACAATGGATTTTATATTTATGGAGATGGCGAGTACCGTGGAGGGGAAGCAATTTACAAGCATTTGCAATTGACGCCGCCAGAGAAGCAGTTAAAAGAAATGTTCGGAAAAGAAACCTACAGAAAAATTTCGTATGAGGTAATCAGCGACTACGCAGGTGACTATATCTTCCTCGATCAGGGTGAATTGATCTCAGAGGTATGGGGTGAAAATGACGGTATCTGGAAATCCTTAGACGCTGTAAAGAACGACCGGGTCCTAAACATTGATCCGGAATTATTTTGGGGTAATGATGCCATCTCTTTGAAGCTGCAAATTCAGGAGATTGTAAAAATGATTGCAGAAAAAAACAAATAATAGTATAGGCAGGGAAACAAGCTGACATCGATTCTAAGAGGTTAGCTTGTTTCTTGAATCTCATAAAACGCCGAAAAGCTTCTACAGTTTGTCACCATTTAAACATAATACTCACTGCTCTACAGTGAGAAATCTGTAACGCCCTTCTTAGATGCATATTTCAACTTATAACCTTCTCCTTCTCCATCAGGCCTTGCAGCAATTTTGATACGAGTATAATCGAGTCTGCTTTCTCTTAATACTCTCTTCACCAAGGCTATGCTTTGTTCTTGATCTGAAACTGCACAAAATATATTCAGAACATACTTTTTCGGATCAGACAAACATTTTCCCATATCAAAGCCATCGACATACCCCAAGTCAGCATCCGCTAGAGCTACCTCCAAATACTCCATTACCTTATCTCTTAACCAGAGGTCACGCTGACTGCCCTTTGCACTTTTGAGTGGATATTGCACCACTAACCAGAACTTATTACTCACTTAGATTCACCAGCCAATCTACTATTAAGATTAAAAATTCATTCGCACGGGCAAAAATGCTCCATTTATTATATATAAATTATAACAAAAAATCTTTGTAACAGAAGTAGGATACGAATATAAAAGCCCCTGTCCATGAACAGACAGAGGCTTATGGGCGCTTTACAAATAACAGAACCCTTGCTCTATGTTCGGCTGGAGATGATAAGCTCAAAAAAGAGTAGCAGGAATTAGGGTTTCCTGATTTACGGCGCAGCAGGCAAAACTACGGCGTCGGCTACTTTTCCATCAATGCCGAGAACTTCGATTTCATCAAGGAAAACCCAGACGTTAACTGGAAATTCAACTCGGACGTACCGTGCGTACACTTTATCGGCTCCCAATTTCCACGGCACACCGTCTGCTAATCCGCTCCATCTGACGAACTCGGTCGATACAGCATTCTGTGCCGGTGATGGAGAAACGGTTGCTAGCTTGCTCCAGGTTTGCCCGTTAGTTGAAACGGAAAATGTGACGTTCTGAGGCAAATAAATGCCAGGCCCTATATCTTGAAGGAAATGGGCTTTTACTAGACCAATCGATTGATTACGACCCAAATCGAATGTAATGACACGGTTTCGTTCCTCCGGATAGTCACTTCCTGCATGACCCTGCCATTGTCCGTTTTGGTAATCCGTTCCGCCGAACAAACCGTTTGTAAGTTCATTTCCGGAATCAGGATAGTTACTGTTAGGCGGCAGGGAACTGGTATAACTTTGACCAAGAATCAAGTTGCCGAGACCCCAGCCGTCCGACCAGATTTGAATGAGAACTTGGGCATAAGTATCAAGCAGTGTTGCTGCCGAAGGTGATATCAGCCCTTGTGCTTGCACAGCCGGGTTATATATATGAGCTAGAAAATCCTGCATATAAGCTATAGCATCCTTCGGCTTGTTTTGATTCAAGAGCAACTTAATAATCTGCAAACGATACGACAGCCCACTGCCGAATACCGAATTAATTTCGTTCGATGCGACATAGTCTTGTACAATATCCGCCATTGAATCTGTCGTTGGATCGCTGTTAATCGCATACGTTCCATTCAAATACTGATATAGCCAATCATACATCAAACGCAAGCCTGGGTCCTTGCTTACCCCCAGATTGTATACTGCATTATTCCCTTGATAATAAGCCCTAAAACCATTTTGCATGAGGCCCGATCTGACGCCACTGTCCAAGTATTCAATAAAACGCTGACGAAGTACCGGGTCTGTCAGCATCCCATCATCAAATTCGATTTCGTTTCCCATCCCAAATCGCTTGGCATTATTTGCAGCATCATCCAGACGATCAGAATCCATCCCGCCAAAGAAGTAATTTGGCTGGTAAGCCGCAGCGTCCACTCCGAGGTCTTTCCACATATACATCTTGTAAGCCATAGAGTGCGGAATCCAGAAAACCTTCCTATTCATGGCATGCACCTTTTCCGCCATAGCAAGCATCATATCTGGTCCCGATTCAGATATCTCGACTTGCTCCGGCATCCAGTACATGCCGACAAGATCAAGATTGGAGTAGCTGGCGGCCTGCCATTTTTGCTGAACCTGATCCAGCCACCACTGTACCGCTTTTTCCCTGTTTTCAAATGCTTTTTCTTTGCCTACAACGTTCTCGTCAAAATTCAAAGTACCGCTGCCATCAATATCGCCAAAATCAGTTAATGATTCCCCAGGATTCGGGATCATCAATACAACCTTAACTTGATGATCAGGCTCATTCAGCTTGACTCCAACTTCCTTGGCAGCCTCGTTCAACTGCTGCATATCCCCCGCTGCCGCGAAGGTTTTATTCAAATACCAGTTCCAATCGTCCAAATTCGTTTGCCCAGTGCCAAAATCGCGTCCGGCAGGCGATGCAATTGCCAGATAAAGTATTCCGTCAAAAAGCCAATCGATCGGCTCTCCGTCTTTATCTACATAACTAATGTTAGGAATAATTCGTTCCTTGCTCCAATCACCCAAACCATTCGCATATTGTCCGTTATACAGTAGATTTAGATTTCGTATACCAGCAGTAGCCTCGCCCGGCTCCAAAAAATGCGGCGGCTCAGCAGGAACCTTTACCGCCCCATCGACCTCGTCATCGATACCCAAAATTTCAATCTCATCAATAAATTCCGCTAATTCATGATGTGTCGAAAATGCGACTTTTACATAGCGGGCATAGGCTAGTTCACCGTCTGTATTTCCGCTTTTAATTCCATCCCGACTGCCATCCCATTCGAAGGTCTCTTCTCTAGGTGGACCTCCTCCCCAAAGCAACTGCGTGGCGTTATGGGAAAGCAGTCCCCAATTCTCCTTATCGTCGGAGACATACATGGATACTGATAGCGGCACAAGGATCGAGTTCGCCGGATAATCTTGAAGAAAATGAGCAGTTATTCTCCCAATCGACTTTTCCTCGCCCAGATCAAATACAACTTCACGTGTTTTCCCGCGTAGATGCCCTACCCATGCCGAGTCGTTCATATCCAATGCACCGTATATACCGTCCGTAAGCTTGAATCCATTATCGGGATGCGAAGCTTCTGGCGCTTCAGACCATTCATACGGTAAACCTGCCGCAAGATTGCGGAAATTCGTCTGCTCTTCTGCTGCTAATGTTGATACTGCCTTCTGGCTTGCAGCAGCTACTGGCGATGTCGCTGGCAATGCAGAAATCGGAGTTGCCAGCAGAACTGCTGTCATTAGGATCGTTGCCCATTTTTTGTTCAAAATCATCTTGGTCAGCTCCTTTTTTATCTCAAATCATGAAATCTGACTAATCTTATTTACGGATGATTTTTACTGCCGATCACCGAAGCCCCTTACCAAATCTAAAGAACAATACCATCCATGCAGGGGTCCATTTTCGTTCTATTTGCCCTTCGCTGCCAGAAACTCGTCTATCTGCTTTTGCAGCTCCTGCTGAATTTTTTTGAGGGCAGTGCCTGTCTCAGCTTCAATTTTCTTCAATGTATCCTCCGGCTCGATAACTCCGTTAAACAACGCCGTATAATACTGTCCATCAACGGTATTGTATTGGCTGATCTCGTTTTGCACCGGGTTGCTGTCAAATTCAAATCCTGCCAAAATATCGGTTGTGAACATATCGGCATCACGAAGCAAGGCATCCATTTCATCATTTTTTGGGTCTCCGCCTATAACAGTCCGCTCATCGACCGGATTCCATAACCAAACATAACCGAATGCAGAGTAACCGGAAGAATCCAGGGTTTTCAATTTGTCCTCTCCTATCGCTTCCCAATGTTTTCCTTCAATACCATAAGAGAGCAGGTCGTAGTTCTCTTTCTTATTCGCCCAATCCAGAAACATAATCGCTCTTTCCTTGTTTTTGCTTACCTTTGGAAGGGCCAGGAAATTCCATTGCTTAAAATTAGTGAAGTTCGCACCCTTCTCCGGGCTAAAGAAAGTAACCGTTTCCAATTCCCCGTTAGGCACATTATTTTTGAACGTGTTCTTGAGGGGATCGCCGATGCCGAATGCGCCATTCGTAACAATTGCCACTTTGCCTGCCGAGATCGGCTGGTGGAAATCTTTCGTTGTCAAAATATCCTTGTGAATCAGTCCATCGGTAAACCATTGGTGCGTATTCGCCAGCCATGTTCCGATAGGCTCCCGATCCTCCAGCAAATTAAAAACTTTGCCATCATTGTTTTTGTAGTAGAGCATCAAACTGTTGCCCAGCGCATGGGTTGGTCTGACATGTGTTTCGTAATCATTCTGTGCATGGTGTGCGACAAATGAATAAGTGGCGGAGCCTGCGGTCATCGGGATGATGCCTTTCTCCTGCTCCTTCACCTTATAGGCGAAATCGATTAATTCCTCATACGTTTTAATTGGCGGCACGCCAAGCTTCTCGCGAATATCTTTGCGCACCATGTAGGAGTTGCCAGACATATAACTAACGCCAAGCGGAACAGCCATAATTTGGCCGCCATACTTGTTATATTCCCACATTTGCTGCGGTCGTTTTTCTAGCACCGTCTTGCCATACTCAGCCAGCAGATCATCCAGCGGCTCATAGAAACCGCTTGCAATCATCTGATTGATGTGCAGCCACGGCGCATCAAAGATTAGATCGATATTTTCCCCGGAGGCAAGCGTCACCTGCGTCTTTTGCGCCAAATCAGACCACGGCACGAACACAACATCAAGCTTCACATTGATCGTATCTTTCATTCGCTTCTCCGCTTCGGCAATGACCAAATCCATATCCGACGGCCGATCGCCGGGAATCATAATTTTCAGTGTCACCTGTTCCAGCTTGGTTTCACCGCTGGTATCGGTGTTGTTTCCGCTCTGACTCGAAGGCTCGGTTGTATTTCCTTCTCCTTCGCTCTTTCCCGTGCAGCCTGCAAGTGCGACAATTGCAAGCAGCAGTACAAGTGTGGCGGCGAAAAATCTTTTCATAGTGAATTCCCCCTGTTTCAAGAATAAAAATATAGGCGGATAAGTCGATTCATTGACAGATACAGCTTGCAACTGAACGACTAAACACGCCATGCTCCTACCCTTTTACCGATCCAAGCGTCAAGCCCTTAATGAAGAAACGCTGAATAAACGGATAAACGAAGACAATTGGGCCAATGGTAACACAGACGATCGCCAACTGCATGCCGTAGGTAGGTACGACGATATTGTACTGCGTCTGACTGCCGCCTACATAAGCCATAACATTTATATTGGACATCAACTGACGGATCATCATCTGCAAAGGCAGCATTTTGTAATTGTCGATAAACAGCAGCGATAAGTACCAGTCATTCCAATATTGCAGCGCATAGAACAGACTAACCGTAGCGATGGCAGGCAGCGAGATCGGCCATATAATACGAAAGAAAATATAGAGATCATTGGCGCCATCCACCGTCGCCGCTTCATTCAATTCATATGGCAGTGTTCGGTAGTAAGAGACAAGAATGAAAGCATAAAACGGATTAAGCAAATAAGGCAAAATAAGTGCCCATACCGAATCTTTCAAATGCAGCCAGTTAGCGATCAGCATATAAAAGCCGACCAGCCCCGCACCGAATAGCATCGTCAGAAAGGTTAAAAATGATAAAATATTGCGGTACTTCACTTTCCGGTGGCTTAGCGTATATGCATAGGCAGCGGTCATAAAAACACCCAGCGCCGTTCCGGCGATTGTTACAATAATTGTAACGCCATAGCTGCGAAACACCTGTTTGCCGGAGAGAAGAAATTCATACGCATGAAGACTGAATTTGCCGGGAAACAGCTGATATCCCGCCGTTTGAAGAATCGATTCATCGGCGAACGAGTTGATGAACACAATCCAAAACGGGATGAAGCAAAACAGTGCAAACGCACATAGCACCGTATACATAAAAACAAGAAACAACCGTTCTTTCACATCGATCACACCTTAAACCATCCAGCGAAATAGGCTGCTTGGCAAATCTCCGCCATTCGCCGAACCTTTTTTATAATTTAGAATAGTCTTGAATCTTCGTCCACCTTGCGCGCAATTGTATTGAAAATCAGAATCGTAATTACACCCATACAGGATTGGTATACAATCACAGCGGAGGACATGCTGAAATTACCCAACTGCCGCAGCGCACGGTACGCATAGGAGTCAATGACATCTGTCTTTGGAAAAAGTACGCCGTTATCTCCGATGATCGCATAAATCATACCGAAATCGCCGTAGAAAATACGTCCGACGCCTAGCAGCGCCAATACCATCACGATCGGTCGCATGAGCGGCAGCGTAATGTGGAGCATCTGCTGCAGCCGGCTCGCGCCCTCGATTCTCGCGCTCTCGTAATATTCCGCAGAGATGCCTGTTATGACCGCCAAAAAAATAATGGAATTGTATCCGGCCATCTTCCAGGCGCTGATCACAGTCAGGATGTACGGCCAAACGCCAGGTGTCAAATACCAGTCCACACCCTCGAAGCCAAGGACAGCAAGCGCCCGGTTTATTAGCCCCTCCGATGTGCCGAACAGCGTTAACGCCATCATGCTGACAACAAGCCATGAAATAAAGTACGGTAAAAAAATAAACGATTGGGCGATTCGCTTAAATATCCTGTTTCGTACTTCATTCAGAAAGATGGCCAGCACGACTGCACTGCCGAGACCAGATACGAGAAACAGCGCATTAAGGAAAACAGTATTCAGTGTTACGCGCAGCCAATCTTTTCCGTTGAAGAAAAACTCAAAGTTTTTAAACCCGACCCATTCACTTCCCCATATTCCGTCCGACAGCCGGTAATTCTGAAATGCGAGCAGATGCCCAAGCATCGGCAAATACGCAAATACGGCTAGAAACACAATGCCTGGCAGTGCCAGCAGATACAAATATCTGTTAAGCAACAGCTCATGTACGAACGCTCCGCCAAACCTTCTTCGTCGCTTCAAAAAGCGTTCCTCCTTTCTTGTTTCATGTTTCATTTGTTTGCTTGTTTCATTTGCTTGTTTCACTTGCAGATTTCGAACGATGTCATCGTAGCATTCCCAGCAAATGCTTGCCTAGTTCTCATTGGTCGGATTCAGTTCTCGACCAGCCGTTTTCCAAGAATCGGCTGGTTGTGATTAGCCCAGCGAGTTCGCATTCGCCTATTAATTCGCCGATTTCTCAGTAATATGGCGCGAAAACCTCGCTCGTTCCTCCGTTTTGCTCTCACGGTATTGGCTCGGTGTCATGCCTGTTGCTTTCTTAAAGGCGGTAAAAAAATGACTCTTTGTCTGAAAGCCGGACTCCACTGCAATGTCAGTAACCTGCATGCCCGTTTGTTCCAGCAGTTCCTTAACCTTAGCGAGCCGTTCATTCAGGATAAAATTTGACAGCGTCAAACCGTATTGTTCGTGGAACAGATGGCGAACGTATTTGGCAGACAATGCGATATGATCTGCAATTTCATCCACTGACAACATCGGGTCGTGAATATGGTAACGAACATACTCAATAATTTCCTCAATCTGTTTTTCCTTACGGTTGAATCCCTTTCGATCGCCCAGCAACCGGATGATCCGCCCGATCTCTTCCTTTAGCCATTCACGGACATCTGCAAGTTTGACATACTGCCGCAAATGATGTTCGATTCCTTCAATACTCTGAACAGACGTCATTTTGCTGAACGATTTGACAATCGCAAACAGAAGCAGCTTCAATTGGAATTGGCAATCGGTATATTTCATCGTCTGCAAGCTTACAAACAACTCATCCAGCATCGCCAACGCCTTCTCCTCTTTGCCGCTGCGAATCGTCTGAATCAGGTTTTCATGCACATCCTCTTCAATTGATGCCTGCAGATCGGCATAGCGCTCAAAGTCCTGCTCTATGTAAATTTTGTCATCGCCGCTAACAAACTTGAACAATGTCAATTCATTTATATCGTCATAAACTTTGCGCAAATCATCATGCACGCGGCGGGCTTCACTTTCCGCGATTGTGACCTCCAATTTGACGTAGCTGGCGGCTTGCCGGCGCAGCTCCTTCAACTCTTTTGTCAAATCGGCGTCAGGCGAGGAATTGCTCGCACCAATGATCAGAACGAGATGATCCGAGCCGAAATCGACCACCTCAATCGGTCGTTCAGGCTGACCCAACAGCTCCTCCGCTATATTGCCGATTGCATACTTGAACAGCTTGCGCGAGACAAAATCATACTGTTCAGATATTTCATAATAGGAGTCAATTTTGACGACGACCAGCCGCAGCCATTCGTAATCTAGCAGACCGGATTCACGTGCAATCGCCGCCCTGGCACTATCAGTCAACCTGCCCTGCAACAACCACTGCCGCAAATATTCGGTCTTGATTAGAGGGTAATGATCGCGAAGCATAACGACCCCCTTTTCAATGACGCCATAATCGTTCTCCCCCTTCACCCCGAGCTTACGTTGCAGCTGATCCGCCAACCGACGGAATGGTCCGACGAAACGGCGAGAATTCCAATAGGCGACTAGGAGAAGTGCCACAAGCAGCAGTAGTGAGCAGACGATAATGATAGTTTTGAACGCATCTGCCTTTTCTCGGAATTGTTTCATCTCTGTTATAGATATAATGGTCCACCCCAGCGATTCAAGATGGGCATAATTAACGAACGCTTCCCCGCCAGCACGGCTCAGCTCGAATGATCCCCGCTTTAATCCTGTCTGGATGTTGCTGATACTGTCCTCAAGCAGCTCATCCGCTTCCCCCAGGATCAGCCGGCCCTGATCATCGACAATCGAAAACAGCGCATTCGTACTTCCGCCGCCAGATATCAAATGCTTTTTGAGCTCCTTCTTATCGAACAGGACGACAAGGTACCCATCTCGATTTTTCTGTATAGGAGTAGACGGAAGTTGAAGTGCCAAAAAAGAGCTTTTTCCTATTTGGTGATCAAAGTAGCGAAGGAAGGACCCCGGATTACGCTCGATCCGCTGCAGCATTGGCTGATCAGCGAACTCCTCGAACGGGAGCAAGCCAACTTTGGAGTCGATAACCTCACGCTTGCGCATATTAAATAAGTAAGCGGATTCAATAAAAGTCTCATTTGATAAATACTTTGTTAAAACTCGCATCGTACCAGCATTTTGCAGAAGATTTTCGGAGGGGTTATACATCCAGCTCTGAACCGTATGATCCTCATACATATTCAAGCTGTACCATTTTAACTTAGCCAGCATAAACTCCGTACGCTCCGCCATTTCATCGATACGGTCCTGATTGAATGTTCCCATCTGCGAGTATGCGAATTGAGTAAATTTGTTAGCCAAAAACAACGAAAACGGAATAATCGTCATTGTAAAGAAAATGCCACTAATCACAAATATGCGCCAAGATGTCGATCTGAACATAGCTAAAAACCCCTTCCCCCTTCGTTATAAAAGGTTCTCTATTGACTAGTATTTTTTATCTTATAGCAGCCCCTTCCTGTTTGCCTAGTCCTCATTTGTCCGTCAAGTTCTAATTTTCCGCTTCCACCCTATTCTGCATGATTCTGAATCCCAAACTAATAAATACGGTGTAGGAGCATATCAAAGTAAGGATATTAAAGTCTGTGTGAGCTGACGAATGGTAGCCTTTTTGTTTACTAAGAAGTAAGGACTAGGTAGAATAATGTATTTGTAATGTTAATAATTTAAAAAGATAAAAAGCCTAACCCCTCGTACCTTTAACGAGGAAATTAGGCTTTTCTCTTCCATCAACAAATCTGTTAATGGGACATCTATTTAGGGAACGTCTGAAAAATCCCTAGTCATATAGCAAAAAAATATTGTTGTCCCTCTAAATGGACACATCAAAGGATAAAAATTCCACTAACTGGTGCTCATGCTTATCAAGCATGATTTGTTCGGGCTTAATGCCCTGCTCACGCAGCACTTCAATATTTTGCACAAGGAATTCATCGCTGCCGACAATATAGAAGAGCCCTTCCTTGTCTGCAGCCAGTTTTTTTACTTCTTCATAATAATCTTTACGATTATCAACGAACTGAGATATGAACTTCTTGTCAGTTGCCGATTCAAAAATATTAGTGAATAAGAAATCTTTTGATGAATCGATGTTCAGGGAATGAATTTGATTGACATTGTCAGCTTGTTCGAAATAATTAAGCACTAGCGATCTGAAGGTTGCCAGACCAACACCTGATGACAGCAGGTAAACATTTTTATTTTCTCTTTTAAGCGGTACGTTTGTATGAGTTTTAAATAGTGCAACCTTATCTCCGACTCCAAGATTTCTTAAAATCGTTTTAAACTCAGAGCACTGCTCTTTGATTCGTGTAGTGATACCAATTGAATTTTCAGTCGGTATAGTAGAGATTGACATGTGGCGAACCAGACTGCGATTCGGCTTATCCCCTGCATTAAAACCTTCCAGTGCGAAATGGGTATGAGAACCTTCTTCCCATGTAAAGCCTTCCGGACACTCAAGCAAATACGTTTTCACCTCAGGTGTTTCTTCAATAATCTTATTTATTTTAGTCCAATATATTTGCATTAGATATTCTCCCTTCATCCTTCATTTATCGTTACTATATAATATACAATAAATGATAACAATTCTCAATTAAAAGGGTTGATTATTTTAAAAACACTTATGGATTATTGCTTTAAGCGATTTTGAAAGTAAAATTGGATTGCAGCTGCAATCATGGTTGATACAGGCAAAAATCCAAGTGCATAAATTGGTCCCCATTGTAAATATCCAATGACATTGATGTTCTCTAGTCCAAACTCAAATCCACTTGCAATAATTGCTCCAATGGTCCCCATATATAAAACGGAAAGAAAGCCCATAGAGGCGCATATTAACCAAAACTTTAGCTTAGTAGAACCTATAAATCCTTTGCAATAACCAGATATTCCACAGCATAAAACTAAAGGCACTACACTCGTTTGCAACAACCATAGCCAACCTTTAATCTCAAAGCTACCCCCAAATGAACCAGAGACAATTACAGTTACAATAAAAGTAATCATGACACTTGAAATCAAACCTATACCTATACCTTTCAATAAGTTCCGGATTTGCAGGTTTATTTTAGTCCACCCCTCTTCACATAAGAGTATGTTAAATATTGGATCTTCACCAAAAAGTATATAGTAAATCGAAGTCAGAATCTATAACTACATTTTTGGGAGTATAGTCTAATAAATGGTCGAGCTGCTGCTTTATTTAAGAAGTCAACAAAGGTTTCACTATCCGAAGGAATTAGTCCAGATTTCTTGATATGCAAAAACACCATCCTCATGCGAATGGTGTTCATTATAGTGAGGAGAGTCGAAACCATAAATTCCTTTCATGTCCAATAGCATTCGTCCTCACTTATATTTATTTAATATGTTTTTTGGAATATGACAGTAATCATCTGGATATCTAGCTAATCTATCTTGATGCTCCTCTGCACTTCTCACATAGTTTGTAAGAGGTAATACTTCAACAACTATACGGTCATAATCATTTCTCTTGTGAAGAAACTCCTTCGCCTCTTGTAAATGCTCTGATTTTTCGCTATATACTCCTGTTCTGTATTTCTCGCCAACATCCTGTCCTTGTTTATTCAAACTGTATGGATCGATAATTTCAAAAAAATATTTCATTAATTCACTCATTGTTACAACGGTCGGATCAAACCCTGTTTTTACACATTCGGCGTACCCATCATAATCACCCTCAAGTGTATGGCTTGTTCCATTCACTCTTCCCGCTTCTGTAAACCTAACTCCAGGCAACGTTTTTATAAAAGCCTGCACTCCCCATAAACATCCACCCGCAAAATATACTACTTCCAAATCGTTCTCTCCCTTAAACAGCAAAATGCCCAAGCATACCCTTTATAGTCTTCTATAGCTACCAGGTCATTTCCTATAATATATGCCCATCGAATAAGCCATAAAATCATTGATTAAAGCTATTACATCGCTACTTAAGGTATACCATCTTAATATCTACAAGTGTATCCAATTTGATTTCAATCCTTATATCTTCATGCTCATTAATAGCAATTAAAGCTTTATCTTTGATACTTAATTTCTTTATAGGATTTGTTTCATCAAAAAAGATACCCCAAACCAACTTGTCATTTGCATCAGTGCAAGCAATGAAGCCCTCATTTCCCATCTGCCCATCCCCGCCATAAATCTTACCGCCTTGATAGTCAATACCCGTCCATGCGTCAACCATTGTCCAGCAGTCGGCGTCATATTTTTCAATACTCTCGATAGTTGTATCACACTGGGGGGAACAGTAAATTTTGCGCTCATCGTTGTTGGGATCGTAATATATTGCGATATTTAAAATGATTATGTTGCCATTTGGAAAAGCAATGCAATTAAGTCCAGGCAACTCACGTTGCTCAGCGGACCAATGTTTCATTATTGAGTTGTTCATAATGTTATCCTTTCAAAGTCGCAAAAGTTGAAATATAATTTCTTAAACCATAAACCAGAAATCTTTTGTTGTTTACGATTCTCGAAATATCTTAAAGTTGATAATTAATATTAGAATATGGTGATGGAGAATTTATGTTTATTATAGACACAAATTTTGAAATTTGGGCTAGATACTATTTTACAGATAAAGAATATTGCCTAAGAGACAATGAGTGGTAACATTTTAAATACTATTTTAGTTAAATATTAAGCCCATCTTGCTTATAATGCGGTTCACATTGCAAATGGTTAAGTAACTCTTGGTTTAGTAGGCATTTTATCTACTGATATTTATCATAACTGTTGGTTTATAAATACAAATCCCCACCATGAAGCCCGACCCTGCACGGTCGGGCTTCATGGTGGGGAGGCGTAGGAGATTTGAACCCCTGTCCGAAGATCACGCCCACGTAGGCTTCCAAATGTGTAGTCACAGTTTTGATGCCACCCTAGACTAGGCCCGTCAAGCGCATTTATATCCTTCAATTACATGAGGTTCTCGTTTCAATTTACTAAGCTGCAATAATTCATTTACTATCCCTATATCTCCACATAATTGTGGCCCATTTGTTCTATAAACAAGATATTGACTCGTATAAATAGACCACCATCTTCTTAATGTATGCTTATCAATTTCCTCTTTAGGCCGATCATCTTCATCTATCATTGTTGTTGAATTAATGGGGTTATTTTTATCGTACCATTGATACCTCAAAAAGAACTCCTGAACCCTTGCGTACTCTTCTGGAGTTATTTTTTTATATATTTTGTCTAAATGTCCTTGCCACCTATCCTCAGAAAGTTGAATAAATGGTGTAATCATCAACACAGGGGATAATAATTCTTCATTTATACTAAAATTAAACTCACTATTAACATCTTTTATTTGATATTTCATAATTAACGCTTTCGCTGTGGAATCAAATGTCACTGACTCCGCTAATATTCTCGTCATCTCAGTGTAAAGGATCGTAGCCGATTGCTCAATATCCTTACGCTCATTGTAATTAATTTGTATGTAGATTGTAAGTACGGTCAATATAATACCTATTGGACCTGCAATTATTCCACTAATTAATGCGTCTGTAACCGAATGATTTCCAATACCCCTCTTTTTTATTCTCAAAAAAACTAACCACCATATCGAACCAGCAAATAAGACTAGTAGAAATATAGTCATTGCAAAAATTATCATTTAAAATTTCCTTTCTTAGGTTAAAAATTAATCACTTTGAATAATATCGGTCTCTTCAAGTTATTATTGTAGCCGTTCTATATCGAAATTTTTTTTGAAATGCTCAGATATAACAATTATTTATATAAATACGATGAAGGCAATTTCTCTTCTGTGAACGAGCGTCCGTAGTCCGCTTCAGGCTTAGTTGAATTCAATGCAATTCCTCTTCCGGGCACAAAAAAACCATCCTCACTCGGATGGTTTTTTTGATGGTGAGGGCGAGGGGAGTTGAACCTCCCCTGTCCGAGGATCGCGCCACATGGCTTTCTACGGGTATAACTGCAGTTTTGACGTCTTCTCCTATGAATCTTGCTAGCAATGACTGGCATCGTAAGTAATAACTACCCCTGCAACAACGATGGATATTCATTGATATACGGGATACAAAAAAAGCTCCTTGCCTTAAGATGAACTGTGACCCGCAAGATGGAGCTTTTGGTATATCCCATGCTGACATTATTTTATTGCTCATAGCTTCTAATAATAATAACAGCGTTATGTCCACCAAAACCAAAGGAATTTGACATCGCCGTCCGCAGTGAAGCTTTTCTAGCATGATTAGGTACATAGTCAAGATCGCACAGTTCATCTTGCTCCTGCAAATTTATCGTTGGTGGAATTAGCCCTTCATTCAAACTCTTAACAAGGGCAATCGCCTCCACTCCTCCTGCCGCACCAAGCATGTGACCAAGCATTGATTTGTTCGCTGTGATTGGTATTCTGTAGGCATCCTCACCAAATAGTCGTTTAATAGCGACCGTCTCAGAAAGATCCCCCACCTCGGTGCTTGTTGCATGTGCACTAATCAAATCAATTTCTGCAGCAGATATGCCTGCATCTTTAAGAGCAGCACGCATTGCTAGAAAGGCACCTTCTCCATCAGGATGAGTCGCCACAATATGATAAGCATCTGAACTAGCCCCATAACCAATAACCTCGCCGTAAATATGGGCATTTCGAGCCTTAGCATGTGACAAAGCTTCCAACGTAAAAATACCCGCACCTTCAGACATAACAAAACCGTCACGGTTTTTATCAAAGGGTCTGCTCGCACGCTCGGGGTCATCATTACGAGTTGAAACCGCCGTAGCATTGCCAAAGCTTGCTAACGAAATATCTGTAATTGCTGCTTCAGCCCCACCTGCAAGCACAACATCTGCGATTCCCAATCGAATAAGTCGCATTGCTTCTCCAATCGCCGTATTACCAATTGAGCAGGCTGTAACAGGAGACATCGTTGGTCCTGTAATACCATATCGAATACTAATTGCAGCAGCCGCAATATTGGCAATCATCATGGGTACAAGCAGTGGGCTAACACGCTCAGGACCTCTGCTTTTTAGCTGCTCATCCTGCTCAAGCAGTGTCTGGATACCGCCAATTCCAGAGCCTACATATACCGCAACTCGCTCACGATCCATCTCATCTAATTTAAGCCTAGCGTCCTCAATCGCCTGCTTCGCAGCCGCTACCGCAAACTGCGTATAGCGGTCCATTCGACGAGCCTCCTTGCGACCAAATATCGACTCTGAATCAAAATTGTTTACCGCTCCAGCAATTTTTGTTTTGAATTTGGTCGTATCAAATGTTTCGATCATTGAAATTCCAGATTTCCCAGCAGATATATTATCCCAAAATGTTTTAACATCGTTGCCAATCGGTGAAATAACTCCCATTCCTGTAATGACTACACGTTCCATAAAATTGGCCTCCCCTATAAGCTAGTCTGTTTCTGACTACTTAATGCTCAGTTGTTAATACTAGGTTCTAGTACCAGGTATTAATTATTGGCTTGAACATATTTTGCCATAGTATTTATCCTATTACAAGTTGTTGTTTATACTAGTATAATAAGTAATAGCTTAGTACGAATCATAAATTGGAGGACATGAAATGAATCATCATAGTCAAAATAGATTACAAGCCCTGTCCACCTTCCTTAAAGCTAAACGCGCAAAAATTATGCCCCAAAACGTAGGACTACCCTTCGGAACCCGACGTCGCACACCTGGTCTACGCCGAGAAGAGGTGGCTCAGCTAGCAGGCGTAAGTTTAACCTGGTACACATGGCTGGAGCAAGGACGCGATATTAAAGTATCGTCTTCCGTACTGGATGCTATAGCTTCTGCGCTTCAACTCACTACAGATGAACGCAAGTATTTATTTGCACTGGCACTGGAAAGCTCAGCCACGATCCAGCCTTTTAAGGATGAGCTGCAATCCAAGATAAGCCCTTCGCTTACTCGAATATTAAGAGAGCTGCATACTTGTCCAACCATTATTTCGGATCGGCGCTGTCAAATTGTTGGGTGGAATGAAGCCGCAGCACATGTTTTTTTGGATTTTGAGCAGCTGCCTCCGTCAGAGCGAAACTTGGTAAGGCTACTCTTTACCCGCAAGGAGCTTCAGAGGCTGGCAGTTAATTGGGAGCACTTTGCTAGTGGATTTTTGGCGATTTTCCGTGCCTATTATGGACAGTATGTTGAAGATGAATGGTACGAGGGATTTTTGAAGGAATTGAACGAGGCTCATCCAGATTTTAATCGACTGTGGGAGCAGAGCCGAGTTAGCTCGGCTCCTGAGGTTGTGCTTGAATTTCGACATGCCAAGGCAGGAAAAATGCTCTTTCAGTTGACCTCGCTTCAGGTGCAAGGCGATGCCGATCTGCGTTGCAGTATTTATACGCCAGCTGCTAATTCTACAACAGAGAGCAAGCTGCGGCAGTTGATGACAAAAAGCTAAACGGGCAAGGATTAAAATAACATACAAAGAGGCAGTCTACTCGAACGGATCATGAGCCGTTTGACTCGACTGCCTCTTTGATGAGCTTCCAAATCATTGCACTCAACTTTTTTCTACATTCATCTCTAGAACTCTTGCAGCATCATTGAAATGATCGTTGGAGAATTACCTTAATCCAACCATCCCTTACTACTTGCAATATCTATCGCTTCGATCCGTGTATTCACTCCAAGCTTGATTACACGACAATCTGATTTGCTTTTTTAAAGGCGAATCGTGGCTATGCAAAACCACAATTCGCCTAAGGGTGACCATGAAGATATTGGGAAATGCTGCTTAGCATCACAACTACTAATATGAGTTGGCCGTCGTTGCATCAGCGTTTGTCGAGAATCGTTAATCGGTTAAGGCGAACCAAAGCTTCTCGAAAGATGTCGTGAACCGAAAGGTTCGCTTTACATGCTTTTTCGCGCCAGCATCCTTAGTAGTACCGTTACTGCTTCTGCTCTTGTCGTTTTATCGTTTGGTGCAAATTGATTCGTGCCTTTACCTTTGATAATACCCAACTCTTTCATAGCCGCCGCTGCGCCTTTCGCCCAGTCCGGAATGGACTTGTCATCCGCGAAGCCCGTTGCTGTCTTCACTTCAACTGTCTGAGCCAAAGCTTTGGCGATCATCGTTGCCATCTCCGAGCGAGTAATTTCAGCATCTGGACGGAATGTGTTGTCATCATAGCCTGTAATGATGCCTGCATATACCGCCTGCATAACCGATTTCTGCGCCCAGGTGCCGATCTTTGCTTTATCGGTAAACGTCAGCGCAGCTTCATCCCCTTGCGGTTTGAGGGCATTCATCAGCATGACCGCGAATTCTGCTCGCGTTACAGCACGATTTGGCTTGAAAGTACCATCCTCATAGCCGCTGACGATACCCGCGCTAACCGCTTGCTGGATGTTATCCTCCGCCCAGTGTCCAGAGATATCATTGAAGCTTGTCGGCTGTTCCGTGTTTGATGTGGAATCTGTGTCTTTCTCTACACCGAATACTGCAAACTTTGTGAAGTGGTTTACTTTGACAGTAATGGTATTGCCACTTATCTCGCCGCCTACTCTCACCCAAACCTGTTTCGATTCGTCATAGTAGAATACACAAGGCTCTCGATCGTCCGTCAGGCTTTTCGGATCGAAGGCAAGGGTCAACGTAATCTCTATGCTGAAATTCTCCGAAAAATTCTTCAGAATTTCGAATATCGGACTAACCAGAACATCATTTTTCGTAATCAGATTTAACGATTCCGTCAATTTCTCGATCGTTAATATCAGCTCTTTGTCTGTAGCATTAGCAGGAATCGAGATCTTGACTGCATCGCCCAAGCTAACCTGACCCGTTTTACCGACGGGAAGCTTTAGAGTACCTTCTGTCGAGGTAACTGTATCGTTTGAGGGCGTCGATGATGAACCGCTGCTACTGGATGATCCCCGTTCTCGTGTCACTAGTACTGAATATGTCTTCAATGTTCCATCCTGCGCCTTCACTACGATGGTAATGGTGTTGCTGCCTATATTTAAAGGAATGGCCTCGCTTGCTTCACCATTAGAAACCTGCGCTCCGTTCACTGTCATCGTGGCATTACTGTCATAGATGCTAGGTGTAACAGCTATGCTGGATACATGATTAGCAACATTAGCACTGTAAGAGGCTATACTAGTCGAAAAAACAGGAGATAGATTGCCGCTCGACAGGGAAATTCCTCTCAAATCCGCATTATTATTCAACACGTTCAAAACCTGTGCGGTCGACATGCTGCTCTCGATATTATAAGTGCCTCGATAAGCTGCCTCAATCGTGTGTGATCCAACAGAAAACTGCGGTAAATTGAATTGAACAATGCCATGGACATCAAGCTCAGGCGAACCTATTGTCTGATTATCAATGATAATATCAACAATACCTGTAGGGATGACATTGCCTAGTGTACCGACTTGTACTTCGATCGAGTCCCCCAACTCAGTAGATTGTAAGATAGTCACACTGATTTGAGACCCTATTTTATTCACGTCTTGTAGCAAGCTCTTCGTAAAATCTTTATAGTGACTATCTCCGCTATAGCTAGCAGTAATAGTATGGCTGCCTGCTACTAACAGGGATGCAGAACATTGTGCGGTGCCGTCTATCCCTATTGGAACTTCACACAATAGAGTGGTTCCGTCTTTAAACGTTACGGTACCTGTGACAGGAATCAAATTTATGGCAGGCACTGAAACCGTGAACGTTACGCCTGAGCCGTAAGTTAATTGGGCAGAACTAGAGGTCAGACTAGGATTCGCCTCAATGAGATTGACCGTTTGCGTCAAAGCCGAGGATGTGCTTGATTCAAAGTTACTATCACCGCTGTATCTCGCAGTAATAGTGTGACTACCAATCGTAAGATCTGACGCCTCATAGACAGCCGAAGTTACGCCACTAGTTCCCAAAGATACAGTCCCTAACTCTACGTTTCCATCGTAGAAGGTGACAGTGCCGCTAGGAACAAGACCACTTACAGAGGGAACTTCTGCTACAAATGACACCGTCTCCCCATAAGCCGATGATGTAATGCTCCTCGTCAATGAAACCGAAGAAGTAACTTTGGAGACGTTCACCATAAATGTTGATGATACATTACTACTATGGTTGCCATCGGTCGAATTAAATTTTGCCTGAAATTCATGAACGCCAACCGATAGTGGAGAAATCGTCATTGAAGCGATACCGTTGGCTGCTTTCAGTGAGTTTAAGTTTAATGTTACCTTATTCTCCGCTTGCCCAACAAAAGAAACCTTATGGTTCGTGTCATCTAGCTCGATTTTATACAAATATCGAAATCCTGTTTGGGAGATATTTTGATTGACGATATCTCCTTTCTTGTTGTATTGCACAATATTGAAATAACCCATATTATCTGTATCGCTGTATCCCCAGAACGTATACTCTCCCCATTTCAAAACAGGACAAGTCGGAGACCCAATCGGACTAGAGTCTCTGCCATCAATCATGCACGCTTGTTTGTATCCACTTGGAATACTGCCTGGAGGCGAAGCTAATGCAATAATCACAGGTGTTTGCTCAATCAAAGTCTGAGCCGTTCCAATCGGAATTCCATTATCAGTAAACGTAACAGAACCCACAGGGGGATTGCTGCTATTCGAAGTATCTGTAACCGTTGAACTCAATGTTACACTTTCTCCGTAAGCAATCGTAACCGCATCCCCTGTCAGAGAAACGCTTACAGGATTAGCAGCGTACGCCTCACCCGAAAATAAAACAGACCCATACGCGATAACAAGTATTAGGAACCACTTCACGTGTAGCCCCTTTCTTGTCAATAATGATAATTTTCTCACTGCCCATACCTCCATATTTCACAACTACATTATCTAATACTATGTCACTCTTCTACTATACAACTTTAAATTAATTCAAGGTAATAAATCTGTAATCATAATTACACTTCTCGAACAATTAAGAAATTTGGATCATACTCATCGTTAATTGCAACAAGCAAAAATGCATTTATCAGTAACCCATTAGAGATGAGTTCAGGTCAAGGAATAGCAAAAACACCATCCTCATGCGGATGGTGTTGATGATGGTGGAGGCGAGGGGAGTCGCTACCCGCTAAGTACGTAATAAAATAGAGCCGTAGGGATGCTTTCCCATACGGCTCTATTTCATATTACTATATACATCTATTTCCAGTCAATACCTGTCCCGCCAAGCTGCAGTCATTTGCTTTTCGCGCTGTAATTCAGAAGCGAACAACACTCGTGTATGACCTTCTTTATGTTCCAAGTAACCCAACTTTACCAACTCATTCAACGCATCCCTCGCGCGGCGCTCAGTCCTCCCAGAGCGGCGACAAATAACCGGAATGTCTTTTGTGTAATTTGCCCACTCACTCCGGTACATGCTCCATACGATTAGCAGCACTTTGCGAGCATCATCAGATAACACGTTTAATCAACTCCACATCGACTATGTTGTTCACGTTAAATACGCGGTGGGCATTGGCAGTAAAACAGTACGCCTTTAATGTATCATTTTTGACCGATATGATCCTAATATCCTTAATGCTTACCTGGTGATATCGATCGATGTATATAAGCTGCACGACTTTGCCGATGTATCTATCCATGCGATCACTCCAACAGGAACGTTTGTTCTTATTATATACAAATACCCAATAGATATACAACGGCAAAAAAGCCCACCAACCGTCATTGGTCAAGCCCCAATATTGTAGACAATGAAAAAAGCCCTATAATCTGAACTATCTAATTACAAAGCGGCAGACAAAAATTCTGTTCTGCCGCTTCAATGATTGAATTATCGTTTCCCGTTAGTTGAATAAGCACGCTTTCTTTTATTACACAATATCGTCGTACTGCGACATTAACTGAATTGTAGTCATACTTTATTCACTTTGTTTATTTATGGATAGTCCCTACGATTGACATTCAGAAGGCATGGCACACAAAGTTTTATCACTCTTTTTTTCTGATTATCTATAAGCAAACCTTTCTTATCTAATTCATCTTCGGTATATTCAACTTCTGTTTCTTCTTCGCTTTCACAATTAGGGCATACAATAATCCACTTTTTCTTTTCCACTTTCATTCCTCCATTTCTATATAGAACTCACAATTCATTTAGTCACCTATGTCACAAAATGTGTCAATATATTTACATATTACACCATAGATAATCTTATTTATAGAATTTATTGAGCTAATTTACCCAAGAACTGAACCTGCAACCGAAATAGACTTTTCACGGCGGCCTCGGTCATCCAATAATCCGTACTCGCCTTGTTTCCTAAATTTATACACCCATTTACGAACTCTATCTTTATCTTGTATTCCATACTTCTCTGTAATTTGTCTGTACGTCCATTTATCCTCCTCGTGTAAACGTACGCCTTCTTTCCTTCCTTCATTTGAATACAATTTATTCGGTTGCTCTCTTTTTCTCATAAAAAACACACCCCTAAAGAATCATCCGTTTCCCATATGGGTTCTTCCAATGTCTAATATAAGGGGTGCACTCCATCATAGGTCAGTGGGCATTGTCTTATTTAATGTCTACTTTCTTATTGCGTCCGCCACCAAAGCCTTGAGCGCGTAATGCAATAGCTACAGTTCTCCAGCCCTCTTTTGTCATAGTTGGATCCAATAGCAAGCCGCCCAGAGCGCCGCTGCCAAACTCTTGTACAAACCATGTTGGCGCTTCTACTCGTTCTATCGCTGCTGTCAGTGCCTTTTCCTGATCGGCAATAGTTCGCTTCTGTTCATCTACCTGCTTTTTCAATTTATCCATTTCCTTGCGCTCTGCTGCCGTCATTGGCGCATCCTCCTCTAGTTGTGCCGCAACTCTTTTTTTAAACTCGATCCAACCCGACCACTTGCCCTTGTCATACATTAAGCCGGGGCATATCTTGCGGTACCCATCTGATGGACGCGGCCAATCATAATGTCTGCGCAGCCGATCTATACCCCAACCGCGTTCCTTTAGCATCGACGCAACCAATTCAACAGCATTATCCAATGTTTTGGCATAGTTGCCTGACTCACAAATTTCAATACCGATTGATGTGCGATTACCGCTATTATCGCCGCTGCCATCTCCAGAATGCCAACCAACCTCATTCAGTGGCAAGCACTCAATCGCTTCCCGTTCGTCGATTACAATATGGTAAGATGCTGTACGGCTGTTACTGGGATTAGACAGCCAGGCACGCTCATTTGCAGCGGTTGAACTAGGGTTGCCGGTATTGTGAATCGTAATTGTTGTAGCGCACATAGCATGACCTGGACGACGGTTACATGGCGTTGATTTGGAAATATGGTCTTTGCGATAAGTGTATTTACTCAACCTTATCCCCTGCCTTCCCTTTCATAACATCGACAAACTTGTCCAGTGCTTCGGGTAATATTCCCATCCTGCGACCATTCTCGACTAAGCTTACAAGCTCAATTGTGATGAACGCGCCAGCAATACCATCAGCTAGCGCACCGCCTGTATTCAGCGTATATAACTCCACTAGAGCTACCGCCCCCACAAGCAATATGGTATGCGATTTTTTTACTAGTCCTCGCCAGCCTCTGTGGCTTCCCAGTTTCTCTTTTGAATAAAGCGCTGCGAGTATACCCGATACAAAATCCAGTATCAATAACACGATCAGAACGGCAAAAGGTATGCCAAAATTCTGCGTCAGAATAGAAAATAAGCCAGTGGCAATAGCTACCCCTGACTTAACAAAAATATCAAATCTCTCCACTTTATCAGCTCCCTTATTACATAATAAAAAATAAGCTCCGCATAGCGCGGGGCTTATTTTAATCAAGATTTATTTTGTTTAATTTCTCCCTTACCCATCTAAGGATTTCTTTGCCTTTAAGTATAGAAATAAGAGAAACAATAAATATGACACCTGCGAAAGTATGATATCCGTTGAATATCAAAATAATAGGTATTGCGTGAAAAGCAATTACTGCCAAAACAACAAGCCAATTAGTTGGTTCTTTTTCACGGTTCACAATATAATTTCTTGTATCCGTTTCGTCATTTGGATCAAGAGTGTCTAACTCAACAAACTTGCGATTCGACAATTATATCAACTCCTTTAAACCACTATATGACCAATGGTGGAAGCTGTCAATTATTTACTTAACGCGTCTCTTACGGCTTCATATGCCTGCCTCGCTAAATCATTACGCTGCTCAGTGAGCTGGCGCTTGTAATCCTTCTTCGTCTCTCGATCCATATCAGATTTATCGACTTCACGAATAGCTTTCGTGTAATCAGACATTTGCGAAGCCACCTGAGACATTATTTTTCTTGCATCGTCGCTGTATCCTTTCGGTGCTTCTCCTGTTAGTTTGGCATCGTTGTACTGCATATCCAGTTTATCTTTTAGCTCGTAGAACCGCTTACTGGCATCTGTACTGAATACTGAGTCGGCAGTCATTTGCTTTTCTAATGTCTCCCCTAAAGTAGCCCCCTGTGTTGTAGCTGGCAGGGCAACCTGACCAATAACACCCGTATATCCTCGTATTAAATGGTCAATTTGTTTTGGAGAAACATTCATTGTGTCGCCAATATATTTTGATAACTCAGAAGTATTCGCATCATATTGATGACGTGGCGAAACCCCTTCAAGGTATTTAGGCACAATAGGAGAATCAGCAAAGTTCTTATTCATGGCCAACTCGACTAACGGTCCAGCGATTGTATCTTTCACTGGCTTAAGTGCTGCTTCCTCATACTTGCCTTCTGCTAACTCTTGAATCGGAATTCCTGGCGGGGTGAACATCGTTGCAGCGGTATTGGCGAAGTCCTTGAATGCGTCCGGGTCTTCTTCAAACCAGGCGCGCATAGTACGCTCCAGTAGTCCACTGAAAGGCACACTCAGCTCTCTCGGCTTAGCAATCTTGATGAATTTACCGTCCGTTGTAGGAATCAGATAGAAATTATCTTTTGTGTGATTGCTAAGTTTTTGGTAAGCAGGATTATTGTAATTGTAAGCATATAACGCGATAGTCGGTAATGAAATCATCGATAAAGCTTTTCCTGTCACTGCTGCAGGCCGGTCTTTGACAGAACGCAATAATTTATCCAATCCTTGTACTGCAGCATTCATGTAAGGGAATATGGCATCTAAATCCTTTACAATCTTACCGCTTCTCTTAAAGTTGGTAGTCAGGTCTTGAGCTTCAAACAATCCACGTATCCGGCTGCTGTAGTCATCCCCCTCCGCTTTTCTTATCCTTTTAAACTCGCCCATACGAGGTCCTGATTCGAGAGCGTTATTTAAGTTTTCTAAAGCATTCCATGCTTTCTTTCCGATGTTGGCACCTTTATTTTGCTGCGGTAACAGGGAACGTTTACTCTGCGCCAACAAATCTCGGTTAGCTGCAGCTGGAGAAGAATGACCGCCGCCAAGCGCTTTATAATCCTTGTAGAGTCTTGCGCGATCCACTAAAAAGCTTTTGAAATACTCCGGCGTTAGTCGTTGCAATGCCCGGCTGTTATTTATGCCGCCAAGTGCTCCGTCAGCAAATACACTTGCAAAACTTTCTAATGTGTCCCAGGCATATCGGAATGGGTTATCTGTAGTCTTGCTAAATACATACCCCTCTGGAATATCCCTAAATATGTTACGAGTCAGACCAAAAATAGGGTTTATTCCAGTGGTCAAAAGCTTCATAGCATTTGTTGCTTTTCTTGCTACTTCTATAACTGCATTTGAGGATTGTGGGTTAAGGTGCAGTAAAGCATCCAAAAAATCCGGGTCCTCAACTTTCAAGTGGACTCTTTCGCCATCAATCAAGACACTGACGATGTTATCTTTATCAAGCTTGGTTTTGTCCATCTTACTGCCCATAATAGACTGAAACTCTCCGTCCAGTAGGTCAATAAGGTTACCCATGCCTTCGCCATCTAACGCTTTGCTTCCGATAGGTTCACGCTTGACGATAGTTGCAAACCCCTCAAAATCCTCTGGAGACTTTAAAATGTTTTTGTACACGGATTGCATGACTTCGTTACGTCTAGCGGTTTTGACATATCGGTCCGTATATTCAATCAAAGACTCGATAGGATCGACAATAGGACGTTCAGAGCCATGCTTGTTGTATTTTTTAACCGGGTTACTTTGGTTGCCGAAACCTTTCTTCGCTCCCGTTGTTTGGACTCGTTTCTCAAGATCAGTAAATTTCCTTTGGTTTGGAATCCAAAAAGGATTTTCAGTCCTCCACGAATCAAAGACTTGCTGAGGAACGATGCCAGTATCGACTAACCAAGATTGCCCCAGTTTAGCATTCCATTCATCCAACTGCTCTGCAATTTGTTTAAACTCAGGATAAGTCGCTTCGTATTCAGCAACTTTCGCTCTCGCAGACTCAGGTGTCATTTTCGTTTGAGCGTTGTAGACTTTTTCTCCTCTCAGCATCCTGGTTGGAGCATGTCGAGCTATTAGATAGTCCGTGAAAGACTTATAGCTTACTGGGTTTGAAGGTATCTGACTGGTTATGTCTTTCAGGGATTCCCCAATGACACGCCCCTGCGGATCTACTAAGCGTTCAGTCAAAATATGATTGGACGTCATATCAGCACCTTTAGCATTAAGGGCTAAGTAGTGCGATCGTTCTTCTGCTGTTAGTTTCTTCCCCGTCTGAGTTTCTACATATTTATCAAACTTGTTCAGTGCGTGCTGGCTGTCTATGTTTTTCGTGTAAAAATCATCTGCTAGTTTACTAAAATCAAATGGATCCTTCTCTGTTTTGGAAACGATATAAGTCCTGGTATCGGTCGGATCAGTAAACTTTTTCTGTTTACCTCCTGCACTAATCCCTAGCACATCATCAGCAGCAGCCATTGTAGGCGATGATGGAATCTGCACATCGGGCAGAACAGAACCTTTAGCACTGACAGGAGAAATAGGAGTTCCTTTGTCGCTTAGTGCCATCTTTACATTTTTCGGCGGGTCAATCGCCCCGGCTATGCCGCCTAGACGCATCTTGTCTACAGACTCTTTAAATGTGGATGCGGTGCCGTCCAGTAAGGGAGCCAAGTCATGCCCTTTTTCTTTAGCTACCTTTAGGGCTGTTTCATAAACATTTGCATTCTTTTGTGCATCCATTGCAAGTTGTCTCAAGTCTTCGTAACTCAGTTTATTAATATCATTCATCGGCATATTAAGGTGCGGCTGCAACCACTTTGCAAGACCCCTCTTGCTTTCTAACGGTGGAGTTAATCTTTCATCCACGAGAGGTTTTATGTCCTCTAATATAGAGTTGAGACGGTCAGTGTTACTCTGAACCTTTAACCTGCTAGTTGGCTTGCTTTGAGCAGCAGATTCGATAGCTTGAGATGCTGCCACATTCCTCCCCAGGATACTTTGCGCTGCCCCTTTAGCCACCTGTGTTAACACTGCACTTCCACCATCCAATAGACCTCCTGTAGCAGCTCCAATGGCTCCACCAAGCGCAATGTCTTTCAAATCGGTGTCGCCGCGAATAGCTGAGTCTACAGCCCCTGCCACGCCACCAGCAACAGAGCCAGTAACTGCAGCTTGACCAATAGGAGATGTAGCCAGCTTTGGAATCAACGGGCTTGCTAATTGGGTTGTTGATCTGCCAATAGCAAGTGGATCAGCCAAAGGACGTATGCCTGATCCTTGTATTCCTGCAGCTGCTCCCGCAACATTACCAAGCAATTCCGCAGGTTTATTTATCCAGTCGGAACCAGTGACAGGGGGCGCATAGTTAGGGATACTTAACGCATTAGCAGCTCCGGTTTGAAAAGAAGCCACACCAGGAATATTGGCAGTGGCTTCGTATACTTTCTTAGAAACAGGTTCTAGAAAGTTATTAACGGTTCTAAGTATTGGACTTTTCTCTGTATTTTTACGGTCCATGGCTAATCTATCTTCTACCCAGTCAGACTTTAACTGACTGGTGCTAGGCATGGCTTCTAGTCTTTTTCCGAAATCGATAATTGATTTAGTAGGGCTGCTTATTTCGGGGTAATTTTGCCTAAGATATTCACGTTGTTGCCGCCCCGACTCATATTCCTCTCGCTGACTTCTACCAAGAATGCCGTTACTTCTTGATGATTGGTTGTTACCGCCCAGTATAGCCATATCGCACCCCCTTATTTTTTAAGAAATCCAAGAGGATCATTGTCTTTTGGAGCTGCGCCGCCAGCGGTTTTAAGCAATTCTTGATATCCGTTGTAACCATATTGTGCAATAATGTCTTGCGCGTTAGAGCGTATTTCATTTTCGGCTCTACCAGGATTGGAATTGATCCAAGCAATTTCGTCCCGGAACATAGGGTCAGTTTTGAAATCGTAGGTATCCGATTTATTACCACCGGACTTAGAAGCCGTAAATTTTTCTTGTTCAAATGCAAATTGTTTCTCCTTGAACGCTTGGTCAGCAACAAATTCTTTTTGACGCTGATTAAGGTTAGCCCATTGCAAACCACGCGATGCAGCAGCTTCCTTCATTTGCTGCTGGAAGTTCTTTTCTTGGAACGCATTTTCCCATGTTTGCTGAGCCTTCTGCCAATCGAATTGACCTTGTTTGAAATTGTTCTCCCATTCCGTCTGGACTTGTCGGAAGTTGTTTTCCCATTCCGTTTGTCCTTTTGTGAACTCAAAGTTACGATCAGATTCCAGTACACCGCGATCGTAATTCCTTTGATCGGTTTCGCGTCTTAATTCTCTGTCGCGCGCTTCATTCGTCAGTACTCCAGCTCTACCCACATTCGCTACAGAATCATTAGCCGATACGTTAGCTGCAAACAAATCAGGGTTAACACCATATGAAGCAATGCGCGCACGTAAATCAACGCCCTGCGCTGTAGCCGCTCGCTGCGCATCTCCTTGAAGAGTAGGCCATGCACGCTTAAGGTCAATAAGTTGATCAATCAAGGCTCTCGCTTCTGTTGGCATGTACTGCCCAGTAAGTTGAGCTTCAGCCATCGGATTTTGGAAATCTTGTTGATTCTGCAGCCCATACAAACGTGCCAAATTAGATATCTGATCCTGTTGCGCTCCGTAATTAGCCTGCTGGACTGCAAGATCACGATTAGCATTGTCTGCATACCGTTGGTACGCCTGGCTAATTAATTGAGGAAGCACATCCGTGCTAATCCTGGCCATTTCTTTAGTACCTATTTGATTAGCAACCGACTCCGAATAAGACGACTTACCCTGCCCACCTGCTCTTAGATAAGCATTAGTGTCCGCTTGCTGTTGCGTAATGTTTTGTCTTGCTGATGCTAAAGCAGCTTGGTATGCGGGATCATTATCTTGATTATAGGTAAACGAATCAGGTGCTTTAAACTGGAAACCTTGATCTGTCTTGTTGCGTATATCTGCTAATGTTTGATTAGTCCGACTCATTGGCGTTACTACAGCAGGGGCAGACGGTGCAGATGTGACACCATCTTTAACATTGTTCACGGCATTTGCATACGTATCTTGTGGCATTTTAGCTAGTTGTTGCTTTGCCCATGATTGTTGCCCGGCATTCGCTACTCCACCTGTCGACGTTTTACCTGCTACTAGATTCTGCAAATACTTGCGTTGGTTTTCGTCTGTTGCCATCGAAAAGCCTCCTTTCATATAAAAAAAGACATTAAGAGGTCTTGTGGTTCCCACTACGGGGAAATAATGGTAGGCGTTTGATTATTTGTACGATTGCTGAATATCAGCCTAACGATACTACTAGGGGCATCGATAAGTGCAGAGCTTCCATCTCGAGTTTGGGCAACAAAGTCATTACGGGTACCGCTTAGTTGTACATACTCAGTCCTACCATCACCCGCAGGAACAGTGATAACCTTAAGGGCTGTCCATGCAAAGCTACCATTTCCATATGCCTCATAGAGATTGTATTCCACAGGGAACGAGTTGTTATTGATAATCTCTAATCTACCAATTTGAATATTCGGAACAGATTTATTAACATTTTGCACTGACCAACGTTGAGCACCTATGACAAAGCTATAAGTCTGATAAATAATTTCATTATCCAGGTAGGGGTTCTCTATAGTTGCATAGGTCGGCCGGGGGTTATTGGACAACCCGAAAAATGGACGATTTCCCACAGACAGTCCGCTGTACTCATCCATAGTGTCGATGACAACCTTAGTTTGACCATTGATCTTGACAGATGTTCCCAACTCAAAGTTGAATAGGTAAGGGTTCATCAGACTGGTATGAACAATATTACTAAACGTTAAACGCTTAGGCATGGACATAACAGAGGTAGAGATTGCCCGATGTGCGACACCATTAATAGATACGATAGCTCCCTCAGCGTATGAAGTGTTTGGGGACCATGAGGACGAAGGGTTTTGATTAGTGCGCTCCCATGTAATACCTCCATCGAGCATGATGCCACTAACTGACATCAGGTTATCCCCTAATACCCTTCCATCCTTCTGAACAACCCGGTAGCGATTATACTTGAAATTACTGGAATTGTTGCCCGGATTAGAATAAACCAGAATCACGCCTGTTTCTGGCGCCCATGTTCCCGGCATCCACAGAGAGCCAATATACTTTACGGAAGCTGAGCCCCAGGATCTAGTAGAGAGCCACTCGACATCTTCAAGTAGTTGTCCTCCCGTTGTTCCTCCCGACATACATTGGAATACCTTGGTTTCGATGGTGAAATATTGCCCAGTGCCAAGAGACATAAATGGTCGCCAATCTGGCACAGTAATATTATCCTCTATGTGTTCAAGAAAAAATCCGTCACCGTATGCGTCACCGTACCAAACAACGCCGCTTTTGTGCGTTGGAAAATCTCCTGCCGCTTTTGATCCTGTGTTCCCCGTGAAAACTTCCTCCGGGAAGAACTTAGAGCCAATTGCGACAACAAAGTTTTGATTCAGTGTTGTGCTATACTCAGCACCCGGCATGAAGTAAGGAGCATATATCCGGGCTACTACGTCTTCATCCTCAACGATCTGCTCCTCCATGATGGGCTGCTCGGTTTCAGGATCAAGGATAGGTTCCCCCGTGTCAGGATCTAGTACAGGTAATAAGCGAATAGCCCGGATAGCTCCTGAGTCATCCAGGACCATCTTATCATCCGACAGCACATAGTAATACTCGATACTATGGAATACTGTCTTCCCCTTACTATCTAAATATCGCTCCATTTTACGAATCAGTTCACCGTCAAAGTAATATACCCCGACTGAAAAGTTACGGGTTCCAATAACCCTTTGCCATTTAGTTGTCCCACTAAATGCAATATGATTAGTTATTGGCGGTATAATATCCGATGTATTATTTTTAGTTTGTCCTCTAAAATCACAGACAATAATATTTAGTGCATCAGGGGTAACCGTGTCAATTGAAAAATCTCGAATCGTAATATCAGGGAAGCGGTACTTCCTTTCAACGCTTCGAGCATCCGGGCGAAACCGTGCCCAAATTAATGAGAACTCTTTAGGCGTATCCTTCGTCAAAAATATCATTTTGCAATTTTGGATTGCGATTTTCCCGTTGAAAATCCTGCCGTAACCTGTCTGCAATGCAAACAAGTAAGGTGTAGGGTATCTCTCCTCGGGGATGTGTTGGTAATAAAATACACTATCGGATATAACACAGGAGCCACTGCCATAACCGATTTGAAACATATGACTATAGACAATACAAGCATTCACAAACAGATTAACGATGTAGTCATGGACGTCAATACGATTGCAAGTAACCCGAGACATGTAACAATTTTTAGTTGAGGATACGGATATTGAACCCCATACGCCCATAATATTACAGTCCTCAATAACCAAATCGCAAGCTTGAAAGGCACGAATAGCGTAGCCACTTGTCGGTGTAGGAACTTCAGGAGTAATCTTCCCGCTAGCATTCATCCCATTGCAGTTTTTGATAGTCACTTTGTAACTACCCCAAACATAGATCATGGAGTTCTTAAAGGCGGTGTTTGCCAGGACGTGGGGCTTAGGGCGGAAGGTGAAGTCCCTTACCGTACAGTTATGCCCTTTTACCCAGATCACAGAGCAATAGTTATTAGGATTGCCATCAAATATCACTTCGCACCCAATGAACTCACGATGCACTGAGGTCAAATAGGTGTACTGCACAACTAGCTCTGTTGTCATAAAGGCATTCTCGCCTTCGTTGAATATCAAGGTTCCTCCTGCCCTATCCCAATCGCTACCTAAAGCAGTCGAGAATATGCCACCCTGTTTATGAACCATCAACTCTCCTTTGTTAACGTCGTACAAGTACCCATCATCATCTCGGATCTCGTAGTGTGTTTCCGTAAGGTGCATGACTACGTTCTCCGGGAACTCCTCCAACCCTTCGAGCCTGTACGCACCCTCTTTCATGGATGACCTTAACTCAGGGTGTAAATTATAGGAGTAGTACTCCGAGCTATTCTGACCCCATACATAGGTGCCGAACCATGAGGCGCTCACATCATCAACGATGATAGTGGAGCCTGAAAGGTCAACGTTACCACTGCAATAGATGGTTTCCGTAACCCTGATAATTCCCTCATTGTTCTTCACCCAGCAATGAAAGACTTTGGCGTTGTTCTGATCCAAGGTAAATATACTATCTGCGTACCGATGACATTTCTTAATATCCTGAGTATCCTGAGCCCGGGTACCTGTAAGGGTAGCACCAAACATCTTGTAGTTCACAAAGTCCTCTTTGATGATATTAGCGTACTTAGATCCCCCTAACGGTATAGACCAGGGAAGCTGCGTGCTGCTAATCATATACTCGGCTCCGCCACCATCACCCGCACTATAAAATCCTCTGGTAACGACCCTTCGTCCTGTGTTATAGCTGGATAATTCCGCCATAGTGTTTACATAGACTTCATTGGGTGGAATCACCAGTGATACCCAACTCGTTCCATTCCAGCGCCTTAATTGTTCAGAGGCATCTATCCACAGCATGTGAACTTCTGGTTCAGTAGGAGCTACAGCACCCACGTAGATGTTCCGCAGTCCATTTGAACCTACAGAACCCTTAACAACTACCCCTTGGTTTGACAACTCTAGTTGACGTACAGCTCCTGTGGATGAGTGGTGATAGCTGAGCGCAGCCCCAGTGATTCCTTTCCGGATAAAGAATTTAGCGTTGTCTCCACTACCGCTACCAGCCCCAAGAGAAAACACGGGGATATTATGGCCATCCACCATTTCAAACCCCAAACTAGCTTTGACAACCTCCTGATACATATATTGCATAACGGGCCAATCCGTAACTTCTTCGGTTACGGCAGAGTGGCCAGCGTCTTTCCAATACAGATGGTCTCCATTTCGGTCCTTCGCTTGTTCGGCAGATAGGCCGTCGGTGGAGGCCGTAATAAAATGGACATACTGATCTTTGATTCTGATATAGTCGACATCCTCTGTATCAGAAGCAAGATACCTCTTAACCTTATCGGACGTCTCCAATTGATCAACAGTTAGTTCAGCAATGTACGCTTTGTCTGCCGCCAACACATTCGTAACGGTTATATTCGTCACTAAAAAATCAATCTCTGCTTGCAGTGCGGTAAGCAGCCCTTGCACGTCCAGCCTGTCAGTCGTTATGGAGTTTGCACGGATGTTATTCGCATCCAAATTACCATTAATCATAAATTCTAGATCATTGCGGATAGCAGACAATGCGTTTACCGTTCTTTTCAAAGACGCATAAAGTGAATCAATGTGCTCCCTATTCACATCGCCCGGTGCAAGTGTTGCTATTTTAGGTATGACAGGCGTATCCCATATGCTCATTTCCCCCACCCCGTTTATGGTTGCAGTATTCTTCCTTGTCTCGTGATTTCATGTAGTTTAGCCCACCCTTTTCCTGCTATTTTAATGCGCAGCATATGGCTAAGCGTAAACTTACGCACGGGAATTAATATTTTTTCTATTTTCAAGCCGGTACCTGTTAAGGTGGCAACCTCTTCAAAGTCGTCACCATCTAAGGATTCTGACAAGCTAAGCTTAACCTCTGTACCAGCTGCAACTTCAATCACAAGCCCTAGCTTCAACCATCTGCTTTTCTGTCCTGTCGTTGAGTTAGTGAATGGCTTTGTGATAGCCTCCCACTCAATATCAACCCCTGCGTCTGATTGACCCCCAAGCCTTAATACTCTGCCTTGCGAATCGCCTACATATAGCTCACCTTTAAACATAGTAAAGCAGTTAGCATTAATACCTTTCCATCGTGACCATGATTGCGTAGCCTCCTCAAAGACTAATAGGTCGCCAGATTTGAGCATGAAATAAAAACGACTACCATCTGACACTGCTGCTATGCCCTCTGCATACAGCCCTCTCACCACATCCGAATAATCTCGATCTGGGGCAACCCCGCCACTTTGGTACTCATAAATGCCGTGCTTGTTAACAAATCGAATAAGCGCATCTTGTATAAAGGCACTCTTGTGATTAGAGGTACCTGTGTCCTCCGTGACGAGTCTTGTCCTAAAGTCAGAGGGCATGCCGCCGTAGAGCTCGTGTAAAGAGGCAGCCATACCAATGGTCAGTTTTGACAGTCCGCCAGACAGCATGTTAATTGGGTCACCTGTAGAGCTCTCCATGTCCTTTACATAGCTATCAGATTCAGTGCCGCCAAAATCCTGCCAATCAGTAGGGCGATCTAGAGCGCAACTGTGTAGCTCTTTGCCTGATGCCCCCCATAATCTATTTTGATATGTCGTGATGAAATTGATGTTTACAGGTGCGTTACCAAAAGTCATAACCGTCGAACCGTTATAACGATGTAATCCATTCACCCCGTTACAGCCTACGAGATTAACTTCATCCCATGCGCCTTGATAATTGGTGAAACTCCAATCAGCCGTTGTATTTAAACCGGTTTTAAGTGTAGTCCATTCGGATCCTGTCCATTTACGCCATGAGCCGTCGTTAAAAACTGCATGAAGTTCAGTCCCTTTCCAAACAGCTAAGCCCAATACTTTTGTGCCGTTGGCAGCTCCTAGCTGGCTGTATCCTGGTCTTACTGTAGGCTTGGGATAGTCACTAAACTCTAGGTTAGTCACATGAGTGAAGTAGTTGTCTGGAACGCTGAACGGGTCATAAGTATTTAGCCCTCTAAACTCCCGTATTGCTATCGGGTCAAGCATACCCGGTAGCGTTTGATATTGCGGTGTCATACGTTCAATTTGTTTCATCCTACACCCCCGAAGTCCTGTGCTGCTGCCTGCCATGCGGTACGATACTCTTCCTCGTAGTTTGCCGCTTTCGGCATATCATCCATAGCTTGGGCAAGCTTGACGCATAAAGCTGGAACATACGTCCAGTGGTACTCGCTTGGCGCATCAGGAGTATCCGTTAATGACGTTTCCGTGAACGTAGTTGTCGCACATCGGTAATAGCGAATTGTCGCAGGAAGTCCTGCTGCATAAGGTGCTGGGGATAAGATGACTTCACCATCATTTGCGACATACTCATTAGATTTCAATTGGGATGATCCTACTTTTTGATACTGCAGGAATCCTATTCGCACATAATCTATGTCTTGGTCCTTCACCAAACCAGTAATTTCATAAGTGGCAGCAAGTGTGGTCTCGAAACGCTCAATAATGGGAATCTTCACTTGATTGAAAAAATCAACATTTATCGTATTGAGGAAGGCGACCTTCTCCGCAACTGTCATATCATTCGGAACGAGTACATCCGCCTCGGCAATAATCGTTGTTAGATTCATAAGTCCACCCGCTCGCTATACTGTATTTGGTATACCTCGTTAGTTGATCTTAGGTAATCAGCCAGTAGCTGCTCATATTGAATCGCATACCATTCATAGTCGTTACCTGCTGACAGCATTTTAAGCACGCCTAAAACAACCAAGCGGTCATAGGTAGGATCAATCCCAATTTCATCGTTCATGTCTATCAACGGCTCAATTTCGTCAGCTTTCTTGCGTCCATACGTGCGTAAAATCTGCCCCCGTACATCGTTGATCTTACGGATCATACTAGCTACCGAAAGCGTGATTGCTATTTTCTCTGATATTTCTTCGATCGCTTCAATGAGTAACATACCGTCACCCTCCTTCTAAAAAATAAAAGAAGGGCAATCGTATGCCCCTCATACTTAGATAATGTTTGCTTGGCTTAATACCTCATAAACGGATTGCGGCACTTCAACCTCTTTACCACGCTGAATCTGAAACGTATAACCGTTAATGTTGACCGTCTCATACGGCCAATTCACTTTTTTTCCTGCTTGTACAGCAGCCTCTAGCTTTTGGCGATCCTCTACAGATAAGTACAGTTTCACCTTAATTTTTTTCTGCTTTTTAAGTTGCGCCCCTACTGATTTTGCACGTTTATCCAATGCAGCGTCTGTCACTTGCGAAGTCTTAGCATCAGTTTCTGGAGCATGTGGTGTTTGTTCTTGATCCTTATCTTTCTCACTCATTCTGTTTCCTCCTCAAATTGAGAGAGCAGCCACTATGGACTGCCCCCAAATAGTTATTTACTCGCTTAAGCCGTGTTCAATTCGTACCATTGCCAATTGCTCTAAAATTTTAACGACAAACAAAGACTTCCAACCAGATGTTGCACGTTGGTTAAGTGGGTCACTTGTACCACCAGAGCCGTGAGGCTTAATGATGTTTTTAACTGCACCGCTAGACTCCACGTCAGACATGCCGTAAGCATCTTTACCAAAGATTAGAGTCGCTGCAACATCGGCTCCTGCATCTCCTGCCCCTGCAAAGATTTTAGCAAGTGATGTTTCAACGAAGCGAACGCCGAATATGCGACCGATTTCACCGTCAAACAATTGCTCAGGTTTGCCGTACTTCGCCGCATCTTCCCATTTTGGGTCAGACTGCAAGTCGAAGGTAGTGCCAGGCTCAACAATTGCAACATAGTTACGGCCATCGATCGGTTTAACATTATTGCGCTTCAAGGTGCGTACTGCCTTGCGTATCTCCAGCACCGTCAATACGTCAGTAGCATCAATCGTCGTACGACTCAGCTTGCCGTTCGCGTACTGAACTGTAGTACCTGCAACCAAAACGTCACGAGAAATGACATCAAGCGTTTGAGCTGATTGCTCACCTAATAGGTCTGCCGTCTCGTCTAGTATCGGGTCAATTGCAACCATGTCTAAAATATCAGAAATCTCAACGAAGTCACCATATTGCGCTAGTGTTGCTGTAATTTCAGTTATGGTTAAGCTGTTACCTGCAGGCGTTACTCCCTCCGTCAACGGTGTCGTTGCATGCGATAACGGTGACATTTGACGGAAGTTAATCGTCTTACCACCATTGCGTGGAATTGGCCGTTTCTGTGCCCACTTCATGTGGAAAAGCATTGGGAGCAAACGAGCTAAAAGCTTCTTGTCATAATACGTTTGAATCGTTGGCGATAAACTCGCCTGTGTGGTTACTTGTGTTGGCACTATTAATCACTCCTCAATTAAAATCAATTCGTTCTCCCTGCTGAACCCTCTTACTAATAGCCTCAATATCTTTAAGGCTCATTGTGCTTGGATCCAGTTTGGTTGTGTTGCCTTTATCCCCGGCGGATAACACTTGCTTGCTGTCTCTGCCAGTGACATTGGCTAATACTTGTTGCTCTGTTTCAAGCTTCGCAGCAGCAATACGACTGTCATAGGACACAAGTTTGTAAGCATCCTCTAACGGCAAGCGTCTCTCTGTAGCTAACTGCCAAATGGCATCCTCATGCTGCTTGAAATCAGGATATTGGTTAGATAGACGATCATAGTCTGCTTTTATTTGTCGCTCAAGGTCAGACTGTCGCAATCGATCTAGCTCTGCTTTAGTCTGCTGCAATTCAGCATTAACGGGCGCGAAGAACTGATTGTACGTTTCTTGATCGACTTGCATACGTTCTGCCGCTTCTGCGGCTTCTCGCTCTTTCAACTGTGCGTCCACAGCATCAAGGTATTCTTCCACAGATGGGAACCCTGCTGCTTTCGCTATCTGCTCTACCCTGCTTGCGTGTTGCTTTGCAGGTTGATACTGTTGCTCAATCTTCTCACGTTCCTGCTTGAGTCGAGCGGCAAAAGATTCTTGTTGTGTTACATCTTCCGGGGCTGCTGCTGGGGCGCTCCCATCAGCGGGTGTCTCATCACCTGTCTCAACGCTTGACTGCTCCGTTACCTCGTCTGTACCTTCTGATACAGCACCAATATCCCCATCTACATTAAGTAGGGGGCTTAACCATTTAAATATATTCATAATCTTATCCTCCTGGTAGGCGGCGCAACTCTACCCTCAACGCCGATATTTTTGTTACAAGAAAATAGGCTACTGGATTCTCACCAATAGCCCGTTAATCAACTACTCGCCAGTCTTCTGCAAATAAATCGCCTTGTGATGGAACCCATCCGGGTTGCCATTTACCTTGCGCATTAAATAGAGCGCAATACGGCTGTGAATCTAACGGTGTGTCCACTCCAATGTGCTTCGCTGTTCGGTCATTGACTTTTGCCCCTGGTTCCTGCGTAGAATGCGGAGGAAGATACAATGATGGCATCATTACTACCCATTGATTACTGCCGTTCCATCCTGCTCTTGCAACCTTCTTGCCTTCTTTCATTGCTCCAAGAGCCAACCCAAAAGCCATCCCCGTTGTTTCTGGATCATATGTTGCTTCAAAGACATCAGGCTTACATGGGTATAACTCACCCTTCACACCTTGGATGACATAGTCACCATAGTCCGCACGCATTACCCCTTCTAGAGTATGAATCTCACACCAGGTGTTCTCTGTATAATCAAAAGGACCAACTACTACTTCACCGCGCCTTGTGATGACTTCGTTCGTATTCACTTTATCGTGGAACCAATCTGGCCATCCGTCTACCCCATACTTGAATGCTTGAATAACAACGGCTTTCTTTCTGTAATCCATATCAATCACCCTCTCTATTATTGGTTGAGCAACTGCATAAGCATCTGCATGATCTGATCGTCTTGCATACCCTGCTCCCGCATTAAGTCAATCTCTTGCTGCAGCTCAGGAGGCGCTTGGGCATACACTTCATCTACACTTGGCATCTGTTGGGGTTGCTGTACATCAGCAGGTTGTGGCGGTGGTTGACTCTCCATCTCTCGTAACCTCGCAATCAATCTTTCCTTATTCGGAATCCCTTCAAACATATCTACATACTCACTACCTAGTAGTAGTTGCTTCTGGAATAAATCCTCTGCCACCTGCGATATATAAGCACGACTCATAGGCGTGGATGGTCCAGCAGATACCTTAATGTCAAAGTCCACGTCAGCGTATTCCGCTGCTTTAAACGGCTTAAACTCTGTACTGCCATCCTCGCCGACAATACGTATATACCGCGTCTCTGTATAAAACTGCTTCATCAGCTCAATCATTTGCTTGTACACTACTGTCAACGAGCTATACAAGTTACGAGCAATGCCCTTAATTGGGATGCTACCCTGCTCCTGTAAGAGCTGAATAGCCGAGGCGGCTGTCACACCTTTAGGCGTCTCGCCAGTCGTTGCATCGTATACGCCGCCTATTTTTTCAATGTAGCTTGTCATCATATCCGACAGCTTATAAACGTCACCAGGAAAGGATGGAGGCTGTAGCCAATGAACTGCATCTTTTGCATTCTCGTTTCCAACTTCCCACGTCATGCCAGGTTTAGCTTGCCACTGGCTTAGCTTAATGCCTGCTTTGCGACTGACCAGTGCAATAGGGTTAGCAGTTAACAACGCTGATGTTGTCGGCATCTCAATGAGTTTGTTGAGCAATTTCTGATTAGCCATAATATTGCGCGGCTCTCCTATGCCGATGATTGACTTCCTACGTTTCTTGGCTACAAACGGGATAAACGGATACTGCCCATGAGCGTATACATCCTCTTTTTTATCAAGAATACGCTCACCAGCAGCATAAGTGACGTTGATTTTTCCATCTTTACGAGTCCACCTCGCATACAACATGATCCTATCCTTTGCTTGCGCTGCTCCTGGTCTATCATATATCTCAGTATCAAATGTTTGTACGTTATCAGGCTCAACATCAACACCGAATTGCTCTTTTACCCATTGTGTCGTTTTAGGCACTGCGTATATAACATAACGAGCTGCATTGATGTCAGTAGCCTGCGGATCAACGTAAATATTACACGGATCAACCGACTCAATGGCTATGTCACCTTTCCAAATGTTCTGCCTTGCAGCTGTTCCACCACTAAGGTTGTTATCCCACCAGACATAAAACCATGCAACATCTAGTAGCAAGCCTGTCTGCACTACCTCATCGACCACACTATCAAGATCAATCCTATCCGCTACTACGTCAGTTACTTGCGTAAACAGTTTAGCTGCATCCTCGTCACCCTGCGCTACTGGTAATATAATGCCTGTAGGTCTATTGTTAGTCAGCTGCGGCTTTTTCTGATCGACTACATAGGCGATGTAGTTAACCACTGGATCAGGTCGCCAGCTCGCTCTACGACTTGACCACTGATCTGCTAAGTAATATTCGTCAAACTCTTTCCAATCGCTGTGAAATTGCGCCATTGCTGAATGTGCTGCCTTATACTCCGTCATGATCGTGTGGTATAGCTCTTGATCCGTTTGTTTTACTTTTGCCAAATTATCACCCCCTATAAGTCATGCCAGTCATAATCGTGGTTATCATCGTCCTGTAAAGCGTGCGGTAGATGATCTTGATTAAGCTGCGTATTATGTGATAGTCCGTTTTGCTCATGTGGTGTACCTTCAATCGGCTCAGGTATACTCATAAGTAGATAACGCAACGCATCATAAGCGTGATCCTCTGCGTGCGTATCCACATCCTCGATGTGCTTATCATCGAGTGGTAAAGCAGGTAATGTACGAATCAAGTTGCTGCATGTCTTGAACACCCGTAACCGTGAGTATTGCTTGCCGCTAAAATCCTTAAAAACTTTAAGCCATTTATGCACTCGGTCTATACCGTTGAGCCTGTTTTTACTGGCTTGGTCGCATAGCAGACCCGCGTTGAAGTACGTATCTGCGATGCTCTCACCGTGTTGATTGGCTATCCAACAAGCAGAGTCCAATACGGTATGGTAGTAGACCTCTCTACCTGATAACGAGTTAATGAACGTTGCTTGATCGGTTGCGTCCATGCCAGCTTTATATGCTTCGCGATATAGGTAAAGGTTGCCGTCATGATCCTCAGCTGCCCACAAACAGCAAAAAGGAGCAGTACGACCGTAGTCGATGCCCCTATATTTTTTCCAAGTGCTCGGAATTTGAAAAGGTTGAACAACATGAATCTCGTCTCTCCACTCTCCAAAAGCCTGCCCCTCGAATGAATCCCAATCCCCATGAAGGTATGCTTTGCGCTGCGCTTCAGGAAGGTTTTCAAGTCTTCGTACATACGCTGCGTCATTCGCCATGATGATGTTATTGTCATATACCTTCGCTGGGATGAATGCTATCTTATTGCCTGTGACCTCGTCCTCGATTTCTTTTTCACCGCGATCAGTAGCTTCGATGTATCGTTTTTTTACCCATCCGTGACCGATGCCCCCAGGGTTACATGTAGCTCTAAATCTTGGCGGAAAACCCTTTGGAGAGCGAACGCAGGATAAAAGCTCCTGTATGGTCTTTTCCTCGTGTTTTGTAAGCTCGTCAACGCCGACAAAATCAAAGCTTCGTCCTTGATAAATTTGAGCGTCTTTGAAGCTTTTGACGTATCTGAATCGAACAACACTGCCGTTCACTAGCTTGGCTATGTGCTTGGACTCGTTGTATTCGTACAGTGCTTCGGGAACCTTCTCTTTCCACTCAGATATGAGGTTGGCTTCCAGCACTTCGTATGTCTCTCGGAAAAGATAAATGTTTGCTCCAGCGTATTCCATACCGTACACAAGTGCTTCCATGACCAATGCGCAGGATTTCCCACCGCCTTTCGCACCTCCGTACACTACTTCAGTAGCTGTAGAGTTGTGGAAGATGGCTTGCTTGTCATTCGGTTCATAATCAACGTCAATATCAATCGGAATCACCTCAAATCAAACACCATAGTAAATCAAAGAAAAACCGAGAAAACGGGAGTTTGTGTTTTGGGAAATAAATCCTCCGTAAGCTCTCATTTTTCCTCTATTTTATCATTCACTTTTTAAGCTAATCAGTTCTCAAGGCTAAATATAGCCGAATTTCGACTTTTCGTTTTCAGACATATGTCCAAAATACATGTTTGAGACACATGTCAGTTGTTAGAGCGTATTTTGCTACTGAATACAACATTGATCGGTCCACCTTCAGTTCCTGAGAGCTCTACTTTGTCTTTGAACATGCCAAGATGCCTTGCCACATTCTCCAGTGCTTTGCCTTGATCCTGCATCTTTATTTCAATTCCTGCCATAGTTGTTTTCAATCCAGCGTAAAGCATGCGTGCCTGGTTTCCCACTTCACGGGTATCAGCCATGTGAATATCAACCCGACCTTCACCTTTGCAAACAGGACACTTAGGATGTGGCTTAATAGAGCTATCGAATCCGTACCCGCCTGTGTCAGAAGGAGGTTCAGGCTCTCTGCCCTCTAATGCTGCCGTTTGTAATTCAGCTTTTAGTGCCGCCTCATACTCACGTTCATCTTTCCACTGGTACTCGTGATTAAAGCCAAAGCAGTGTCGGCAACAAAGACGACGCAAATGCACTAGATCATTAGGATCTGCGGTAGCAATCGCCCACCAACGCTGCAATACCATGTCCTGTGTGATCCCTGTGCGCTTCTCTCGCTCCGCCATACGCTCCTGAATGTACATTTGAACCTTAGCATTGCTTAGTAGCCTGCTTGCATTTACTTCTGCTGCATTCCCTTTTGCTACATAACCTGCTCGGCGATAAGCGGCTGTCGCATTCAGATCCACTAGATACTCATCCGCAAACTTTTTTTGTTTAGCCGTTAGCGCAGCCACTTATATCACCTCTCTTGTTTCATGGCTTCTATTTCCCTTTTCCACTCTTCCTCATCGCTAATGTCCACTGGATCACTAACCGGCGGTAAAGGATCAGTTAACTCTTTATACTCCTCGAAGCTACGACTCATAAGCCTATCTAACATATCCTTACGGTCTATACACTGTTGCCTTAAAACTAAAATAAGTGCCACAGCATTTACACATGCTACGACACTTATTGCAATCACTGCTATCATGTTATATTCCCCCAAAATAAATCGAGTGGCTTGGTAATTTAATCTATTTATTTATTGACGTACGTAAATAACCGTGATATAATAAAGACTATAGAAAGGAGGTTAGCCAGTTGACAAAAACAAGAAAAGAAAGACAACGAGAGGAAAGAGTCGAAACTATCAAAATGGTGACGGCAATCATCGTTTTGATAAACTCAATCACAATCCTCATCATCACACTGGTTCGCTAGAGCCACCCAAGCCGAAGCCCCGAAAGGGGCTAAGGCAAAGGTTTAGTGAAATAACAAGGCGTTGTCCTTCTTTTCTTTATTATACCACAAGGAGATGGAACGATGAATAAACAAAAAGTAACCAACATCCTTAGTATTGCTAGCCTGGTAATAAGCATCGTAACCTTAATCATATTAATTACAAAGTGGTGAATCCTATGTTTACTTTCGAAACAAAAGAAGAACTTGCAAGCTGGTTTGAACACAATGTCGTGAGTACAGCAGAAGCCATTGAGATATTGGGCTGCAGTCGTCAGAACCTTCATGCCTTTGTTAAAAGCAAGAAGTTAACGCCCATCAAAGAAACTAATCGTGAACGCTTGTTTTGGCGATCTGATGTGTTAGCCAGATTAGAAGAAACCAGCAAATACAATCGAACTGATAAAAAAGGTTGATTAACTGCCCGATGTAATTCGGGCTTTTTTTTGAGCTAATAGAAAAAGCACCGGTTAGGGTGCAGTTAAAATCTTGGTGACGATATTTTGTTTATAGGAATTCTCGATGTCTGTAAAACACTTCTCTTTGCTGTAGCCGCCAATACCAATCTGAGATATCAAAAGGTAAATCTCCGATAGTTGTTTCTTAGCTTCCGCTTCCGTTGAAGTACCCACTATTTCGATAATTCGTTCCTGTGTAGGTTTCAAGCAACCTCACCTCCCCTATGCCCTATTTCGACAAAAGGAAGCATTTTCCTGCAATAAAAATACCGCCTCCGAAGAAGCGGCAATATAAAAAGGTTATGAATTAGTAATCGTTACATTTCGTTCGACAATACCATAATAACATGGAATTTATAAGAATTGTGGACAGCTATCGGACAAGTTTAGGACATTATACGGACAACTTTTTATATTCTTCTTCCGCACGTTGTCTCCAGCGATTAAATGTCCGTTCTGTAATACCTAATCCAGCTGCTGCTTTAACTGGTGTTTCCCCCTCAATGTATCGCAGTCTTAATACTTTTACATACTCCGGCTTATACTTCTGAAGCGCCGCCAACACTGTATCTATACGGTTCACCTCATCCTGCAAATCCTGCAGCTCGGCTAGTCGATCAAGAACTGCATCGATGTCATCCCTGATATCATATCCCCTTGCTGCAATAACCTTGGATATTTTGTCTTTTAACTCGCGAAGCAGCTTCGTATCCTCCGAATCTAGTGCAGCCCCCGGAATCGCTTTCTGTTGGCTTTGAACGCCTGCTGGGTATATTCCCCCAAGATAGGCATGCGCTACTGTTTCCAAACGTTGCTCACGCGGCGACAGGTACATATAGCTTGGCAGCCCTCTCAGTCTCCTGTGAAGCTCCTGCAGCTGATCGTCCTGATTAAGCCTGCTAACCGTTATGCCGGATCCGACGCTGTAAGTAGATAACACCTGAATACGTGCTTGCATCTGCCGGTAATTGCTCAGCTTCTCAATCGCTTGATCACTCATGATGTCTCAGCCTCCTCTTCTGGCCATATATACGCTTCACTTTCACCCATCCCACAATCCGGGCAAAAGCTATTTCTGCAACAAGGACACATCACCCAATACGCTTCACACTCTGGACATTTATCTTGATCGCTCATGCTGTTCACGCTCCCTTAGCCGTCGTTACAAACTTCCCATAGCCCCGGTCTTCAATGTCCGCGCTCTGACAGATCGGGCAAACAGTCGCGGAATGGTCTACATCCATATCATCTTCAACCGTAAACATAACCGCACAATCAACACATTCATAGCTATGCATCATGAGCACTGGTGTTTTAGGCTTATTGGCATAACTCACACGTTGTGGCCAATCCAGAGGATTCCGCAAACGCTCAAGATAGATTAAAGTCCGTATTGTGCCATATGCCGCTCCAAGTTCAAGTGCTATTTCTTTTAGCGGCTTGCCAGCAAGAAACAGCTTATGCAGCTGCTTCTTGTCCACTTTTTCACGATTCATTTCTAAACGCCTCCCGCCGTTGCTAACTCAATATATTTCCCCGCCTTGCGCAGGTCCTCAATACCGCCTATATGCGTTGCCCTGGATACGTAATCAATAATCTGTGCTTTGCAGTAGCCGATAAACTCCTCTTGCGTTAGTTTAGCCTGGATAAAGTTGATCGTCTCGATGTCCAAAACGGCGTTACGAACTATATGATTCGCAGTATCTGTTGCCTTAATAACTCCCAATCCCACTAGAGCTTGATAAGTGTTGTTTGGATCGTGCTTAGCAGAAGAAATCGCTGCTTTTTCGATTGTTTCTAGCAGATATTTACGCTCACCCTCCAACTCACTGATTGCCTGCTTAGCCTCACGAAGGAATAGATCAAGTTCAGCAATCTCATCCCTGCGCTGGTTAGCTGTTTGTATCCAGTATGATTTATCTTCCTGAAGCTCGGTAATAAGTGCAGCCTTCTCGTTATCGATCTGAACCCAACGAGCAAGCTCGCTTTCGTAATCTACAAGTCGATCATTCAGTTCCTTGTAGGCTTTTTCAGAAACAGATATAAGTGCAACCGGTGGTGATTCCGCTTGTTTTACAGTCTCTTCTAATAGCCCCAACAGCTCCCTAGCCTTTCCCGGTTTAATACCTGTGAGATTCCACTTTTTAAGCCAGTAGTACATTGCGTTAGTCCGCATTCCCAGTTGACGCTCAAATGCGGCAATGCTCTTACCAGCCGCAATCCACTGAAGGAACTCTTGTTTGACCGGTTCATTTGCAGAGCTCCGACCGTCAAGCTTCACTTGCTCAGCCTTCTTTGCTTCCTGTCGTCGCTCTTCTTCTGCAGCGGCTAATCTCTGTTTAACCCCGCCATTTTTCACTTGCTGTTTGTCTGTATCGCCAAATATTCGCTTTCGCTCCTCATCTGTCATTTGGCGCTTTGACACTTCACTATTAACTGTAGCTGCATCCTCACGATCAAGATCTCTTCGCGGTACTGTAGTTCTGGCCATATTTCTTCGCTCCTTTAACCCTATTAGTTTTCTTTCGGTGAGGCTCAGATAGCAACAAATAGACCTCACCAATCAACTTACCGTTATCGTCATAAATAAAATCCCAAGGTATGTCTTGAAAAAACGGATCAGCTTGATGCATAGCCTACCTCCCTGCCGTTTTTTGCTGCCTTTCAAATGCTTCCTCCAACCAATCTATCAACATTCTCATTTGTTTTTTCACGAGCTCATTGTTCTGGTATTTCCTGCACATTTCGCCGCTCGAGTCGGCAACCCATAACCAAAAGTAATCACTGTGCATCCCATGCTGCATCGCTGTCTGATTGACTTGATTGATCCAGTTAGCCACATCAGCAAAAAATACTTTATAATCCATGGGCTTACAGCTCCTCAATCCGGATGTAGATGCCTGGCATCTTCGTCCAGAAATGTTCGACTATCAAACTCGCAATCTGTTGATCACCTTTTTCGAAGTAACCAAGATCCTCCATGCAATCTTCTAGCAACTTGTTCGAATTTCCGTTGTCCGGTTTGGTATCTTTAAACTGGCCATCTACTTTGCCATCGATCAGCGGAAAGCACCATTTAGCAATAAGTCGAATTGGTCCTGTATATTTTTTAGGTGGAACATGCTGCCCAAGGTGAGCCATCAGTTTAGATCGTGCAGCTTTTAAATCTTCTGGCTCGTAGAATACTGGCTTGCCATTTCGAACTGTAACTTGTTTCTGTTGATGTGTTGTTGTGGGTGGGATCATTGGCATGAAGAATTCAGTCATCGCCATGCTCCTCTAGCATTTCTTCCCAATCGTTTATTGTTCCGCGAAGGAAACTAGCAGCATCTCCAGAAAACAAAACTTCACGATCAATAACAAACTTTACTGCGTAAACATCCTCTCCAGTTTTCGAGTCACGGTATTTCGTTCCGAACTGCAACTTACCAGCTTTATCAAAGCACCGCATAAAACAACTTCCAAACTCCATTGTTTCTCCTGTTTCTGATTCCCAATATTTATTTTCAACTTTTTTTAATTTTGCCATTTTCATTTTTCCCTTCTCTTTTTTCTTTCCTCTTCGCGCGGTGTAAGAGTCGTTAGAAGGGGGGAATGCCGCGCACCATTCGGCGGCAATTCCCTTTCTTCTTACGTTTACTGTATACCTGACTATTTCATATTTTATTTACTACGGGCGCGCGATATATTTATATAATATATATAGGACAATCCCCGCAACTTTCTGCGGGATTGCGGCAATCATGATACTTGCAAGTTGCGGCAATCATCTTTTAATGGTCGTTGCAACACTTGGCGGTTATCATAAAACCATGATTGCCGCCGCAATTATCCTTCTTCTTTTTTAACGATTCTGAATCCATTTTCACGATCGATTTCATACCCGTATCTCTTTATCCAATCCCTCATGGTACGTTCGGCCACTTCTTTTCCGGTTGAACTATACCACTCTATAACATCGTTTAATGTAGGAGGTTCACCGAAATTACAATTATTAATTGCGTCCTCGAACTCCTCCGCCCTGCTTCTTCGTTGTTCTTTTGCTTTGGCCGTCCGCTTGTCCGTCGCCTTCTTCCAAGGTGGAGCTGATGACTCTCCCTCCGGATCTATATCCTTCAAGCTGCCTACGTAATCCACCTTGTGAATCGGATACTGGAACCACATATTGACTGGTGCAAACTTGGCATACTCCCGGAGCGTGCCTTCCACTCTCCAGGCAGATCGGTTCCGGACGCTATCAATAGCCTTCTTAATTTCATCCCTAGCAGCTGCCTGCTCCGTATCGTAAATAGCACGGCGCGCATGATCTTCCATCGCCTTAGCACTGAGTTCGTCATCTTGAGATACGGATTGTTGCAGGTACTGCGGATTGTACTGCTGAAAGTATCGCTTGTACACGGCACAGATCGCCTTGTTCTCCTCTTGTTGAAGCAGTGCTTCTGTCAGCTCCAACTCTACTAAATCGATAAGTGCATCCGGATCCCGGGCGAATACACCGCTGCCTGAAGCTCTGTCCATCGACTTCTTTCCGCCTTGCGCACCCTTGGAATGATGGTGACAGTAGATGACCGACGCCCCCAGTTCAGTGGCTACCTTATCGAATTGATTGGTGAAGTGAGCCATCTGATCGGCACTGTTTTCGTCGCCCGTCAGAACCTTATAAATCGGATCGATAATGACCGCAATATACTGTTTCTTGGCAGCGCGTCTGATCAACTTCGGCGCCAGCTTGTCCATGGGTACTGTTTTACCTCGTAAATTCCAAATGTCGATGTTATTAATATTTGATGGCGGCAAGCCCAGCGCCTGGTACACATCCTTGAAACGATGCAGCGCGCTTGCTCGGTCAAGCTCCAAGTTGACATACAACACTCGGCCCTGCGTACATTGCCAGGCCAACCACTTGACGCCCTCAGCTATAGCAATACTAAGCTCAATCAAAGCAAACGACTTGCCTGCTTTTGATGGTCCTGCCATCAGCAACTTATGCCCCTGCCGCAAAACTCCTTCTATTAAAGGTGGAGCGAGCTTCGGCATGTTGTCCCAGTAATCTGTTAGGCTCTCCGGATCCGGCAGATCATCGTTAACATCTTCAATCCAATTTTGCCACTCTTCCCAGCTTGCTTTGCCTATATTGGTGTCAACAATAAATTGCTTTTTACCATTCCGCTCAACGCCCGGCAAGCGGGACAGTCGCGAAGGATTACGATTCTGATTATCTACATTAATGCCGTTTTTTCGGCAGATTTCATACAGGTAATCCACTCGCTTACGGTATTCGTCGTAATTGGCAGCATCAACCCGGACAATGGCGTGCAGGCTCTTACTGCCGCTATAAACCAATACAGAAATTGGCAAATCTAGTTCACGCATAATGGCGTTCTGCTTCTCAATGTCCATCGTGTCCGACTCAACGAGCGCATATCGAAATTCGGTGACATTCTCGTTTTTAACGCCTTTGCCATCGAGCGGATTGAAACGGATCCAGGCGCCAGCTTCCGGGTTGTAATCGCCAAGAACGCTACCGATATCACCATCGCATTGATTCAGCCGTTGAATCAATTCTCCAGCCGTCCGATCCCAGGCCCCTTTGGTGGGAAGATATTTGCCATCTTCGTTTTGCCATGTATCCACTACATAACCAACTTGCTCCGACGCTTCGAATAATGTTGATAGGTATGTGGTCAGCTGCTGCACTGAGTTCCAGGTAGCTGGCTCATGAATCTCCTTGCCTTCGATCCAGCGTTTGTCTACGACTACGTAATCACCAGCAATTTCGTCATCCCAGCCCAGCTCCCGGTCTTCCCTGCCAGCGGAACGTGGCACCCAGCCGTTATCCTTTGCCATCTGCGTAATTGTAGCGCCTGTTATCGGTGTGCCTGAGCCTTCAAAGCTTGACCACTTCTTGAAGCATTCGCCAGGATGATAACGGCCACCATCCCTTTTGCTCCAATCATCCCAATCACTGGCTGTATAGCCTTCATATTTTAGGGCCATGCCTACGTTGACCCACTCCTGATAACTCAGGAAGGCAGGGTCAACGTAGGCCAGTAATGCTATGAGGTCGATTTTGTATTCCATATATTTGATCCTCTCTGAGCAAATAAATTTAACACAATACTTAAAACAAGTAGCAAAAAATTCTCTAGCATTTTTATAGTAAATGTGTTATGTTGATATCCCAATCCAAACAAGGAGGAAATTAACAATGATAGAAAATTTCTGTAGTAGGCTAGAAGGAATTAAAAACGCTATTACCCTTGTTCCCATTAGATCTACAATAGATCCAGTTAGGACTAAAAACCTACACATACTACTAGACGATATGCAGTCATACAAAAGGACTTTTGACAAGAAAATTAAGGAAGAAACAGAGGCCCGTAAAATGTACAAGAGATACTCGGGAAAAAGATATGTCCGTTCTTATACCCGAAGAGCTTAATTTGTATCTTTCTCCTTAAGTTGTAGTTGAAGGGCCGTGGTATCGGCGAATTGGATTCTCAACTCGCCAGTACCATCTCCTCAGCTACAAGAGATAGCCACTCTAGTTTTCTGATCTCACTTACTCCCCGCGATACTCTTTCGGATTAACGTCTTCCGGAACACGCCAGCCGTTGCCAGCTATGCGGTCAATCAATCTTTTAGCATTTTCAAATGACCAGGTACCGACATGCTCAAAGCCTCGCTGCTCCAAAAATCGGATTTGCTTCGGCGTGGTCAGTCCTTCCTCTCGGCGTTTGTCCAATCGCTCTAGCAGCTTAGTTGCTTTTCCAGCGTTATCAATCTCGTCAGGCAGGATACCGATCTTTTCTAATGCTTTGATCTGTGCATCACTAGGCGGTCCCATTTCCCAACCAAAGCTTGGTACATAACTGGACAAGTCTTCTGCTTGGATAGACATTTCAAACTGCAGCGGATCCACAAGTGAGCGCTTCCGTCGTCTCATTTCTGCCAGTTGCTTCGCCAGCGCTTCCTCGCGCTGCGCAATCACGTCCTCAGCAGCTTGCTTTTCGACCGCCTCTAAGTCGAGCGGAATGCCAGCTTCTTCGATCTGTTTGGTCATAGCCTGGGCAATTTCCTCATTTTCGGCAATCAAATGAGCCGGATGGCAAAGCTCATGCCTCTCCGTGTGCCATAAAAAGTCGAGTAACAACAACTCTGTTTTTCCGGGGAATAGTCGGGTACCACGCCCAACCATCTGGCTATATAAGCTACGTACCTTCGTAGGTCTTAACACGACTACACAATCTACCGATGGACAGTCCCAACCCTCTGTGAGCAGCATGGAGTTGCATAATACGTTATATTTACCGCTATCAAAATCTGCTAATATCTCTGCCCGATCCTGCGATTCACCGTTGACCTCTGCTGCCTTAAATCCAATGGAGTTCAGAATATTCGTAAATTTCTGACTAGTCTTTACGAGTGGAAGGAATACAACGATCTTTCTGTCCTTGGCTACCTTCCACATTTCAGCGGCTATTGAATCCAGGTACGGATCAAGCGCCGTACCCAAATCGCTGCTCTTGAAGTCACCTGCCTGCTGGCTAACTGCTGACAAGTTGATCTGCAGCGGAATCGTCATTGCTTTAATTGGACTCAAATATCCTGATTTGATGGCTTTAGGTAACGTATACTCATACGCCAAGCTCTCAAAATACGATCCAAGATTACGCATGTCACCGCGGTCCGGCGTCGCCGTAACGCCAAGGACGTTCGCGCCCTCGAAATACTGCAATACGCGCTGATAGCTGTCTGAAATGCAGTGATGTGCTTCATCTACAATAATCGTATCAAAATGGTCTGCCGCAAACTGCCTTAGTCTCTTATCCCTCATTAGCGTCTGCACGCTACCTACGACAACCCGGTACCAGCTGCCGAGCGATGTTTGCTCTGCCTTCTCTGTTGCCGCCTTCAGTCCAGTTGATTTCTCTAGCTTGTCTGCCGCTTGATCGAGCAGTTCGCCGCGGTGGGCCAGGACGAGCACGCGCTCGCCCAGCCTTACCCGATCCTCCGTTACCTTGGAAAATACAATAGTCTTACCACAGCCAGTAGGCAGAACCAGCAATGTACGTTTCGTTCCCTTTTCCCATTCCGATTGAATTGACTGCCTAGCTTTTTCTTGATAATCTCTTAGTTCCATGATTACCTCCTAGAACTGTCCTTGTTGCCATCCGCCACCTTGCTGCCCAGTTGGGAATGGGGCTTGGTGCTGTTGTTGATATCCATGCTGTGGTTGTTGGTAGCCATGCTGCTGGTAGTTTTGCTGTGGTTGTTGCTGATGTGACTGTGCCGGCGGCTGCTGTCCTGCTGGGAATGCATCTTCATATGAGAAGAAAGATTTAACCTGATTGGCAGACCGTTCTTCACCTTGACTCATATAAGTCCGAATCTCAAGCTTTAATTTCCCTTTGGAACCAACGACGGCATTCCAGTTCATGCGAAGTGGCTCGCCCTTCTTTTTCTGACCAATCGCACTAAAGAAACTGGACAGAAGCCCCTCTGTCTTGGTATGAAGAAAAAGATTGTGGAAAACAACTACATCGCCATGCTCAGGTGAATGGACAGTCAGTTCAAGTTTAGCTTGATTACATGCTGGCATCTTCTCGCTGCCAGTAAAGCGGCTGCGCTCGAATTTACCGACTGTAAAAAAGTAGTCCCCTGCAGGGAGCAACACGAAGCCGCCCCCACCATCTTTTTCAATCGTGTCTTCCCAACCTAGTTCGCGTTCTTGATTCATATATAAGTCCTCCTATGGTGTTAAAATGGCAAACTGTTTCTAAAATCTTTAATCATTTCGAATACCTGCGGCCATGCTCCAACCAGTACGCCCTCAATGAATCCATTGTCATAGTTAGCAATTGGTGTATCTTGCGGATAGTACCCTTTCTGACTTACCACTGCTTGAATTTCAACTTCTCGCACGCCATACTGCGTCATTAGGTCCCGCAATGATGCTGGAATACTTAGATCTAATTCATTCGCCATTGCATTAGCCGCTGATTGTGCTGGCGGACTATTTGTTGGAGTCTGTGACGGCGGCGGAGCTAACTGCGTTGCAGGTGCTGGCTGTGTTGGAGCTGGTGACATAGGTTGTGTATCTGGAGCTGGACTATTACCTACATTAAAGATGTGGGCGATCTGTCCATAGTCCAGTGGAAACTCATCAGGCAGACCATGCCTGTTCTTAGCATCCCAAGCAGGATGATGAGTAGCGTAGATAGTCCGCGTTCCGCCCTGTGCCTTATGCTTCTTGCCTTTATCGTCAGTAGCAACAGAGAAAGTCTTATAATTGATGAACAGGACCATATCTGCCCATTCTTTGACTAGTGCCGCTGTACGTGATCCAGTTTTTTGCCCTAACTTTAGCTGGTAGCGGTCATAAGCTCCCATTTCGTCAGGCTGCTCGAACTTGACGATCTGTGAATGTGCTGTGAGTACAACGTTTATTCCAGCTTCAATGACATCACTAAGCAGATTCAAAAATCGACCAAATTCCTCTGCGGCAAAAATGTATCCTTTTCCAAAACCAAAGTCCTCAATACCCTTTTTGTTATGCTGGGCACATACACTCTCATTACATTGCATTTCAGCCCAATCAATCGTATCAATAACAAGCGTGCCTATAACGCTCGGACCTTTTTGAATGGCATGTCTGGCTTGTTGATTGATCATTTCCCAACTTGTCGGCTTTGGGAAGCGTTTCACGTCTAGTTCAGTTGTGCTACCTTCTGTATCAATAAAAACAGTGCCCGGAAACTGTGCAGCTAGAGAGGATTTGCCAATCCCTTCTGGACCATACAGCACAACCTTTTTGGCTTTTTGTACCTTTCCGCTCGTTATTTCGAACACGTTAAAATTCACCTGCTTTCCAAGCTGTCGTAGATGCAGGAGCACTCCAACCTTCACCCGGATCGATCTCTCCGGGAGGCTGCTGTAGCGTAATGCCTTCTTGCCCAGCTACATAGCCATCTTCAATGATGATCGAGCATTCTTCGCCAGTGCTGACGCGCGTAGCGATCGCCTGCAGCCCTTCTTGTTCTAACCACTGCCCCAACTCTTGCAACGTTTCCAAATCCATCTGTTCCAATTTGTCTAGTAGGATAAATCCACAATCCGGTTTAAGCTTACGGACGATAGCCGTGGAAACCTTAAGCTGATCAGCACCGCTCATGTTGTCCCATTTTTGACCATTGTAGATCAGCTCGCCATCATCTACAGAAAGCCCTGGCAACGGTAGATTAGCGTTTGTGAGCAAGTCAGTCTTTTGCTGGCGAATGTCATTGATAGTAACTGACAGCTGGTCATACTGAACGCGGTAATCACCTGCATCTGTTTCAGCTTTGTCCTTGTCCAGATTTGCACGTACCTTCCGATTGATTTGATCAATTTGTTGAATATTTGCTTCAAGTTCAGCTGTAGATTCATCCAACAAATCAACAGCATCCATATTGGCTGTATAAAGATCTTGACCAAGTTGTGCGAATTTTGATTCGGCTTCGGCTAGCATCGATTTTAAACGTTCAACTTCTCGCGACTGACTTTCATGAGCAGCCTGAATTTGTGCTGCCCGTTGTCGTTTACGCTGATTCTCACCATTACGCGCTAAAATGTCTTGTTGCTGGCGAATGAGTTCAGATGCTGATATTGGCTCCTTAGGAGCATCTGGGAAGTAAGGTTGTTCCTTTGCAAACTTTGCTTTTTGATCGGCTATTTGCCCAATTGCTCGGCGCTGATTATAGACTTCCTGTTCTTTCACCTCAAGTTCATGCAGCTGTTGGCCAACTCCGATGATGCGCAGTAGAATATTCGCCTTTTCTTTATTAGAAGAATTCATGAACTTAGGCAAATCAATCGCCAACTCTTCAACAAAACTGTCGAGTAGCTGCTGGCCACCCTTCTGACCGTTCGGATCAATGACCTTCAAATCGGAATTTTTGCCTTTGCGCTCTACGATCAAGCCGTTGGATAGTACAATATGCAAGTGAGGAGGAATTACGCTGCCTTCCCGGCTCGCCTGGGAAGGACGGTACTTGTTACCGCCCAGCCCCCAAGCAATTGCATCCAATATACTCGTTTTGCCCTGCCTATTCTTACCGCCGACAATCGTCAATCCGTTTGCCGTTGGCTCAATCTTAACCGCTTTGACTCGTTTGACATTTTCTATTTCAAGCTTGCTGATTTTAATCATCTAGCTCCCCATCCTTTTCGTTTCGAAGAATAACGTCGTATTAGTTCAACATCCTGAGATTGAAGGAAAACAGTTTCCCCATTTTCAGTCCGTAATTTACACCATTCGCGCACTTTGCCCCATACATCCAAGACCTCCGCTTTATTACCAGTCTTCAATCGAACAGTATCACCTTTGAAGTAGATCATTGCTATAAAGCTGGTCATATTCTGCTTCAAGTAGGTCAATGCATGGGCTGCATACTTCCTTACCGTTCCAGGGCTTTAAAAACTGCTTGTTCATTCTCTTACCGCAGACTTCACATTCCGGTAGCAACGAAAAGACGATCACCTTGCTCATTGTCGAATCGCAGCAAGCAGCTTGTCCCGAGATTTTGCAACCATCTCAACACACGGACCACAAACTTGCTTACCAGGATATAGACTTGTAAGCGGCCTTACTTCACCGCACAGATAGCAACCAGGTGCATACTTACGCAAGATAATATCTTGACCGTTTACGAAAAATTCAAGCGGATCGCCCTCCGCGACTCCTAATGTACGGCGCATCTCTTTCGGTATAACCACACGCCCAAGATCATCAACACGTCTAACAATTCCAGTTGCTTTTAACATTTGCAAAACTCCTCTCAACTACGAATAATTGACCTCTATATTTGCCCAGTCTCTTGCAACAGCGTTTAGGGTTCGCTTTGCAGAATCTTCACGTTCTCTTGCCTCTGCGAGTAAATCTAAGTCGCATAGCTCTGTGACTTTATCCCGAATAAGTGAGTCAATCACATCTGGCCGTAAAGCATCCAGTTCCCAGCACTCATAACCAAATTCCGCAATGTATCCTGATGCACGACTATCAGATAGTTTTGTGGGATTTGGTGGTGGGCCGAACTCCTCTATCTGGTCGTAATTAAGAGCAATTCTCTCAAATTGCACTGAAACTCCGAAAAGTTCTAAGCGGTCCATAATATCCCTCGACATATCTTTGCCACTTGGGTCATGATCACCCAAATGAATAATGTGGATGTGCTTATGCTCAGCGAATTCTTCTAGTCGTTGAGCTGCAGCCCACATTTCAGACTGTGAGACGTACCCGCGACAAGAGAAATAAGGTATGTCTAACTCCTCACAAACTTGACCAACGATTCCTACTAAAGCATCTTTCTCCACCCAAACCTCTACATAATTCTCCTGATCTTCCCACTTGTCATATGCAAATGATCGAGCAGCTGAATGGATGATAGATCCTGGCGAAGACCAATGACTATTTTTGCGAAGATGACGCGTCCTATCTTCAATGGCTGTCCAGTCAATAAGCCCAGACATTCGACCATCTGAAATAAGATTTCCAAGATTCTTGTAGCTACGCTCATTGTTAGGGATTACATCCCGGGCAACGAGTTGATAATAGACTTGGCGCAAAGTTAAAGAGTAGCCCATCTGCTGATAATCATTAATAATTCCATTAACTTGCTCTATCAATCGCAAACTTTCGTTACGAAAGTTAATCTCTCGATAACAGATTTTCATTGCCTGTGCCTCCCGCCAGTGCTATACTGGCATTAACTATTTTGTGTTTAGCTCTCAATCGGCTCCTACCCCGATCTGAGGGCTTTTTACTTTTTTAACCGGCTTGCTGTGCGAGTCAACTGCGATTTAATACATCGATTAAGACGAGGGCTAGCTGTATTGCTTAGCTCCATCAACTGGTTGCATGACTTGATACGTTGCTGTTTGCTCAATTTGGATCACCTCCTATTTCTTAATCCACAGCTCGGCTGTTTCAAGATGTGTGATTGCTATACTTGCATCGCGTGATCGTTCTAACTTCTGAGCTGCTGCAATGGCTGTCTGAATTGCTAAGATCACTTCTTTTTTAGTCATATGGTTTCACCTCCTATGCGTAATAATTGGCGCTCAAGCCACTTGTCAAATGGCACTGCTAATACCTCAGGACGATTGAGCTTAACGTACGGACTGTGATAAAACCTCGCCAACTTCCCTATAAGTTCCGCCTTCTGTTCATTGTTCAACCAGTTCACCGTCTTTCATTACGTACTTTTTAACTGGACCTGACAGCGCTGCCAGCTCGTCAGGCTTGTCCAACAATTGATCATGCGGCAGCGTCACTGGCTTAAAGTGATTGTAGTAGTGATCGCCAGGCTCCAAGGTACGTGCTAAGTATTGCATGGTTTGATCACCTCGCTTTCCTGCGCTTCTCATTCAACTTAGCAGCTCGTACCTGTAGAGTGATACGCACCAACACCTCATAGCTAAGCTGGCTCGATCTTAATACGGCTTTTTTCATAACGCACCTCGCTTGTTCAGGTGGTGAGCTCTCCGAACTTACCTATTACGTAAGTCTAAACCAAAAAAAATTTGTCCCGCTTGTTCAGGTGGTATCATCAATGTGGCAACTAATTTCTTCATTGCAACTGCCGATGGTTGAATTTTACCATCAAGAATATGCGAGAGGGTATTTCTGTTAATACCTGACATAGACGACAGTTGCAAAATGGTGGTAATTCCCCGGTCAAGCATTAGCTTTTTTAAGGTTAAGGAATCTGTCTTGTACGCGACTGTCACGGGAGTCCCCTCCTTTCTTACGTGTTGCGTAAGTAAATATTAGCATCAATATGCATCTTGGTCAATACGTAATGCGTAAGTTTTTTGTTTTTATGCACAAAAACTATTGCATACAACGTAAGTCAGTGCTATATTAAAGGCAGAAAGAGAGGTATACAGTGATGTCTACAATAAATGAAAGAATTAAAGAGAGAAGGCTATCCCAAGGTCTTACCCTACTAGATGTCGCAGAATTTTTAGCTGTTAAAGAAGCTACAGCTCAACGCTATGAAAGTGGCGATATTAAAAATATTAAACATGAGACCATTGCAAAGCTTGCTGAGTTGTTCAAATGCACTCCCGCTTATCTGATGGGGTGGGAAGAAGAACCGCAAAAACCATACTACGAGCTTAATGATAAAGACGAACGAGACATCGCCAAAGATCTGGAACGCATTATGAATAATCTCGACAGTAACCACGCATTAGCTTTTTATGGTGAGGAAACGGAGTTTGATGAAGAGGCCAAGGAGATGCTTCGTATACAGCTTGAACAGACAATGCGAATGGCAAAACAAATGGCGAAGAAGAAATTCACCCCAAAAAAATACCGGAAAGAGTAAACTGTATGGAGGTCGCTTATGCAGATTAAAAAAACAGTGGAGCGACTTATCCGGAAATATGGCACCAATGACCCTGAGAAAATTGCCGAGTACATGGGTATCATCATAGAATATCGCACCTTAGTCGGGATGTTGGGATTTTTTCAAATATATTTACGGATACCGTTTATCCACGTTCACCAAGATCTATCGGATATAATGATCCGATTCGTGATCGCTCACGAACTAGGACACAGAATTCTGCATCCCAAAGAAAACGTTCCTTTTTTAACAAAGTACACTCTACAATCAGTTGATAAAATCGAACGCCAGGCAAATCAGTTTGCAGTTGAACTCCTTATACCGGACCAACTAATAATAGAAGGTAATACTATCTATGAGGCCGCTGCAATCTGTGGAGTACCAGAAGAGGTCGCACATCTTAAAAAGCTACCTCCATCAGTTTTAAACATAAAAGATAGCTCGTATATAAATATCTAAATCTTTGCGCTTTCCAGCCGCAAGGCTGTTTACCATACACAAAAAACAGAACATATGATCTAAATTGAAGGAGGAATTAATTGAATGAGAGCTGCTATTTACACACGAGTGAGTACAACTATGCAAGCCGAGGAAGGTTTCAGCCTGGAGGCCCAAGAAGAAATTTTAGTGCAGACGATGGAGCGAAAAGGGCTTGAATTATATCGTGTCTATTCCGATCCAGGCGTTAGCGGAAAGACTTTCAAGCGTAAAGGCGTACAGGCAATGCTGGCGGATATGAAAGCCAAACGCTTTGAAGCTCTATTAATTCATAAGCTGGATCGGTTAAGTCGCAACATGGGTGACATCATTACTTTTATTGAGATGGTCAACAAACTAGACATTAGACTCATCATAGCTGCCCAGGGGCAAGATGAGATCGATACCCGATCACCGATGGGCAAAGCTTTCCTACAGTTAAATGCAATATGGGCTGAACTCTACATTAACAATCTTAGCGAAGAAACTTCAAAGGGTTTAGAAAAGAAAGCAAGGAACGGAGGAAGGCATATGTCTCGACCTCCGCTAGGATATAGATTCGAGGTGATAAAGACATGAGTGTTGTAAAAGAATATATCCTTCATATAGTTGAAGAAGAGGCACAATTAGTAAGAGAAGTATTTGATCTTTTCACCGAGGAAGGCTGGGGCATAACAAAAATTGCAAAACATATGAATACTAAATCCCACACCAAGGAAGGCGGCAAATGGGATAACAAAACAGTGCGAAACGTATTGAGGAATCCTACCTATGCCGGATATAACCATTACAAGGCAGAAGAGTGGCCAGAGGATCAGCGGATCATTACACAGGGAACACACCAAGCAATAGTTAATCAGGAACAGTTTAAAAAGGCTCAAGAATTTAGACAGCGAAGAGCGAACGGGCACATGTCTAAACGATCCTTTGATTATCCTTACAGCGGAATTATCAAGTGTGGAAAATGTGGCGCTACTTATGCAGGTAACGCCCGGGTAATCAAAAAGATAAAGTATTTTAGCTACCGTTGTTTAAATCAATACGCTAAAGGCACGTGCGACGCTTCCAGCATTTCAGAAAGACAACTTACACAACTGGTTTTTGAACATATCGAACTAGTGGACGATGGTATTCCTCAACCAAAAGTTAAGCCTCGAAATAAGGTGAATTTAGATAAAGAACTAAAGATCAGCCAGAAGCGAAAGAAAAACTGGATGATGGCGCTAGGTGATGGAAAGCTATCAGGGGATGACTACGCAGCCTTAATCGAAGAAGAAGATGCGAGAATATATGAGATCAAGAAAATTGCTGAGCCTGAGCCAGAACAGACTATACCTATAGTTGAAATTCAGAAAGCTTTTCATGAGCTAAAAAACAACTGGAATTTGATAGACTCCGCAACACAAAAACAAGTTATACAATCCCTCTTTAAGAAAATCACCATAAATAAAACAGACGGTTGGCATATCGTCGACATGCTTACCGTCTGATCTTCTCTTATCATATTCAAAGTTTATTAGGTACTTTGGTGGAGGCGAGGGGAGTTGAACCCCTGTCCGAAGATCACGCCACACGGCTTTCTACGGGTGTAGTCACGAGTTTGATGTCACCTAGCTAGACGCTTCGTAACCAGCTTCTATCTAGGTCAGCCTGATTGTCTTCTTCAGCACACCCCAGGCGGAGATGTGACAGCGTATCCCACTTAAAGTTGGGCCCCTATTCCGGCACATGGGCGATGCAGGGCAGGAGCTCGCTAACAGGTTATTAAGCTGCTAATGCGAAGTTGTTTTGTTGTTTGCCGTTTAATAGGCTTTAGCGTTGATGAAGCAGCCGACTCCCTGCTACCCGCTGGCTCGCGCTCGTTCGACCCCCGTCGAATCCAAGAACGCCCCCAAATTAAAATTGAAGCAAATAAATTTAAAACCTTTCAAAGGCTGAACAAAACTTGCACATACTCTGCCTTTCTTTCTTACCTCTTGCCTTTAACTGATTTACATTTTACTACCTTGCACTTAACTTCTTTACCTCTTGCTTCTGCTTTAGTATACCACGAAACAGCGTGTTTTGCTCAAGCTTGTTACTGGCAACTGAGGAAATGTTATTCCAATTGTGTATGGTACGACGTACGACTTGCCTACATTCCGATTTGGCTATTGCCTTTCACTTTCGCTTTTGCTTGGAATGCTTGATTATATAGTCTGCTGATGGCTGATCTGTCATTAAGCTTTCAAGCTCAATATGCCATCAAACCGATTCTGTGCCACTCTAGCACCAGCATACCGCTTTCCAAGACTTAACGGATAATTTTCTGCTTCTCGCGCAGTACGCGCTGAATGTCGCGCTGTGCGTCGCGCTTGGCTGCAGCTTCACGCTTGTCATATTGCTTCTTACCTTTACCCAGACCAATCAGCAGCTTCGCATATCCATTTCGGATATAAATTTTGAGTGGAACAATCGAGTAACCCTCTTGTTTGGATTGCCCAAGCAGCTTGCTAATTTGAGCCTTATGCAACAACAGCTTGCGTGCACGGGTCGGATCAGATGGGTTATGAATATTGCCCTGTTCGAATGGACTAATATGCATGTTGTGGATAAATATTTCTCCATTACGAATCGTTGCGAATGCGTCGCTAATGTTAGCGCGTCCATTGCGCAATGATTTGATTTCAGTCCCTTTCAGCACCATGCCAGCCTCGAAGGTTTCTTCGATGAAATAGTCATGGGAAGCTTTTTTATTCTGGGCGAGCTGCTTGCCGTCACTCTTTTTACTACCCATGTTGTCACCTCTGTCTTCTTCAATTTATGCAATTGATGCCTGTTCCATTCACCGTTTCACGTTTACTTTACAGGTATTATTTGCAGGTATTACAGGTATTAATTGTAACAATTTGAATTACGAAAATCAATCCGTTATTGTTGGTCTTAACGAATCGAGCTTAAGATAATTGCTTTCTTCACTCTTGTTTTGCTCTCCTTGCCCAACTCTCGTAAAAGTATTTCAAAGTAGAAAAAACCGCCATCACCATAAAGGCGGGGCGGTTTTTAGTCGCTAAACGCTCATATGCTTTATATAGATTAAAGCTTTACAACGTTCTCAGCTTGAGGACCGCGGTTTCCTTCAACTACGTTGAACTCAACGCGTTGGCCTTCTTCAAGAGTTTTGAAGCCTTCGCCAGTGATTGCGGAGAAGTGTACGAATACATCGTTGCCGCCTTCAACTTCGATGAAGCCAAAACCTTTCTCAGCGTTGAACCATTTAACTGTACCTTGTTGCATTTGGAATTACCTCCATAAAATTAAATTAATATGCGCCTGTTTCGTCCTTAAACAAAAAATTCACACATTGGAAAGGGTTCATGATAGTGATGATACCCTTTTCAATATGTGAATTCAGGATCATATCATTGATTGCCTTGAGTGTACTATAATCAGAACCAAAAAGCAAGTAACAAACTCAAATATTATTATAACTTAAAAATACCTTTTTATCCAATCGGTATATAGCGGACATCATATATGGTCTGTCTTTGCACGCTCTGTTGTAACTGAAGGAAAGGCGGTGTTCCCCACGCCGCCACCACCTTTCGCAATCACTTTTCTCAGTTCGACAAAATCAGACAAAATTCCAACTTTACTTGCGTTTTTTTCTGACAAAACTTGCTGTTTTGCTATTGTTTTTTTTCTTCTTATGGTTTTGACTTTTTAGCGCAGCATTTTCCCAAAATGCCGGCTTTTGATCTCTCCCGTCTCGCTTGGATTCTTTTTGTTCATTTGTATTGTTGCTAAAAAAATTGGATTCTTTATTTTCTTCTGAAGCATGCTGCCCTTTGCCAGGCTGATGATCTTTGGAGGTAGAAGTTTTATCAAAATATTCGCCGTTTCTTTGCATATGACGATCTTTTCTTTTCTTAGAACGGCTATTTTTCTGCGCTCCCCCGTTATCCTCCCGGTTTGTTGACCATAAGGAGCTTCCTACATGCTCCCCCTGCTCTGCATTTGCACCCGAGCCTCTGTGATTCCTATGATCTGTTTGATTAGTTTCTTTATGTTGCGAAAGCTTGTTTTCATCTTTCTTTCTGCGTTTGTTTTTCCTTGCCTCGACCCATTTACTCACATCATTTTTTGCTTCTTTCCCCTGTTTGCTGCTTGAATATCTGCCTGAAGCTTCTCCAGAATCACGAGGTTTACCGAATCCTTTTGCCGAGCTGCCCTTCCGCCCCCGACTGTATGAACCAGATCCGCTATTGAAATCTCCATTGCCATTACTTGCACGTCCGCCCCTGCGCTTCATATCGACCATCTCGAAGTCTATTGTGTATTCTTCCATATTAACTCGAGCTACCCGAATTTTCACTTCATCACCGATACGATACACTCTGGAGGTTCGTTCGCCAATTAATACCATATGCATTTCATGGAAATGATAGTAATCGTCCGTCAAATCGCTTAATCTAACAAGCCCCTCAACCGAGTTATCCAGTTCAATAAACATGCCAAAGCTCGTTACACTACCGATAATACCTGTAAATTCTTCGCCAATTTTATCAAGCATGTATTCACATTTCTTCAGCTTCTCAGTATCCCGTTCCGCTTCTTGAGCCACCCGTTCCCTCTCAGAGGAATGTTGAGCTACATCCGGCATACGTGCCTTTAGTGCTTCCATCCGTTTATCCGAGAGCGTTCCGCCATTAGCAACCACTTCACGTATTGTGCGATGGATCACCAGGTCAGGATAGCGTCTGATTGGTGATGTAAAATGAGAGTAAAACTCGGCAGCCAATCCAAAGTGCCCCAAACTTTCCGCTTCATAACGCGCCTGCTTCATAGAACGCAGCATCATCGTGGAAATAACTGTCGCTTCCTTCGTTCCGGCGATTTCACCCAGCAAGGTCTGTAACGCTCTTGGATGTACAGAGTTTCCCTTTCCTTTTACCGCATAACCAAAATTGGCAGCAAACTGCATAAAGGTCATCAGCTTCTCCTGATCCGGGTTTTCATGAATACGATACAAGAAAGGGATGCGCAGCCAGTAAAAATGCTCAGCAACAGTTTCGTTGGCAGCAAGCATAAACTCTTCTATAATTTGTTCCGCAACAGAACGTTCTCTTTTGACAATATCAAGCGGTTTGCCCTGCTCATCCACAATAATTTTCGACTCTTGAAAATCAAAATCAATCGCTCCGCGCTTCATCCGCTTCGAACGCAGCTTCATAGCCAGCTTCTCCATCGTTTGGAACATATCCAATAACGGAGCATAGCGAGCCTTCAACTCCTCTTGCGGCTCTTCTTCGGTTGCGGTAAGAATTTTTCTGACATCGGAATAGGTCATTCTTTCTGTTGTCCGTATTACGCTTGTAAAAATATCATGACGCACACGTTTGAATGTTTTAGCATCGAACTCCATTTCACACGACAACGTCAGTCGATCAACCTGTGGATTTAGCGAACAAATACCATTCGACAATCGGTGTGGCAACATCGGAATAACACGGTCTGTCAAATACACACTGCAACCACGGCGATATGCTTCACGATCAAGCTCAGAGCGCTCGGGCACATAGTAGCCGACGTCTGCAATATGAACGCCTAACAAATAGTTTCCGTTTTCCAATCGTTTTACCTGAACCGCATCATCCAAATCTTTGGCATCCTCGCCATCAATCGTCACAATCACTTCATCACGCAAATCTCTGCGCTTTTGTTCAGTAATTTCCGCCTCGCTTATTTGCTCTGGCGCACGAACCGCTTCCTCCATAACCTCATCCGGAAAACCTTCCGGCAACTGATGCTTGCGTACAATGGATAAAATATCAACGCCAGGATCATTTTTATGACCTAAAATTTCAATAACTTCTCCTTCAGCCGCTGAACGGCCCTCTGGATAATTAACGATACGCACGACTACCTTCTGACCAGTAATCGCACCATTAAATTGATCTTTCGGTATAAAAATATCTTTATTTATCCGCTTGTCATCCGGAATAACGAATGCATACGATTCGAATCCTTCGAATAAACCGACTACTTGCGTAATCGCTCGCTGGACAATACGTACGACTTCCCCTTCCATACGACCGCCATTTACACTTTTTCCAGTAATTCGAATAAGTACAATATCTCCATTCATAGCGCTTTTTAAATCATTTGAATGCAAATAGACATCCGGATGATCCCCATCATCAGGTATTAGAAACGCAAAGCCTTTGGAATGCGCCTGCAGCTTCCCGCGCAAAAGATTCATTCGTTCAGGAACCCCATAACGATTGTTGCGTGTTCTGATCAGTTCTCCTGCTTCTTCTAAATGGTTTAGCGTCGTTAAAAATTGCTTATATTCTTCTGCATCAGTCAAACCGAATGAATCCTCCAGCTCCTGGTAGGTCATCGGCTTATAGGCTGCTTCTCTCATAAATTGCAATATGGTTTGCTCCAAATTTTCCATAGCCGTTCTCCTCATTGAATTGATCCGGCTCATTAACCAGTCAATTCCAAAAAATTGTAATACCGATATACTATGTAGTATACACGAAACTATAGCCTTACATCCTTAAGCATTTTGTAATGGTAAATAAAAAAAGACGAGGAGCATCCCCGTCTTTCGTTAACTCGTTTGAAATTGTCTAATCAATAAAATACGATACGATCAGCGCCAGCACAAAGAATCCAGATGCAAGTACAACGGTTAAACGTTGTAGAAACAAATCCAGGCCACGTGCTTTTTGTTTACCGAACAAATGCTCTGCACCGCCAGTAATCGCCCCAGACAAACCTGCACTTTTACCCTTTTGCAGCAATACAACAGCGATAAGTCCGATCGCAAATATAACAAGCAAAATCCTCATAAAAACGTCCACTGATTCCACCTCCAACATAGGCGCTCCGAAAACACATATTGTGATTTTAACATAATTAATGCTGAAATTCAATAGGATGAGCCTTTATTTTAAATTTTTTTCCAAAACCGTCATTTCGAGCGCGTTTATTATTTATCATTTTTAATTCGTTCTAATAGCTGGCGCAACTCTGAAATTGCCGGTATAGATATAGGACGCTGGAAACTGCCCATTTCACGAACCGCTCCTCCATAGTGAAGCTGGGATATTCCTGTTTTTCGTACCAACAGCTCTGTATTATGAATGGACAGACCGCTGCCTGCTTGCAATGCGACCCCGACTTGTTCCGCAATCTCCTGCAATTGCGCCAAATGGTTCACTGCCTGTTCCGCCTTTTCTTGACCGCCAGAAGTTAGAACACGTGAAATTTGCGGGTAAGCAGATAATATTTTCAATGCCTCGAACTGATCAGCAAGCTCATCGAAAGCTCTATGAAACGTAATATCAAGTCCATCTGCAGCAGCCAGCAGCTTGTCCAGCACCTTTGTATCAACTGTTCGTTCAACTGTCGCTGTTCCCAGCACAAGACCAGGCGCCCCCGCCAGTTTTGCTACTTCAATATCACGAATCATCATAGCAATATCATCTTCACTATAGGTGAAAGATTGACTATTCGGACGAATCATCACATATACCGGTATCGAGGCTGTTCTGATTGCAGCCTCCATCAAACCAGCACTCGGTGTAAGCCCGCCTTCTGCTATTCCTGTAACTAGCTCAATTCGATTCGCGCTGCTCTGCGAAGCTAATTTAACATCCTCAATATTCGTAGCAATGACTTCAATATGCATCTAACTTCCCGCCGTTTCTGTAAATTGTGTTGAGTACTAGATCATATTAGATTGTACTAAAACGATATTCTCATTATAGCTTTGTTTCTGCACATATACCATGTTGGTGGGACAATTCTGATCGTAGATTTGCATTAACCTAAGTGCTAATAGTTGCTATGACGCTGTCAATTAACTGCTTTCCGTGAGCTAGCATTTTGTTGTGCTCCAAATTGTTCGCAGTTAATCAACAACCTCGCCATAGCGCCTATTCGGTCTATTTTCAGCAAATAGTCCCTGACACAACCGGTTAGCCGAACAAAACAAAAAAGCTCCGCGGCAAGCCGCGAAGCTTTTTAAATAACTTTCTGCTGTCCATTCCCTTATCTAAGGATTGAGCTAGTAAAGTTACCTATTTGATGTTTCATATCTAAGGTTCTTCTTATTTGAAGTCTTTCATATTGTAGAATGCTGCTTTGCCGCCGTATTGGGAAGTAGCGCCCAATTTGTCCTCGATGCGAAGCAATTGATTGTACTTCGCAACACGGTCAGTACGGGAAGGAGCACCTGTTTTAATTTGACCAGCGTTAGTAGCAACTGCGATGTCAGCAATTGTGCTGTCTTCGCTCTCGCCGGAACGGTGGGAGATAACTGCTGTGTAGCCAGCGCGTTTTGCCATTTCGATCGCATCAAATGTTTCAGTAAGCGTACCGATTTGGTTTACTTTAACAAGGATAGAGTTACCTACGCCTTGCTCGATACCGGATGACAAGCGCTCAGTGTTTGTAACGAACAAGTCGTCACCAACCAATTGAACTTTGTTGCCTAGCTTGTCAGTAAGCAATTTCCAACCTTCCCAGTCGTCCTCGGAGCAGCCGTCTTCGATTGAGATAATTGGATACTTGTCTACCCAAGAAGCAAGCAAGTCTACGAACTCAGCAGAAGTGAAGGATTTGCCTTCTCCTGCAAGTACGTATTTGCCGTCTTTGTAGAACTCAGTAGAAGCAACGTCCATACCAAGGAATACATCAACGCCCGGCTTGTAGCCAGCACGCTCGATTGCAGAGATAATTGTTGTAATTGCTTCTTCATTGGAACCAAGGTTCGGAGCGAAGCCGCCCTCGTCGCCAACTGCTGTGTTAAGACCTTTGTCTGAAAGAACCGCTTTAAGGTTATGGAAAATTTCAGCACCTACGCGAAGCGCTTCTTTGAAGCTTTCTGCGCCTACTGGCAATACCATAAACTCTTGAACGTCAATGTTGTTATCAGCATGCTCGCCGCCGTTGATGATATTCATCATTGGAACTGGAAGAGTTTTTGCGTTGAAACCGCCAAGATAGTTGTACAAAGGCACATCCAAAGCATCAGCAGCAGCGCGTGCAACTGCCATAGAAACAGCAAGGATTGCGTTAGCTCCAAGCTTTGCTTTGTTAGGAGTCCCGTCAAGCTCGATCATAGTACGGTCGATTGCTACTTGATCAAGAGCATCAAGACCGATAATTTCTGGAGCGATAATGCTGTTTACATTATCAACTGCTTTTTCAACACCTTTTCCAAGGTAACGGGATTTGTCGCCGTCACGAAGCTCAACTGCTTCATAAGCGCCCGTGGAAGCTCCGGATGGAACGATAGCACGGCCTTTAGCGCCGGACTCAAGTGTTACTTCAACTTCAACTGTTGGATTACCGCGGGAATCCAATACTTCTAGTGCGTATACATCAACGATCATAGACATATGTGATACTCTCCTCTGCATTATATTTTTGTCAGTCTGTTGCGTTTAGCGTATCAGTGAAGATCCTGTCATTTCAGCTGGTTGCTTTAGTCCCAATAATTGTAGCATAGTTGGAGCTATATCCGCCAAAATACCATCTTCGCGCAATTCGATACCTTCTTTTGTAACAAAAACAGGCACCGGATTTGTAGTGTGGGCTGTGTATGGACGTCCATTCTCGTCGAATACCATATCCGCGTTGCCGTGGTCGGCAGTAACGATACAAACACCGCCTTTGGCAAGCACCGCATCTACAACTTTGCCCATACACTCATCGGTTACTTCAACCGCTTTGATCGTCGGTTCAAGCATACCGGAGTGTCCTACCATATCAGGATTGGCGAAGTTCAAAATAATAACATCATGCTTATCCGCTTCAATTTCCTTTACCGTCGATTCAGCAAGCTCGTAAGCGCTCATCTCCGGCTGCAGGTCATAAGTTGCTACCTTCGGCGAACTAATAAGTACGCGTGTTTCACCCGGAAGTTCGACATCACGTCCACCGCTGAAAAAGAAAGTAACATGCGGATATTTCTCGGTTTCAGCTGTACGCAATTGAGTCATCCCATTTTGCGCAATAACCTCTCCAAGAGTATTATCCAAATTTTTCGGTGCATATGCAACAAATCCGTCAATTGTTTCACTGAATTTCGTCAAGCAAACAAAATGCAGACCTGTTGGACGACGATCGCCGCGCTCGAAGCCGCGGAAATCTTCGTTTGTAAATACTTGAGACAGCTGGATCGCACGGTCAGGACGGAAGTTGAAGAATACAACGGAATCGCCAGACTCTACCAATCCAACCGGTTTTTCATCCTCGCCTGTAATAACAGTCGGTACAACAAACTCATCGTATACCTCTTGTTTGTAGGATTGAAGCACTGCTTGAACCGGATCATTGCTTACAGGACCTTCGCCATATACCATAGCACGATAAGATTTCTCTACACGATCCCAACGCTTGTCACGATCCATTGCAAAATAACGCCCTTGCACAGTAGCAATCTTGCCTACGCCTACCTCTGCAATCTTCGCTTGCAATTGTTCGATAAAGCTTTTTGCGCTATCTGGCGATACATCGCGTCCGTCCAGGAATGCATGAATATAAACTTCATCAAGCTGTTCCTTTTTCGCCAACTCCAAAAGTGCAAACAAGTGAGCAATATGGCTGTGTACGCCGCCGTCAGACAGCAAGCCGTACAAGTGAAGCTTTCTGCCGTTTTCCTTCGCGCTTTTCACAGCGCCAAGCAAGGTTTTGTTATCAAAAAATTCGCCATCGCGAATGGACTTTGTAATGCGAGTCAAATCCTGATACACAATGCGTCCCGCACCGATGTTCAAATGGCCAACCTCAGAATTGCCCATTTGTCCTTCCGGCAATCCAACCGCTTCACCGCATGCTGTCAATGTAGCATTCGGATATGCCTTCATAAAACGGTCATAATTTGGTTTCTTAGCTTGAGCAACAGCATTGCCCTCAGATGTGCCGCGAAGACCAAAGCCATCCATAATAATTAGCGCTACAGGTTTGCGGCTCATATTACTTAGCCCCCTCGACAAGTGCAATGTAGCTTTCAGGCTCCAGGCTTGCACCGCCTACTAGCGCACCGTCAATATCGGTTTGGCCCATATATTCTGCAACATTGTTCGGCTTCACACTGCCGCCGTATTGAATACGCACTGCATCTGCAACCGCTTGGTCATAAAGACCTGCAACAATGCTGCGGATATATCCGATAACATCTTGAGCATCCTCAGAAGTGGAGGATTTTCCTGTTCCAATCGCCCATACCGGCTCGTATGCTACAACCACTTGAACAGCTTGCTCAGCAGACAGACCTTTGAATGCAGCTTCAGTTTGCACTTTGCAAACTTCTTTTGTTTGACCAGCTTCGCGCTCTTCCAGCTTTTCGCCAACACATACGATCGGCAGCAAATCATGCTTGAATGCAGCGTGCATTTTTTTGTTTACAATTTCGTCTGTCTCAACGAAATAAGCACGACGCTCAGAGTGACCGATAATGACATATTTTACGCCAAGATCTTTCAGCATTACACCGCTGATTTCACCTGTATAAGCTCCGTTGTCCTCAAAATGGACATTTTGTGCGCCGATTGCAATAGAAGTCCCTTTTGCCGCTTCTACTAGTGCAGGTAGTACAGTATATGGCGCACAGATTACGCTTTCCACACCTGCAACCTCTGCTTTTCCTTTAACATCAGCGAAGAATGCTTTCGCTTCGGACACCGTCTTAAACATTTTCCAGTTGCCTGCAATAATTGGTGTTCTTGTGCTCATGCTAACTCCTCCTCTATCAAATGTATCACTTATTATTTATCGTTTAGTGCAACTACGCCCGGCAATTCCTTGCCTTCCATAAACTCAAGAGATGCGCCGCCGCCAGTGGAGATAAAGTCCATTTTGTCAGCCAAACCGAATTTCTCTGCAGCAGCCGCAGAGTCGCCTCCGCCAATAACAGTGTAGCCTTTTGTTTCTGCACATGCGCGTGCAACGGCTTGAGTACCGTGCGAGAATGGCTCGATTTCAAATACGCCCATAGGTCCATTCCAAACAACAAGACTGGATTTTTCAATGATATCTTTGTACAACTCACGAGTTTTAGGACCGATATCAATACCTTCCCAATCTGCTGGAATACCGTCAATATCAACTATTTGAGTATTGGCATCCGCGCTGAAATCGTCAGTTATAACAATATCAACTGGAATAACAAAATTTTTGCCAAGCTTTTTCGCTTTTTCGATAAACTCAAGAGCCAAATCAAGCTTGCTGTTATCTACTAGAGATTTGCCGATTTCATGGCCTTGCGCCTTGAAGAATGTGTAGGATAAACCGCCGCCAATAATAACATTGTCTGCAATCTCAAGCATTTTGTCGATAACAGCAATTTTATCTTTAACCTTTGAACCGCCTACGATTGCTGTGAATGGACGCTCCGGATTGTTAAGCGCCTTGCCTAGTACTTCAAGCTCTCTTTCCATAAGAAGACCGGAAACTGCCGGAAGAAACTTAGCAATGCCTTCTGTAGAAGCATGAGCACGGTGAGCAGCGCCAAATGCATCATTCACATACAAATCTGCAAGAGCAGCAAATGCTTTTGCCAATTCAGGATCATTCTTTTCTTCACCTGCATAGAATCGAACGTTCTCAAGCAGCAATACATCGCCGTTGTTCAAACCAGCCACCAATTTTTCCACTTCTGGTCCGATCGCTTCATTCGCTTTTGTTACCGGCTTGCCGATCAGCTCAGATAAACGTACTGCAGATGCAGTGTGACGAAGCTCTTCAACTACTTCACCGTTCGGACGTCCCAAATGGCTTGCTAGAATAATTCTCGCACCTTTTTCAATCAAGTAGTTAATAGTAGGCAATGTTTCACGGATACGCTTATCATCAGTAATTTGACCGTTTTCCAAAGGAACGTTGAAATCAACACGGACAAATACTTTTTTTCCTGCCAAATCGGCAACGTCACGGATACTTTTTTTATTCATTAATAAAGTCCTCCCCGTACACTATTGAAAATATAACAATAAAAAACGTTCTCTCCTTCCAGAAGGAGAGAACGCTATGGTTTGCCAGCAAAGTTGCAAACCGCAAACTAAAGCTCCACAAAGGGAGCTTTAGTTTAAGTAGCTTTCTTTCCTTACAGACCTTTGCTTGCGATGAAAGCAGCTAGATCAACTACGCGGTTTGAATAACCCCACTCGTTGTCATACCAAGAAACTACTTTAACCATGTTTCCTTCAACTACCATTGTGGACAAGCCATCGATAGTGGAAGAAGCCGGGTCACTGTTGTAGTCGCTGGAAACAAGCGGCAATTCATTATAGTTCATAATGCCTTTAAGCGGACCGTTAGCAGCGTCTTTCAAAGCGCCGTTAACTTCTTCAACTGTAACATTTACTTTAAGCTCTGCAACCAAGTCAGTTACAGATACGTTTGGTGTAGGAACACGCATTGCCATACCGTTCAATTTACCTTTAAGCTCAGGCAATACCAAGGAGACAGCTTTAGCTGCACCAGTTGATGAAGGAATGATGTTCTCAGCAGCTGCGCGAGCACGGCGCAAGTCTTTGTGAGGAACGTCAAGAACAGATTGGTCGTTAGTGTAGGAGTGAACAGTTGTCATCATACCTTTAACGATACCGAATTTGTCGTTCAATACTTTAGCAAATGGAGCCAAGCAGTTAGTTGTACATGAAGCGTTAGAGATAATTGTGTGAGCAGAAGCATCATACTTATCTTCGTTAACACCCATAACAATTGTAATATCTTCGTCAGAAGCAGGAGCAGAAATAATTACTTTCTTAGCTCCGCCTTTCAAGTGAAGCTCAGCTTTTTCTTTAGCTGTGAAGATACCAGTAGATTCAACTACGATTTCAGCACCTACAGATGCCCAAGGAAGGTCAGCCGGGTTGCGCTCAGCAAATACTTTAATTTCTTTGCCATCAACTACAAGAGCACCGTCTTTCGCCTCAACAGTAACATCTAGTTTACCATGAGTAGTATCATATTTCAGAAGATGTGCAAGAGTTTTTGTGTCTGTCAAATCGTTTACTGCAACAATCTCAACATTAGGGTTGTTTAGTGCAGCACGGAACACGTTACGGCCGATACGACCAAAACCATTAATACCTACTTTAACCATCTGAAAATTCCTCCTATGCCTGTGAATATAGTTTATATATTTCAAAACGCAATAAAGCTTGCTCTCAGGCGAGAACGACCTTGTTGCGTCATGAGACCGCAGTAAAATGCCATGCTTTCACTTGATTCGGCATGACCTTGTTATCATGCTTCAAACGCCAGTATCTTATGAGATAAAGACTGTGCGAAGCCCATGAATTTTGTGCTTATACATCCGATGGCCTCTTCTGCTCTTGAATAAGCTGAACAATCTCCTGTGCAGCCGCCTCGTCCGTCACTAGCACATCATCATGACCAAAATGCATAATCGCCGCAATCGCTTCTCCCTTGCCGCTTCCGCCAGCTATTGCAATCACTACCTCAGTGTTTACAATATCTTCGAGTCTTAGCCCTACCGTCTTCATTTTGTGTACGACCTTTCCGTCGCGGTCAAAATAATATCCGAAGGCTTCAGCAAGCGCTCCTTCTTCAGCAAGTGATTTGACTATTGCGCCATCAAGCTTCCTTCTTCTAGCCATTACCATCGCATCACCAATTCCGTGCACTACTATGCGAGCGCTGCGGATAACGGAGACAATATCGCGAATATTGGGTTCCATCATTATGGAAGCAAAAGCTTCCTCACCCAAATGATCTGGTACATGCAGCAGTCGATAATGCCCGCCTGTCCGCTTGGCCATAGTGGATGCAAGTGTATTCGCCTGGTAGTCCAAGCTTTCGCCAAGTCCGCCTCTAGCCGGTACAAACCAATTATTCTTTAATGGAACGGTTGATGTTAGCTGGTTCGCTACTTGTGCCATTGTAGTACCGCCAGTAATAGCTACAACATCTCCTGGCTTAAGCGACTGTCGCAACATCTGGCAGCCCGCTCTTCCAAGCTCTCGCTTCGTTTGAGCCGACACCTCTGAATCGCCAGCCACAACGATAACCTGCCTCATGTTGAAATGGCTTCTTATTGCCTCTTCCAGTTCAGATAATCCGAACAGCGATTTGTAAAGCGGCTCTAATTGAAGCAATAGTTGTCTGCCCGATTCGCTGATACTCATACCGGTCGTATGAATGTCGAGCAAGCCTTGCTCCTTCAAACGGTCCGTCTCAGCTCTAAGCACCCGCTCCGTCATGGATAGTGCTGCCGCCAGTGCTCTTCGGCCAATATGATCCGACAGCATCACTTGATGCAATATCAAATAACGTCTGCGCATCACATCCAGAAGTTCCGGCACAAGCTGTTGCTGCAGTTCAATGATCTGTCGCATCTCTTTAACCTTCACTCCATCGATTCAGCCGATAGCAGCTTGTTAAAAGGCACAAGCCTCATTAGCGGCAATTTAGGGGTGCTGGACATCATCCGTCCCGCACAATCAAAATAAGTCCCACTTACATTTTACCGAATGACAGACAGAACCGCAATAGCAAGCGGCAAATTGCAAGCGTTTACGACATTATTTTTTTGTAATTTATTTATTTTCCATCGAGTGCTTGCTTAATATAAAGGATTATCATATAATCGTTTTTGTGGCTATTTTTTGTATTCACATGCGCCCGTGGTCCAATGGATATGACGTAGGCCTCCGGAGCCTGAGATCTAGGTTCGATTCCTAGCGGGCGCGCCAATTCTCTTTTATAACGAAAGTCCAGCTATCCGTTTTCACGGGCAACTGGACTTTTTTTGTACTTACTTTTTGTAATTACATGATTTATCAGCTTATGAATTATGCCAAAATCGTATCCATCACCAACCGAAGGAACTTGCGGTAATCCGCTCTATAGGCTACATCAATTTCAGGAAGATGACTCCATGTGAAATGATGTCTTGTATCCAGCACCGTCATCCCCAGTGTAAGCTCACCTTTTGTTTCTACTCCAACTCTTGCCCGCATCGTCTCAATCAACGAAGGATCAATCGCCGCAGCAATTGCCATTGAATCAATTAGCACACAGTAAGACTGAAAGCCTCTATTCGTAACAAATTCGATCATATTGAGCAAAAACGCTGCCTCCGGCTTATCGGAAGCACGCAGTTCCGCCAATTCCAGCTCCGTAAAATTCACATCAAAATGAGTAGCTACATCAAGACCTACTGCTTGTACCGCAATACCAGACTTGAATACCATATCTGCCGCCTCAGGATCAACATACACATTCCATTCGCTTTGCGGATTGTCACCTGTAGCATTGCTTGTTGCATACTTGTTCAGGCCAAAAGAACCTGCTATAGCCGTTATACCCGAAATCATAGGCACAATTTCCGGCGCTTTCATAATCGCCATTGCTATATTCGTAAGCGGAGCCAGTGCAAGAATATGAATATTTCCTGCATGCTGCTTAACTGTTTCTATCATCATATCAACAGCATGAGAGGCATGGAGATTTGTCTTGGGCGCCGCCAAATTAGCCTCCGCCTGCCCATCTTCACCGTGCGTGAACGGGTCACTTGGCAGCGGACGCACAAGCGGCTTGTCCATCCCCTTGGCAACAGGAATATCGGTTCGCCCAATAAGTTCCAACGTTTTAAGCGCATTTTCACTTGTAACCTCAATCGGATAGTTTCCCGCTACTGTTGTAATAGCCCGAACACAAAGCTTAGGTGATTTCAACGCCATAATGAGCGCAAGTGAATCATCCATTCCGGGATCGCAATCAATAATGACGTTTTTCAAATCAGACATGCGGTTCCCCTCCTTTTAAGACTCTTTTACTATTTTCACAAAATATTCGCGATTGCGCGGACCATCAAACTCTAAAAAGTATATGCCTTGTGAATGACCTAGCAAAAGCTTGGAATCTTCTATAATAAAATTTAAGCTGACTCCAATAAAAGATGATTTCACATGACCGGCAGCATCCTGCGGCGTATCGTGCTGATGTTTAAAATCTACACGTGTCGGAATAATACGGCAGATTTCATCTTGAAGATCTTCAAACCCCCTTGGGTCCCAAAATGAAGTAACGGTCAAGCCTGCAGTTGTATGCGGGGTAAATACAATACAGCTGCCGCTTTTAATCCCGCTGTTTTCCACATAGCTTTTAATATCATCCGTTAGAGAGACGACATCATTAAACGACGTTTTTATTTTAAAGTTTTTTAGCATGTGCTTCTCCTCCTCTGTATGCATAGCCAATCTTTATTTCACGATAATTTCACTGTTTTTCACACTGGCGCCATTGGCGCAAAATGCCCACTTGCCTTTGCAGCCTCTGCCGTCCTCTTCTCCGATTCGCTCACAGATATAGCCTGCAAGCAGCGATAACGGTACAAATTGCGTCAACGGCATCGTTATCTCGTATGCTGTCTTCGGAACCCGAACATAGCAAGCCTCTGTTCCATAATCCTTCTGCTCGCCATCAGTTACTACAAGCAGCGGACGTTGCAGCAGCTGTGCGTAATGAATCATTTCTTTTGTACGGCTATGTGCCGGATTGCTCGTATTAGATACAACGACCGTGCCGATATTTTCGCTGTCTCTCATAAAGAAGTTCAAGTGCAGCCAGTCTTCAGAATAATTGTGCATCGCAAATTTGCCAGCAGCTTCATAGATTTTGGCATGTCCATACCAGGCTGCCGCATAATCAAAACCGGCGCCTACAAAGTCAAAGGCAGGGAATGTGGACCACTGTTCAGACAGTTCTTCCATTTGCTTGTCCATCTCAGGCAGCATTTCTTCCAATCGTTCCGCCTGCGCACAAATATCATAGCGATAAGCCATTGCCTGATCCATCGTATAGCAACCTCTCACTTCGCCGATACGAATCGCAAGCAGCAATAAGGACATAACAGAAACCAGATATGTTCTAGTGCCGGGAGCACTTTCAAAATCAGGAATCGCCAATTTCAAAACGCGTTGCGCAGCTTGACCTAGCGGCGATTGTTCATTGCCAGTAATGCCGACTGTGAATGCGCCATACTTGTTGGCACGCTGCATAGCCTCATCAATCCGGGCAACTCCGCCCGAGTTGCTGACAGCAAACACAAACGGATTCTGAGCTGAAAAGCCAAGCTGCTTATCATGATACAAACGACTTAATTCAATAGCCGATACAACCTCGACCGGAATATTAGTCAACAGTTCAAAAATATGCTTGGTCGCCATAGCTGCCGCATATGAATCCCCACAGCCCGTTAAAACTATTCTTTGGATCGAGAATATTTCAGGAGTCGTCAACAATTTTCTTGTTTTAGGCTCCAAGTCTTCATATTGTTCCTTCATTAGAGACGGCAGGCTAAACACCTGTCTTCTTAGTGCGTTGTCTAATTTCATTCTCTCTCTCTCCCTGTTGTTTTTTGTGCTAGAGACAGCAAATATTGACCGACCTCAACACTGTATTTTAAAGCGGCAGGAACAAGCTCTATAGGCAACTGTTCCGTATAACGATGGATTTCATAAGTGAAGTCGCCCTTGTAATCAAGCTTTTGCAGCAGCCTCATAATACTGTGCCAGTCCGTAATACCGGAAAACGGCAAAATATGATCGAAATTTTGATCGGCATGGTCCGAAACATGTGTCGCTTTCAATTTATCTCCAATTAACATAAGCGCCTTTTCCTGATCCTGTCTCATAATCGCAGCATGTTCAAAATCCCAGCATGCCCCGACATTGCTGTACGGCAGACCATCGAGCAAATCCATCAGTTCCTCAGCGTTGGCAGTATATCTGCGCAAAGGAGCAATCGTTAAATCCCATAAATTTTCAATGGCTATGCCTACATTATGCTGAGCAGCAAAATCAAGCAGCGGTTCAAAGTAAGCAATGTTTTTTCGCTTGGAATCTTTAATCATAGATGCGCTGGAGAAATCTGTTCCGGCATGTATAACCAGCCACTTCACACCAAGCTGCTCGGAGCATAGGATCGACCTTTTGATCAGCTCATCCATATATGGCTTATCTGGTGTCTGCTCATCACAAAAGTTATAGAAAGGAGCGTGTGCCTGACTAAACCCTATATTATTTTGTTGTGTCGCTTCTTTTATCTCAGCAAGCCAATTCTCCCAATTGCTTGTTCTGAAATCAGTAGCAAACGTTGTGCAATCATGAAAATTCATATCCATTACTTTATAGCCCGCTTCAGCACAAAATCGAATACTGTCTGTAATCGGCGCTTTTGTTCCGTCCGGTCTATTAAAGTAAATGTTAGTTGAGGTTGAGAGTCTCATCGCATCAAGCCTCCTTCTCATCTGTCAGGCAAAACTTTTCTATTGCCTCAATGACACCTTCTGCACAGCAGTTGGAGCATACATAGTCGGCTATCGCTTTTACAGCCTCAATTCCGTTAGCGACAGCAACACCGAGCCCCGCCTCCTTCAACATTTCCATATCATTTTGATGGTCACCAATAGCCATAATATGTTCCATCGAAATACCTGTCAGTTCAGCAAGCGTATATAGTGCCCTGCCTTTGTTGGCATTCTTCTCAACAATTTCTACTGCCTTATCGGTATAACGGGTATACCCATAATATTGCGGATCGAGCTGCTGGCACATTTCATCAATCAATCCGATTCTTCCATCGCGAATATCATCCATAACAGTAACCTTATCTATAGAGAGAGAGTCCCATTCATCAGCTGAGATTGGGCGTTCCAGGAAATAACGGTTGAAGCGCTCTCTCTGCGCCATAATCCATGGAGTTGGCCGGCATACATACTCGGCTCCTTCAATTGTATAAATAATCGACATCCCCATACTATCAGCCTGTTCAAACAGCTTTTTCAAGCCTTTGATCGGAACAGTGTGCCGCTGAACAATATGGTCGCCATGTACGATCGTTGCTCCATTACAAGCGATATAGGGAATATCAATACGGAGCTTATTAACATAAGCTTCTGCCATCTCTTCCACTCTGCCTGTAGCTACCGTAAATAAAATACCGCGCTCTCTTAATTTCTCTACTGCATTGATAATAGACTCGCTTAATTCCTCATCACGTCCAATCAATGTTCCATCCATATCAGACACAACCAGTTTAATCAAAGTAAGCCTCCTCCTCTCCTTGCCAAAAGCCAACCTGGACTAGCCGTTTGCTCTTACATAAGCCTCCAGCTTTTCATTGGCTTGCTGGGTAATCTCTTTAACAGCTTCTTCTACGGATACTTTACCTTGAGCAAACTCGAGCATTTTTGTGCGAATTATTTCATCAATTTCCCAGTTGATGATATCAAACGGTTCTTGTACATTCACATGTGAACGGTGCAACTGATCGATTGCGATTTTATATTCCGGATTCGCCTTCAAATGCTCTTGCATCTCGGACAGCTCATAGATTTTTTTATTGACTGGGATATACCCCGTACTCTTATGAAAAACAAGCTGTGTATCAGGCGATACAGCATACTGAATAAATTCCCATGCGGCATCTACTTTCTTCTCATCGCCACGATCAAAAGCAACCAAGGAGCCTCCACCAACGCTTGTCCCGCCTGTGTCAGCTGCATCTACTTTCGGTAAATCCGCCACACCAAACTCAAATTTGCCTGCTGTCAGGCTCTTAATCGTTTCAATTCTGGCTGTAGACATAACCGCCATTCCGAACAGTTCCGTTGCAAATTCTTCGTTTATATTGTCTTCCTTTTCCTTGTATGCACCGGAATCGACAACCTTTTTCCACTCTCTTAAAAACTTTTCAAGAGAGCCGTCCTCACCAAACGTAACCTTCGTCATCAGACCCGCACGACCGCCTTCATTGTCTCCAAAAAAGTTGTATTCGCCTTGTCCGCCAATCCAGTTGGCCAAATGGTAACGACGTAGCTCTGTATTCAAGCCATAGCGCTTCACTTTATCATTTTCAACCATTTTCAGCTTATTTGCCGCCTCTGCCATTTCAGCTATCGTTTGCGGCGGAGCTGCGGGATCGAGTCCAGCCTCTTTGAACATATCCTTGTTGTAATAGAGCAATATTGTTGAACCGTTAAACGGCATGCCAATCATTTTATTTTGATAAGTAAATGCTCTTTGGAAGTTAAGCTCAATATCTTCCTTAGGAACACTAACATTTCCCCTAGCGTACAAATCATCAACAGGCACCATCTGCTTCATTTTTAAAACACCAGGTATTCCGCCGCTATAAATCAGACCAACATCCGGGAAGTTTTTCGTATCATCCGCCTGTGCTACAAGATTCAGCTTCTCCACAACGTCATTTCCCTGAAATACGGAGGTCACTCTGATTTTCTTTTCCTTTCCCACTGTCCCATTAAATGAATCTACTAGTGCATCCACTGCTTTTCCATTTATACCACCAAGCGAATGCCAAAATTCCACCTGGGTCACTCCATCTTGTGCTTGTTCTTCCGGCTTATTATTATTGCCCTCATTCTTACCGCAACCAACTAAAAGCATCGATACTAGACCTACCACAGTTAACAGAGTCGTAGCTTTTTTCATTGAAAATTCCCCCCATTACATAGTGAAGTACATATATAGCGCCTGACGGTTTTGCAAAAAATATATTATTGCGTCTGAAACCTTATTGCCTCTGGTTGCGCATTCCCCCTCTCAATAAAGTTGAAATAACTGTTAAATGCTAGCCCTTTACGGCACCACTCATCATGCCCGCCATAATTTTCCGCTGGAAAATCATAAACACCATAATGGATGGGATTAGTACGATAATCGACGCTGCCATAATCGAGCCGTGAACACTGCCCTCCGGGAAATTCAACATCGTAATCCCGATTTGCACCGTACGCATATTGTTATCGTTGGTTACCATTAGCGGCCACAAGTAAGTATTCCATGTTCCAATAAATGCCGAGATAAACACAGTCGTCATAATTGGAGTAGAAGAAGGAAGCAATATTTGCGCAAAAAATCTGAAGTTACTGCATCCATCCACACTAGCGGCATCCTTCAAACTTTTGGAGAAGGTTAGAAAGTGCTGTCTCATCAAAAAGATATTTACCGCACTGACCATAAATACAGCCATCATGCCCAAATACGTATTGATCAAACCAAGCGAAGCAACCGTTCGATAGTTAGTAACGAGCACAACTTCAATCGGAATCATCAGAGTGGCAAGAAACATCATAAAAATAATGTTTTTCCCTTTAAACTGAAAGAAGGAAAAGGCGAATGCTGCCATACTTGCCGTTATTATTCTGGCGACACTTGATACACTTGCAATAATAAGCGAGTTCAGCATATATCTGCCGATTGATGTATACTCAATGGCTTTTTGATAGTTTTCAAACGTAATTGTTCTAGGAATAAATTTGGGAGGCACGCTTAGTATTTGATCCGGCTTCATAAAGGAAATCAGCAAGGCATAAATAATAGGCGAGATGACAAACAAACCGAGCGTAATAGCAAAGAACTGATATAATCCGCTTCTTAATCGCTTGTTTTTTCTCATTAGGAGTAGTGCACCCCTCTCTTCTCAAATTTAAAGCCAATCAGCATCATAACGAACGTAATTAAAAAGGCGACAATTGCAGATGCGTAGGCATCGTTATAATTGAAGTTATTGATAACCTGCTTGTACATAAATGACACCATCGTCTCTGTCGAGCCTTGCGGACCACCTTGTGTCAATACAAGGGTCAGACCAGACATCAGCATATTTTTAGCAAGTGAGCTAATAATTAAGAAAAAGACTACTGGCGAAATTAGCGGCAAAATGACACTGATTGTTTTTCTGAACAAATTTGCTCCATCCAATTCTGCGCTCTCCATCATCTCGGTCGGTACAGAGCGGATGCCTGCCAGCAGGAACAGGAAGTGATAGCCGATATTCATCCATATTGCTACAAATACAATCGCAAGCATGGCGAACTTGCTATCATTCAACCAGTTAATATCTGTTTTCAACATATGGTTGATTGCACCAATTGTAGGATTGTATAAAAGTTGAAAGATCATTGCACTAACTGACATAGACATGGCCATTGTAAGTGAGAACAGCATTTCGTAAATTGAAGAGGTTCTCGTCTTCTTGTTAGCGACAAGTGCCAGAATCAGCGCAATAATAACGTACGACGGCACTGAAATAACAACATAAAACAAAGTGTTCCCTATCGCTTTGATAAATGCTGGATTAGATAGCACCCGTACAAAATTTTCTAAACCAACAAAGCTTTTTATTCTTCCCATTGAATCAATTAGAAAAAAACTGGAGTATACCGTTTTCGCAAAAGGATAGTAGGTAAACAAAATAAAAAAGGCAATAGCTGGCAGCAAATACAAATATGGCTCTGCTGTCTGAAATAAACTCTTTCGTTTTTTCATTGCTTCACTCCCTATAGTTAGCGTTTTCATTTTTAGATGTATATAAGTTAACACAACTGTACATGTGTGGTCAATTATTTTTTTCGACATTATTCTACCTTTACAAAAACAACACTTTGTTTTCATTTATTTACTGCAGAAATTAAGCTCGCTTCCGCTTAAAACATAAATTGACTTCACTATGAAAAACCAATACAATTTACATGTATAGTTGTTAATACATGACATGCATGCGTATACAGTTTAAAAAATGTAAGAGCCGTTTTTGCTGATAGGCTCTACCGTATTCATGATTTTTGTCTACATGGTTTACATAAAGAAGATTGACATACAGCCTGTATGGTAAGCCGTGCTTTCATATACTCTCAGTCAAATTCCAGATAAAAGGAGCATAACTATGGCATCAGCAAGCAATTATCAACATTTCATGGATTTAAACTCTCCAGTTCCGATTTACCATCAAATTTTTACTAGTATTCGCAACAGAATTATAAATAATGAATGGGAAATAAATGAATCCATCCCTTCAGAGTTTGATTTATCCGAACAATACGGGGTAAGCCGTGTTACTTTAAGACAAGCATTATCCAAGCTGGAACAGGATGGTATTATCAAAAAAATTCGCGGGAAGGGAAACTTTATTCAGTCGATTCCAAAACCGATTATTCATGATTTCAACCTGCCCTCGACTTTATGGGGGGCTATTGAACGGGGTACAACTTTTGATGCTGAGGTACTGGAGCTGACATTGGTTGAGCCTGTCGCCGCAGTAAATAGCACGCTGCGACTTGAATCTTCCGAGCCGCTTGTGTTTATTAAACGTTTATTTCTGCAGGATGATCGTCCAATTGCTCTCAACCGCTCCTGGATTGCCAGTCGTTTTATTCCTGATCTGCCGGAGCTGGGTTTGATTGACAATCATTTAAGTACAACATTAGCAAGCCGCTATGGGCTTATCCCTGCGCGCATTGATAATGAAATTGAAGCAGTCAGACCGACAACTGAAGATGTGCAAGCTTTAAAAGTTGTGTACGATACTCCGATGCTTTGTGTCAGCAGTGTATCCTTTCTTGATAATGGTCATCCGCTTGAATGCTCCTCTACACTTTGGGTAGGCGGGAGAGTAAAATTTCATTTTAATATGGATCGAAATAAATCTTGACCATCTTTGACTTTTACTTTTCAATCCGTTATTATATGGTTACAACAAAATTAAACGTCGCCTAACAGGATAGAGGAGGAGCAGTGAATATGAATTTTGTACCTATGGTAATTGAACAAAGCAATCGGGGAGAGCGGTCATATGATATATACTCCCGTTTGTTGAAGGATCGCATCATCTTTCTCGGCTCAGGCGTTAACGACGTAGTAGCCAACTCCATTATTGCGCAGCTGCTTTTCTTGGCAGCAGAAGATCCTGAGAAGGATATTTCGCTATATATTAATAGCCCCGGCGGCTCGATTACAGCAGGTATGGCAATCTATGATACGATGCAGTACATTAAGCCGGATGTTTCTACTATTTGTGTCGGTATGGCAGCATCGATGGGAGCTTTTCTGCTGACTGCTGGTGCCAAAGGCAAGCGGTATGCATTGCCGAATAGCGAAGTAATGATCCATCAGCCGCTTGGCGGCGCTGAAGGTCAGGCTAGCGATATTGAAATCCGTGCGCGCCGCATCTTGAAAATGCGCGACAAACTCAACAATATTCTTGCAGAGCGCAGTGGTCAACCACTTAGCAGAATTGAACAGGACACTGATCGCGACTACTTTATGAGTGCGGTTGAATCGCAAGAATATGGTTTGATCGACAAAGTAATCGATCGCGTGTAGTTTTCCACATTTTTAAAAAAACTGCCCCTGCCAAGTTAACTTGGCATAGGGGCAGTTTTTTTGGCATCGCTTCACATAAATGTGATATTTATCACTTCCGGACTATCGCGCGGATGCTATGCTTGCAGTACAATAACATCAAGGAAGTGAGCTTATGGAAATTGTTCCATTAGAGAAGGTTGAACAGCTCGCTCTGAAAAAGCGCAGTGTTTATCAACAAAATAAAATGCATTTTATAGCGCGCTCCATGCTGGCAAGCATGTTTATCGGATTTGGCGTTATTGTCGCTTTTAAATCGGGAAGCTTCTTCTACAACGTGGAATCGCCCCTTGCCTATCCGATGGCAGCCTTAACCTTTGGCGCAGCTATAATTTTAATCACATATGGCGGAGGCGATTTGTTTACCGGCAATACTTTTTACTATACTTACGCATCCTTGCGCAAAAAGATACCGTGGCTCGATACATTTAAGCTGTGGATAATAAACTATACAGGAAATCTGCTTGGCGCTTTAGTCTTCGCCTTTCTTATTTGGACCACCGGGCTTTTTGATTCCGCCAGTGTGAATGGATTTTTGCTTGATGTTGTCATCAATAAGACAAATGCTTCCTTCAGCCAATTGTTTTTTCGGGGCATTCTATGTAACTGGCTCGTCTGTCTCGCCTTCTTTATCCCAATGAACATGAAGGGGGACGGAGCCAAAATGTTTGCCAAAATGCTGTTCGTTTTTTGCTTCTTTATTTCCGGATATGAACACAGTATAGCCAATATGTGTACGTTCGCAATCGCTTTTGTCCTTAACCAGCCGGACACAATTACTGTTGGCGGCGCTCTGCACAACTTGATCCCTGTCACATTGGGCAATATCATTGGCGGAGGAGCGCTAATGGGATGGATGTACTATTATGTCAACAAGCCTTATCTGAATGAAATCGACAAAGCTAATTCTAATTTATAATATGACTAAGTGAGGTGCACGATCATGAAAAAAACAAGAATTGTTGTTATCGGAACAGGTGCTGTAGGATCTACAACGGCGTATACTTTATTACTTCGAAATCGTATGGATGAGCTTGTATTAATTGATGCGAACGCAAGCAAGGCAGCAGGAGATGCACTCGATATGAACCACGGCATGCCGTTTGTAGGCGGTGCAAAGGTTTGGGCCGGCACGTATGAGGATTGTGCAGGAGCTGACATTATTGTCATTACAGCTGGGGCTGCGCAAAAGCAGGGAGAAACTCGTATTGATTTACTGAAACGCAACGTAGCAATCTTCGACAGCATTATTGAACAAATTTTACCTTATAACCAAGATGGAATCTTGTTAATTGCTTCTAACCCGGTAGATATTATGAGCTACTTCTCGCTTAAAAAATCGAAATGGCCTGCTCATCGTGTAATCGGCTCTGGCACATTGCTCGACAGCGCACGTTTCCGTTACTTGATTGGACAGGAGACGCATATCGATCCACGCAGTGTGCACGCTCATATTATTGGAGAGCATGGCGATTCGGAGCTTCCAGTATGGAGCTTGGCTAATATAGCAGGAACGCCAATCGAACTTGATGAAGAAACAAAAGAAAAGCTGTTTATCCAAACCCGAGATGCAGCCTATGAAATCATTGAAGCAAAAGGCGCTACGTATTATGCCATTGCATTAGCCCTTGATCGAATCTGTACTGCTATTCTTCGCGATGAGGGTGCTGTTTTGAACGTGTCGGTTCTGCTTGATAATTACTATGGCATTTCTGATGTTTACTTGGGAGTACCTTGCGTAGTTGATCGCAAAGGTATCCGTCAAGCACTCGAAATCGATTTGACTGAAGAAGAACAACAGCTGCTTCACCGTTCGGCGGACAAACTTAAAAATATTATCCATGATATCTCGATGTAACCACTAACCTTCATATGTATAACATATTAGAGGCAGTCAAGATGAGCAGTATACACTGACATCTGACTGCCTCTTTTTGTTATATTCCGGAAGAAAATTAGAAACGCAAAAAAGGAAGCCGTCTGCGCGCGTGAGCGTACGCCGCAAGACCCTTCCCGTCCGCTGCCTGCAAGCCGCCCTTCCCGGGTAATGCAGAGGTTATTTATTGGTTCTCAAGTTCTTCTTTGCTAACAAGAGCGACTAAAGCGTTTACAGCCTGTTCTGCGTCCGAACCATCTGCACTAATGGAAACTTCTGTACCTGAGCTGATGGCTAGACTCATTATACCCATAATGGATTTAGCGTTTACCTTCTTGTCGTCCTTCTCAACAAAAACCTCGGAGGAAAATTTATTCGCTTCTTGTACGAATAGCGCTGCTGGTCTGGCATGAAGACCTGTCTTTAGACGAACAACAACCGGAAGCCTTGTCATAGAAATCATAACCCCCTCTATTTTCTTGATACATTAAATCGCAATAGCAAGTCACATATAAATGATTATATCATTTTACAGCACGTAGCACTAGGCAAAATTCAACTGCCACGGATTTTTTCAGCAAGTTCATCAATTTTTCGCAAACGATGGTTTACTCCTGATTTGCTTACTTTTACTTTCAGCAATTGTCCTACTTCAGTTAAATTCAAATCGGGATGCTCCAAGCGTACCTCTGCTACCTCACGCAACTTTTCAGGCAAACTCTCCAGACCAACCTCTTTTTGAAGAAACTTAATATTATCAATTTGTCGGACAGCAGCACCGATTGTTTTATTCAAATTAGCGGTTTCGCAATTTACAATACGGTTGACTGAATTTCTCATATCGCGCATAATGCGGACGTCCTCAAATTTGAATAGTGCTTGGTGCGCACCGATAATATTAAGCAGCTCAATAATTTTTTCGCCTTCTTTGATATAAAAAATAAAGCCCTTTTTCCGCTCAATAAATCTGGCATTGAGATCAAAGCTATTTGCCAGCTCTACAAGCGCAGCACAGTGCTCAGCATACATTGATGCAATCTCCAAATGATAGGAGGAACCCTCCGGATTATTGACCGAGCCGCCAGCAAGAAAAGCTCCGCGCAAATAGGAACGCTTGCAGCATGGCTTACGGATCATTTGCTCATCAATACCGGTTGTAAAGATAAAACCTTCCGAAACAATATGCAGTTCACTTAATATTTCTTGTACTTTAGCTGGAATGCGCACAATGTACACATTATTTTTCTTCAAGCGCATTTTCTTTCGAACCAACAGCTCGACATGCACCTCGAAGTTTTTCTTTAACAGTGTATAAATCCGTCTAGCAATCGCAGCATTCTCCGTAGAGATGTCAAGAACGACTTTACGGCTAGAAACACTGACAGAACCGTTCATTCGAATTAATGCCGACAATTCCGCACGCTCGCAACAATTGTCTGATTCGATTAAAGTCAGCTCTTTCTTGGTTTGCGCCGCAAAAGACATCCCCCATCACCTCTTTCTTAACATCCAGTTTTCCACAAGCTTATAGATATGGTGGCTGAGCCTTTCAGCATCATGGCGCAAAAAGGTTCGGAACAGCACTAATCGGTCGGCAATTACTTGATAGCCTTTGCGCCTTACCTCATCCAAATCCAAATGGACAGCCTTGGCGCCCTTCTCTGCATACTTGCTTTCCACTTGCGGCGGTATTTCGCCATCATTGACAATGACATAGTCGAACAAATGATGCCCGATATGGGCATATACAGCATCCAGATGATTGCTCACTGTATAATTATCCGTCTCGCCAGGCTGTGTCATCACATTGCATACAAATAATTTTACAGCCTGCGACGCCACAATAGCCTCTGCAAGCTTAGGAACCAATAGATTAGGAATAATACTCGTATACAAACTTCCAGGACCTACTAATATTGCATCGGCTTGCTCTATTGCCTCCACCGCTTCAGGCAAAGCTTCAACATCATCAGGATCAATAAACACCCTTTTGATGACTTGACCAGCTTTCGGTATATTGGATTCACCGATTACAATTGAACCGTCTTCCATTTCCGCCTTCAACACAATCGCTTGCGCAGAAGCTGGCAATACTCGACCTCTTACAGCCAGTACCCTGCTTAGCTCTCTCACGCCTGTAACGAAATCTCCTGCAATGTCCGTTACTGCTGCAAGCATTAAGTTCCCCAAACTATGTCCAGCCAGCCCGGTACCATTATGAAAGCGATACTGAAGCACCTCAGTCAGCAATGGCTCTACATCCGCCAAAGCCATCAGTACATTTCGAATATCGCCAGGCGGCGGTATTTGCAATTCATTGCGCAATATACCTGAGCTGCCTCCATCATCAGCCACTGTTACAATGGCAGTAATATCAAGCGGCTTCTCCTTCAGCCCCCGGAGCATAACAGATAATCCCGTTCCTCCGCCAATGACGACAATTTTCGGTTGCTCGGAAACATTCTCCCTAATCCTGGTGTCCCCCCTTCATTAATGCTTATCGCGATCGCTATCGCGATGGCTTATACGGACACGCTCAGTATCGCTGCTCCCCAAAATGCGACCAAGATATTCTGCAACTGCTACAGAACGATGCTTGCCGCCGGTGCACCCGATGCCGATTACAATTTGGCTCTTCCCTTCCTTGCGATACAATGGAATAAGAAACTGCAGCATATCTACCAGCTTAGTTAGAAATTGCTGTGTCTCTGGCCACTTCATAACATAATCATAAACATCGGGATGCTGTCCTGTCTGAGGACGAAGCTGATCGATATAGTGCGGATTAGGCAGGAAACGAACATCGAAAATCAAGTCTGCATCAATCGGTGAGCCGTACTTGAAGCCAAAAGAAGTTACGTTGATCGAAAGACTGTCTTGCTCCATATTCGTAAAGCGAGAAATAATCCGTTCCTTTAGCTGCAGCGGCTTCAGCTTGCTCGTATCAATCACTTGAGAAGCTGATCCCTTCAAATCCTCCAGCATGCGTCTTTCTTGATGAATGCCTTCCAGCGGCATGCCATCTTGCGCAAGCGGATGTCTGCGTCTGCTTTCCTTGTAGCGCTGTACAAGAACATCATCAGTAGCATCCAAAAACAATATTTCGCAGCTAATCGTGCTATGCTGTTTAATAAATGTTAGAGACTCCGATAGGGCAGTGAAAAACTCTCTGCCTCTCAAGTCGATTACGAGTGCTACTTTTCCTATTTTACCATTCGACTGTTCAATTAATTCCGCAAACTTTGGAATTAGTACAGGCGGCAAATTGTCCACGCAGAAAAAACCTAAATCTTCAAGGCTCTGGACAGCAATTGTCTTGCCCGCTCCAGACATGCCTGTAATAATAACAAGCTTCGCCATAGTTGCTGTCGTTTCCATGAAAACACCTGCTATCCTCTTAAGATAAGACCTGCTGCTCCAACAACACCGGCGTTATTGCCCAAAATTGCCGGCACAATGCTAACGCCTTCTTTTGCCAGATCAAGAGCATGCTTTTCATAAACCTCACGGATTTGGTCGAACAAGAAATCTCCAGCCTTGGAGACACCGCCGCCAATAATAAAGCATTCCGGATTAAGCACAATCGATACCATTGCCATCGATTTGCCCAAATAATAAGCTGCACGGCTTACAATGCGCGCAGCCACCTCATCGCCTGCTTTAGCTGCATCAAACACATCTTTCGCCATTATATCTTCTACTTGTGACAAAGTAGTGCGATCTCCACGCTCAACAGCATCCTTCGCCATGCGAATAATGCCAGTTGCAGAGGATACCGACTCCAGACAACCCATCTTGCCGCATCCGCATTGTATCGCTTCCAAATCCGGTACGATCGCGATATGTCCAAGCTCGCCTGCCATACCTCTGAAGCCTTCAACAATTTTACCATCAATAATAATACCGCCGCCCACACCTGTACCAAGCGTGTAGCATACGCAGTGATCAAGCCCTTTGCCCGCTCCTGCCCATACTTCACCCAAAGCAGCTACGTTCGCATCGTTATTAATTTTGATCGTTTTTTGCAGCTCATTCTCCAAAAACTGCTTCAAATTTGTATCTACAATATTTAAATTCGCGGAGTATTTCACAATGCCGTTAGGAATGTCCAAAAAACCGGCAATACCGACACCGACCCCTTCAACATCATCCCAGTTTAAACCAGCATCTTGTACAACTGTCCGCGCATAGCTCGCAATATTATGCAGGATAGTGTCCGTTCCTTTACCCGTTTCCGTTGGTCCTTCATATGTGTGCAGAAGTTGTCCAGCTCCGTCGCAAACGCCTGTTTTGATCGAAGTACCTCCAACATCGACTCCAACGTAAATCTTCTCAGACATTACATATCCACCTCATCAATAAAGTTAAAGTTCTCTGTTCCAACTATAAGCGCTCCGCAGGCTTCGGTCAAGGATAAACGGCATGTGCCACAGGCCTGTCATAGAAAAAAGCTATACCGTTATTTACTTGCTGCAGGTATAGCTTTTTCCATATCAGAGACGCTGATTAGTCCATTATTCTGGAATTATTGACTCTCCAAAAATCTCTCGCAATCAAGCGCCGCCATACAGCCGCTTCCTGCTGCTGTTATAGCTTGACGGTACTTGTTGTCCTGTACGTCGCCACAAGCAAACACACCGGCAATATTGGTTTCTGATGATCCAGGTTTTACAGTAATGTAGCCAACCTCATCTGTATCAATTTGTCCAGCTAGGAATTTCGTGTTAGGTGTATGCCCGATAGCTACGAAAACGCCGTCTGTCTCAATAATTTCCTCTTCGCCTGTAGCATTGTTTTTCACTTTCAAACCAGTTACACCCATTCCTGATGTGACAACTTCCACAGGTGTACGATTCAGGCTCCAGCTGATCTTCTCATTTGCACGAGCACGATCCTGCATAATTTTCGATGCGCGAAGCTCATCACGACGGTTCACGATTTCGACATTAGATGCAAACTTCGTCAAGAAATTCGCTTCCTCCATCGCAGAGTCTCCTCCACCGATTACGATAATTTTCTTGCCGCGGAAGAAAAATCCGTCACAAGTTGCACATGTGCTCACGCCGTTTCCGACATTTTCCTTCTCTCCCGGAATACCAAGATATTTCGCAGATGCTCCAGTAGAAATAATAAGTGTTTCGCCAATAATTTCACCGTGACCTTCTACTTGCAGCTTAAAAGGACGCTCTGAAAGATCGACACTGTTCACCCAGCCAGTAATAAACTTAGCGCCGAATCGTTCTGCCTGCTTGCGCATATTATCCATCAATTCAGGACCAAGAATGCCTTCAGGAAATCCAGGGAAGTTCTCTACATCTGTCGTAGTAGTCAACTGACCGCCAGGCTCAGGGCCTTCAATAATAAGCGGGTTCATATTAGCGCGCGCCAAGTAAATAGCAGCTGTAAGACCAGCAGGTCCAGTACCAACAATAATCGATTTGTACATCTTCTTCACCTCATGCGTATAGTTATCATTTATTATTCCTCGTGATGAGCAAGCTCATGTGAGGCAAATACCGAATTTACAGATTCCATCTTCGCTTTAATACCGCACACTTCCTCAATCAGCTTGGCATGCTTGCTGACCGTCGAGATGGATACATCATAACGAAGTGATACCTCATGATAAGATACTGCTTTGTTATGCATCTTCGCCGTCCAATATTCTAGCGCGCCTGCCCAACCTTCCGGTTTTTGCAATTTAGGTATGTCCGGATACAGCTTTGACAGAAACTCTACCCATAATGTCATCATATCATGCTGCTGCACCAAATCATAACGGCCGTCCATGCCAGCCATAGCAAGCTGCGAAACTTCCTCCCACTTGTCCTCCCATATCGGAAGCATAGAAGGCAGCCGGTTCGGACCTGTTATAATTTCTTTCCCGCCCAACACAACCTTTAGCGGTTCTTGAACGCCTAGCGTACGCAACACAAACAAGGCAATCTTCTTTAAGTAATCATCCTCGTTTGCTTCAAGCAGAAAGTCGCGAATAACCTCCTGCACCTCTTCATCACCAATCATGCCAAACGCCTGCAGCACTTGAAGCTTCGTATTCATATCTCCATGACGAAGCGCCCAAAAGAACGAGGATCGGACAAATGGATCCGTCTTTATATGCTCAGGTATTCCTTCTGCTGACTGCTCCCATTGCTTGAACTGCTCCTCAAACGGCAAGTGATAATGATAGCTGAGCGCTTCCTTATGCACCCCTGACCTGACCAAAGACAACTGTTCCAGATAATAACCTGGAATGACTGAGGCTGGATCAAGCTTCATTGTTTGCTTCCATAGCTTCTCTGCTTCAGTAAAGCGTCCAATATTGCAAGCAGCAACAGCGGCATAGTGATATAAACATGGATCATGATTAAAATCAGGATGCTTAAGCAAGCGATAAAAATGCCGGTGAGCCGTCTCATGTCTGCCCAGTATTCCCATCGTCGTAGCAAGCTTGAACAAATGCTCTTCATGAAACGGCTCCACCTTGCATAGCCTTTCCATAAGCGGCAGCAATTGATCCAGCTCGCCTTTATGCTGATAAAAAATAGCCAAATTACACAAAGCATGCATATTGCCCGCGTCCAGCTTCAAAACTTCCTCCACTGTCTCAAGAGCCTTGCTGAATAATCCCATATAATAATAGGCAAGCGCCAAATTATTGCGGGCAGCATAAAATTCCGGGTGCTCCTCCGCAATTTGCTCCAACATGCGTACAGCCTCGTTGAACTTGCCTTCTTCAAGCAAATAACGAGCCCGATCATGCTCGGCAAGACCGCCTCTTGCTTTTATCTTCGTCAGCCTCGCAGGTCTTTCCAGCTCTGATTGCAAAAGCTCCATCATCTCTTCGGCTTCACTCAAATAATGACCCTCCGGGTCTTCCTGCAAATATTCGACAAGCGATGATTCCGCCTCCAAAAACATATCCATATTAGCAAAATTGTTCGCCATATAGAAATGACATTCAGTCATAGACGGATCCAGCTCGTTAATGATCCAGCTTAATATTCGGTTGGATTCCTCATAACGGCCCATCTCCGATAAAATACCTGCTGTATTGCAGTGATTCACCGGATTTTCCGGCTCATATTCAACAGCGCGTCTGAAGTATTTCAGCGCCTTCTCATAATGATACCGGTCAAGCGAACGAACGGCTCGTTCAAAAAAATACGTAGCGTCCCACTGCACAGGTATTACATTTGTTGAATTGTTAAGCGCAACGTGTTTTTTTCCTGCCAATACTAAAGGCACCTCCCTCATTCCGCTTAATCCAATTATAACATAGCAAAGCTTCAACGGGTACCAGAGCAACAATTATGAGCAAATGCTAACTGTAAAATAATATGTGGTCTCCTCTATCATACCTTCCACCCTCTAATCACCTGCAACCAAGCCACAAACTGCGACAATAATGATATCAGTATCACACTACAGTAGTCATTAACGCTGTAATTAGCATCACAGTTTTACAGATTTAAGTCACAGTAGTTGCCACAAGGCTCGGGCGGTGTGGAGTAGCTACTTTGCTAAACACTCTTACGGTTGCCACAGCGACTAATTGAGCTAAAAAGCAACTTTATGCAGACTAACGGTTTTGTCAGCGCCTATTTGTGGAAAAAACGCCGAAAACTACTCGAAATGATGAAATAGCACCAGAGCAACCGTTAAAAAGTAAAGCTCACGGAAAGCAAGAATGGAACTGGAGAAGCGATAGCGTCCGTCTTTGTATGTAGTGACGATTCAATTTTACAGCTAAGTTGTTACAGTGTTAATCGACAGTCTCGTGGCAACCTTTTAGAACGACGAAAACAAACCTTCCTTGTAATCCATACCCTCATGGAAAGCGCTGGCAGGCGTAGGTGAACCATTAATCACTTAGCTTGAGCTACTAAGGCTTCAATCTACTGAAAATAAAAAGCGGTTCAAGAAAATCAGCCTTCACTTCACTGATCTTCCTGAACCGCATCTTTCATTGACAGCCTCTAATAGCAGTTACCAACAACCAACCACAGCTCAAGCTTCTTCCACTCGCAGCTTTCAATCGGCACTTCTCACTAACAGTTAGCCTGCTATTCGCGGGCAAGTGCTGCAGTAGCTTTAAACGCCTCTGTTTTTAAACAACGTGCTAATCGAGCCGCCGTCCAAAATAATTTTTGTCGCTTCTGCCAATAATGGCGCGACGGATAAAATTTTGAATCGATCCGGAGTTGTTTCCGGCAATGGAATAGTATCGGTAATAATTACTTCTCTAATATTAGGATGGTCTAGCCGCTCAATGGCTGCATTTGAGAACACTGGATGCGTAGCACAAACATAGACATCCTCAGCACCGCGTTCCTTCAAGCTTTGAACTACATTTACAATCGTTGAGCCAGTATCAATCATATCCTCGATAATGATTGGCGTCTGACCTTCAACATCGCCAATTACATGAGTAATTGAGGACTCATTATGCGCAGGGCGTTTTTTTATCATAATAGCAAAAGAAGTATCCAAATAGTTAGCAAGCTTCTCTGCAGTTGATGCACGTCCGGCATCCGGCGATACAACAACCGGGTTTTTAATATCTTTCGATTTAAGATAGTCGCTTAGCAAATCCAGCGCTGTCAGATGATCGACTGGAATATTAAAGAAGCCTTGAATAGCTGGCGCATGCAAATCAATCGTCATTACGCGGTTAGCTCCTACAGTAGTAAGTACGTCGGCCAGCATTTTCGCTGAAATCGGCTCGCGTGGCGCGGCTTTCCGCTCCTGACGCGCATAACCGTAATATGGCATAATAACATTGACTGTACGTGCAGATGCGCGCTTCGCTGCATCAATCATAACAAGCAATTCGACAAAATGCTCGTTGATCGGATGCGAGAAAGACTGCACAAGAAATACATCGCAATTCCGAATAGTTTCCTCGTAGTGAACATAAATCTCCCCGCTTTTAAAGCGGGACAGCTTGATCGCCCCTAATGAAAGGCCAAGCTCATCACTGATTTTTTGAGCCAAAACCGGATTTGACGATCCTGAAAATATACGCACCTTGTCGCTTAACATGATACCCTCCTGAGCGTTTCAACCAATTAATTTCAAGCTACTCGTCTTATTATACATTGAATTTACGAATTTTCAAAAAACAAATCTATTTATTTTTCGACAATCATATGACGAAGCTTATCTCATCTTATTTGTAGTGGGTTTACCGTAGCGTTCCTCTAACTCCTGCATAAGCGCATCCAGTGGCAAACCGCGCTCGCGGAGCAGCACCATCAAATGAAAAATCAGGTCGCTGGCTTCACTGCGCAATTCATCATTATCATCGTTCTTTGCAGCAATGATAACCTCGGCAGCTTCCTCGCCAATCTTTTTCAATATTTTATCCAGACCTTTATTGAATAAGTAAGAGGTATATGAACCTTCCGGACGCTCAGCATCACGCTCTGCAATCGCTTGTTCCACCTTGCCAAGCATAGCAAAGCGTTCAGAGCTTTCACAAGCTGCAACCGCACTGGCAGCCCCCTCTTCCCTCTCGATCTTAATCTCGTTTGTAAAGCAGCTATACGATCCGGTGTGACAAGCAGGTCCCTTCTGCTCTACCAGCACCAGTAAAGTATCTGCATCACAATCATAGGACAAAGCTGCAACTTTCTGAGTATGTCCACTCGTTGCTCCCTTATTCCAAAGTTCATTGCGCGAACGGCTCCAAAACCAGGTCATCCCGCTTGCGACCGTTTTTTGCAACGACTCCTTACTCATATACGCCAGCATCAGCACTTCCTTGCTTTGCGCATCTTGAACAATAGCCGGCACTAGTCCTGAAGCATCCCACTTTATTTCATCTATCCAGGCTGACATTTAGCGCACCTCGATTCCTTTCTTTTGCAGGTCGGCTTTTACCTCGGCAATCGTCATTTCCTTATAGTGGAATATGGTAGCGGCAAGACCAGCATCAGCATGACCTTCTTCAAAAACTTCAGAGAAATGCTCAATCTTCCCCGCTCCGCCAGATGCGATTACCGGAATGTTGACTGCATCGCTAATCGCACGAGTCAATTCCACATCAAAACCGTCCTTTGTACCGTCGGCATCCATACTGGTCACGAGCAGTTCGCCGGCGCCAAGACGCTCCACTTCCTTCGCCCATTCAATAGCCGACTTGCCGGTCCCTTGACGACCGCCATGCGTATATACTTCCCAATCCTTCAACTCATCACTGTAGCGAGCGTCAATAGCTACCACGATACATTGCGAACCAAAAGTGCGTGCGCCTTCTTCAACAAGCGATGGATTTTTGACTGCAGCTGAATTTATGCCGATTTTGTCTGCTCCAGCACGAAGTAAATTTTTCATATCCTCGACAGAAGAGATGCCCCCGCCAACCGTAAACGGAATCGTTACCTCGCTTGCTGTCCGCTTAACAACTTCCAGCATTGTTGCACGTCCTTCAACGGTTGCTGAAATATCAAGGAAAACAAGCTCGTCGGCTCCTTCCTTATCATAAGCTGCAGCAAGTTCAACAGGGTCTCCAGCATCTCGCAAATTAACGAAATTCACACCCTTTACCACTCGTCCATCCTTTACATCCAAACATGGAATAATACGTTTTGCCAGCATTCTCTTCACTCCCTGGTTAGCATTCATATGCATTCAAAATTTATCGTTTCAATTTATCAATTCAATCTTTCCCAGAGCATCTTCTATTGCTTCTTGGTCTCATTCAAAAAATTCCGCAACAACTGCATACCCGCAGCACCGCTTTTTTCCGGATGAAATTGCATTCCCGTTACATTATTCCGACCTGTAATCGCAGTAACTTGTCCATAGTAGTCTGTCGTCGCCAATAAATCATCTGATCGCTCCGGCAACACATGAAAAGAATGAACAAAATAAACAAAATCCTCACCATCAGCAATACCCTCAAATAACGGCAGCCCTTGACGATGAAGCTGCAGACGATTCCAGCCAATATGCGGGATTTTGAATTCGCCCGCAAACTTAATCACTTTCCCGGGCAATAGTTGCAACCCTTTATGATGTCCATACTCTTCGCTTTCGCTAAATAATAACTGCATACCAAGGCAAATGCCGAGCAGCGGCTTGCCGGAGGCAGCAAAACGCTTGACAGCTTGATCGAGTCCCGTTTGCTGCAAATTGCGAATTGCATCGCCAAAGGCGCCAACCCCTGGTAAAATCGCAGCGTCCGCGCTTGCAATTTCCGCTTCATCAGCTGTTATTCGGGCGACAAAGCCCAGCCTTTCGACGGCTGAGCTGACACTTTGCAAATTCCCCATGCCATAATCAATTATGGCAATCATCTTACAGCAAGCCTTTCGTAGAAGGCACGCCTTTAACGCGCGGATCAATCATAGTCGCTTCATCCAAAGCTCTGCCCAGCGCTTTGAATACAGCTTCGATCATATGATGTGTATTTTTCCCATAATGTACAATGACATGAAGCGTTACACGAGCCTCCAAAGCAAACTTCCACAGAAACTCATGCACCAATTCCGTCGTAAAGCTGCCCACATGCGCAGAAGGATACTCCGCACGATATTCCAGATGCGGACGATTGCTTACATCAATTATAACTTGCGCCAATGCTTCATCCATAGGAACGAATACACTTGCATAACGCTTAATTCCCTTCTTGTCGCCCAGCGACTCACGAACCGTTTGACCAAGACAAATACCGATATCCTCAACCGTATGGTGATCATCGATATCTACATCTCCATTGGCATCCACTTGCAGGTCAAATTGACCGTGCTTAGCAAATAAATCCATCATATGATTCATAAACGGTACATCAGTATCAAGCTTAGTCTCGCCTGAGCCGTCCAAATTAAAAGCAAGCTTAATATCCGTTTCACTCGTCGTTCTGGAAACAGATGCTCTGCGCTCCAACTTTTCAGTCATTCGTAAACAACCCGCCTTCTTATAAAATATGGTCCGATAACAGTTACAGAATTTTCAACCTCTTCAAGCATTCCTGTATCTTAATTTAACAGCCGAATAGGGGAGCCCAATAACTGGAGCTGCCCTGCTCATGAAGGCTCCAGATTCCAGCGAATCAATAGGCTATATTCGTCTGCTGTTATTGGTTACGCTCTTCTAGCCTCAACTCAACCGCTCTGGCATGCCCCTCGAGCCCCTCGTGACGAGCCAGAGTCATTATTTTGTCTCCGTTGCGCATCAATGCTTCCTTACTATAATATATTAGGCTTGATTTCTTCAAGAAATCATCCACATTTACAGGAGAAGAAAATCTTGCCGTTCCATTTGTAGGGATAATATGGTTGGGACCTGCAAAATAATCCCCAACCGGCTCTGAGCTGTATGGACCAATAAATATTGCTCCCGCATTTTCTATCGCTCCAAGCAGGCTCATCGGGTCCTCAGTCATAATTTCCAAATGCTCGGGAGCCAACTGATTAACAATGTCTATGCCTTGTTTAATAGAGTCAACCAAGAGCACTGCTCCATACTGGTCAATGGACAGCCTAGCTGTATCCTTACGCGGAAGCTGCTGCAATTGCTTCTCTACTTCTGCTGCAACTGCATTGGCAAGCGTCTCAGAAGGTGTGACCAAAATAGCCGATGCCATCTCATCATGCTCCGCCTGTGATAATAAATCCGCCGCGACATATGCCGGTACCGCGCTGTCATCAGCCAGCACTACAATCTCACTCGGTCCTGCAATACTATCAATATCAACCACGCCATAAACTGTACGCTTGGCAAGTGCAACATAGATATTTCCAGGTCCGCAGATTTTATCTACTGGGGCAATCGAGTCAGTACCGTATGCTAATGCTGCAATAGCCTGTGCTCCGCCAACACGGTACATCTCCTTTACTCCTGATTCTGCCGCTGCAACCAGAATAAACGGATCAATACCTTCTTTTCCTCCGGTAGTTGGCGGTGTGACCATAACAATTTCCGGCACGCCGGCTACTTGAGCCGGAATAACGTTCATTAATACAGAGGAGGGATATGCCGCCTTTCCGCCAGGTACATATACGCCAACCCGCTTCAAAGGGCGCAAAATTTGCCCCAGCATTGTGCCGTCCTGCTCCATATCGATCCATGAATTACGCATTTGCTTTTCATGAAACTTGCGAATATTTGCTGCAGCTTCACGAATTGCAACAAGAAACTCTTGATCCACCAGGCTATAAGCCGCTTGAATTTCTGCAGCTGTTACTCTTACACTATCCGCAGTAACATCCGCATGATCAAATTCCTTGGTATAAGCAAATAAAGCCTTATCGCCCTGCTCCTTTACATCAGCAACAATTTGAGCAGCTGCTGCATTTTGTTCCGGGCTGCCATACTCCACTTCACGCTTTATGCCAAACTGCTCTGCGCGCATCACTCTCATTAGTCCCGCTCCCTTCTTCTTGACTTTTCACCATATATAAACATATATATAATTATTTCTTAGCTTGAATAGTCGCCTGCAGCTTGTCGCATAACGATTGGATACTATCGTTTTTCAAACGATAGCTAACCCGGTTGGCAATCAAGCGGCTAGTAATTTCAAAGATTTCCTGTTGCTCTACCAATCCGTTCTCCCGCAAAGTTTGTCCTGTTTCCACCATATCAACAATCCGGTCAGCCAAGCCGATAAGAGGCGCCAATTCAATTGACCCGTTCAGCTTGATAACTTCAACCTGCTGCCCTTGCTCTCTGAAGTATGCAGAAGCAGCGTTCGGATATTTGGTTGCAACACGCGGATTCATCGTTGGCTTCCAATCCGGCAAACCAATGACTGACATTCGGCATCTGGCTATTTCGAGATCCAGCAGTTCGTAAACATCTTTTTTCTCCTCAACCAGCACATCCTTGCCGACAATCCCGATATCAGCCGCGCCATACTCCACATAAGTAGGCACATCTACCGGTTTAGCCATTATAAACTCCATATTGGCTTCGGGAAGTTCAATAATAAGCTTTCTTGTATCATCATAATCGGTAGGGATCGGAATACCTGCTTCGCGAAACAACTTAGATGCTTGCTTGTAAATCCGTCCTTTAGGCATAGCTACCTTCAAAATTTCCTTTACACTGCCCATTACCCGTTGCCTCCCTTAAGCCTTTTGAGCTGCAAATGCTAGAACAGATGCAAAGCTCTTTCCTTTATAGTCGACAGCCTGCCCCGAACCGCTCTTCTCTAGCAACGCGGCTGGAACTGTTTCTGCACGCTCAGTAATAACCGACAAACCTTCCAAACGGAGCTCCTGCGCTTTGGCAAGCGCTGCTTCTCTGCCTGGCTCATCAAAAACAACAAGTATGCGTGAAGGCTCATCATTTGCTCGCGCTTCTATTAGCTCTAGCAACCTCGTCGTTTTCAATGCAAATCCGGTTGCCGGTGCAGGTCTGCCGAATTGAGTAAGCAAATTATCGTAGCGACCACCGCTTACTACCGGGAAGCCAAGATCCGCCGCATAACCTTCAAAAGTCATTCCTGTATAATAAGTGAAATCACCAATCATTGTTAGATCGATTAGAACATGCTCCTGTACACCATAAGCCCCAAGCACTTCCCATACATCACACAAATGATCTATTGCTGCGCGCGCCGTCTCATCCTTGCTAATTCCAAGCGCCTTATTGCAAATCTCCTGTCCGCCGCGCAGGCGCAATATACTTTCCAGCTCTTGTCTGAGCTGAGCATCAACAGTCAACTTCTCTAGCTGCTCGCGATAACCAACATAATCACGGGTAAGCAGCTTCTGCTTCAAGCTTTCCTGAGCTTGCGGCTGATCGCTAAGCGCCGATGCGAACAAGCTGTTGAGAAACCCAACATGCCCTACTGCAACCTTAAATCGATCAATGCCAGCAGCCTTTAATGAAGCAATCGCCAGTGCAATAACTTCAGCATCGGCTTCAGCTGAAGCATCTCCAATAAGTTCTACACCCGTCTGGAAAAATTCCGCCTCTCTACCAGCTTCCTCCTCGATCGAGCGAAACACATTAGCATGATAAGAAAGACGAATTGGAAACTTCGTCTCTTTCAGCAAGGAGGATACCACTCGCGCAATCGGACCGGTCATATCCGAGCGAAGCACCATCGATGTCCCCTTATTATTAAGCAGCTTGAACAGTTTCTGGTCTGATGTTGTACTTGCCGTACCTACAGTGTCATAATACTCCATAGACGGAGTAATGATTTGATCATAACCCCAGCCTTGCATGCAATTTAGCACCTGATTTTCGATATAGCGAAGCTTTTGCACCGCACCAGGCAAATAATCCGTTAATCCTATTGGTTTTTCAAACATTTTTGGCTTGCTCATCTATAGTCACCCACCATTACTTCAATGTATTAAAGTGTTACCTTGTTAGCATGCTAACAAAATAAAGATATTTGTTATACTACCATGAAACTGCTTGATGCGTCAACTTGATAGCAGTATCTCGTCCTCGCTCCACACAAAGAAATAACGGTCGCTTTTTGGATGGAAAGCTCCTGCTTCCTCCAAATCGCGAATACCGTTATTTCTTAAACTGAATCTATGAGTTGTTCTTATGACGATCTATCGCTCGCATCGGGTTACCCCCAACAAATTCACCTGCCGCAACGTCCTTATAAACAACAGTTCCCGCTGCAATAACTGCGTTGTCTCCAATTGTAACACCAGGCAAGATGGTTGTATTTGCTCCGATCATGACATTAGAGCCAATTTTCACATCGCCAAGTCGATACTCTTTTATCAAATATTCATGTGTCAATATCGTTGTATTATAGCCAATAATCGAATTGTCTCCAACAGTAATCCGTTCTGGAAAAAACAAATCAACCATGACCATTAAAGCAAAAGCAGTCTGCTTGCCAACCTTCATTCCAAGCGCACGTCTATAGATCGCGTTCTTCCATGCAAGCGACGGACAATATCTGGCTGCCTGAATCCAAATAAAATTCCAGACAGCTTTTAGACGGCTGACGGTTCGGTACACTTGCCATAACGAATTGGATCCTTCAACAGGATAGCGTTCCACATTGCGCACAGCAAGCTCACTCCAATCCGACTATCGTGTATATATCATGTATATGATGCAATATATGCTGCGCACCAGCCTGGCGAAGAAGCTCTTCCCCCTTCAACGACCAGGCTACACCAGCAGCAACTGCTCCTGCAGCCAGAGCTGATTCTATATCCATTGTACTATCTCCAACCATCAAGGCTGTTCCAGGCGCTGCCCCTAAAGCTCTCATCGCCTTCTCTACCGGTTCCGGATGCGGCTTTGCATACTCGACATCATCCAGTGTGACGATAACATCACAATAATCAGCAATACCTGTAAAACGAAGGCTTCGTTCAGTAGACTGCCTCATTTTTGTAGTCACAATACCGATCTTATAACCGTGCTCTTTCAACTTCTTCATTACTTCATCAACTTGTGAGAACAATAAAACATACTCATCATGCAAACGATAGTTAACTTCGCGATATGCCTGTACCAAATCCGCTACATCTTCTCGCCCTGCAAACTGCTGCATTTGACTCGTTAATGTCTTGCCCATATGCGGTATAATCTGCTCTCTGCCGAATCCATCAGGAACAGTGCCCCGCAAAGCTTCCAAGAAGGAAACGATAATCAATTCATTTGTATCAATAATCGTTCCGTCCAAATCAAACAATACGGTTCGTATCTCGTTTTTTTTCATACCCGGCTCCTTTAGCACTATTCACACTGGCTGTCTTAGGCTCAGCCAATATTGGTACACTAGCCTGTGCCGACTATTATAAACTAAATGTTGCTTGCCAATTCCGACCTTATTACTCCTTAGGATCATCTTGCTTTTTCTCAGCAATGCTTGACTCAGAAGCGGCTGCTTCAAGCTCAGGCTTAGTGCATATAATCGGATCATTATAAAAAGTGTTTGCCCAGCCTTTGGCACGACGGACAATAATAAAAATAATCGCCGCTATAATTAGCACTAAAGCTAATGCTTGAGAAATTCTAATATTGCCATATGCCGGGTCCAAATATCCCTGAGTGAACACTAGCGTCATTGGTGACCACAGCACATCCATAATCGATTCGATCCATTTCGGTCCCATAAAGGCAAGACTGTCAATACGCAACGCTTCAATAAAGAATCTTCCGATTGAATACCATATAAAATAAGAAGCCATTAATTCCCCTGTGCGCAAAAACTTTTGACGACGCAAAATAAACAAAATAGCTAGTCCAACCAAACTCCACAAAGATTCATACAAGAAAGCCGGATGGCGAAATGCTCCCTCTGGTATGGCAGGATCCACAATAAACATATTCTCAACTATAAAATTAGGCAGATGCAAGGTCCCTCGCAAAAACGATTCCTCAACCGGCGCACCGTAAGCCTCCTGGTTCATAAAGTTGCCCCAGCGTCCAATCATTTGACCTGCAAGCAATCCAGGTACACAAATATCTACAATTCTCCAAAAACTGTAGCCTTTGTATCGGGAGTATATAATACCGCAAATAAACGCACCAATAATGGCTCCGTAAATCGCAATGCCGCCCTCCCATATTTTGAATACACTCCAAAAATCATTCTTGTAATCATCCCACTTGAAAGCAACATAATAAATACGTGCTGCAATAATAGCAGATGGGGCTCCGAACAATAACAGATCCATAAAGAAATCTGGTTTAATACCGAAGCGCTTTCCTTCCTGTACAGCAATTAGCAGACCTGCCAAGGCACCAAGCCCCAATATAATACCGTACCACTGCACTTTAATAAACCCAAGATCAAGTGCTGTTGATTCAATCGCTACGTTGAACATATTTTTCAATCATCTCCCTGCGTGTAAGGCATAGACAAGCAGCCATGAAAGCTGCTCGCCTTGGAATAATCTTTTTTGGTTTCATACCTGCTCAGTTTCATACCTGCTCAATTATTAATCATAATCGTCCATATCATCAGATATAGTTTCTGTCAGTTTATTCGTGAATTGCAAAGCGGCATTAAAGCCCATACGCTTCAACCTGAAATTCATCGCACCCACTTCAATAATAACAGCCAAGTTACGTCCAGGTCTTACAGGAACAGTTACTAATGGTACGTCTGTATCGATTATTTTGGTTTTCTCTTCATCAAGTCCAAGACGGTCATATTGTTTGTCCTGCTGCCAATTTTCTAATTTAATGACTAGCCCGATACGCTTTTGGGTACGAACTGCTCCCGCACCAAACAGTGTCATCACATTAATAATGCCCAATCCACGTATTTCAAGCAAATGACGAATCAGTTCCGGAGCATTCCCGTGCAAATGCCCATCAGAGGTTTGCCTGATTTCGACAGCATCATCAGCAACTAGTCGATGGCCGCGCTTCACTAGCTCAAGAGCAGTCTCACTTTTGCCTATGCCGCTGCCTCCGGTAATTAATATGCCGATTCCGTACACATCAACCAGTACGCCATGAATGGTCGCAGTGGGCGCCAATTTATGTTCCAAAAAACCAGTTATTCGACTGGAAAGTATGGTAGTCGCAACATTACTGCGCAGCACTGGCACACCAGTTGCGTTCGCCTGATCCAGCAGCTCTTTGGGAGCTTCAAGCCCTCTTGTCAAAATAATACATGGTGTATCCTCATGACAAAGCCGTTCCATTCGATTTTTTCTGTCTTCGCTGTCCAGCATATTTAGAAAGGATACTTCCGTTCTACCGAGCAGCTGTACCCGCTCGCTTGGATGATAATGGAAATAGCCTGCCATCTCCAAACCTGGACGGTAAAGGTCATCAACCGTAATGATACGCTTCAGCCCTTCATCGCCTGCTAATATTTCCAATTGAAAATGTTTGGCCAATTCAGACACTTTAACTTTTTTTCTTGACACTGCTGAGGCCTCCTTCAGATTAAAACCGATCCCTATATCTAGTATGATCAAAATTATCCAGTCTCTTCATCGTAAATGAAAAAAGCTTCAAACGCAATCTTTCTGCCCAAACATGTTCCGGTTCTTTCATTATTATTCAATAAAAAAAGCTGCTGGAGATAACTCCAACAGCCTTCTACTTAAAATCAATTATTTTTGTTCAAAAATGTTAAGCTCAGTCTCAACATCGAACAAATGCGATTTGTTCATATCAAGAGCAAGTTTCACGGTTGCGCCGTCACGGATAGTGGAACGACCATCTACACGAGCAATAACAGACTCGTTGCCGATACCATTTAGGTATAGGTACATTTCGTGACCAAGGTTCTCAGCAACCTCAACGTTAGCGTTAACGATTGTGTTTGGAGATGCTTCAAGGAATACTGGCTCCTCATGCAAATCCTCTGGACGAATACCAAGAACAACCTCTTTACCGATATAGCCTTTGGAACGAAGTACAGCTGCGCGTCCTTCTGGAACTACTACGTCTACAGCAGTAGTTTTAAAGTGAACTGCACCGCCTTGCTCGCTCAAAGTACCTTTGATGAAGTTCATAGAAGGAGCACCGATAAAGCCTGCAACGAATATGTTAACCGGATGGTTATACAGCTCTTCTGGAGAAGCCGTTTGTTGAATGAAGCCGTCCTTCATAACAACGATACGGTCACCCATTGTCATAGCCTCGATTTGGTCATGCGTTACATAGATAGTTGTAGTTTCAAGACGCTTAGTCAACTTACTGATCTCAGCACGCATCTGGCCGCGAAGTTTAGCATCCAAGTTGGAAAGCGGTTCGTCCATCAAGAAAACTTGAGGCTCACGAACGATCGCACGTCCTAGAGCAACACGCTGACGCTGACCACCGGACAAAGCCTTAGGCTTACGATCCAGCAAATGCTCGATATCTAGAATTTTAGCAGCTTCACGAACACGCTTGTCGATATCTGCTTTTTTGAATTTACGAAGTTTTAGACCAAACGCCATGTTTTGATAAACGTTCATATGCGGATACAAAGCGTATGATTGGAAAACCATCGCAATGTCGCGGTCTTTAGGAGCCACATCATTAACAAGACGATCGCCGATAAATAATTTACCTTCCGAGATTTCTTCAAGACCTGCAATCATACGAAGAGTTGTAGACTTTCCGCAACCTGACGGTCCTACCAATACAAGAAACTCTTTATCCTTAATATCTAAGTTAACATCAGTAACGGATGCTTTATCAGCACCTGGATATTTTTTGTAAATACCTTCTAAGCGTACGCCTGCCATTTTGTTTCCCCCTAAACAAGATTTCGATATGAATCTATCTTATCCTACAGAAGGGCTAATGACTATGCACAAACTTTACAAAAAAACTAATTTCTTTTCGTAACTTTGTACAAAAGCAATATCATTTTGACCAAAACAGCATCTCTGAACAGTCTTACATCCAGTCCCGTCTCCTGTTTAAGCTTATCCAATCTATAAAGTAATGTATTGCGATGAATATACAAGCGCTTGGCTGTCTCGCTAACATTGCAGTCCAGCATAAAAAAGGTGTCCAATGTAGCCAGCATCTCTGGTTCTACAAAGAGGTCGCTTCTTTTTAGCGATTGCTCCAAGAACTTCACTCGCTGTGACTCTGGAATCGCATACACGATTCGTTCCAAATGAAGCAGCCATGGCAGATGAATTGAACTTTGCGTATTAAACTTCCTACCCAAGTTGACAGTCTGACGAAGCAGTTGCACCGCCTCCACCATATGATTAGCTGGAGTGACAGGTAAAGAAATCGCCAAATGACAATCCCCAAGCCACTCGCTTGCAAGCATTTCATGCAAGCCATGAGCGATAGATGCCAATCCTTCCTCGATTGATTCCTCTTCGTTCAAATCGTAGCCCTCATCATCGTCTCTTAGCAAGGCTGCTGGTCCAAAGACAAGCCATTCCTGCTCCTTCAGCGGAATAACAACAATGTCGTCAGCCAAAAATGAACGAAGCAATTTCTCCAGCTCCGCATATTTCACCTGACCGCTTACCATCTGATCAAGTACGAGCAGAAACGGAATCATTTCATCGTACATCCTTGTGCCCATAACCAGATGATCTGGCAAGGAGTAGATCGGGTCCGACGACTCCAACTGGCTAAGCAGCCAATTGCCGATTTGCACCGCTCGCGCCTCTGTTTCGGACTGCTTGTCCTTCTTCTTGATTAGTTGCTCTGTGGCAAGCTGACTGATCATAAGACTGATTAATTGCATCTCAGTACGAGTTCGGTTATCGCTGCTCACTTCAAGCCATTCTACCTGTCCGTTTTGAACTGAGCACACAAAGACAATCCTCTTATCATTATAAAAAAAGTCTCCAGGCATGATTGCTGCCTTGTCCTTATGTCCTGAATCAAAAGTTTTAGCCACTTCATTCCATTGGGCAACCGAAGCTACAGATATTTCTATGGGACAATTCAGAACTGTTTGCAAGTTATTGATCCACTCTGTCTTGCTCATCGCTTATCTCCACTCTCCGCTCTTGCATATACAGAAGCTTTTTGTTTGTCATTGTACCATATTAACCAGTTCAATTCAGCCTGTAACAAGCAAAAGAATAATGGACGACAGTGCAAAAATAGCTGCAACCAAGTATAAAAAAGATACGGCTTGAACTTGCGTCAGTCCCCAACGCAGCAAAAAATGATGGGTATGCATATTATCTGCCCGATGCAGTCCTTTTCCCGACAATAATCTGCGCAGCATAACATATGTTGTATCTAGAATAGGTAATCCGAGTGCCAATAACGGAATTAAAAGCGAAATAGCTGTTGCTCTTTTGGATGTGCCATGAATAGCTATAACCGCCAGCATATACCCAAGAAATGTTGCACCTGCATCGCCCATAAAAATTCTTGCCGGATAAAAATTATGGAGTAAAAATCCGATCGCCGCACCTGTTGCAATAATGGCTAGAGCCGCGGTTTCCGTGTTTCCTTGCATAATAGCAGCAATAAATAAAGTAATGGATGACACAATGCTTACGCCTGAAGCAAGACCGTCAATGCCATCCAAAAAATTCAGCATATTTATTAAGGCAAATACCCATAACGTAGTCATTAACCAAGATAGCCATGGAGAAAATATATAATACTCCTGATAGATCGGATCGGTTATTCCAACTATATTAATATGAAATAAAAAAGGAATAGATGCTGCCCCTCCATACAAAATAACGCGCGGCCAAACAGGAAATTCTTTTCCTTTTGCCTTCCATGCATCATCCCATAGGCCAACAAATGTTAGCACAGCCCCTCCCAAAACAACGCTCAAGCTCAATGGTGTAATTCCAGCAACAAGTAATAAAGCGACTAAACAACCAGCATAAATAGCTGCTCCTCCCATTAATGGAATGGGTGCTGAATGAATTTTCCTGGCACTTGGGCGATCCACAAATCCGGTTCTAATTGCAAACTCCCGAAGTGGAGGAATAGACCAATACACAACAGCAAAGCTAACAACTGCCCCTAACAGATACAATATGAGCTGCCCCCTGTCTTCAAAAAATAATTCTTCTTAATATAGCCAAAATTCAGCATTTACATTAAAATGTTTTAAGAATAATTAATGAAAACAGCGTATAATTTTCAATTTTGTTTGACGGTATTTCTGATTCGTGATACGCTCAACAAAAGTAAGAAACATTACACCATCGCTGCATGTGAAAGAAATGACGTAGTTGTTTGTTGTATACACCGCATTAAATGCTTGCACATATATTAAAGTAGTGGTAATGCACAATCTTGTCATGTCAGAAACAACAGCTTGATCAATCTGAAGGTCAGCATTGCAGAGTTTGTCATTAATATTATGCTAATTTTCATTTCTGCCGATACTTGCCTTCTTGATTGAGAATGGTAATCAAAGGAGAATGACAACATGTCAGATATTGTTATAATTTCTGGAAGTCCAAACGGAGCTTCACGTCTTAACGGAATGATTCAATATGTTCAGAAAAAGCTGGAGGAATCAGGCTTTCATGCAAAAACAATTAATGTAGTATCCTTGCCAGCAGAGGATCTGGTACATTCCCGTTTTGGCAGCCCCGCTATAACAGAAGCTAATCGTATGGTAGAAGAAGCTGCTGCTGTAATTATCGCCAGTCCGGTATATAAAGCTTCCTATACAGGAGTACTTAAATCCTATATCGATTTGCTTCCTCAAAAAGGACTGGAAGGAAAGCTTATTGCTCCATTATTTATTGGCGGTACTTTAGCACATTTGCTATCTATTGATTACTCCCTTAAACCTGTCCTGGCATCAATGGGAGCGAAGCATTATGTCAGCAGTGTTTATGCTACCGATTCACAAATTGAGCGTATTCAAGATGGGAGCAATGAAACCAGATTTTCTGTTAATGCAGAACTGGAAGAACGGCTTGCCAACAGTGTGAAAGAGCTTATTCAAGAATTACAATTGCGCAAGCAGCTAACTAATTGAATTTTCCATACAAGAAGCAATAATACAAAAAGCGTGAAGTTGGCATTTATGCCTGCTTCACGCTTTTTCTAGGTTTTTCAACTACAAATATACAAAAAAAGAAGAGCTGTACTCTTCCGTTAGTTTTCAATCCTATTCAATACCAGTAAAACTGGTGAGCCATGAAGGACTCGAACCTTCGACTCCCTGATTAAAAGTCAGGTGCTCTACCAACTGAGCTAATGGCTCATAAAATAAATGGTGGAGGGCGATGGATTCGAACCACCGAACCCGAAGGAAGAGATTTACAGTCTCCCGCGTTTGGCCACTTCGCTAGCCCTCCATAAACCTTCCTGATCTTGCAAGAAATAAAGTGGTGGCTCGGGACGGAATCGAACCGCCGACACGAGGATTTTCAGTCCTCTGCTCTACCGACTGAGCTACCGAGCCTTACTTTATTAAAATGGCGGAGCTGACGGGATTCGAACCCGCGGTCTCCTGCGTGACAGGCAGGCATGTTAGGCCTCTACACCACAGCTCCATATTAGATGGTGGAGGCTAACGGGATCGAACCGCTGACCCTCTGCTTGTAAGGCAGATGCTCTCCCAGCTGAGCTAAGCCTCCATCTAATAAAAAGAAAAATATTGGTAGCGGCGAAGGGGATCGAACCCCCGACCTCACGGGTATGAACCGTACGCTCTAGCCAGCTGAGCTACACCGCCACATAAATTGCCGATATGTATAATCCAACATGCTCGGCAACATGTTAGATCAGGAAACGGTATCGCCAAATACCGAGATACAATTTCATTATAGAAATAGAACTTGTCCATTTCTATAATGAGCTTGCGCCCTGAAAACTGGATACGAAAGTTACTTTTACAACTCTTTGCTGAAATAG